>NC_017527.1:0-1279521 GCF_000235565.1 Methanothrix harundinacea 6Ac
GAGAAAAAAAGAGCTCAGAATGAGGAAAGAAGTGAGGCCCTGCGCCTGTTCAGGCCGCAGGGCAGGATGTTCCTCCGACACATGTCGTAAGATCCTCGCATGTCATCTCGCCTGCAAAGCTGCCGACGTATTCGAAGTCCCAAGCAGGGGGGCTCCACAGCCCGCAGGCTGTGGATTCGCACTCGTCCGGCTCGCCGACCTCGATCACCGAGCTTGCCCGGATCGGCTGGACGACGGGGCCGTCGACGGACCGCGGATCGACCTCAACGGAGTTGACGAACCGGCCGGGGTGCTGCGCCGATACACGATAGGGTATGGTCACCGTTTCAAGCGGCGCGATCTCGATCAGGTTCCAAGTGATGGTGCGGCCATCGTAGGACGCGAAGGGGACCATCGTGTCCAGGAAAATCATCCCTTCGGGTAGGTGATCGGTCACCGTCGCCACCCTGGCGACGTTGTCGTGGTTTGTGATATCGATCCTGTACCAGACGACGCTCGCATTAGCCCCGTCCAGCTCCGCCGTCTTGATCAACGAGACCGTCCCGCTCGCGCAGCAGCTGAGCCAGTTCAACTCCAGAGCGCTGAAGTTCGAGGCGCAGACATACTGGGCGCCACTATTTATGCCGCCGCAGACCTGAACTCTGTTGGTCAGCTCCTGGGGATAGCGCTTGGTCACGTCAAGCTGTAGGGTTATCTCCACCACGTCGCCGATGCCCAGGTGGGTCAGAGTCCAGTTGGCGCTCGTCCCAGTCAGCTCCGTCGGCCGGAGCGACGAGGGCTCTTTGAAGATCGCCCCCGGCGGGAAGAGGTCCTTAACATAAATCGGCCCGAGGGCGGCGTTCCCGTCGTTCTCGATTGCTATGGTGTAGGTCGCGACCTTTCGGATCTTCTCCTCGCCAGGAAGGTGGGTCTCGTTGTAGCCCCAGGGCTCCATCTCCTCGACGATCCCGTCCAGGGTCTTGGTGACGTTCAGGTGGGGCCGGTCGTACTTGGCGACGCCGGTGAAGATCACCCTCCGCTCCACCGAGTAGTCGCCCTCATACTCTTCGTCGAAGTCGACCTCGTCCTCCAGGACCACCCGATATCTTGCCCGGCCCGAGAAGTCGGCGTCCGTCGCCATATCGTTCAGGCCCCGGGCCACCGTCTCTTTGTCGAGCTCAGTGATGGAAGTGTACTCCTCGCCGATGTAGCTCGTGTTCTCGACCTTGGAGTACATACCCTCCTTCCACTTCATGGAGGCGCCGACGAAAGAGAAGTCGTCGGTGAAGCTCTGGTTCATTGGGGCGTGGACGAGAGAGATGTCCTTGGCGATGTAGCTGGTGTAGGTCTCGATCAGCTCCTCGGAGTCGTAGCTGCCCGTACCGGACTCGTAGGACCTCTGGCTGTCGCCGAGGCGCTTGTCCACGACGACGAGCCCAGCGCCGGAGGCCGCCTTCTCCGACGAGACGCCGGAGCCGTACTCGTCGATCCGCTCTACGACCTTGAAGCTTCCCGTATAGTCCTCGGTCGCCTCAAAGATTGGGGCCGTCTGGTTGGACGACGTGCTCGGCATCTTCAGAAAGCCCATAGAGCCCATGCCGTCGAAGGTCGAATCGATATCCATCAACGACTGGTTCTCGTCGAGGAGGAGCCTCGACTCCCGATCGATGAACGTGGCGTATCGATACGACTCGCTCATGCTGGTGCCGGTGACCCGGTTCTTCGCCCGAGCCTCCTCGGTCCACTTCGACGCGAAGGCTACCGTCCGGTTGTTGTAGAGCCCCAGGGTCGTCGGAGCGTAGGTCGCCGAGACGTCCTTCATCATCTCGATGGACTTGTTCTCCGTCAGAAGCAACACCGTCTCCTCGCTGTCGTAGAGGCCTGAGCCGTGCTCATGGATATCAAGCTCTGTTCCGGAATCCTCCACAGTCACTGAGGCTGAAGCGCTCATGGGGACGGTCTCTGCAGAAGTGATGGTGACGGAGTTTTTCAGGTCGAGGGGGTCTCTGCTTGTGGAAACGCTTCCTCTGGTATTTACGAACCCCTCTCCAGATATCTCTCCATATCCGGAGAATTCTAGATCCTGCAGCTGAGAAACCCTTACGGTCACGATGATCTTACCTGTGCCATCCACGGGCAGATCACCGATGGTCCACTGGTTCCTAGTGCCGGGGTCGGGCGCTGGAGACGAGGAGATGAACTCGACCCCTGCTGGATACTTCTCGGTTATCACCACCTCGGTCAGGCGATTGTATCCTGTGTTCGTGTAGATTATGGTGTAATTCAACAGGTCTCCCGGGGCGACGGTCCTCGAAGACGCTCTCTTTTCTATCTCAAGCCCGGGAATTCTCTTGTCAGGCGGCAGGTTCCGAAACTCGGTGGGAAAGCCGAGCTTCTCCAGATCTTCTTTGCTCAGATCCCTCCTGTTTCCAGCCAGATCAGTAAAGTTGAAGTGGGCTATCTCCCAGATCCCCTCTTCACTACCTTGAGGATATTCCATTTCAAGCTCATATGTATAATAATTTTGTTCGGACCTGAGGCCCCCTCCTCCATAACAGCAGGTCAACCATTTTGAGGGCCGAGTAATGCAAGTGGTTGCCGAATCCAATCCACTCAGGTCGTCGGTCAAATGTGCGTTTATGGTGACAGTCTGAGAGGAGTTGGACGTGTCTATCAACTTGGGATGGATCTCAAAGCTCAGAATGCTGGGCGGCTTCGTGTCGCCTTCAGATACCACCTCAAACTCGGTCGGAAATCCCATCGCCACTAAATCTTCCATCTCCAAGCGCACTTCATTTCCCGCACGATCGACCAGGATCAGGAAGGACAGCTCCCAAGTGCCTTTTTCGCTGTATCGAGGAACTTTTATTTTAGTATCGGAAGTCTCAAATCGTCCAGAATCAAAGAGCATAAAGGGAGGATCGATGGGTGTAAAGGGTAGCTTGTTATCAATATATTGATCCCCCGATGGACTGCAAAATCTGATCTCTGATGACGCAAAGCCGCTAAGGTCATCGCTTACCTTTAAAGTAACTGTGATCTCCTGGGACGATGTCCAGGCGTCTATCACCTTTGGGCTGAAATCAAAGCTTAAGATCTCTGGCGGCTTGGTATCCAGCTCAATATTGGGGTCTCCAAAGTTGTTCCCCACAGAATCCCCTTCTTTTAGCTTGATCGAAGGAGAACCTTCCGGCGGATAGTCGATACCGAGAATATTCGGCGGCCTTATATCTTGTGCATAAACCGTCTGAAACACAAAAAGGCAAGCTAAAAGCGCCAGCAACCGAGATGGACCTGACAGGTGACTTCCCTCCACATATACAGAAGAGGCATCATACGATAAACATTTCGCTCCATCTATGACGCCATATTTCCTCCAAATTTTATTAAAAATGGTCGTAACAGAGACAAAAAACGAAAATTTTCGTTAGATCTGAGCTTGGCTGTCCTCAGCCTCCCAGTGCCAACGGCGCGGATCGAGGGCTGGCCAGCCACTGAGCGGCCGCCTCCCGGCCGAGACTGCGAGAAGGGAGGTGAAGCCTTCCCTTCGGCGGATAGTGAGGTGAGGAGCGCAGAGAAGAGAGATCAAAATTAAGGCGGACGGTATGTGTTTAGCTCCATCCTCAATTCATGCGAATTGACCTAGAATCCACCTCGACCAGAAAAATTATATAATTCTTTCGCTATACCTGCTAGTTGGGAGTATGCACGAAGAAGAGATAATCAAGCAACTTAAAGCTGAGAATGAACGATTAAAGCGTGAGAATGAGTTTCAAAGAGAACAGATAGCGAAGCTTGAAGCTCGACTAGCTAAATATGAGAATGCCCATACTCCGCCGAGCTTGAGACGAGGTCGCAAACGGAAAAAAGGGTATGACGAAGGGTTTAATGGGAAACCAGGCCAAAAAGAGGGTCATAAAGGGGTATCAAGACCTCGTGCCAATCCTGATAGACAAGTCGAAGTCGCCATAGATCTTTGCCCAGATTGCGGAGCCAAGCTTGGCGATCCTATCAGAAAAGAGTCAAAGATCATCGAGGAAATCCCTGAACCCCAGCCGATAATCGTCACCGAATACAAGATTGCTCATTACAGATGTCCATCTTGTCAAAAGGAAGTTGTAGCCAGCGATCATGATCTTCCTGCAGAAGGCAGATTCGGAAACAATGTAATTGCGCAGACAACGTTACTGAAATACGAGGATAGGCTACCCCACAGGAAGATCCAAAATGCACTGAAGCGATTGCATGGACTGACCATATGCGCAGCTACGGTCCTCGATCTGACTCGCAGAGCTGCTGATGCGGTTCAGTCTCAATATGATGCAATTTTAAACAGCGTTCGGAATGCACCAATCCTGTATGTGGATGAAACGTCGATAAAGGTCCAAGGAGAGCGTCACTGGATCTGGGTATTTACCACACCATCTGAGACGTTTGTTGTGATACGAAAGAGTCGTGGGATGAAGGTCCTGATGGAAGTTCTGACAAGAAGATTCGATGGCATCATAGTGTGCGATGGTTGGAAGCCTTATGCCAAATTCACAAAACGGTTACAGCGATGTTGGGCACATCTACTCCGAGAATCAAAGGACCTTGCTGATAAGATTGAGGAGGCGGTTCCTTTACATGGGGATCTCAAGGATCTATATGAAGAACTTACTGATGCTCTAGAAAACGATCCACCACCCGAAGTCAGGATGGGATTGTTGGAAATGGCACGATCAAAGCTCCACCAATGGATTATGAAAGAATACATGAGTGAGAAAGTCAAAAAGCTAATCGGCAAAATTAGTAACGGCTTCGAGTACTGGTTCACGTTTATCATCCAGCCCGCCGTAGAGCCGACCAATAATAGAGCAGAGAGGGCTCTCCGGGAGCATGTCGTTCTGAGAAAGATCATTGGTACACTGCGAAATGAAAAAGGGACTTCGATTCATGAACGAATTATGACCGTGCTGGCGACATGGGAGCAAAATGGACTCGATGGCCTAAAGATGCTAAGATCGAGCCTGGTCAGCTAAACACGTACGGCGGACGAATATCGCGCCGTGTCAAGACTGGGTTTGCCGAGCCGCCTCCTCCAGCTGGCGGCCGCGTCGTCCGATCGTCACCGGACCTCGGCGGAGACCGGGGGAGTCTGACCCCGGTCGATCCGGGAAGATCTAGTAGACCTCTTCCAGGTCCTCGATGTAGGCGAAGGCGTCGTCGAGCTGCTTTTTGGCTCTGGTCTTCCGGCTCTTCTCGTCCTGGATCGCCTGGGCGGCCTGGGCGTAGAGCATCTCCAGGTCGGGGACCTGGCCGAGGGTGAAGACGGAGAGGATCTTCGGCCTCCCCTTCTTTATGACGATACCCTTGAAGACCTGGCCGATCTTCGTCGAGAGCTTCTCCACGGACTTGGTGATCTCGTCGACGTCGAGGGAGTCCCTCGACCCCTGGATGATGATCATCGCCCTCGCGGCGTCCTCGTAGACGTCGGCGGGGTAGAGGAGCCCCGACGGCTTGAGGGAGCTCTCGATCGCCGAGGTGAGGGAGGCGGTCTTCTTGTCCGACTCGTAGAAGCCGAGGGTCCCCATCCCCAGGCCTCCCTTCATCACCGTCTTGAAGTCCCCGAGGTCGGTGACCGAGAGCATCTCGCTATCTAAGGACTCAATGAGGAAGAGGAGCCTCTCCGCCACCATCTCGTTAATCTTGTCGTAGGCGGTCTTTATGTCGCCGCTCAGCCGCTTCAGGTACTGGTTGTCCACTAGGATGATCCCGTCGGACTCCACCTCCATGATGTCCCTCATGCTGAAGGCGGCGTTCTGGAGGTATATCGACCCCTCCTCCCGGAAGGGGAGGACCATCACCGGGATGACGGTGATCTTCTTGTAACGCTCCCTCAGCTCGTGGACGACGAGGGGGGTGAAGGAGGAGCCGGTCCCTCCGGAGGCGGAGGTCATCACGAAGGCGATGTCGAAGTCCCCCCTCCGCTCGATCTCCTCCATGATCATCTCGCGGTTCTCCCAGAAGCCCTGCTTTCCGATCCCCCGGTTGGCTCCGACTCCGTGGAGGTTCGGGACGTGGAGCCGGTCTTTGGCGGCGGTGAACCGGAGCTCCTTGAGGTCATTTACGGCGGTGTTGATGGCGAGGGTCTCAACCCGGCTGGGAAACTTCTGCCGCGAATAGTACTTGGATAGCCTGGAGGAGCCTCCGAAGGCCTCCCGGTTGACGGCATCCAGGATCCTGTTGCCACATTGGCCGATCCCCAGCATCAGTACGTTCAACATATATCTCAGTCCGGAATTGTTGGATGGAGAGGCGCCATACCGGCGCCCCGCGGCGTTTTTTAAGGTCACGCCCTCCGCGCCCCTCCCCGGGGTCCCGAGGGCTCATCGGTTGTATCAACTGACTCCGACTTAATATTTATATTCTTTGTACCGTCGGAAGAGCCAAGCCGCCAGGATGACGGCGGGGACGATGGGGAGGAGGTAGAGGAACGGGAGCTCCCTCTGCAGCACCGTCACATCGAAGGAGGTCCCTCGCTGCATCATCTCCCCGTCGGCCTGGAAGCTGGCAACAAGGTCGATGGTGTAGTTTCCGCCCCGGGACCCCCGGAGGGTCGCAGAGTAGCTCTCAGACCCTCCCGCCGGGATCTCAAAGAAGCTCTGATCGAGGGCCCCCTCCACCACCTCCAGGTCGGATCCGACGGACCTGAGGTTCGACCTCACCTCCACCCTGGAAGCGCTGGCATCCCCCTGGTTTCTTATGGTGACGGTGAACGTCCCCTCCCCGCCATAGCTGATAGGACCTGCGGAGGCGACGGATAGGAGCAGATCCGGCTTCCTCTTGGGCTTGATGGTGACGCTGGTGGCCTTTGAGCTGGCGGAGGAGACCGCGGACTTCGAGTCGGCGTACCTGACCACCGTCGCCGGGATCTTCGCCTCCCCCTCCGTCGCCGCCACCATCGAGTAGACGGCGAGGTCGGACTCGCCGACCTGGAGGCTGTTCTTGATCTTGGGGGGATATCCAGCGACGTACCTGAACGCCGGCAGCGGCGGAGAGTCCTGGACCGCCACATCCCGGGCGGTATCGTTGCCGACGTTCGTCACGGTGATCGTCACCTTCACCTCGTCTCCGACGCTGAGGTCCGTTCTGTCCAGGGAGGTCGAAACCTCCAGCTTCGGGAAGGTCCTGGGGGCGAGCCCCCTCTCGGTGACATACTTCTGGGGGTATCCGTAGCTCGACCGGTACTTCGCCCTCATCCTGACGGTATCGTCGTCGAAGATGTCGATGACCGTCAGGGTGAGGCCGCCCCGGTCGGCCCCCTCATCGAAGTTGGCGTCCCTGTGATCCTCCATCACCCTCCAGTCCTCAAAGGTGCCGACCCTCTTCCAGACCTTCACCTCGATCAGGCCGTCTACCATCGATACGACGTTTATCAGCTCCACCCGATAGTCTCCTATCCTCACCCCCTCCCCCACCCTGAGGGAGAAATCCCGGGATGTGGTATCCTCCGCCTTGTCGCCCCCATCGTCGGAGGCGGCTTGTGCCGCCGGAATGGCGGCCATAAGGAAGAGAGCCATCGCCACGAGATAGATCGGTCGCATTCCACCCCACCGAATTTGGACCTCGTTAATAGGACGGTCAATATAACGTTTACCATCTATCCGGCCGGGATCAGACCTCGATCTCCAGGCTGAAGTCGATCCATGGGGAGGACCTGGTGAGGGCTCCCAGGGAGATGACGTCCACTCCCGTGGCGGCGTATTCGGGGACCGTCTCGGGGGTTATCCCCCCCGACGCCTCCAGGATCACCCGGTCTCGGAGCCCCTCCCGGACGAGAAGCTCAACCCCCGCCCGGATCTCATCCGGCCTCATGTTGTCGAACATAATTATGTCCGCCCCCAGCCGGGCCGCCTTCACCGCGTCGGTGACCCCCTCCACCTCCACCTCGATCTTCTTGGTGAAGCTGGCCATCCGCCTGGCGGCGGCCAGGGCCTCTTCGAGGCTCATCAGCTTGAGGTGGTTGTCCTTGATCATGACGGAGCTGGAGAGGTCGAACCGGTGGGGGTCACCGCCCCCCACCGCCACCGCCCTCTTCTCGAAGGACCGAAAACCCGGCGTCGTCTTCCGGGTGGAGGCGACCCGCACCCTCCCGGCTAGGGCCGCGCAGTCCCGGGTGAGGGTGGAGATCCCGCTCATCCTCCCCATGAAGTTCAGGACCAGCCTTTCGGCCCTGAGGATCGCCGCCGCTGGACCCCGGATCTCCATCACCCTCCTCCCTGCGGCCACCTCCTCCCCCTCCGGGACGAGCCCCGACCCTTCGAGGCCGAAGTAATTGAGGATGGCGAAGGCCTCCGCGACCCCAGAAACGACGCACCTCTCTTTGGCCACGATCGCAGCCTTCGCATCAACTTCGGGGACTGGGGGGATGTCATCCTCCATCGCCCCCAGATCTTCCCTGACGAACCGCTCCAGCTCAGATGGAAGCATACCGCAAAAGTTTTGTTGTCCCATTGATTTATAGGCTCCGATGGTTCTGAAGATAGGGCTGGTGGGATGCGGCGCGATCGGTCTGGAGATCGCAAGAGCGATAGACAGAGGCGAGGTCGAGGCGGAACTGGTGGCGGTCTTCGATCGGAACGGAGATAGGGCGCGGGAGCTGTTGAAGGGGCTGAGGGGAAAGCCGAGGCTCCTGGAGCTGGAGGAACTGGTGGAGGGCTCCGATATCGTGGTGGAGGCTGCCTCTCAGAGGGCGGTCCCCGAGGTGGCCAGGGCAGCCCTCGGGAGGGGGCGGGACCTGATGATCATGTCCGTAGGGGCCCTTCTGGACCCCGGCCTCCGCC
The DNA here is from genome assembly GCF_000235565.1 of Methanothrix harundinacea 6Ac. Taxonomy (NCBI): domain Archaea; kingdom Methanobacteriati; phylum Methanobacteriota; class Methanomicrobia; order Methanotrichales; family Methanotrichaceae; genus Methanothrix; species Methanothrix harundinacea. The sequence continues at coordinate 8,805 of NC_017527.1, forward strand.
GGACGGTGGAGGAGCTCGCAAGGGATAGGGGCTGCCGGGTTTACCTCCCCTCGGGGGCGATATCAGGGCTCGACGGCCTCAAGTCCGCGGGGGCCGGAAGGATAGACATCGTCACCCTCACCACCACCAAGAACCCCAGGGGGTTTGCGGGGGCGCCCTACATCGAGGATAGGGGGATCGACCTCTCGGCGATCTCCAAGCCGACGGTGATCTTCGAGGGGCCCGCCGAGGAGGCGGTATCGGCCTTTCCCGCCAACGTCAACGTCGCAGCTACCTTAAGCCTCACCGCCCGGGGGGCGAGGGTGAGGGTGAGGATAGTGGCAGACCCAGATATCGAGGTGAACATCCACGAGATATGCGCGGAGGGGGACTTCGGTCGGATCACCACCCGGGTCGAGAACGTCCCATCGCCGAGGAACCCCAAGACCAGCCGCCTCGCCGCCCTATCGGCGATCGCCACCCTCCGGTCGATCGTCGAGCCGGTGAAGATCGGAACCTAAGCCCACCACTTGGCCGGCTCCGTCTTCCCCGGCTCCTTCTTCCGGATCACTATGGTATCGTTCTCCATCCTGTAGGGGAGGTCGTCTTCGGGGTTGTAGGTGGCGTATCGGGCCAGGTCGAGGCGGGCCTCCTCGATATCGACGATGCCATCGGCGGGGGTCATCAGGGGGCGCCAGTCGACGACGCAGCTGCTCCCCTTAGGTATCCAGTAGGGATCGTCCCCTACCCCGTCGCCGTCCCGGTCCCGGCCCCGGTAGTCGTCGTAGTAGTTTCCAACGGAGCCGTTCCAGAAGTTGTGGCTCGCGTTGTCGTAGCCGGTGATGAGGTTGCGCCTGAAGTTGTTTTTGTATACGAGGTTGTTCTCGTTCTTGTCCAGCCGGATGCCGTTGCTGTTCTCGTAGATCTCGTTTGAGAAGATCAGGTTGAACCTGCAGCCCCTGGTCAGGTCGAGGCCGTTGAGGTTCTCGGAGAGGACGTTGCCGGCCACCAGGTTGTAGGTGCTGTTCTCCTGGATGCTGATGCCGAACCCCTGGAAGCCGTAACCTCCGCCGCCGGTCTTCCTCGCCTCATTGTTCAGGATCGAGTTGTTCGATCCCGAGGCGATGACCATCCCGTAGTATACGTTCCGGTCGGCCTCGTTCTCCATCAGGTCGCAGAATGAGGAGTTCCAGAGAAAGAGCCCCTGCCAGTTCTCGATAAAAGAGTTCCACCGGAGGGTGCATCCGGTGGAGTCTTTGAGCATAATCCCGGCGCCGGGGTTTCCGATGACCTGGTTCCTCTCCAGGGAGAAGCCGCTGGAGGCTTCTATGCTCGCCCCGTACTTCTTGCAATCCTGAAAAGTCGACCCCGCCACCCGTCCCCCGCTCCCCTCTTGGATCAATAGGCCGATATCACATCTCTGGATGGACGAGTTTAGGATGGTGAAGTTTCTGGCATATTTGACGAGGATCCCCGCCTCAGATCCGTTCACGATCATATCTTCGAGGAGGACGTCGTTTCCATCCACCAGGATCCCCGAGTTGGGCTGGTTCAGGGAGTACTGGGGCTTGCGGCTCGCCAGGTCCATGTAAAATCTGAACTTGTCCTCCTGGTTCTTCGGGACGCCGTCGACCTGGAAGCCCAGAATCTGCACGCCGTGGCCCCTGATGGTGATCGCCGGATTCTGGGTCTTGGCCCGGACCGACGGACGCCCCTCCCCCAGGATGGTGAGGGGCCTGTCCACGGTGAAGGGCTGGTAGACCCCGGCGGGGACGATCAGAGTGTCTCCGGGGCTCGCCCCCGCGATCGCCGCCTGGAGGTCCCCGGCGACGAGGATCTCAGATGCCCCGGCCGTACCCGCGAGGGCGAATAGGAGAACCCATACCGATATGAAGGTCGATGCCATAGCCGGGGCTGGGGCCGGTGGGGGATGGCTCCCCCATGCGACGGGGCCGGGCCCCGGATCAATGTCTGAAGTGGCGCATGCCGGTGAAGACCATCGCCATGCCGTGTTCGTTTGCAGCTTCTATCACCTCAGCGTCCCTGATGGAGCCTCCGGGATGGACGACGGCGGTGGCCCCCGCCTCGAAGGTCCGATCGAGGCCGTCCCTGAAGGGGAAGAAGGAGTCGGTGGCCGCCACCGTGCCCCTGGTATCCAGGCCGTGCTCCTCGGCCTTCTCGGCCCCGAACCGGGCCGAGTCGACCCTGGAGACCTGCCCCGAGCCGATCCCTATCGTCTGGTTCGCGGTGGTGTAGACGAGGGCGTTGGACTTGACGAACTTCGTCACCTTCCAGGCGAACCGGAGGGCCAGTGTCTCGGCAGGGGTCGGCCCCCGCTCCGTCACCACCTTCCAATCCTTTATGTCCCCGGTGTCGTAGTCCTGAACGAGGAGGCCGCCGAAGACGCTCCTCGACTGCCTCCCCGCGTAGAGCCGGCTCCGGCCGGAGAGGAGCTCGGATATCTCCAGGATCCTCCGGTTGGGCTTCTCCCGGAGGATCTCGAGGGCCTCGGGGTCGTAGCCGGGGGCCAGCAGGACCTCGATGAAGTGGTCGCGCATCTCCTCGGCGAGGTCCGCATCCACCGGCTCTGAGAAGCCTATGACCCCTCCGAAGGCGCTCTTGGGGTCGGTGGCGAGGGCCCTCCGATAGGCCTCGATCTCGTTTGAGCCGTAGGCGACGCCGCAGGGGTTCGCATGCTTGACGATCACCGCCAGGGCCCGCTCTTCCCTCACCCCGTCGTACTCCAGGAGGTCCATCAGCATCTCCAGGGTCGTCTCGGCGTCGACGACGTTGTTGTAGGACATCTCCTTCCCGCAGAGCTTGGGGGCCCGGTGGAGGCCGAAGCCGTCGGGCTTCGAGTACAGAGAGGCGGTCTGGTGCCAGTTCTCTCCGTACCTGAGGTCCTGGACCTTCTCGTACGTCTCCACTAGGTAGCGGGGGCCCTCACCCTGGAGGGCCGAAAGCTTCTCCGCATCCCTGGTTATTAAAAAGTAAAGGGCTTCGGTGGCGAGGAGCCGTCTCGTCTCCTCGGAGAGGCGCCCCTCGGCCATCAGATCCTCCATGACGATCCCCCACCAGCCCGAACGGATGAGGACCGCAGAGCCGCAATTTGCGGCCTCCCGGACGATCACCGATGAGGACGGCGACGAATCGAAGTTCAGATCGAAGAGGATGAGGCTCTCCGGCCCCCATACCCCCCCACCCTCCGGGGAGGCGAGATCCCTCAGGACCTCGGAGGCGGCGGTCCTCTTGATCTCAATCCCTCTATCCTCCAGGTCCCGGAGGAGATCCTTCACCTCGGGGGGCTCATCTGCCAGGACGACAACTTGCCTAATCTGCATGAAAACCTTGATCCTAATGGTCTCCAGGTTATTTTAACATTGCCCCTCATTTGCGATTTTGAGGCTAGAGGCGGCGAATTTCATCCAACGCGTCGGGCCCGAGGCGGTCTATTTGGCAACCGGACTTGACGAATTGGCGGAGGCCGGATCGACGGGGCAAATATTTAAGTCGTCCCGGCGGCGCTCTTCTGACCATGATCTCCCCCGAAGACGCCCGGGAGGCGATAGACCCCCACCCCCAAGGGGTCCTCATCCGGTTTGAGGTGGCTCCGGGGTCGTCGAGGCTCCTCGTCCCCTCGGGCTATAACCCCTGGCGGAAGGCCTTGGAGGCGAAGCTCACCGAGAGGGCCGAGAGGGGGAGGGCGAACCAACAGCTCGAATCTGCAGTAGCCGAGATCTTCGGGATCCCCAGCCACCGGGTCCAGGTCGCCTCCGGCACCAAGAGCTACCGGAAGGCCGTCATCGTCCTGGGGGTCGGCCCGGAGGAGGCGGCGAGGCGGCTGGCGGCCGGGGGGCTCCCGGCCCCATGACCCGAAGAAGGCGAGCCCTCCGGAGGAGCGGCGACGAGGGGAGGGGCAGGCGGGCCGGGATCGACCCCGACGCCCTGGAGGAGCTTCTGGCGGGGATCCTCGAGGCCTCGGGGGAGGGCGCAGCGATCGTCGTCGAGGGGGAGCGAGACGAGCGTTCCCTCCGGGAGCTGGGGGTGGAGGGGCCGATCGTCAGGGCCGCCCGGCGGCCGGCGCTGGAGGTGGCGGAGGACGGGGTCATGGGCTACGAAGAGGTGGTCATCCTCACCGACTGGGACCGGGCCGGGGACGAGCTGGCGAGGAGGATCGAGCTCCACCTCCGGGGGATGGGGGCAAGGGTCGATACCGAGACGAGGGAGCGGCTGAAGCGGATGGTCCGCCGGGAGATAAAGGACGTCGAGAGCCTCAGCGGGTTCGTCGAAAGGGTGAGGTCTGAGATATGTCCCGAAGAGCTGCGGTGACCGGCGCCCCCGGCGTCGGGAAGTCGACCCTGGTGGAGAGGGCGGCGGCACTGATCGGCGGGAGAACGGGGGGCGTCTCTGCCCGGGAGGTCCGGATCGGTGGTAGAAGGATCGGCTTTCAGCTCTCCGACCTCCTCACCGGAGAGGTGGGGACCCTCGCCTCCCTCGATGGGCCGGGGCCGAAGGTCGGCAGGTACCGGGTCCACCTCGCCGACCTGGAGGAGGTGGGGGCGAGGGCGATCGAGAGGGCGGTCCGGGAGGCGGAGCTGGTGGTCATCGACGAGGTGGGGCCGATGGAGCTCCTCTCCGAGGAGTTCGTCGAAGCGGTGGAGGCGGCCCTCGACTCCGATAAGCCGATCCTAGCCGTCGTTCATATGAGGTCGGAGCACCATCTCGCAAAGAAGATCCGGGAGGGGTTCCGGCTCTTCGTCGTAACCCCGGAGAGCCGGGACCGCCTCGCCGGGGAGGTGGCCGCCGAGACGAGGCCCTGAGGCTTCCGCCTCAGGAGCCGCCGTGGATCTCCTCGAGCTTTGTGATATTCCGGATCTCCTCCCTGAGGGCCGGCGGGAGGCCCTTGATCTCCACGTCGAGGAAGCCCCGGACGATGACGCTCGTCGCCTCGTCGGGGGATAGCCCCCGGGCCATCAGGTACTCCAATTCCTGCTGGGAGATCTTCCCGACGGCGGCCTCGTGGGACATGTCGAGGCCCCCGCACCAGCCGTCCAGCTCCGGTATGGAGTAGATCCTTCCCTTCTCGGTGAGGATGAGGCCGGTGCACTCGACGTGGGCCCGGATATCGGGGACCTTCCCGACCATCCGGCCCCGGTTGATGATCTCGCCGCCGGTGGATACGACCCTGGATATCGACTCTGCGCTGGTCTTGGGCGCCTCCAAGATCGTCTGGTTTCCGATGTCGATATTTCCCCGGCGGGCGTACATGATGGTGCTGAAGCTGGCGACGGCCCCCTCCCCGGCGAGGGTCGCCGTTGGGAAGGCCTGGAGGCTCTTGACGGGGGTGAGGGTGATGTAGTTCTCGGTGATGGAACCGCCGGCCTCCACCAGGCTCGCCCCCCTCGGCCTCACCTCCACCTCCTCCCCCCAGTTGTGGACCATGGTGAAGGTGACGTGGGCCCCTCTCTTGACGTAGACCTCGGAGACCCCCAGGTGGAGGCCCCTCCCGGCGTGGGAGGGGGTGGTGCAGCCGGTGATGATGTGAAGCTCGGACCCCTCCTCGGCGATGACGACGTTGTGGACCCGCTGCCGCTTGTTATGCCCCCCCATAAATAGGCAGGTCTTGAGGGGGAATACGGTCTTCGTCCCGGGCTTGGCGCGGATGAAGTAGCCGGCGGGCGGGTGCATCCCCACGTCGGCGGTGTACTTGTCGGCGTCGATGGGGACGAGCTTCCAGAAGTAGTCGGCGAGGTAGCTGTGCTCTTTGAGGGCGGAGGCGATGTCCATCACCTCGACCCCCTCCACCGCGGAGCCCCTGTGGACGGGGGACTGGTCGACCTGGAAGTAGTGGCCCGAGGCCTCGCCGGCGAGGCTCACTCCGGCGCTGAGGGCAGCGGTCTGGACCGCCTCCGGGAGCATCTCCAGCTCTGTGATCTCTCCGACCTCCTCGGCCTCCGCCTCGTAGGTATCGAGATCTATATCCGTCCCCAGGGCGGCCTTCTTGTCGGCGGCCTTCTTCGCCTTCTCCTCTAGACGGGACATAGACATGCGGCGCACCCCTCGTATCCGTTGGCCTTGATCTGTTCCAAAATCTCCTTCGGGCTTCCCGAGCAGACGATCGTCCCCTCGATCATGACGTGGGCCTTGTCCGTCGCCATGTAGTCGAGGATGTGGCCGAAGTGGGTTATGATCACCCCGGACTTCGTCCTCATGGAGGGCTTCGCGTCCTTCTGGGTGAGGATGTTGATCGCCCGGCCGATGACCTTGATGTTCTCCAGGTCGACCCCGGAGTCGGGCTCGTCGAGCATCACGAAGTCCGGCTCCTGGGCGAGGAGCTGGACCATCTCCGACCGCTTCACCTCGCCGCCGGAGAAGCCCCTGTTCACCTCCCGGTCGGCGAACTCGGTGAAGTCCAGGTCCTCGAGGATCTTCCCGGCGTCTGCCTGGGGGTTACAGAGCTTGATCATGTCCAAGACCTTCAGCCCCCGGATGGTGGGCGGGTGCTGGAAGGCGATCCCGATCCCAAGCCGCGCCCGCTCGTGCATCGACATGTGGGTTATGTCGACGCCCTTGAAGGTGATCGTCCCCCTCTCCACCACGTACCGGGGGATCCCCGCTATGGTGCTGAGGAGGGTCGTCTTGCCGCAGCCGTTGGGGCCGAAGAGGGCGTGGGTCTCCCCCTTCCCCACGCTCATGTCCACCCCTTTCAGGACCTGCTTCTCCCCTATCCTCACCCAGAGATCATCAATTTCTAACGTCGAACCGCCTCCTGGAGCCGCTTCGGATGACCGATGCGGAGTTCTCATACACCCATATCACCGCCTTCACTAATAATGGCTTCCCCTTAGAACAGTTCTTCCCTGGCCCGAAGAGTTCCGGCCGGAATGTCATCAAAGATCAGACCCCGAACCGCCGGTAGGTCATCGCTGAAAAGGAGCTGACGCCCAGCGCCTTCGAGACCAGGGCGACCTCCTCCCCCCTCACCGGCCGGTCCCGGGCGGGGGGGATCGGCTTTCCCTTTTGGGCGTAGACGGCGCCCCCGGTCATCTTGGCGCAGATGAAGCCTCCGGCGTCCCCGGCGACGAAGATCTCGCCCCCCCTCATCTCGGCGGCGGTGAAGTCGTCGGCCTTCCCGGCGATGACGATCCGGCCGCCTTTCATCAAAACGCCCGCGTTCCTCCCGGCGTCCCCCTTTATCTCGATGGAGCCCGACCTCATCAGGATCCCGGCGCTCATCCCGGCGTCCCCCTCCACCCTAAGCCTCCTGCCGGATCCGGACCTCGCCGCCAACGTCTCCCGGAGGAGGCCGTCCTCCAGGACGAGCTCGCCCCCGTCGATGCGGTTGGGATCCAGGACGAGGCCTCCCCGCTCCAGGACCTCGGTTATCGAGAGGTACCTACGGTAGCCGGTCAGATCCGACTCGACCTCGAGGACGTTTCCTGCGGGCATCCCTACGGAGCCGCTGACGTAGATCGAGCCCCGGAGCATGCTGATCCCCATCCGGGGTCCGACGTCCCCGTCGACGACGATGGTGCCGGTCGCCTCGATGGGCGCCCCCGTCCCGCCGAAGCTCGCCAGGTCTACCCCGAGGCTCGAGCCGAGGCGGCCGCCGACGTCCCCCCGGATCATCACGCCCTCGCCCCGCCTCAGGGCCTCCACCAGCCCCCTCCAGGTGGTGGCGCCGGAGACGACCCCCTCGGGGTCGAGGCGGGAGCCCTGGTGCTGCCAGTAGAAGTCGAAGGTGAAGTCGCAGAGGCAGCTCTCGCCCCCGGCGTCGATCTCGATCATGGGAGGGGCCCCGGAACGAGAGGCCTCATCTGCCCGCCACCACCCTCTTGGAGATCTTCACCCCTACGAGGGCGATGATGATGGCGAGGATGGCGGAGGCCGCCAGGTACTGGGTGCTCTGCCCCGAGATGAGGGGGAAGGCGACCCCGGCGCTGTTGACGAGGATGAAGGCGCTGGCGGACCAGAATATGAGGCCGGTGGCGAAGATGAAGAAGGGATAAGAGTGGTAGGTGTAGGACCGCTCGTCCCTGCCGCCCTCGAGGTAGAGGTCCAGGATCTTGCCGAGGTTGACGCAGATGGCGGCGGCGACGTACCACCAGACGCTGTAGTTGACGAAGACCATGACGAGGACTATGTACCCGTACCATATATCCCCGGTGTAGTAGTCCCAGAACCTGGCAGACCCCTGGATCGTGGCGATCAGGACCAGGACCGCCGCCAGGACGTAGGTGACGAAGGCGACCTTCCCGCGGTATAGGTTCCCCTTGAAGGTCTCCTTGGTGCTCTCGATGAAGTCGTCGAGCCCCAGACCCCGGAAGAGGAGGTAGACCCCCACAGCGGCGAGGATGGCGACGACGGCGAAGTCCGACCTCCCCAGGAAGCTGAAGGTCGAGTAGATGAGGAGGGCAAGGCCTATCGGTATGAAGAAGGTGTGGCTGATCTTCGGGTCCCGGAAGACCTGCTTTAAGAGGTAGTAGGTGCTCTCCAGGTTGTGGCTCTGCTTGACGAGGACCCTCTTCACCCCCTCGACCTTAACCCGGGACTGGATGATCGGGAGGATCGCCTCGTCCTCCGCCCCGTCGGAGACGACCACCACCCCCTCCGGCCTGAACCTCTCCAGGAGGTAGTCGATCTGATGGGCTATCTTACCGTCGGAGACGAGGCCGACGTTGGGGTCCCCAGCCACCGAGGCGATCTCGACGGTCCGCCCCTGGGAGGCGAAGTCGTCGTAGACCTGGATCCCGCCGAGGATGGTGTTGACGTCCGAGTCCTCGGGGTCGGCGAGGCCGAGGGAGAGGGTCGCCTCGACGTTGGCCGCCCTCCCGACGACGGGGCTCTCGATCCCCGCCTTCCGGCCCAGGTCGTCGTCTCTGTCGATGCAGAGCACCAGGATTTCCATACCGTCCTCAAATAGGGATAAGAACGTACTTAAAGATTCTCCGAGCTCGTCCTATGGCGGAGAAAGTTTCGATGCAAAAAGGCTAATAATCGGCGGAAAGAAACCCTGAGGCCATGAAGATGGCCTTCTTGCTCCTGGCGGCGACCCTGGCCTGGGCCGGATCGGCACCGGCCTCCGGAGTCGCCTTTGAGGATATTCAGCACGCCGTCGAGATATACAACATGGGCGTAGAGAGCGCACCAGAGGTGGTAAAGACCCTTCTTGGAGACGAAAGGGTCCAGATCGAGATATCCGGCGAGGATGGGCCCTCCCTTCTGGCGGGCCTCGAGACGAGGAGGGCCGTGGTCGTCAACGTCACCGAGGGGGAGATCCCAGACCCCACGATCCTGGTGGAGGCGACGGAGGATGCGATCCAACGGGTCTTCCTCTCCCCCGACCCCGCCGGGGCCTTCCAGGAGGCGAGAGACCAAGGCGATATAAAAATCACCGGCACCACCTGGTCGGCGAAGGCGAAGGTGGCGGCGGCCCTGGCCAGCTCCTCAGCCCTCCGGTTCTTCGCGGGGCTCATCGGAGGATGAAGATCAGATCCTGAGTTATACGTCTTGAGGTCTACCTCCTGAGGTCTATATTATCCGCCACGATCTTGTGGGCGCAGAAGTCGCCGCACATGGTGCAGACCTTCCCGTCAGCGGGCGCCCTCTCGGCCCGGATCTTCTCCGCCATATCCGGGTCGAGGGCGAGGCGGAACTGCTCTCCCCAGAGCATGTCCCGGCGGGCCCGGCCCATGGCCAGGTCCTGGTCGCGGGAACCGTTCTTGATCATGTCCCCGACGTGGGCAGCTATCCTCGCGGCCATCACCCCCTCCCTCACGTCCTCGACGTTGGGGAGGGCGAGGTGCTCCGCGGGGGTGACGTAGCAGATGAAGTCCGCCCCGGCGGCGCTGGAGAGGCTTGCGCCGATCGCCGCCACGATGTGGTCGCGGCCGGGGGCGACGTCGGTGACCAGGGGCCCCAGCATGTAGAAGGGCTTCTCCCCCGAGAGGCGCTTCATCACCTTGACATTAGCCTCGATCTCGTCGATGGGTATGTGCCCCGGCCCCTCGACGATCGTCTGGACCCCGAAGGCGTGAGCCTCGTCCGCCAGCTCGCTGTTTATGATCAGCTCCTGGATCTGGGCCCGGTCGGTGGCATCGTGGACGGCGCCGGCCCGAAAGCCGTTCCCCATGCTGAGGGTGACCTCGTGCTCCTTTAAGATCTCCAGGAGGTAGCCGAAGTCGCTGTATAGGGGGTTCTCCTGGTCGTTGTGGAGCATCCAGGCGACCATGAAGGCCCCGCCCCGGCTGCAGAGGCCGCCAAACCTGCCCCCCTGCCTCTTGATCCTCTCGATGCAGATCCGGTTGATCCCGGTGTGGATCGCCATGAAGTTCGTCCCGAGGCGGGCCTGCTCCTCGGTGATCTGGAAGAGGTCGTCCTCGGTCATATCGACGCCGGACCCGTATTTTCTTATCGCCTCGATGAAGGCCTGGTAGAGGGGGACCGACCCTACGGATAGGCTGGTGTTCTCGACGACCCGCTTTCTGATCTCGAAGAAGTCGCCCCCCGTAGAGAGCTCCATCAGGGTGTCGGCCCCCGCCTCCTCGGCGGCCCTCGCCTTGGCCACCTCCATCTCGACGTCGACGATGTCGCTGCTGGTGCCGACGGTGGCGTTCACCTTCGTTTTGAGGCCCTTTCCTATCCCGCAGAAGCGTACGTCCCGGTAGGGGCTGACGGGTATGACGATGGTGCCGCCGGCGATCCCTCGCCTTATGAACTCGGGGGTCACGCCTTCGTCTTTTGCCACCATCTCCATCTCAGCGGTAATCCGGCCAGCTCTGGCGTCTTCTATAATTCCCATGAACCATCACACCGAATTTGTCCCGAGAAGGTCGTATTTAAAGTTGGCCGGAAAATCGGAGAGACCAGCCTCATCCTCTCCGGACGATCCTTTTGATCAGGACGACCCCGACGACGTTCACCGCCACGATCAGGAGGGCTGCGACGTACCTCCTCGCCTCCGGATCGAAGATCGACGAGAGAAGCCCTCCGGCCCTCGGAGGTCGGCCGGAGGCGAGGTCGATCGAGCCGTCCCTCGTCAGGTGGACCTCCTCGGACCTCCCTCCCGACTCCACCGAGTAGGTCCCCCGGTCGAGGTTCCTAAAGATGTAGCGAGAATCCCCGGTCGCCTTTGCCACCAGGACCCCGCCCCGCCGGACCTCCACCTCGGCCACCTCTCCGGCGTCGACGACCAGGTCAGATCGCTTTGAGATCGGGATCACCCGCCCCTCGGAGAATGGGAGAATTGGGCTTTTGCCGAGCAGGTCGAGGAGGGTGGGGGCGAGGTCCACCTCCGACCAGTTCCCCGTCACCGCGACCTCGTCGACCCCCGGCCCCACGAAGACCGCCGGGACCATCACCGACTCGGCCAGGGACGAGTACTTGGCGGAAGAGTGTCCGCCTTTGCCCTCATCAGAGGAGAAGGACATGCCGTGGTCGGCGGTAATCAGGAGGAGGACGCCTCCGGCCTCACAGCCCTCAACGAGCCTCCCCAGGGGTCCGTCGAGGCCGGAGATCGTCTCGACGTACCCCGCGGGGCCGAGGTTGTGGCCGGCGCTGTCGACGGCCCCGACGTTGACGATCAGAAGGAAGGGGCGCTTTCCCATCGCCGCCACCAGATCCGAAGCCGCGTCCAGAGCCCAGGCGTTGTAAGCCACGTAGCCGGGGACGCCCCGCTCCCGGTTGTACGAGGGAAAACGATCCCTCCAGCTCTGGAGGAGGGCGGCCAGGTCCGGAGGGAGGGCGGGGCCGGAGCCGACCAGGGGCTCGGCCCCCCAGAGGGCGTTGTCGTCGAAGAAGAGGACGCCGTCCTGCTCCAGGAGCATGCTGATCGAGTCGCCCCGCTGGAGGATGGCGAGGCGGAGGAGCCCCTCCTCGCAGGCCCCATCGAAGATCGTCGCCCCCGGAGTCCCCAGGATGGTGGGGTCCATCCAGGAGCAGCCCGTCACCAGGACCGAGTGGCTCGGGCCGGTCTCCGGGACGGGGACCGTCACGTTCAGAATTCGAGCCCCCCTCCCCGTGAGGTTGAAGAGGCAGGCCCGCGGCAGGGGCGACCCGTCGATCCCCCGGGGCGAGAGCTCGGGGTAGACGTAAGCCGACCCCATCCCGTCTACTACCAGGACGACGGCGCCGCCGGGATCGGCGCCGCCCACCGCCCGGACCTCAGTGGTGGGGCGGGCGGGGCCTGCCAGGGCCAGGAGGAGAAGGAGGACGAAGAGGAGGCGCATCTCAGAAGTCTGTCATCACCCTGTACTGGTCGATCTCCGTCTGTTTCAGCTCTGCGAGGAACTGCTCGGCGGCGTCCCTGACGTCCTTGGAGCCGGTGATCGCCCGGCCGGTGACGACGATGTCGGCGCCGGAGCTGAGGGCCGAGGCGACGGTATCGACCCGGATCCCGCCGGCTACGGCCACCAGGACCTTCCGGTCGGAGGAGGCGGCCATCCTCTTGATCTCGGCTATCGCCTCCCAGTTGTGCCGCTCCGCCTCCTGATCGATAGCCCGGTGCATCTCGACCACGTCCGGCAGCACCGCCAGGGACCTGAGGACCTCCAGGGGGTCGGGGACGTTCAGCATGTCTATCACCGAGTAGATCCCGGTCTTCCTCGCCTCCCGGATCGCGAGCTCCAGGGTCTTCTGGGGGGCGAGCCCCGATATCACCACGGCGTCGGCGGTGGCGTCGGCGGCGAGCCTCACCTCAAGATTTCCTGTGTCGAGGGTCTTGAGATCGAGGACGACGAAGGAGCTGGGCCGGACGTTCCTGATCTCCTTCACCACCGAGGCGCCGAACTTCTTGACGAGGGGCGTCCCCACCTCTATCAGGAGATGGTCGCTATCCGGAAGCTGGGAGAGGACCCTCCGGACGACGGTGAGGTCCACCAGGTCCAGGGCCACCTGGAGGTAGGGCGGGTCCCAGAGCCGGATGACCCGGAATCCCATGATCGGGTGGGTGGACCTGTCCTTCTCGTAGAGGACGGTATCGATGTCAGGGAAGCCCTCCATCGCCCTTTTCACCGCGAGCTTCGTCGCCCCGTAGTTGTACCGATAAATGGCGTCGTAGTCCCGGGCCTGGGGGTGGATGAAGACGCTGGCGATCACCACCAGGTTCTCGACCTCGGCCTTCGGGATCACCCCCTCGGCGACGGAGTCGGCCACCGCCTTGGCGACGGCGTTCTGGGCCGGGCCGAATATGGCGGCGGCCTGCTCCATGTTCTTGACCGTCACCTTCGGGACGATCAGGGTTGCGGGCTTCGGAGGCAGGTTCGGCCTGATCACCGAAAGGAGCGGGGTGTGCCCCGCCGAGAGCTGGGCAAGGCCGCTCGCGAAGGCCGTCCCCACAGGACCGTCTTTGTCACCGATCAGCAGATCAACATGAGCGAGTTCGGGCTCGTCCCCTATCAGCGCCTCTCCTATCAAAAACAAGCGTTCACCTCAAAGGCGAGAGACTTCGTGCCTGTATTAATCTCTTTGCACCCGCCGGAAGAAGCCGCCCGGCTCTGGAAGGCCGGCGGGCCACCCCCCTCAGATCACCTGCCAGTATATGAGGGGGGCGAGGAGGAGGAGGGTCAAACCCGTCACAAGCCTGATTGCGGCCCGGTGGTCCTTCCGGAAGCTGTCGACCCTGGCGGGGCTCATCCCGAAGGCGATCACCCCCCCCAGGAGGAGGATGGGAAGGATAACCCCCAGGTTGTAGAGGAGGAGGTAGACCGCCCCCGAGGAGTACCCCTCCTCGGAGATCAGCCCCAGGATGGCGATGTAGACGGCGCCGACGCAAGGGGCCTTCACCAGGGAGAAGAGGGCCCCGAGGAGGAAGTACGAGCTGTACCTCCCCCGGGCGAGGGCCCCCTCGACGTACCTCTGCGACCAGCTCGCCTTGAAGAGGGATCGGCCGCCGGCCGATAGGCGCCTTGCGTCCTCGATATGGACGAGCCCCAGAGCGATGAGGAGGACCGTCAGGCCGGTCCGCAAATGGGCGGCTATCGCCCCGGCGTGGAGGGTCCGGAGGAGCCCCACCCCGAAGAGGTAGTACATCACGAAGATCCCAAAGGAGAAGAAAGCCACCATCATGACCAGATCCCGGCGGCGGCCGGAGCTGGAGATGATGGCGGTGGCAAGAAACGCCAGGATCCCCAAGAGGCAGGGGTTGAACCCGGCGAGGAGCCCCGCCACGAAGACCGTCGCCATGGAGAGAGAGGAGACGTCCACCTCCTCGGCGGAGCCGTCCCGGACCGGGGCCGTCGGCCCGGGAATCGACCCCGCGGAGGCCGGGATATCGGCGCCGGAAGCTCCGTCCAGCCCCTCCCACCCTGCCGGTGTCGCGGCGAGGGCGGCCCGGACCATCTCCTCCAGGAGCTTCTGGTCCCCGTCGTAATCCCTGTAGGCTATCGATAGGTTCCCGACGGCGATCGCCGGGACCCCGCCCCGGAGGCGGTGCTCCCTTACGGCCTTCCGCCCCTCCTCGGAGTAGACGTCGTAGACGGCGAGCTCGACCCCCGGATGGTCTGCGAGGATCATCTCCAACGTCCTCTCGGCGGCGGCGCACTTGGTGCATCCCGGCGAGGATACCAGGACCACCTCTGTACCCGAGGCCAGGGGAAGAAGGAGGAGCAGGGCCAGGGTGAGGAGAGCGAGAGAGAGCCTCGAGGCCTTTGAACTGATCGACATCTCGGATCCGGAGAGGGGGTATGGCATCAAGGGAGGGAAGACGGGGAGGGCGTATAAAAAGTTAATTTGGGGCGGGCCGGAAAACCCCCAGGCCGCTCCAACATCCCCGGAGGAGGGTTTAATGGTCGCTGGTGACGACCGTCAGCACCGGGACGTTCCCGTCGGAGTCCTCCTTGGAGGCAAAGCCGATGGAGGCGTCGTCGGCCGCCACCAGGACCATGGAGAAGGGACAGTCGGGGCACTCATCGATGGCCTTCTTCACGATGCTGGTGGCATCGAACTCGTACCACCCGGAGCCGTCGATCTCCTCGACCCCGTCGACCTCATCGTCATACTCGGGCTTGCCGTCCCAGACGACGGTATCTTCGAAGAAGCCCTCGTAGTAGAAGTGGAGCTCCACCTCCCCTGGGGCCTCCACCTCCTTGGCATAGATCTTCAGGGTCGCCGATGCGACCTCGTCGGAGGACTCGATCCCCAGGGCCTCTTTGATGCTGTTGGTGTCGAAGTAGAGCCAGGACTCTCTCACTGGCTCGCCCCCTTCGGAGGAGACCCAGAGGATCTCTTCGGTGCCGAAGTTGTCGTCCTCAGCATACTTGTCGATGTACGCGTCCCCCATCAGGACCTTCTCAGAGGACCAGCTCGCGGCTGCGGCCGCTCCCACCATCAGGAGGGCGCACCCCAGGGCAAGGCCCAGTTTTAGCGGATATCTCATACTGAACACCTCAATCCAAATATGATATGCGGCGATAAAAAGACTTTGTGTTCACCTCTAACCTACGTGAGCCCTACAGAGGCCTCGCCTAGGCCGGATCAGAAGATCTCCGTCTCGAAGGCGGGAGGAGGGCCACGTTAGCTTTATTAACTGAAGATCCTCCTTAAGGCCGGTGGGTTAGATTGAAGAGTTCTGCGCATCTCAGCCCCTTCCTGGGAGCGACGGCGATTTTGGCGTTTCTGCTGGTGACGGCCGCCTCGGCGGCGACGATACAGGCGGGCTCTGACCTCCAGGCGGCGATAAACCAGGCGGTTCCAGGCGACACCGTCCTGGCGGCCCCGGGGGTCTACGGAGGGGTGGAGATAACAAAGAGCATAAACCTCATCGGCGACGGAGCCAGGATCAGGGCGGACGACCGGCAGATCGGGATGAAGGTCGGAGCGGACGACGTCACCATCTCAGGCTTCACCGTCGAGGGGGGGTTTTACGGGATCCACCTGGTAGGCTCGAGAAACTGCACCATCTCCAATAACACCATCACCGGCTGCGTCCAGTGGGGGATCGGCCTCATCTCCTCCGACGATAACAGGATCGAGAATAACGTCGCGAACTACAACGGCCTCGGCGGCGAGGGATGGTACGGGATCTACCTCTCCGGCTCCCACCGCAACCTGATCCAAGATAACGTGGCGAGCTTCAACGGCGAGTACGGGATAGCCCTCTTCCCGAGCTGCTCCGAGAACGTCATCCGGGAGAATGTGGCGGAGAGAAACGACTACGGCATCTACATGTTCACCAACTGCGCCGACAACCTGATCCAGAAGAACCGGCTCGCCCAGAACTTCAACTCCGGGATCAAGATGATCAACGGCTGCTCAAAGAACCAGATCCTGGAGAACGATATCGTCGAGAACGGGGTCGTGGGCATATTCCTCCAGAGGGGGTCGGGATACAACCTGATCCGAGGTAACGAGATCGCGGATAACTCGAAATTCGGTATCCAGATCCAGGAGGGGCCCTCCGGAAACAACACCATCGTCGAGAACAACATCTCGGCAAGCCAGCGCGGCATCTTCGTCAACACCGACGGAAACCACATATACAAGAACAGGATCTTCGACTGCGTCATCCCCGCCGAGGATAGGGGGGTCAACCAGTGGTACGCAGACTACCCCGAAGGCGGAAACTTCTGGGGAGACTATATCGGAACCGACGAGTTCGGTGGCCCCGGCCAGAACATCTCGGGGAGCGACGGATTTGCTGACCTCCCCCGGATCATCAACGAGAGGGCTCGTGACATCTATCCCGTCATGGGCGAGGCGGTCCTCCCCCTCCAGCTCGTCGACGCCTCGATAAACCCCGCCCGGGCATCGATAGGGGCCGAGGTGACGGTGGAGGCGGTCCTCGACTCAAAGAACGGCGTCGCCCAGGTCTCAGCCCGGACGAGGAGTCTCCTCAGATCCTCCGAACGGACCCCCTACATCAGGATGGACCGGGCCGGGGACGGAGCCTACGTCGGCACCCTCCAGACCGCCCTGATGGGGCCGGGGAGGTACGAGATAATCCTCTCGGCGAAGGACTCCAAGGGGTACGAGGTGGAGGAGACGATCGGGGAGCTGGAGCTGATCCCGAGGGCGGGATGGAGCTTCGACGAAGCCCTCTCTAAGGGGCTTTAAGATCATCATGATTCAATTCTTTCAGGGGAAAAAAAATGTTTGGGGTTAGAAGAAAGATCAACTCAGCTGAAGGGCCCTGCCCGTCGGCTGGCCGCAGGTCCGGGAGTCTCCGGTCAGGAGCGGCCCTGTGGGTCCTGACCATCGCGGCAGTATTCGCCTTGGTCTCTTGCACGACGGCAGATTTGGATATTGACGAGAAGCACGCAGGAAAATGGGACTGCCCCGAATGCAAAGGCCAGTCGAACTCGAGCCTCGCGATCTTTGAGTTTTTGGGCTACAATCCGACGGTGATCGAGGCCGGGACGCCCAAATCCGCGAAACAGGCGCGGGCCGATATGGAGGCCGGAAAGGAGGAGACTGAGGATCTCAACTCAGCCCAGAGGGCGCGGGCAGAGATGGAGGCGGAAAAGGCCGAGAGAAAGGCTGATGGTTACATTCGCGGCGAGTTTCTCGCCTCCGTCGAAGACGCGAAGGCCGCGGACGTGATCCTGGACGTGGGATCCCACTACGGCACTATCCACATCAAGGGGGCCATCCCCCTATACTGGGAGGAGCTCCTCGACGAGAATAACAACCCGAAGTCCGCCGAAGAGATGGCCGAGATCTTCGGGAACGCCGGCATATCCCCCGAGGACTCGGTGGTGATATATGGCGACTGTGAGCCCTGTGATGACATATCCGTCGCTCCCTTCGTCTTCTGGGCGATGAGGTACCTCGGCCACGACTCCGTCCAGGTCCTGGACGGCGGTCTGGACGCCTGGACCTCTGCCGGCCAGCCCACCGAGAGGGTGGAGAACGCGAGGCCCGCCGTCACCTACACCCCCCGGGTCAGGTCCGGCCTCATGGCCGACTACGAGGGGGTCTCCAGCGGCGACCTCCAGCTCGTCGACGCGAGGGTCCTCCGGGACTTCTCCGCCGATAAGATCGCTGGGGCCATCCACATCGACTACTCCGAGGTTTTGACCGGCGGCAGGATGAAGGGGAGCGACGACCTCGACCGGGCCTTCTCAGGCCTTGATGAGGAGAGGCCGGTCGTCGTCTACTCCTACGCCGGCGCCAGGGCTGCCATGGTCTGGCTCGCCCTCCAGCTTATGGGCTACGAATCGAGCGTCTACTCCTTCAACGACTGGGAGGCGAGGAGGCCCCCCGTCAAGGCGATCCTGGTGAGCTCCAGGGCGGACCCCAACCCCGCCCCCCCTGGACCGGTCAAGATATTCGCCACCTTCGATGTCGTCCCCGACGAGGCGGACTCGATGCCGGAGTTCTCCGAGGCGGAGGGCTCCGATGAGGTGACGACGACCGAGACCGTCGAGGAGGCGGTCTTTGAGGACGGGGGCATCGACGATATCGGTCCGGCGGAGAACCTATCCATCGAGACAAATGGATCCATCGTCAGCGGTGCCGAGATCGAGGATATCATCTCCAACGCCACCTCCATGGAGAAGCCGACGGCCAAGACGATGGGATGCGTCGCCTGCTTCGATCCCATCCTCCTCTACGCCTCGGGGTCCAACCCCTCGGAGATCACCAGCGGGGTCAAGCTCGGCTCCATCGGCGGCTCCGCCCTGGCCCCCATCACCGCCGCCGGGGCCCTGATCCAGGACTCCGAAGGGAGGGTGATGGCCACCATCGAGCTCGTCCCCACCCTCACTGACGAGTACCTGGGGACCTGGGACGCCACCGGAGCCCCCGCCGGGGCCTACAACGTCACCCTGGCGGCGGCGACGGGAGGGAAGACCTCCTACTTCGAGGACGTCCTGACGATAGAGATCGACGGCTCGGCCCCCGCCCCGACGGCGCCTACGGCGCCAGCCGCGACGGATGGCATCAGAAAGCTGGGAAAGTATTAATCGGATAGGGACGTAGGATGAGGAGATGAGCTGGCGAAGCCTCTCTCTTCTCCTCGCCCTGGCGGCGATCGTCTCGACCGCCTCCAGCGGCGCCGCCATCTCCATATCCTTAAAGCCTCCCCAGGAGGTCCCGCCGCCGTGGTTCCTCCAGAGGATGAGCTCGGTCCTCAGCCCTGAAGACGACGCCGAGCCTCCGACGATCCAGTACGCCCACGTCTCTCCGATGATCATAAAACGGGGGGACCCCCAGGTGGAGGTGAGGGCCTGGGTGAGAGACGACGTAGGGGTGGAGACGGTCTACGCCGAGGCAGCCGGGCTTTTTATTCCCATGATCGACCTCACCCGGAGCGGCAGGTACGCCGGTCGATGCAGCTCGAACCTCCCCCCCGGAGACCACCCGATAGAGATCATCGCCGTGGATAAGGCCGGCAACGCCGCAAGGAACGCCGAGCTGGTCCTCAGGGTCCTCGACCCCCGGGACCTCAACTCCAACCGGATCGAGGACAGCCTCGAGGAGGCTGAGGACGAGGAGGTGAGGGTGATAGTCCTCGTCGATGAGAACGCCACCCTGGAGGGGGAGGGCGAAAAGTTCAGGATCCTTCCCGGCGCCTCGATGATCGTTCCCCGGGGAGAGCTGGAGAGCATCGCCGGTACGACGGGGGTGAAGGGGGTCTACGAGGACAAGAAGCTCAGGATCCTGGGGGAGCCTATCGAGGGATACAGGCCCAAGAACGACCCCAGGTTCGCCGTCGACGACTACTCCGGGTGGGGCGTTACCGTGGCGATCCTCGACACCGGGGCCGACCCCAACCACCGGTCCCTCGACGATATGGACGACGACCTCTTCACCCCCGGCGCAAAGATCGTCGCCTTCAAGGACTTCGTCAACGGGAGGGAGGATGTCTACGACGATCACGGCCACGGCACCCATTGCGCTAGCCTCATCGCGGGGACCGGGGACGGGAGGGGGATCGCCCCGGGGGCGGGGCTGGTGGTCATCAAGGTGATGGATAGAGACGGCGCCTGCTACCTCTCCGACGCCCTCACCGCCCTAGACTGGTGCCTCGAAAACCGGGATTCCCTGGGGATAGACGTCCTCTCCTTCAGCGTCGGTGGGGAGGTGCCCAGCGAGGGGGCCACCCTCCTGGACGAGGCCTGCGACAGGATGGTGGACGCGGGGATCGTCGTCTCCGTCGCCGCCGGGAACGCCGGGCCTGCCACCAGATCGATCGTCACCCCCGGCACCGCCGAGAAGGTGATCACCGTCGGCGCCACCGACCCTGGGGGGATGATATTCCAGAGGTCTTCCCGGGGGCCCACCCTCGACAACCGGGTGAAGCCCGACCTGGTGGCGGTGGGGGTGAACGTCACCTCCGCCAAGGCGGGGACCCTCCGGGGGGAGGAGGATATGAGCGGAACCTCCATGGCGGCGCCCCAGGTGGCCGGGGCCTGCGCCGTGATCCTGGAGAAGCAGCCCGGCCTCGACCCCGCCGGGGTGAAGAGGGTCCTTCTGAGGTCCGCCGACGACATCGGGCCCTCGGGCCCCGACAACACCTTCGGCTACGGAGCCCTCAACCTCTCCCGAGCCATCTCCCTCGTCGAGGAGAGGCCTGCAGACCCCGAGGTCTACAGCCTCCAGCTGAGCAGGACCGCCGCCACCCCGGGGGACCCCGTCACCATCGAGGCGGGGGTCTCAGGAGATCCGGCCACCGTGGAGGTCCACGTCATCGGCCGGGATAGGGAGATCAGGATCCCCATGGGGGACCTGGACAGAAACGGCGTCTACACCGGCCGCTGGGAGACGAGGTTCTGGGAGCCCGGAGATTATTCGATCGCAGTGGAGGCGAAGGACCCTTTCGGGGGGGTGGGGTCTAAGGCCGTCTCCTTCGCCCTGACGTGAGGTGGAGACCTTTGGACCCGAGGAAAGAGATATCGAAGTTTGGAAGCAAGATCGTCTCGTCCGGCCTGACCTACGCCCACTTTGGAAACATCAGCCTCCTATCCGAGGGGATGATCCTGATCACCTCCACCGGATCGATCCTCGACGAGCTGACGGAGGACGAGGTGATCGCCGTCACCCCGGAAGCCCCCTGCCCCGAGGACGCCCTCGCCAGCTGCGAGACGGTGGTCCACCGGGCCATCTACGAGAAGACGACGGCCCGGGCGGTGATCCACACCCACTCGCCTTACGCCGTCGCCACCTCCATCCTGGAGGAGGGGCCCTTCGAGCCGATGGACGGCGAGGGGGCGAAGTTCCTCGGGGCGGTGCCGATCGTCGAGGGGGAGATGGGGAGCCGAGAGCTCGCAAAGAACGCCTCGGCCGCCCTGAAGGGGAGCAGAGCCTGCATCGTCCGGGGGCACGGGGTCTTCGCCGTCGGCTCGACCCTCGAGGAGGCCTACGTCGTCGCCTGCATGGTGGAGCACAGCGCCATGATAAGAAGGCTCGTCAGCGTCGGATGATAATTCGAGGAAGCTGATCGGGATAGAGGGTTGCAAGGCCCAACCACCGGGCTTCATGGGAGTACCGGCGATCCAAAGTCCGACGGCTCGGGAGCCGAGGGAGCCGATCTGAACCCCTCAAAAAAGATATTAACGGGCAGGGCCTCTCCAATACCATGAGCGCCGCCTTCCAGATCGGGAGGATCGCGGGGATCCCCATCAGGCTCCACATCACCTTCCTTGCGATCATCCCTATAGTCGCCTACATCTTCTCGACCTTCACCGCCACCACCCCCCTCGAGGTGCTGGGCCGGGTCTACGACCTATCGTACGGCTTTGCCGCCGTCGAGCCCCCGGAAGTGCGAATGGCCTACTCCTTCGCCTTCGCCATCCTCCTATTCCTCTGCGTCGCCCTCCACGAGCTCGGCCACTCCTTCGTGGCGATGAGGTACGGGATAAAGATCAGGAGCATCACCCTCTACATCTTCGGGGGGGTCGCCTCGATGGAAGACATCCCCCGGGACCCAAGCATGGAGGCGAGGATGGCGGTGGCGGGGCCCGGCGTCAGCGGGATCCTCGGAGCCGGGACGATCCTCCTGAGCCTCCAGGCCGCCTCCCTCCTGGGAGGGGGCCACCCCCTCACCACCCTCCTCTGGACCCTGGGGGTGATCAACATCATCCTGATGATCTTCAACCTCCTTCCGGCCTTCCCCATGGACGGGGGCAGAGTCCTTCGAGCCTGGTTTGCTTCCAGGCTCCCTTATGTAGAGGCGACGAGACGAGCCGCAACCATCGGCAAGTTCTTTGCGGTCATCATGGGTTTTTTGGGGCTATTCGGAGGCGGCATTCTTCTGGTGGTCATAGCCATCTTCATCTACATCGCCGCCAACGATGAGGAGAAGGCCACAGCCATCGTCGTCCCCCTGGAGGGGGTGAAGGTCAGGGACATCATGTCCAGGGACCTCCGGACCGTCTCCCCCGATACGACGGTCCCGGAGATCATGAACCTCATGTTTCGGGAGAAGCACCGGGGATACCCGGTGATGGAGGGGGGAAGGCTCGCGGGGATCGTGACGATATCCGACGTCCAGAAGGTCCCCGAGGAGAGGAGGGGGACGACCGTCGTGGGGGACGTCATGGTGAGGGCGATATACGTCATCGAGCCGAACGCCGATGCCGCCGAGGCGATGAAGAAGATGATGGAGCAGCAGATCCGGAGGCTCCCCGTCATGGAGGACGGCGAGCTTGTGGGGATCGTCTCCAGGTCAGACCTCCTCCGGGCGATCGAGATCTGCACGGGGTGGTGACGGCCCCGGGCGCAGAAAGGGTTTTTAGGGGGGGCGCCCCTCTGGGGCCCCACGGCGAGGTAATCGACTTGGAAGAGATGGTCTCAGGCAGCTCAATCGAGGGGGGCGAGGGCCCCTCCGCCCCCGGAGGGGAGAAGGGCGAGATCGTGATCGTGGGGACGGCCCACGTATCCGAAAAGAGCGTCCAGGAGGTTCGGCAGGCGATCGAGGATCTCCGCCCCGACGTCGTCGCCGTGGAGCTCTGCCGGGGAAGGTACCGGGCCCTCCGGGGGGAAGAGGAGACGGGGGAGATCCAGATAAAGGAGATCCTCAGCGGCGGCAAGCTCTACCTCCTCCTGGTCCAGTGGTTCCTAGCCTACGTCCAGAAGAAGATCGGATCGGACCTGGGGGTGAAGCCCGGATCGGAGATGATAGCCGCCATCGAGGCCGCCGAGGCCGCCGGCGCGAGGGTGGCCCTGGTGGACAGGGATATTGCCGTCACCATCCAGAGGTTCTGGACTTCCATGAGCTTCCTGGAGAAGGCGAAGCTCGTATTCTCGATGATCCCCGCCGCCTTCGGGAAGGGGGAGGATATCGATATCGACAAGGTGACCGAGGAGGACGTCGTCTCCGCGATCATAGAGGAGTTTCGAGAGGTATCCCCCAGGGCAGCCGAGGTTCTGATCGACGAGAGGGACGCCTACATCGCCCGAAACCTCATCCGGCTCGCAAGGACGGGGAGGGTCCTGGCGGTGGTCGGCGCAGGCCACCGGGAGGGGATCGCGAGATACCTCGACCACCCCGAGAGGATACCTCCCATGGAGGAGATGGCCAGCCCGGCCAGGAGGAGGAGGATCTCCGCCCCGAAGGTCTTCGGAGCCCTCCTGATGCTCCTCGTCCTCGTGACGATCGGAGCCGTCCTGATAGCCGGAATCGACAGCGCCCGGATCCTGGCAGCCCTCAAGATCTGGTTTCTCGTCAACGGCGCCCTCAGCGCCCTCGGGGTGATCCTGGCCCGGGGCCACCCCCTCTCCGCCCTCACCGCCTTCATGATCGCCTGGCTGACGAGCCTCAACCCCCTGATGGCTGCGGGCTGGTTTGCGGGGATCGTCGAGGCGTGGAAGAGGAAGCCCACGATGGCAGATATGAAGAAGCTCGCCGAGGCGGAGACCTTCAAGGAGATGATGGCCATCCCCCTCTTCCGGGTGATCCTGGTCGCCGCCCTCGCCAACCTCGGGAGCGTGGCGGGGACGGTCCTGGGGGCCTATCTGATCCTCCGGATGGCCGGGGTGAGCCCCGAGGACCTCGTCGGCGGGGTCCTTTAGCTCAGCACGATACGACGTTTATTCCAGCGTTCTTGATCTTATTCAGCCGGCCTATGTTCAGGAGGAGGGGCGTCAGCCCCTCCACCTGGGCCGCCAGCTCCAGGGGCCCCCCATCCAGGGGCCTCAGATCCTTTACGACCCGGACCAGGTCGGCGACGACCTCCTTTGCCTCGGGATCGTCCCCAACGATCAGAACGTCCCCCCCAAGGGTCAGGTCAAGCTCCTGGAAGGCCGCGTAGGAGATGGTGTGAAAGGCCGCCACCACCCGGACCGAGGGGGGGAGGAGGTCTCTCGCCAGGAGGGCGGCGCTCCCCTGGGCCGGCGGTGTGTACTCGAAATGGCGCCCCACCCTGGCCATGGGTACGACGGGGGATATCACGATCTGGTCCCCGTAGCTCTCCCTCAGGTTCGAGGTCATCGACTCGACGAAGTTGTAGGGCACGCTGAGGACCACCAGGTCGCTAGCCTCGATGGCAGCAGCGTTGTCCATCCCCTTTATCCTGGAGTCTATCCCCCTCGACTTCAGAAAGCGCGTCAGCTCCGCCGCCGCAGCCTCGGCCTTATCGGCCTTCCTCGACCCTATGACGATCTCGTGCTCCCCCGCCCAGCGCTTGATGAAACCCTGGCCGCAATCTCCCGTTCCTCCGACAACTGCGATCTTCATGTAGAGCCAATCTCGGATCCATTTTATTTTATCATTTGCCACGCCCCCGATACTCCCACGGCTATGGTGGAGCAGATCGGTGGGCATTGGAGCCTAAGGGAATAAGGATGGAGATGGGGGGTCTCGAACAGTTCAATATCTAGGGATGTATAAAGAGGAGGATCGGGAGTTAGGAGATCAATTGGGGATTCGATGAGATGGCAGTCCTGGAAATGGTCTCATTCGAGATGGAGGAGAGGAACCTAAGGGTCAATGAAGGGTTGGCACGAGGTGACGTAAGGGAGTAGCAATGAAGGGGGTAATATTTCATCATCTCGTGCCACTAAGCCGAAGCGCATCTGGCTTTGGCCATCCCAGACTATGTTTCTTATCCCATATTAACTTTAGGGTCCATGGGAAGATGAGCCGCCTCGCGCCCCCGATCTGGGGGGAGGAGCGGTGAGGACCTCCCTCAGGACCTCGATGGGGGCATCGGTCTTGACCCCCACGCCGCTGAAGTGGGTCCTGGAGGCGCTCCAGCCCAGGGATCGGAGCTCCTCGACGAGGTCGGAGGCTGTACCGGGGGTCGCCTTGAATCTTCTGCAGAGCCTGTGGTGATCGTAGTACATGGGGAGGTCGATCTCGTCGGCGCACGCTTGGAGGAGCCGGACCCCGCGGTCGGACCGGGCCGCCGACCCCTCCATCGCCGCCAGGGCCCTTCCTATCACCCCGGGATCCTGGATCGGCCCCAGCCACAGGGGGCCCGCCACCTCAGCCCTCCCGCCGCAGAAGGAGCATTTTCCCGATGAGGGGCAGCCCACCCCCGAAACCGTCCGCCAGAGGCCACAGCTGCGACACTGCTCGAGGTACCCCATGGATTCGAGGGCCCTGTCGGCGCTCTTCGCCCCCTTCGCGATCCCGAGGTAGACCCGGACGTAATGGTCGGTGGCGTGGGTGAGGAGGGGGCGGACCCCCTTGTCGACCCGGGCGAGCTCCCTCGCCGCCGCCCCGAGGAGGATCCGCGCCCCCATCTCCCGGTGGTGCTCGGCCTTGACGGGGACGGCCATGTACTTTCGGATCCCGCTCTTGAGGTGAGCTCCGCAGAGGGGGGCGGTGTCCGTCGCGGTGATGAAGAGGTAATCCAGGGCGGATCGCGCCGCCGCCGCCAGAAAGGGGGCGGGGGAGCCGAAGGGGTCGAGGTCTACAGCCTCAAACCTCCTCTGATGGAGGAGGACGTTGGCGTTGGACGAGAGGACCTCGCATCCCACGAGGCCGTTAAGCCTCGCGTTCTCTCGGATGAGGGCGACGGCCCTGGGGCTGACGTCGTTGAGGGCGACGGCGGCAGCCCCCGCCTCCTTCGCCACCCGGAGGCCCCGGGCTCCGCTGGCGGCGAGGGCGTCCAGGTAGTCGGAGATCCCCAGTGCCCTTACCATCGCCACCCCCAGGTCCCGGTTTAGCCTCATCCTGGGGTTGTAGAAGGCCCCCTCGACGTTGAGGGTGACCGCCCCCTCCACCACCATCTCCGCCATCAGCTCACTGGTACCCCTTCTCCACCAGCCCCTCGCTCCAGTAGTTGTCGCATTTGGGGCAGTAGTAGATCGCCTCCACCACGATCTTCTTCCAGTTCTCCGAGTCCAGGGCCCGTCTCAGCTCCCGGGCCTCGCACTCGGTCCCGCACTTCGGGCAGAAGGGCACAAACTGCGCCTCCAAGACGACGTCGTTCTCCTCCACCTCTTTGACCTCCGGAGGTACAGATGCGCCGCCGCCAAAAAAAGTTGTCGTCGGACCCTCAGAAGGCGAGGGGGCCCGAGGCGAGAACCGCCAGGAGAAAACCGAGGATCGCACCGCCGTTGAGGAAGGGGAGCCCCGCCTGGGGCCTATCCCTGGGGGTGGTGGAGAGGAGGAGGAAGCCAAAGGCGGTGCCGGCCATCGCCCCCAGGGCGGGGAGGTTCGCCGCCATCCCCAAGACCTCGACGGCGGGGAGGTCGAGGGACCAGTTGGCGGAGATCACCAGGACGGTGGGGATGATGGCGTCCCCCAGGCCGAGGAAGTAAGCGCCCCGGGCCTCCCCGGACCCGAGCCCCTCGCGACGGAAGCTGTACCCCCTTCGCCGGGGGATGACGAAGAGGAGGGGAGCCCTCATCTCCATCACCCCCTCCGCCAGGGTGACCATGTGCCGGGTCTTGTAGACCGAGATGGCGTCGTAGGCGGCGAGGACGACGAGGAGGATGATGGCGGGGAAGGGGGTCATGCTGAGGCCGAAGAGGGTCCCCACCCCGGCAGAGACGAGGAGGCCGACGAAGTCGATGACGTACCACTCCGGATAAGTGTAGAGGAGGGCCAGGACGGCGGCAGAGACGAGGAGGGCGGAGAGGGGCGGAGCAAAGGCGGAGATGACGTAATATACCCCCATCGCCACCGCCAGCAGGACCACCCAGGTGACGATCCAGCCCTTCTTCAGCCTCATGGCCATCAGGATGAAGACCGTGAACCCCAGGACGAGGAAGATGTAGCTGAAGGGGTTTGCGGCGGATTCGGGGTCCTCGAAGACCCTCACCTCCGTCTCGGATAGGGGGGGCATCAGGGCGAGGGAGAGGAGCTGGACCGCCACCAACAGGGCCAGCATCCCCACCATGGGGACGGCCCGCTCGGCGAAGGGCTCCGGAGGCATATCACCGCTCCGCCAGGAGCTCGAGGTAGGACTTTCTTATCGATTCCGAGATCCCCAGCCTCGCCAGAACCTCGAGGGCCGCCCTCTTCTCCTCCTCCCAGACCTCGCCGCCGGAGAGCTCGACTTCAAGGAAGCTCCCCAGCCCCTCCACCTCGTCCAAGCAGAGGGTGGCCCTCCCCAGGGAGTACTTCGTCCTCCTCTTCTTGACGACGGCGGCCCTGAAGAACCCCAGGGACTCCAGGATCGACTCGAGGTTGTGAGGGTCGTCGACCTGGACGGTCACCTCCCGCCGGGACTTCGTCTCGGGGTCGAGCTTCGGCCCCTTGTAGGTGAGGAAGGCCCCCGCCTCCTTGATCCGGATCCTGAGGGCCTCGTCGGTTTCTGCGAAGTTTCTGGACCTTGAGCCGAAGTAGAGGTCGAGGTGGACCTCCGCCCCCGTCCTCGCGCCCCCCAGGCCCGCGATCTTCTCCTCGATCCCCGGGGGGGCCCGGGCCTTCACCTCCACCTCGATCATGTTCCCGTCCGGATGAGGACGGTGGCCTCCGGGAGGCCGATCATATCGACGGCCCTCCCCGCGGAGAGGGTCTCGGATGCGATCTCCACCGCCCCGGGGGCGAGCTCTGCGACCTCGCCTCCGAGATCGACGAGGACCTTCCCCGCCTCCGCCATCCGGGCCACCTCCTCGGGGTCCATCTCCCTCAGCCTCCTGATGATCTCGCCGCTCTTCTCCTTGAAGACGGGGCCTATCGCCTTCATCTGCGGCTTCACCTCCACGGCCCTCGTCTCGATCTCGGGGCGGCCGCGCTTCACCGCCACCGTCGAGCTGGTGGAGCCCGCGAGGTCCGCCGTCTCCAGATCCAGCTCCGAGTAGACCTCGATGCCGGCGAGGGGGGCGTTCAGGGCCATCCCCCGGTCGGACTTGTACCTCCGAACGGCCGCCGCCACGTCCTTGATGAGGCTTCCCTCGGGCTGGGGCAAAACCTTCGGGGGCTCCGGCCAGGAGGCGGTGTGGACCGACTCCCCTGCGAGGCTCATCCTGATCTCCTCAGCGATGAAGGGGGTGAAGGGGGCGAGGAGGCTCGTCAGGGCCTCCAACGCCTCATAAATAGTCGCCTGGGCCGCCCTCTTCTCGGGGCCGTCGGGGCCGTAGAGCCGGGCCTTGACGAGCTCGATGTAGTTGTCGGCGAACTCCTCCCAGGCGAAGGATCTGATGGCCCTGAAGGCCTCGTCGAAGGCGAACCGATCCATGGAGCCGGTGACCGCCTCGATCATCTGCGAGAGCTCGAAGAGGAGCCACCGGTCGACCTGGTTTGGGGCCGTCCCCTCGGACCTTTTGGCGTGGGGGGCAGCGAACCGGTACATGGACCAGAGCTTCTGGAGGAACCTGCCGCCGGAGACGACGTCCTTCCACCGGAACATCACGTCGCTCCCGGGGCTTCCGCCGACGGCCGCCCACTGGCGGAAGGCGTCGGCGCCGTACTTCGCCACCACCTCCTCGGGGGCTATGAAGTTGTTCAGGGACTTGGACATCTTGTGGCCGTCCTCCCCCAGGACCATCCCGTTGACCAGGATCGAGTCCCAGGGCCTCGTCCCCACCAGAGCCCTCGCCCGAAGGATGGTGTAGAAGGCCCAGGTCCTGATGATGTCGTGGCCCTGGGGGCGGAGCTGGGCGGGGTAGCGGGGTTTGTGGTCGCTCAGCCATCCGGTGACGTTCAAAACGGATATGGAGCTGTCCATCCAGGTGTCGAGGACGTCGGTCTCGGGGTCGAACTCTTCAGAGCCGCATTTAGGACACGGGACCGGCGGACCCGTCAGGTTGGGGTCGAGGGGGAGCCACTCCTCCTCCGCGACGAGGGGCTCGCCGCAACCCCGGCAGTACCAGACGGGGATGGGCGTCGCGAAGATCCTCTGGCGGGATATGCACCAGTCCCAGTCCATCGTCCCGGTCCAGTTCAATAGCCGGATCTCCATGTGGTCGGGGACCCACTTTATCTCGCCGGAGGTCTCGATGATCTCTTCGGGGTTTATCCTCACAAACCACTGCCTCTCGGAGAGGATCTCGATTGGGGTCTTGCACCTCCAGCAGAGGCCGACGTTCTGGTCGAGGGGCTCCTCCTTGTAGATCGTCCCCTCCGACCTCATCTCCTCGATGATGGCGTCCTTGCACTCGGAGATCTTCATCCCTGAGAACCTGCCCGCGATCTCCGTCATCCTCCCCGTCCGGTCGATGGCCTGGCGGAGGGGGAGGGCGTGCTCGACCCACCATCGGACGTCCTGCTTGTCGCCGAAGGTGCAGATCATGACGACGCCGGTGCCGAAGGCGGGGTCGACGACCTCGTCGGCTATGACGGGGACGTTGTAGTCGAAGACGGGAACCGAAACCTCGGTTCCTATGTACTTTCTCTTCTTCTCGTCCTCGGGGTGGACGGCGACGGCGACGCAGGCGGCGAGGAGCTCAGGGCGGCTGGTGGCGATCTCCAGGTCTCCGAGGGGGGACCCGAAGCGGAGGTAGTTTAAGGTCGTCGTCCTTGAGTCGTACTCCACCTCGGCGAAGGCGATGGCGGTCCCGCAGCGGGGGCACCAGTTCACGGGGTGGTCTTCCCGATAGATCATCCCCTTCTCGAACATCTGGACGAAGGAGCGCTGGGTCTTGGAGTAGTACTCCGGGGTCATCGTCACGTACTCGTTCGACCAGTCGTTGGAGAAGCCGAGCCTTTTCATCGTCACCCTCATCTTGGCGATGTTCTTTGCGGTCAGCTCCTCGCAGAGGCGGCGGAACTCCTCTCTTGGGACCTCGTTTTTGGTGATGCCGTGGATCTCCTCCACCTTCACCTCCGTAGGAAGGCCGTGGCAGTCCCACCCCTGGGGGAACATGACGTTGTAGCCCCTCATCCTCTTGTACCGGGCGACGAAGTCGATGTAGCACCAGTTGAGGGCGTTTCCAATGTGGAAGTTTCCGGTGGGATAGGGCGGAGGCGTATCGATTATGTACTGGGGCGCGCCGGAGTTCCAGTCGAAATAGTAGATCGACTCGTCCCAGGCGCCGACCCACCTCTCTTCGATCTGCTTAAAGTCGTACTCCTTGGAGATCTCGCTCATCGGGATGGCCTCTGAGTTCATTTTTTCGGCATAGGTATGATGCTGGGAAGTTGCAAACAACGTTAATAGGATTATCGGTAGAAGATAGGACCATGGATCTCCTCATCTACACCGCCGACCAGTGCGACCCCAAGAGGTGCACCGGAAGGAAGATGGTCCGGTTCGGCCTCGCCCGGACCACCAAGCGGTATAACCGGCTCCGGGGCCGCCTCGTCTTAAGCCCCTTCTCCGAGAGGGCCCTCTCCCCCGCCGACAGATCGGAGGTGGGGCGGGGGCTCGCGGCCCTCGACTGCTCCTGGGCCCACGCCGAGGAGGTCTTCGGCACCGTCCGCCTCAAGGCGAGGGCGCTTCCCTTCCTAGTCGCCGCAAACCCCGTCAACTTCGGAAAGCCCTTCAAATTATCGACGGTGGAGGCCTTCGCCGCCGCCCTGGTGATCCTGGGCGAGCGGCCCCAGGCAGAGGAGATCCTGGCGAAGTTCTCCTGGGGGCACGTATTTCTGGAGCTGAACCAAGAGCCTCTGGCCGAGTACGCCGCGGCGAGGGACAGCCGCGAGGTCGTAGCCATCCAGGCGGAGTATCTATCGCAAGATATTTGAGTTTTGAAGTACGATCTACTGGAGGTGATAGATCATGACAGGATTGGTTCCAAGAGACGACTTCAAGCGCCTCCAGAACAGGATGAACCGGCTCCTGGAGGAGTTCGGGATCTCCGACCCCGAAGCGAGGTACATGCCTGAGATAAGGAAGATCCAGGAGAGGATGAACCAGCTGATCGACGACTTCGCAGTCGAGGCCCCGATGGCCGCGGGAGATGTGATGAAGCCCCTCGCCGATGTCAAGGAGACCGACGACGAGGTCGTCGTAGCCGTCGACCTACCGGGGATGGATAAGGGAGATGTGGAGATCTCCGTCGCCGAGGACCTCCTGGAGATCAAGGCGGAGCGGAAGGTGGAGAAGGAGGAGAAGGGCGAGGAGTTCTACCGGAAGGAGAGGAGCTTTTCGCGGTATGAGAGGAGCCTCACGCTCCCGGCGGGGGTGAAAGCGGAGGAGGCGAGGGCCTCCCTCCAGGACGGGGTCCTGACCGTCCACCTCCCCAAGGTGGAGGTGACGACCCGAAAGAAGGTGAAGATAGAGTAGTTCGACAGGTCGGGGACCGGAAGGTTCAGCCGTTCCCCGACCCCTCCTGGAGGAGGAGGTGATGAAGCTTGTCCCTCTTCGTCTCCAGGTACTTCCTGTTTTTATCGTTGGGCGGTATCTCGATGGGGGCCCGATCGACGATCTCCAGGCCGTACCCCTCCAGGCCGACGATCTTCCGGGGGTTGTTGGTGAGGAGCCGCATCCTCTTGATCCCCAGGTCGACGAGGATCTGGGCCCCGACGCCGTAGTCCCGCAGGTCGGCCGGATACCCCAGCCGGTGGTTCGCCTCGACGGTGTCGTAGCCCCGCTCCTGGAGGGCGTAGGCCCGGAGCTTGTTCGCAAGGCCTATCCCCCGCCCCTCCTGCCGCATGTAGAGGAGGACCCCGTTTCCGCTATCGGCGATCATCCTCATGGCGAGGTGGAGCTGGTCGCCGCAGTCGCACCGCCTCGACCCGAAGACGTCCCCGGTGAGGCACTCGGAGTGGACCCGGACGAGGGCGTCGTCGGAGGAGGGGTCTCCGGCGACGAGGGCGAGGTGGCACTGGCCGTCGACGAGGCTCTCGTAGCCGATGGCCCGGAAGTCGCCGTAATCCGTCGGGAGGGAGACCTCGGCGATCCTTCTCACCAATTTCTCGCTCCGCATCCTCCTCTTGATCAGCCGATCTATGGTGAGCATCTTGAGGCCGTGCTCGGCGGCGAACCGCTCCAGCTCCGGGAGCCTCGCCATCGTCCCGTCCTCCGCCATCACCTCGCAGATGACGGCTGCCGGATACAAACCAGCCATCCTCGCCAAATCGACGGAGGCCTCGGTGTGGCCCGCCCGGCGGAGGACGCCCCCATCCTGGGCCCGCAGCGGGAAGGTGTGGCCCGGCATCACCAGGTCGTTTAAGGTCGCCGCAGGGTCGATGAGGGTCCTGACCGTCTCGGCCCGGTCGAAGGCGGAGATCCCGGTCGTCACCCCCCGCCCCTTGGCATCGACGGAGACGGTGAAGGCGGTCCCCATCTTCTCGGTGTTGTTCTGGGTCATGAGGGGGAGGGAGAGCTCCCCGACCCGCTCGCCGGATAGCGGGACGCATATGAGGCCGCGGGCATGCTTCGCCATGAAGTTGATCGCCTCCGGAGTCACCTTCTCCGCCGCCATCACCAGGTCCCCCTCGTTCTCCCGCCCCTCGTCGTCCAGGACGAGGATGAACCGGCCGGCCCTCACCTCCTCGATCGCTTCTTCTACGCTGCAGAACGGCATACAGTTTGGGACTTTCACTCCGAGAACTTATAAGCGTTGGGGGAAGAGTATTAGCTTCTCGGAGCGGAGATCAATTTTACGATCTGCCTATGCCGATATTTATTAATTGATTCCAACCCGAATTATTCGATAAATTTAGGGCATCGGCCCGAAGATCCTGTGGCTTGACGGAGAAAAGGTTTTAGAAGCGTTCATTTCACCTTCGGACCTGAGTCCAAGGGTATAATATCGGATTTCTTCCCATATGGATCGATAATTTCCGGATTAAGAACCGCGAATTATTAGATATAATTATTTGTATATTATTTTTGTTTTCCCTTTAAATCGAAAGGTATTTACCGTTGCAATTCATAATAATACGCATCTGATGCAGGAGAGGGATCATGATTGTCGACAGAAAATTTGCATGGACCGCCTTGCTCGTTATTTTGAGCGCAGCCTCGTCGGCGGTTCTTGCATCGGCGCTGGCTGCGCCGCCTGAGGACTGCGATGACGGGACTTCTTCCCCCGAGGAGGGATGGACGAGCTGCGATGGAGAGATCATCGGCGCCGGAGAGGGGAGCTTTACGGCATACAATGAATCCTGCGAGGGCCCGCTAATCCTCAAATTCAGGCTCAAAGACCTCTCTGGCGGGATGCACGTCAACGTAAACGTCAGCGGCCAAAATCGGTACGCAATCGGGCTCAAGAGCGAGGATGACGGGCTACTATCAACTTACATCTTCAGGGAGGCAGGGACGGTTCCCTCCCCCGAAGAATGGGTGGCCGGAGAGCCCGTAGCCTACAACCATACCCAGGAGTATGAGGTGGAGATCCTATCCTATAATGGAGAGATCCGGGTCATGTTCAATGAGCCGGACCATGAAACTGGGGGGCCGTTTCCAGCGATCGATTACCTCGATCCCGATCCCCTCCCCCCCGGCAGAATCGACTTTGAAGCCCTGAACGGGACCTTCGTCCGGTTTTCCAACGTCACCGTCGTATGTCCATCCCCAACAACGGAAGAGGATGCGGCCTCGGAGGAGCCTGAGGGGAATCTGGACCTGGGGGTCGGCTACTTCGAGAGGCCGGAGCAAGATTCTCTGGTATAATCCCGCTGAGGATAGAAGAATACCGAAAGAGCAATGGCCAAGGATGGAACCTGACCGGCGATGCGGCGTTGACGCCGCGGTTACGACCTGAGCCCACCGACGGTGGCATCTTCCGGAGGGGACCACAGAAAGTTTCAGGAGACGAAGTTGCAAGGAGACTGCTATGAAGACGGAGGGGTTG
Source organism: Methanothrix harundinacea 6Ac (assembly GCF_000235565.1). Classification (NCBI taxonomy): domain Archaea; kingdom Methanobacteriati; phylum Methanobacteriota; class Methanomicrobia; order Methanotrichales; family Methanotrichaceae; genus Methanothrix; species Methanothrix harundinacea. The sequence continues at coordinate 42,798 of NC_017527.1, forward strand.
CTCATCAGGTCTATCCTGATAATAATTTTGGGCTTATCCCTGGGGGCCAGTCTGGAGGTCGGCCTTGCTCGGGAGTTCGGCGGCCCTCTCACCGCTGTGAGGATGGCTGGCTGGACCATCGACGACGGTAACCTCACCGGCTACGGCGCCAGCTGGGCGGGATATAACGAGTCCTGCGAAGAGGGGGACCTCAATCTCAGCTTCAAGCTCAAAAATCTCACTGGCGAGATGCGCGTCAACATCAACATCGACGGCTCAAATCGCTACTCGATAGGCTTTACCAATACCCCATCTCTGGCGATAGATGCTCCGGCTGCTTTCGTTGGCTTAATACCCTCGGCCGATTATACCCTTTCTACATTTATCTTCAAATACGTTGGAGAGACAGAAGCCCCAGAAAAATTTGCTGGCAATTCAATACCATACGACCCGACCAAAGAGCATCAGGTATCCATCATCTCCAGGGAAGGACATATCCAGGTCTATATCGAGAGGATAGAAGAAGCGGAGAAGACGGTGATCAGAGAGATCGATGGGGAGATGATGGAGGGGAAGATCTCCGCCCTTCAGCAGGTGATCGATTATGCAGATCCGGATCCACTGCCCCCGGGGATCATCGACTTCGAGACTCTGGAGGGGGCGTACGTCGAGCTTTACGACCTCGTATTAACTTGCCGGCCGAACCAGCCTCCGACGGTGACCTCTCTGGGACCAGACCCCACCGCCCTGAGGGTGGATCGGGATGCGATCTGGACGGCTTCTGCTTCCGACCCCGAAGGCGATCCCGTCTTCTACTGCTTCTGGCTCCGGGGCCCATCGACCGGGGACGACTGGGTGCTCCAGCAGAACTGGTCCGCTGAGGCAAAATGGGAGTGGCGTCCATCCCAACGAGGAGTCTACCGGATCGGTGCATACGCCACCGACGGCAGACACTCTGCCGATGAGATTTTTTATAGCAAAGGGAGCTGGAAGGACGACCTGGTCTACGTGGAGGAGAGACCGCTTGTCCTCGGCGAAGAGGACAGCTTTCAGCGACCCGATCCCGAAGAGCTGGTGGATGGAACCGCTGATGGGATTGATTGGGGTGGGAAGGTCCCGATAAATCATGTATTGGTCGTAGTGGACGAACGGTTCTCGTTCGAAGAGGCGACCGGCATAGCTGAAGATCTGGCTAAAGGTCTAAATGGGTCGGTGGTGGGTCAGTTCGAAACCATACTAATGTTCCAGATCAAAACCAACCGGACAACGGCCCGGGGGGACAGCATTGAAGGACTAATTAGAGACATCGCCACTGCAAGAGAGGATCCCTCCATCGAGCTGGCCTTTCCAAACCAACAGATCTATCGAGAATCTTCGCTGAGCGACTCCGTTTATGCGGAGGAGAACTGCAAGGGCTACGAGATGGTCCGGGTCCAGGAGTCCTGGGACAGGGTCAACGAATCTGGCGTCAGGCTATTTCCCGTAAAGGTGGCCGTCATCGATGACGGGATCTACAGATGGGAGAACTGTTGTGAGTTTGATAATGCCACTATCAACACCACCGTCGGGGGGGACGCATTCGCGCCCGCGGTGCTGGAGGAACCCCTGCCGGGGTTTGAGATCGCCGGGAGCCACGGCACTGGCATCATGAACATTCTGGCCGCAGATCCCGATGATGGCGGGCTTGTGGGCATAGCGTCTCAGCCCCTCGGGAATAAATTGATGATTAATTTATATAACATATATCCCCCTGATGATAATATGAGTTTTTCTACCGACGCATTTCTCTCTCTCAAGTACGCATTGGAGAACGGAAGCACCATCATCAGCTGCTCCTGGGGGAACGATAGGGCGAATAACGCGTTGAACGTGGCATACAAAAAGTTCTTCAAAAACATTAGCAATATAGCCCCGGAGAGGTTGTTTGTATGCAGCGCTGGAAACGGCGGGGTGACGACCCGACACAGTGATTACAAGCACGCCCCAGGCGGCATCGAAATCTCCAATATGATCACCGTCGGCAACGTCATGAACGATCGAACACCAGCGCCGGACAGCAACCAAAATATAAAAGACTTTTTTGAAGTGACCCTCGCCGCTCCCGGCGCTCAGGCCGTCTGGGGAAGGAATGATTCGGGAGATATAAAGAATAATTCTGGTGGCACCAGCATGGCGGCGCCCCACGTCACCGCCGCTGCGGCGATGATGAGGTCGATATATCCCAGTCTTGAAGCCAAGGATATGAAGGATATCCTCAGAGATACGGGAGATATCACCCCAGACGATCCAGACGAGCTGGTCGGCAGAGTCCTGAACATCGACGGATCTATTGATAACGTTCTGGAGAATCTGCCGGAGACATTAAAAGACGAGACGAGGGCGCCCCTCCATGTAGAGATCCCCCGCATAGACGGCGTGGTGACGAGACATACCACACCCAAAGGAACAAACTGGTCCTTGGATCTGACCTTGTCAGATGGATCCGGCGAAGCAAAGGCAGAGTTGAAGCTGACCCAGCATGAGACCGTCATCTCTGGCAATGGAAATTTATATTTTTTACCAGAAGAAGATATCGACGGATCGGCCTCTCCGAGGTCCAAGTGCCCTAGAGACGACATCTTTGGAGATGTGGCAGAAGCTTTCCTCGGCAACGCCCTCCCAACCCCGTCCCAGCAACCGGTGGAGGCCAGGGGATCGTTTGAGGAGACGAATTTGCAATTGAGCATCGTCTCTCTGAACGACATGGTCCGCTACGAGATGACGCTATCGGTCATTGGAAGCCAGATAACGGGGACTTTTAAGTCGTACGATGGCAGAGGGATGGCTCGATCCAGGGGGGTCTGTTATGGGAGCCTCAAAAAAGAGGATATATAAGGAGGAAGAAAAATATAATATGAGGTTGATCTATATTGAATGACCACATTAACTTGATATTGGCTGTTTCAGTTATTTTGTTGGGATTGGCGCAAGGAGAGACCTGGGTCGTGAGCCAGAACGAATCCATCCAGGAGAAGATAGACATGGCAAGCCCCGGGGATACGATCCTGGTGGAGGATGGAAGAGATCCTTACCGCGAAAACGTGGACGTCAATAAGCCCCTCACCCTGAGGGGGGTCGGGCTGCCGGTGGTGGACGGAGGCAGAAACGGGAGCTCGATAACTCTTTCTGCCGACGGAATCGTGGTTGAGGGTTTCGTCTCGACGAACTACAGCCGCGGCAGATCTCCAGAAGAGGCGGCAGGAGTGAAAATATATTCTAATAATAATAAAATAAGAAATATTACTATATATAATGATGGTGCGGGGACCGGGATAGTCCTCAACGGCTCGATGAATAACTCCGTTGAGGCGAACAATGTCAGCCATAACAGATTTGGCATCTTGATCTTGAGGGGCCAGGGAAACTACATCCAGGGGAACAATGCCACCAATAACGGCCTGGGAATTAAGCTCCAGGACTCCGGGAATAACACGATCGAAGGGAACAATGCGAGCTTCAACGCCGATTACGGCATCTCTCTGGAGAGGTCCCAATACAACACCTTGAGGAAGAACGTTATGAATGAGAACGGTCGGAGCTTCGAGGCCGCCGGCCTAAATTACATAGATACCAGCAACCGGATTGATGGTGGCGCCATTTATTATCTGGTTTTAGCGGCCAACATGACCATCGATTCGACCTCGGAGGATGCTGCCGTCGTCTACTGCCTCAGCTGCAGCAACATCACAATAAAGGAACAGGTCTTCGATGAGACCGGATACGGAATTCGATTATATAATACGGCCAACTCCATGATAGCAGATAACGTATTAAATAATAAAAATTCAATTGAACTTCATGAGTCCGAGAAGAACACCGTCGGGGGCAACCACATCATCGGCCATTCTGACGCCGACGGCATCCACCTCAACAGATCCCGGAATAATTCGATCGAAGGGAACAACATAAGCGACGGAAGCGGGGGGATCAGCCTCGTCCGATCCGAAGGGAACACCATCGAAGACAACATTATCGTCAAGAACGAGAAAGGTGGCGTGATATTACAGGAATCCTCCTACAACACAATCAAGAGAAATGTCGTCTCCCTCGATAACGGGGAAGGCGGCGTATACCTCGAGGGCTCGCATAACAACACGGTGACGGAGAACAACGCCAGCTACAATGACATCGGGATTCACCTATCAAGCAGCCTCGAAAACAACATCTCTGAGAACGATGGCAGCTACAATCATGTTTCTGGGATCTTCATAGAAGAATCGAACAAGAACATCATAAAGGATAACAACGCCAGCCACAATGATTGGTGCGGAATAAAGATCGAGGGAAGCGGGGAAAACAGGATAGAGGCCAACAACGCCAGCTATAACGGGAACGGTCTTTTATTTGAGTCATCCAACGGAAATACCATCTCCCGGAACATCGCCAGCCATAACGTTGAGTATGGAATCCGTCTGTATGCAAGCTACGGCAACAACATCGCGGGAAACGATGCCAGCTACAACAACCTCGCCGGCATCAAGCTCGTCGATTCCCAGGAGAACGGGATCGCCGATAACTTCCTCCACGGGAACGGAGTGAACGGCCTGGCACTTATGAATTGTGTCAGAAGTTCCGTTGCAGGAAACGTCGCCAACAACAACCCAGCCTGCGGCATCACCCTCATAAACTCGATGAACAACAACCTCACCGATAACGGAGCCTCCAATAATTCTGATGGGATCGCCCTCTGCGACTCGTCATCGAACCTCATCAAAAACAACACCGCCAGCTACAACCGAATCGGAGTATACCTCTACCAGTCAAATCTCAACGAGTTAAAAGATAATTACATTAATAAAAATGAAGTTGGCGTTTCGTTCAATTCCTCGGAGAATAATACAGTGGATGATAATTTTACAGGGGATAACAAGTACGACGTGCTGATCGATAACGATACGTATTTTGGCCACTGCATCCGGGAAGAATCGGGGTATACAAAGGGTGAGACTTCCGTCGAGATACCGATCACGCACACAGCCCCGGTCGACACAACGGTATACACGGGCGGTGTCCCTGGTGACGGCAGAACAAAGATCGGAAAGGGGGTACCATATCAGCCGCCCTCGGAGAGGACGACAGAAGCAACGTCTCCCGCTCAGCCCTCCTCAGAAGATTATCAGAAGATGGCTGAGAAGGCCCTCGGGATGGTCGGCTGGGATCCGCCCAGAGAGATGATTGTACGCCACAAGTATAAAATAAATGTAACTCTGGGAGAGGATCGGGAGCGCCTGGCGGGGTACCTCGAGGAAGAATATGCCATCTACCAGAAGGTCAATCTTTCGCCCAAGTGCGTTTATGAGGTCAACCTGACGGGGGACAATTTCGACATCTCGCTCAAGGAAGGGTTGGCTCAGCAGATGTACATCCCCGATGAAGAAGAGCTGCCCAAGTGGGTATGGGAAGTAACGCCGACGAAAGGAGGCAACCAAACCCTGAAACTCGTGGTTAATTACCAGGAAAAATCAAATATTGGGGAACCAGCCTGGGCGACTAAGAAGAGGCTCGACGAGTGGCCGGTCACGGTGACCGTCGAAGAGAAGACCGCCTCCGACTACCTCAACGACGGCAAAAATTTTATTAAAAAATATTGGCAGTGGCTGGCCACCGTCTTGATAATTCCAATCGTCAAATGGTGGATGGGCAAAAGAAGATCTTTGAAGAAAGAGAAACCTGGACCCACCCAGGATATGGCCGGGACGTCGAAAGGACCCTCCACCGAGAGGCCCCCGGGTCCCGGCGGCGGTGAGACTTGAATGAGGCGCGGCCCGCCCCCGGCCAGGCGAAACCTTAGGCCGGGTTGCCCAATCATCGAAACATTTTTCGCCTATCCCGGCATGATTATAGCAGGAAGCCCGCCGGATCAAAAAGGCCATCGAGGACCTTCAGTTCCTGGAAGGATCTGGCAGCTCTGGCGGATCATAGATCAACGATGGTTGATGCTCGATAAGAAGGTGATGTGAATGCTGGGATACAAAATAGCTATTATGGCGTTGGCGCTGGCGCTGCTGGCTCCGGCCGCATCGGCGATGTTCGAGGGGGTTCACGGCCCCGGGCTGTATTACGGCGGGGTCGTCGGCGGAGAGAGGTTCGAAGGCGTAAAGGGCCCGGTCCTGAGGTACGACGGCTATCATGGAGGTCATGCTTACTCCTTCGGCCTCGACCGATGGGTCTCCATCGGGGGGGAGGCGGGGGCCGAGCCGAGCTTCGTCGAGATGGTGAGGGCGCGTCAGAATGACTTCAACCTGCTGAGGGCGGTCTTGAGCCTCGGACCTTAGAGGCCGGGGGAAGGGCGACCCACCGCGGGCGCGGCCGCCCCAAACCTGCACCTCCAGTCTTCATTTTCATAGCTTCTGACGCCCCTTCCCTATCTGCCTCCTCCCGATTCATCCCACCCTAAGATCCGAGAAGCCCCACCGATCACCGGCGTAGCTTGCGAGCATCTTATATAACTCATCGAAAGAGATCGGAAGCCACGACCACTCGTCGACGGCGGAGCCGCCCCCCTCCTCGCCCTCCTCGGCGAGCCCCTCTTCCACCTCCAGGGGCTGGAGATAGCTGTGGAGCCGGTAGACCCTCTCGCCGACAGGGACCCGGTAGCAGTATAGGGTCCTGGTCGAGCCGTCGACCCCGCGGTACCAGGGAGGCGGCGGCTCGTCTCTGACTTTCCGGCCGCTGGTGGCGTACCTGAGGATGAACTCGTCCTTTATGGCGTAAAACCGGTCCCTAGACTGGGGGGATTCCGTCTTCACCATCTTGTTCGCGGCCCAGATCGCCTCGGCCAAAGCCTCCAGCTCATCGTCGAACTGGTCGCACCAGAGCCGCCACAGCTCCTGGCCGCCGAGTCCGGTCCGGAGTCGGAGTCTCGTCCTCAAAGTAGGGGATGCAAAGATCCGTCCCGCTGAAAAACCCTTCCCCTTTGTCTTCCCTTTTTTCGCGCCCTTCCCCTCGATCGCCCTGTTTTTGCGGGCGCTGGTTCTGCTTGCCGCTTACGTGTTCTGCCCCGCAGGGCCCTTCGACCGGGAGTCGGCGAAGTAGGCGTCGATATCCATGTCCATGTCCGCCTTCATCACCACCCAGCCGGTGATGTGCCCGGCGAGGAACGCCATCCTCTCCCCCTCGGTCTTTGCGAACCGATCGAGGGCCCGCTGGAGGAGGTCGTGGGTGTCTTTCGAGCTTGCGAGGATCTCCTCGATGACGACCCGGTTCACCAGGTCGCACTCCTCTTGGGATAGGCGGAAGATCTCGGCAATTCTTCGTTTCATTATAGCTTCATCTTTCATCGACGGTGGGCCTCCGGGGTCACGTTTCGTTTCCCTCCGACATTTTTTCAACCGCGATCTTCTTCTCCAGTCGTTCCCGGACATAGCGGGCGTTTTCCGCCGTGGGACTTTCAAGCTTCATGAAGAGCGCCTCTGCCTCGCGGATCAGGTCTAGGGCCTGCTCCAGGTTGCCTTCCTCTTCCTCCAAAAGAGCACTTTGGGCTAAAGCGAAGGCGATGCCTGTCTTGTCGTCAAGATCCTGGGCGATCTTCAGACTATCACCATAAAGGCTAAGAGCCTTTTTCAGTTCCCCAGAATTCTGGGCCAAAACTCCCAAATTGAATAGCGACTTTAGGAAGGTGCTCTTGTCCCCGAGTTCTTTGGAGATTTTCAGACTTTCACCATAGAGACGCTTCGCCTCACCGATATCGCCAGAAAGCTGAGCAAGAAGCCCCAACTGGTGCAAAGACCGTGAGATTCCACTCATGTCGCCCAGATCCTGTAAAATCTTCAAGCTATCGCCGTAAAGATGGTAGGCCTCAGCGATATCGCCCCTTGCCTGCGCAAGCACACCCAGTTGATGAAGCGACCTTGCTATGCCGCTCATATCCCCTAGATCTTCGGAGATTTTCAGGCTCTCGTTAAAGAGGCGGTTGGCTTCCGTCAGATCACCACTACGCTGTGCCAATATCCCACACTCATGTAGTGAAATAGCTATGCCGCTCTTGTCACCAAGCTCTCGTTTGATCTTAAGGCTCTCTCCATAGAGGCGGCGCGCCTCCGAAATGTCACCGGTGTCATATGCTAGCATCCCAAGTTGGTGTAGTGACGATGCTATACCGCTCTTATCGCCTAATTCTGATGCGATCTTAAGCCCCTCATTATAAAAGCGGCCCGCCTCGACTATATCGCCGGTAGCCTGCGCTATAGCGCCTAGATTGTGTAGCGATTTTGAGATAGTGCTCTTGTCCCCAAGCTCCTCAGATATCTTAAGGCTCTCTTCGTAGAAACGACGCGCTTCGACGATGTCACCGGTGGCCTGTGCAAGCATTCCAAGTTGATGCAATGACCTCGCAACGCCGCTCTTATCGCCCAGATCCTGTAATATCTTCAGGCTCTCGCCGTAGAGGCGGCGGGCCTCGGTGATGTCGCCAGTCGCCTGTGCCAGCATTCCAAGTTGGTGCAGCGATCTTGAGACAGCGCTCTTATCACCCAGCTCCCGTGCAATCCGAAGGCTCTTGCAATGGAGGCGGCAGGATTCAGCGATATCACCTCTATCCTTTGCCAGAATCCCAAGCTGGTGTAGTGACCTTAAAACGCCCCTATTATAGTCAATCTCCTCGCTAAGTTTCAATTCATGTTTCAGATAATCTGAGGCGTTATCATAGTCGCCTAAATTATAAGAGATCTCACCAAGTTCATCCAAAATCTTGACTGTTTCCTTCTCATCCTTCACCTTTTCAAGGAGGTACTCGTTAATCCTCCTCCGCCTCAGAAGATCCTCCTTGCTCTGATAACGAAGAGATGTGGCCAGAACATCGATCGCCTCGAAGACAGGGCCCCGGTCGCGCCCCTTAAGCTCGTAATAGTTCCCCCTGTACCTCCAGAAGTCTGGGGCTCTTCTTATCACGTCGTCTAGAAAGCTCTGGCTCATAAATACGAGGCTGGGAACCCCCGAATCGTAAAATAGTTCCCGGAAGTTGTTCAGCGCATCCGCCAGCTCCTCGGTGAGCTTTTCAGGCATCGTCCAGATACGCACACCGGCGTCGCCGAAATCTCCGCTCTTCAGGCTCTGTATTACGTCTTCGCCATCTTCGACAGCGATTACTTTCGTCCTGAATCTGCGGCTCAAGGTCCGGATGATCCCGTCCCGGTAAGCTGGGGCGTTGACGACGCAGATTATGAGGTTGCCCCTACCCTTCGAGACCTCCAGCTCCGCGATGATGGTATCGATCTCTTCCAGGTCTTCAGTCCTCGCTTCCTCTAATCCTGAATCTTCAATTCTCGCGTCTTCGATCCTCGCGGCTTCAGCCTTCGCGTCTTCTATTCTTGCATCTTCCATTTTTCCACCAGGGGAAGAAGCAGCGGATCTACGTCGCACCATCTTCCGTTCTCGTCCTCGTACTCGACGGCCGTCAGGCTGAAGAGAAGCTCTCTGCTTATGCCATCGTCCTTGTCCAGGTCGCGGGCCTCCTTCGATTCGTGGATCGCCAGAGCCCTGCGCTTGTGGGCCTCGGTGAGGGTTCTGTCGTAAGTCCTCCTCAGCTTCTCAAGGGCGCTCTCCACGTCCTCGTTCACTATCTTTTCTCTCTTATTTCGGTAAGCCTTGATCGTGGCGTCTCTCATGATCGAGACGAACTCCGAGAGCTTTCCGGTGGAGAGGATAGCCTCGTCCAGAACGGCGTCGTCGATCAGGTGATCCTCCATCCGGTTTCTTACAACGGATCTGTAAAAGCCGAGGTTCGTCTCGTTTCTGCTGCCGTCTCTGTTGATCACCGGAAGCTGCGGCAGGATTATAGCGTCGTCGAAGGCGGGCCTGACGTTCTCGAAGTAGGGGTTGAAGGTGAGGGGGATAGGGAAGGTGTAAATCACAAAACAGCTCGGCTGGGTGAGAAGCTCGTAGTTCTTGTAGAAGAACTCCTCCGCCTGCTCGACGCGGGTGAGCTTGTCCAGGTCGTCGACGATGACGACGAGCTTCTTATCGGTCTTATCCTCTACGTCGACGATCAGCCAGTTGAGCCTCTGGATGAGGTCGCTGATCTGCATCTCCAGCTCTTTTCGGACGTATTCCCGGGTCTTCGCCTCTCGACCCAGCTTCAGGAGGAGAACTTTGGCGAGGGTCAAAGAGATCCCCGCGGCTCTGGACCCGGAAACCTCATCCTCTTCGACCTTTGTGATGCGCTTTACGAAATCCTTGAAGTCCTCCTCGATGTCCCGGTTGAGCTTGACGCCGTCGACCTCTGCCCTGTCGTAGATCATCAGGGCCATCGAGACGAAGAAGTCTCGAAAGTCGAAGTCGCTGACGTTCAGCTGGTCACGGATCGAGTAGCTGACCACAAGAAACCGGTGGGGATCGATCATATCAAGAAGCCGGTTCAGCTCCGTGCTCTTCCCCGAACCCCTGAACCCGAGAAAGAGGTACTTCTCCTTCCGATCCGAGATCTCGATCCGGTCCCTCAGCTCCTCGATGGGGGATGGCGCCTTCGCCGGCCTCTCGACGTAAAAATCCCTGAACTCCTCCGCGGTCTCTAGCGGCTCCACCACCAGGTTGTTGTAGGCCTCTTTCAAGTTCTTCGCCTTCGGCATATCGATGATCCCCTCTGCTCCAAGATCGGATCCCGTTCACCATCAAGAAATGATCCCATGCTCAATAAATCTACCTCTGCCGCCACCCAGAAGAGTATCTGCTCAGCGTCTCAGACCAAAACCGCAGATCAAAAAAGATATTCAAGGCAGATCCATCTCTGCCCGCCAATCCTCGAATCAGACTACCTTCTTTCCCGCCGTCGGCCCCCACATGGCGTTGAAGACCTCCTCCACCTTCACCACCACGGCCGCCTTCGCCGGAAGCTTGTTGTTGACGGCAAGAACCCACTTGGTCATCTCGTCGAAGTGCTTCCCCTCCTTATGGACCGTCGCAGTCCCCTTGATCTGGAAGGACTTCTTCGTCTCGGTGTCGTAGCAGAGGATCGATACCTTGGGGTTCTCGGCGAGGTTTGCCGCCGTCTTGTAGAAGAAGTTGTCTCCGATCATGATCGTCTCGTCGTCGAGGACCTTCAAGAACCCGACGTAGACGACGTTCGGCGTTCCCGAGGCGTCGGCGGTGGCGACGGGGGCGGGCTTCTGCTTCTCCAGGGTTGCTCTTACATCTGGTGGCATCTTCACCATTTAGATCACCTTTCTTCAAATAGAATAGCAATATATTTACTCTTTCCGCCGGGGGGGATGGGGCCGAAGAGAGGGCCTGAAGGGCGGAGGAGCCAACCGTAAAAATTCCTGATAAAATATGGGGGATAGAAGGCCCGCCCCGGGCCGAACCCCGGCCGCCGGAATCAAACGATCCTATCCCCGGCGGTGGGGCCGGAGTTCGCCTCGTAGATCTCCTCGACCTTGAAGATCACGGCCCGCCTCATCTGGAGGTCGGGCTTGCGGGCCCGGACCGACTCTGCCATCTCCTCGAAGATCGGCCCCTCCTCCGCGAAGGCCACCCTCCCCTTGATCTGGTAGGAGCTCCTGGGGTCCTTCGACCAGCAGACGACCGAAGCCCAAGGGTTCTCCGCCAGGTTCGCTGCGGTCTTGTTGAAGAAGTTGTCGGCAAAGACCAGGGTCTCGTCGTCTTTTACCTTCAGGATTCCCATGAAGACGACGTTCGGCTTTCCTTCGGTGGAGGCGGTGGCGAAGGGGATAGGCCACTGCTTCTCCAGGGTCTCTCTCACCTCGGTGGGCATCTTCACCATTCTATCATCACCACACCCAAAAAGAGGGCAGTTTATTTATCCCTTGCCTCCCGGGCGGACTTTATGAAATGGCTCGGGAAGAGCCGATAGGATGCTCCGTGGAAGTGGTTGTAGGAGGCGACGAGGTTCCCATCGACGATCCCGTCTCTCACCCCATCGATCCCCGTCCCCCGCCGGAGGCGGATGGCGTACTCCACCTCTGCTCCCGGGTCCAGGACCAGCTCCGAGTGGTGGAACTCGTGGCCGAGGAAGGATGCGCCCCGGGGGCCCATGGAGCAGTCGCGAAGGAAGGTGCCCTCGGTGTAGCTGACGATCCTTTGCCCCCCCTTCCTGGTCTTTGCCGGAACCAGGCCGACGGCCGGGCGGGACTCTCCGCCCCAGTCGATCTCCTCACAGAGGTACATCAGCCCTCCGCACTCGGCGAAGATGGGGACCCCCTCCTCGTGGGCCCCCCTGATGGACCCGATCATCGACCGGTTCTCCGATAGCTCCTTTGCGTAAAGCTCGGGATACCCCCCGCCGATGTAGAGGCCGTCCACCTCCGGCAGGCTCTGGTCGTGGACCGGGCTGACGGGAACGACCTCCGCCCCCGATAGCTCGATCAGCTCCAGGTTGTCCCGGTAGTAGAAGTTGAAGGCCTCATCCAGGGCGACGCCGATCCTGACGCCGTCGCCCTCCCGGCTGGGCCGGTAAAGGTCCAGCTCCGGCGTCGGCAGGGGCTCCGCCTCGGCGGCGATCTCCAGGATCCGGTCGATATCGAGCCCCTCCTCCACCACCCGGCGGATCTTATCCAGCCGCTCGGCGAACCCCGCGTGCCTCTTCTCCCCCTCCAGCATAGGGACGAGCCCCAGGTGGCGCATGGCTAGGTGCATCGAGTCGTCCCGGGGGATGACGCCGACGACCTCCACCCCGGCGTGATCCCGGATCGCGGAGATCGCCTTATCGGCGTGGCGACCGCCCCCGACCTTATTGAGGATGACGCCCCTGATATCGACAGCGGGGTCGAAGTCGATGTACCCCTTCACCAGGGCCGCAGCGCTCCGGGTGATGGACCGCGCGTCCACCACCAGGATCACCGGCGCCTTCAGCATCTTGGCGATCTGGGCGGTGCTGCCGCGATCGCCGTCGTACCCCTCGTAGAGCCCCCGCACCCCCTCGATGACGGCGACCTCCGCCCCCTCGGCGGCGTGGGCGTAGACCTCCCGGACCGTCTCCTCCGGCATCAGGTGGCCGTCGAGGTTCCGACACCACCGGCCGGTGATCCCGGTGTGGTAGCTCGGGTCGATGTAGTCGAGGGCGACCTTGTAGGACTGGACCGTTAGATCCCTGTTCCGAAGGGCTGAGAGGAGCCCCGCCACGATCGTCGTCTTGCCGCTGGAGCTTCGGTCCCCCGCCAGGAGGACCCGCGGGATCTCAGAGCTCATATCAGGGACAGCTCCCGGAGCTTATCATCATCGATGGGCGAGGGATGCCTCGGCTTTGAGTCCCCGGCGACGTGCTCCGCCAGCCTCCGGTAGACTTGGGCGATCTCCGAGTCGGGCGCCCCCTCGATCACCGAGACACCCCGCCTCTCGCACCTCTGGACGATGGGATCTTTGGGGATGAAGGCGACCATTTCGCTTCCGAGCTCCCGAGCGAACTTCTCCACGATCTCCCGTTCGCCGGCGGCCTCCCGGGAGTTGCATATCACCCCCGCCAGGGGGGTGTTCAGCCTCCTCAGCCCGCGACAGATGTTGTTGGCGGCGTAGATCGGCATGTACTCCCCCGAGGTTATGATGTAGGCCTCGGTGACCAGCCCCTTCCTGATGGGGGCGGAGAACCCGCCGCAGACGATGTCCCCCGGCACGTCGTAGAGGGTGAGGTCGATCTCGTCCAGGACCTTCGAGACCTTCCTGAGAAACTCGATGGCGACAATGATCCCCCGGCCGGCGCAGCCGACGCCGGGCTCCGGCCCCCCCACCTCGATGCACCTGACGCCGCCGTACCCCTCGAAGACGACGTCCTCCTCGGCGATCTCGCCCCCGGCCCGGATCAGATCCATCATCGTCGGGATCCTCCGTCCGACCAGGGTTATCGTCGAGTCGCTCTTGGGGTCGCAGCCGACCATCAGCACCCGAAGACCTTTCTCGGCACAGGCGGCCGCTACGTTGGAGGCGGTGCAGGACTTTCCGATCCCCCCTTTGCCGTATATCGCAACATGCTTAACCTGGGACATGTTCTATCTCCAGAACGCCCAGAGCTTCGCCATCGGATATACACGTTATCCAGAGGGGGCGTAAGAGAAGAGTCGGCAGGCAGGGGAGATCAGATCTAGTTCGGGGGTATGAGATTAGCATCTATCGCCGGTAGAAGAGAGAGGGGAACCTTCGGCTCCAGGGCCCTCCTATCCGTCGGGGCGGTCTTCTATCTATTGACCATGACCATGGGGGCCTTGGGGCAGGTGCCGATGGCCGAGGTCCGGGGCACCTTCTCCGGTGGGAACGGGAGCTGGGACGCCGAGAGCTTCGGCTGGTTCTACTACGACCTGGACGAGGGGGTCGGAGGCGAGAGGCTCGCCGCGGAGGCTGAAGAGAGACGGATCCCGGAGGGTCACCTCTACTATTCGAGCAGGGTCTGGACCGAGGAGTTCGACTACCCCGGATGGGGCCGCTATCAGGCCGTCGCCTTCCTGGGAAAGAAGTACCTGGCCGGCTACCTGAAGAGCAACTTCACCGACGCCGTCTCCGCCCTGGAGGAGGGGGAGCTCCGGGAGGTCCTCCTCGACTATGAGGGGATCCAGACCGCCACCTCCAAGGCCCCCCTCTTCCTCGAGGGCGGCTACTGGATCGAGGTGGCGGGGGCCTCCTCCGATGGGAAGATGGCCTACCTGATATTGAAGAAGAACGGCGTCGAGGTGGATCGGGCGGTGGTGAGGGTGGGGGATACCTACACATACAAGGTGGGAGACCACCGCCTTCCCATCATCATCGCCTCCGTCAGCGCGGCGATGCAGGGGACCCAGATGGCGATCGTCGACATCGACGGCCTCTTCCAGGTCCGGGACGTGCCCACCTTCAAGATAGAGGTTGGAGACCAGATCGGCGCGATGGAGGTGACAGCCCTCGCCGAGGGGAGGATAGAGCTGGAGAACGCCCGGGACATCATCCTCCGGCGGGGGAGCACCATCCCCCTCGCCGGAGGCCTGATGCTGAGGGTGAGAGACACCCCTGAGCTGATCTACTACCCCCTGGGGGAGATCACGGAGTACGGCCTCCACAAGATCAGGGGGCCGGTTTATAGCGAGAGCTCCCAGGTTCCGATCAGCACGGCCGTCGGAGATTTTGTCGGATACGCCGCGGCCCGATGGAACGACGAGAACTTTACAGGTTTTTATTTTGATGATGATAAAAAAATGGGTTCGGAGAGCTTGATAATTCACAGAACCGATGAGAGATACATAAGAACCCCCGCCAGAGAGGGGCCTAGGCTGGTGGATGGAGCTGAGTATATATGCTTCGTCCATGAGGTGGAGTTCGAGTTCGATCCTTGGGGCAGCTATCAGGTGGTCTGCTTTCTGGGAGACGTCTGGTTTGTGGGTTATGGAACCACCGCCCGCCTGGATGTGAAGCCGATCAGCATGCTGGCCCAAGAGCAGATCGGCCGCATCATCATCGACACCGACCAGAGAGATACGGCCGTGGCGGGAGATCTCTACTACCTGGGGGAGGGGTATACCCTCTCCATCCGCGATGTCACCAAGGATGAGGTCAAAGACGACAAGATCTTCATCGAACTGAGAAAGAACAACCAGCTGGTGGACACCGCAGTGATGAGACCGAACTCAACGTATATCTACAAGAGAGACGTGGGCAACGTCAAAGACCTGCCCATAATCGCCCTTCACGTGGAGAACATCTTCAGCGACGGTGAGGATCAGTTCGCCATAATTGACGGCCTATTTCAGGTATCCGACAGCCAATTTCTCCCCATAAAGGCCGGTGACGAGCTCGGCGAAATGACCGTCGTTTTAATCGGGCCCGATCTCGGGATCTACATGGTCAACATGGACTACATCAACCTGAAGCGCGATTCCGTCGTCGGCATCCTCCCGGGGATGAACATCGCCGTCGCCGACAACGATACCCTCCGATATTACATCTACAAGAATGAATACGTACTGCCACCTCCCGAGGTTGTAGAGATTTACCTTCCACAAGAGCCGGTCCCCTCGGGGGGGGTGGCCAACTTCTCGGCGTTCATCAGGGCTGGGGATATCGTCAGCGTCACCGCCGAGACCGTCGACGCCGGGGGTCGGCGGGTGATCCAGGGAGACCTCACCCGGTCGGGGGTCGGGGCGAGGGACCAGTGGCTCTACTCCTGGCAGTGGAACGCCACCGTTCCCGCCCTCAGCGACGACGGGACCCTCCTTCCCGAGTCGGACCTTCAGGGAGGGGTCCTGAAGCTGAACGATACCGCCGAGCCGGTGCCGGTCTCGGTGAACTTCGACACCTCCGGGAGGATCGGCCTGATCCGGGACACGGCGGGAGAGATCTACTACATATCCCCCGCCGAGTACGAGAGGCTGGGGCTAAACGCCACATACGCGGAGATGGCCTCCGACGAGGCCCTCCGGAATAGGTACGTCAAGATCGAGGCCGGGGCGAGCGAGATCAGGTTCTTCCAGGTCGTCGACGGCAATGCAGTCCTCGGCAATAGGAGTCACAAGCTCTGGTTCTCGCCCCAGGGGATCGAGCCCCACCTAGTCCGGGTCGGAGCCCCGGCGGGGCGGTATGAGGTGAGGCTGAGGGTGGAGAACGCCATGAACGCCCTCCAGGCGACGGGGCTCTACTTCGAGGTCTCAGGATCGAAACTCTGGTCCGCCGCCGTCGGGTCGGCGACGGTCCGGGCCGGCGAGAGGTTCGCCCTCCCCCTGGAGATCCCGCCGTCGGAGAACGGGACGATGGTGGCCCTCACCTATGACCCCCGCCGCCTCACCTTCGAGGGGATCGAGGACGGGGCCGAAGAGGGGTGCGGCCTCTCTCCGGACTTATCGGAGGAGGGAACGATCGGCCTCGAGGTCCCAGGAGGCTGCTCCGCCTTCAACCTCACCTTCCGGGCCGGGATGGCGGAGGGGGAGAGCGAGGTGGGGATCAGGGAGATGGGGGGGGGAGAGTTCAGAAGGGTAATCAACGGGACTGTGAACGTCACCGCCCCTGCAGAGCCGAGGGGGAGGATCCCGGCGCCGGGGGCGGCCTTCGCCCTGCTGGCGGTGGGGCTAGCCTTCGCCCTGGCGGGACGGCGGAGGAGGTAGACCTGCCGTTTCGCCATCGACAGCCCCCTCCGGCAGGGCAGGAGCTGATCTAGGGGGCTGGCTCCCGCCCCAGGCGGGCGAGCTCCCTCAGATACTGGAGCCTCCTCGCCTGGTACGCCCGCCGCCGCGAGCCGAAGGGGACGTACTCGGAGACCGCCCACCCCTGGCCCGCAAGCTTCTCCTTGGTCAGATCGGATAGCCCCATCAGAAAGCCGAACTCCACGAGGGTCTTCTCTTCTGATAGCCGCCCCAGGGCCCACTCTATGACCTCCGGATCGTGGGTCGCAAGAGAGAAGGGCCTCTCAAAAGCGAGGGCCGCCTCCACCAGACCCTTCAAGCGCTCCTGGACCTCCCGGAAATCGGCGACGTCGCCGGGGTATGCCCCCTTCACCAGCCGGGGCCGGATCCCGCTCCCGAGAAAGGCCTCCAGGTCATCGGTCGTCCGGTCGAAGTTCGCGGCGACGGCCAGGGTGAGGGGCCCCTCGGCCGCGCATTCCAGGGCCGCCTCGAGGGTGAACTCCACCAGGGGCTTTCCCTCCATGTCGATCTCAAAGCCGACCCCGGCTTGTGCGGCCTCTCTGGAGAGGGTTCGCAGGTTCTCCAGGCAGAGCCTCCGGTCGAAGAGCGCCCCGAGGTCGGTCAGCTTCACCGATATGGAGGCGGAAAGCCCCTCCTCTTCCTCAAGAGCTGTCAGGCAGGAGCGGTAGGCATCCACCGACCCTGCAGCCGCCTCCTCATTCCTGGCGTTCTCCCCCAGAACGTCCAGGGTGCAGCGGATGCCCCGAGCGTTCCTCCCTCTGCACCACCTCAACGCCCCCGCCAGGTCCGGGAGGGCCCAGCGGTCCTCTGATCCCGTCATCTCCATCTTAGAGGCGGTTCTTCGAAGATCGATAATAAATTTTCCGAGATGGCTTGCGGCGGTGAGGGACGAGATCCTCTCCCGGCCGGAGCTCGCCAACGTCAAAGCCGTCAGGGACGGGAGGGTTCACGTCCTAAACAGCAAGGCCAACAGCGGTTTGCGGTCCATAATCGGGGAGCTTTATCTCGCCAAGTGGTTCCATCCCCAGCTCTTCGAGGATGTCGACCCCGGAGAGGTTCACCAGGATATGATCCGAAGGTTCTTCGACCTGGAGCTCGATGGAGCCTACGCTTATCCCTGAGCTGGAGAGATAGATCGATCAGGAGCCTGGCCGAAGGTTCGGTCAGGCTGTTTCCAGGTCGCGATCCCGGCAAGCACATCTCGCAGCGGTGGATACGGATGGTGATCGACAAGGCGGCGAGGCAAGCGGGGGTCAGAGAGCTTATGCCACATCCAAAGATGGCAGGTCGATGAACATCGTCAGCCCACACACCTTGCGCCATCTGCATGCTGTGGCTGCTTTGGATAGCGGTGTTCCATTGAATGACTTACAGCAGCAGCTAGGCCACACCAATCTGAAGACGACCTCAATCTATCTGAAGGCGGACATCAACCACCGGCGGAAGAGGTACGAGGGATTCAATATCTAAGACCTTAGTCCCGAGAAACATAGCACGGGCATGGGAAGACTACTGGGACACGACTGCGAAAAATACTATGCTCTGGAGCGTTGATACGGAAAGCCAGTATAATCCTAAACTTAGACTATTTATAGTTTTAAAGCCGTGGCCTCATTGAGACTTCTAGGAGGGAGGACATGTTGAGCAAGAAAGGAAAAACAGTAGCGGCGGTCATGCTCTTCATAATATATTCGCTCTCAATGATGGGGAGCTTGGGCTATTTCTCTCTGGATTACGGC
Organism: Methanothrix harundinacea 6Ac; assembly: GCF_000235565.1. Taxonomy (NCBI): domain Archaea; kingdom Methanobacteriati; phylum Methanobacteriota; class Methanomicrobia; order Methanotrichales; family Methanotrichaceae; genus Methanothrix; species Methanothrix harundinacea. Next base: position 61,600 of record NC_017527.1, read on the forward strand.
TATGTCAATATCACAGTGATAACGCCTCAGCCTACGGTTTGGTATACGAATACTACAATCTACCCGTCAGGAAAGGTCGTGGATGGCTTCTTGATAAATATGTCTGCATCAGGAGCTATTGGCAACGAGGTTGTGTTTTGGGCAGATGCCACTCCTTCGCAGGGTGGACAATTTACTCCCCCCGATCCCAACGGGTTACTGAATCAAATAAATACTTCTACTTCTTCCGTGGAGAAATATTTAAGGACTAATTTAGGCTATTGGTATGCGTTCATACTACTGCCGGATGGGTCGGTGACCCTGAAGGCTGAGGATAATGCGACATTGCAAGCAATGTTTCCACTCCTTACGTTTGATTGGAGGAATGAAACATTGGCTGAGGCGTATAATACGACAAAGTTTGTCGTGTCGCCAACCTATGAGAACGATTTCCCGTTCCAAGTTGATTTTCCAGGAGGTATCAAGGCTGTTCTTGATATCGACTCTTACAAATCGGTTTGGTTTGATCGAACAGATGATTTTCCCTCGGGAAAGAGTACTTACAAGGCAGCGGTAGATATGAACGCTTCGGGATCAATAGGGAGAGAGGTTGCCTTTTTTGTTGACGAGAACCCGGAGCAAGGACCGATTGCTATACCATGGACTGATGAAGACATGGCTCTCTACAATAACTCTGCGATAAATACCACCTTGATCCCAGAGTTGGATGGAGAAATGCACACGTTCAACGCCTCCGGGTACTATTATGCTTTTGTCCTGTTTGAGCATGGGGCGGTTGCTGTAACCGCCGAAGATAATCAAACGCTTGAAAGGATGATGGATCTTCTCTATTTTGAACAAAGAGACGACCCCCCATTCCATATTTTATTATATAACGTATAATATGTATGGCTAGTTATGTGGCTTTCAGATCGAAGCTTCCGTTTCTTGCAGATATCGGAACAACATGTTTTCCAGCGAGATTTACTGGTAAAAAGAAAAAACGTCCCTACCGCCGGATTGCCTCGGCGACGAGCCCCGCGACCGTCACGGTGCTCACCGCCTTCTCCAGGGTGTCGGTCGCGATGATCGACTCGACCCCCGCCCGGCACAATTTCAGGACGGCACTCCCCGTCAGGACGGGATGGACCGAGCCGAGGTAGACCCTCTTCGCCCCCTTCGACTTGAGGATCGATATCGCCTGGGCCATCGTCCCGCCGGTGGCGATCATGTCGTCGAGGATGACGACGTCCCTTCCGGCGGCGTCGATCTCCTTTGGAGCCATCGAGACCTCGGTCCCGCTGTGCCTCGTCTTCTCCAGGTAGTCGTAGGGGACGCCGAGCCTCTCGGCGGCGGCCCTCGCCATCCGGACCGCCCCCTTGTCGGGGGATATGATCACCGGGTCGTCCAGCCCCATCTTTTTGATCTCGTCGGAAAGAAGAGGCGTTGCGTCGAGGTCCGTGGCCTCGTGTCGGAAGTTGTTGAGGACCGACCGGTCGTGGATGTTGATGGTGAAGATCCGGGAGCCCTCCGCGAGGAAGGAGTCGATGGCTCCGGCCATCGCCCTCGCGGATAGGGGCTCGCCGGGCTTGAACTGCTTGTCCTGGCGGGCGTAGCCGAAGTAGGGGATGACGAGGTCGATCTTCCTTCCCCGGCAGACGTCCAGAAGCTGGAGGAGCTGGATGATGTCCCGGTCCGAGGGGGTGCTCTGGACGACGACGATCCGATCGTCGAGGTCGGAGCAGACCTGAGTATAAGCCTCGCCATCGGGAAAGCTGCTGTACTCGCACAAAGCCAGATCTTCTTTTAAAATTGCCGCTATCCTACCCCCCAGAAGCTGGGAGGATGGTCCACCGATGATCATCAATAATCGCCCCAATATTTTAATTTAAACAATATAGCTTGAGACCCCGTCTGCCCGATCCATTCTCAGCTCCCGACGACCTTCATCTCCGCCCTGACGGTGGGGACCACAAACGACCCCACCATCCGAGGGTCGGTCCCGACCTTGACCGAGGAGAGGAGGTCGAAGACGTTCCCCGCCAGCATCAGGGACCGGATCGGTTTTTGGGCGGCGCCGTCTTCGACCACGAAGACGTTCCTCGCCTCCACCGAGAAGTCGCCGGAGACGGGGTTAGCGGTGTGCGCCCCGATGACGCCGGTGACGAGGTAGCCCCGCTCCGTCTCCGCCAGGACGTTCGAGGGATCGGCGGAGGAGATGATGACGTTCGTCGTCCCGATCCGCGGGATCCCCGCGTACCCCGGCCGGTCGGCGTTCCCCGTGCTCAGAGTCGCCATCGGCGCCTTCCCCGCGGTGTAGGTGTCGTAGAGGTAGGCCCGGAGGATCCCCCCCTCCACCAGGGCCGTCCTCTGGGAGGGGACGCCCTCGCCGTCGAAGCTGGAGGTGGCCATCCCGCCGGGGAAGAGGCCGTCGTCGATTATCATCAAGCTCTCCTCGGCCACTTTCTCCCCGATCCTCCCCGCCAGGGACGACCTCCCCTTCTGGACGAGGTCTGCGAAGGTGGAGGGGAGGAAGGCGTTGTCGAGGATCTCGGCGAAGGCTATGGGCCCCAGGAGGACCTGGGCAACCCCGTCCTCCCCCCGGACCCCGCCCAGGGACCTCGCCGCGAGGTCGGAAGCGGACCTCCCCACCTCCGAGATATCTTGAGGGGCGGACCTGGAGTTGGCAAAATCGTAGCCTGTAGAGGCGGAGCCGTCGGCGTCCCTCGCCACCGTCTCGATGAAGGCGGTGAAGGTCGTACCCCTCTCCCAGAGTTCCAGGCCGTTGGTGTTGATAAGAAGCTCCGTCCCCGAGACGGCCGAGACTCCCCCGGAGACGGGCTCCGCCCCGGCGACCGTGGCCGCGCCCTGGATGAGGGTTGCTGCCAGCTCCAGGCACTCCTCAGGACCCAGATCGGCCGTCGCCGGATCGTAGACCCCCTCGGGATGGGCCGCCGCCCTCGGGACCGGCAATGACCGCCACTTTTCGTCGGAGCCCCGGGCCCGGGCCGCCCGAACTGCCCCCTCGGCCACCATATCGAGCTTCGATAGGTCGCTGGTGGACGAGAATCCTACCGCCCCCCTCAGGACGGCCCTGAGGCCGAGGCCCCGGGAGAGGCTCTCGCTCGCCATCTCCACCCGATCCCTCCGGAGGTCGACGTCTACGGATCTGACCATAAGGCCGAAGACCTCCGCCTCCTCCGCCCCCGCCTTCTCGGCCAAAAGTAGGAGTTGACGGGCTCCCTCGAAGAGATCCTCGATCATGATGAGATCAACCGATGTAGCGGAGGTCTTCCTCGCCGCTCGTCTCGAAGGGCATCTGGGCCTTCTCCATCTCCCGGAGCTTGCCTACTATCCGCTCCATCTCCCGCGCCCGCTCCTCCAGGGCCTGCATGTCCACCTCGATCTCCAGGGCCTTCGACAGAACCCGGAGGACCTCCTGGGCGCTCTTGGGATCGACCAGGTAGCCGCTGGTGGTGCCCATCAGGCAGACGGCGTCGATGTCCCTGAGCCTTGATAGGCCCACCAGAAGGCCGCTGACCCCGACGATCCCCCCGCCCGGCTCGTTCTCCTGGAAGACGACGCCGTAGCTCTTCATCTCCTCGACGAGATCGTGGCTGTTAGCAGCCCCCAGGACCTGGGGCTTGTCGACGAACTGGCCGGTGCCGTACCCGCCCAGGGTGTAGATCCTCTTGACCCCGAACTCCTCACAGAGGTCTAGGAAGGCGCCCGCGAGCTCGTAGTGGCCTTCGTTGGTGGCGCTCTGGTAGTCGCCCACCAGCAGGAGCAGATCTCGATTCTCGCCGCGGTGGACGTAGATCTCGTTTCTGACCTGCTTCACCGTCCCGTCGTCCAGGACGATGACCTGGGGGGGGAGGTGGGGGGAGTAGACCTCGATCATCAGCTCCGCCTCCAGCTCCTCGATGAGGTGCTCTGCGACGAGCTTTCCGACGTGGCCGACGCCCGGAAGCCCCTCTATCAGGATGGGGTCCTTCAGCTCCAGGTCCATTAATCTGCGAACGGTGGTTTCTCTCATTCGGCCTCCTGGCGCAGGGCCCGCCGGTACCGGCCGTACCGGTCCTCGGGGGAGAAACGGGCGGGCTTCGTCTGGCTGGTGGATGCGCCACAGATGGGGCAGATATCCTTCAGGGTGTACAGGCCACAGGTCCTGCACCTCTTGATCTTCGACCTCATGCCTGCCTGTGGAAGGCGCCTTCGCCGCCCTGCTTCTCTATGAACTTTATCGCCGCCTGAGCCGCCTTCCGCAGCTCCGCCTCGGCGAGCTTATAGTCGGGGGCGGTGACGTGGATCCTGTACCGGGGGGCTCCGACGTACCTCACCTCCAGGGTGACGTCCTCCTCCTTCGTCTTCGCCGCCTTCTTGAGGGCCTTCCTGATCTGCTCCACCCCGTCGGGGGCGGGGCTGGTGATGTCGACGTAGCCGGTGATCTCGACGTAGGGGATCTTGACGTTCTCCTGAGATATGGTGAGGACCTTTTCCGCGTCCTCGGGGCGGAGCCCCGCCTCAGCGAGGGCGTCGATGCCCCGGACGGCAGCGTCCTCCAGGGCGACGTAGAGGCTCTCGTACCCTTTGACGAGGGCTCCGGTCACCTCGCCGAGGTGCTCCTCGTCTCCCTCGTAGGCCATCTCCAGCCACTTCCAGGCCTTCTGATCCGCCTTCCACGCCTGGATCTTGTCCCGCCTCTGGTGCTCGTTGACGTCTTTGAGGGAGAGGTCGATGTGGTGCCGGGAGGGGTCGACGTTCAGGACCTTGCAGACGATCTTCTGGCCTTCGCGGACGTGGTCGCGGATGTACTTTATCCAGCCGCTGGCCACCTCCGATATGTGGATCAGACCTCTCTTGTTCGCGTACTCGTCCAGGATGACGAAGGCGCCGAAGTCCACCACCTGGTCGACGGTGCAGACCACAAGCTCCCCAGGTTCAGGCCAACCCTCACGCTGCATATCGATCACTCTAGCACTTCGAGGATCTGGGTCTTGATCTGGGCCTTGCCGCCCATCGGCTCCGCCAGGGTCCTGCCGCAGACGAGGCACTTGACGACGGTGGCGGCGTTGCCGAAGATGACCTGCTCGTTCTCGCAGTCGTTGCACTTGACCTTCAAAAATTTCGACAGAGTTAACCCTCCACCAGATCGAACTTTGAGACTTTGAAGCCCTTGCGGTTGTGGGCCTTCTTGCACAGGCTGCACCGATATCTGAGGTTCACCCTCTTCGTCGGCTTGTCCCCGCCGGGGACCTTGGAGAACTTCCCAGAGTTTCCTATACCCTGGGCCCGCTGCTTCTGTCGGTCGATGTGGGCCATCGAGGTGGCCCGTCCCTTTCGCACCCTCTCCACCACGTGGGAGGTGTGCTTCTTGCAGAAAGGACAATGAGCTTTAAACTCCTTTGGCATCTTCATGGGTTCACACCTGCTTGCATTCGCGAGCTAAATTTTTATTGCACAGGTTCTTGGCGTGCAGTGCCGGGAGCATCACCAGATCTCCCCGTTCTAGGGAGTAGCGCCTCCCATCGACGCCAACGAACGTCGGAACGCTCTCCATCATCATCACAAGGGCGTATTCCTGGTTCATACCCCTCTTGGGCGTTAAAGCCCTTTCGGTGGTCGGGCCCTCGGCCCGGTTCACCCGGGAGAGGATCGACTCCCGCCCCTCGGTTAGGGCGGCCAGGGTATCCCTGTAAATCCGCTCCTCCTCGGGGGTCATCCCCTTGACGGCGACGTCCTTGGAGGCGGAGCCCGCCCGCTGGACCTTCTTTGAGATCTTCTTGATCCGGAGGTCGATGAGCCTTCCGATGGAGCCCCGGGCCGCCTTCAATTCGTCCTCCAGGATCTGGGCCTCGACGGAGTAGGGGTCCTTCACCTGGGAGCGATCTCGCTCCAGCTCGGCGAGGTACTCGCCCACCTTCTCGTAGAAGCCGGTCTCCAGGGGCAGAAGCTCTGCCGCCTTCCGTTCCTTTCGCAGGAGGTTCACCAGGTCCAGGTCGCTCATCTTCGGCCGTCCTCAACGCCCACGTCGGAGAGGGATATTAGCCCCTCTCATCGGTCTAAAGCTTTCCCCAGCTCCGCCACCTTCCGGGCCGCGAGGAAGACGGCCGCGTACTGGGGGAGGACCGTCGGCCCCTCCTCCAGGTCGAAGCTCTCGCCCTTCATCTCGATGGCGTAGGGCCCCCGGAGGCAGACCTCCACGGGCCGGTCGCCGAAGACGACGGCGTCGCGGAGGGGGTCGAAGGACGCCAGGCCCGAGATGGTGAGGGGGGTCACCCGGAGCCCCGTCCCCCCGTGGAGGCTGAGGGGGAACCTTATCAACCTTTTGACGTCGGTGGTCACCGGCTCGTCGGTCTCGCCCTTCTCCTCTTGGCCCAGACTAAATCCGATCTGGACGCCCTCGCCAGAAAGATAGTCTTCTATCAGGGGATTCCAGAAGAATCCTTCGCTTCCCCTGAAAAAATCAATGCTTTCGCCCCCGCGAATCTTATCCAGTATATCATCCCTCAGCGCAGTTCTGTAGATATGCATAGCTATTGTCTTTCCGATCCCCTTTCGGGATGTGAGAAGATTAATGGCTTCGTCCTCGTCCATCTCCCGTAGGCGCTCAAAGGAGGACAAAATTGACTTGTTGAATCTTTTTCCCCAGCCTGGAGCATTTTCGGGGGGGCACTTTAATATAACGGCTTTGTCGACTCCAAAATCACCGTCTACCGACACTTTAGATATGAACTTCTTAATATCCAGTCCTCTTCCGGTCAGGTAGTCGACGATCTCGCGCCGCTCGCCGCTGCCTAGATCGGTGACCCGAGGGTCCCGGACGTGGATGTGGTAGCCCCTCCCGCCGGAGAAGACGACCTGGATCTCCTCGGCCCCAAAGCCGAAGTCGCCGGTGAGGAACTCCAGGAGCTTCGTGGTCTCGGCCTTGACGAAGTCGAGCATCTCGTGGTAGGACGAGGGAGCGTTCCGGAGGTGGTCGGCGTCGAGGTCGAAGATCAGGTCGGCGCCGAGCCACCCCTTCTCCCGCATGGTGGGGGCCCCCGGCCGCTCGTAGATCGCCGCGGAGTGGTAGACGTGGGCCGGGACCTGGGTTCGGATGTAGTCGACGAGCTCGGAGCGGGTCGAGAAGGCCTTGTGGCGGCGCATCACGAACTTCGGCATGTCGTCGAAGAGGATGAAGCCCCACTCCCGCCGCTCCATCGAGGGAGGCATCTCCAGGGACGCCTCCAGGTAGTACTCCCGGAACCTGGAGCGGAGGAACTTCACCGTCTCCGGCTTCAAAGATGCCCCTCCATCGATCTCATATCTCCTGCCAGTCGGCCGATCATCCTCCAACCCTCCCAGGCCATCCCGTCATCCCTCAAAGGATCTGTAGATTTCGGGCCGCCGGTCCGCCAGGGCCGGGATCTCCCTCCGGGCACTGTCCCTCTCGGCGAGGTCGATCTCGGCGAGGATCACCTCCTCGTCGGGACCCGCCTCCGCCAAGGCCCGGCCCCGGGGGTCGAGGATGACGGAGCCGCCGGAAAACTCGGGGCCCGCGCCGTTGCAGCCTATGTGGTGGATCTGGTTCTCGATTGCCCGAGCCCGGCAGAGGGTCTCCCAGACGCGCCCCCGGGAAGGCGGAAACTGGGCGATGGTGACGAGGAGGTCGGCGCCCGCGAGGGCGAGGCTCCTTGCCACCTCCGGGAACCGGAGGTCGTAGCAGATCGAGAGGCCGATCCTCCCCCTGGAGGTCTTCACCGGCGATATCGATTCGCCGCCGTCGAAGTGCTCCTTCTCGGTCCCGAAGGGGTGGATCTTCTCCTGAAATCCGATCCCAGCCCCGTCGAGGCAGAAGCCCCGGTTCAGCCTTCCATCCACCAGAGACCCCACCACGAGGCAGCCGTGCTCCTCGGCGAAGGACCGGAGGGGGTCGAGGGAGGGGTAGGGCGGCCGGTCGGATAAATCCCGTCGGTAGCAGAAGCCGGTGAGGAAGAGCTCCGGAAAGACGAGGATCTCCGCGCCCCCGCCGACGGCCTTGTTCGCCAAAGACAGGGCGCGGCGGAGGTTCTCTTCTCTCTCGCAGAGCTGGATCTGAAGCTGGATGCAGGCCGCGATCATGATCTTAAAAAAGAGGGCGGAGTATATTAAGATGATTCGTCCTCTCGCCCGGCCCGGCCCCTCCTCCGCCCCGCCGAAAGAAGAGAGAAATACTTTGAGGCTCAACTTCACCGTGGTGGGATCTTGAGCGAGAAGGTAGAAGAGGAGATAAGGCGGGCCGAGGCGGGGGAGGAGTTTCGGGTCTGCGCCGCCTGCGGGTACGAGAGGGGGTTTCACGTCTCCTTCCTCCGCGACGGTGCCGACTACAAGATAGTCCTGATCTGCCCGAACTGCGGGGCGAGGTATGACGTAGGGTGGAGGGCGGAGGTTTAGTCATTCAGAAGTGTGATGATATTATCTGATATCTTGGACAAAGTTAAGATCTAATCATACTTTTAACCGTAAAATTCATATCCGATCAGCTCCACCATTATATCCAGAGGTGATAACTCGTGCCAGAGAACGCAACTCCGAGAAGGAAGAAGATGGTGATATCCGACGCCGCCGTGCCCTTCGTCGCCCGGGGCGGCCGGGTCTTCGGCCGCCAGATCGTCTCCGCCGACCTGGACATATCCGACGGCGAGGAGGTCCTGGTGGTGGACAGAAACGACCGGATCATAACCACCGCCCGGGCCGTCCTCTGAGGGCCTGCCGGGTCACCAACCTTTTTTTCTCTTTTTTTCGGCGTGGGGTCGGAAAAGGATTTCTTCTGCCCCGCCAACGGCCCTCCTGAATCGGGCCGACCCCTCCCTTCGGCCCGAGATCGAGATTCCGGGGGCCTTCGATTGAGATCAGATGAGAACCTCATCCTCCTCCGCCACGGCCAGTCCGTCTACAACCGCGAGAAAAGGTTCACCGGCTGGGCCGACGTCCCCCTCTCGCCCACGGGCGAGGCGGAGGCGCGGCGGGCCGGCCGGCTTCTCCGCTCGCAGGGGCTGGAGTACGAGATCGCCTTCACGTCGCTCCTCAAGAGGGCGATCAAGACCCTCTGGCTCGTCTCCGAGGAGATGGAGCTGGAGTGGGTTTCGGCCGTCAAGGCGGTGGAGCTGAACGAGCGCCACTACGGGGCGCTCCAGGGCCGGACCAGAGACGAGGTGGCGGCCCTGGCAGGAGAGGAGCAGGTCCGGCTCTGGCGGCGCGGCTTTTCGGAGAGGCCGCCGCCCCTGGATTACGACGATCCCCGCCACCCCCGCTTCGACCGGCGCTACCGCTTCTTGGCGGCTGATCGGCTTCCTTCCGCTGAGGCCCTGGCCGACGTCAGCGACCGGATCGTCCCCTTCTGGACCGATAGGATCGCGCCCGAGGTGAGGTCCGGCCGGAGGGTCCTCGTCGTCTCCCACGGAAACGCCCTCCGCGCCCTGGTCAAATACCTGGAGGGGATCAGCGACGACGGGATCGCCGCCGTGGAGATCCCGACGGGAGTACCCCTCGTCTACCACCTCGGCCCGGATCTCCGCCCCCGGTCCCGCCGCCTCCTCTTCGAAGAGGAGGGAATCGCAGATGATCGCAGATACTGAGCATCTTACTAGATCAGATCATATCAGGGCGGATCAGATCAGAGGGGATCAGAGGTTCTCGTTCTGGTAGGCCCCCTCGTACCCCTTCTCCGCGGTGGCGCTGAGCCGGTAGAAGGCGAGCTGGATCAGCCGGGCGTTCCTCTTCAGCCGGAGGCCTCCGGGGTTGAAGACGACGAGGAGGGACTGGCTCCGGCCCCGATAGCCGGGGTCCCAGAGGGCGGTCTCGACCGTCGCCCCGCTCCGCAGGAGGCTCGACCGGGGCCTTGCCAGGGCGGCGATATCCTTCGGTATGGAGACCGCCTCGTTGAAGGTGACGAGATAAGCTCCAGGGTCGAGGTGGACCCACCCGGATTCGTCGAAGGGGATCTCCTCGGTCTTGGAGACCTTTCTCTCCCGATTGTCGTAGTCGACCGCCCCCGGCGTCGCGAAGAGCTCGACGGACCGCAAGGTCAGGTCGACGCCGCAGACCTGGACCTGCACCTCGGGGTCGACCATATCGGTGACTGCGCCCCGGTCCAGGAGATCCCTCAGCTCTATTCCCGCAATTATGGACAAATCAATAACCTCCGTCCTTCAGCCCTCACCAAGAGAGATCCTCTTTTCGGTCCCGGCCGGCCCCTGTCATCGGGAAGGTTATATTAACCGCCCCAACAGATCGGAGGGACGATAAGGCGGAGCAGATCTGCGGAACGGATCTGCTAGAGCGGATCTGCGGAACAAATAGTCTGGCTGGTGCAGAAGTTGTTCGAATGGCTCCTCATCCCCATCTCCCTTGCGATCCTGCTGCTCATCCTCGCCGCCCCCCTCATAGTCGTATACCTCTTCTTCCGCCTCTCGGCCGAGGCCTTCTACCAGGTGGGTTTCCGCTACTGGCACGCCCTCCTGATGGTCTTTGGAAGCTTCCTCGGAAGCTCCGTCAATTTCCCCCTCCACTCGGGGACGATCACCGAGTACCCCCCCATATTCCTCGGGGCGGCGTCGATCCTATCGCCGGCCCTGGACCTCTCCTTCCCCGCCACCTTCCACCCGGTCGTCCTGGCGGTGAACCTGGGCGGGTGCCTCATCCCCATCCTCGTATCCCTGACTATCCTCGTCCGGTGCCAGGTCTCAGCGAGGAGGGCGATCCTGGGGACGCTGATCGTGGCGGCTATAACGTACAGGATGGCGATGCCTGTCGCCGGCGAAGGGATCCTCCTCCCCGTCTACGTAGCCCCCACCCTCGCCGCCATCTCCGGCCTCGTTCTGGCGAGGAGGCTCCAGGCCGCCCCCGCCCTCGCCTACATCAGCGGGACGATGGGAACCCTCCTCGGAGCGGACATCTTCAACCTCCTCACCCCCGGGGTCCTGGCAGCCCTCGCCCCGCCGATGGTCGGCCCCGGCTCGATGGGCATCGCCCCAAGGCCCCTCGTCTTATCCATAGGCGGGGCGGGGGTCTTCGACGGCATCTTCCTCACCGGGATCATCGCCGTCCTCCTTGCGGCCTTCGTCGTCCACTTCTTCCATCGATCCGGAACGATCATATCGAAGAGCTGCACCGGCCAGGATCGATAGACCCGGAGGAGAGGAAGGGCCCCAAAAGGTGGAGGCCCGGGAAGGCCGGGCCCGCCTGAGAAGTGCAGGAGGAAGAGGAGGTGGAAGGGGGGCATGGAGACGGCCGGCGGGGCTCTCGGCCACCTCAGCTCCATCATTTTTCTCGAGGCTGGCTAGGATTCAAAGGCCGAGGCCGAAGAAGTCCAGGATGATGACGGCGATCGCCCCCGGTGCCCCCAGGAGGGCGCAGACGAGAAGGACCGGCAGGCTGTAGGGGATGGCGAGGCCTCCGACGGCGTTGGCAAGGAAGAGGATGAGGAGGCCGACGAGGGTGTGGACGGCCAGAAACTTTACGGACCTCATGATCAGGCTGAAAGAGGCGTATATCGCGAATATGAGGAGCAATCCCAGGATCAGGATCTCGACTTGGACCATGAACGACCCCATGCCATAACCTTATTCATCCCTTTTCCTCTCCGACCAGGAGGACCTCCATCTCGCTGACGAGCCTGTGCCTCTCCTTGAGGTCCAGGGCCAGGGGGTCGATGTGGATCATCAATATCCCCCTCTTCAGGGCGACCTCGTCCCTCTGGGACTGGACGAACCTCAGGACCGACTCGTAGTTGCTCTGGGTTATCAGGTAGCCGAGCCCTTCCAGCAGGATCAGGGGCTCATCGGCCCTGGAGAGGAAGTCGGAGATCATCCCGCTGAGCCTCGGGAAGTTGGTGGGGTCTACCTGCCGCACCTCCGGCCCAATCCCCGCCGACTGGGTCAGCCATATCACCCTCTCGGGGGGGAGGCCGTACCTCTCCATCAGCCTCTCGGGGTGGTACCTGCTGATGCAGAGCCCCTCCACCCCCCGGGCGACGAGGTCGGCGTAGATCCTCAGGCTCTGGACCGGCTTCTCCTCCTCGAGGACGTAGGTCGTCCCGGGGGCGAGGCGGAGCTCTATGGGGTGGAGGCCGTACTTGGCCATCAGGGGCCTTGCGGCCTGGAGGAGGTCGAAGGTCGGGTCCGCCGCCTCGATCGCCCTCCCAAGGCGCCTCAGGGCCGCAAAGAACTCCCAGCGGCTGAACCTCGACCTGGAATATACCTTCAGAGAAGACCCCCGGGAGGAGAGATCGATCTCGCCCATCTCGGGGTCGCAGCCGACGTCCTCCCCCTCCCCCCGGATCCCGGCGAAGACCTTCTCCGTCTCCACCATCTCCCCGATGCTCCTCTGGACCGTACCCCTGGCCGGCTCGTCGAGCCTCTTGAGGAAGGAGTCGGCGAAGGCCTTGAAGAGGTAGGCGGAGAGGGGGCCCAAGAGGAAGATCAGCTGATGGGCCTCGTTGATCTCCGCAGATAGCCTTCTGTTGACGAACTCCTGCCTCGCCTGGATGATGAGCCTCGTCCTGCCCCTACTGGAGAGCTCCTCCAGGGCGTGGACGAAGTCGAGGACCTCCGCCTCGGGGACGGTGGAGGCGTTCTCCTCGATCAGCTCTTCGAGGCTGTCCAGGAGGATGATGTTGTTCTTGCTCTTCTCGACGAAGGACTTTATCGTTATGAAGATGAGGGGGAGGTTGTTGGGGGCTATGTACCTATCCCCCCGCCCCCGCTGGTGGCTGAGCCTGATGATGGGGGTCTCGGTGAAGTGCCACCTCGAGCGGATCTCCTCGGGGTCCGAGGAGGTTATGCAGAGCCCCTCGACCCCGTGGGTGATCTGGTCGGTGAAGACCTCGTAGGCCTTCTCCGGGATTATGTAGACCTTCCCCGGATCGAGGGTGTATACGGGGCTCGTCTCCTGGATCACCTCCACCACCGGCTTCACCCCCACCTCGTCCTCGACGATCATCCTCGTGGCCGTCGGCCCCAGGGAGCCGGTGAGGGTCTTCTCCAGCCTGTCCTTCAGCTCGAAGAGCTGCCTCGCATCGATCCCCTCCCGGGTCGTCTTGAGGTCGGCGAGGTTCAGCTCGACGACGTTCTTCGCCCTCTCGGCCCCGATGTACCGGGCCACCGTCCCCTCCAGCTCGTCGACCGTCCCGACCCTTATCACCACGCTCTCGCCGAAGGGGAGGAGGGGAGAGGGCTCGACCCGGGGAGGGGCCCTGTAGACGTCGACGAAGCTCTCGGCGAGGGCCTTCTCCTCCCCGCTCGGCTCGTGGATGAGGGAGAAGAGGACGTAAAGGGTGAAGTTCGCCAGGATCGACCAGAAGAAGGCGTGGGACCAGATCTCCAGCTCCAGCCCCAGGAGGGCCGTCGGCCGGAGGAGGGCGATACCGAAGGGACCCGCGGCGATGAATTCCCTGGAGATCCAGCCGGCTTCGGCGAGAGTGGGAAGAAGGGCGGAGTAAGCCCATACGAAGAAACCGGCTACAAGACCCGCTATCGCCCCCTGCCTGCAGCCGCGCTTCCAGTAGAGGCCGCCGAGGGCTGCGGGCGCGAGCTGGCAGGCGGCGAGGAAGGAGAGGGTTCCGATGTCGACGAGGGCAGGAAATCCCACCAGGAGGGAGTATAGGTACCCGAGCCCCACCACCAGGAGGATGTTCAGCCGCTTCAAGGAGAGGATGAGGGAAGGGAGGTTCCGCCCCTTCCCGATCTTTCTGACGATGTAGGGCATCTCGAGGTCGTTTAAGATCATCGTCCCCACCGCCACCGCCTCGACGAGGACCATGGCGGTGGCGGCGGAGGTGCCGCCGATGAAGACCAGGAGGGCAAGGAGATCCTGCCCCTGGCTGATGGGGATGGAGACCATGAACATGTCCGCCTTCCCCGGCGCCCCCAGGAGGAGGCCGCCCCAGGCGACCGCCGGGACGAAGAGGTTTATCAGCAGGAGGTAGAGGGGAAAGAGCCACATCGCCTTCTTCAGGTGCCCTTTGTCGGAGTTCTCCACCACCATGACGTGAAACTGCCTGGGGAGGAAGAGGATGGCAAAGGACGACATCGCCAAAAGGGTGATCCAGGAGACGTAATCCACCTCCAGGAGATGAGAATAATCGACGCTCTCGGCGATACCGCCGACGATCTCGCCGTAGCCGCCGAGGAGGCCGTAGGTTATGTAGATCCCCGCGGCGAGGAAGGCAACGAGCTTGACCACCGACTCGAAGGCGACGGCGGCGATGAGACCCTCGTGCCGCTCCAGGGGGTCGAGGTGCCTCGTTCCGAAGATGATGGCGAAGACCGCAAGAAGGACCGCCACCATCAGCCTCCTCATCCCCAGGGTCTCGTGATAGTCGCCGCTGATGATCGTCAGGGACTCGGATATGGCTATCAGCTGGAGGGCGACGTAGGGGGTTATGACGATCAGGATCGCTACGGCGACGAGGGCTCCTATGACGTAGCTCTTGCCGTACCTGAAGCTTATGAAGTCGCTGATGGTGGCGAGGCGGTGCTCCTTCGAGACGACGATCATCTTCCTTATCACCGTCCAGCCGAGGAGCATCACCAGGGAGGGTCCCAGATATATCGGGAGGAAACCGAGCCCCTCGGTGGCGCACCTTCCTACGGAGCCGTAGAAGGTCCAGGCGGTGACGTAGACGGAGAAGGAGAGGGCGTAGACGTAGGGGTTGGAGACGATGCTCCGGCCCATTTCGCGCTTTCTGTCGGCGTAATGGGCTATCCCGAAGAGGAGGAGGAGGTATAGGACCATCGCCGCCAGGGCAAGAAGGGGGTTGATCAACTCGAGGTCCACCTGTCGAAGAGATAAGCCGAGGAGATGATCAGAAGCCAGACCGAGATTATGTAGACTAGTATCGAAGGTCGGCCGGAGGCCTCCCCCCCGCCCGACAGGAGGGAGAGGATGGGCCAGTTGAGGAGGACGCCTCCGAGGAAGAAGAGCAGGATCCAGAACTCGTCCTGCTCCATCAGATCTTTCAACGATATCTTCATGGTGACAGCAGGCCTGGAGCCGCCTGGGCTCCCCTCTTAGATATATCTGCCGGATGCAAGATCGATTGGTAGGGCCCCACCATCCAACCCAGAGCCTCCTTTAAGGCCCCTGCTGATCCCCCTTCCCGGCCCGAACGGCGGCGCAGGCGGAGAGGAGATGGGCCCGAGGGGTCGGATTGCCATAATATTATGTTAATGAACGGCTTATCCTATTTGGCTCTGTTGGACGGAGGCGGCCGATCCCCGCCCCTCTCGATCTGCGGACTGCTTTTATATCAGAACCCTATTCTCCCATCGGTGACGTTTTTGGTCCTCAGAACTCATTATTCAGGGGATATACTCCCGGAGATGGACGGCTCCGAGGTGACCCTGGCGGGGTGGGCCCACGAGGTCCGGGACCTAGGCGGAATCTGCTTCCTCGTCCTCCGGGACCGGGAGGGGTTCGCTCAGGTGACCCTGGTCGCAAAGAAGGTGGATAAAGACCTCCTGGAGAGGGTGAGACGGCTCAGCCGGGAGAGCGTCCTCCTCGTCCGGGGGAGGGTGAAGGGGGAGCCGAAGGCGCCCCGGGGCTATGAGATCATCCCCTCGGAGATCGACCTCCTCAACGAGGCGGAGTCTCCCCTGCCGATGGACCCCACGGGCAAGGTGGGAGCAGACCTCGACACCAGGCTCGACTCGAGGTTCATCGACCTCCGGAGGCCTCCGGTGCTGGCGGTCTTCCGGATCGAGAGCGAGGTTCTCCGCTCCTTCCGGGAGTTCTTCTCCGAAAACGGCTTTATCGAGGTCTGCACCCCCAAGGTGGTGGCGACGGCTACGGAGGGGGGGACCGCCCTCTTTCCCATCACCTACTTCGAGCGGGAGGCGTTCCTCAACCAGAGCCCCCAGCTCTACAAGCAGATGCTGATGTCGGCGGGCCTCGACCGGGTCTTCGAGATCGGCCCGATCTTCCGGGCCGAGGAGCACGATACGAGGCGCCACCTCAACGAGGCGATATCCATCGACGTTGAGGTCAGCTTCGCCGACGAGGAGGACGTGATGGCCCTCCTGGAGCGGGCGATGGCCAAGGCCTACACCGACGTCGCCGATAGGTGTCAGAAGGACCTCTCGGCCCTAGGGGTCGACCTCGCCGCCCCCAAGACCCCCTTCAAGAGGGTGACCTACACCGAGGCCCTAAAGATAGCAAATGAAGGCCGGGAGAACGAGATCGAGTGGGGCGACGACCTGGACACCGAGGCGGAGAGGGCGATAGGCTCCGCCATCGGCGAGCACTACTTCATGACCGAGTGGCCGACGACGATAAAGCCCTACTACACCCAGCCCTATGAGGATAGGCCCGAGATCAGCCGGGGCTTCGACCTGATGCACCCCACGATGGAGCTTGCGAGCGGCGCCCAAAGGGTCCACGACCCCGCCCTCCTCGTCGAGAAGATCAGGCGGCAGGGGCTCGACCCCGAGGGGTTCGAGTTCTACCTGAGGGCCTTCCGGTTTGGGATGCCCCCCCACGCCGGCTGGGGCCTCGGCCTCGGGAGGGTTGTCCTCACGATGCTGGGCCTCGAGAACATCAGGGACGCGGTCCTCTTCCCCCGGGACCGGAGAAGGCTCGTCCCCTGAGCCTCGGGCAGATCTGGCGGATGAAGATCCGCCAGCCCATTTTTTTGCCAACGTTGGGCCAATTCCGGAGGATCTGATCCGATGGGAGATGGCCTCGGATCGGCGTCTTCGACCGAGGGGGATGAGTCCAAAAACTATATCTATCAACTTATCCAATTGTCATTCCATGTTCTTCAGCCCCCACTCTGACGGAGGGATGGAATGAATTTGTTTGAGAAGATGCTGCTCCTATCGACCCTTCTCTGCCTCGCAACCGCAGGATCTGGCGAGGAGGATGATCCCATCGGCTGGATCGGAGGGCCCGGAACCGAAGATGGGGTCGAGATGGCGAACCCCGCCGCCACCTACTGTACCAATCAGGGATACCGGTACTCCGACGGAAGGTGCGTCTTCCCCGACGGCTCCTCCTGCGACGCCTGGGACTTATTATCGGGGAGACTGCAGCTACAACCCCGAGCCGTTGAAGCCGATAGGGATGCCAAACCCCGCCTCCGCCTACTGCAAGGCCCTGGGGTACACCTCCGTCATCAGGACTGACCCGAGGACGGGGGGAGAGGTCGGGTACTGCGTCTTCCCGGACGGCTCCTCCTGCGAGGAGTGGGCCTTCTACCGGGGCTCTTGCCAGTACAGCCCAACGCCAAAACCAAAACCCCAACCGACGCCGGTCCCCCCCGTCCCCAAGCCCCAGGCCCCGACGGCGATCTACACCTGCACCCCGCCGCCGGCGGGAGGGGAGGAGACGATCCTGGACTTTGAGCCGAAGTCGTCGCCTCCGGCGGCGGTCTACAGCCAGGGGAGCTTCGTCCCCTGGAGGAGCTTCGAGGGGAGCTTCCCCGCCACAGACCCCACCCTCTGGGTCGTCACCTCTTCAGGATGGTCCTGGAACGGGATATCGCCCCTGGACGCCTGGATCACCGAGGTCCTATACCTTCCCAGGAACGGGGCGGTGAACCTCTACCTGATGGACTTCAGCGGAGACGTCAGGAGGCTGGACCTGGGGTACTCCACCACGGGGTACCATCAGATCGTCCTCAAGGCCAGCACTCCGGGGCTGATGATGGCGATCTTCACCCTGGACGGGGTCCCGAGCAACGTCATCTTCGTCAGCGTCAAGGCCGACTGGACCCCCTGCGGCCTCCGCCCAGCGGGCGCCTCGACGACGGGGGTGGACCTGATCCCCTGAAGGCCGATCCATATCGGGATCGGCCTTCGCCGGATCTGATCGATGAGAAGGTGATGAATTGAAGACGACGAGCATCTTGCTGCTGATGGCGGCCCTGGCGGCGGCCAGCCCCGCTGCGGCCAGCCTCGTGACGATCGAGGCCGGCGACTACTCGATAGCGATAGACTCCGACCTGGTGAGAAACGACACCCAGGAGGCTGAGGCGGGAAGGATCACCTACCCCCTGGTGGTGAGGGGGTCGGCGTGGCCGGAGGCGGTGGCCTCGGCGATGAACTTCACCCGTCAGACCTTCACCATCGGGACGGCCTCGGAGGACCTGGCGGACGTGCCCCACGACCTTCTGACCCTGGAGTCGAACGTCGGGATCCAGATCGAGACCTACAACGCGCCCCCGGAGGGGGGGCTTCCCACCACCCCCTTCGGCCTCGGCGGGGAGGTGGCGAACCTGACGATCTCCGCCGTCAAGGACGTCACCGTGGGGAGGATCAACCCGAAGGAGACGTCTCTATATAAAGCAGTCTGGGAGTACGGCGATGGCCTAGCCCTTCCGGCCGTCTACCTCGTCCTCTTCGCCGTCGACGACCGGACCGTCTGCAGGATCGAGTCGGTCTACGGCGTCTCCGGCGAGATGGCGCCAGAGGAGTTCGAGGAGTTCCTGGCGAGGGTGGACGTCATCCCTCAGGCCCCCCCCTCCTCGGACGAAAGGTAGAGGGCGGCCTTCTGAGGTGGCGGAGGGCCCTGCGGGCGGAGACAGCGCCCCACCTCGAAGGGCGGGCCCTTCCGCCTCATTTTTCGTCGAAGATGCTCCATCCATCTTTGCGGGCGGCAAGAATTCCAGCGGTCGACGGCGGGCCAAAAGATATATAGCCTGGATGGGTTTAAAATACCGCATAAGTTTGGGCCGCCATCGAGGCCTGCCTCCGACGGCTTGCGAGCGCTTCAGCCAGCCAGAGACGAAAGGGGGAGTGGGGAACGTCCGAAAAGATGGAGAAGAAGAGGGAGAGGATGGTGGAGGTCTGCCCGGTCTGCGGGAGCTCCGAGATGTACCTTGAGACCGGCGGCTACGTCGGGAAGGTCTACCACTGCAAAGACTGCAACTACATGGGGGCCCTGGTGGTGGAGGCGGACGACGAGATGGTGGAGGCGATAAAGGAGGGGTACGGCCGGGAGAAGAAGGGGTCAGAGGATTGATGGCTTGAGAGATTATTTAAATAGCGCAATATAGAATATATTATACCGAATATTGGCATCAATGCCCGCGTTCTGGTTCGTGACGGCTTTACATGTCGTTATTGTAGCGCCCGATTTTATCTTGCTCAGACGGGCAAAGTGGTTGCCATCCACCGGCTGGGTAGCGTTTATAGGGATCCTCACGAGCGAAATGAGCTCCTGAAGAGGAGCGGGGCGACCGTCGACCACATCATCCCAGAAGATTGGGGAGGATACGATACCTTTGAGAACCTGGTCGTATGCTGCGTTGTCTGCATTCGAGCAAAGGTAGGGGAGAGGGAAGCCTATTGCCCCAGTCTTCAGATGGATCTTGGGATGGAGGAAGTAGCATATTTCTCGCCCTTGCTCCGAGTTACAGAGATCAACTGAGCAGAGAGGACGAAAAATGGAAGAGGGCGTTGGAACAAGAGGGGATGAGGCCGGATTTTGAGGCGATACAGGAGGGAATAAATATTATATTAATTTTTATTTCCTCCGACGATGACGCCAGCGTCTAGCCAGTTGCCGGGTGGTCTCTTACGTTCTATCCCAAAGTCGCCAGTTTTATGATGAGGAAAAAAGATAGCCTTTGGCCATGAGGCTCACCTCCATTCTGTTAGTCTTAACGGTGATGGCAACCGGCCATCTTTCTCCGGCCAGCGGGATCTGCGACCAAGAAAACCTGACTATCGGTGCACTGCTACCCATGAGCGGCGATTGGGCCAGCACAGGAATATCGGCTCAGATCGCCCTGGAGCATGCCGAGGCCGATATCAACAATTTCCTTACAGATATGAATAAATCGACCAGAATACAAATCATCGTAAAGGATACCAGGACCGACCCAGAGGCCACATTCGAGGCCTTGAAGGAGCTGGAGGCCCAAGGGTTGAGGATCATCATTGGCCCCGAGGATAGCGCGTCCCTCTCAAGGGTGAGGGAGTACGCCAACGAAAGTGGCATAATTCTCATAAGCGGTGGCAGCACCGCCCCGAGCTTGGCCATCTCTGGCGATACGACCTTCCGGCTGGCCTCCGATGATACCAACCTGGCAAATGCGATGGCCGATCTGATGACGAGGAACGGAGCAAAAGCCGTGGTGGCACTTGCCAGAAATGACGTCTGGGGCAACGACCTCATAAACGCTACGGCTGAAAGCCTGAGCCAGATGGGTGGGGTGAAGATGACCCCCCTGAGATACAACCCCAATTCAGATGACTTCTCTCAGATCCTTGGAGATCTGAGGGCTCTTCTGGAAGACGCCCGCGATGAATACGGCGATGGCGCCGTTGCAGTCTATCTTATTGCCTTCGACGAGTCGATGGAGATTCTGGTCCAGGCATCGAGGGATCCGGCGTTGGCATCGGCCAGATGGTATGGCACCGATCCGTCAGGGGTCTTGATCAGGGAGGATGAGAGGGCGGCCCAGTTCGCCATAAAAGTTGGCTTCATATATCCGACATTCAGCCAGGGAAATTCGTCCGTTGTCAGGAGGATCGCCGAGGATATCAGAGAGAGGCAGAAGATCGATATGGTCTCCTATGCCATGAACGACTACGATGCCGCCTGGCTGATCACTTATACATATCTTTTGACCGGATCCAGCGACCCTGCCGACTTCATGAGGGCTCTCCCCGTCTTTGCCAGGACCTATAGAGGATATTCAGGCGATGCCGTCCTGAACGATGCTGGAGATAGGGCTTTCGCTTTCTACACCTTCTGGTCCTTGAGAGACTCGGATGGCATACCCCAGAATGTACCTCTGAGCAGATACATATTCAATCCCTACGAGGGGGTATTTTGGATCCCTGGGGATGAGCCCTCCTGATCCGGAGAGCTCCCCCAGGTCAAAGGAAGAGATCCAACGGGCTGCAAAGGGATGTATTTGGAGGTGGAGAGAGAGGGGCGAGCCATGCCGGAGCGCTCACTCCCCCCGCCTCACCTTCCCCCTCGCCAGGGACGCGAAGATCCCGAGGACGCAGAGGACGAAGAAGACCGATAGGACGGCGGTCACCGCCTCCAGAAACTGCGGATAGACCTCCGGGGTCACCTGGACCCGCCCCATGAATATCGAGAGAAAGGTCATGGCGATGGCCATGGAGGCCATCATCCCGATCGACCTCATCGTCCCCACCATCCCCGAGGCGACGCCGTAGTCCCTCTTCTCTACAGAGCTCATGATGGCGTTGGTGTTCGGCGACGAGAAGAAGGCGAAGCCGAGGCCGAGGAGGGCGAGGACGGCGACGATGAAGCCCAATCCCGTCTCGCCGTCGAGGCCGAGGGCGAGGAGGAGGAGCCCCGCGGCGACGAACCCCATCCCGGCGGAGGCGACGACCTGGGCCTCGATCCGGTCGGAGAGCCTCCCCGCCCAGGGCGATAGGACCGCCTGGACGGCGGGCTGGGAGGCGAGGACGAACCCGGCCGCGAGGGGCGATAGCCCCTTCACCGTCTGGAGGTAGAGGGTGAGGACGAAGGCGACGGCGAAGGTCGCCCCGTAGTTTATCAGGGCGGCGAGGTTCGATAGGGCGAAGACCCGGTTATCCCGGAAGAGCCGGACGTTGAGGACGGGGCTTCTGCTCCTCAGCTCCACCAGGCCGAAGGCGAGGAGGCCGAGGAGGCCGAGGGCGAGGAAGCCTGCCCCTGCGGCTGAGGGGAGGCTGGTGAGGCCGTAGACCGTCGAGATGAGGGCGAGGGCGTATATCGAGGAGCCGAGCCAGTCGAACCTCTCCCCGGCCGCCTCCACCCACTCCCCCTCTAGCCTCCGGAGAGTGAGGAGGACGACCCACGCGCCCAGAGGGACGTTCACCAGGAATATGCTCCGCCACCCCAGGTAAGATGTGAGGATCCCCCCCAGGAAGGGGCCGAGGGAGAGGCCGAGGTAGACGGCGGTGACGTTGATCCCCAGGGCCCTCCCCCTCTCCCCCGGCGGGAATACGCTGGTGAGGAGGGCGACGGCCGTCCCGAAGATCATGGCGCTCGCCATCCCCTGGAAGAGCCGGAAGAATATGAGGGCGGAGCCGGAGCTGGGAAAAGCGCAGAAGAGGGAGGATGCGGCGAAGATCCCCATCCCCAGGGTGAAGAACCTCTTCCTCCCCCAGATGTCGGCGGCCCTCCCCAGGGGGACCATGAAGACCGCCATCGCCAGGAGGTGGGAGGTGACCACCCACCCCAGGAGGACGGCGTCCATCCCGAACTCGACGCCTATCGGAGGAAGGGCGACGTTGATCGCCGAGTTCGCGAAGGCCGGGAGGAAGGCGGCGACGGTGGCGATGAAGAGGACGCTACTTTTGCTCTCGGCTTCGCACATCCCTTGGGGATTTGGAGAGGAGATATATACCTCCTCCCCTCGGTCGGAGCTGGGCCGGGCGGGGGGGGATGGACAAATATAAATCGCATACGAAATTAATATATCGACCATGAAGATCGTGGGAATATGCGGCAGCCCCCGGGAGAAGGCGACGGACCACATCCTCAAAGAGGCCCTCAGGATGCTGGAGGAGAGGGGCTTTGCCACCACCTCCTTCACCGTCCGGGGAAAGAGGATCAGCCCCTGCCTCCACTGCGACTTCTGCCTCACCAACAAGGAGTGCAGGATAAGAGACGACATGTACCAGCTCTACCCCCTCCTCCAGGAGGCCGACGGGATCGTCTTTGCGACCCCGGTCTACAACGGCGGGGTCAGCGCCCAGACGAAGGCGGTGATGGACCGGTGCCGGGCCCTCGTGGCCGCCGACTTCGACTTCTTCAGGGGGAAGGCCGGGATGGCCGTCGCCGTCGGCGGCGATCGGATGGGGGGCCAGGAGCTGGCCATCACTCAGATCATCGCCTTCTACGTCTTGAACGGCGTCATACCCGTTGGCGGCGGCTCCTTCGGGGCGAACCTCGGCGCCACCTTCTGGTCGAAGGACACCCTGGAGGGGGCGATGGAGGACGCCGAGGGGTGGCGGTCCCTCCGGAAGACAATCCGGAGGTTCTCCGACCTCTTGGGCAAGGAAAAATAAATCAAGGGGTGGATGGATAAGGATAGAAGATGACTGAGAAGAGGCCCAAGAAGAAGAGGGTCGTCTGGGGGATCACGGGGTCGGGCGACCGGATCCGGGAGACAGCCGCCGTGATGAAGGAGATGAGGCGAAAGTACGACGATGAGGTCGAGATCCGGGTCTACATCTCTAAGGCCGGAGACCAGGTGGTGAAGTACTACAAGCTCTTCCCGGAGCTGGAGGAGGAGTTCGACAAGATCTGGGTGGAGGCGAACGCCAACGCCCCCTTCCTGGCGGGGCAGGTCCAGATGGGGAGGTTCGAGTTAATCCTCATAGCCCCCGCCACCTCCAACACCGTCGCCAAGATCTCCTTGAGGATCGCGGACACCATGCTCACCAACGCCGCCATCATGAGCCAGAAGGTGATGCTCCCGCTGTACATCATGCCCTCCGACTTCCAGGAGGGGGAGGTGGTGACGACCCTCCCCGACGGGAGGGACCTGACCCTCGTCATCCGAAAGGAGGACGTGGAGCACGTGAAGAGGCTGGCGGCGATGGAGGGGGTGACGATGCTGGAGAGGCCCGAGGATATCCCGAAGATCTTCGAGAGGCACTTCGGTTGACCGGCCGCTCCGAAGGAGGGTTGGGCGGAGGAAAAATGGATCGCCGAGGGACGGACGGATGAGGATAGATGGATGGCAGAGGGACGGATCGAGGCTCCTCTCTGAAGGTGGCGAACCCCCCATCTCCGCCACCGACCACCAGAATCTCAGAATAGAATAGGCATTCCGCCGATCAGGAGGACTTCAGCTCCTTCAGCCTGCTGATCTTGGTCATCACCTGGTCGGTCTCGGTCTTCTTGTTCGTCTCCAGGTAATCGATGATGTCGTAGAGCCCCTTCTTCAGCTTGTATATCCGATAGGGCCTCCCCTTCCCCGGGTTCTTCTCGTCCCTCTCGGAGATCCAGTCGAGCTTCCGGAGCTCCCTCATGGCTATGCTGACCTCGGGCTGCCGGAGGTCCGACCCCATCTCTATCTCCCGGCTGGTGGCTTCGTCGACGCAGGCGAGGTAGGTCAAGACCTTAGCCACATTCCTTTTGAGGCCTATCTTCATCAGGATCGATGCGAACTCTTCGCGTTCAACGGTCTGAGTGGGTAGCGAAACATTCCTCAATCCGGTCACCATTGTACTGGTAGTTATAGATCCATATATAAGTTTCGTTCAAAATAATTATCATCTAATCCGGACCGGGCGCGCCGTTCCTCTGAACGGGACCCCCGGGATCGAAAGGGATTTTACCCGCCCCGGCCGAGATACAATCCGAGATATTATCTGGATTGAGAGGCGATCTCGTGATCAGGCTATATTCCACTGACAGCTATCTTAAGAGCTTCGAGGGGAGGGTGGTGGAGGTCTTGGATGATGAGGTCATCCTGGATAAGACCGCCTTCTACCCCGACTCCGGAGGCCAGCCCCACGACACCGGAACCCTGGCGATGGGCGGCGAGTCGTTTCCGGTCGTCTACGTCCGACCCGCCGACGGCAAGATCGCCCACCGGGTGGGGCGGCCGGGCCTGGTGGCCGGAGAGCTGGTGAGGGGGGAGATCGACTGGGAGAGGAGGCACCTCATCATGCGGAGCCACACCGCCTGCCACCTCCTCTCCGCCGTCATCTTCCAGAGGACGGGGGCTATGATCACAGGAAACCAGATCGGCATCGACAGATCCAGGGTCGACTTCAGCCTCCAGGATTTCGATCGGTCGGACCTCGCCGATTACGTCGAGACGGTCAACGAGATCATCCGGCAGGACCGGGCCGTCTCGATCCGCCTCATCCCGAGGGAGGAGGCGATGGAGATCCCGTCCCTGGTGAGGCTCGCCAAAGAGGTCCCCGACCGGGAGGTGGTGAGGGGCGTGGAGGTGGAGGGGATCGACCTTCAGGCCTGCGGCGGAACCCACGTCCAGAGGACCGGCGAGATCGGCAGGATAAAGATGCTGAAGGCGGAGAACAAGGGGAAGGCGAACCGCCGGGTCTACTTCGAAGTCCAGAGGGGTGATTGAGCTTGGACGAGATGGAGCTTTTGGGAAGGACGCGGGTCGTGGTCAAGGACGGCCGGGTCGTCGAGACCGGCGAGCCCCTCCTCCGGTGGTGCCCCCTCTTCGACAAGGTCCGGGGTATAAAGGAGATCACCTCCGAGGCGGCGGCCGCCAACATGGAGTTCCGGATGAGAGAGCACGGGATGTTCACCCCGGCTCGGAAGCTGGAGATGGACGTCTTCGTCGGCTTCGGCGCCTCAGAGGTGATGATGACGGCGACGCGGCGGGGGCTCATCGAGGCGGCCGTCACCGTCTGCGACGGCGCGGGGACGGTGGTCACCGCAAACCCCAGCCTCATCCAGGGGATGGGGGGGTGGATATCGGGGCTCGTCACCACCGATCCGATCCCCGAGGTCCTCGCCGGGATCGAGGCCCGGGGCGGGGTCGTCCTGGACCCCGCGACCGCCAGGATAGACCAGGTGGCGGGGGCAAAGATCGCGGCCGAGCGATACAAAAGCTTTGCGGTTACCGTCGCCGATGCCGAGACCGCCGAGAGGCTCCGGGCCCTGGAGAAGGAGAGGGACGTCCGGATCCTGGTCGTGGGGGTCCACCTGACGGGGATCGGGGAGGAGGGGGCGGAGAGGCTCCTCGCCGCCGCCGACATCGTCACGAGCTGCGCCTCCAAGCCCCTCCGGGAGAAGGTCCGGCCCCTCGTCCAGGTGGGGACGGCGGTGCCCCTCTTCGGCCTGACGGCTTG
The DNA here is from genome assembly GCF_000235565.1 of Methanothrix harundinacea 6Ac. Lineage (NCBI taxonomy): Archaea > Methanobacteriati > Methanobacteriota > Methanomicrobia > Methanotrichales > Methanotrichaceae > Methanothrix > Methanothrix harundinacea. The sequence goes on from NC_017527.1 coordinate 87,351, forward strand.
GGGTAAGGAGGTCCTGGTGGAGCGGGCGAAGGAGGTGGATCGGCCTATCCTGATAAATACGATGCCTTTGCCGGTCCTCCCGGAGAATAAGCAGCCCCGCCCCCTGGTCTAGGGGAGGGGCCGGAAAAGGGAGTTGGTCTGGCCCCGGCTCAGGGGCAGGGTAGGTAGAGCTCGCTCCCCGATCCGATCTCCTGCCGGATGTTGAACTCTCCGATGTAGGTCCCGCCGTAGGTCATGATGGCGGTGCCCCGGCAGGGGCCATCCTGCACCCGGGCCCCGAGGCGGGCGGTCCCCCTCCCATGGGAGGCGACCTGGTAGATGGAGGCGTTGTCGCTCTGGAAGATGGTGGTGTCCTTTATCAGGTAGTCCAGGTTGGTGTAGCTCTCGGATATGACCGTTCCGAGCCTGTAGTTCTTGGCACAGAGGGCGTTTCGAAGGTCGCTCTCGCCGGTCCCGTCCTGGACGGACCGGTGGTCGAAGGTCCCCCACTCGTTGAAGTACATCTCGTCGTCGTAGACGTAGGCGGTCTGCCTCCTGTCGATCATGCCGGATCCCCTCGTCCCGACGACGAGCTTCTGCCCGTGGAAACCCCTATCGGTCTGGTAGACCTTCATCTCGTCGATGTAGCCGCTCAGGTGGACGTAAGAATGCTCTGTGACGTCCTTGGAGATGCGCCAGTCAGAGCTCCATGCAGCAAAGGTGGCAGGCATCGAGAGGATCATGGCGAGGACGACCAGCGGCAGCAAAACTCTGACCTTCATCATATACCCCTTTCCTATTCCCATATTCTGGCACATCCATTATAAATCTGATGGGTCCCGAACCCCCCGAGATCCCGATAGGCTCCAGCGATCGAAGATGCCACGATGCCGCCTCCATCACCAGGAACCCAGGCGGAGGACCTCCAGGGCCGGCCTTTGCTGGGGGGCGGCCTCTTCCGCCAGGAGGTAATCGACCCCGGGGCTCCTCTCGGCGATCTCCGTTCCGACGACCCGGTTCTTGGCCCGGAGGGCAGATCTGAGGTGGCCCTCAGCCTCGCGGCCGTAGGTGGTGGTCTCTGGGACGAAGGTGTAAGGATGGTAGTTGTACTCGGCCTGGATGTTGAGGTATATCCCGCTCCCGCCCCCATCGCCGCCGCAGCTGCCACCACAGCTCCCGCCCTCGTCGACGTAGACCGTCATCGTCTTCGAGGCGGTTCCGCTACCGCTGACGCTGTAGGCGAGCTTGCTTCCAGCCGCACCCCTCTCCGTCTGGTATACTCCCATCTCGTTCATGTAGCCGATCAGGAATATCGACGACTGGTGGGTGACGTTTTTGGCGATCTTCCAGTCCGCATCCTTGCATTTCTGATCATCGCAGCCTCCAAGAGCCGTCGGAGGGGCGAGCAGAAATAGCACCACGCCGAGGAGCACCGCCAGTCCTGCCTTCATCATCGACCTCTCTTCCCTCTGGGGAGATATGAATGCCCGTCCGTTATAAATCTGATGGGCTCTCGCCCCTACCCCTCCTCCCCCTGGAGGGCATCCCTGGCCTCCCCTTTCCCGCAGGGCTCGCCCTGATCTCATCGATCCGGCGGTCGAGGGCAGGCTTCAGCCGATCGTTCACCTCGCCGGAGAACCGGTCGATCCTGGCAGCGATGGCGAGCTTCGCCGCGAGAGCCCGAGCCGCCCTCCCCCGTAGCCTCCGGGGGGTCCCCATGACCGCCGGATGCCGGTAGATCATGCCATGCTTCGGCGAAGGCGCCTTCCCCCGGAGGTGCTTGAAGAGGGACTTCTCGGCGCCCATAACCTGGATCGCCGAGGCGGGCATCTCCGAGAGGCGGGCGAGCCCCCCGGCCCGGGAGATGATCCTCGCGGCCAAAAGCGGCCCCGCGAGGCTGGATAGGTTCGGGGAGGCCTGGACCGTCGCCGTCTCCAGGCTCCTCTGGACCGACCGGCGGGCGTCGGCGAGGTCGAGGACGGACCGGGCGACGACCCCTATCGCCTCCTCCTCCTCGGCGAGGGCCTCCGCCAGGGCTCTTCCCCGGAGGCGGCGGTCGTCGTGGAGGCGGGACCACTCGTAGAGCCGCTCCTCAAGGCGGTTTATCACCTCGTTCAGGTCGTCGAGGGCCTCGATCGTCTGGAGGAGCTCCGCCTCGGCCCCAGTCGAGGCCCGGAGCCTCCTCCTCACCAGCTCCATCGCCACCTCTCGGAGGGCGGCGTTGTACTCGGCGTCGTCGGGGAAGAGCCCCGCCTCCAGGGCGGCCTTCCGGATGTCGGGCTGAACCGCCGGCCTCCCGGCGGAGCCCTCCCACCCCGAGGAGGCCTCCTCCTCCAAAACCCCCATCAGCCCTTCGACGATCTCCGCCGCCCCTCCGGGGAGGCGGGAAGCCCCGAATTCGTCGTCGATATGCCCAAACCAGGTCCTCATCTTCATCTCAAGATCCCTTCTCCCGGCAGGGCCAATATTACTTTCGCCCCGCCAGAAGCAACTTTATCTACCTTGAGAGCCTCTGGGATATTGCCTCTCTATTAAAAACTGGAGGTCAAAAGAATATGAATGCAGCTGTAGAGCAGATTCTGGCTCGGCTGCGGAACCAGAAGGTGGAGGTTCCTGCATCCGAGGTGGAGAGCCGTCTGGCCCTCCTGGTGGAGAAGTTCGGGGTCCCTGAGGGGGAGGCGGTCCGATCCGTCGTCAACTATTTTCTCAAAGAGCACGGCATCTCGCCGACGACCTTCGCCCCGAAGAAGGCCGAGATCCTCAAGGTCGGCGAGATCGACGGTCCAGGCCGGTGGATAGACCTGGAGGCGAAGGTGGTGGAGCTCTGGGAGCCGACGAGCAGCGCCATATCCCAGACCGGCCTCCTCGGGGACGAGACGGGGACGATCAAGTTCGTCAAGTGGACCAAGGCCGACCTTCCGGAGCTGGAGGCGGGGAAGAGCTACCTCTTCAAGAACGCCGTCACCGATGAGTTTCAGGGGAAGTTCAGCGTCAAGCTGAACAGGACGAGCGGGGTCGAGGAGCTGACGAAGGTGGTGGCCGCCGCCGAGCCTTCGGCGTCGAGCCAGGTCCAGGAGATGAAGGTATCCGAGATCAAAGAGGAGGGGCGGTGGATAGACCTCCGGGCGAAGGTGGTCCAGCTCTGGGAGCCGACGAGCGAGACGATATCCCAGACCGGCCTCATCGGCGACGAGACCGGCACCATCAAGTTCGTCAAGTGGGCGAAGTCGGGGATCCCGGACCTCGCCGAGGGGAAGAGCTACCTCTTCAAGAACCTCGTCACCGACGAGTTTCAGGGGAGGTTCAGCGTCAAGCTGAACAGGACGAGCGGGGTCGAGCCCCTGGAGGCGGAGGTGGAGGCCTCCGATGCCCCGGGCGGCCAGGTCCAGGAGATGAAGATCTCTCAGATCGGAGAGGAGGGGCGGTGGATAGACCTCCGGGCGAAGGTGGTCCAGCTCTGGGACCCGACGAGCGAGACGATATCCCAGACCGGCCTCATCGGCGACGAGACGGGGGTGATCAAGTTCGTCAAGTGGGCGAAGTCGGAGATCCCGGACCTCGCCGAGGGGAAGAGCTACCTCTTCAAGAACGTCGTCACCGACGAGTTCGAGGGGAGGTTCAGCGTCAAGCTGAACAGGACCAGCGAGATTCTGCCCCTCGAAGAGGAGGTCGAGGTGAGCCCCCAGGAGGCGAATTTCACCGGGGCGATCGTCGACGTCCAGAAGGGGTCGGGGCTGATCAAGCGCTGCCCCATCTGCAGGCGGATGCTGAACAAGGGGGTCTGCGGCGAGCACGGAAAGCAGGAGGGGACCTACGACCTCCGGATCAAGGCGGTCCTGGACGACGGGGTGAAGGTCCAGGAGGTGCTGATCAACCGGGAGCGGACGGAGAGCCTCATGGGGATCAGCATGGAGGAGGCGAAGACGATGGCGATGGAGGCCCTCGACCACGAGGTGGTGAAGGGGATGATCGAGGAGAGGCTCCTGGGGAGGTACTATACCGTCTCGGGGCCGACCGTCGACCGCTACATCCTCGTCGAGATGATCTCCCCGGCCCGCCCGGCGACGGCCGAGGAGGCCGAAGACCTGGCGGCCCGGGCAGGGGAGGTGATCTGAGATGGCAGGCTTCGCCCGAGAGGTGGCGAGGAGGGTCTACGCCGCGGAGCTGCGGGACTCCGACCTCACCTTCAGGGAGAACGAGGACCAGTATGCTCCCCTCTACCTGATCACCCCGACGGGGGCCCGATGCAACCGGGTCCTCCTGGTGGGGACCCTCACCGAGAGGGACAACCTGGGTGAAGAGGTCGAGTACTGGCGGGGGAGGGTCGTCGACCCCACCGGGAGCATCTTCGTCTACGCCGGCCAGTACCAGCTCGACGCGGCCCAGGTCCTGGCGGCGACGGAGCCTCCGGCCTTCGTCGCCGTCGTCGGCAAGCCGAGCGTCTACGAGACCGAGGACGGCAAAAGGCTGATATCCGTCAGGGCCGAGGCGGTCCAGCGGGTCGACGCCGAGACGAGGGACCGGTGGGTCCTGGAGACGGCGGCGAGGACCCTCGATCGGATCGAGGCCTTCAGGGAGTTCCTGGGGTCGCCGGGGGCCGGAGGCTTCTCCAGCGGCGATCAGCTGATGAAGAGGCCCCAGCCGTCCGCGGAGGCCGTCGACATCGGAAAGGCCCACCACCACTACGGGACCGACCTGGAGAAGTACCGGCGGATGGTCGCGAGGGCCCTCGCCTCCCAGAAGGCGGAGGCGACGGCCGCAGTTCGGGAGACGAAAGCCGCGCCCGGCAGGAGCGCCCCTCCGACCCCGGCCCCATCCTGGGATGAGGAGGGGGACGGCGGCGGACGAGGGGAGGTGGTGGATTTCCGGATGCCCAAAGATCTGGAGGAAGATCTGGTGGACGCCGAAAGGATAGAGGAGGAGGAGGTCTTCTTCGGCGGACCGGGGAAGGCCCCCGCCAGGAAGAGGAAGGAGAGATGATTCGGGGGATGGCGTTGAAAAGTTTATATAATGCTGCCGGGTTTATATTAGGTGGTGATATGAGATGGTGATAGGAGTTACGATGGTCAAGGTGGTTCCAGGGCAGGAGAGGAGCGTCTACAACGCCCTGAGGGAGATCGATGGGATAAAGGACGTCTATCACGTCTTCGGCGAGTACGACTTCGTCGTCGTCCTGGAGGTGGAGGGGCTCTCCGTCCTCAACCGCCTGGTGGATACCATCCGGGAGATCCACAACGTGACCGCGACCCAGACGGTGGTGGGGGCCGAGCTCTAGGCTCCCGCCTCTCTTCTGACATGGAGATAGCAGAGGAGCTGGCCAAGCACCAGAAGGCCATCTCCGTTGCCGAATTTTTCGAGAAGAACCGCCAGATCCTGGGGTTCGACTCGGCGCCGAGGGCTCTTATAACCACCGTCAAGGAGGCGGTGGACAACTCCCTGGACGCCTGCGAGGAGGCGGATATCCTCCCCGACATCTTCGTCCAGATCCTGAGGAGGGGGGAGGGGTTCCGGGTCGTCGTCGAGGACAACGGCCCCGGTATCGTCGGTGGCGAGGTCCCCCGGGTCTTCGCCAAGCTCCTCTACGGCTCGAGGTTTCACGCCCTGAAGCAGAGCCGGGGGCAGCAGGGCATAGGGATATCGGCGGGCGTCCTCTACTCCCAGCTGACGACGGGAAGGCCCACGGCGGTCACCACCAAGATCGGCCCGACCCACCGGGCGGGGAGGTGGGAGCTGATGATCAACACCGCCACCAACGAGCCGGAGGTCCTGAAGACGGAGGAGACGGAGTGGGACCGCCCCCACGGCACCCGGGTGGAGCTGGAGATGGAGGGCTCCTACGTCCGGAGCCGGAGGCAGTCGATCTACGGCTATCTGAAGAACGTGGCGATAGTCAACCCCCACGCCCGGATCACCCTGGTGGAGCCCGACGGGAACGTGGAGGTCTTCGAGAGGGCGACGGATAAGATGCCGAGCCCCTCCTACGAGATCAAGCCCCACCCTCTCGGGATGGAGCTCGGCGGCCTCATCAAGATGCTCCGGTACACCGATAAGAAGAAGCTGAAGAGCTTCCTTGCGGGCTCCTTCTCCAGCGTCGGGGCGATCATATCCCAGGAGATCTGCGACCGGGCGGAGCTCGACCCCGAGATGGCGCCCCAGGACCTGACCCACTCCGAGGCGACCCGGCTTTTAGCCGCCTTCAAGGAGATGCGGCTCAAGTCTCCCCCCACCGACTGTTTATCCCCCATCGGCGAGGAGCTGATCCGGGCGGGGCTCGAGAAGGAGTACCGGGTAGACTTCATAGCCACCACCAAGAGGCCGGTCTCGGTCTACGCCGGAAACCCCTTCCAGGTGGAGGTGGGCCTCGCCTACGGCGGCGAGCTGAAGGGGGACGGGAAAGTCGAGGTCCTGAGGTTTGCAAACCGGGTGCCGCTCCTGTACCAGCAGGGGGGGTGCGCCATAACCCACGCCATCGAGAACGTATCCTGGAAGATCTACTCCCTCAGCCAGCCCGGGGGCGGGGTCCCCGTCGGCCCCGCCGCCCTCCTCGTCCACATCGCCTCGACGAACATCCCCTTCACCTCCGAGTCGAAGGACGCCGTCGCCGACGTCCCCGAGATAGTGGCGGAGGTGGAGCTGGGGCTCAAAGAGGTGGGTCGGAAGCTCCGGAGGTACATATCGAAGAAGTCCGCCCTCTCGGAGCGGAAGGAGAAGGAGGAGATCATAAGAAAGATCCTCCCGCGGATATCAAAGAAGCTTTCGGAGCTCCTCGCCCGGGAGGAGCCGGACATCAACCCCGTCGTCGCCAAGATCATGGGCAACCTCCTGGTCAAGAGGTCCGTCGCCTCCGAGAACGGCCTTGCCCTGGTGACCCTGGAGGTCGCGAACTACGGCGACGCCTCCAAGGCCTTCAAGCTCCACGAGACGGTCTCGGTGGAGGCGGAGGCCGTCGAGCCGCCGGCGAGGGTGATCGCCCTGGGGGACGGCTACGACCACCTCTGGAAGATCTCCCTCCGGCCGGGGGAGAGGCAACAGATCAGGTACACCGTCCCCTCGGAGGGGGTCCGGTTCTCCGAGCCGGTGGTGGAGGGGGTCGCTTCGGAGCTGGTCAGCGGCGCGAGGGTGGTGGGCTAGTTGAAGGACGCCGAAGCGACGAAGGGGAGGCTTTTGGGCCTCGCGGAGACGCTCTACGACCAGTTCCAGAGGGGGACGGTCCCCCACCTCGCTCTTCCGAGCAGGACGAAGAATAACCTCGAGTACGACCAGGAGGGGGAGATCTGGGTCTACGGCGACCAGGAGAGCGTCCGGTCCGTCAAGACCGTCCGGGGGGCGAAGAGCCTCCTCAAGACCACCTACCTCATCGAGCTTCTGATCAACGAGCACCTCCGGCAGAACCGGGGCTCGACCCTGAGAGAGATATACTACATCTCCGAGAACTGGGACGTCGCCAAGTTCGGGGAGCAGGCTGAGAGCGACAGGCTCGTCGAGGACCTGGAGATCCTCACCGCCCTCCTGCGAGAGGACTTTCACGTCCGGCCCGAGGAGGATGGGGCGACGGTCTTCGGCCCCCTCACCATCAGCGAGAAGACCCGGCGGGGGGAGAGGACGATCCACTGCCAGGAGGACGTCGGGGAGGCGGGCTACCAGATCCCCTTCAACGTCGACAACGTGGAGTTCAAGGAGCACGACGCGAAGTTCGTCATCGCCATCGAGACCGGCGGGATGCACGCCCGATTGATCGAGAACGGCTTCGACCAGGAGCACGACGCGATCCTCGTCCACCTGAAGGGGCAGCCCGCCCGGTCGACCCGCCGGCTGATAAAGCGGCTGAACGAGGAGCTCAGCCTACCGGTCGTCATCTTCACCGACGGTGACCCCTGGTCCTACCGGATCTACGCCAGCGTCGCCTACGGCGCCATCAAGAGCGCCTACCTCTCCGACTATCTGGTGACGCCGGCCGCCCAGTTCGTGGGGGTCCAGCCGACGGACATCGTCAACTACGACCTCTCGACGGATAAGCTGACGGATCAGGACCTCCAGGCCCTCCGGTCCGAGCTCGCCGACCCCAGGTTCGCCACAGACTACTGGAAGGAGCAGATCCAGCTCCAGATCAAGCTCTCGAAGAAGGCTGAGCAGCAGGCCTTCGCCGGCAAGGGGCTCGACTTCGTGACGAAGACCTACCTCCCCGAGAGGCTCTCGGAGATGGGGCTGATCTAGGGGCCCGGCAGGGCCAAATTTTATATATTTCAGAGGGGTCCATCGTTCGTGGTCATCGACTTTCACGCTCACATCTACACCGACGATATGGCGCCAAAAGCCATCGCCTCCGTCAAGAGGAGGATGGGGGTGAGGGTCCCGGGCCTGGGCACCGTCGCCGACCTCCGGGGCTCCATGGCGAAGGCAGGGGTAGAAAGATCGATCATCCTCCCCCTTGCGCCCCTCCCCAAACACGTCCGGCCGACGAACGACTTCTTCCTCGCGGCCGCCGACGGCGACGGCCTCGTCCCCTTCGGGGCGATCCACCCCTTCCAAGAGGACCTCGAGGAGGAGCTCGACCGGCTCCAGGCGGCCGGCGTCCGGGGGGTGAAGGCCGTACCCTTCCTCCAGAGTTTCTACCCTGACGATCCGCGGTGCGACCGGCTCTACCAGGCGGTGGCGGATCGGGGGATGGTCCTCCTCCTCCACGCCGGCAAAGTCCCCGAGGACCTGCCGGAGTTCTTCGGGACCCCCGACCGCTTCGCCCGGATGGCAGAGCGGCATCCAGACCTCGTCGTCGTTCTGGCCCATCTGGGCGGCTGGGAGATGTGGTCCGGCGTCCGCGAGTACCTCATCCCGGCGGCGGAGAACGTCTACTTCGACACCGCCTACATCTCGCCGAGTTTGACCTCAGCAGAGGCCTGTGACCTGATCGTTGAGATCGGCGCTGATCGGGTCTTATTCGGCACAGACTACCCCTGGACCGACCAGGCGGAGGAGATCTGTTTCGTCGAGGGGATGGACCTCTCGGGCCGGGAGAAGAGGATGATCCTCTCGGAGAACGCTGAAAGGCTCCTATTCCCCAGATAGATCGACCGTGGGCAGGGATATGGGAGCCTCGGTCGAGACCAACTTTTTTAACGGATCGTCGCTGTATTGAGGGCATGAAGCGCGATCTGATGGAGATTCTGGCCTGCCCCCTCTGCAAGGGGGATCTGGAACTCGAAGCATTCGAGGAGAAGGACGGCGAGATCCTGGACGGGAGGCTCCGCTGTAAGGGCTGCGGCGAGGTCTACCCCATCGAGGACGGGATACCGAACATGCTCCCGCCGGATCTGCGGGAGGAGATGGGCCGCTAGCCTCGCGCCGCTGGCGCCCCCGCCAGCCCCGTCACCATCGGCCCCGAGCCCTTCAGGGCCAGCCTCAAGATCCCGCCTCAGGGCCTCCTTTTAAATTCTCTTTTATTCTGATCGTCACTCTTATCTAGGGACGAAAGCCCTTCCCGGATACGTGATAAGCGCAAGATACATCGTCGTAACGGGCGGGGTGATGAGCGGCCTGGGCAAGGGGATCACCGCCGCCTCCATCGGTCGGATGTTGATGGAGCGGGGCTACAAGGTCACCGCCATCAAGATCGACCCCTACATAAACATCGATGCGGGGCTGATGAGCCCCTTCCAGCACGGCGAGGTCTTCATCCTCAAGGACGGGGGGGAGGTGGACCTGGACCTCGGTAACTACGAGCGGTTCTTGGACGTGGAGCTGACCCGCGACCACAACATCACCACCGGGAAGGTCTACAAGACCGTCATCGAGAAGGAGCGCCGGGGCGAGTATCTGGGAAAAACGGTCCAGATCATCCCCCACATAACCAACGAGATCAAGGAGCGGATCCGGACGGTGGCGAAAGAGAGCGGCTGCGACGTCTGCGTCATCGAGGTGGGGGGGACCGTCGGCGACATCGAGGGGATGCCCTTCCTCGAGGCGATGAGGCAGCTGAGAAACGAAGAGATGGGAAACATCGCCTTCGTCCACGTAACCCTCGCCCCCACCACCACCGACGGCGAGCAGAAGACGAAGCCGACCCAGCACAGCGTCAAGGAGATGAGGGCTCTGGGCCTCCAGCCCGACATCGTCTCTGTCAGGTGCACAAAGCCCCTGCGGGAGGAGACGAAGTCGAAGATCTCCCTATTCTGCGACGTCCCGGTGGAGGGGGTGGTTTCCAACCACGACGTCGACGACGTATACCAGGTCCCCCTCCTCCTGGAGGAGCAGAGGACCCCCCTCTACCTGATGAAGATGCTCCGGCTATACCCTCTGGAGCACCGGACCGACTGGGTGGAGCTGATCGAGAAGATGGTCGCAATCCGGGATTCGGTGAAGATGGCCATCGTCGGCAAGTACACCACCGGGTCGCAAGGGACGACCCACATGGAGGATACCTACCTCTCGATCCGCGAAGCCCTCAAACACGCCGGGATCGAGGCGGGGGCCTGGCCGAAGATCTCCTGGATCGACGCCGAGGAGCTGGAGCGCTCCCCCGCCGCCGACCTCCTCGCCGACTTCGACGGGATCCTCGTCCCCGGGGGCTTCGGCGCCCGGGGGACCTGTGGCAAGATGGCGGCGATCAGGTACGCCCGCGAGAACGGCATCCCCTATTTGGGGATATGCTTCGGGATGCAGCTCGCCGTCGTCGAGTTCTGCTGCCACGTCCTCGGCCTGGACGGCGCGAGCTCCGGGGAGTTCGGGGAGACGCCGCACCCCGTCATCACCATCCTCCCCGAGCAGGAGGGGGTGGAGGATATGGGGGCGACGATGCGCCTCGGGGACTACGAGGCGATCCTCCGGGAGGGGTCCCTCGCCGAGGAGATCTACGGCTCCCTTCGAATCGTCGAGCGGCACCGCCACCGCTACGAGGTGAACCCCGAGTACATCCCCAGGATCGAGGAGAAGGGGATGATCTTTTCGGGGAAGAACCGGAACCGGATGGAGATCGCCGAGATCCCCGGCCACCCGTTCTTCTTCTCGACCCAGTTCCACCCCGAGATGAAGTCGAGGCCCGGCCGCCCCTCACCCCCGTTCCTGGCATTCGTAAGGGCGATGAGGGAGCGGGCGGGGAAGCGGGGGTAAGGGGGCGAAAAGTGCGCATGGAGATTTAGTAATGCGCATATTATTTTTTATTTATAAAAATATACAATATGGAAGATACATTAGTAGACAGAAGCTGGAGGTTAGATTGAAGTGTCGTCAACAAATAACGCAATAGATGAAAGTGTGAGTGCTAATTCAATTTTATCCTCAATCGAGTCATATTTATTTAACACAAACTTAATTGAAATATTGTCGTCGTTTTTATCGATCATTTTGGGAGTAATATATTGGAAGACAGGAGATAATAATTCAACTACCAAAGAGATTATTATAGTAGTAAGTATAGTTGGAATGTTACTTTTATTGTGCTACCTGCAATATAGGAAAGGAGGGCTATTGAAGAAGTTGATTAGAAGGTATGTGTTTAGCTCCATCCTCAATTCATGCGAATTGACCTAGAATCCACCTCGACCAGAAAAATTATATAATTCTTTCGCTATACCTGCTAGTTGGGAGTATGCACGAAGAAGAGATAATCAAGCAACTTAAAGCTGAGAATGAACGATTAAAGCGTGAGAATGAGTTTCAAAGAGAACAGATAGCGAAGCTTGAAGCTCGACTAGCTAAATATGAGAATGCCCATACTCCGCCGAGCTTGAGACGAGGTCGCAAACGGAAAAAAGGGTATGACGAAGGGTTTAATGGGAAACCAGGCCAAAAAGAGGGTCATAAAGGGGTATCAAGACCTCGTGCCAATCCTGATAGACAAGTCGAAGTCGCCATAGATCTTTGCCCAGATTGCGGAGCCAAGCTTGGCGATCCTATCAGAAAAGAGTCAAAGATCATCGAGGAAATCCCTGAACCCCAGCCGATAATCGTCACCGAATACAAGATTGCTCATTACAGATGTCCATCTTGTCAAAAGGAAGTTGTAGCCAGCGATCATGATCTTCCTGCAGAAGGCAGATTCGGAAACAATGTAATTGCGCAGACAACGTTACTGAAATACGAGGATAGGCTACCCCACAGGAAGATCCAAAATGCACTGAAGCGATTGCATGGACTGACCATATGCGCAGCTACGGTCCTCGATCTGACTCGCAGAGCTGCTGATGCGGTTCAGTCTCAATATGATGCAATTTTAAACAGCGTTCGGAATGCACCAATCCTGTATGTGGATGAAACGTCGATAAAGGTCCAAGGAGAGCGTCACTGGATCTGGGTATTTACCACACCATCTGAGACGTTTGTTGTGATACGAAAGAGTCGTGGGATGAAGGTCCTGATGGAAGTTCTGACAAGAAGATTCGATGGCATCATAGTGTGCGATGGTTGGAAGCCTTATGCCAAATTCACAAAACGGTTACAGCGATGTTGGGCACATCTACTCCGAGAATCAAAGGACCTTGCTGATAAGATTGAGGAGGCGGTTCCTTTACATGGGGATCTCAAGGATCTATATGAAGAACTTACTGATGCTCTAGAAAACGATCCACCACCCGAAGTCAGGATGGGATTGTTGGAAATGGCACGATCAAAGCTCCACCAATGGATTATGAAAGAATACATGAGTGAGAAAGTCAAAAAGCTAATCGGCAAAATTAGTAACGGCTTCGAGTACTGGTTCACGTTTATCATCCAGCCCGCCGTAGAGCCGACCAATAATAGAGCAGAGAGGGCTCTCCGGGAGCATGTCGTTCTGAGAAAGATCATTGGTACACTGCGAAATGAAAAAGGGACTTCGATTCATGAACGAATTATGACCGTGCTGGCGACATGGGAGCAAAATGGACTCGATGGCCTAAAGATGCTAAGATCGAGCCTGGTCAGCTAAACACGTACATTAGAAGTAATTCAACTATCATAGAAGAAAACACCCAACTTAAAGTTGAGAATGAACAACTTAAGGAAGACACATCTCAACTTTCAGAAGATGTCAATTCTCTATGTGAAAGTTATTTATATAAACTCGCAAAAGGTCCGATGAAATTTGGCTCAGTTGATGGCTGCTATGAAAGAATGACCCTTTATGCACATAGTTCGAATGGTTCATTTATTCCTCTCGGGAGGGTGTCCTATAATCCTGAATATGATAAGAAAGGCCGTATAAATTACCCAGACGACCAAGGATGTATTGCTAAAGCTTGGCGTAACAATTGGCATTTTTCAAATGATTATCCCGATCCAGAAACTGCAACAAAGAGATACTACCAACGTTGCGAAAAAGATGGCGTTCCCGAAGATATAATGAAAAATGTTAAAATGAAATCAAGATTATATTGTGGTTTTAGGATATGGGATAATTCTGGAACAGAACCATTAGCCGTATTAATTGCAGAAGCCACTGATCCTCATCGCTATCAGGAGGAGGAATTAAGATCAATATTCCAAGAAGAGCAAAAATGGTTTATGGGGGAACTGATAAAGCGTGTGAAGCAAAGGATACCCGACTTTAAAGAGGCGAAACTGAAGGGGTTCTAGATATGGCTGAGCTAAGAGATATAATTGCCCATATATTGAAGACGTACCCCACTAGGTATGATATGTCCAATGCCCGTTTAACTAAATTAGTATATTTATCAGATTGGAGACATTGCTTAAGAACAAATTCTCAAATTTCAAATATTAAATGGTTTTTTAATAATTTCGGACCTTTTGTTTGGGATATCAAAGATACTGCAAAAGAGAATCCACATATTTTTGAGTTGGAAACGACAACTAACATGTATGGGGATCAAAAAACGATTTTTATATTAAACTCAAAAGACTATAGTCCAAGGTTATCGGAAGAAGAAATGAAATCTATCGATCATGTTATAAATGAAACAAAGAACCTTAATTGGGACCAATTCATACGCCTTGTTTACTCGACATTTCCTATTGCTAGCGCTGAAAGATACACATATATTGATCTAATAGAAAAGGCAAAAGAATATATGAGTTGATAAGGTAATATATTCTTTCAATAAATATTGTTTTATTAAAAATACTAATGATGGATTCGTACGTAATTTTGTCTCCAAGTTACCTAACCATAAGATGAAATTATCCCGAAACTTATTTGTCCCAATATCCCACAAAATCATCTCTCGGAGTCCCTCCCATGACCGACCTGAAAAGCCCTCGCCATTCCGTCCCCCGGATCGAATCGATCAGAATCAAGAACTACCGGGCGCTCCGCGACCTGGAGCTGAAGCCCCTCGCCCCCCTCACCGCCCTCCTGGGCCCCAACGGCAGCGGCAAGTCCACGGTCTTCGACGTCTTCGCCTTTCTCTCTGAGTGCTTCTCGGTTGGTTTGAGGCGGGCCTGGGACAAGAGGGGGAGGTTCAAGGAGCTTCACACCCGGGGGACCACCGGCCCCATCGAGATCGAGCTGAAGTACCGCGAAAGGGGAAATCTACCGCTCATCACCTACCATTTATCCATCGCCGAGGGGCTCGCGGGGCCGGTCGTCGCCGAGGAGTGGCTCCAGTGGAGGCGAAAGTCCCAGGGCAAGCCCTTCCGATTCCTCGACTTCAAGAACGGCGAGGGTCGCGTCGTCAGCGGGGAGATGCCCGACGAAACGGAAGGGCGGGTTGAGGAGAAGCTCGACTCCCCCGAGATGCTGGCGGTGAACACCCTCGGCCAGTTCGCAAAGCATCCGCGGGTCAGCGCCCTCCGGAGATTCATCACCGGCTGGCACGTCTCCTACCTCACCGCCGACAGCGTCCGGGGCGTCGCCGAGGCGGGACCCCAGGAGAGGCTCTCCACCACCGGAGACAACCTCCCCAACGTCATCCAGTACCTGAAAGAGCAGCACCCCGAAAGGCTGGCGGAGATCCTGGGAGCGCTATCTCGCCGGGTGCCCCGCCTTGAGAGGGTCGACTCCGAGTTCATGCCCGACGGCCGCCTCCTTCTGGAGATCAAGGACGCCCCCTTCGAGAAGCCGATCCTGGCCAAGTTCGCCTCCGACGGGACCCTCAAGATGCTCTCCTACCTCACCGTCCTATACGACCCCGACCCGCCCCAGCTCCTGGGGATCGAGGAGCCGGAGAACCACTTGCATCCCCGGATACTCCCGGAGCTGGCCGAGGAGTGCCGGAACGCCTCCGGCAGGACCCAGCTATTGGTCACCACTCACTCCCCCTTCTTCGTCAACGGCCTCCTCCCCGAAGAGGTCTGGGTCCTCAGCCGGGATGTGAGGGGCTACACCCAGGCGAAGCGGGCCGCCGACATGAGGGGGATCAAGGAGTTCATGGACGAGGGAGCGAAGCTCGGCCACCTCTGGGTGGAGGGGTTCTTCGAGATCGGCGATCCTATCCTTGAGTCCTCACCATCATCCCGAAGTTCCGCCAGTTCCGACAGCACCGAGACGGAAGAGAAAGCCGCCGAGTGATCCGCCATGCACATCGAGTTTCTGGTCGAAGAGCCCTCGGCAGAGGCGGCTTTGAGAAATCTGGTGCCCAAGATTCTGGGGTCGGGTGTCGAGTTTCGCGTCATCCGTTTCCAGGGCAAGCAGGACCTCCTCTCCCGGCTTCCAGGACTTTTGAAGGGCTACAGGAGATGGATCACCGCCGACTGGAGGATTGTGGTGCTGGTAGACGAAGACCGGCAGGACTGCCGTGAGCTGAAAGCCGAGCTGGAGAAGGCAGCAGGCGATGCGGAGCTGTCCACCAGATCAGTGACCAGAGGCGGCTCAGCTTTTCAAGTTCTCAACCGCATCTCCATCGAGGAGCTGGAGGCCTGGTTCTTCGGCGATGTGGAGGCTCTTCACCTCGCTTATCCCAGGATCCCACCAAGCCTGGCAACGAGTTCGAAGTATCGGGACCCAGACGCCATCCAGGGAGGAACCTGGGAGGCGCTGGAGAGGGAGCTTCAGGGAAAAGGATATTTCAGGGGCGGCCTGGCGAAGATCGAGGCGGCAAAGGCCATATCCGCCCACATGGACCCGGATCAGAACAGGTCGAAGAGCTTTCAGGTCTTCAGGGACGGCCTGCGAGATATGGTAAATTATCCCCGAAGCTGATCTGCTCCCGTTTATGAGCCCATAATCCCTCAGACGAACTTATCCGCCTCCCTCGGCGAGAGCGGCAGCTGCTAGCCCCTCGCCTTCCGGCGCCGCCCGAGCCCTTCCCTCACCCCCGCCCCCGCCACCTACCGGAGGCTGATATGAAGACGAGGTTTGCGACGACGCATATCCCGCCGGCGAGAAGGGCGGTCAGCACCGGCGACAGCTCCATCATCTCGCCGATGGCGCTTGCGAGGATGACGGCGATGGCGATGGTCAAGGCGAACCTGATGATGCGAAGGGACCCGGTCTCTTCCATGGGCAGGGCCATCTCTTCTCATCTGTAAAAAAGGCTTCTGCGATCTATCCGGCCGGGCCGACGGACCGGGGAAAGGTATAAGGGCGACGATATAAAAATAATAAGTCCATGGCCATCAAGATCCTCCAGGTGGACGCCTTCACCTCCGAGCCCTTCTCCGGAAACCCCGCCGCCGTCTGCCTCCTCGAAGAGCCTCGGGATGACGGGTGGATGCAGAAGGTCGCAGCCGAGATGAACCTCTCGGAGACTGCCTTTATGACCCCCGAGGGGGACGGCTTCCGCCTCCGATGGTTTGCGCCGAAGGCCGAGGTCGAACTCTGCGGCCACGCCACCCTGGCCAGCGCCCACCTCCTCTGGGAGGAGGGGGTCCTAGCCGAGGACGAGATCGCCCGGTTTGCGACGAAGAGCGGCCCCCTCTTCGCTGAGAGGAGGGGCGGCTTCATCGAGATGGACTTTCCCGCAGAGCCGGAGAGACCAATCAAATGCTCGCCTCCGATGCTGGAGGCAGCCCTGGGGGCGCCGTTCTCTTACGTCGGCGACAACAGGTTCGACCTCCTGGTGGAGCTCGACGGTGAAGAGACCCTCCGGGAGCTGCGGCCGAACTTCGACCTCCTCAAGAAGATCCCGGTCCGGGGGGTGATGGTGACGGCGGAGAGCGACTCCCCCGAGTACGACTTCGTCTCCCGGTTCTTCGCCCCGACCCTAGGGGTCGACGAGGACCCGGTCACCGGCTCTGCCCACTGCTGCCTTGGGCCGTACTGGGCGAGGAGGCTCGGCAAATTCGAACTCGTCGGATACCAGGCCTCGGAGCGGGGCGGCGTCGTCCGGGTCCGGGGCGGCGAGGACGGCGATAGGGTCAAGATCGGGGGGGAGGCGGTCACCGTCCTCAAAGGTGAGCTGATAGAGGGATAGGTCGAAGCAAAGCTCAAGGGTCTCTGCCGCCTTCCTCCATCAGGCACTTCTCCATCCTCGTCTCGGGGGCCCCCGTCTCCTCGTTGACCCCTTCGCCCGCCGCCGTCCAACCCCTCGCCTGATAGAACCTCATCGCCCGGAGGTTCTCGCTGAAGCAGGAGAGCCTCCCCGTCCGGTTTCCTGCCGCCCTCATCTCCTCCTCGAGGCGGCCGAGGAGGGCGGTGCCGATCCCCCTCCCGTGGTGGCGAGGATGGATCCATAGGAGGTCGACGGCGTCTCCGGAGGCGGCCGCCACCCCCACCACCCCTCCGACGCCCTCCCTTCCGACGATGCCGGCCGCGCTATCGGCGACGGCCACCATCATCCTCGGCCACTGGACCTCGACGAGCCCCTCGACGGCGTCGCCCTCCACCCAGGGGCGCAAGGTCTCGGCAGGTATGATGGAGCCGTAGACCTCCGGGATCGTCTCGATGCAGAGGCGGACGATGGCGGGGACGTCCTCTTTCGCCGCCCTCCTGAGGACAAATTCAGACATATCGATTCCTGATCTGCAGTCCGACCGTTAATATATTCTGGCTTCGCCTGGAATATGATAGAGAGAACTAGGGAGTTTGCGAGATTGAGGTTGAAGATATGATATACAGAGCTCGATGGGCCAACGAGCTACGGCGAGGCGATGGGCATACCCCTTCTGGACTGCTTTGCCGCCTTCGTCCCCGGAGACGTCGCCAACGCCGCGACCTACGACTTTCCCGTCCGGTTCAAGAAGGTCCCGGACCTGACGACGAAGAGGGTCCTGGGAAAAGACCCCACAGCCTTTGAGCCGCTCCGGGAGGCGGCGGAGGAGCTGGCGGGGCAGGGGGTGAGGGCCGTCACTGGGGATTGTGGATTTCTCGCCCTCCACCAGAGGCGCCTTGCCGCTCGATTGGAGATCCCCGTATTCCTATCCAGCCTCCTCCAGATCCCCTTCATATCGTCCATCATCGGCCCCAGCTAGAGGGTGGGGATCATCGCTGCCGACTCGAGGGGGATCGACGAGACTTTGCTTTTAGCCGCAGGGGTGGAGATGACGGAGAAGCTGGTGATTGGAGGGATGGAGGACCAGAGAGCCTTCTCCGAGGCGGTGATCGAGGAGAGGGGGGTCCTCGACTCCGAAGAGATCGAAGAGGCGACGGTATCCGTCGCCCGAGAGATGGTCGAAGAGGACCCGGCGGTCGGCGCCCTCCTGCGGGAGTGCAAGCTGCCTTCCCCCCTACGGGAGGTCGGTCCAGGAGGCCGTCGGCCTCCCGGTCTTCGACTACGTCACCATGATAAACTGCGTCCACTCGGCCCACGTCCAGAGGAGGTTTGAGGGGGTGATGTGAATCGGGTTTCAGTCCATCTTCAAAAGCTTCGCATTCACGGCGACGATGACGGTGCTCATGCTCATCAAAACCGCCCCCAACGCTGGGCTCAAGAGGATCCCGTAGCTGTAGAGGACGCCTGCCGCCAGAGGTATGGCGAAGGCGTTGTACCCCGTGGCCCAGAGGAGGTTTCCGAACATCTTGGAGTAGGTCTTCTTGGAGAGCCTGATGATGGTGACGACGTCCCGGGGGTCGTTTCGAACCAGGATTATGTCTGCGGTCTCGACGGCGACGTCGGTCCCCGCGCCGATGGCTATCCCCACGTCGGCTTGGGCGAGGGCAGGAGCATCGTTGACGCCGTCGCCCACCATGGCTACAGTGTACCTCTCCTGGACCTCTCGGATCTTCTCCGCCTTCTGGTGGGGGAGGACCTCGGCGAAGAACTCGTCTAGGCCCAGATCTCTGCTCACCTCCTCTGCCACGTACCTGTTGTCGCCGGTGAGCATCATGCACTTCAACCCCATCGACTTCAGCCTCTCCACCGCCTCCTTCGACTCGGGCCTCACCGAGTCGCCTAGGGCGAGGGCGCCCAAGGGCGTCTCATCCTCCAGGAGGAAGACGACGGTCTTCCCCCCTTCTTCTGCGGCCCTGACCCTCTCATCATCGAGCTCGATCCCCGCCCCCTCCAGGTAGCCGGGGCTCACGACCTTCAGCCTTCTCCCGTCGACGACGCCCAAAACGCCCTTTCCCGGCATCGACTGAAACTCGTCTGCCGGGGCGGTGGAGATTCCTCGATCCTCGGCGCCCTTCACCACGCCCCGGGCGATGGAATGCTCGGAGCTCGCCTCCAGGGAGGCGGCGAGCCTCAAAACCTCCATCTCCGCTTCCCCCTCCTTCCCCACCTCGCCGACCCCGACGAGGGGGATGACTTCGGTGACCCCAAACTCTCCCCGGGTGAGGGTGCCGGTCTTGTCGAAGACGACCGCCTCGATCTCTCTTGCCCTCTCGAAGGACTGCCTCTCCCTGATGAGGAGGCCGGATTTGGCGGCGAGGGAGGTGGAGACCGCCACCACCAGGGGGATGGCGAGGCCCAGGGCGTGGGGGCAGGTTATCACCATCACTGTTACGCCCCTCTCGATGGCGAAGACGACGTCCCTTCCGTAATATATCCACGCGGCGAAGGTGATCGCCCCCACCGAGAGGGCGATCACCGTCAGGAAGAAGGCGGCCCTGTTGGCCAGATCCTGGGTCTTCGACCTGCTCTCCTGGGCAGAGGTGACCAGGGCGATCACTGTGCTCAGGTAGGTCTCCTTTCCGGTCTTTCCAACCTCCACCACGAGGGACCCTTCCCCGTTCATCGATCCGCCGATCACCCTCGAGCCCTCCATCTTTCCGACGGGCTTCGACTCGCCGGTGAGGAGGGACTCATTGACGCTGCTTTTACCCTCCAGGACGGTCCCGTCCACGGGGACCTTCTCTCCGGGCCTGACCATCACCCTGTCTCCCTTCTTCAGGGAGGCGATCTCCACCTCCTCCACCTGGCCGTCCCTGATCAGGTGGGCCTCGGAGGGCATCACCTTCGCCAGCTCCTCCAGGGCCCGGGAGGCTCCCATCACCGAGCGCATCTCAACCCAGTGGCCGAGGAGCATGATGTCGACCAGGGTCACCAGCTCCCAGAAGAAGAACTTGCCCGCCAGGCCGAAGACGACCGCTGAGCTGTAGAAGTAGGCGACGGATATGGCCACCCCGATGAGGGTCATCATCCCCGGCTCCCTCTCGGAGAGCTCCCTCTTCAGGCCCGTCAGGAAGGGCCAGCCGCCGTAGAAGTAGACCAGGGAGGAGAGGGCGAAGAGGAGGTAAAAGGAGCCCGGAAAGACCAGGTCGAAGCCGAAGAAGGTCTGGATCATGGGGGATAGGGCCAGGACCGGGACTGTGATCAGAAGGGAGACGAAGAGCCTCCTCTTGAAGTCCTGGAGCATGGCAGCGTGGTGGTCCCCCTTTCCGTGGCCGCCTCTGCCTCCCTTCTCGGGAGTTCCGTGGCCTCCGCCACCGTGATCACTGTGGCCTTCCTCTTTGTGAGGTTTATGATCTCCGCCTCCATGGGCCAGGTGGCCTTCCTTTGGGCCCCCATGGCCCGATGGCATCTCCTCTCCGAAGGTGCCGCCCATCTCTTGAGATTCATCTTCGCTCGCCATTACCGATCCCCATATCTAATTGATTATTATGACTGATATATTGATCGCTTAATCCCTGGTTTGGGGACGTAAAGCCGGAAAAAAATGTATAATGCAATTCAGATCGAGAAAAGTATTTGTCGGCGAAGAAACGAGCGACCGATGCCACGTCTTGTGCCACCTCTGTTATGCTCCGGGAATCGGATCTCGTTTCAGATTCGAGGCCCAGGTCGTCGCCTCCACCACGACCAAGATCGCGATCTCCTCCGCCGAGAGGCTGCGTTGCTCGTGGAGCGAGGCCGCCTATCCGCCGGTCTGCCATCGATCCGGCCGCTGGGCCTTCTTGCGCCGCCCGGTTGCCTCGGCCATCCAACCGGTCAGAGCGAGCATATCCTCTGCGGGGCTATCGTCGAAGGAGGCGGGAGATTCTCGCCGTGGACAGAATAGATATATTGGATTATTTAAATAGATTACTAAATATAATCTCGGCGGCGGAAGACCGCCTGCCCGGCCGCGCCCCACCCCGGGCGCCCCACCCCGCCGATCCGTGCCCTTCCGCCGGTCAGCCAGGGATCGGCCCTCCCATCCTCCTCCTTCAATTAACGATCCCGGAGAACGACCGCCCGGCGCGGAAGCGCCGGGCGGCGCCTTCACCTCGCAGCCTCCTCGACGATCTCGATCTCCACCTCCGAGGGGCATTAACGCTCGGAGATAGGGTGGCATCGATCCGCTGATCCGACATCACCTTTTTACGCAATTCTACCTGCTAGGGATCGGCTCATTTAGAGCCGCCATAGCTCACTTAATATCTCTATTAAATGTTCTTGCCTTTTTTCAATAACTTCGGGAGTCCACTCTTGTTCTTGCATAACCTGTGTGGTTAAAACAAAAGGTGAGATCCCTTTATCTGTGGCGAAGTATTGTCGTTTTTTCTTATCGAAATCATAGTTTCGTGCTTGGCTGTTTTTCTTGCGAGATAATAATACCAAATTGCCCAGTTTATGAACGAACATTTCTCGATCTTCTTTATCGGGAAAATGTTTAGTCCAATAGCTTCCCTCGCTGGGGTTTTGCGGCATTACATGCTCAATAGTTATAAATGGATATTCGTAAGATGCTTTACCGTCAGATAGCGCGGCATCTAGTCTAAGAAGGACGTACCGAGGTACATTCTTGGATAAATAAATATTTCCATTCAATGCATTTAATATCTCACTTCTCTCCTGAGGTGTAAGTTGCAGAGGAGAGCTTGATTTATTAAGATCATCTTCAGCATCGATAAAAGTCAACAGCTTACCATACCGATCAAGCCGTTGGTTGATATTTGCACGTAGAATCATTAAACTTGCTGCAAGACGTTCTAATTCTGTAAAGAAATCAAATAACATATTTGGTTTATCTTTATTCTTTGAGAAATATAGAACCGCCGGAGGTATCCAATCAACGTTGTCTATTCGATTCAACCAAGATAATAGAGCGTTTACTTCCTCTGCATGTTTATAGCTCTGGTATGATGAGTTTTTGATAACGTCGAAAGCATTGGCATACGGAATCAATACATTATCTATAAAACTCTTAGAATCTTTGGTCGGTTTAACAACATACTGGCGAAACTCTTCAAGTATCGTATCTTTTTGTTTAGTTTTTCGATGAATCATTCTGATATGGGCAAATAGATCACGAAAAGTGTCTCTTCCCAAAGCTACTTCTAAATCTTCCCATTTATCAGTATATGAATCCTGTTCGCTTAAAGGTATTATAGTACCTATGACATCCGCTTTAATAATATCTGTAATAGAGAGATCTAAACCACGATCATTGAGTATTGAGAAAATACGCCAGGCAGAGTTGAAATCGGGAGTGGACACTCCAACAATTATGCAATGATTTATTATGAATTGAGTGAGGCTCAACAACTCTTTCTCAGAATAGTCTTTAAGTTTATCTAGGAAGTAAAGTGCATTTTCCGCTATGTTACGCTGACTATCAGAAAGTCTACCTGCACCCAAATTTCTTAATTTCTCTAAACCATTTTCATCTTGAATATACTCCTTGAAGAACTCCGCATCTTTCTCCTTAAGTGTTAAACGATAACGGTTGGGCGTACCCTTTATCTCGCTTCCTTTTTCATATATAAAAGGAGTTATATCACTTGCATACGTTGGCGTTAAATGCCGAAGGGTCGATAGCAGAATTGTAAGGGTAGCCAATCGCTGCTGGCCGTCAACCACTTGAGCATCGGGAGCGTAATCTTTAATCAGAACTATGCTTCCTAGGAAGTAAGGACTGACGCTACCTCCGTCTTCATTATTATCCTCTCTGAAAGTGATTATATCATCTAATAACTCACCTGCATGTTCAGTCGTCCAAGCATAAGGACGTTGATAAAGAGGTATGGTGAATACAAATTCGTCACTGAATATCTTGCTGATAGGATATGATTCACCATGAATAGTTATTTTACTCATTATTATGCTCTCCTTAGTTGGCGATTAGTTCATCTATATCTTTAAGCTTTCGATCCTCGTACAAATCTGTCATTTCAAGAAGTATAGAGAGCATCCGAGATTCGGGGTTCACGCCGTCGTCTCCTTGACGATCTCGATCTCCTCCGCCGTCAGCCCGTAAAGCTCGCGGACGAGGCCATCGATCTGCTCATCGGTTGCCTCGATCTGGCGCGAGAGGAGGGTCTTCTCATGGCCGGACCTCGTCTCCGCCAGCCGCCTGCCGGAAGGCAGCATATAATCGGTGAGGATCACCATCGAAGGGTGGCGGGAGAGACCGTTGAAGGTGTATAGAGCTAATAAAAATATATTTAAAAATATACTCCTCGCGGCGGAAGACCGGACCGCCCAAAGGTCTATCGACGAGAGAGGGCTAAATTGATGCGGGGAACGGGATTCGAACCCGCGAACTCCTGCGAGACGGGATCTTAAGTCCCGCGCCTTTGGCCACTTGGCAACCCCCGCCCGAACATCGGTGCAAAACCGCTGAAGAGAGCTCCCTTTCGAGGCGGACCCCACCGATGGGGCGGAGTTTAAGCGCGGAAGATAAATAGTTTCCCGCAAGTGAAATACCCTCGATAAAGGCCGAGGTGAGGCGATGCCCCGACGCGATGCCCCAGATCTCCCGTCGTCCGCCCGCAAGTCCGGGAAGAAGGGGGAGGGAAAGGACGGAGACGAGGACGGTGATCGAGGATATCAGGGCGAGAATGGCGAAGATGAAAATTTTGAAGCCGAAGAGTACGACTTTTTGACCTTCATCAAGGCGGCCGGCTTCGAGGAGGAGGAGGTCCTCGCGGTGATCGGAGAGCTTGAAGCCTACAGGTCCATCCCCGGCACCACCCTACGAAGGTACGTCCACCGGGTCCAGGCCTCCGTCGAGACCGACGGCAGGACCGCCTTCCTCAAGGGCGTGATCGTCGGGACGGCGATCAGCGAGCACCTGGTGGTCGATCGCGGCTCCGCCGAGGGGAGGATCGAGGCGGAGGTGAGGAGGAGGGTCTCAGAGATCCTCGCGGAGCTGGAGAGGGGCTGAGGTCGGCCGTCCCCGCGAGCTTCACCCCCGACGGCCAAACCTGTTATAGGCCAAGGTACGATCCTCCCCCCCATGGAGAAGGGGATCTACACCCTCGTCCTCCGCCTCCCGGCCGAAAGGCTGGTGGAGGTCGGAGCCCTCGGGACCGTCCGCTTCGAAGCCGGCTACTACGCCTACACCGGCTCCGCCCGGGGCCCCGGCGGCCTCGCCCGGGTTCGAAGACACCTCTCGGTCCTGGCGGGGGATAACCCCGCCCGCCGGTGGCACATCGACCACCTCCTCCCCCATACGGCGATGGTGGCGGTGGTGGCGACGAGGACCGAGGAAGACCTGGAGTGCGCCATCGCCCGGGCCGTCGGCGAGGCCCTTACCCCCGTCGAAAGGTTCGGATGCACCGACTGCCGCTGCTCCAGCCACCTCCACTACTCCCCGGATCGGGAGGAGATCCTGGCAGCGGTAACGTCGGCCCACCGTGGAGCTCGATCCTGGTCAGAGGAGGAATCGCCACCTTATGACCGTCGCCGCGAAGACCAGGAGGCCGAAGCCGGTGAGGGGCAGGGTGTAGCCGAGGAGGGTCTCTTTGAGATCCGAACCCGTCGTATCCTTCAAGAGCCAGAAGTAGGGGTCGCTGAGGCTGGAGAGGACGAAGGCCCCCGCCGAGATCGAGAATAGGATGGTCAAAGGATCGAGGGGGAGATCCCTCATCATCTCGGAGGCGATCACCACCGTCACCACCCTCGAGCCCTGGGCGAGCTGGATCAGGGATGCCGTCAGGAAGGGGAGGAGGAGGAGGGGGAATGCCTCCCCCAGGGCGGCGTAGAGCTCGGGGCCGAGCCCCCCCTGGGCGATGACGGCGGCGAAGGCCCCCGCCCCGCAGAGGTCGAAGATTATCACCCCCGCCCTCCTGGTGGCAGCCTTGATCATCTCGCCTGCCCCCTCCCTCGCCAGGCCGGCCGAGAAGAGGGCGCCGGCGAGGAGGGCGACCTCCGGCGACCCCACCAGCCAGGCCCGGGGGGTGAGGAGCCCCGCCCCGATGAGGGCCAGGGGGAGGGCGAGGGGCGCCCACGATCTGAGCCGGGGTGGGAGGGGCCCCCCTTCGGGGATGGCGCCCTCATCGCCGGCGGGAAGCCTCCTCATGTAGAGGAGCCCCGGGACGAAGAGGAGGAGGGAGAGGGGGAGGCCGAACCTCAGCGCCTCGGCGGGAGCCACCCCCAGGGACCCCGTCAGGGCCACCATCACCGGGGACGGGTAGACGAGGTTGAAGCTGAGAACCGAGAACGCCCCCGCGGTGAAGAGGAGACGCCTCTCCGACCCCCCCGCCTCCCGCCCCATCCCCCTCACCACCGGCTCCAGGACGAGGTAAGAGGTGATGGAGCACATCGTCGGGAGGGCCAGAAGGTACCCCGAGAGCCCCGAGGCTAAAAGCCCCCTCCCCCGGCCGAGGAGGCCCAGGAGGTCGGCGACGACCCTCTCCACCCCCCGGGACCGGCGGAGCTGCTCCGCGATCACCGCCCCCGAGAATACTATGATTGCGAGGGCGGAGAAGATCCGGGCCAGCCCCCCGGAGACGGAGCCGATCAGCTCGGGGCCCATCCCCGTCAGGACCCCGTAGGCGAGGGCCGAGACGACGAGGCTGAGGAAGGGGGAGAGGCCGAACTTCGCCGTCAGGAGGGCCACCAGAATTATCGCCACCAGGAAGGCCATAAGCGGGTCCATAGCCCCCATATACCCCGGCGAGACTATAAAAAGATCCCCGCGGAGCTTTTCGCCTAGTTAAATAATATGAAAAAAGACTTATACTCAGGTAGTGATTCTTAAGTATGGCCGTACCGCCTAATTGTTCCGAAATTCCTTTATAGAAGGAAAACAATAAAACGTTTGCATAGGGGGAGCTTATGAAGGGTGGCTCTTGGACGGATTCCCCCAAAAGGGATGGAGCAGCGCATTTGTTCTGGGTAGCTGGTCTCTTATTCCTTGTATTATCCATGCCCTCCGCCTCTGCCTGGTCCTTCCCCTTCTCCCTACCCTTTATATCCGCCCCCGATGGGGGCTGTCAGATCTCCCTGGACCTGGAAGAGACCGAGGTGGAGTACCTAAGCCCCCTCAACTACACCATCAGGATAAAAAATTCTGGCCGGGAGCCCCTCTACGGGATATCGATATCCGACAACTTCGGCCAGGTGGGGTTCATCGCCCGCCTCCCGGAGGGGGCGGCCCTCGACCTCGCCAGAACCACCCCGGCTTTGACCACCAGCGCCGAGATCCGGGTCGTCGCCTCCTCTGACGGCGAGGAGCTGGGGAGGGCCGCGGCCCCCGTTGAGGTCGCCCCGCCCCCGGGGGAGGCCGCCGCCGGAGAGGCGCGGTCTCGACGGACGGCGAAGGACGACGGGGTGACCCTCAGGACGATGTCCTCCTCGCCGGCGATGGAGCTGGTCGTCGGCGCCTACCCCCCCTCCGTCCGGCCGGGGGAGAGGGCGACGGTGAGGATGACCGTCACCAACCGCGGCCCACACCCCCTGAGGGGCGTCGAGATCTCGGGGCCGGGCTGGACCGTCGAGGTGGGAGACCTCAACCCCGGTGAGTCGAAGGCCTTCACCCGGGAGGTGGCCGTCGCCGAGGAGGCGTCGATGGAGATCGTCGCCACCGGGACGAACGACGGAGGTGAGGCCGCCTCCGCCCGCCAGAGCCTCAAAGTATCCACCGTCAGCCCCGCGCTCACCGTCACCGTCGTCCCCATCCCGGACTCCTCCGGCGGGGCGGGGAGGACCGAGTACCGATTGAAGAACGGGGGCGAAGAGCTCCTGACCCGGATCACCCTGAAGGACGCCAGGGGCGCCACCCTGGGAATCCTCCCCAGGCTGGCCCCGGGGGAGACGAAGAACCTGACCCAGCCGGGGAGCAGGTCCGGCGAGGGGCCAGTCCCCATCGAGGTGTCGGCCGTCTCCCCGGAGGGGAAGACGGTCATCGGAGAGGTGCACGTCCAGTCCGCCGCCGTCCCGACGCCGACGGCAGCCGCGGGCTCCTCGAGGAGCGGCTCGAAGCCGACCGGGAGGATGGAGTTTGGCACCCTGCCGGAACTCGGGACGGGCTTAGATCCGACGGGCGATCTCTCCGTCTTCGGCGGCCCGGCGGGGGGGGCCCCCAGCATCGGCTCAGGGTTTGGAGACTTCAACATCAACTTCGGGATCTTCGACGGCTCCGTCCCTGCCCCCGCCGACGGAGGAGCCCGGCTCGATCCCCGGGGGAAGGAGGAGGCGGTGGCGGCGGATGAAAAGGGCGCCGAAGCCGCCCCCGATATCGCGGTGACCCTCCAGGCGAACAAGACCCTCGTCCACCGAGGCGAGAGGATCGCCTTCAGGTGTGCCGCCGTCAACCGGGGGCAGGTCCCCCTCACCGACGTGGAGCTCCGATGCGGCGGCGAGGTCGCCTCCGCCGAGCTCCTCGCCCCGGGAGACGGCCTCCCCCTGGAGGGATCGATGATCGCTGAGGGGCCCCTCAACCTGACGGCCGCCGCCGCCGCCATCGCCCCCGATGGATCGAGGGCCTCCGGGGAGGCTACGCTGGCGATAGGGGCCGTATCTCCGGCCCTCCGCGTCGAGGTGAGCCAGGAACCCGGGAGGATATCCCGGGGGGAGAGGGTCTCCATCGCCGTCCGGCTCGAGAACGGCGGGGACGACCTCCTTACGGAGATCTCCGCCTATGACGACCTCGGGGAGATCGGACGGGTCCCGACCCTCAGGCCGGGGGAGGTCGTCACCCTCATGAGGAACTCGACGGTCGAGGAGGGGCTCGAGGACGAGGTGAGGGTCGTGGCCATCGACTCTACGGGGAGGGAGGTGCGGTGGTCGCAGGTCCTGAGCCTGAAGCTCTCCGAGCCCGGCCTCAGCCTCGAGGTCGAGCCGAAAGACGCCGCCGCATACCCCGGCGAGGCGGTGGAGGTGGTCTGGACGATCAGGAACACCGGGGAGGTCGACCTGGTGGACGTGACGATGGTGATCGATGGCAATAGCAGCTTCCGGCTTCCTGCCATCGCCGCCGGGGGGTCCACCCAGGTATCCTCATCCCACCAGCCCGCCGGGAGCCGGGGGGTCCTGGCCCGGGCTGAGGGAAGGACCGCCGGCGGCGAGACGATCTCCTCCGAGGCGGCTTTCCAGATCAGGGTGGTATCGCCGGGGTTGAGCCTCAACGTCAAGCCCTCCGAGGTGGAGGCATCTCAGAAGAAGCCCTTCAACCTGACGTTCCTGGTGACCAACACCGGCGACGACCCCCTCCGGGACGTGACGATCTCCGAGAGGAGCCTGGGGACCCTGGAGAGGATCGGACGGCTGGAGCCCGGGGACTTCAGGGTGGCTTCTCACGACTTCTTCACCGATACCAACACCACCTTCAGGCTGGAGGCGACGGGGATCGACTCCCGGGGGAACGGCGTCAATGACAGTCGAGAGGTGGCGGTGAAGCTCGTCAGCGCCAATATCGAGCTATCCATCCGGCCGGAGCCGGCGGAGGCCGCCCCGGGGGGCTCCGTCCACGTCACCTTCTCCGTCGAGAACCGGGGCGAGGTCCCCATCTTCAGCACCTTCATCATGGGGAGGAACCTGGGGCACCTGGGGACCATCGACTACATCTCCCCGGGGTCGTTGCGGAGCCTGGAGAGGGATCTCGAGGTCTCCGGGGAGATGGAGGAGGAGATCACCGCCGAGGGGTTCACCCGGGACGGCTCCTCGGTGAGGGACAGCGAGCTCCTCTCGGTGGGTCTGAAGGTGGAGACCCCGATCAAAGAGGCCACCCCCGAGGCCTCCGGCCCGGGGCCCGGGAGGGGGACGACGGCCAGGATCCGAGAGGCAGCCCCCGGGAAGGAGGTCTTGCCCGCTGATGGGAACTACACCTTCCCTCCGGCCCCCGCCGGGGAGGAGGAAGGCGCCGGGATAGCCGGCCTCCTGGAGAGGCTGAAGGGGATCCTGGAGAAGATCAGGCTGATGAAGGACGACCCCGTGGGGACGGAGGGCTACGATCCCGGGGCCCTCCCCGCCGGATCGGGGGAGGGGGCCTCCTCAGCTGCCCCCCCCTCCGGGAGCCCACCGGGAGCCCCCCACCACCTGGTCTGGATACGGAACCCACCAGGTGGGAGCTGACCCGGAGCCACAGACCGCCCGCCCAGGGGGGGCGGGATACGCCTACTCCGGCCTGGGAGGGGCGGCGGGGGACCTCTCGCGGCTGGGGCCCAGGCCCGAGACCTCAGGATATGCCTCCTCGGCGGAGGGGCCGGCCTCGAAGTACCTGACGGGCCCGGGGACCGCCCCGGAGGCGACGGTGGGGACGTACTCGGCGAGCGGCCCCGCCACATCGTACCTCTCCTCGCCCTGGACGTCGGCCGGGGATCCAGGATACACCCCCTCAAAGAGCGGCCCCCTCTCGCCCATCACCGCCGCCGGGGGCTCGCCGACGATCGCGGGCTCCGGGGCCCCCATCCGATATGAGAGCTCCGACCTCAGGTCCGCCTCCGAGGCCTCCCCGGCGGTCGGCGACTCGAGGGGCTCCGCCTACGATTCGAGCCGCCTCGTCCGGTCCGAGCCCACCCCCGGCTACGCCGGGGCATCGGCTCCGAAGGAACGCCTCAGCCAAGAGACCCCCATCCAGTCGAAGGCCCCTTCCAGGGACATCAAGCTGGTGATCGGCGACACCTCCAGCCTCCAGGTCGACCGCCCGCCGAGGATCATCGACGTGGGGGCGTTCCCGCCGGAGCCGGCGGCCTGGACCCCCGTGGTCCTGGCGGTCCACGCCTCCGACGACATCGGGATCCAGTCCGTGAACCTCCTCTGGGCCACCCCCACCACCGCCATCACCAGGCTGGATATGGTGGACGCGACCAAGATCAACACCCAGAGGATGGCCCTCGAGGAGGGGGACCTCAAAGAGGGGTACTGGAGCTACGAGATCCCCGGCCAGGCCGCCGGGACCTACATGGCAGCCTTCGTCAGGGTCAGCGATGGGGAGCGGTGGGCGGAGGACGGCCCCTACATC
This sequence comes from Methanothrix harundinacea 6Ac, assembly GCF_000235565.1. Taxonomy (NCBI): domain Archaea; kingdom Methanobacteriati; phylum Methanobacteriota; class Methanomicrobia; order Methanotrichales; family Methanotrichaceae; genus Methanothrix; species Methanothrix harundinacea. Next base: position 117,687 of record NC_017527.1, read on the forward strand.
ATCTTCTGGTCCGAGGCCCCCCCCAAGACCGAGGCGGCGCCCCAGCCCGCCGCCGAGCCGGAGGTTGCCAAGGGCGAGGCGGCCGTCGGGACGAAGAAGGAGGGGATGCTCTTCGTCGAGTCGACGACGGTGGTGGGGAGGGGAGACGTCTCGATCAAGAACGAGTTCCGGGAGGACAGTGCCCGTTACCGCGAAGAGCTGGACGGGAGAGGATCGATCGAGATGCAGTCGGAGAAGATGATAAACAAAGGAAACCCCGTCGTCAACATCACCGATTCGAGACTTCTCGTCTTCGACCAGGGGTACCTTAAGGGGTACAAGGTGATGCAGTCTCCGGGCTTCCACGGCGGCATGGGGGCCAGCGTCACCGAGCGGTTCAACGCCACCACCCTAGAGAAGAGCGAAACGGGGACGATATCCTCCCTCAACAGGTCTCAACACGCCCTCCTCTTCAACAGCCAGCAGGCCTTCGAGGGGATATGGGGAACCCGAACGGAGTACTCGAACTTCAACAAGAAGATAAAGGCGGACCAGACCCTCCGCGGAACCTTCGAGACCCAGAAGAGGATCACCTTCAAGGACTGAACGGCCCCCAGGAAAAGAGAGGGTCCCATGACCCCGCCATCTCCAGAGGACCCGCGATCTGAAATAATGAGGTTCTCGTCCCGGAGATCTTTTAGGGCTGGGGCCTTCCGGCCCTGACCGCCCCCTTCCAGATCTCGTCGGCCCTGTCCACCACGGCGACGATCTGGTCGTGGATTTCGAGCCGGTGCTTGATCTCCCCCGCCTTGAGGGCAGAGTCCACCGAGAGCCTCATCATCTCCCGGCTCTCGCCCCGGAGATCCTCCGACTCCTGCCACATCTCCTCGGCAGCCTCCGGGTCTGCCGACCGGAGGTCCACCGACCGGCTTCGGAGCTCGTCAGACCGCCTCAGAAGCTCTGCAGCCTCCTTCTTCAGCCGTTCCGACTCCGTCTGGTGGGACAACATATCCTCCTCCATCTCCTCGAAGCTCTTCTCTACAAAGACCTCATCGACGCCGAACATGGATCTATACCTCCTCGATCATCCTCAGAAAGAGCTGGTGGAACCTATCGTCCTCCGTCAGCTCGGGGTGGAAGGCGAGGCCCAGGAGGTTCTCCTCCCTCGCCGCCACCGCCACCTCCTCAATCCTGGCGAGGGGCTCGACCCCTTCGCCCCAGCCGACGATCGCCGGGGCCCGGATGAAGACGGCGCGGTAGGGGGAGTCGAAGCCCGCCACCTCGAGGTCCGCCTCGAAGGACTCCCTCTGGGACCCGAAGGCGTTCCTTGCCACCCTCACGTCCAGGAGCCCCAGGGGAAGAAACCTAGTCTCCTCGACGATCTCCGTCGATACGACTATCAGCCCCGCGCAGGTGGCCATGATGGGGACGCCGGACCGGGAGGCTGCGGCGACCTCGTCTCCGACCCCCGTCCGCGCGAGGTGCCGGGCGATGGTGGTGCTCTCCCCTCCAGGGAGGACGATCCCGTCGCAGCCGGGGACTATGCCCCCCTTGCGGACCTCCACCACCGAACCCCTGGCCCCCAGGGCCCTCTCCATGGCACCGACGTGCTCGGAGACGTCCCCCTGGAAGGCGACGACGCCGATCCTCGATCTACCAACCCCTGGTCTGGAGGATCTCCCCCTCAGAGAGGGTGCCGGCATCTATCCCCTTCATAGGGTCGCCGAGGCCCGTCGAGATCTCGACGAGCTTTTCGGGGTTGTCGTAGTTGTTCACCGCCTCGACGATCGCCGAGGCCATCAGTTCGGGGTTCTGGGACTTGAATATCCCGGAGCCGACGAAGACCCCGTCCGCCCCCATCTGCATCATCAGGGAGGCGTCGGCGGGGGTGGCGATCCCCCCGGCGGCGAAGTTGACCACCGGAAGCCGCTGCATATCCCTGCACTCGAGGACCAGCCCCAGCTCCGCCTCGATCTCCCTCGCGAGCTTCGCTAGCTCCTCGTCGGCCATCCCCTTGAGGCTCCTGATCGAGCCCCCGATCAGCCTCATGTGCCGGACCGCCTCCCGGACGTCCCCGGTCCCGGCCTCCCCCTTGGTCCGGATCATGGCGGCCCCCTCCTTGATCCTCCTCAGGGCCTCCCCCAGGTTCCTCGCTCCGCAGACGAAGGGGACGGTGAACCTGGACTTATCGACGTGGAACTCGTCGGCGGGGGTCAAAACCTCCGACTCGTCGATCATGTCGACCCCGATCGCCTCCAGGATCTGAGCCTCGGCGAAGTGGCCGATCCTCACCTTGGCCATCACCGGTATCGTCACCTCTTCGATGATCTCCATGATGATCTTGGGGTCCGCCATCCTGGCTACCCCCCCCATCTTCCTTATGTCGGCGGGGACCGCCTGGAGGGCCATCACCGCTACAGCCCCCGCCTCCTCCGCGATCACGGCCTGCTCGGGGGTGGTGACGTCCATGATGACCCCCCCCTTCTGCATCTTTGCAAATCCGCGCTTGAGCAGCTCCGTGCCGAAACGTAGTTCTTCCAGTTGCATGATAGTCAGATGCCCCGATCTTTTTTAAGCCGCTTACAAGTGAGGGCCGAATAAATAAACTTTGCTCCCAGACCTTCTGCCGCCTTCGACAAAACGGTATCGGATGGCCGATGGAGGGGCCGCCGCCGCGGCGGAAGGGCGGTGCCCCCATCTCCGGCCTATTCGCGGTAGATCTCGTACATGTAGATGTCCTTGTCCCCCTTCCGGTCGTCGACCCAGACTATCCTGTCACTCCCGGTCCGGGGATCGGTCTGGTTCCCGGGACCGGTGAAGATCTCCATCTCCCTCCCGGTGGCCAAGTCCAGGGCCCGGATATCCCAGTCGCCGTTCCGATCGTCCTGCCAGACTAAAACCCCGTCCCGGAGGTGGGGCCTCGTCTGGTTAGACGGGTCGGAGGTGAGCTGCTCGACCTTGCCGGTGGCCAGATCGTGAGAGTAGAGGTCCCAGTTCCCGTTCCGGTTGTCCTGCCAGACCACCAGGGACCCGTCGGTGGTGGGATGGGTCTGGTCCCCGGGACCGGTGTAGACCGGCTTTCGGGTCGTCCCGGACCAGACGTAGATGTCCCAGTTCCCGTTCTGGTTGTCCTGGTAGACCACCAGGCTCCCGCCGACGGAGGGGTTCTCTCCCCTGGGCGGGATCGCCTCCATCGCCTCGGTGGTGTAGAGGGGCTTCTTCTGGATCCGCCATCCGAAGGCCGCTATGGGGAGGTCACCCCAGGCCAGGATCTCCTCGCTGATGGAGGGCCTCGAGGGGACGGTGATGCCCCTCTGGAGCTGGGTCCTGTTGACGGTGGGTATGTCCAGGGCCCTGATCGCCCAGGAGTTGAACTGCTCCTCGAGGTACATCCAGACGACGACGTCGTTAATTATGTCGGGGTACATGTCGAACTCCTTCCCCGCCGCCAGGGGCCACTCGACGTTCTCGACGAGGTTGTAGAGGTAGATGTCGGGGTTCTGAGTTCTGTTGTCCATCCATACGACCCAGTCGCCGCTGACGGCGGGGCTCGTCTGGTCCCCCGAGGCCTGACAGATGATGCTCGTCTGGTCGGAGCCGAGGTTTCTGTACCCGAACCTTCCGCTCGGCGAGATGAGCCAGGCGAGGCGCTGATCGAGGTCGAACTCCACCTCCCCGGGGCTCCGGGCCACCTCCTTGTCCTTCCAGGTGTTGGGGTCGAAGCTGTGGATCGACCAGCCTCCTTCGACGGGCTCCTGGTAGACGATCCTCTTTTCGTAGACCTTGGGGCTCGTCTGAACTCCGGGCCTGGAGTAGGCGCGCCCCCACTTCCTATCCCATAGGTAGTAGCTGATGTCCCCGGTCGTCGAGTCCTCCCAGACGATGATGTTTCCGCTGACGTGGGGGTTGATCTGGTCCCCCTCGCCGGTGAGCTTCGTCTCCTCGCCGGTGGCTAGGTCGCAGACGTAGACGTCCCACTCGCCGTTCCGGTCATCCTGCCAGACGAGGAGGTCGCCACTGATCGAGGGGTTGATCTGATCTTTAGGCCTCGAAGCGGGGGGCTTTATGGCCGCCCCGGCCAGGTCCTTCGCCGAGACGTCCCAGCTCCCGGTGGAGTTGTCCATCCAGGCGATCCTCCTCCCGCTGACGGAGGGGCTGACCTGGGCGCCCCGGCCGTCGGCGACGACGATCTCCTCCCCCGAGGTGAGGTTCAGGGCGAGGATATCCCAGTCGCCGTTCCGATCGTCCTGCCAGACGAGGAGGTCGCCGGAGGCGGCGGGGCTCCTCTGGTGGCCGGGTGCCCGGACCAGGGGCCGCTCGAACCGGGAGTAGAAGTCGAAGCCGAAGAGGTCCCAGTCCCCGCCCCGGTTGTCGGCCCAGACGATGAGGCTGCCGTTGGTGGCGATATCCGCCTTCCCCAGAAGGAGGATCGGGTCATCGGCCACCGATCTCGTCATGATCTGGGGCGTCCCCCGGCTGTAGTCCATCCATACCAGCCGGTCTTCGCTCAAAAACTGAGAGGCTCCAGCGAGGTTCACCAAGAAGGGAAAGCCCACCCCGTCGTTAGGCCTCTGGTGCAACGGCCCCGTGACGACGGGGATCTCCTTCATCAGATCGAGGTCGTAGAGGTATATGTCGTAGTCCCCGTTCCGGTCGTCCAGCCAGGAGATGAGCCTATCAAAGATGACGGGCTGGACCTGATTGTTGATGTCGGTGGTGATCACCATCTCCTCGTCGGTGAGGAGGTTCTTCCCCCGGATGTCCCAGTTCTCATTCCTGTCGTCCATCCAGACGATCAGATCCCCATGGAGCCAGGGAGCCTGCTGCTTTCCGGGGTCGGTCGTCACCTGAACCTCCGACCTGGTGGAGAGGTTGTAGACGAAGATGTCCCAGTTCCCCGCCCGGTTGTCCATCCAGGCCACCCGATCTCCGTGGATCATCGGCTGGGCCTTCTTCGAGGCGCCGGTCGTTATCTGGATCTCGGATCCGTCGGAGAGGTCGTGGACCCGGATCTGGTCGTCGCCGGTCCGGTCGTCGATCCAGACTACCCGGCCATCGGCGACCATCCCATACCACTGATCTGATGGGTCGTCGGTCACCCTCGTCTCCTCCCCCGTCCGGAGGTCGTAGACGAAGAGGTCGAGGTTCCCCGATCGGTTGTCGGTGTAGAGGATTATGTCGCCGCTGATGGAGGGGCTGCTCTTCTCGTCCTCCGAGTCGGTGATCTGAATCTCCTGGGATGTGGATAGGTCGATCATGTAGACGTTGAACTTCCCAGTCCGATCGTCGGTCCAGACCACCCGGTCCCCGTCGATCCAGGGGTTTGAGCTGTTGTGAGGGCCGGAGGCTATCACTTCGTCGGCCGTCAGGGTGAAGTCGAATATGTAAACGTCCGAGTCGGGGGCCCGGTGGTCGGACCAGACCACCCCCCTCTCCCCCAGGGCGGGATTCATCTTGACGGACCCGGGGCTGACGAGGGCCTCCTCGCCGGTATCCACATTGTAGAGGTAAACCTGAGGAACTCCGGCCCTGTGGTCCTGCCACGCCACGAGGTTCCCCTTCACCGAGGGGGCGGTCTGGAGCCCCGGCCTCTCGATCACCGTCTCCTGGCCGGTGGGGAGGTCGAGGATGACTATATCGTAGTCTCCGGTCCTGTTGTCGGACCAGACCACCAGATCGCCGTCGATGTCCGGGAATACCTGCTCCCCCGGACCCGTGGAGAGGGGGCTCTCCCGCCCGGCCTCGAGATCGTAGATGTAGATGTCGGAGTTCCCGTTCCGGTCGTCGGTCCAGACGATCAGGTCGCCGCTGATCTTCGGCTGGATCTGGTCTTTGGGATCGGTGGTGATCCTCCGCTCTTCGCCGGTCGCGAGATCGTGCATGTAGACGTTCCAGTTGCCGTCCCGGTCGTCCATCCAGACCACCCGATCCCCGTCGATGTCCGGGAGGAACTGGTTCCCGGGGGCTGTGGTGATCGGGGTCTCCGCCCGGGTGACGTAATCGTACATGTATATGTCCGCCTCCCCGGCCCTCATGTCCTGCCAGACGATCCGATGGCCTGAGACCGAGGGATGGTCCTGGTGGCCGGGATAGAAGCAGACGCCCCTCTCGGTCCCCGTCTCCAGATCGTACATGAATATATCGAAGTTGCCGCTTCTGTTGTCCGCCCAGGCGACGATATGGCCGTCTATGGCGGGCTGCTCCTGCAGGCCGCCCCACGTGCTGATGGGACGCTCTCTTCCCCCACTCAATCCGGACGCGACGCCTGCCATAAGCAACGCCGCCAACAATAAAATGATGATCCGCCTCGACATCTTAGCACTCATCCTGTCGAAGTTCAGCTGACTATCTCAACTCCGGGATGGTGGGGAGGGCGGATATATAAGGACTTACCTCTCCGCCGGGATTGCTGTCCTCTTTAGGAATATAAACCTCAATTTCATGGACAATGAGGGTAAATGCGGCGGGATCGGCACCCCACGGGGTGGCGGGGGGGCTACTTCCCCCGGACGACTATGGTGAGGACGTCCTCGTCGGTGAGGACGTGGTCGAGGCCCACCGACTGGCCCGGGAACTTGGCGCTCCTCCCCCAGACCTTGGCGTACCGGAAGAGGCGGACGAAATCCCGGTGGAGGTGCTCGCAGACGGTCCTCACCGTCGACCCGTCCAGGATCACCAGCGGATCCTTCATGTCCGCCTTTCCCCGCTGGGGCTTCAGGTATATCCTGATGAACCCGAGGGTATCGTATATCAGCTCCTTCAGCTCCTCTACCCCGACCCCCTTCTCGACGGAGAGGGGTATGAACTCTCTGGCTATCGTACTCTTGATATCCTCCCGGACGTCGTCGTACTCGAGGTCGATCTTGTTGATGACGGCGAGCTGAGGGACGTATATCCTGTTTCCGGCAAGGAAGTCGACGAGGGTCTCGGTATCCACGTCCTCCCGGATGGTGATGATCCCGTTGACGATCCCATAGGCCCGGAGGATCTCGGCGATCTCGACCTCGGTCATCTGGGTGAGGGGGATGGTGTTTCGGACGATGATCCCCCCCTTATCTGAGGGGCTGAGGGTGATGTCGGGGGGGACCTTATCGAGCCTGATCCCCGCCTCGTAGAGCTCCCGCTCCAGGACGTCGAGGCGATAGTTGTAGACGTCCCCCATCAGGAGGATTATGTCCGCTGCCCTCGCCGCGGTGATCACCTCCCGGCCCCTCCCCTTCCCCTTGGAGGCACCCTTTATGATCCCCGGCATATCCAGGATCTGGATCTTGGCGCCCTTGTACTCCATCACCCCGGGGATCACCTCCAGGGTCGTGAAATGGTATGCGCCCACCTCGGCGTAAGACCCCGTCAGAAGGTTGAGGAGGCTCGACTTGCCGACGGAGGGGTAGCCGACGAGGGCGACGGTGGCGTCCCCCGACTTCTTGACGTAGTAGCCCTTACCGCCGCCGGCACCTTTGATCCTCTGGAGCTCCTGCTGCGCCTTCAGCTTCGCTATCTTGGCCTTCAGCTTTCCGATGTGGTGCTCTGTGGCCTTGTTCTTCTGGGTGCTGAAGATCTCCTCTTCTATCGCCTGGATCTGCTCGTCGATCGTAGCCATCGGTAACCTGCCTATAAAGGGCCCCGGACCGCCTTTTCCGCCATTCGCCGCCGGGATGACGCATCTCTCAGCCCCCTGGAGCCCCTCAGATATTAATGGTTTGGTCACCCCACAGGGGTTCGGCGGCAGAAGGATGGGAGCCCCTCGCCCGGGCTATGGGACCGGGGCTGGGACGCCGGGCAGGAGGCGACCTCATATCGGCGGTGGCCGCCGAGGGCCGCCCGTCGGGGTCGGGCGGACCCCGCGGGAGGAGGAGCCAAAGGTATAAATATCGCCCCCCCATGACTATCCCCGATCCGGGGTATAGTATGAAGTGGCAAGGAAGTTCAAAGAGGAAGTTCACCGGCGGAAGGCTGATCTCAAACCGGGGAAAGCAGAAGCATGAGCTGGGGAGAGAGGCTGGAGAGCCGAACGTCGACACCACCAGAAAGAAGCAGATCAGGACCCGAGGCGGCAATATCAAGATGAGGCTCCTCCGATGCGACGTGGCCAGCGTCGCCGATCCCGTCACCGGGAAGTCGAAGATCGCGAAGATCGAACGGGTCAAGGACAACAGCGCGAACCTCAACTACATAAGAAGGAACATAATCTCCAAGGGCGCCATCATCAAGACCGATCTCGGAGACGCAAGAGTCACCAGCAGGCCCGGCCAGGATGGGGTGGTCAACGCCATCCTAGTCGCCAAGTGATGCCAATAACGAAGCAATTTTGATGTACCTGATCTTCAGGTGTTCCGGGTGCGGGCGCCACCTCTACGCCGAGGAGGGGTCCGCCACCAGGACCTGCCCCTGCGGGAAGAGGATCAAGCTGGGCCAGGTGAAGGTCCTCTCCCGGGCCAGGGATGAACGAGAGGCAGGAGACCTGGTGAGGGCCCTCCAGGTGGAGGGGCGCGGGATGACGGGCTTTTCTCCGGCGGGATGATCTAGCCGAGGCTTCTCATCCAGCTCTTGCGGCCGGGGGGGGCGGGAGCCGAAGGTCCTCTTTTCGTGACGGGCATCCCACGGGTCCAGTGCGGGGACCCTTCAATAAGTATATAAACCTCGGGAGATACGCCCGGACTGGGGTGATCAATTGTCGGAAGGGCATTTAAAAGCGTCATTGGTGGTGGCTGCAGCCTTGGTCCTGGCCTTATCGGGACCTCTCGCCTCGGCCACCCTCTGGAGTTCGGGGATTTACGGCCTTGGATACGGATCCTTCTCTTCGGCTTCTATGAGCGTCAGGTCGGAGGACGGGGTCGTTAAGCTCGGAAGCTACGGCATCCCGACGACCCCCCAGGTCTCAAAGGTGCCAGCGGTGCAGCTTGGAAGCTACGGCATCCAGGACGTCAAGGCGGCGGAGACCCCGGGGGCCCTCCAGCTCAGCGGCTACTTCCAGAACATGGGAAGCTATACGAACATGTACTTCACGCCGATCCTCGGCGGCACCTTCGGCGGTGGCGGCGGTAGCGGCGGCTGCAGCAGCTGCGGCTGATCTATCGAGAAGCCCGGGGGTGGGGAACCACCCATTTTTTTAACCATTTGGGATCCAGGACCAGGGCCTCCGGCCGAAGGATCCGGATTTATCCAAATCCAAGCCGCCTCAGATCCACCGGTAGTGGATGAGGACCTCGGGGACGAAGTCGTAGAGGAGGCTGTTCTCGACGTAACCGAAGAAGAGGCAGCCTCCACACTCCCGGACGATCTCCTCTCTCCTCCTCTTCGAGGCGGCCCAGACGGAGGCGAGCCCCTGAGATGCGTTCCCCAGGGGCTCCTTCTGGACCCTGCAGGCGTGGACCGTACCGTCGGAGGCGACGGAGAGGACGATCCCCGGAGCGTGGCACCGAAAATCCCGCCTCTGGTCCCGGACCATCTTGAGGTAGGTGATGGAGTTGATGATGGGGCCGCCCGTCCTCTTGATGTCGATCAGGCCGTCGATGGACCGCCGGTACTCGGGAAGGTCGGCTTTGCCGATGGTGTAATCGTCCCAGACCTCGCCCACGACCCCGGGGGCCCGGTGGACCGGCTCAAAGGAGATGAGGACGCCTAGCTCCTCCGCCAGGCGGACGAGCTCCGCCAGCTCCCCGAGGTTCTTTCTGCTGATGACGCAGTTGATCAGGACCCGGTGACCTGCCCTCCGGGCCGCCCTGATCCCCTCGAGGACCGGCTCCAGGGGAGCCCCCCGGATCTCCGGGTAGGAGCCGATCCCGTCGACGGAGACGGATAGAAGGTCGAGGCATGATAGGTCGCCGACCCGCTCGGATAAGAGGGCCCCGTTGGTGATGAGGGAGGTGACCATCCCCAGGGCCTTGGCGTGGCGGAGGATGGCGGGGAGCTCCGGCCGGAGGAGGGGCTCGGCGGTCCAGGCGTTGTAGACCCCTATCCCGAAGGATCGAGCGTCGTCCAGCATCGCGAATATTTCGTCCGAGGTCATCTCCGGGCCAGGGGTCCGCCAGTACTCGCAGAAGGGGCAGCGGAGGTTGCACCGGGCGTTGATCCCGTGGGATAGGACAAAGGGCCTCCTCCTCACCCTCATCTGGACGAGGGCCTGGAGGGCGACCTTGGGGTTGAAGGAGGCCATCTTCGCCTTCTCCCCCTCACTTCAGGAGCCGGGCCGGGACGACCTGCCCCGAGAGGAGGACGCTCTGGTCCTCGCCCCGGCGGATCAGCTCCGCCCGGCCGCCGCCCACCAGGACCTCGGGGCACCGGGGCTGGCCGTTGTAGACCGAGGCCATGGAGAAGCCGTAGGCTCCGGCGTCGAGCATCGCGATGAGGTCTCCACGCTCGATCCGGGGGAGGTTCCGATCCTTTGCCAGGACGTCCCCGCTCTCGCAGATGGGGCCGACGACGGTGTACCTCTCCTCCGCCCTCCCATCGGCCTTGTTTGCGACGACGACGTGGTGGTAGGCGTCGTAGAGCATCGGCCTTGCCAGGAGGTTGAAGCCGGCGTCGACGCCGACGAAGTTTACGTGGGCCCTCTTGACGACGTTCACCCTGGTGAGGAATATGGTGGAATCGGCGACGATGCTCCGCCCCGGCTCCAGGATCATCCTCGGGCTTATCCCGAGCCTCCGGCACCCCTCCTCGAAGACCGGCTTGATGCCGGATGCCAGCTGTGACGGCGTCGGGGCGGCCGTCTCGGGGGTGTATGGTATGCCGAGGCCGCCGCCGAAGTCCATCATCTCGATTTTGCCCCCGACCTCGACGATCCGGCCCGCCAGCTCCATCATCCTCGCCGCCGCCTCGACGAACGGGGCGGTATCGAGGATCTGGGAGCCGATGTGGCAGTGGAGGCCGACGGGTTTCACCCCTTCCAGGCCCATCGCCCTCTCGTATACCTCGACGAGATCCTGCCAGGGGATCCCGAACTTGGAGGTCTTCAGGCCGGTGGCGATCTTGGGGTGGGTCTTTGCGGAGACGTCGGGGTTGACCCGGAAGGCCACCTCCGCCTCCTCGCCCATCTCCTTCGCGACCTCGGCCAGGGCCAGAAGCTCATCTAGCGAGTCGGCGGAGATCCGGACCCCGGCCTCCAGGGCCATCTTTAGCTCCTCGGTCCTCTTGGAGTTGCCGTTGAAGAGGACCTTCTCACCGGGGATCCCCGCCATCCGCACAAGAGACAGCTCCCCGGCGGAGAAGACGTCCGCCCCCAGCCCCTCCTCCGCCAGAATCCGGAGGAGGGCCAGGTTCCCGTTCGCCTTGACGGCGAAGTAGATCAGAGCTTCAGGGAAGGCCTCCCGGTAGGCCCGGGCGTTCGCCCGCAGCCGCGCCTCGCTCGTCACGTAAAGGGGCGTTCCGAACTCCTCGGCGAGGTCGACGACGTCGACCCCGTCGATGGTGAGGTGCCCCCCTTCCGCCCTCAGGTGATCCTTCGTCCCGAACATACCTCTGGATGAAGGGGTCGGAGGCGTAAAATCTTTTTCCTGCCTTTCCGGTGCGAAGATCTCAGCCCGGCTCTTCGGAGGGCGGAGGAGAGGGGATCATCGCCACCTCCACCCCCGCCAGCTCTAAAAACCGGAGCGCCTCGTCGTCGGGGTAGGGGTTTCCGTAGACGACCCTCTGGATCTGAGAGTTGATGATGATCTTGGCGCAGAGGATGCAGGGCTGGTGGGTGCAGTAGAGGGTGGCGCCGCTGGTGCTGACGCCGTGGATCGCCGCCTGGATGATGGCGTTCTGCTCGGCGTGGACGGCGCGGCAAAGCTCGTGGCGGTATCCGCTCTCGACGTTCTCGCGGCGGCATCCGACCTCGAGGCAGTGGGGGAGGCCCATCGGGGCGCCGTTGTACCCGGTGGAGAGGATCCTCTTCTCCCTCACCAGGACGGCTCCGACTTGGTGGCGGAGGCATGTAGACCGGGTCGCGACGACGCTCGCGATCTCCATGAAGTACTCGTCGAGGGAGGGGCGGTCCATGGCCCCGGCTTTGATCCGATCCGATATCTCTCTTTCCGTTCCAGCCTCAAAACTTCTTCCGCCAAGACAAAACCGGCCCACCTCCGCCCTGCCGCCCCTCGGCCATCCTGGATCCTCGCCGTCCCCACCGCGGGGCAGCCTGGCGGGGACGGCCGAGGGCGGAAAGTTAATATCACCATCTCGATCGATGGTGAGGCCATGACGATTCACTGGGCCGATGTGGCGGCCGAGAAGCTCGCCGACCGGAGCCCCCATACGGTGGCGACGGGGATCACCCCCTCAGGCCAGATCCACCTCGGCAATATGCGGGAGGTCATGACCGCCGACGCCGTCTTTCGGGCGATCCTCAGCCGGGGCGGCGAGGCCCGGCTGATATACATAGCCGACACCTACGACCCCCTCCGGAGGCTCTATCCCTTCCTGCCGAAGAGCTTCGAGGAGCACGTGGGTAAGCCCCTCTCCGAGATCCCCTGCCCCGAGGGGTGCTGTGAGAGCTACGCCGACCACTTCCTCCTCCCCTTCTTCGACTCCCTGGAGAGGCTGGGGATCAGGCCCGAGGTCTACCGGGCAGACCGGATGTACAAGGACGGCCTCTACGTCGACGCCATCAAGACCGCCCTCCTGAAGAGGGACGATATAGCGAGGATCCTGAAGGAGGTCTCAGGGAGGGACCTTCCCGCCGACTGGTCCCCCCTCGACGCCATCTGCGAGAGCTGCGGGAGGCTGAACAGCACGAAGGTGACGGGATTCGACCTCGAAGGCGAAACGGCCGAGTACGTCTGCCGGTGCGGCCAATCGGGGACGGCGAGCTTCCGGGGCGGGGGGAAGCTCGCCTGGAGGGTCGACTGGCCCGCCCGGTGGTCGATCCTCGAGGTCACCGTCGAGCCCTTCGGAAAAGACCACGCCACCGCCGGGGGATCTTACGACACCGGGAAGAGGATCTCCGAGGAGGTCTACGGGTACCCCGCCCCCTACCCCGTCGTCTACGAGTGGATCCACCTGAAGGGGAAGGGGGCGATGCACTCCTCCACCGGGATCGTCGTGACGATCCGGGATATGCTGGACGTCGTCCCGCCGGAGGTCCTCCGCTACCTGATCATCAGGACGAAGCCCGAGAAGCACATCGAGTTCGACCCCGGCCTCCCCCTCCTCACCCTCATCGAGGAGTACGACCGCAGGGCCGGTGAGGAGAGGGCCATCGAGCTATCGAAGGTCGGGGCGGAGCAGGCTACCGCCATACCCTACCGGCACATGGTGACGGCGGTCCAGATCGCCGGAGACGATCCCGAGAAGCTGATGGTGGTCCTGGAGAGGAGCGGCTACGACACCTCGGAGGGGGACCGGATCCTCTCCCGGGCCGCCAACGTCAGGGCCTGGCTCGACAGGTACGCGCCCCCCTTCGTAAAGTTCCACCTCCAGGAGGCCCTGCCGGCGAAGATCAAGAACGTCGAACCCGAGCTCCGGGAGGCCCTCGGCGCCCTGGCGGGGAGGATCGAGGGGAAGGGCGCCGAGGAGATCCACAACGAGGTCTACGCCGTCGCCGAGGAGAGGGGGATCGAGGCAAAGGAGCTCTTCAGCGCGATATACGTCGCCTTCCTGGGGCAGAAGCAGGGGCCGAAGGCCGGGTGGTTTTTGGCGAGCCTCGACGGCGAGTTCGTGCGGGAGAGGCTCCTCGCAGCCGCCGCCGATTAGGTCAGGCGGGATGGAGGAGGTCGCAGAATTGACAGCGGGTCCAGAGGGGACCGAGGGGCAAAGGCCATGCCCCGGGGCGGCAGAGAAGGAGGCGGCATCATGAGGAAGAAAACGGAGGATAAGGTCGCCGTCTACCTGGCCGGCCCCCTCTTCAGCCGCGCCGAGGTGGAGTGGGCCGGATCTCTCAAGAGGGAGATGGAGGCGGCCCTGGGGGAGAGGATCGAGGTGATCTGGCCCTTCGAGGTCGCCTCCGGATCGAAGGGGGAGATCTTCCAGGCGAACCTGGCGGCCCTCATCAGGTCTCCCCTGATGGTGGCGGTCCTGGACGGCCCCGCCGTCGACGACGGGACCGCCTGGGAGGTGGGCTGCCACTTCGCCCTCTTCGGCCGGCGGGCGATCGGGATCAGGACCGACGTCAGGAAGGCTGGGGAGGCCCCCGACTCCAGGGTGAACCTGATGATCGAGGAGGCGTGCAGGGCGGTGGTGGGGGAGGTCGGGGTCCTCCTCCGGGAGCTTGCGGCCGCCCTGGAGGAGGTCTCCCCGCCAGAGTTGAACGCCATCGGTCCGAAGGCCCCAGAGCCTGCAGAATGACGACGGCAAGGCCGATCCTCAACGAGCCCCTCCTCCTGGTGGAGGGGAGGAGAAAGGTGCTGGTGGCCGCAGACCTCCACATGGGGATCGAGCACCAGCTCTGGCTCGGCGGCGCCAGCGTCCCCAGCCAGACCGGAAAGATGCTGGCGGGGCTCAAGCTCCGGGTAGGCGAGGTGGAGCCCGATCGGGTGATCCTCCTCGGGGACGTCAAGCACAACCTCCCCTGGACCTCCTTTCAGGAGAGGAGCGAGGTCCCCTCCTTCCTCCAGGCGCTATCCGACATGGTCGAGGTGGAGATCGTCGCCGGAAACCATGACTTGGGGATAGCTGAGCTCGCCCCGCCGGAGGTGTCCGTCCATCCCCCCGGGGGGGTGGTCATCGACTCCGTCGGCTACTTCCACGGCCACACCTGGCCCGACCCGGAGGTCTTCAGGGCGGAGATCCTGGTGGCCTCCCACCTCCATCCGGCGGTGAGGCTCGCCGACCGGATCGGCTCCGGCCCCCCCGAGAGGGCTTGGGTGAGGACGCCCCTCTCCCGGGAGGGGCTGAGGGAGGAGTACGGCAGGGATCTCGAGGGACCCGAGATGACGATCGTCCCCGCCTATAACCCCCTCTGCGGGGGCTATCCCCTCGACGCCGCCACCCGGGAGGACCGGGGTCCGATTCCTAGGATGGCCCGCCTCGACCTCTCCAGGGTCTACCTACTGGACGGGACGGACCTGGGGAGGCTCGACAGGATACGGCTCGTCCAGGCGAAGAGGACCGGGAAGCTCCGCTGAAGTTATATCTCCGGTATGCTTCAACGAAGGCATGGAAGAGAGAGAGAGGCTTCTGGAGCTTTTGAGGACGAGGGCGCTCCGGGTGGGGAGGATCACCCTCTCCTCGGGGAGGGTGAGCGACTACTACGTCGACGCCCGGGAGGTCGTCCTCCACCCCGAGGGGGCGTACCTGACGGGGAGGCTCCTCCTGGAGAGGATCGACCCCGAGGCGGTCGCCGTTGCCGGGATGACCCTGGGGGCGGACCCGATAGTAGCGGCGATAGCCGTCGTCGGCCACCTCCAGGGGCGAGACCTCTCGGCCCTGATCATAAGAAAGGAGCCGAAGGGCCACGGGACGGGGAAGTACGTCGAAGGTCCGACCCTCCCCGAGGGGTCTAAGGTGGCGGTCGTCGACGACGTCGTCACCACGGGGTCGTCTTTGATAAAGTCGATCGAGCGGCTGAGGGGCGAGGGATACCGGCCGGTCCAGGTCCTCGCCATCCTCGACCGGGAGGAGGGCGGAAGGGAGAGGCTGGAGGCCTCCGGCTACAGCTTGAACTGCCTATTCACCAGGGGTGACCTCCTCGCCAGATAGGGGCGTTAGCTGACGTTCAGCTGCCTATTGCTCCGATCGCCGCAGACGATGTGGCGAGACCTCCCCTCGGGATCGGTGTAGGTCACCTGGGATCTGACGTGGTAGAGGCCCGGAGCCTCCCCCCTCACCAGATAGGCGAACTGCGCCGAGCCACCGGGCGATATGTTCACCGACGAGGGCCCCGCACTCTGGGCCGAGAGGCCGGGGGGGACCGCCGGGACGACGGAGACGTCCAGGGCGGATTCGCCGGTGTTGCCGAGGCGGAGCATCACAGAGACTTCCTCCCCTAAACCAGCATGGTAGCGGTCCAATTGCTGCTCTACGTGGATCCCCACCACCATGAGGGACAGCAGGACCGGAACCATGAGAGCCGTCTTCATTGAACCCCGATTTTGTGACGGCGAGATTTAAAGGTAGCTTTCATATAAGAGCTACGTGAGACCTCCGCGTGACCTTTCCGTCCCGGAAGGGACACAAAAATACTTATCGTGGCGGAGCTAGGGATAAGGTCGATGGACGTTTCGTACTCGGTCTGGCGCGATGCCGCAGCGGATAGGCTGGAGCTGGAGGGCGAAAGCTTCTCCTTCCTCTTCGACCGGCGCTATTCCAACCGGCTCAACAGGATGAGCCGGGTATTCTTTGAGGCTTACGCGAAGGCCACCCTGGAGGTCTCGGCGGAGGAGGACCGGTTCCCCAGCCTCAGCGAGATCGAGTCGAGGATGGAGAGCGGCGCCATCTACGCCTACAAGGACCGGCTGATGAGGTCCACCGGCTTCTTCGAGGAGGTGAAGATCTCCGGGATATCCTATCTGATCCCCAGGGCGAAGCGGTTCGTCGACGAGACGGGGACCTATACAGACCTGATCCTCCACCTGGAGAGGGGAGAGGTGATCCTCCCCAGGAGGGATAAGCCCTCCGCCGCCCCGAGGCCCGAGGAGGAGGAGGAGGAGGCCGAGGAGGATCTGGCGGAGGATGAGGAGCCCCTGGGGGAGGAGACCTCCCCGGATGGGGAGGCGAAGGCCCCGATGGAAGCCGGAGACCTCCGGGGCGAAGGTCCCGCCACCAGAGGGCCGGAGGAGGCAGGATCGGGGCTGGCGGCGTCTGGGGCCGAGGAGCCCGCCCCGGAGGCGAGCCCTTCGAGAGGGGAAGCGCCGAAGACCGAAGAGCCTCCGGCGACGCCTCCCGATACCTCCGCCGGCGAGGGAGGGGTCGATGAGGCCGAGGCGGTCTTCGGACGCGAAGAGAAAGAAGAAACGGAGGCTCCGCCCCCCTTGGGGGACTTTGCAGAAGCCGCCGCCCCGGGGGGGGCTTTGGCCCCCGAGCCGGCGGCGAAGCCCCCCGCCCCCGATAGGGCGACTCCTCCACCGCCTCATCCCCCCGGGCCGAAGGGAGGAGGGGGGCTTTCCGGGTGGGTAAGAGGCGATAGGGCCCCGATCCTGGCCCTGGGGGGGGGTCGCCCTGGTGATCCTGATGGCGGCGGCATTCTTCTTCTGGCCCACCGGCCCGGAGGCTCCGATCCCGCCGTCGGATTTCGTCGGCTTTGCCGCTTATCTATCCAACAACTCTGGAAGCACCTACCTCAACCTGGACGTCACAAACCCCAAGGGGCTGGAGAGCAGGGTAGAGCTGATCCTCCCTCCGGACGTGGATAAGAGCATCAGCGCCACAGGCGGGATCGTCACCATATCCTACACCAACAACACAGTGATCCAGCTAGCCTCCCGGAACAACGCCACCGTCTCGGTCGCCCTCACCGAGGAGTACATCCTCGTCCCCGTCACCTTCAACCTGGCGATACCGGCGGATTACGAGTCTAGCGTCCTCGTCTACGACAAGGACTACCAGGTCAGCCGGACGAACAGCACCATCAGCCTCCTCTGCAACTGCACTGGGGAACGGCTGGAGTTCGATCAGATCTACAATGCGAGAAAAGTCGCTGGCGGTCCTGGTCCCCAGGAGCGAGGCCCAGAGAACGCTACATCGAGCCCGCCGGCTGGGGCTCCTGGACCTCAGCCGTAAGACCGTCTCCAGGGAAGGGTATGTAGAGGTCCCGGTGACGGGGCCCCTCCCGGGGCTGGAGGTGCACCACCAGGAGGCCCCCGATTTTTACGACAGAAACCCGGAGCTCGCCGACCTTCTCGCCGATTCCATATCCCCGGGAGAGAGGGAGCTCCTACCCAAAGGCTGGTCGATCCTGGGGAAGGTGATCATCGTCAAGATAGACCCCCAGATCGAGTCCCTGAAGGCGAGGATCGGCGAGGCGCTCCTGGAGATCTACCCCCGCTGCTCCTCCGTCCTCCTGGACAGAGGCGTCGCCGGCCCCTTCCGGGAGCCGGACCGGGAGGTGATCGCCGGGTCGGCAAAGACGGAGACGGTCCACCGGGAGGACGGGGTCGTCTTCAAGCTCGACCCTGCGAAGGTGATGTTCTCGGCCGGAAACCTCCAGGAGAGGATGAGGATGGGCCGCCTCGGTGGAGGGGAGACCGTCGTCGACATGTTCGCCGGGATCGGCTACTTCACCCTCCCCATGGCGGTCCACTCCCGGCCCAAAAAAATCATCGCCATCGAGATCAATCCGGTCGCCTACGGCTACCTCGCAGAGAACGTCCGGCTCAACGGCGTCGATGGGATCGTCGTCCCCGTTCACGGCGACTGCGATCTGGTGACCCCCAGAGCCGTCGCCGACCGGGTCGTGATGGGGTACGTCGGGACCACAGACCAGTACCTGGACGCCGCCATCGCCGCTCTCCGGGCCGGCGGGGCCCTCCACTACCACCAGACTGTCCCCGAGAAGCTCTACCCACGAAAGCTGGAAGAGGACCTGGCCGGGGCGGGGGAGCGGGCGGGTCGATCGGTGAAGATCGAGAGGTCTGCCCGGGTGAAGAAGTACTCGCCGGGGATCCTCCACGCCGTCGTCGACGCCAGAGTCGACGGAGCCGAATGATTATTATCCTTTGAGGCCGATAATTGGTATAGGTGGTATGATTGAAGATATCCTGGCTAGGCCACTCCTGTTTCAAGATCGAGTCTGACGGCGGAAAGATCATTGTCACCGACCCCTTCGACGAGGCCGTCGGCTACCCCCTCCCGAAGGCGAAGGCGGACGTCGTCACCGTCAGCCACGACCACCACGACCACAACCACGTCGCTGCGATCGGAGGAAACCCGGCGGTGGTCCGGGGTCCAGGAAAAAAAGGCCGCCGCGGGGATAGAGTTTCTGGGAATCGCATCGTACCACGACGACCGGGGCGGAAAGCGAAGGGGCAAGAACACCATCTTCTCCTTCGAGATGGACGGGATCCGGGTCTGCCACCTCGGCGACCTCGGCCACCTCCTCAGCGAGAGAGATGCCGCCGCCCTCGGCGATGTGGACGTTTTGATGATACCCGTCGGCGGGGTATACACCCTCGACGCCGGGGGCGCCAAGAAGGTCGTCGGCCAGATAAGGCCGAAGGTCGTCATCCCCATGCACTTCATGACCCCGGCCCTCACCTTCGAGGTCGATCCCCCCGACCGGTTCCTCTCGGGCCAGAAGGTCGAGCGGCCTGGCACCACCTTCGCCGTCTCGAAGGAGAGGCTGCCGAAAGGTGGCGAGGGGGAGGGAGAGGGGGAGGGGCCGCTGATCGTCCTTCTCGACTACAAATGAGGGGCCGGGGGCGGCGGCCGGATCGACAGATTAATACATGAAAAGCGAAATCTCGCCTGCTGAAGCCCGGTGATGTAGCGGTCAATCATACGAGGCTCTGGACCTCGTCACCAAGGTTCGAATCCTTGCCGGGCTACTACGGTATATTTTGTTGGGGTTCTTGATATCGATTTTGTGAAGAGATCATACCCCCTTTACTCTTATTAAGTTTTGGATATCCAGATACCCAGGTATAAAGTTATGTGGCATTTTATGCCGCGCCTTGTCTCCCAAGAATGCATTTAGCCTATTAATACACACTGCTGCGATTATAATTAATTAATAAAATGGCTCTTGCTAACGATTTTAGATTTTATGCAGTATTTATGCTGAAGTCAACATATAAGTACTATCAAAGAAGTCATAGTTTAATATCACTATCGGTTATAAATGGTCCGTGCATAATCGCTATGCAATATTGATTACACATTTTTGATTATCTATGGTCCCGCTGCCGTTTCCTGTTCCAGAATCTCCAAGATTGATAATACGATAATTCATAAAGTACCCAGAACCTTCAGCAGCCTCACTGAAATTGAAATTAACAAAATAATATCCCTCGCCGACAACTTCTTCATTTGGAGTTTCAGGTATTTCTATGACCATCATAGCATCATGTATCTTCCCATCTCCCCCCATGCCCATAACTTTAATTCTATATAATCCTGGTAATGGATTTTCTTGGAATTTGATGATCAAATCAGAACTTTGACCGACCTCAATTATTGGTTGAGTAAAACCCACGATTATCCCGTCAGCAATATAATTATCTAAAATTATTTTTCATTATATTTTACGAACGGGTTCATATTTATAGCAGTAATTCTATTATAAAATGTATTATTATCGGAGAATTGTGCTTTAGCACCGTTATAATACTGATCGAAGCCGGCGGTAGTTTTTGCCATACTCAAATTATTCGAAGCATAATTACATGATGTATTAATATATTCATTATCAAATTTTAGTCTGTAGTCGCTTGCATCTTGACCGAAAATTATCGGATATGTGGAGGCTACTAGTGGACCAAATAATTGTGATAGAGCTATTAATATTGCACCTACAAATACAATATCCAAGTATTTCAAATCAATATCACTGAATAGAACATCTGAGAATTTCCTTGATAGCTTAAATATGCTTATGCCTATAAATAATAATATGAGTACTGTGAAAAAGAGCGTTACTATGGCCCAAATCACATGATGATACCACATTAGTTTTCCCCGTTTCTTAAATATAACGTATTGATGGGATTTATACTTATGGCGCAATCTACGTTTCCAGTAATGAGTTAGAGGCTGGATACGTCCTCCCAAAGAACCTGTTTGCATCGAATGATAACGGCAGTTAGAATATAAATATAAAGATAAAAAATAAAAACATGGAACTCTGTAGGATCACTTATAGGCAGCTAATGGAGATCCGCTATCGAATACAAGTTTACCAAAAATCCACGAAGATCTACCCTCTGTAATTTGCCGATCATCACCGACGCCCCCTCGCCTCGTTGGCGACGGAGCCGATCCGGTCCGGGTCGGTCTGGTCGATGACCGAGGCCAGGCCTTCCCGGGACGCGCGCCCCCGAGGCGGGATGCTCCCCCTCGAAAGCGGGGGGGCTACCCCCCTCCTTCGCCGCCAGGAAGCCCGCCGGGGCGATATTGAGGCGACGGAGCCAGCGACGGAGCCTAACAACGGTCATCTCTCCGTCTTGAGGATCGGCCCGCCCGGCGCGGGTCCCCTGGATGATAAGGACGGACGCCTCCTTTGAAGCTTTTGCGAACTATCTCGTCGAATCGCCTTTTTTTCCATGCAGCCGGAGATCCCCGGTGTAGGCGACGGCGACGTCTTCCCGGAGGATGTAGGCGGTCGCCCCGAAGATGGAATTGTCCACTGGATAGGCCGAGATCTCAAAGGGGAGGTCCTCTCTCTAGATGGCCTATGGCCCATATAAGTATCCTAGATGCTATAAAATATATACTATAATTTTAAGGCAGGATATCTTATAATGTCTGAATGAAAGCACGCCTCTCAAATTCCATATAAGAAGAGAGGGGTTCACAGTAGGAGAGTTAAAAGCTATTTAAGGCCAGCAGAATCTAAAAATCATTAAATTTAATATAATTTAGAAAATATAGGCTAGGATACAGATAGAATATGAACAGATAGAATATGAAGTCAATCAATGTATTTTAATCAGATCGAATTAAGGCAAACACTAAATGGAAATCCTCGATTGTGCTTTTCGAAATCCTCCCGAGATTGACCATGGGAATAGCCATTCATACGGAAAGGCTTAAGTGATAATAGACGATAGGATAATGTGCATTATGGTTAAGCGTCTTGAATCTCCGGTGTTTTCTGGCAAGCAATGAGGAATTGGTTTTGGATCTAAGTACGACTATACTTTTAGCTTTATTCTGCCTTCTACTGTGCCTATCTGCATTCTTCTCTGCATCTGAGACGGCGTTGATGTCACTCAGCAAAATTCGACTTATTCATATGTTGGAGGAGAAGGTAAGGGGTGCCAGCGTTATAAATCTGCTGAGGGAAGACCCCAACAAACTCCTGGGCACCATCCTTGTAGGCAATAACCTGGTGAACATCAGCGCGTCATCCATCGCTACCGTCTTAGCGATCAAGTACTTCGGCGATGCCGGCGTGGGCATCGCTACTGGGATAACCACCGCTCTAGTCCTCGTATTCGCAGAGATCACTCCTAAATCATTAGCTGCGCAAAAATCTGAAAAAATCGCGCTTGTGGTGGCAAAGCCAATTTTTATTTTAACAACGATTCTGGCTCCGATAGTATTTGTCTTCACGCAGATTGCCCGTCTTTTCTTGCGGCTGCTGGGCTGCAAATACAATGATAACTTGCCCACTATCACTGAAGAGGAACTTAAGTCTCTGGTTAATCTGGGGGAGGAAGAAGGAGTCATTGAAGATCAAGAAAAGACAATGATCTGCAATGTATTCGACTTTAAAGATCATTTGATCAAGGATGTCATGATACAGAGGATGGACGTAGTTGCCATCAATATAAACGCCTCCTATGACGAAATCATCAATAAAATAAGAACGGAGCAGTACTCACGTTTTCCCATCTATAGCAATAAGATCGACAACATCATAGGAATACTCAATGTCAAAGAGCTGGTCTACCGAGATTTGAATGAAGTTTTTGATATAAAAAAGTTTATGAAGAAGCCCTATTATACATTCGAGTATATGAATACCTCCGAACTTTTCAACGAAATGAAGAAGGGACGGACGCACATGGCGATAGTATTGGACGAATATGGGGGCACAGCCGGAATCGTCACCTTCGAAGATCTAGTTGAGGAAATCGTAGGAGAGATCTCAGACGAGTATGATATGCATACCAAAGAGATCGAGATAATCCAGGAAGGAGAATATATCGTCAACGGAAGTACCAGGATCGAGGAACTTAACGAGCTAATCGGGACCAGGATCGAATCAGAGCACTACGAATCCGTAGGCGGATTCATAATTGAGTTAATGGGCAGACTGCCCAAGCAAGGAGAATCTGTCGAGCACATGAACACGAAGTTCATCATCGAAAACATGGAAAGAAACCGGATTAAAAAGATCAAAGTGCTAATGACCGAAACTATGTACGAAGATAAACTCAATATAGATTAAAAGCTTTGTAAATAACCATATCAATCCACCTAAATCAGCTAGTTGCAGGAGGTTGCGACTCGCTTCGCTTTTTATAAATCGTACGTCTTTAGCTCCCCTGAATCGACTGCATGATGTTGGCTCTGGTCAACGAATGCAAGCCGACGAATAACTTTGGGCAAGACGAAATAACAACATCTTTAGCCGCAGTTAATCGAAGTTAGCTAACTGGAACTGGCTAGGCGAGATATCAAGAAATGACTTTGATGATGCTGATTGAGATGAGTTAAACACATACCATCAATCAAATTGCATTGATCTGAGACGCTGAATTAGGAGATTCTTCGGTAGACTTAAATTTCTCCAGCTTAGCCAGATGCACTGACGCCAATAACCGTTCTTCGGACGATCCGATCGATGAACGAGGCCGGGCCTTCCGGGGACGCGCTCCCCCGGGGCGGGATGTCCCCCCTCGAAGGCGGGAGCGACCCGCCCCCCCTTCGCCACCGGGAAGCCCGACCCCGCCACAGCTCGACTCGATCCCCATAACAGAAAGAGAGATATCGACGTAATCGCCACTTTGAGTGAGCGATGATACCCTTCGAGTACCTCCTCCTGGGAGTGGCGGTGCTGCTCCTTCTGAGCGTCGTCTCCAGCAAGGCGTCGACCCAGCTGGGGGTGCCGGCCCTCCTCCTCTTCCTGGTGATAGGGATGCTCGCCGGAGCCGACGGGCCTGGAGGCGTCGACTTCGACAACCCCTGGCTCGCCCAAGCCCTGGGGACGGTGGCCCTTATCTTCATCCTCTTCTCGGGAGGGCTGGACACCCGGTGGAGCGAGGTGAGGCCGGTCCTCTGGAGGGGCGTCCTCCTCTCTACGGTGGGGGTCCTCATCACCACCGTCATCGTGGGGTATGCGGCTTACTACGTCCTCGACTTCTCCCTCCTGGAGGCCCTCCTCCTCGCCGCCATCATCTCCTCGACGGACGCGGCAGCGGTCTTCTCCATTCTTCGATCAAGACAGATCCGCCTCAAAGGAGAGCTGAGGCCGCTTTTGGAGCTGGAGTCCGGGAGCAACGATCCCATGGCCATCTTCCTCACCATCAGCCTCATCGGCCTCATCGCCGCTCCGGCCACCTCCCCCACGGCGCTCCTCCCCATCTTCGCCCAGCAGATGGCCCTGGGGGCCGTCTGCGGCCACATGATGGGGAGAGCCATGGCCATCGCCGTCAACCGGATCCGGCTGGACTATCGGGGGCTCTACCCCGTCCTGACGATATCCCTCGTCCTCTTCACCTACGGACTGGCGGCGATCCTCGGAGGGAACGGCTTTCTCGCGGTATATCTGGCCGGGCTGACCCTCGGGAACTACTCCTTCATCCACAAGCGAAGCCTGATGCACGATCACGACAGCCTCGCCTGGATGATGCAGATCGTCATGTTCCTGACCCTGGGGCTCCTGGTCTATCCATCCCAGCTCATCCCCGTGGCAGCTACCGGCCTCTTCGTCTGTTTTATATTGATATTCGTGGCCAGGCCCGTCAGCGTTCTATTATGCCTCCTCCCCTTCAGGAAGATGCGCTTTGCGGAGAGGATCATGATCTCCTGGGTGGGCCTCAAGGGATCGGTGCCTATCATCCTGGCCACCTTCCCCCTCACATACGGGATAGAGAAGGCAGATCTGATCTTCAACATCGTCTTCTTCGTAGTCCTCACCTCCGTCCTGGTTCAGGGGTCTTCCATCCCATTTCTGGCCCGATGGCTGGAGGTGGATGCGCCAGCGAAACCGTCCACGGCGCTCTCGGAGATGGCAGCGGGAGGAGGGATACGGGAGCCTCTGGTGGAGTTTGAGGTGATGCCCGGCAGCGCCGCGGTAGGAAAGCAGATCGCCGACCTCAACCTCCCCGACGATACGTGGATAGCGATCTTGAGGAGGGACGGCCGCCCCCTCCGGCCGGGGGGGAGCACCGTCCTCCAGGCGGGAGACGGTCTATCGGTCCAATCGAGCGGCCCTTCCCTGGAGCTGCTCAGGTCCCAGGTGGAGAAGAGGGCCGCCGAGGATCATCCGTGAAGAGGATGCTCCAGCCCGTTGAGCAAAAAAGCCGTCTGAAGCCGTCTGACTGACGGGGCGGTGGCGCATCCTCGGATGATGCCCCCCCTCGAAATCGGGGCTTTGCTTTCCGCCTCCCCTCCTTCGCCGCCGGGAAGCCCGCCGAAATTATCTTGAACCTATTGAGCCGGTGCCAGTGCCCAAGAAAGTCGATCTCCATCCCGACTGATGGATGGGGTCGATTATAAATTTGGAGGGCCCACAAAAAAATCGTTTCTACGCCCCAGCGAAAAAAATCCGGATGTGAGCGCCGAGGCGGAGGGGCGGGCGGACCCGCCTCCCGGACCCCTGGCGCCGCCCAAAGATCGTTTCTTCACTCCACCACCCGGCGGAGGGTGTCGATGAAGACCCCGCCCCCTTCGCCGTCCTGGAGGTAGAGGAGCTCGACCTCATCCTCGGAGACGATCGTCCCCACATCGTACCCGGAGCCGAACTCGGCGATGTAGAAGGTCGTATTATCCAGGGCGATCACCCCGGCAAACTCCTCTGTCATCTCGACCCCATCCTCCGTGTAGGTCACCACCCCGTTGAAGATCCGCCCCCGCTGCTCGGTGACGTTCATGGTGAGGATGTCGGAATCCTCGTCGCTGACGTACCCTCCTTCGTCCCCATACCCGTTCCCGACTCCGGACCAGAGCCCCACCAGGTTCGGGATCTCCGAAGCCGTCGCCGACGCCGAGACCGAAGCCGTCGCCATCGCCGCCAGGGCGATGGCCAATATTCCAAATAGCCTCCACTTCATGGCCATCAATATTCTCCCGTCTCCCAGATGAACTTTTCCACATCGGTGGCGATGAACCTGGCCTTTCTCGGAGAGAAGACGCCGTTTTGGCGATCGACCCAGCAAGATATAGAAATCAATATTATTATCCGGACGCCCCGAGAGCCAGCCTGTTGAAAGAAGGCCTAAAAGAGGAGGGGCTATGGTGGGAGATGCCTAGAAGGAAAGGCGGACGGAAAGCCGTCCGCCCCCGTCCCCGGGCTCACTCCGGAACGCGGCGGAGGATGTCCAGGGATACCCCGCCCATCTCGCCGTCCCGGATGTAAAGGAGCTCGATCTCGTCCTCGGAGATGACCGTCCCCACGTCGTACCCGGCGATGAACTCGGCTATGTAGAAGGTCGTATTATCCAGGGCGATCACCCCGGCGAGCCCCTCCACGACCTCGGTATCGTTGATGTCCAGGTAGGAGATGGTGCCGTTGAACAACCGGCCCCGCTGCTCGGTGATGGTGAGGGTGACGGTGTAGTTCTCTCCTTCTCCGTAGTACCCCTCCAGGGGGTCGTAGCCCATGTCAGGGCCCTCCCAGGTCCCGACCAGGTCGGGGAGGTCCGCCCCGGAGACGGCCGGGGCCGCGAGGAAGAAGGCCAATATTCCAAAGATCCAGATATTCTTCATGGTGGGCTATGGGGTCGGATCTCTCTTGAATTTTTCCCTCTCGCCCCGGAGGGGCGAGAAAGGACGAACCCCTCTTTCTGGAGTGCCGGCAAAAAAGGAACTCTGAGGCCGGGAGGGGGCTGAGGGAGACGCCCCTCCCATCCCCCCCCCGCCAGGCCACCTCAGCCCAAGGAGACTATGCACAAATCAGGCGAGGTCGAACCGGTCGAGGTTCATGACCTTGTTCCACGCCGCCACGAAGTCGGCGAGGAATTTCTCCTGGGAGTCATCAGATCCATAGACCTCCGCGATCGCCCGGAGCTGGGAGTTCGAGCCGAAGATCAGGTCGACCCGGGTGGCGGTCCATTCGAGATCGCCCGTGACGCGATCCCGACCCTCGAAGACCCCATCGTCTTCCGCCGTCGCCCTCCAGACCGTCCTCATGTCCAGGAGGTTTGCGAAGAAGTCGTTGGTGAGGGCCTCGGGCCGCCTGGTGAAGACGCCGTGCTGGGACCCGCCGTAGTTCGCGCCCAAGACGCGCATCCCGCCGACGAGGACCGTCATCTCGGGAGCGGTCAGCGTCAAGAGCTGGGCCCGATCGACCAGCAGCTCCTCCGCCGATACGGCGTACCTGGCCTTGAGGTAGTTTCGGAAGCCGTCAGCAGCCGGCTCGAGGACGGCGAAGGACGCCGCATCGGTCATCTCCTGGGACGCATCCGTCCGGCCCGGGGTGAAGGGGACAGTTACATTGTGACCGGCATTCTTCGCCGCCACCTCGATGGCGGCGCACCCGCCCAGGACGATCAGGTCGGCGAGGGAGACCCTCTTTCCCCCTGACGCTCTGCCGTTGAACTCCTCTTTGATCCCCTCGAGGGTCGAGAGCACCTTCTTCAGCCGGGACGGCTCGTTCGCCTCCCAGTCCTTCTGCGGCGGAAGACGGATCCTCGCCCCGTTCGCCCCGCCGCGCTTGTCAGAGCCGCGGAAGGTGGAGGCTGAGGCCCAGGCGGTCGAGACCAGCTCCGGGATCGAAAGCCCCGAGGCGAGGATCTCGGCCTTTAGGGCCGATATATCGGCCGCATCGATCAGCTCGTGATCGACTGCGGGCACCGGGTCCTGCCAGATCAGCTCCTCTGCCGGGACCTCCGGGCCGAGATACCGGGAGCGGGGGCCCATGTCGCGGTGGGTCAGCTTGAACCACGCCCGGGCGAAGGCGTCCGCGAACTCCTCGGGGTTTTCGAGGTAGCGGCGCGATATCGGCTCGTAGATCGGGTCGAAGCGGAGGGATAGGTCCGCCGTGGTCATCATCGGCCGGTGCCTCTTCGACGGGTCGTGGGCGTCGACGACCATATCCTCCTCGGCCACGTCCTTGGCCAGCCACTGATGCGCGCCCGCCGGGCTCTTGACCCGCTCCCACTCGTATTTGAACATCACCTTCAGATAGCCCATGTCCCACCTGGTCGGGTTCGGCTTCCAGGCGCCTTCCAGGCCGCTGCTGATCGCGTCGCCGCCTTTGCCGCTGCGGAAGCTGCTCTTCCAGCCGAGGCCCTGCTCCTCGATGGGGGCGGCCTCAGGTTCCGGACCGACATGGGTCGCTGGGCCGGAGCCATGACATTTGCCGAAGGTGTGCCCGCCGGCGACGAGGGCGACGGTCTCCTCGTCGTTCATCGCCATCCGGGCGAAGGTCTCCCGGACGTCGCGGCCGGAGGCGACGGGGTCCGGGTTTCCGTCCGGCCCTTCGGGGTTGACGTAGATCAGGCCCATCTGGACGGCGGCGAGGGGGTTCTCCAGATCCCGTTCGCCGGAATAGCGGCTCTTGGGCGTGTCGCTCGTAGCCAGCCATTCCTCTTCGGAGCCCCAGTAGATATCCTCTTCCGGCTCCCAGACGTCCTCTCGGCCGCCGCCGAAGCCGAAGGTCTTGAAGCCCATCGACTCCAGGGCGCAGTTGCCGGCGAGGATCATCAGGTCGGCCCAGGAGATCTTGCGGCCGTATTTCTGCTTGATCGGCCAGAGGAGACGGCGCGCCTTGTCGAGGTTGACGTTGTCGGGCCAGCTGTTGAGGGGGGCGAGGCGCTGGGAGCCGGACCCAGCCCCCCCGCGGCCGTCGCCCAAGCGGTAGGTCCCAGCGCTGTGCCACGCCATCCGGATGAAGAGGGGCCCGTAGTGACCCCAGTCGGCAGGCCACCAGTCCTGGGAGTCGGTCATCAGCTCGTAGAGGTCCTTCTTCAGGGCCGCCAGGTCGAGCTTCTTGAACTCCTCGGCGTAGTTGAACTCCTCGCCCATCGGGTTGCTCTTGGATGATTGCTGGTGGAGAATCCTGAGGTTCAGCTGATTTGGCCACCAGTCCCGGTTCGACCTTCCTATGCCGGCCATCCGCTGGTGAGCCCCGCCCGCTGTTGGGTGTTTGCTATCTTCCTTCATAATCTCTGCTCCTTTCATGGCCTGGATCGTTTATCATCGCCCTATCGATCACCGGCCACTTCCCCTAAGCGTCCTGCGGCCCCCTCGCCGAGGACGGCCGCTCCCGGATCCGGTCCCGGCCGAAGGGGGCTGGCGGAGAGGAGTGGTCTGGAGGCGTATCCCCTCTGGCGATCAAATACCAGTCTCATGCGAATGTGGCAATTTTTGTTAATCAAAGTACATTAGGGTTGCGGGTCCAAGGGCGATGGATGGGATCTCCGACGGCCGAAGCGGAGAGGGAGCTGGCGAGGGCGAATAAGATTTTATACCCAATAACGCCAACAGACTATCCATTTGAGGAGGACAGTCGATATGCCCGACCGATCGACTCAGGGATCAGGAAAAGGGAAGGGAAATAAGCGGAATCGAGACCAGAACTCCAGCGCCTGCGTATGCCCCCGGTGCGGCTTCGAGATCGAAAGGGCCCCCGGCGTGAACTGCCGTTCGATCAAATGTCCAGAGTGCCGAGTCCCCCTCATGGGCAAGTGATCCCCCATCCTTCCAGCCGCGGCCACCCCGCCCGGGCCGCGTCATCATTGAGGCCCGCCGGGGGTTCCTGATCTCTCAGGCTCACCTCCATTGCTCCTTTTCTGGGGTGTTCCGTCTTGGGACGGCAAAGCTCTTGCGGCCGAGCCCACGGGATCAGAACCTGAGGGCTCCCTTCGGGCAGGCCTCGACACACCGGCCGCACTTTATGCAGTCGGGATCTCCGCCGACCGCCCTCACATCAAGCTGCATGGGGCAGACCTTCTGACATCTGGAGCAGTCGATGCAGAGATTTTGGTCCAGCTTCAGAGGATACTTCCCCCGGCCGAGGAACCTCTGAAGCGTCCCCATGGGGCAGAGGGTGCACCAGGCCCGGGGGCTGTAGGCGGCTCCGAAGAGGATCGAGAAGGAGGCGGTGAGGATGGACATGGTGACGAAGACCATCCCCAGCTTATCCACCGACCCCTCCGTCGAGATGATCCTCGATATGTTCATGCCCATCATGGCGATAAATATCGGGACCCTCACCGCCATGCTGCTGAAGGATCGGGGTATCTGGATGTGACGGCTGATCTTCCCGACCCAGAAGTCGTTGAAGCTCCCCCAGAGGCAGAGGTTTCCGCAGAACCACCGCCCCCGGAAGGGGCTGATGGCGAGGATCGATAGAAATACCAGGGCGACGACGTAGCCGAGCTTGGGGTACCAGAGGCCGCCTATCGAGACGAGGAGGACGATGATCCCTAAATAAGGGGTTATCTTGAGCATATATCTCCGGAGAGGGAATCGGCGACGATATCATATCTACCCTTCCAGCCCTCGACCCCGGCGGGTCCGCGCCTGCGGCCCTCCCCGGATCGGGGGGTCGAGACGGGCCGATCACCTCAGGAAGTCGGATCCCCGGTCGAGGAGGAGGTGGAGGTTGTAGCCCAAAAAGGAGGCGAGGGCGATGAAGAGCGCCTCGCCGGGGGCCGCCACAAAGCCGAACCGGACGATGGTGAAGGCGATGATGGCGTAGACGGCGGCGAAGATCGGGGAGTGGACGACCCCCCGGTGGTCGGGCATCAGGAAGCGGAAGAGGTTCCAGCCGACGACGGCGGCGAGGGCCGCAAAAAACCAGGCGATGGCGAGGTTGATGATAGGGTACGGGGTCAAGAGGACGGCGGCCCCCAGGTTCTTGAAGGCGGAGATCCCCACGGCGACGGCGACGAAGGGCTTTGCGATCCTGTGGACGAGGGCCTCGGGGTGGTCCATGTCCGGGAGGTCCGAGCCGATGACGTAGAAGACGTAGCCGAGGGCCATCGCCACGAAGGTCGTCTCGATGGGGAAGCCCAGGTGGACGTCCAGGACCGCCAGAAAGAAGATCGCTATCGGATACGTTAAAATGCCCGCCAGGACGTGCTCGTCGTAGTTCAATGCCTCTCCCCTCAACCGGTCCCTGCAGCGAAATACCGCCGCCGTATATCCCCTTCAGATTCGAATCGACGACGGAAGAGGATTTTATCTTTTCCCTCCGCCGGAGCCGCCGGCTTCACTCCAGGGGCCACTCGCCGACTGCAGAATCGACCTCCTCCATCAGCCGGATCGTCTCCTTGAGGGCGACGACCACCTTCTGGTAGACGGTTAGGTCGTCGTAGGAGAGCTGCCTTCCCCGCCGGTCTTTCAGCCACTTGTCGCAGACCTGGTAGCCGCCGACCTGGAACTCCCAGACCTGGGGAGGGACGCCCTCGAAGTACTGGCTTCTGTTGATGTAGACCCGCCCGACCTCCAGGACCGCGCCGTCGCCAGCTTTCGATCCCGGCTCGCCCTCCCCCGGCGCGAAATATTTGGGGTACCCCTTCTCCACCCGGTTGTCCCCGACGACGGGATAGCGGGTGGCCGGCCGGGCCAGGAGGGGCGACTCCAGGAGGTGGAGGGCCACCAGCTCGCCGCCGAGCTCCACGAGCCGGCGGAACTTCTTCCGATCCGACGTCAGGGGCACCCTTGGAAAGTCGATCTTCAGAAACTCGGCGTACCTCTCCCGGTAGCTCGGCGAGTGAAAGACGGCGTAGATGTAGTCGAAGACGTCTTCCGGCCCGAAGGTCGCCTCGCTGTCTCCCCTCCCGTCCGGCACAAAGGAGAGGCCGAGCTTCTCGGCGAAGTCGGCGACGAACTCGGGGGAGAGGTTCGGGACGCGGCCGTCCTTTCCCGGCGGCCAGTCGGCGCTGGAGAAGGATTTTTGGCGGGAGGAATCTTCGGTGGGGGTGGGGTAGAGGTAGAGGGGGAAGAGATAATTATACTCCCTTGTTTGAAGAGAGATCGTGTTTCCATCTATGGCGTTTTGCGTTACCCACGCATGTTGAAATGTGGAAAGTGAGAGCTGCCTTGTCAGAATAAGACCTAAGTTATTATTTTTCATATGACGCATGACATCAAACCGGGGATATGCTACAAATCCCTTTGAGCGATCATCAATAACAGTCCACCTATTGTCAAAAGGTCTATAAAGAATCGGAGATAAGCCCTTTTCGTCATTAACTATTGCTAAAGCGTGTTCAGATGCCCATTTAATTTTCCAATCACGCCCATCTTTCGGCAAATCGAATTTAGACCTGACCACCTCGGGTTCCATTGACGCAAAATCTCTAAGGATGGCTCTTAACTCAGATATACCTTGAGCGATGGCGATTTTGTCTCTTTTAGTCTGGATCCCACTTGAATATAATCCAAATAGGGAGGTCGTCTGAGGATATTTTAAATATTCATTTTCACTCAAATATTTTGGAACAAAAAAGAACTGATCTTTTTCTGGTTCCAATTCGGTCCACTTAGTGCTTAAAACATCCATCTCTTTAAGCCAGGAGTACTTATTTTCACGAAATCCCCAAAGTTCCGAATGATAAACTCTAGACTTGTCGTTCTTATTTGGATCTCTGACAAAAATTCCGATGGCTACGCCTTGCTGAATATCAAAGACGTTCTCATCCTTGGAACCGTCGGGGGAGCACTCCTTCTTTTTGGCGCTTCCGTGCAGATCCAAAATATAGATCTCCGAGAAGGTCTCCATCAGCGACTGGCGCATTCTTCAGTGAGTTATTCCGTCGATGTAGGTGTTGTTGGTGATGAAGGCCAGAACCCCATAGCCCGTTTGCTCGATCCGCCACTGCCCCCAGCGGATGAACTTGATGAAATCGTCATCTAAATTGAGCTTCTTCTCGTTCAGGTCCTTTTTGTAGTCCTTGAGCTGATCGAGAATCCATTCTCCCCGATTCATCCTCCCGAAGTTGGAGTAAGGCGGATTTCCGATCACCACCATAATCGGCCTATCCCGCTTCATCACTGAGGCCGACTGGGCTTCCCGGCCGATCGCCTCGTACCCCCAGAGGTTCTTCCAGGGGTTCTCGGCCTCCTCCAGGGTGTTGGTGAGGTAGACCCCCAGCCTCTCGTCGCTTTTGAAGTCGTAGATCCAGTCCCCTCTTTCGGCCTCGGGGAGGTCCTGGCCCGCCAGCATCATCCCGAGCTTGAAATGGGCGACGGCGTAGGGGGCCATCAGAAGCTCAAAGCCGAAGATCCGGGGGAGGAGGTGGTCTCTTACGTAGGCCGACCAGTACCCGGCGTTCCCGTGGGCCATGAAGTCCTGGCGGATGTGGTCGATGACGGCGTAGAGGAAGGTCCCCGTCCCGCAGGCGGGGTCGAGGATCAGAACCTTGGGGGAGGTCTTCGTCACCCTCTCGGGGAGCTTTGACGGGTCCGGCTTCCCGTAACGGTCCATGACCGGCGCCTCCTCCTCGTAATCGACCGTCGAGGAGTCCATCAGCCCACCCCCCAGGCCGAAGTGGCTCTTGAGGATCGAGTCGACGGACCGGACGATGTAAGAGACGACGGGCTCGGGGGTGTAGTAGACCCCCCGCCTCTCCCGAAGTTTTGGGTCGTAGGCGGCAAGGAACGTCTCGTAGAAGTGGACGACCGGGTCCTCCTGCTTCGTCCTCTTCCCGAAGTCGGCGAGGACCGAATCGAGGTCGGTGTGGTCGAGGATGGTGACGACGTCCTCGACGTAGTCGACGTACGGCTCGTCGTCGAGGGCCGTCCCCGTGATCGTCTCGAAGAGCTGGCGGAGGAAGGGGTTGGTCCTGGGGATCGACCTTGCCGCCCCGAGGCGGCGGAAGGGCTCGGGGCCCGCGTGGTTGCACCGGGCGGCGAAAAGGCCGTAGACGATCGTCTGGGAGTACATGTCCGCGAACTCGGCGGTCTTCTCCGGCAGGTCCAGGTCGGGGATCAGGACCTCGGCGAAGGCCCGCCGCAGGTTACGAAGCTCTGTCGAGGCGAGGTCCTGCTCGAAGGCCTTGACGACCGCCCTCTGGATCTCTCGGGCGAGCCGTGCCAGCCTCTCGGATAGTTCCTTCGAGGAGGTGATGGGCACGGGGCTCTGGTCGAGGAAGCTCTCGAATAGGCGGACGAGATCGGCCTCCCCCTTCTTTTCGGAGACGATCTTGCCGTCTCTTGTGAGCCTCGCCAGGCGGGCGCGCTCCCGAAGCTCGCCCCGATGGTACCAGCGAAACTCCAGGTAGTCGGTGAGGACGAGGTTCTCCAGGGATCGGAGGTAGCGGTCCAGCTGCTCGGACCTCTCCGCCTCGTCCAGGGACCTTCCGATGTCCTTCGCCTCGATGTACCCGATGGAGAGGCCGCCCCTCTTGACGACGTAGTCCGGCGCTCCACACTCGACCCTTTTGGGCTCGTTGATGGCGACGATGTCGGGGGAGAAGGACTCCACGAGGGCCTTCAGCGCCCCTCGGTGGGTATGCTCCGTCGAAACGCCGGTCCCAAACTCCCGCTTAACCTCTGCCAGGTAGGATTTTAAGTCGCCCATCTCTTCATCGCCGCCGGATCGTCCCTGATCTCAAAAATCATAAAATCTGATTAGATATAAGTGGCCTTTGCTTACTGAGCCGAAGGGCCACATTCCAGGATAATTATATACCTCTTCAGAGCCAAAGTTGAGTTGATGGAGAGCATAGAAGAGCTGATGGCCCAGCTCCCACCAGACCTCCAGCAAGAGGTCAAGGATTTCGCCCGGCACCTGGTGGAGAAGAAGGCGAAGCCGAGACGAAAGAAGCTCCGTCTGACCTGGGCAGGGGGCCTCCGAGAATTTCGCGACCAATACACATCGCTAGAGCTTCAAAAGAAATCCCTCGAATGGTGGGGCGATTGATGTACCTGGTCGACTCCAACGTATGGCTCGAACTTCTCTTGGAGCAGGAACGAGCAGAGGAAGTTGCCCAGTTCCTCCAGATCGTCGGAACGGATGAACTTTGGATTACCGAATTCACTATCTATTCAATTGGGATCATAATGACCCGACTGAATAAAGACGAGATCTTCGAGGACTTTTTATCTGACGTTTTGGAGGATTCAGGTGTTAAAAGGGTCTGCCTCTCAATCGGTGACTTGAAGCAGGTCATCCAGGTGGCGCGAAAATTCCGTCTCGACTTCGACGATGCATACCAGTACGTCGCAGCGGAGAAAAATGACCTATGTTTGGTGAGCTTCGACGCCGATTTTGACAGGGCCGAGATGGGACGACGAACCCCTTCAGAAATACTGGCCTTATAGCATACGAGTAGTGACTCAAATCCCAATCCCTCGATCCAGCCCCGCAACTCGTGCGAGGTTGACGGCCTCAGCGTACTCCCGGAGGGTGATCGGCCGGGAGAGCTCCGGGAACTGATGGGCCCGATAGCAGGGGTGGTACTGGGCCATGACGTTCAGGTAGGTCTCGGGGGAGACCTCCTCGGCCAGGAACCTCACCACCTCGGCCGTCCCGGCCAGGTTCTCAGGCAGGACCAGGTGGCGGACGAGGAGCCCCCGGACGGCGACCCCGTCGTCGCCGACCTCCAGGGGGCCCACCTGCCGGTGCATCTCCAGGATCGCCGCCTTCATCACCCCCGTATAATCAGCGGCGTCGGAGTACTTTTTGGCGGCGGCGTCGGTCCCGTATTTTGCGTCGGGCATGTAGATGTCGAAGATCCCGTCCAGGAGCCGCAGGGTCTCGACGGAGTCGTACCCCCCGGAGTTGTAGACCAGCGGGACCGAGAGGCCCATCTCCGTCGCCTCGACGAGGGCCTCCAAAATTTGGGGTACGAAGTGGGTGGGGGTGACGAAGTTGACGTTGTGGCATCCGCCGTCCGCAAGGCAGACCATCATCTCGGCGAGCTTCGTCGCTGAGACCTCACGCCCCTCCCCCAGATGGCTTATATCGTAGTTCTGGCAGAAGACGCAATCAAGGTTACAGCCGGTCATGAATATCGTCCCCGAGCCGTGAGAGCCGACGAGGGGCCGCTCCTCGCCGAAGTGGGGGGTGAAGCTCGATACCCGGGCGTACCGGCCGCTGCGGCAGTAACCGAGCTCCCCATCCAATCGATTTACGCCGCAGGACCGGGGGCATATCTCGCAGCTTTCGAGGCTGGCGAGAGCAGCCTCGGCCCGCTGCCGCATCTCCTCAGGAGGCATCTGGTTGTAGCTCGCCAATGGGCATCACCTCAAAAACAGAGTCTTGGAATTACTTCATCTCTGATGGTAGATACTTTTGACGGTGGCCCTTTGTCGGCTCCAGACAACAAGATCCGTGATGTTGAATCCGGGAGAGATGGGCACCACCATCCGACCGAAACCTGAGATCAAAAGGGGGACGAGTTAAGGGGAATTTCGCTCGCTATTACCAAAAATTCCGATCGCTCGAAGTAAGATAAGAGTTCCTGCAAATCCCTCATTGGCTTATCCAGTAATCGGGATAATCTAATGAGGGAAACTCACCTCGAACCTGGTGATATTCGTCTTCCTGTCGAGTATCCTAGTTCTTCAGCCTTGGCGTAAGCTTCGTTAGCCTCGGCCACCTTGCCAAGATATTCGAGAACAACGCCTTTGCTAAACCAAGGATAGGCAAATTCAGGATCGAGCCGGATGGCTTCGTCGTAGGCCTGTATCGCCTCATCGTACTTGCCCTGCATCACGAGAGCATTGCCTTTGTTATTCCATGCTTCTTTATAATCAGGATTGAGCCGAATGGCTTCGTCGTACGCCTGGATCGCCTCATCATACTTGTCCTGTTCGTATAGAGCATTACCTTTGTTATACCATGCCCCAGCAAATTCAGGATCGAGCCGTATGGCTTCGTCGTAAGCCTGGATCGCTTCGTCGTATTTGCCCTGCATCCTGAAAGAATTGCCTTTGCTAACCCACACATCGGCTTCTTCAGGATCGAGCCGTATGGCTTCGTCGTACGCCTGGATCGCTTCGTCGTATTTGCCCTGCATCCTGAAAGAATTGCCTTTGCTAACCCACACATCGGCTTCTTCAGGATCGAGCCGTATGGCTTCGTCGTAAGCCTGGATCGCTTCGTCGTATTTGCCCTGCATCCTGAAAGAATTGCCTTTGCTAACCCACACATCGGCTTCTTCAGGATCGAGCCGTATGGCTTCGTCGTAGGCCAGGATACCTTCGGTGTAGTTTCCTAGCTCAGATAGAGCATTGCCTTTATTATACCAGGTCATTGCATTATCGGGATCGAGCCTGATGGCTTCGTCGTACGCTTGGATGGCCTCGGGGTAATTCCCCTGTTCATAGAGAGCACTGCCTTTGTTAATCCAGGCATCCACATAATTGGGATGCAGTCGAATGGCCTCATCATAAGCCTGGATTGCCTCATCGTACTTGCCCTGGTCCGCGAGAACCGTGCCTTTGTTAGACCAGGCAACTGCAAGCTCAGGAT
Organism: Methanothrix harundinacea 6Ac; assembly: GCF_000235565.1. Taxonomy (NCBI): domain Archaea; kingdom Methanobacteriati; phylum Methanobacteriota; class Methanomicrobia; order Methanotrichales; family Methanotrichaceae; genus Methanothrix; species Methanothrix harundinacea. The sequence continues at coordinate 154,777 of NC_017527.1, forward strand.
CAAGCCTGATAGCCTCGTCAAACGCTTGGATTGCCTCGGTGTAATTGCCCTTCATCCAGAGAGGTTTACCTTTATTATTCCAAGGCGCAGCATCTTCAGGATCTAGCTCGATAGCTTTGTCTAAAGCATGGATGGCCTCGTCATACTTGCCAAGTTCATTGAGAGCATTGCCTCTGTTATTCCAGGCATCCGCGTCCTCGGGATCTAGCCTGATAGCTTCGTCGTAAGCTGGTATAGCCTCGGCGTAATTGCCCTGCATCCCAAGAGCGACCCCTTTGTTATACCAGGTCGTTGCATCTTCAGGATCGAGTCGGATGGCCTCGTCAAAGGCTTGGATAGCTTCGGTGTAGTTTCCCCGCTCAAATAGAGCATCGCCTTTTTTATGCCAGGCAGCGGCTAACTCAGGATCGAGCCTGATGGCCTCATCATAAGCCAGAATAGCTCCGGTGTAGTTTCCCCGCTCAGATAGAGCTTTGCCTTTGTTGTACCAGGCACCCGCATACTCGGGATCAAGTCGGATGGCCTCATCAAAACAACGGGTTGCCTCGGTATAGTTGCCCTGATTCCCGAGAGCAATACCCTTATTATTCCAGGCAGCGGCAAACTCAGGATCGAGCCTGATAGCTTCGTCGTAAGCTTTGATCGATTCGTCGTAATTTCCCTGGTAATCGAGAGCTAAGCCTTTGTTGTTCCATGCCGAAGCGTATTCGGGATCCAGTCTTATTGCCTCGTCGTAAGCCTGAACGGCTTCGGTGTAATTACCTCGGTAATAGAGTGTTAAGCCTTTGCTGTACCAGGCATCCGCATACTCGGGATCGAGTCTGATGGCCTCATCAAAAGCTTCTATAGCCATGGTGTAGTTGCCCTGCATTCCGAGAGCGATGCCTTCGTTGAGCCATTCTTCAGCAGTCTGCTGACCACATATAGGCAAAGCTAGCGCCGTTGTGATCAGCAGGCCTAAAATAAGCTTAAGGCTCGTCTTCGTCATCATCTTGAAGAAAGATAGAAGTCTTACTAACTAAAATATTTTTCGGTATTTTCAGGCCTAAAGTGAATCCCACCACTCTAGCGTACCTATCCCTCATCTCCGCCTTCTATCCTTCCATCTCGATATGCGCGGTATGACACCTGGCCGCCCAGGTACAGGAACACCGAATATGGAGGATTGTAGTCTTCAGTTTTTTATTGTTCAAATCCTTTGTATCTCTTCCGTTTGTAGTTGATGTCAGCCTACAGATATACCAATTTCGGAACAAGTTCGGTTCAGGTCGGAGATGAACGAACTGAGCCTTGAGATCGTCAAATAGGATGGATATCATCGATCTCTTGGAGAAATGCGGCCTCAAAGTGAGGGCAGAAAGATCTACCTATGTATTCATAAATGATGCGGGGGCCTATATCTAAAAATCAGCATGTTTCAGAGGTAATTCTACAGAGATGGGACTTTATAGCCCCATCACCTCCTTCATCAGATAAAATATCTCCGTGTTGTCGATCCGTCCTCTGGAAAACCTCTCGGCTCCGGGGCCGCTGGCCATGAGGGGGACGTCGACGGCGGTATGAGTCGACATTCCCGTCGGGGTGAGGTTGTATCCCTCTCCAGGAATGAAGGCGAGGCCGCTGGCGAAGACGGGAACTCCCGCAGAATAGTCGTCGAAATCCACCGCCCCGAGGACGAGCCCCCCAGCTTCGTGATCCGAGGTCACCACCACCAGGGTGTCGCCGGAACGTTCGCCGTAATCGAGGGCAGCCTTCACAGCCTCATCGAAGGCCAGGGTCTCTGCGGCGGTGTTCTCGTAGGACCTTATGTGGCAGGCATGGTCGATGGTCCCGCCCTCCACCATGAGGAAGAAGCCGTCTTCGTCGTGAGAGAGGATCTCGATGGCCTTCTCGGTCATCTCCGAGAGGCTGGGCTCTCGATCGGTCTCGTTCCTCCTCCTAAGCTCGAAGACGAGATGGGAGCTGCCGAATAGCCCCAAAAGCTTCTCCGTCTCTTCCGGGTCGATCTTCAGAAGCTCCGTCCGGTTGTATACGAAGACGTATCCGAGATCCTGGGCCTGCGCCAGAAGGTCTTGGTCGTCATCTCGAGAGCTCGCCCCGCCGAGGGGGTCCGTCTCGTTAATGCCGACGAAATAGCAGAGGCCTCCGCCCAGAGCCACATCGACGCCGCTCGCCAGAAACTGCTCTGCGATGCGGTTCTCTTTGTCCCTGTCGTTTACGTGAGCGTAGAAGGAGGCGGGGGTGGCGTGGGTTATCCTCATGTTGGTGACGACTCCCGTAGCCTTCCCCTCGGCCTCGGCGAGCTCCAGGATGGTGGTGAGGTTCTCGCCATCCTGCACCCCAAAGATGGAGGTTTCATCCTGGCCGATTATCCCAAGTTTCGTCTTGTGGCCGGTGGCAAGGGTGGTTCCAGCGGCAGCAGAGTCGGTTACAAAGCTGTCGGCGGAGGAGGTTGAGGAGTACCCCGCATACTCCATCCCGTCCATGAAAAGCTCCGCGTCCGTGTAATTGGAGAGGTTCTCGTCAGCCTTCGCCCACCGGGCGGCGGTCATCTGCGCGAAGCCCATCCCGTCCCCGATCAGAAAGATCACGCTTCTGGCCTCTTTCGGCTCAGCCCCATCGTCGGTCTCCAGGGCGATCCCGTACAGAGAGAACGAAACCAAGAGAAGGATCAAGACCCCGGCGGCTGCATGTAGCCTATTCATATTTCCACCTATACTTATTTAAGAGATAGTTGTTCCGTCCTGGGTTAAAAGACTTTGGATCGGTGTCTGGAAATTGCGTGAGATGGTCACCAAGCCATGATACTACAATGAGGCGGATGATCATGCTCTTCGAGAAGCCGGAATCCCTGAAGCTCTTAAAAGACCTCTTCGTCAAGCTCTACCGCATCTACTACGACTTTGGGGGCGTTGAGTTTCTGGAGGACGAGATGTACTTGATCCTGGAGACGATGGCGCCCGAGCTGGAGGAGATGGACGGGGGGACCCGGGATGGACTGATGAGAGACATCCGGGCGATTTATGAGGAGGACGACTCGGTCCTGAAGAGCTTCATCTACGAGCCGGTGGAGGAGTATCTGTAGCTGAAGTGAAATAAAAGTGTCTGGTCAATTCGATGCCCTGACGATTCATCCACTCCTGAATCATCCCTGCACCCCTTATGCATGGTTATATCCCAAATTTTTATGCAATTGTGGCGTTGAAACCGACGGTAAGAAGTATAATAAAATTGGAGTTGGGCATCCCCCAGGATGCCCTCTTGTCCTGGTATCCCCCTACTCGAACTTTATGGCCCTATCATACACGATCTCCGAGTAAGATGGCCCTGTCTTTGTAGCCTCTTCCAGATACATCCTCCAGGCGATGAAGAGCGGTTGGTCCAGATCTATGCCGTAGCCACCCCTGCCATAGGGAAGCTCATAGCAGTGTGGATCGCCTTCACAATTCCTGGCGATCTTATAGACGTAGAGGTATTTCGCATCGGGATTATCAGGGAGGTACTCCTCAGCAGTTCCATTGAAATCCTGGTCAGTGATCATCCCAACGCCGTTCCATATATCTGCACCGTATGGGACGAAGTTCTGGTACGTCGCCTTTCCTGTGGCTACGTGGTTGACCCCATAGACGATGATGAACTCATTGGTGTCATTGGCCAGAGTAATGGGTGAATCTTGCAGGTAACTGTAGTACTGTGAAAGATCAGGGAAAGGAGGTGTCTGCGAAGCTATCGTTTGGGTTGCTGTCCATAGATAGAGGGCATCGTTGGTAGGGCCATAGCCGTCGAATCCTGTTTGAATATAATCGGTGCCTGCATTCAGCCCAATACTGGTGGGAAGCTCTGTGGCATTCAGATCAGCATACCTGTCAAGAATCGCAATCCTCAGCTCTTCGAGGTCGTCCATGAGGTCAAACTCTGTCGTTCCCGTCCCCTGGACCCTTATCTCCGGCATATCATACGGATCCGGTTCTGCGGATTCATTGGGAGTTATGCGGAAGACAGCTGCGGGTTTATTATCGATGTAGTCGTTGCCGGCTTGCTCATCTGCGAATAGAGATCCACGGATGAATACGGCAAATGTATCGGAGTCGTTCTCCACACCCAGGTTCAACATGGCCGAGGGGAGCACGAGGGTGTTAATTATGCCCTCGGAGTATCCCGCGTTTTGGGCAGCCGCGCGGATCCTTTGATCGATCCCTTTATCGGCTGTGCTGACTACTATGGTGGTTTGATCGTAGGGATTTCCAGGAGACCCATCAGGAGTCCCTTCGGTGTTTATGACCATGTTGTTCACCGTATCGCCGAAAGGTGCGAAGATCCATCGGGTCTCATCTCCATATGTCCTCTCCATCAAGAATTGGTCGAGACTGAAGTATCTGCACTCCGGTGGTGTCCTTCCGACGAATACAACGGCTTCATCTGGGCGAAGACTCCAGAAAGGAGTTACCTTTGAGTTCACTCCAAGAAATTGAATTATCTCAGAGATCGTTCCAGTGACCTCGTGACCTGATGCTGGTGGAACTAGATACAACAAATACTTCGTGGCGGGATTGTTTCCGTATACAGAAGGCAACACCCCACTATCATATAGCTTCATAAAATCAAAAAAACCCAGTCCACCTTGCTGTACGGTGAATCCATCCACTTCCAGGGCCTGCTTAAAAGCCTCCACGTCTCCAATATCTACATCCTCTCCAAGGCCGGTTCCTATCAACACGGCGAATCCGACTGCGAGCAGCATATAACGTCGCATATGCCAAATCCCTCCGGCCTATATATTTCGACCCAATCTATTAAAAACTTTCTCCACATTGAGGAACCTGCACTGGAGAATCAAGATCTTATGGGCCATTTATGTCTCTTAGAGATGATTTTAAATCTCTGAGATAGTTATTATAAATACAAACTTTGATTGAATCGGGCCAGAGTTTTACAAGATGGCTCATTTGGCGTCCCGCAACAAATATCTTCAAACTCAATTGGCGTGATGCCAAGGTACGAGTTCCAGAAAGCTAACTCGAAGTCACTTCAACAGCGGAAGTCTTTTGATGGTTCAGTTAGGTCCGTTGGCCGCCATGATTCTAGTGCAAAAATCGGCTTACTGAGGGGCCATTCATTACCGCGGATGGACCACTAAAAAAAAGCCGCTGAAGGGGATCAGAGGAACCTGATCCCCTTCGGCATCTCCCCGAACCGCTCCCGGAAGGCCTCGGGCCAGTTCTCCTGGTCCAGCCCCTTCTGGGCGAGGAAGGCGCTCGCCCACCGCTCCAGGCCCACGCCGGAGCAGCCGCTCCATAGCGGGTCGCCGGACTGGGCCTTGACGTTGAACCCCCTGGGGTACTTGTCGCCGTTTATGGAGAGGTTCTGAAACTCGATCCAGGAGCCGTTGTAGGGTAGGAGCGCCTCGTAGTCGACGGTCCCGGCCCCAGTCATCTCCGATAAGCCCGTCTTCCCCTCCTGGGCCATGAACCAGGGGGTCACCCAGGCCATCCGCCACCGCAGCTCCAGGATCTCCTCGAAGATCCTCCTGTAGCAGTCCTTGAGCTTCTCCGCCTCCTCCTTCACCTGCTCCTGGGTCCCCATCCAGACGATCTCGATCCGGTGGAACTCGTCCACCCTCTCGATCCCGTGGATCCCGCCGCTCTCATACCTGTGGCTCGTCCCCGACCGGTCGAAGATCCTGATGGGGAGGTCGTCGCTGGGGAGGGTCCTCCCCTGGAAGAAGACCCAGGAGGGGGGACACTGGGCGTAGCACATCCCGCCGATGGGATCGTCTATCTTCTCCCTGATCAGCTTCACCGGGACCTCTCTTGTCACCTTGTAGTGGTCCATCACCTCTTCCCAGAACTTGGGGTCCCGGGTCTTGGGGGGAGAGACGTAGTAGATCTCCGGGTACACCCCCAGGGCGTGGCCGGACCTCTTCCATACCTCCCAGGGGACGAGCTTCGGAAAGATCATCTCTCGGTAGCCGAGGGGGCCTATCATCTCCTCGAGGACGATCCTCTCGAAGGCCCGGAAGAGGTGGGTCCCCTCGGGGCCGTAGATCCACTGGCCCCGGCTCGCCCCGTGCTTGATCCAACCCCGGCCGACCATCTCCTCGGTGGGGTCGCCCTCGAACTTCGCCGGCCGTTCTGGACTTTGCCAGAGGAGCTCCCAGTGCTCCGCCTTCCCGCCGTACCCCTCCGCCTGGATCTTCTCGTCGAGGAGGCTCACTATCCTGTCGGGGACCTGGTTACGCAGGTCCGCCTCGTCTACGTCCAGGGAGAGGGTCAAGGTCCCGTCCCGGTGGACCATCTCCCGGACGTGAGGTATCTTGTGATCGATGGAGATCTTCGATTCAACCTCGATCTCGTACTTAGCGACCTCGATCCCCCTCACCCCGACCCTGTACTTCTTGCCGAGGAGATCAGCGAGGGGCCGTCGGAGCCGGAGGAGGGCGTCGTGGGCCCTGACGTACCGGTCGCTCTCGATGACGACGGATATCTCGGCCTCGCCGAGGTTCCAGCTCAACACCTCAGCCCCCTTCCCGCCGGCAGCCCCCTTCTTCAGAAGGTCGGCCGCACCATTGAAGAACTCCCTGAGTTCCGTTTCGGCGGCGCCGGCGTCGGCGCTCAGCCTGAAGCTCGCCTCCAGATGAAACTTCAACTCCCCACCTCTTCAACTTTATCCAGTAGATCCCTTGCGATCTTCACGTTCATGATAAGGTCGTCGGCGGTGGCGAGGATCGTCCCCGCCCTCTCGGCGGAGAACTCCACCAGAAACTCCCCGTCCCCGACGACGACCTTCATCCCCGGGAGGTTGTCGGGATGGAGGGACGATGCCGCCGCCTCCGCCCCCTCCCCCTCAAACTTCAGCCTCGACCGGATCATCTCCTCCTCCCCTCCGAGAGCTGCCGGCCCACCGCCCCATCGACGGCGGCTATGAACTCCTCCTCCGATCCGAGGGGGATCGAGGCGCCGCTGGCGACGCTGTGCCCCCCGCCGTTCCCGCCCACCGCCTCTGCCGCCCCCTTCAGGGCGGAAGAGAGGTCCAGGCCGCAGAATACGAGGAGGCGGTTCCCCCGGGCCGAGACCTTGACGATCCCCTCGGACCTGTTAAGGATGAGCATAGGCCTATCGGCGTAGAGGTACCTGACAGAGAGGCCGCAGACGACCCCCGCGGCGTCCATCTCGTTGAGGACGGCGTACCGGAGGTTCTCCGTCTCCCGAAGCCGCTCCTGGACGAGGCGGACCTCCTCTAAGATCTGGGCCCTGTAATCCCGGTCGATCTTCCTGCACTCCCCGAGGAAGGCCTTATCCCTCATGCAGAGGGTGAGGGCCATCCCCGTCTCCTTCATCTTGCCGCAGGAGTTGAGGATCCACATCAGCTCGAAGGCGTTCTCTACGACCTCCCTCTTCAGCCTGATCGTCTCACCGACGACGGAGTCGGCGGCAGTGCTCCCCTGCAGGAGGAGCTTGAGAACCAGGGCGGTCGAGAGGCGGGAGAGCTCCTTTCTGCCAATCCTTGGAAGCTCGCCGGATACTCCGACCTCCTCGAGGAAGGCCTTCGCCCTCCCGGGATCGCCGGTGATCTCCAGGAGGGGGTCGAGGGACCCCGCCAGGACCTCCACCAGGGGGCCGTCGTCCATCTTGAGGCCGGGGGCCACATACACCACCCCCGAGGCCGCCGCCTCCTCCAGGATCGTCCTGTTCGCCCCCACCATCATCTGCCGGTCGCCGAGGGCCCCCACCAGGGCGAGGCCCGCGAGGTCTACGTTATCCCCCATCTCCCGGACGACGGTGTAGACCGTCCCCGAGCCGCTCATCTCGAAGGCGCCGTCGACCCCCACCAGGTGGGGGTTGACGTGGACGCAGTCGATATCCCCGACGGGGGTATGATGGTCGAAGACGAAGACCTCCCCCTCTATCTTGGATATAAGATGGGGCTTTCCGCTCCCCATGTCGCAGAAGACCACCGGCGGCTCGACGGAGTCGATGACCTGCTGGTCGAGCCTGCTGACCAGGGTGGCATGAAAGGGTATATTCGCCCGCCTGAGGGCGGTGCAGATCAGGCCCGCGGAGGTTATCCCATCGGCATCGTTGTGGGATATGACCCTGACGTTCTCGCACTCCAAGAGGGAGCTGGCGGCGGGCTTCGCCAGCTTCTCCAGCCGCTTCATGTGATGAGCATCTCAGCGGTCTCGGGCCTGTACTGCCAGTTCTCCGGCAGCCTCCCAGTCCGGCGGTAGTACTTGGCGAGCCGGCGGATCTTGTTCTCAGTAAGCTGGAGCCACCTTCTGTTGTGAAGGTCCTTCTTGTTGCTCTCCAGGTGCTTTCTCATCCCGATCGCCTTCCGCATCAGGTTTGCGAGGTCCTCAGGGATCTCCTGCACCTCGGCGTTCTCCCTCAGATAGCGGGTGAGCTTCGTCCCCAGGATCGGCTTTGAGCTGGGGACCCCATACTGGTCCCGGAGGGTGAGCCCGATCATGGTGGGGGCGACGCCGCTTCCGTGGAGCCTCAGGACGTGCTTTCCCAGCTCCTCCTTGTTCATATCGCACCACTCGGGCGGAGTTGATCGAAAAGGCGGCCTCGACCTCGAGGAACCCTTTCTTCTGGTGTGCATTCTGGCCATATCGAATCCTCATTATAATCCTAAGTCAGATGAAGGCGAAGGTAACCACTCCACCCTACCATGCGATAAATAGCTTGCGGCCTTGGCCGCCGCCCGTCCTCCGGGGTCAGATCCGATCGCTGCCGGGGGATCTGAACCCCGTCTTCGGAGGCTCCTGCCAGGGTGGACCGGCTCCCCTTATATATACATGCCGTCCATCTCTCCTTCATGCTCCCCCCCATCATGGACCCGTTCTTCTACCTCCTGGGAAAGGCGGTCTTCGTAGTCGCCGCAGGCGTCCTCGCCGCCGCCCTCGTCGGAGCCGCCCTGATAGCCTACTCCTTCAAGACCGGCCACTTCTTCATGGCCAGGATCATGCTCATCTCCGTCTCTCTCCTGGAGAGCCTTATCAAGAGCATCTTCAGAACCTTCCGGGCCGACGACGCAATCGTCGACGATGTGGGGGTGAAGCTCCGAAACTACATCAACGCCGAGAAGTTCGAGGCGGTTCCCATGGACGAGAGGGCGATCTTCATCCCCCAGTGCCTCCGATCCGTCGACTGCCCCGCCAAGCTCACCCCTGAGGGCCTCCGATGCGTCAACTGCGGGAGGTGCGAGGTCGGCCCCGCCAAGATCTTCGCCGAAGACCTGGGCTACAGGTTCTTCCTCGCCCCCGGCTCCAGCGTCATTAAGAGGATGATCAAGAAGTATCGGCCCAGGGCCATCGTCGGCGTCGGCTGCCCCATGGAGATCAAGGAGGGGCTCGAGCTCTGCCAGGGGCACGACATCCCGGCGATCGGCGTCCCCCTCCTGACGAACGGCTGCGTCTCGACGACCCTCGACTGGGGCCGCTTCTACGAGGTCATCTCCGACCGGCGGGCCGCTGCCCCACCCCGGGAGGAGGAAGCGGAGATCGGGATCTTCAGCCGGATGTGACCCTCCGGTGGCGGATGCCGTCCCCGCCGTAGCGGAGGACGCAAGCCTTGGGCGCCCTTCTCCTCCGACGGCCTTGAGGCCCGAGCCCCTGCCCAAGATTTCGCCATCAGACCTTCCAGCCCCCTCCTCCGGAAACCCCCTGGAAACTTCAAGCGCCAGGAGGCGGAGATCCCCTCAGGGCGGGCTCCGCCCCCGCCCTCTCCTCCAGGGCCCTCAAGACCTCCCCGAGCCGGTCGATCTCCTGGCCGTAGCCGGACCAGTTTCCGGCCCGGAGCTCCGCCTGGGCTGACCGGTAGAGGGACCCCGCCTCCCCGATCAGCTCCTCGGCGGTGAGGGCGCCCGCCCCCATCCCCGGTCCAGCCCTGGGGGCCGCCGGCGCCAGGTCGAAGATCTTGCCGAGGGCGAGCTCCAGGGTCTCCTCCATCACCAGCCTGTTGCCGTAGGCTACGACCACCCTCCGCAGCTCCGGCAGCTCCCCCACATCCGCCCGGAGGTAGATCGGCTCGACGTAGAGGAGGCTGCTATCTATCGGGATCACCAGGAGGTTCCCCCTGATGACGGTGGACCCCATCTGGTCCCAGAGGGTCAGCTGCTCGGAGATCTCAGTGGACTGGTCTATCCTCGCCTCGATCTGCATCGGCCCGTAGACGAGCTGGTCCTTCGGGAACCGGTATACCAGGATCTGGCCGTAGTTCGGCTGGTCGCACTTTGCAGACATCCAGGCGATCATGTTGTTCCTGGTCCGGGGGGTGAAGGGCTGGATCAGCATGAACTCCTCGGCGACCTCGCTCTCGGGGATCTTCATGATGACGTAGTAGGGCTCCATCGGCTGGCTCCGCCCCTGGTATATCTCCATCGGCGTCTCCCAGGCGTCCTCCTTGTTGTAGAAGATCTGGGGGTCGGTCATGTGGTAGTTCTGGTATATCCCGGCCTGGATCCGAAAGAGGTCGACGGGATACCTCATGTGGGCCAAAAGCCCCTCCGGCATCGAGCCGATCGGCTGGAATAGGTCGGGGAAGATCGCCTCGTAGGCCCTGATGAGGGGGTCGTCCTCGATGACATAGTAACTGACCGTCCCGTTGTAGGCGTCTATGACCACCTTTACCGGGTTTCTGATATAGTTGAACCGCCCCGACGGCTCCGAGTACGGGTAGCGGCCGGATAGGGTGTAGGCGTCGATGATCCAGAAGAGGCGGCCGTCGGCCAGGACTACGTAGGGGTCCCTGTCGTAGGCGAGGAAGGGGGCGACGGTCTGCGCCCTTTCTAGGATGTCCCTGTGGATCATGATCCTGCTCTCCCCCGTCAGCTCTTTGCTGAGGAGGATCTTGGGGCTCATATGCCGGTAGGCCATCAGGAGCTTCATCACCGGATCGAGGACGACGCCGCCGGTCCCGGCGTAGGTGGTGTAGACGTTCTGGTCCCCCATGGGGTAGTCGAACTCCAGAACTTGGGTCTTGACGATGGCGTAATCCTTCCGCCCCTCTCCGTAGTAGATCTCGGGCCTATGGATATCGCCTACCTCCGACTCGGGGGGGATGTTCTTGATGAAGTACTCCGGGAGCCCCTCCTCGGTGGCGGCATTCACCGGGCTCATCGCCACCCCGTAGCCGTGGGTGTAGAAGAGGTGGACGTTCTGCCAGGTCTTCGCCTGCTCGGGAAGCCGATCGGTGGAGATCTCCCTCGCCGAGAGCATCACCTGCCTCTTCCTCCCGTCTACGACGTACCTGTCGACGTCGGCGTCCAGGAACTCGTAGTAGAGCCGTATCTCCTGGAGCTGCTTGTAGGTGGTGAGCAGCGGCCTCCAGTCCCAGATCCGGATGTTGTCCACCGTCTCGGCGTTCCTCCTGACGTCGGCGCCGGTGAGGTTGTAGTCCACCGGAAAGTCCTTCACCACGACGTCGTCGAGGCCGTAGGCTAGGCGGGTGTAGTTTATGTTGTGGGCTATGAAGGGCCTCTCCAATGTGAGCTCGTTGGGGGCGACGCTGTACTGCTGGATCACCACGGGGTATATCGTCCCGGCGGCCCCCGCCCCCACCACCAGAACTGCTATCGCCAGAGGGATCTTCGGGGATCTCCTCCCTGCCGCGTAGGCGAAGAGGAGGAGGGCCGAGATGGCGGCGACGGCGGCGAAGACGTAAAGGAAGGGGAGGCGGGCGTAGACGTCGGCGTAGCCTGCGCCGTAGACGACGCCTCCGCCGGTGAAGAGGAGCTCGTACCGATCCAGAAGGTACCGGGCGGAGAAGAGGAGGGCCAGGACCCCCAGGAGGGCCCCGATGTGGCCTATGGCCCTTTTTGGGATCGACCGGGCGATCTCGAGGTAATCCCCGCCCTCCGGGCCGAAGATCAGCCGGTCGGCGTGGAGGTAGAGGTAGGCTCCGGCGGCGAGGGCCAGGTTGACCATCACCGCCGCGAAGACCGCATACCATAGGGACCAGAGGAGGGGGAGGGTGAAGACGAAGAATCCCACGTCGTTTCCGAATAGGGGGTCGGTCGCCCCGAAGGGCTGGGCGTTCAGGGCCAGAAGGACCCTCTCCCAGCCGGCCTGGGCAGCTAATCCGAATAGAACCGATATCAAGACCACGATCCACGCCAGTTGCCTCGGCCTCTCCCCGACGAGCCTCAGGTTGGCGAGGGTCACCGCCCCGAAGGCCATCGTCGCCAGCAGAAAGAGGGCCGATCTTGCGGCGAGGATCGTCCAAAAGACGCTGGAGTAGCCGAGGGATGAGAACCATCGCCATTCCGTGATCAGATACGCCATCTGGCCTGAAGAGATCAGAAGAAGTATCAGACCTCCCAAAAACCACCGTTCAAGCCTCATAAAAACACTCCAAAATTTAGGCAATGCTCCGCCGCCGGCATCGACATATTTGGAGACCAGCTGGCCCCGATATATATCTTTCGTCGGGGGGTCCGCCGCCGTGAATGAGAACCGCGATATGGCCAGGGATCCTCCCCTTCCATCGGTGGGCTGAAGCGGCCAGGGGACCGGGGAGGGTTAGAGGGCGCGGCACTTTTTATAGAAAAATTTTAAAAGAGGGGCGATCACTCGATGGAGATGGCCTCAGAGGGGCAGGCCTCGACACAGCTGCCGCACTCGGTGCACTTGTCGACGTTCACCACTGCTATTTCTTCGTCGTCCATGGTGATGGCGTTCTCTGGACACTCCTCGACACAGGTTCCGCAACTTACACACTCTTCTCTGTTGACTACTGCCGGCATTACGAATTCCTCCTAAGTTGCCAAAGATGGCAAATTTAGAGTCCGGGATATACGATATATAACTTTCGTTAGGGAAGGGGAGGATAAAAAGGGAGGGATATCTCCTCCCCGCCGGGGGGGGGAGGCTTCGAGGCCGAGACCCTTGGGTCAGCTCAGGTCCGAGTACTTGTTTCTGTCCCTCAGCTCCTGCTTCTTCGCCTCGTTCCATCCGCTCACCGACTGGAGGTAGCCGGTGACCCGGGATAGGTACTCCAGATGGTCGGAGCCGCACCTCGGACACTCCTCTTTGAGCCCCGGCGAGACGCAGAAGCAGCTGAGACAGACGGTCATGTCCCTGGTGAAGGCGAAGTATCCTATCTGGGTGCTCCTCGCCAGGTTCATGGCGAAGTCCATCAGCCCCTGGGGATCGGGGGCCGACTCCCCCAGGAAGATGTGGAATATGTTCCCCCCGTCGACGATCGGGAAGAAGATGTGCTCCAGCTTCGCCCTCTCGAAGATCGAGACGTCCAGGGAGGGCGGGATGTGGGTCCCGTTGGTGTAGTAGACGGGGAGGTCCCGGGTCTGGTGGATCCTCTTCATGGCGGTATCGAGGTCGCCCTTGACGACCCGGGCGGCGCAGTCCCGGAACTTCTCGGAGAGGAGGTCGGAGACCGCAAACCTCTGGACTACCGTCTCCGCCGGGGTCCTCGCCAACGCGATCGTCATTCCGTGGCGGCGGGATAGCTCCTTGGCGTAGATCTCCATCTCCGTCATCGCCCTCACCGCCAGCTTCCAGGCCTCCTTCGACTCATGCATCTGAGAGCCGGTATGGAACTGGACCATCTCGTTCACCCCCACGACCCCGATGGTGTAGACGAGGCTCTCCAGGTCGACGGCCAGCGTCCCCTTCTTTCCCGTCCTGGGATCCTTAGGCCTCTGGGTCGCAAAGGGCATCCTCCGGTTCTTTATCACCTGGTTCATCCACTCCCGCTTCACCTTGAAGATCTCGACGGCGGTATCCATCAGCCCCCGGAGGTACTCGAAGAGGAGGTCGTCGTCCCCCCGGGCGAGGTAGGCGGCCCGGGGGCAGTTGAGGGAGACGACCTGCCAGGACCCCATGGAGAAGTGCATCCCTTCCTTGAAGAGGAGCTTATCCTCGAAGGCGGCGTCGCTCTCGAAGGTGGCGGCGAACTGATAGGCGCAGCAGTTTCCTGTTACGATGCCCATGGCGTTGCTGAAGTTGTGGGTCTCGGATACGTCCACAAGGTCGTAAACGTACCCGCCATATTCCTCCACCTCGATCTCCCTTATCTCCAGGACGTGGACATCACCGCCGATCAACCGCTCGATTATGGGCGAGCCTGAAGAATCGATGTGGCGCTGATTCACGCACTTGTGACCCTGTGATCGGTATTGAGAGGGATATTTCAGATCGGCGTGCTCAAGACCGGCATTCTCTATGGGAATCCTGGTGAAAACCCCTCCTACTTCTTTCCGGTCGTCAGAAACCGCGCATCCACCGTAGCCTGTCCGGCTGTAGAAGTTCTCTATCTGATCTTGGGATGTGACGTAGCAACTATAACTGGTAAGTCGATAAGGATTTCCGGTCTGGGGGTGTCTGACGGTCTCATCGCGAACCATGTAGTTCATCTGTACGCCGATCCTCTGAGCGAGCCAGATCAACCTCTGTACCGCATCTCTCGAGACCAGCCCAATACGGATGACATGAGCAGTGTGAGGGCGCCCGTTCAGCTCTCCTTTCTGAACATTGACGTTTCCGTCTCCCCTGAATGCGCAACATATGTACTCCCCCACCAGGGACGGGTCTACATTGAAGAGAAGATCTGGCACAGACTTGGTGTGGGCATCGTGGCCACACCCCAGGGCATCTATCAGGAGATAAAGCAGCTTGCTGTTGACTACAACGTTCGTCGCGGTCTTCTCCTCTGAGACCTTAGGCTCAAGTCCGAGACTCTTGATGCATGCCATCGCATCATCGATCAGCCCGGACTCATGTTTGCCGAAAGAGAGACGAACGGAATACCTTCTGCCACTTTGATCGCTGCAGCCCTCTGCTAGGTAATATCCCAAGAACCGGACCAATTCGGAGGTTATGGATATATTTTTGGGCAGGCCGGGCTTCTTGGCATTTTTGACGTTCACAGATTCATTATGTACGACGATCTCGTCGGCGTAACCTGCCTTCAACAGAGTCGTCTCGACATCTATCGAGGCCAGCGGAGCTAACCCGAAATCGACGTCCGTTAGAAGCGGTAGGAAGTCTCCGACGTTGAGGTCACAAGCCTGCTTTTTGACGAAATTGCCCTTATCGAGAACGTATACGGGATGGTTGGGTGTCACCCTTATACGCCGTCCTGACTTGAGGACGATTTTAAGCAGTTCCCCCTCGCATCTCTGGCGCATAACACCCTTGAACTCCCTCAGGGAGGCCTCAAGGGTATCGAAGTTGACGCTGGGAGTCCTGCCCTGGAATCGGACGAATTCGACGCCGAATGGGTCCGTCTCTTTGCCATATTCCTCTGCTTCGGAGAAAATTTCGCTGATCTGCTTTACATGGATCTGTCCCTCGGGATCCGCCAAAGAGACCAATTCATCTTCAGCAAGACATTGATAGCAGCTTATCCCCTTCCCCGCCCCCCGGTAGGCGGGAAGCTGGTTGTCGTAGTAGGGGGTGCCGAACTTGGAGGCGAGCTGGAAGGAGAGGAGGTAGAGGTCCCGGTAGGTCGGGACCTCGGGGTGAGCGGCGTTGAATCCATCGTCCTCGGCCATGAAGTCCGGCTCGATGGAGATCTCGGGCTTGGGGAAGTTGAAGGGCTTCCCCCAGTAGTCCCCCTCCAGCATCACCTCCATCAGGGCCTTGAAGCCGAGGCGGACCTCCTTCTCGAACTCGCCGTAGGTCCGGAGGGGAGCCCCCTCGCCATCCCAGACCTTCCCCTGGTAGACTACGGGCTTGTCCCGCCAGAGCTTCGGGACGCCGGGGCTGAGCTGGACGGAGGAGAAGACGACCTGGCCGCCCCGGGCGACCATCATCTGGGTCATCTCGTAGACGAACATCTGCATCAGCTGGCAGATCTCGGAGTAGTCGAGCCCCTCGAGGTACGGGGCGAGGAAGGTGAGGAAGTTGTAGAACCCCTGCCCTCCGGCGAAGTTCGTCTGGGCTGAGGCGAGGGCCTTGACGGCATGGAGCATCGCCACCTCCGGCTTCTTCGCGGGGCCCGCGACGGAGGCCTTCGTCCCCGAGCCGTCGGGCATGAGGCCGTAGTAGAAGAAGTAGCGGAGGTCCCAGTCCTGGCAGAAGGGGCGGGTCCCGAAGTACTCCAGGTCGTGGATGTGGAGGTCGCCGGCGAGGTGGTGGTCCGATAGGTAGGGGGGGATGAGGAGGAGGTACTGCTCCTTCGATATCTTGTCCGCCTTCTTCTTGTGGCTCGTCTCGGCGTTCTCCTGGAGGTTCGCGTTCTCGTGGGCCTCGAAGCCGGAGCCGACGTCGATGAGGTGGGCGTCGTAGACGGGGGTCCCCACCCGGGTGCAGATGTTCCTCCACTCCAGGTGGTGCCTTTCGAGGAGGATGACGTTGACGATCTCCCTCACCAGCGGCCCGGAGAGGAACTTGACGTCCATCCACCGGATCCGCCGCTCCACCTCCCGGGCGATCTCCGCCGCCTCCTCCTCGGAGATGCCCGGGATCCGGTAGAACTGCTCGGAGAGCTTCGTCTCCCGGAGGAGCTGCTTCACCACCGCATCCCTGTTCCACCTCATCAGGTGGCCGTCGGTGGTTCTGACCATCGGCATCTCCGATAGGGAGACGCCCTCCAGCGTGATCTGCTGACTTTTATATCCGTTAACCCTCCGGCTCAATGACAGATACCCCCGATGAGATGCGACAGAAGGAGCGAAGAATATCTACCCCCCTGATGGCGCAATCTTCAACCATCCCTGTAAGGCCCCTAAATTTATAACCCCTTCGGCCGATATGAGGTAAAATTATAATTAAAGTTGGTCAAAAATCCGATCCCCTCGCCGGGGAGGCATTCGTAACTCTCCATTGATATTTAAAGCCCCGGAGAAGGGCCGAATATTTGAGGTACCGACGAATAAAAACCGATTAATTCGGCCGGATGCCCCCCGCGAATTAGGTTCCGGGGGCAGTTTTCGGTTATCCGACCTCTCCGCCGATCGCGAATGCTGAAATGCCCATCTTCCTATATTTTTGATCGAAATTCGCCCCTGGCCCCCATCATCGTCCGTCACCGCCGCCTCCGAGCCGCTCGGCGTAATCGGCGAGGACGGCGTAGAACTTCTCCGCCCTCCGGTGGTAGGCCTCCTTCTTGATCGCCCCGGAGTCGTCGAAGAGATCCTGGACCTTTGGGAAGTAGAGGACCTCCCCCGTGGGTAGCATGTGGAACCGGACGCAGGTGGCGACGAGGTGCTCGATCATCCTGGCGCCGCCGAAGACCCCAGAGGAGACGCCGCAGATCCCCACGGGCTTTCCGAAGTACTCCACGTAGAGGAGGTCGAGCATCATCTTCAGCTCCCCGGGGTAGCCGTGGTTGTACTCCGGGGAGACGATGACGATCCCGTCGGCCCGGAGGACCCGCTCCTTGAGTCGCTTCGCCGCCTCGGAGGTCTTGGAGTCGTCCGTCGCAGGGAGGCGGTAATCGCGGACGTCGATGATCTCGCTCTCGAGGCCGAACTCGGCGGCCTTCGCCAGCATGAACCTCGCGACCTTCTCGGACTCGCGCCCTGCCCGGGCGGTCCCGAGGATGATGGGGATGTACATAAGGTTCTTTTTCTTATTCAAGATATGAATAGCCTTTTCTCGACCCAACCGGCCGCCGTTGATCGATCCCAGCCGGCTCCGCTCCTGCTCGCGGAGTGGATATGCCCCCGGATGGCGATCAAAAAGCGTTAATCGCTGGAACTCAAAAATAAGACCAGGTGGTGAACCTGTGGAGACGATCAGAACGTGTATAGGCTTCCATGGAGAGGCCGAGGAGGCGGCGAACCTCTACGTCGATGCCTTCTCTAGGGCCTTCGGAGACTCGAAGATCCTGAAGATCACATACTATGGAGATGAAGAGCTGGAGGCGCTAAGAGAAGTCCCCGATGTGACAGAGGAATTCATGCCGGGGCCTCCCGGGAGCGTGAAGGACGTCCGTTTCCTGCTGAACGGAGATGAGCTGATGGCGTTCAACGGCGGGGGCTACTTCGGCAACTTCACCGAGAGCGTCTCCCTCTATGTCAGCTGCAAGACCCAAGACCAGATAGACGGACTCTGGGAGAAGCTCTCCGAAGGCGGGATCGAGCAGCAGTGCGGCTGGCTGAAGGACCGGTTCGGCGTAAGCTGGCAGATCGCCCCTGAGATCATCCAGGAGATCATGGAGGGGCCTGACCAGGAGAGGGCCCAGCGGGTGATGAAGGTCCTCTACGGGATGAAGAAGATCGAGATCGAAGAAATTTTGAAGGCATGAGATGGGAGAAGATGGGAGATGAGCAAGATATGGGAAGAGGATTGGTCCAGCACATAAACCCCGAGGGGCTATCAAAAAATCCGGCCTTCTCCCAGGCGGTCGTGGTAACCGGCCCGGCGAAGACGATATACGTCGGGGGGCAGGACGCCGTCGACGGATCGGGGAATATAGTCGGTGAGGGCGACGTCGGACTCCAGACGGAGCAGGTCCTGAAAAACATCCAGACGGCGCTCGCGGCCGCAGGCGCGGACCTTGCGGACGTCGTCAAGTGGAACGTTTACGTCGTCGCCGGCCAGCCCCTCCAGCCGGGCTTCGAGGCGTTCATGAGGGGGTGGGGCCGCCGACCCAACCCGCCGGCGATCACCATGGCCTTCGTCAGCGGGCTCGCGCGCCCGGAGTATCTGGTGGAGATCGATGCTGTAGCCGTGGTGGAGGAACAAGGAGGAAGGTAGCAAAATAGCGCAACTTTAAACGGGTGCTTTAGGCAGAGCTGCTCTGACATGGACCGTGCCACCTTCCCACCCCCAGACTCCGATCAAACAGCTCACCGGGATGCCTGCTTGCCCTTGTACCTCCCAGCCCTAATGATCGATCTCTGATACCATTATTCCCTATCACTAAAAACTGATATAGGATATCACTGATAACCTTAAATACATATCAGTAAATGGTGATATCACTCATGAAGACCATATCACCCTCCAGCTCTGAGATTATCGCGTTCCTTCGCCAAGAGCTAGAAATCAGCGAGAACGTATCTATAAAGCAGGAGGGTATGCTCAACGATAATTACCCTATTCGGTTTGACCTGATCATCGAAGACGACGGTAAAACGTACGTCGTGGAAATCAAGCGGATCGTGCGCCTTGAGGCCCTCTCACGGCTCGGGCTGCTAAAACTGCTCCTAAATGCCGATAACATCAGCAATTACGACATCGAATTCGTCATGGTAGGTAAACGGATAACACCGGAAGCTGCTGAAGCCGCTGAGAAGACAGGGATGCGATTCATCAAGCTGCCAGCTGATGTGAACTTAGAAGAAGCCCGCCCCAAGTCCAGCGCCTTGTCGGTGAAGCTCACATCCCCCAAGTCCTGGCAAGCCATCTCATATCTTCTCAAGATAAAGGAGGCTTCCATCAGGCAGCTCGCGATCGCATCTGGCGTCTCCTACGGCTGGACCCATGCGACGGTGAAGGCTCTCGCCTCAAAGGGAATAGCATCAGCCGATAGGGGCCTCGTAGAGATCGCTGACAAAAACAAGCTTCTCAACGGCATAGCGTGGGAGCGGCCGTTCGAGAAGCTCTTTGCCCAGGAGATTCGGATAGCTGCCGAGAGCCCCATGGCGCTCGCCCAGGAAATTTGCCTCGTCTGCGATGAGCAGCAGATTCCAAGCGCTTTTTCCAGCTACACTGCAGCAGAGATTTACACCGGCTACAGCGCGAGGCACGATTCGATATACCTTTATATTGAGAGGAAAAATATAGATGAAGTTGTAGGGATGTTTGAAGTGCAGAACGAAGGCGGAACAGCTGTACGAATCTATGCTCCAGACCGCGATGTTTTCAAGGATCGCAGAATTTCCACCGTGGAGGGCGTTTGGCTCGTCTCGCCCGCCCAGGCCCTCCTCGACTGTGCGGGCCTGGGATATGCAGGCCGCGACCTCACATTAAGGCTGGTGGAGATCTATGACCGCCTATAGAGCCCCACGAACGATTGTGGACGCGTCCCTGGAGGAGCTGATCGACATATTCCGCTGGGTGCATGCCCGAGAGAAGGATGAGAGAAATCCCGTCACCGTTTTGATCGGCGGCTGGGCGGTGTACAGCTACAATAAGTGGTACGGCTCGGTGGATATCGATCTTGTCACCAATAACAAGACAAAGCATCAACTGATGAAGCGCCTGAGGGACGAACGGGGATTTGTTCACCAGAGGGACCCGATGGTTCCCACCACAGTTGTGAAAAATGTCCAGGAAGAGAAGATCCTTCTCGACTTTGGGTCGCGGGAGGATATCTCCAGGTTTGAGGGGAGAGATGAACAACTTCCGTTTTCGCTTCTTGATGGGCGTACTGAGGCAAGAGAGATCAGCCCAAGTTCTTCTGTTTCTGTGATTGTGCCCGAAAGAACGCTGCTCATGATCTTCAAGCTCAAGGCTGCATGGGACCGCTCGTTCCGGATACAGAATGAAACCGCCGAAGATGAGGAATGGGAGAAGAGCAAGCTATGCAAGGATCGGGCCGATATTATAGCTCTCATCGACCCTGACGCCGGGGGCACTGAGATCGATATTCAATATCTTGGTGAGAGGCTTCGCATGAACCCGTTCCTGGTGGAGGTGCTTTGGGAGATCCCGAGCGACATCGATGCAGTCGATATGTACGGCAGGATGGAACAGAAGGAAGTTCAGGATTCCATCGAGAAGCTGCTCCTCCTTGCGGGAGAAAGAAAATGAGCTTCGCCTGAACGAATTCCAGTCATCACACAGCTCCATTGCCAGTCCCTTGCCCAATCCACTCCAGCTCTTCGGCCTGACGCAAGCTGGCTGCCCAGGAGGCAAAAAGGCGACATCCGGCAGCAGACGGTTCAGATCCTGATAAACATCCAGACGGCGCTCGCGGCCGCAGGCGCAGACCTTGCGGACGTCGTCAAGTGGAACGTTTACGTGGTCGCCGGCCAGCCCCTCCAGCCGGGCTTCGAGGCGTTCATGAGGGCGTGGGGCCGCAGGCCCAACCCGCCGGCGATCACCATGGCCTTCGTCAGCGGGCTCGCGCGCCCGGAGTATCTGGTGGAGATCGACGCGGTAGCCGTGGTGGAGGAGTAGAGGCTAAAAAGCAGATCGCCTAAAAACTGATCCTACTCTCGACCGCCCACGTGGCGATTCAGCTGAGATAAAAACAGATCTGCAGAGAGGTCGTCTGCCGGTTCGATGTAGCTCTCAAATGAGTTCGATTTTTCGCGATCTGCAATGATGAAACATGCTGCATTGTACTGACGCTCTCGGACCAGCTTCCGGCAGAATAGCTCGTACCTCTTGGCGTATGAAGCGCCCCGAAACTCCTCGAAGACCGGAAAGTGGGTCTCCTGAGTTCTCACCGGGCTTCTTGATTCTGGGCAGTCCTCCAGCAAGAACAGATACCCAAGCCAGGGCGCAGGGGATGTGCAAAAGGCACCTTCCCTGTAAGCGGTCCAGATATCCAGGGCCGTGCCCATCGCCTCCTCTGTGCGGTTGTTGAAGTTGTTTCCAAACGAGAGGCCGACCTGTGACTTGAGCTCGATGGCAGCCATAAGCACTCCATCGACTACCACCACGATATCCCAACCCTTGACGGGGCGGAAGAATCCGGGCAGGTGAGTCTTTTTCGTGTAGATGTTCCCCTCATCGACGCCGCTTGCCGTCATCAGCTCGATGATCTTTCGGACGAATCCGTCCATCTGCTTTCCGCCGGTGACAGCGCTCCGCGCCCCCTGATCAGACCCGCCGCGCCTCTCCTGGTCCTTGATCTGCCGATCTCTGATCTGCCAGAAAGTTTTCACAGCGTCAGAGAAAACGAGGTCTCCAGCGAAATCTGTGATAATCCCACCCCCTAGAAGCCGTCGAAATCCAGCGTAAGCTGCTTATTTCTGATCTTGTTGAGACGATTCGAGGCCATCTCAAAATACGTCGGCTCGATCTCGAATCCCACGCTGCTCCGCCCCCACTGGCCAGCGGCCAGGTTTGTGGTTCCCGTGCCCATGAAGGGGTCGAGGACCGTATCTCCAACGAAGGAGAACATCCTTATGAGCCTCTCAGCAAGGGCCAGAGGAAAGGGGGCAGGATGTTTTCTCGTCGATGCCCCCGTGATCGTCCAGATCTGCTGGAACCACTCCTTGTGGAGATCCTCGGGGATCACCGAGAGGAGACGAGCCGCATTTGAGGGCTTTCGATACCCTCCCGGCTTTCTCTGAAATAGTATGTACTCGATGTCGTTCTTGACGATGGCATTCGGCTCATAAGGCTTTCCCAAGAACTTCGACCCGTTATTCGACTCGAATCTGGCGTTCGCGATCTTGTACCAGATGATCGGCGCGAGGTTGTCAAAGCCGATCTTCCGGCACCGCTCCTGGATGCTGGCATGCAGAGGAAAAACGACGTGCCTGCCGAAGCAGCGCCTCGGAAGGCAGACGTCCCCCACCACGACCACCAGGCGGCCGCCGGGGACGAGGACCCGGAAGACGTTCCGCCAGACCCTGTCCAGCTCGTCGAGGAACTGCTCGTAGTCTTCGACGGAGCCGAGCTGCCCCTCGTTGGCTGGGTACTCCTTGAGGGTCCAGTAGGGAGGAGAGGTGACCGCCAGATGGACGCTCTCGTCCGGGATCTCCTCCATAAAACGGCTGTCACCGAGGAAGAGCTGATGGCGGGTGGGGACCCGCTTTGCAGCCATCTCGATCTCCAGGAGAAGATCCGGGTTTTTGGCGATGGCTGGAATCGCCCTCTGCCCTTCGCTTCGGGCAAAATTTAGAGCATTTATCGGAACCAGATCCTCCAGCTCTCGCCCAAAATCGGAGGGCTCGATTATCACCACATCCTCGCACATCTTCGAACCCAGACTCCTCACCCGTGCGCCTTCCTCGCAAACTTCTTCGCATAGTACGTCAATATCATATCCGCCCCGGCCCGCTTGATGGAGGTGAGCGCCTCGCCCATCGCCTTCTCTCCATCGATCCAGCCCCGCTCCGCCGCGGCCATGATCATCGAGTACTCACCGCTCACCTGATAGGCGGCCGTCGGCATCCCGAACTCGTCTTTGACCATCCTCACGATGTCGAGGTAGGGCATCGCCGGCTTCACCATGATCATATCCGCCCCCTCCTCGATGTCGAGGCGGACTTCCCATAGCGCCTCTAAAGCGTTGGCGGGGTCCATCTGGTAGCCGGACCGGTCGCCGAAGGAGTACCCCGACTCCGCCGCCTCCCGGAAGGGTCCGTAGAAGCTGGAGGCGTACTTGGCGGCGTAGGAGAGGATGGGGGTATCGGTGAATCCCTCGTCGTCCAGGGCTCCGCGGATCGCGGCCACCATGTGGTCCATCATCCCGCTGGGGGCGACGACGTCCGCTCCCGCCCTCGCCTGGGAGACGGCTGCTTTGCCCAGGAGGGGGAGGGTCTCGTCGTTGGCCACCTCCTGGTTTTTGATCAGGCCGCAGTGGCCGTGGCTGGTGTACTCGCAGAGGCAGAGGTCGGCGATGACGATGACCTTCGAGGTCGTCTCCTTGATCCGCTCGGCCGCCCTCTGGACGACGCCCTGGGGATCGTAAGCGCCGGAGCCGACCTCGTCCTTCTTTTCAGGAAGGCCGAATAGGATGACGGCGGGGACCCCCAGCTCCTCCAGCTCCTCGACCTCCTTCGCGAGGCTCTCGAGGGAGTGCCTATTCTGCCCCGGCATCGACTCGATCTTGATGGGCCTCTTTAACCGCTCATCCACGAAGAGGGGCATGATCAGGTCGTCCGCCGAGACCCTCGTCTCGGCGACGATCCTTCTCAGCCCCGGCTTACGAAGTCTACGCATCCTTCTCATCATCCGCCTCCAGCCCGAAGAGCTCCTCGATGAAATTCAGACATCCGTCGTCGCCCCGCTCCGCCGCCCTCCTCAGGGCCTTCGTCGGCTCGGCGAAGATCTTGTTGACGATGGAGTGGCTCATGTCCATCAGAACCCTCTCCTCGATCTCCCCTAACGTGTGGCGGGCGCCGAGCTTGTTCATCGCCCTCATGCACTCCTGGGCCTTGATCTCCTCGGCCTGGAGGTAGATCCTCCCGAGGAGATCCTCCGCCCTCCTCCTCTTGTACTTGGCCTTGAGGAGGGCGAGCTCCTCGTCGATGATCGCCTCGGCCCGAGCCATCTCGGCCATCCGCAGCCTCATATTCTCGGCGCTGATCTCCCGGAGGGCGTCGATGTTCCGCAGCTCCACGCCGGGGATCTCGCCGACGTCCTCGGCGATGTCCCGGGGGTTTGCGATGTCTATCATCAGGAGGGTCCCCTTCGTCCTCCTCGCCATCACCTCCTCCAGGTCGTCCCGCCTCAGGATGTAATGGGGGGCGGAGGTGGCGCTGATGACGAGGTCGGAGGTCCTGATCATCTCCTTCATCCGATCGAAGGGGACGGCCTCGGCGCCGAGGCCGGCGGCGAGGGCGAGGGCCCTCCCGAAGGTTCTGTTGGTGACCAACAGCTCGCCGATATTCTTCGATAAGAGGGCCTTCGAGATGAGCTCCCCGGTATCCCCCGCCCCGATCACCAGGACCCTCCGCCCCTCAAGGCTCCCCAGGATCTCCTCGGCGAGGTCGACGGCCGCGGAGCCCACCGAGATCGACCTCTCGTTGATCCGCGTCTCCCGGCGGACCCGTTTTCCGACGGAGATCGCCTTCTTGAAGGCGACGTCCAGGGTCCAGCCGGTGGTCTCCGCCGCCTTGGCCATGTTGTAGAGCTCCTTCATCTGGCCGAGGATCTGGTCTTCGCCGATGATCATCGACTCGAGGCCCGAGGCGAGGCGGAGGAGGTGGTTGAGCGACTCGTCGTGGTCGTGAAAATCTATGATCCGCGATGATATCCGGGCCTTCTTCGCGAGCTCGAAGAGGACCTTCTCCCCCCGGGGCGAGACGACGTAGATCTCGACCCGGTTGCAGGTCTTGAGGACGGCGGACTCCTCCACCAGGTCGGAGGAGGAGATCCACTTGAGGAGGGCCTCCAGGTCGCCGTGCCAGGCCCTCTCAATCTCGTCGATATTGGCCTTCCGGTGGGTCACCAGCATCGAGGCTATCTCGCTCATCTGAAGGGAGATGTTCTCCGGCCCTCTTATAGCCCTTTTCGTAGGACTCCGATAGGAGCCTCCAGACCTCGCCATCGGAGATGATCTCCCAGAGGATCCGCCTCCTCTCCTCCTGGTCGGCGACCCTCTCCTTCATGACCCCCCTCATCTCCCCCAGGAGCCGGGCCATATCGCCGTACCCTTCGTCCAGGATCTCTTCGATCCTCATCCGCAGGCTCTTGGATAGAGCCGGGCTCTCCCCGAAGGTGGATATGGCGACGACGACGGGGCCCCTCCTGACGATGGAGGGGACGACGACCTCTCCGAAGCCGTCGACCCGGTTCACCAGGACCCCCATAGAGGATGCCGTCTCCTCCAGCCTGGCATTGAGGAAGGAGTCGCTGGTGGCGGGGATCGCGATGAAGGCGCCCCGGAGGAGGTCCGGCCCCGCCCCCCAAGGTCCGCCTCCACCAGCTCCACCTCCCCCGCCGCCGCCATCTCCCAGATCCCGGGGGTGAACTCCAGGCTCGCCACCGTCACCCTGGCATGCTCTGAGAAGAGCCGGGCCTTCCTTTCGCCGACGGCACCGCCGCCGAAGATGACGACCTTTCGGCCCGAGAGGTCCAGGAGGAGGGGGAGGTGGCCCTTCAGATCCGCGCCCCCGTCTTCTTGAACTCCCTCTCGCTGAAGAGGACCTGATACTCGGTGATCCCGACCTTCCTGGATATCTCGGCGGCGACCTTCCGGCACTCCTCCCGGGAGGGAGAGTGGACGACGGTGTAGAGGTTGTAGGGCCACTCGGGCCTTTCGGCCCGCTCGTAGCAGTGGGTGACCTCGTCGAAGGAGGCCATGATCCCCCCGACCCGCTCGGCATCCTCCGGCGGGACCCGCCAGACGATCATGGCGTTGGCCACGATCCCCAGGGCCCGATGGCCTATCGTCGCCGAGAACCTCCTGATCACCTCCAGCTCCAGGAGGCGGCTCAGCCTCTCCAGCACCTCCCCCTCGCCGATGGCGAGCTCCTTTGCCAGGGCCTCGTAGGGGCGGGAGGAGAGGGCTATCCCCCCCTGAGCCGCCCTGATGAGGGCGAGGTCCAGATCGTCGACCTCATCCGGCGTCCCGTCATCTCCTTCTTTCATCCGAGGACCTTCGTATGATTTCACTTCTTCCTCCAGCCGTCGGGGTCCTGGAAGGGGTACCGGTCCACCCCCCTCGTGGGGACAGCCTTGGGACCGGACCCCGGATTTCCGGTTACCTGATGGTCGCTCCAGAAATTTCCTCCCACCTCGGCCCCCCCATCCCAGGAGTTGTCGCCGTTGTCGACGGCGTTCTGGGGGCTCATTGGGTTGCCGTTATCGATGAAGTTGTTGTGGCGGATGATACAACCCGTGCAGTCGACCAGCCCCGTCCCCCCGAGGCCGTTCTTGACGAAGGTGTTCCCATAGACCTTCCCTTCCCGGGAGTAGCTCATCCTCAGGCCGTAGCGGCGGTTATTGCTGAGGTTGTTCCCCTCGATCTTAGCGCCGACGACCGCCTGGAGGAAGACCCCGTCCCCGTTATCGAAGGCTGATGATCCCGCCACCGTCGCCGCGGAGAGCTGGAGGAGGGCCAGGCCCGCATCCCGATTCTCCGAGAGGTGGCTTCGGACCACCATCGTCCCGTCGGAGCCGGAGGCTCTGATCCCCCAGCGGTTTCCCGAGGCGATGTTGTTGTTCAGGACGGACCTTGGAGATCTCGAGATTTTGATCCCCTCCTCGGTGTTCCCCATCGCCCTGGCCTGGAGGATCGTGGTGGAGGTGGAGTTGACGACGGAGATCCCCACCAGCCCCTCCGAGGCCTCCACCCCCCTGAGGGCCGAAGCCTCCGACCCCTGGACCAGAAATCCGGCCTCCGAGGACCTCAGGGCCGAAGACCCTTCGATCGAGGCGCCCTTCCCCCCCTGGACCAGGAACCCGATGGTGCAGTTATCGGCTCTGCTCGCCTCAACCCCGCAGCCGGCCGTCCAGAGCATCCGGACCCCGGCATCGTTCCCCAGGAGGGTGAGGTTTCGGGCTGTGCAGCTGCTCGAGTTGACGATGAGGGCTCCAGCACTGTTGTTGGAGAGGGCCAGGCTCTCGACGGTGACGTTGGTGCAGCCCACCAGGGCCAGGAGGCCGTAGTCTCCGGAGATGGACCGGTCATGCTCCCCCACCAGATAGCAGAAGGCCTTTCCGTCGATGGTGTTGGAGGAGTCGGCGTCCTGGCGGAAGGGAGCGTCGTCGGTGGCCGAGGGGTCTTCTCGATCGACCCTGAAGGCCCGGTGGTTATCTTCCATCTGGTTTTTCCGGAGGAGGTTCGCCCCGGATCCGAGGAGGGTGAGGCCGCGGCCGTTCTTCAGGATCTGGTTCTCCAAGATGGAGTTCCCGGAGGAGCCCGACCTGAAGATCAGCCCTTCGACGTTCCCGGATAGGAGGTTTCCGGCGACGACGTTCCCCTTCGAGCCCTCCAGCCAGATCCCGGCGACGGCGCTCTCCTCCATCCGGTTCTTCAAGATCCTGTTCGCCGTCGAGTCCTTCAGCCTGATCCCTACGTTGCAACCCAGGGCCGAGTTTTCGGCAACTGTGCTGTTGCCGGAGGCGAGGAGGAGGATCGCGACATTGGTCGCCCCCGTCACGACGTTCTCCAGGATCTCGCTCTCCTCCGACCTCTCGACGGCGATCCCCCTCTCCGGCGAGGAGATCTCGTTTCCTCTGACCCTGGTTCTGGGGGAGTCAGTGATGAGGACTCCGGTCCTGGCGGTAATGAGGGAGTCAGAGACGGCACACCCGCTACAGTTGGCGATCACGACCCCGGTGCCTCCGGAGATGGTGCAGTTGGAGATGGCAGGCCCGAGGGCCTCGACCCCCGAGACTGAGCTCTCCTGCAAGTCCCGGACGGTGCCGCCCGAGAGGAGGACCCCTACGGAGCAGCCCTCGATCGCCGAGCCGACGACGGCGTTATCGGAGTCGGACGAAAGGATGCCGGTAGAGAAGTTCCGGATTATGCAGCCCCGGATGGTGGCCTCTTTGGATCTCAGCTCCACCCCGACGCCGGTCCCAGTGCCCCTCATCTCGAAGCCCGAGATGTTGGTGCCCGGAGCCTCCACCCTGAAACCCCCCTCCAGGGTCGTCTCGCCGGCGGAGCCGTTGAGGGCCAGGGGCCGGAGGAGGGGGATCACCCCCTCCCGATAGTACCCGGGGCGGACGAGGATCTCGTCGCCGTCTTCAGCGGCGTTGACGGCCTTGCTTATCGTCGAAAACCCTCCGCCTCCGCTCGGATCGACGACTAGAGTTGCAGCCTGGGCCCCGGGCTGCCATGGGCTGAATATAAGGAGAAGGACTATGAGCCATAACCTATCCGTGACGACACCCCCAATCCGGTACGATAGTCCAGTGGTGGCGGTGATAGATAACTCTATCCCCAGGCCACGAAAGGCGGAAAAATCCTTCCGGGATCGATAAGTACCTGCCTCCTGAGGAGGAGAGGACCCCCGCGGCGGAGCTCAAATCCGGCCGCCAACGGGAAGATTCTAATCGGATGAAATTGAATATTTGCGGGATGATCCTGGAAGGCGGGCCGGCATGACCAGCCCTTATCGGATCCTCATCATCGAGGACAACCCCGACGACGTCGAGCTGATCCTCCTCGGCTTCTCGAAGCACGACGAGTTCTTCGTAGACGTCGCCACCACCGGGGAGGAGGGGCTCGATAGGGTCGCTACGAGCCGATACGACCTCGTCTCCGTCGACTTCGCCCTCCCCGGCATAAGCGGCCTGGACGTCCTGGAGGAGATCCGAACGTCCGACCAGGACGTCCCCGTCGTCATGGTGACGGGCCGGGGGACCGAGGAGCTCCAGGTCGTCGCCTTCGAGAAGTTCGCCACGAGCTACGTCATGAAGAGCGTCGACAGCTTCAGGAGCCTTCCCACCGTCTTCGAGGCGCTGATCATCGAGGCGAGGTTCCGGTCCCAGGAGCGGCGGATGAAAAGGGAGATCGAGAGGTCCGAGACGGTGAGCAGGTACATCCTCGAGAACTCGCCGACGGGGATATACGTCCTCCAGAACGGCTGCTTCAAGATGGTCAACTCCAGGTTCGCTGAGATCTTCGGCTGCGATAAGGAGGATCTTATAGGAGAGCACTTCTGGAGCCTGGCAGACCCGGAGAGCTTCGAGTGCGAAGAGGCCGCCGAGGAGCCCTGCCTGGAGGTCGGGGCCGATCTCCCAAGGACGAAGGTCCACGAGTTCGGCGTCACCAGGAGGGACGGGTCGAAGCGGTGGGTCGAGGCGAGGATCGCCTCCCTCGACGACCAGGAGGAGAGGTGGGTCCTCGGAAATGTGGTGGACGCCACCGATCGGAAGAGGGGGGAGAGGGACCTCCTCCTGGCGAACCGGAGGCTCTCCATCCTCCACAACCTCCTCCTCAGGGCGATCGACTTTCCCGGTGACTCCGACGACCTGATGAGGTATGCCCTGGCAGAGGTGATGGCCGGCCCGGACGGATTCGAGGTGGGGGGAGCCTTCCTCCAGGAAGGTGGACGGCTCGTCCTCCGGGCGATGGCCGGACCCCTGGAGGCCCTCATGGAGCTCTCCGAGAAGGTAGACGCCGAGGGGCTCCTGGAGGAGGGCAAGATGAGGACGGTGGCGGGGGACGGCCCCACCATATCCTGGGCCATAGCCCCCTTCTCCTGCGGCGAAGGCCGGAGGGGTCTCTTGGTTCTGGGAAGGGGGGTGGAGATGGGGGACGACCTTCAGAAGTTCGTCGCCGACCTTGCCTCCCACTTCGGGAAGATGGTGGGAGGGGAGCCTCCGACCGGCCGAGAGGGGCTACAGCCGCCTCCAGATGAGGGCTATCCTCTGGAGGGCGGTGATGTGGCTTGCCAGGGTGATCACCACCACAGCCCACCCCAGGATAGATAGACCCATGATATCCCCGGGGAAGAGGGCGGTGGCGAAGGTGGCTCCGAGGATGATGACGAGCCGGTCGGCCCTGCCCATGATCCCGCCGTAGAGGCGGCCGAGGCTCAGGGCCTGGGCCTGGGTCCCGAGGTAGCTCGTCAGGAGGACCCCCATCACGGCGAAGATCCCCACCGCCTCGGAGACGTAGCCCGCGAAGACGATTCCCGTGAGGATCGCCATGTCGGCGTACCTGTCGATGACGTGGTCGAGGAAGTCTCCCCTCGCCTCCGCCCGGCCGGCCTTCCGGGCGACGGCGCCGTCGACGGCGTCGAAGACGGCGTTGAGGAGGAGGAAGAGGGCTGCAGGATAAAGGAAAGCGGGACCTTCGGCCGAGAGGTAGTAGAACCCCCCCGCCGCCAGGGCGAAGATCAGGGATAGGAGGGATATCAGGTCGGGGGACGCCCCCGCCCCCATCGCCAGGTCCGCCAGGGGCTCCGTCGCGGCCTGGGACCTGGACCTCAGGTCATCGAGGGTCAAACTCCACCTCTCCAGTCCAATCTATACCCCCGGGCGGAAGAGAGATCTCGCGGCGAAGGAGCCTCCCCACCAGGTCCGCCACCTCCTCCGGCGATAGCCGGGTCGCGTCGATCTCGCTCACCCGGTGGCACCCCTCCACCGCCTCCACCAGGACGACGTCCAGGGCTTCAGCCTCCAGGTTCTCCCGGATCTTCCTCTCGGGGTAACCCCTTCGGGCGAGCCGCTCCCTCAGGACCGCGGGGCGGGTCCGGAGGACTATCGCCTCGGGGGCGAAGCGGTGGGAGAAGTGCCCCTCCAGGACGACGATCTCCTCCGCCCCCTCCGGGGCCAGCTCCTCGATCCTCGCCTCCAGGGCTTCGACGTCGGCGATCAGACACCCCCGGCCCTCGTCGATGCCGACGGATAGCCCCTCCTCCCTCACCAGGGCGTTTATCTCGATCACCCTGAAGGGGAGGAGGGCGGCGACGGTCGTCTTCCCCGTCCCAGGGGTGCCGGTCAGGGCGGCCCGCATACCTCTCCGAAGGCCTCGAGGAAGCGGCCGTTCTCCTCGGGGGTTCCGACCGTCACCCGAAGGGCGCGGTCGCCCGCCCCCCGGAAGGAGTAGCAGTCCCGGACGATGACGCCCCTGCCGAGGAGCCGCTCCGCCACCTCCCCCGAGGGCTCCGCCGTCTCCATATAGAGGAAGTTCCCCCCCGAGGGGCGAAACTCCGGGATCGCCGCCATCAACCGGTCCCTCTCATGCCTTATAGCCTCAACGGACCGCCTCATGTGCTCGAGATCCTCCAGGGCCGCGATCCCCGCCGCCACCGACGGAGTGGTGACGCCGAAGAAGGGAGGGGCCGCCCTCCTGTACTCTCTCGCAATCCAATCGGGGGCGACGGCGTAGCCCAGCCTCATCCCGGCGAGGCCGAAGGCCTTGGAGGTCGTCCTCCCCACCACCAGGTTATCGTAATCCTCCACCAGGGGGAGGAAGTTCTGGTCGCTGAACTCGGCGTAGGCCTCGTCGAGGAAGACTATCCCCTCGGCGGCCTCGACGATCCCCCGGAGGTCCTCTTCGGGGATCGTATCGCCGGTGGGGTTGTTCGGAGAGCAGATGAAGATCATCTTAATCCCGGAGGGCACCTCCGACGGCACCTCGAACTCGGGACCCCGGGGGAGGAAGAGCGGATCGGCCCCGGCAGTCACCGTCAGGATCTCGTAGTAGCTGAAGGTGGGGGGATAGATCACCGCTCTATCGCCGGGGTCGAGGAAGAGCCTCGTCAGGGTGTCCATCACCCCATCCATGCCGGCGCCGATGACGACGTCCTCGGGAGGTGCTCCGGCGTAACCGGCCAGGGCCTCGACGAGCCGTCCGGGCTCGGGGTACCTCTCGGGCCTCGCGGAGGCGATCGCCTCATAGACCTTCGGGCTGGGGCCGTAGGGGTTTTCGTTGGAGCCGAGCTTGACGATCCCGTCGGGCGGCAGGCCGTACTTCGCCGCGATCTCCTGGATGCCCCGGCCGGCGACGTAGGGCTTCAGCCTCGCCAGGCAGGACCTAAGGTTCTCTTTGTATCTCGCCAAGGACCTTCACCACGCGGTCGATCTCCCCCCTTCCGACGACCAGGGGCGGGACCATCCTGAGGACGTGATCGCTGGTGGCGTTGAGGAGGACGCCCCGCTCCCGGGCCCGGTTGACGATCTCGGGGCAGTTCGCCGCAAGCTCCACGCCCACCATCAGGCCGAGGCCTCTTACGTCGATGGCGTCGATCTCCTCGGAAAGCCTCGACCGGAGGTATCTGCCCATCTCCTCAGACCGCTCCACCAGCCTTTCTTCCCTGATCGCCCCGATGGAGGCGAGGGCCGCCGCCGAGACCAGCGGGCCGCCGCCGAAGGTGGAGGCGTGGTCGCCTCTCTTGAAGACGTCGGAGACGGACTCTGCCGCCAGCATCGCCCCCATGGGGAGGCCGCCGGCGATCCCCTTGGCGAGGGTCATGGCGTCCGGCATAACCCCGCTGTGCTCCTTTCCAAACCACTTGCCCGTACGGCCGAAGCCGGTCTGGACCTCGTCGAGGATGAAAAGCGCCCCGCAGTCGTCGCAGATCTCTCGGGCCGCCCTCAGGTAACGGGGCTTGGGGACGTGGACCCCCCCCTCCCCCTGGACCGGCTCCAGGATCACCGCCGAGGTCTCCGTTGATACCGCCGCGGCCAGGGCCTCGGGGTCGTCGAAGGGGACAAAGTCCGCCTCTTGGAGGGGGCGGAAGGGCTCCCTGTACATCGGCTTATAGGTCGCTCCCAGAGACCCCAAGGTCCTCCCGTGGAAGGAGTGGATGGCGGCGACTATCTTCGACCTGCCCGTCGCCTTCCGGGCGAGCTTCAGGGCCGCCTCGACGCTCTCGGCCCCGGAGTTGCAGAAGAAGGCTCTATCCATCCCCGTCAGGGCCTTCAGCTCCTCGGCCAAAAGGACCTGGTTCTCGGTGTAGTAGAGGTTCGAGGTGTGGATCAGCTCTTTCGCCTGCTGCCGGATCGCCTCGACGAC
Source organism: Methanothrix harundinacea 6Ac (assembly GCF_000235565.1). NCBI lineage: Archaea > Methanobacteriati > Methanobacteriota > Methanomicrobia > Methanotrichales > Methanotrichaceae > Methanothrix > Methanothrix harundinacea. The sequence continues at coordinate 187,731 of NC_017527.1, forward strand.
CGAAGCGTGGCAGTGGCCGACGTTGTTGACGGCGACCCCGGCGACGAAGTCGATGTACTCGCGCCCCGAGGCGTCCCAGACCCGCGCCCCCGACCCCCGGACGAGGAGGATCGGCTGGCGGGTGTAGGTCTGGACCACCGACTTCCTCTCCACCTCTGCGATCCGGGCGGTCCTCTCGGCGCCCGAAGATTCCGCGTTCAAGTTCACCGTCGCCTTCTCCTCTCCCTTCTTCATACCCTCATCGGTGTTCATCATCCTCAAATCGCCCTCTTTATATCGCCCTCTTTATCGATCATAGAATGCTCCGAGCAAACCGGAGGCTCGCCTGGATCTGACGGCCGACGTCGCCGCTGACGACCTCCATGTGGCCGGGGTAGAGGACCTCGACGTCGAGGGCCGTCAGCCTCTCAATGGAGCGGATCAGGTCCGCGTCGCAGCCTGCGAAGAGGTCGGTCCTCCCGATGTTCCCCTGGGGGAAGACGGTGTCCCCGGAGAAGAGGACCTTCGCCTTCGGCTCGTAGAGGCAGATCCCCCCCGGCGAGTGGCCCGGGGTGTGGAGGACCGAAAGCTTCCACTCCCCGAGATCGAGGACGTCCCCCTCCTTCAGGGTCCCGTCCGCCTCGATCTCCTGGGCCGGGAGGCCGAAGAGGTAGGCGACCGTCGCCATGTCGTCGCCGAGGGAGCCCGCCTCCTCCTCGTGGATCAGGACCCTCGCCCCCGTAGCCTCTTTTAGCCGGGGCACCCCTGCCGAGTGGTCGTGATGGCAGTGGGTGAGGACGATCATCTCGATCTCCTGAGGGTCGATGTACTTTTTGATCTTTCGGAGCGTCGACTCCGGCTCCATCCCCGCGTCGACGAGGATCGGGACCTCATCGAGGATCAGGTAGACGTTCCCGTCGAAGGGCGAGCCTGAGACCTTGTGGACTTCCACCATTCCAACACCTACTCCGGGGAGGGGCTCCACCGATATATCTGTTTGGCAGCGGTTTGAGGGCGGTTAGGGCATGTTTCGAGGAAAGCTCATCGATCGGCGCGATCAATAACCTTTTAAGAAAATAGATCTTCTCCAGATCAGCTTTGAAGGTGCCGATATGTCCCAATATGAGATCAATATGAAGAGCGTCCCCGCCCTGCGGGTGGTCAGCCTCTGGGCCAAGGGCCTCCCCTTCGCCGTCACCGTACCCAAGGCCTAAGAGGAGCTGGCGGCCTGGATGGCGAAAAAGTCGATCCCCGCTCTATCGGGCTCGCCGATGGGCCTCGCCCACTACTACGACGACCCCGCCTCCGTCGGCCCCGTGGAGGTGCGGTTCAAGGTGGCGGTGCCGGTTCCGACCGAGACGCCCGAGGTCGCCGAAGGCGGGGCCGCGATCTGCCTATGAGGCGGTTGAAGAGGATTTTAAAAACATATATATCCTCAAGGATCGCTCTATAAATTCGAGGTATTTCTAATGGCAAAAGCTGAGGTCCGCCCAATCAAGGCCGATTATGCAGATGAAGAAGAGGCCAGGGTGGCGGAGTTTGAAGAGGGCGTAAAGCGGGGAATCGAGCAGTTTGAGACCGGCCAGGTGAAGACCTTCGATGACAAAGGAGAATTCCTGAGCCACCTGCGCGCCCTTTGAACGTCGTCCTTCTTGAGAAGATGATATGTCCCGACCCCTCGATTCGGTGAGGCGCGAATATGCGAGCACCACCGAATTCGAGCGGCAATTCAAAAAGCTGACGAAGAAGGACAGGGCGCTAAGAGATCGCCTGCTGAGGAAGATCAACCAGATATTATCAGATCCAGAAATCGGTGAGCCGAAGAGCCACGCCCTCAGGCACATTCGCGGCTCTCACGTCGACCCCTATGTCATCGTTTATGTGTTCAATGGAAATACAATCACATTTATATATGTAGATCATCACGATGCTACTTATAAAAAGGCACCATATATATTAGCGAAATATCGCCTTTAACTCCACTGCGACATCTTTTTAAGACATTAGGTGTATACTATGCCAGATTTTAGAGAGGTTTCGACATGCCAACATACGATATCGAGATCAAGAGCGTCCCCGCCCTGCGGGTGGCCAGCCTCTGGGGAAAGGGCCTCCCCTTCGCCGTAACAATCCCGAAGGCCTACGAGGAGCTGGCGGCCTGGATGGCGAAAAAGTCGATCCCCGCTCTATCGGGCTCGCCGATGGGCCTCGCCCTCTACTACGACGACCCCGCCTCCGTCGCCCCCGAGGAGGTGCGGTTCAAGGTGGCGATGCCGGTGGCGGCGGAGACGCCCGAGTTCGCCGAGGGCGGGGCGGCGGTGGAGGTGCTGCCAGAAGCGGAGGTGGCCTATCTCACCGTCCGTGGGCCCTACACCAACCTCGAAGACGCCTACAGCCAGCTCTACGGCTGGGTCTTCTCAAACGGCTTTCAGCCTGCGGACGCCGCCCGGGAGGTCTACGTCCGGTGGAGCGAATCGATGCCGCCGGAGGAGTGGGTGACGGAGATCCAGGTGCCGGTGGGGAGGTAGGGGAAGAGAAAGGGCGAAGCATCCGAGGGGCTCGGATACACGACCTCCGTTGAGGTAGAGAGGTCGAAAGATTTATCTTTGACCACGTCAACCGTGGTATTCGACATTTCAGTTCACCGCTAAATGTCGACATCAGGCAGGGGGCTTCGCAGTCTCCCTGTCTTGATCCTCTTCTACTATCCTGATAGTGATCTCCACCAGGTCGCCGTCTTGAAGCCTCATGGCGTCGCGTATGGATTTTGGAATGGTCACTTTTCCACCACTAAAAACACGTACTACGGTCGTGTATCCTCTCATGTGATCCATCTAGGTTGTACAAGTTTTTATAGATTACTTGTTGTTCTTAGAAATTATTAGCGATAATGTTATATAACCTGAATCTGATACACTATGTCGGTGGACTGAAATGAGCATAGAAACAGCATTTAGTGGCGGGAGGAGACGCCGGTCTTGCGGCTCCGACGCCGAGACTATTTTGAAGCCAGAAGGGTTGAAACGTCGTCCGAGCGGTGAGAGAAGGCTTTATTCGTGACGATCCGTCGGGCTGCGACGACGTCCAGCGACCAGCCCCGCCGCCGATAGCCTCTGAGGGGGCTTTTATCGTGGCCAGAACGCCTTCCCCGATTCGTGGAGGTCGGCAAAGATGGGGGCGGAAGAGGTCGCGGTATGATCGATCCTTCCCCTTCAGTTCTCGGACGGGTCTCTGAGATGAGGCGGATTCGATCCGACGGCTTCCCAGCCCAGGCTGATGATCAGAGCTGAGGAGGTGTGGAGATGCGATCATCCGGGAGAGGAGAGGCTGATAGGCTGACCGTTCCTCACTGTGGCACCTCGCTCTGGACTTACCAGCCAGAGGCCGAAACGATGGAACTCCCACCGCTGGAGAAACGGGCAGACGAGCTGTTTCTGGAGCTGAACCAAACCCAGGCCATGATCAGGGATCTGAGGGCTGATATCGTACTCTGGGGGCGTGCTAGAAAACTCCACGAGCTCCGAGGGGTTCGGAGGCGGAGACGAGAATAAAAGAGGTGTGGATATGAAGAAAGCCGAAGGATATTGGAGACCGACAAAATCGGACCCGGATACTTGGGTGGGGCGCGTATAATTGGCATCGGAGCTGAGCTTAGAAGAGACGAAATCCGAATTGATGGAGAAGGTGGCTGAGCAGATCGAGAACCTTCACTCTAAAAAGTTCGGAGAGGACCACAAGATCAACTGGTACTACTATGACGACGTCCTGGGGGAGGGCGACGGCAAATGCACCGCCTGTGGAGGAAAGTTCACGATACGGTTGAAGCAGAGCTGCGCCCGAAGGGGTGACTGGCTATGAACTGCCCTGGTACGGTCCGCCGGGCAAGAGCAGCTGGAAAGGTATGGATCGATAAAACCAACATATGGAGGAAAGTATATGAATGAAGTATTTCAGGAGCATCGACGTGATGTGGTTGAAAAAGATCTACAGATGCCCGACGATATATTGGAAGTTATCGGCAGCATCTCGAAGAGCCAGGCAACGGTGCTGTTAGCCGATGAGGAGAAGCGGCGTAGGAAGAGGGCGAGGAGATGAGCAGAAGGTATCTGATGGACTGCGAGGGCTACAGTTGCGGTATCTGCTACAAGCCGATCAAGATCGGTGAACTTTACGTAACCGACCATGGGGCCCTATACCACGCGACCTGTGCCGAAGAAGCCATGGCGGTTGATCCCGTCGCCAATTGGTGGGGGATGGCATGATGGTAGCCCGCCAATGCTTCGCCAAGGTATATGGTCCTGGAGGTGGCTGTGACCTTGAAGGTCGGGGAGAGCCGATCCCTGCCGGGGGAGGAGAAGTCATGACCCCCGACGGAGAAGATCTAGCTGCCCTGTATGCAGAATTCGACAGGAGGTTTGCCGAGCTGGAACGGCTCATATGGCGCATAAGGATGCTGGAGGAGGAAGAGACGAACATTCCTCCTAAATCGCCCGATATATCGAAAAGGAGCCCGCCTGATAGGGTATGCTGTGAAGGAGATATCGAAAGATCAATCGGCCCGTATAGGCGCCAATCGGCTATCCCCTCCACCGCGGCACCACCCGCCCCGTCCGCTCCGAATACCGCCGATACTCCTCGCCGAATTGATCCAGCATCATCTCCTCCTCCCGGGGGATCCGGGCGGCGTATAACGGGAGGGACGCCACCAGGAAGGCGGGGCCGGCGATCGCGTTCTGGAGGAGGAGGAGCTGAGCCGTCGCCCAGAGGAGGTGGGCGGCGTACATGGGGTGGCGGATCCGCTCGTAGACGCCGGTGGTGACGAGGAGGTGGCCCTTTCGGATCTGGAGCCCCGGCGAGAAGCTCTTCGCGAGGTCGGCGTGGGACCGCCACAGAAGGATGAGGGCCTGGAGGAAGAGGGCGGCGCCGAGGGAACCCGCCACGAGGCTCAATGTGGGCGGCAGGGTGTAGTCGGCGAAGTCGAGCCTCGTCGTGAAGAGGTAGAGGAAGGGGACGACGATCATCCCGGCGGCCGTGAGGAGCATGAGGGGCCGGTCCTGCCTCCTCTCCCGGTTTAAAGCCACCATCTCCCGCCTCCGCCACCAGTGATCGGTCCTCCGAAGCCAAAGGAGCCGGATGGCGGAGGCCGCCCCAAACCCGATGAGATAGACGAGGTCGAAGATGTCGTCGAGCATCGCCCCCCCTCGACGCCGATGATAAAAATAGGCGGCGGTCCGGGGGGGGTCAGTGGATCGACCGGGCGAACTCCAGGCTCGTTTTGATCTGCTCGCCGACGACCTCGTCCGTCGGCTCCATGTGGCCGGGGTAGAGGACCCGGACCTCCAGGGACGCCAGCCTCTCTACAGACCTGACCAGCTCTCTGACCATCTCCCCCGACCGGCGGGTCCTCCCGATGTTTCCGTGGGGGAGGAGGGTGTCCCCGGAGAAGAGGACCTTCGCCCTCGGCTCGTATAAAGAGATGGAGCCGGGCGAGTGGCCCGGGGTTCTGATGACCGAGAGCGCCCACTCCCCGAGGTTGATCACGTCCCCCTCCTCCAGGGTCCCGTCGATTCCAAACTCCGCCGGGTCCTCTCCGTACTGGTATGAGCCGGTGGCGATGTCGTCGCCGAGGTCGCAGACCTCCCCCTCCCCGATCAGGACCTTCGCGCCGGTCGCCGCCTTGAGGGCCGGAACCCCGGCGGTGTGGTCGTGGTGACAGTGGGTGAGGATGATGAACTCAATCTTTGCGGGATCGATGAGCTTCTCGACGTTCCTCATCGTCGCCTCGGCATCCATCCCGGCGTCGATGAGGGCCACCACCTCGTCTATGATCAGGTATACGTTCCCCTCGTGGACCGGGCCGCCGCCGTTAACCTTATGCACTTCCACCATTCAAAACACCTCATAAGATGGATGGGTTTCCTTAAATATATCGGTTAGTTGGTATCATGACTCTCATCGAAGACGCTAAGAAGGGGAAGACCCCCCCCGAGGTCGAGGCCGTCGCCCGGAAGGAGGGGGTCGACCCCGCCGCCCTCACCCGCCTTGTAGCCCGGGGGAGGGTGGTGATCCCGAGGAACGCCCGGCGCGATATCAGACCGACCGGGATCGGCGAGACCCTCACCACCAAGGTGAACCTCAATATCGGCTCGTCCCGGGGGGTCGCCGACCCCGCCGCCGAGGTGGAGAAGGCCGTCGTGGCGATGGAGGCGGGGGCCGACACCGTGATGGACCTCTCGACCGGCGGCGACCTGGACGAGATGAGGCGGAAAATCCTCAAGGCCGTCGAGATCCCCGTCGGGACCGTCCCCATATACCAGGCGGAGGTGGCGGGAGATCTGACGAGCCAGGGGCTCTTCGACGCCCTGGAGCGGCAGGCGAAGGACGGCGTCGACTTCGTCACCGTCCACGTCGGGGTCAACTTGAACTCCTTCGAGCGGCTGAAGAGGAGCCACCGGATCATGGGCGTCGTCAGCCGCGGGGGATCCCTCACCCTCAAGTACATGAGCGAGACGGGGGAGGAGAACCCCTACTATGCCGAGTTCGACCACCTCCTGGAGATAGCCCGGGAGCACGAGCTGACTTTGAGTTTGGGCGACGGCCTCCGCCCTGGCTGCATCGAGGACGCCAGCGACCGGGCGAAGTACATGGAGTTCATCATGCTGGGCGAGCTCGTCGACCGGGCGAGGAGGGCGGGGGTCCAGGCGATGGTGGAGGGGCCGGGGCACGTCCCCGCCGACGAGATCGAGACGAGCGTAAAGGCGATGAAGTACGTCACCGACGGCGCCCCCCTCTACCTCCTCGGGCCGATCGTCACCGACGTAGCCCCCGGATACGACCACATCACCGCCGCCATCGGGGGGGTGATCGCCGGGATGAGCGGCGCCGACTTCCTCTGCGCGACGACCCCCAGCGAGCACCTGGACCTCCCCACCAAAGAGGACATCTTCGAGGGGACGATCGTCACCAGGATCGCCGCCCACGCTGCGGACCTGGCGAAGGCGGGGGTCAAAGATAGAGCCCGCCTCTGGGACCGGAAGATGGCCGCAGCCCGACGGGACCTGGACTGGCCCTCCCAGTTCGACCTCGCCATAAACCCCGCCATCGCTCGAGAGATCCGCCACCGAAGAGGCGTCGAGGTCGACACCTGCACCATGTGCAACGAGCTGTGCGCCATCAGGCTCGCCCGGGAGGCGATGGAGCGGGAAGCGGAGAAGGCGACGAGGAAGACGAAAGAGAGAGAGGGCTAGAAGGCTCCTCCGAGATCTTGGGGCCTCAGGAGCAGCCCTCAAGATCCCTCTCCACCACCGCGCCTCCGGGGGAGGCCTCGGCGAAGGCCTGCCCCTCGAAGAAGAGGACCTCCGTCTCCTCGTCGATCCAGGAGTCGGGGGGGAGGCCCGCCTTGATGCAGGTCTGGCATAGAAAGTCCGTCGCGTCGAAGCCCCACTCCGTCGCCACCTGGGGGAGGAGGAGCCCCGACCAGATCCCCCGCCGGACGATGATGCCGTGGCGCCCTACCTGGACCGCCCCTGGTAGATCTCTATTTCTTACGGAGTAGGGCCTCGGCGGCGATAGGACCGTCACCTCGATCTCGATCCGCGAAAGCTCTTCTCGCCCGACCCGGGGAAACCTCGGGTCGTTCACCCCGGCGTTGATCGCCGAGTCGACTATGGCAACCCCCAGATCCATCACCGGCTCCGGGTAGCCGATGCAGCCCCGGAGCTCCCCGGCCTTGTGGAGGGTGACGAAGACCCCGGCCTTCTCGCTGAAGGCTGGAGGGAGATCCTCCGGAGCTATCCTCTCCCTCCGATCAACGTAAGCCGTCAGGGCCTCCCTCGCGAGATGGACGGCCCGCCTCCCCTCATCGATCGTCAGCATGATTGTAACTGGGGCTCACCCTGTAATAAAGAGTTTTGAGCTGACTGTCTTCAAAGGCGAGATTACAAACTTAATCGAAAACTTGATTATAGATAAAAATCAACTGTGTATGAGAGGTGAAAGGCGATGGTGGCCTCAATATATAGAAAAAGCTTCGCGGCTCTGGTTTTGATCGTCCTTCTGGCTCTATCCGTCCACGGAGCCACGGATGACGATACCGCTGCCCCCCAAGAAGAAGCGACTGACCAAGGGAACGCCGTCAGCGGTCCAGGGGGCGATTTGACGGGAGAAGAAGGGATCGATGAGAATACAACGGCTGGCGACCCAGCTGTCGAAGGAGAAGAAATCCCGGATTGGAGTAAGCCGGGGAGTGGGACGCTGATATTCATAGTGATGGTCATAGCTCTCGTCCCCTTCTCAATAGTCTTCGTAAACGTCCTCGGAGCGTATCACTATTACGGAAAACGGCAGGATATTTTGGAAAAATTGTTGGCCAAGAATGGCAGCACTAGTCAAGATGAAACCCAAAGTCTGATCAAAGAGTTCATATCCATGGAGCCGATCGGCGTTGGAGGGGTGGCAAGGGCAGCCATGGCCATCGGCGTGATCGTGATCGTGGGAGTCGCCGTAGTCTTCCTCCTCGTCAACGCCTCGGAGGGGGACAAAGATATCGTCAAGGAAATTCTGCTGATCCTCTCGGGAGCCTTGTCCTCGGTCATAGGGTTCTATTTCGGCGGCAGAACCGGCCAAGAGGGCGCAGCCGCCCCCCCAGGATCCCAGACGACGGAAAAACCACCTGAGACTGGAGGAAGGCCAGGAACGGGAGGAACATCCGGGACGGTATGACGGAAAGATTTAACCTGATAAGGAGCCTGGGGAGGGGACCTTCCAATCTCTTTTTATCAAATCAGCTCGATAAACCTCCGACATGTCCGACTCAGAAGATGCCCTGAAGGAGGCCTTCGCCGGGGAGGCCCAGGCGAACCGCAAGTACCTCGCCTTCGCCGAGAAGGCGGACCAGGAGGGCTACCCCCAGGCAGCCAGGCTCTTTCGCGCCGCCGCCGAGGCGGAGGCGGTCCATGCAATAAATCACCTCCGGGCGATGAACGCCGTCAAGACGACGAAGGAGAACCTGAGGGAGGCGATCGCGGGAGAGACCCACGAGTTCAAGGAGATGTACCCCGGGATGATCGGAGCCGCCCAGGCCGAAGGAGACCGGGCCGCCGAGAGGGCGTTCCGATACGCCAACGACGTCGAGGAGATCCACGCGCGGCTCTACCACGAGATGATGGAGAGCCTCGAGCCCCGGAAGGGGGAGAGCTTCCCCTACTACGTCTGTCCCGTCTGCGGCATGACGGCGGAGCGGGAGCCTCCCGAGAGGTGTCCTGTCTGCGGCGTCAAGGGGGATAGGTTCAGGAGGATCGACTGAGGCGGCCGGCGGTCTCTAAGCCTTATCCAGATGGAGCTGAAGCTTCTCCAGGAGCCGCCAGGAGAGGAGGAGCTGAGCCATCCCGGTGGAGGTGACCCGGTCGCCTCCGGCCCGGTCGCAGATCGGCGCCGTCGAGCCGGCGAGGCTCTTGAGCTTCGCCTCCACCCCCTCCACCATCGAGCGGTGGAGCTCGCCGTCGACGGTCAGGACGCTCACCCTCTTGCCGTAGTAGTCGTCCCTCTGGAAGGATATGGAGAACTCCCCATCAGGGAGGCTGAAGAGGGCGGAGAGGTCGATTTTCAGGTCCACCGCCGACGGCCCGGCCTCCAGAACCTCCTGGATCAGCCTGACGGAGTACCTCTCGCCGGGGTCCTCCAAGAAGGATGGCGCCCCAAGCCGCGTATCGTCGATCTTGACGACCGCCTCGGCGTAGACCTTCTGGACGTCGACGTAGAGCTTGTAGTCCGGCTCCCGGGCGAGGATCTCGGCCATCACCAGATCCCGCTGGTAGCCCCTATCGCCGCAGTCCCTCCGGATCTTCCACCGCCTCTTCACCGCCCGGCTCGGGTCGACGAAGATCCCAAAGTCGACCTCCCGCCGGAGCTTCTGGGTGTAAAGAGGGTGGAGCCCCTCGAGGATCAGGACTGGCCCCGACCGGAAGGGGACGGGTTCCCGAAATTCTCCCACCGAGTGGTCGTAGACGGGCTTTGCGATAGTCTCGCCCAACCGCAAGGACCGGAGGTGCTCGGCGAGGAGGTCGAGGCGGTTCGCCTCCGGGTTCAGGGGGGTCATCCCCCGGACCCGCCGCTCCTCCCGGTCGAGGCTGTGGTAGTCGTCCATGCTGAAGGTGGAGACCGCCTCCTCGCCGAGGAGCCTCCGGATACCCCGGGATAGGGTGGTCTTTCCGGAGCCGCTGTCCCCCGCCACCGCTACCACGAAGACCCGGCCTGACCCCTTCAGCCTCTCAGCCAAACTGGACGCCACAAAAATCACCCATCATGAGATCCCATCCAACGGTGATCCCGGACCGGGGGTCCATGGGAGGATGGGGAGATAAGGAATAGTCATTTATCCTGCTTCTCCGACATGAGGTCTGCAAACTCGCTCGTCTTGCCGATCCGCTCCAGCTCCCGGCTCTCGATCACCGCCGTCTCCTCCACCCGCTCCACCTTCGACTCGCCGTCGACGATCACCGCCGAGAAGGTCTTGGTGACGATGGAGAGGCTGCTCATCAGCCGGGCCTTCTTCAGCATCGTCGACGAGAACTTGCCGACGCCGGTGAGGACGACCAGATCCTCCTTCTGGGTGATGGCGTTGAAGGGGGACTGGGCGGTGGGGAAGACGTCGAAGCCGATATCGGCGAGGTGGCTGAGGACCTTGTCATCGATCCGCCCCCCCTCTCTGGAGACGGGGGCGGCGGGCTCCAGGATCTCGACGGGCTTTATCAGCTCCTGGCCGAAGAGCTCCTCGAGCTTGATGGCGACATCGATGGTGGTGTCCATGCTCTCGATCTCGTACTTGCTGACCGTCCTCCGGGAGACGGATAGCTCCGAGGCGAGGGCCCCCAGGGATTTGCCGCTATCCAGCCTGAGCTTCCTCAGGAGGCGGCCGTCGATCTTGACGTAGAGCCCCCCGTGGGCGGCGTAGACGAGGGGGGGGGATATCCTCGACGATCCAGTCGGCGAGGGTGCTGAAGCTGACGGTGGGAACCCCGTACCTGAAGTAGACCACCCCCCCCTCCAGGCCGTGGTCCCTCGTCTTCTCCCCGACGAGGAGGGGGTTTCCCGAAAGGTATCTGGCGAGGCGGCGAATCTCCACCGCGGTCTTCTCGTTGAGGCCGTCGATGTTGGAGAGGATCTTGAGAATAAGGAGGACGCCCCCCCGTCTGGCAGCGAGGTCGAAGCTCCTGGGCCTGACGTAACACCGGTCGGAGACGGAGAATCCCGCCCTAAACAGAAGATTGCTGACTTGGTCGGTCAGAAACTCCTTATTCATCGTCGTATATCTTTGGGCTCAGCCGTTATTTAAGGTTCACCATCATGATCACCATAGGCGTAGACGATACCGATTCAGAATACGGCCTCTGCACCACCTACCTCGCCGCCACGATGATGGCGAGGCTCGGGGAGATCGGTGAGGTCCGGGGGCCCCCCAGGCTCGTGAGGCTCAACCCTGCCGTCAAGTTCAAGACGAGGGGGAACGCCGCCGTCGCCTTCTCCCTGGAGACCGACCAGCCGGAGGAGGCGAAGGAGGTCGCCCTCCAGACCGTCCTGGAGCTCTCCGACTTCTCGGGCCCCAATACCAACCCCGGCCTGGTGGTGGCGGAGGAGGTGTCGGCGGATCTCTCCTCCTTCTACCGGAGGGCGCTCTTCGAGGTTCTGGAGGTCGGCGAGGCGGAAGAGATCATCGAGGCCTACGGCCTCTGGTCCCGGGCCTTCAAGAACCGCCGGGGGCTGATCGGGGCCCTCGCCGCCGTCGGGGCGGAGTTCTCCGACTGGACCTATGAGCTCCTCGCCTACAGGCGGCCCGAGCGGTGGGGCACCCCCCGGGAGATCGACGAGGCGTCGGTCTGGAGGGCCGACGAGCTGACCTACCCGCGGACCTGGGACACCGTCGACCACCACAACCAAAAGGTGGTATTCGCCCCCCACTCCGGGGACCCCGTCCTCTTCGGGATCCGGGGGGAGGGGCCGGAGCCCCTCAGGGAGGCCCTGGAGGCGATCGGATCGGAGGCATACGAGAGGGCGGTCATCTACAGGACAAACCAGGGTACCGACGCCCACATCCTACCTTGCAAGATCTCGGAGGCCGCCGAGGACGGGAGCTATCGCCTCCGGGGCGTGGTCGCCGGGGGTGCGAAGCCGATCGAGGGGGGGCACATCTTCTTCCCCCTGGAGGCCGAGGACGGCAATAGCGCCATCAACTGCGCCGCCTTCGAGCCGACGAAGAACTTCAGGGATCGAGTGAGGGCCCTCCTCCCCGGAGATCTGATCGAGGTCTACGGCGCCGTCAAGAGGGGGACCCTGAACCTCGAGAAGATGGAGGTGGTGGCCCTCGCCGAGGTGAAGGCCCCGACGGCGCCCCTCTGCCCCTCCTGCAGACGGCGGATGAAGTCGGCAGGGCGGGGTCAAGGTTACCGGTGCAGGAGGTGCAGGACCAGGGCCGGGGGGAAGGTGGAGGCTCCGATCCATAGAGAGATCGAACTCGGGTTCTACGAGGTTCCTCCTTCTGCCAGGAGGCACCTATCGAAGCCCCTGGTGAGGATGAGGGAGGCGCGGGTTCATCCGAGCAGATGAAAATATAAAAATGGCGGAAGCCTGCCCTCACTTGAAGGCCGCTTCCAGGGGCGGTATGACCTGCTTCTTCCTCGACAAGACCCCCTTCTTGTAGATGGCGTTGTTCTCCATCTTCCCTTCGAAGGCCTTCTCGAACTTATCGACGGGGGATCCGACGAAGAGGAGGTCGCTCGCCTCCTTCATCACATCGGTGAGCATGATCAGGACGAAGCTGAGCCCCTCGTCCTTCCTCACCTTCTCCATCGTCTCCAGGATCTCCTTCTTCCTGGGGACGAGGACCGAGAGGTCCATCACCTCGATCTGGCCGACTCCGGCCTTCGTCCCGGCGAAGTCGAAGTGCTTGTAGTCGCCCTTCACGATCTCCATGGCGGTCTTGGAGGAGATGTCGCTCTTCGCGGTGAGCATCGCGATCCCATACTGCTGGAAGTCCTCGCCGGTGATCTTGGCGAGCTTCGCCACCTCATCCTTGTCCTTGGGGGTGCAGGTGGGGGACTTGAAGAGGACGGTGTCGCTGAGGATGGCAGACATCATCACTCCCGCCATCTCCTTGGAGATGGGGACCTTGTACTGGTCGTACATCGCCGAGACTATCGTCGCGGTGCTCCCGACGGGCTCGTTGTGGAAGAAGATGGGGTTAGGGGTCGTGATGTCGCCGATCTTGTGGTGGTCTATGACCTCGAAGATCGTCGCCTCCTTGATGTTCTCCACCGCCTGTCCGACCTCGTTGTGGTCTACCAGGACGATCTTCTTCCCCTTGCCGTCGGTGATCGTCTCCGGCACCGGGACGCTGAAGTGGTCGAGGACGAACTTCGTCTCGCTGTTGATCGTTCCCGCCGCCGCCGGCACGTATATCTCCGGAGTTCCGAGCTGGTTCTTCAGGTTCGCGTAGGATATAGCCGCAGCTACAGAGTCAGTGTCTGGACTTTTGTGGCCAACCACGTAGACGTTATCAGCCAGATGAAACACCTCCGAAGATAATCAACGCGCGACTTCGACTTAAACCTTTGCCACGAGGCGTTTATCTCGAAATTATGTTACAACCCCGGGGGAGGGGGAGCCGGGATCGAGGGAGGCAGGCATCTTTATATAGTACTTTGCTTATATATCGAGGGTTCCCCTCAGAGGACTGGCAGGAGCTGAGGCATCCGCCGTCGCCGTGACTGCCGGCGCAAAGGGGGAGCGACACGAAAAGCCGCGTTGATAGGTCCTTGGGGGAGATACTGACTATCGTCTGACGATGACCTCAAGACAACCCAGATGCGGTACAGAAAGCCCGCTGCGAGGGTCACTGAGCCGACTTGCGGATCTTCCAAAGGATGAGGCCTCAGAGTTAGCAGGCATCGGGCGACATCTCCACATCCATGGGCGTAGAGTCGCCTTCTGGCGTAATTCTTCGATTTTTCTTACGAGGGACTTATCCCGGGATCTTCCCCATCCTTAAATATCAGCACCCCTTGATGGAAGACGCTGATTATGAGGGGAATTCTGATCACCTTCGAGGGGATAGACGGAAGCGGCAAGTCGACGGCCCTCGCCGGCGTCGCCCGCATGGCATCAGAAGGGGAGCTGGCCGTGGAAGGGAGGCGATTTCTCTTCACCGCCGAGCCGACTTATGGAGATGAGGGGCGGCTTCTGCGAGAGAGGCTGAGGGGTCCAGCGGCCGAGGGCGGCGGGGCGGCGGCGATGAGGGCGGGGCAGATGGAGGAGCTCTTCCTCTTCATGGCCGACCACGCCCGCCACCTGGCGGAGACGGTGATCCCCGCCTTGGAGGGGGGGATGGTCGTGGTATCCGACCGGTACTCCGACTCCCGGGCTGCCTACCAGGGCGCCACCCTCCGGGAGGTCTTCTCTGACCCTATGGAGCGGGTGCGAGAGCTCCACCGCCCCTGGAGCGTCGTCCCCGATAGGACGATCCTCTTCTCCATCGACCCCGCCCTGGCGGTGGAGAGGTGCCTCTCCCGGGGGGAGGCCGACCCCTCGGCGCCGAAGGGGCCCGAGAAGTTCGAGCGGGAGGAGTTCCTCCGGCTAGTGGCAGAGAACTTCAAGACCCTGGCCCGGCTGGAGCCCCGGAGGTTCGTCGTCATCGACGCCTCCCGCCCCATCGCCGAGGTCCTCGCCGAGACGGTTGAGGCCCTCGCCGAGGTCCTCGCCGAAGGCTGAGGGCCGGAAGGCCAATAAGATCGGGGGGGACTCCGATAAGCCTTCCAGGAGCCGGCGACGGCCCACAAAGACGGGGGAAGGCCCAAGGTGCCGGAGAGAAATGGGGCTCTCGCCACCTAATCGGCGGGATCCGGCCTGCCCTCCAGGGCCATCGCCACCAGCCGCCTCGCCCAAGCCAGCTTCTTCTTCTTCTTCGCCGTAACGGTGGGGTCGTCGAAGTCGAATCCCACGAGATGGATCTCCCCGGCCCCGAACCGTCGGGCGAGGAAGACCGCCCGATCCCCGTCGGTGAAGCCGCCGAAGTTGTATACCCCCTCCAGGGGGCGCGACTGGGTGGTGGCGAGGACTCTGGTGAGCCTCGGGACATACTCTTTCAGGGCCGCCAGGTTGTCCCCGTGGGCATGGACCACCGCCGCCGAGCCCCGGCGGTTTGAGGCGAGGATGTCGGGGAGAAAGCCGTCGAGGTCGGTGACGATGACGTCCGGGAGGGCCCCGGCCGCGAGGATAGGGGTCGTCGCCCCGTCGGCGGCTATGATGACGAGATCGCTCCGCTTCAACGGCTCCGGCGACCCTTCTCCTCCTCCCAGGGCCTCCGCCAGCCCTCGGGGGAGGCTCGGCCCGTTCCCGCAGACCAGGACCTTCCTCCCGCGGATCATCGAGGCGAGCTCCTTTATGGAGAGGTCGCCCTCGCGGCCCAGAAGGAGGCTCTGGAGGAGCAGGGCCGCCCCCTCGTCCTCCTCCCTGGTGAAGCCGAAATCCGCCAGGATCTCCGCGTAGATCGGCACCCACTCCGAGAACTGCATGGTAACGCCATCCTCCGGGGACGGTTAAGCCTTTTCGGCCGGGGCGATAGAATCGGCAATTGAGACGAATGACCCGACCTGATCAAAAAGAAGAAAAGAGGGGGGGAAGGATCTTCCCCTTCAGTTGCCGCAGCATCCACCGCTGGTGGTGGGGGTGTACGCAGAGGCAAAGACCGACCCGGCCGACGTCTTGTTGGCGGCGGGGGTCATATCCATGCACTCCTCGCAGGGGTTATAGGGGGTTCCCACTTCGCACGGATCGGGGCATCCACCTATGCAGCAGCTGAGCCAGTCCTTCGGCGTTCTTTCATGCTTATAGGGGACGTCGATGGACATGTTCTTCTCGATGTGGAAGGTTCCGACGTAGTGCTCATCGATCTCGATCATCGGCTTGACCCACTTGGAGGTAGCTGGATACCAGTAGCCGGGATGCTCCATCGAGGCCGGCTCGCCCTGGAGGACGCCGATGTCCACCATACCGTCGGTGACATCCTCGTTGATCCTCATGGTGGTGTAGCCGACGCCCTGGTAGACCGGATCTTCGTAGACGTACTGCTTGTCCTTGACGATGATGTCGATCTCCTTGTCGATCGCCTTAGCGTACTCGACCTGGTGGTGCATCATGGTGGCGGGCCTGTAGTTCTTTATGACCGTCTTCTCCTTCAGGAGGGAGTCGTACCGGATCGGGTTTTTGGCGTAGTAGCCGTTCCCGTAGGACATGGTCATCGGGGAGTAGACCATGGAGTTGTCCTCCCTCGCCGAGATGCAGGAGTAGGCCTCCCACTCCCTATAGCAGCCGACTGGCCTGGTGTATTCGATCTCCTCTGCACAGATGGTGATCTCGTTGTCTATGGTGCCGCTCCCGTGGGCGTAGTCCTTGTACATCGGTCCCTTCTGGCCGGCGTTCGGACCCCAATCCGTCCCCGGGGAGTCGAGCTGGATGTACCTGTAGGTCATGAAGTAGCCGCTGCCCTGGACGCTCTGATCGAAGTCGAAGGTGACATTGCGGGATGTGGTGCCCTTGCCGCACATTGCTGGATCCAGTGAGCATTTATCATCCGGATATCCGCATGCGGGACCACAATACCCCGACTCACACGGTCCTGCAGACGCCATCCCCATCAGCAGCGATAGGGCGAGTATAGCGAATGTAACTTTTTTCAGATCACTCCCTCCGTCTAAATTAAGCTCGGTAGAGACTTGCAAGAAACTAATGCCACCCACCTATTTTAATCTGTTGATTGCATTATACCCTGGGAAGGGGCTGCGGCAGGATTTCTTCGGCGTTCGGAACCTGATGGATCGAAAGAGAATGTCAGAGGTATCCGGCTAAGAGGGGGAAATTTCAGACCTCAGGTTTACGAATAGAGATCCGAAGGGGACGAGGGCCTGAGGGAGGCGGGAGTCTCCTCATCGGCCCTGATCGGCATCGGCGGAGGCTACCCGCCGCCGAAACTCCTCAAACCCGATCGTCTTGATGAACTCACGAAGCCTCATTCCGGGCTTGGCGCCAGCCCCGTAGACCTCCAGGATCCGCCCTATGAGGGGGAGGATCTCCTCCCTGCCGACGAAGTCGCGGAGGATCCAACCCTCGAAGGGGGGCCAGCTTCCGCGACCCCCGACGAAGAGCATGTAGCCGTCCTCGGCGGAGTACCGGGCCCCCCCGGGACAGTTCACTACGCATCGGCCGCACATGATGCACTTGTCGTAATCTATGACCGCCTTGCCGTCGACGACGGAGGCAGCTCCCACCTTGCAGACCGCAACGCACCTCTCACACCCGGTGCACTTCTCGGTGTCCATCTCCGGCCGCACCCGACCCATGATCCCTATCTCGTTGAACTGGGGCCTGGTGCAGGGGAAGGGACACCCTCCGATCCCGACCTTCAGAGGGCCGGGGGTCTTCTCCCCGGTAAAAGCCTCCGCGACCTCCTTCGCCAGGGAGGTCGTCTCAGCCGCGGCCTTGAAGCAGTAGTCGGACCCAAGGCAGGAGACGACGTTCCTGAAGGTCATCCCCGCCGATCCCGGGGCGAGCCCCGCCTCCGCGAGATCCTGGAGGGCGAGGTCGAGCCGCTCCTCGGGGACCCCCAGGATGGAGAGCTCCTGCCGCACGGTTATGTGAACCTCGCCGCCGTACTTCTCGGCGACCTCTCCGATCCGCCTCACCTGCCCGGGGGAGAGCATCCCCCCGGTCACCAGGATCTTTATCTCGAACTTCCCGTCCTTCCTCTTGAATACCGCAGGCATCCCTTTGTAAATCTCCGGCTTCAAAGCGACTCCTCCATTCATATCTCGAACCATCGATCCCGGTGGACTTGTAAATTGTGGTCGGGAAAAAGGCGACATAGGTATGATCGTCTCTCCCCCGAGAGGAAGCCCACCACCTTGCGGACGGGGTAGCGGCCGCGGTGGGGGGAAGAGGCTCCACCGCCCGAGGGAGGCGGTTCGGACCAAAAGGTTAATACGTAAGGGGTAAATTAGAAAATTGCCACATGCCCATCGACGTCGATCTTGGGAACAAGCTATATTTTGGTTCCATGGAGCTCGAAGGTGGCGGCATTTTGACCTCCGCCCAGAGCCCGGCTGAGATGATGATAAGATAAAAGCGAAAGTCGATATTTTATTCGGATCTCCACCAGGAGAGGTCGATCGAGGGAGCATGTAAAGTTTATGGTGCCCCGCGCTGGAGAGTGCCGTAGGGAAAGGCGTAATACCAGCCCATGAGCTGGAAAAGGAGGATAAAAGGGGGATGCTGGCAGAACTGGAAGAAAAGAAGGCCCGGCTGAAGCAACAGGCCGTCGATTATAAGGAAAGTCGCAGCCAATTGAACGCTGAGGCGAGCAAGTGGGCCGCGGAGCGGAACGAACTGAACAAGAAGACCAAAGAGCTCATAGACCAAGCCCAAGAGCTCAAGACGCTCCGTGACGAGTACAACAAGAACGTGGCTGAGGCCAAACTGAAGCGGGACGAGTACAACGAGAAGACCAACGACTTTTACGCTCAGATAGACGAGATCAGGAAGAAGCACAACCTCACCGGCGATCGATCGATCCGGGGTCTGCGCCGAGAGATAGACCACATGGAGTTCAAACAGCAGACCGAGGTTCTCAGCCCCGACAAGGAAAAGCAGCTGGTCGAGAAGATCTCCGCCCTCCGAGCCGAGTTCAAGACGAGGAAGGAGCAGATGGAGAAGAACGAGGTCTTGAGAGACCTCTTGGACGAGGCCCAGAAGCTGAGGGACCAGGCCTCCGAGTACCACGATCTCGTCACCAAGTCCGCGGAGCTCGCCCAGGAATATCACGACAAGATGATCGCCACCTTCAAAGAGGCCGACCAGGTGAGGGCCGCCGCCGACGCAGCCCACCGGGAGTTCGTCAAGGCCCAGGAGGCGGCCGACAAGCAGCACCGAGAGTTCATCAGGACTCAGAGAGAGATACGTGATTTCGACAAGATCATCACGGGTCTCCGAAAGAAGAACCGGGAGAAGAGGGAGGACAAGGTGAAGGCCGAGGTCAGGAAGGAGGCCGAGGAGATCCTCACCCAGTTCCGGCAGGGAGAGAAGCTGGACACCGCCGACCTCCTGAGACTCCAGCGTTCAGGTCTGGTTTAATCCAGCATAAGAGGGCAGCATTGCGGGGGGGGCCCAGGCCCCCCAAAAACCCTGCATATTTCCGTGTCGCCCTTCGGCGATCGGGCGACGACGGCCCCAGGTGGACGGAGATGAAGATAACCTGGCTTTCTCATTCTTGCTTTGAACTCGTCGAGACGATGAGGGTCCTCATCGACCCCTACCTCCGGGGAAACCCCGCCGCTCCGGCGTCCCCCGAGGAGCTCGACCCGGACGCAATCGCCGTCACCCACGGCCACGCCGATCACCTAGGGGACGCCGAGGAGATCGCCCGCCGGACCGGCTCCCCGGTCCTGGCCGTCTCCGAGGTGGCGAGGTTTTTGGACCGCCGGGGGGTTCGATCGGAGGGGATGAACATCGGGGGGACCCTCCGGATCGCCGACGTCTCCTTCACCATGACGAGGGCGGTCCACTCCTCCGGGATCACCGTCACCGACCCGCCTGCTTGCGGCGGCGAGGCGGCAGGGTTTGTGATCGACGACGGGGTCCGGGTCTACCACGCCGGGGATACCGCCCTCTTCGGCGACATGAGGCTCATCGGAGACCTCCTCCGCCCCGAGGTGGCGCTCCTGCCGATCGGGGGGAGGTACACCATGGGGCCGAGGGAGGCGGCGATCGCCGCGAGCTGGATAAGGCCCCACCTGGTCATCCCGATGCACTACAACACCTGGCCCCGGATAAGCCAGGACCCTGCCGAGTTCCGAGATCTGGTGGAGACTCTATGCGATTCCGAGGTCGTGATCGTCGAGGCTGGCGACTGCGTAGAGTGCTGAAGCCCCGGGGGGGCTGGAGGCGGGAGTTCGTTTTTATATTAATATATTTTTATATTTCCGCTTCCTTCTCCTGGCCCTCCCTGCCATCCTGCCGATCCTGCCCCCCCGGGGCGACCGCAAACTTTTAAACTCCGTCGCCGAACCAACCGTCGATGAGCGATCTGCGCCTGCTCTTTGGAAGGCCTAAGATGAAGGGGACGGGGAAGTTTCTTGCGGCGTTGAGGGAGGCTGGGGAGGGCCGAGGCTGCATCATCCAGGCGATGGACGCCTCCCTCGTGGTCGGCGAACGCCACGCCGCCTTCGCCGCCGAGAAGGCGGTGCGGGCCTTCACCGAGAGGAGGAACGTGGCCAAAGACCTGGGGCTGGAGATCCTCCGCTACGCATCGGGCCAGAGACAGATCGAGCGGGCGCTCTCCATGGGGGTATCGGAGGCGACGGAGCGCGTCGCCCTGATAGTCATGGGCACCCCTCCGGATATCTCCGATATCCTGGAGCTCGACGGCGAAGGGCCCCGCTGGAGCGAGGCGGCCGTCAGGGAGGCCTTCGATATCGGGGACCTGGAGATCGAGGCCGCGGGGGAGGAGAGGATCCCCGACCTCGTCCTGGAACGGGTGGCCCTAATAGACGCTTACCGATGAGAGGATCTTATGAAAGAAGAGTTCTACACCCGAGGCCGATGGCAGAACTGGATCAACAAGATAAAGGAGAGCGGGTTCACCCTCCAGGAGTCGGAGGAGGACCCGTCGGCGGCGGTCTTCGTCTACGCCATGGACGATGTGGTCCTGGCCTGCCTCAAGGTCATCGCGCGATGCGAACACGGCACCATAACTAAAGAGGAGGCGATCTCCACCATCGACGAGATCAGGGAGATCGTCTCCGAGAGGGACGACTCCCTGGGGGAGGACGCGACCCTGATGCTGGAGTCCTTGAACGCCTCCCTCTCGGCGGTCTTCCTGGCGAGCCAGAGGTACATCGATGGCGGCTACGACCAGAAGACCCCCCTGGCGGATATGGTGAGGAAGGCAGCCACCGCCGAGGAGGCGGGGAGGATGGAGGAGGCCCTGGGGATCCTGAGCGACATCGGGGCGAGGGTGATCGGAGGGGAGGCGGTCCCCGAGGAGGCCTTCGCAGAGCTTCCCTACTGCATGACGGCGGAGCTCCTGGACGGCATCGACGCCATCTCCGCCGCCCAGGTCGGGGACGACAGCTACAAGGAGGACGACGGCTCCGAGGACGACGGCGAGGACGCCTGACCGGACCTTCACCCCGGCCTCGTCGTCACCTGGCGGCCGCTATCCAGGACGATCACCGTCTCCTCGGCCTGGGAGACGAGGGCGCCCTCCGCCTCCCAGAGGAGGGGGTACCGGTGGAGGACCCCCGCCCTGAGGAGCTGATGGAGGGAGTAATCGATCCTCTCCCCCGATAGCCAACGCCGGGCGAAGGGGAGGGAGGAGTAACTATCCAGGACCTCTTTTAAGAGAGCCCTCGCCGGCGGGGACCTGATCGGCCTCTTCCCGATGAGGGAGTATATCTCGACCTGGGGCGCCTCCGATATCCGGCCGATGCCGTCGGTGGCAAAGGGCTCGATGGCGATTACGTCCCCCGGAGATAGCTCCACCCCCTTCTCGACGGCCCGGTTGGGGATCGAGGGCTCCCCGTGAGCCCGGTAGCGTCCGAGGCCGTGGCCCGTCAGGTTCGCGACGGAGCTGTAGCCGTACCCCCGGATCGCCTCCTCGATGGCCGCCCCCAGGTCGGCGGTGGACGCTCCGGGCTCCACCAGCTCGATCGCCGCGGCAAGGCCGGCCTTCGAGGCCTCGACGAGGTCGGGATGGCCCCCGAGGTCCACCGTCACGGCGGCGTCGGCGATGTAGCCGTCGACGTGGACCCCGATGTCCAGCTTCACCATCTCCTCGCCGAAGACCGCCCCGTCCGCCGGCCGGGGGGTGTCGTGGGCCGCAACCCTGTCCCTGGAGATGTTGCAGGGGAAGGCGGGCTCGCCGCCGAGGGCTCGCGTCTTCCCCTCTACGAACTCCGCCACCTCCAGGATGGAGACTCCGACGTCGATCATCGAGGCCGCCTCCTCCCGAACCCGGGCCAGGATCTCTCCCGCCGTCCTGTACTTTTCCAGCACTTCAGCGTCCATATAACCATACTCCTATCGTCAAAACGCCCTCGTCAGAGGATCAGCCGCTTTTCGAAGTTGGTGAGGTTCTCGGACCCTCCCCCCCTCACCACCAGCAGATCCTCGAGCCGAACTCCCCCGAGCTCCGGGTAGTAGAGGCCTGGCTCCACGGTGACGACGCTCTCCGCCCGGAGGGCCTTCCCCACCTCGGAGAGGGAGGGCCTCTCGTGGACCGCAAGCCCCACCCCGTGGCCCGAAGAGTGGATGAAGCCCCGACCCTCCCGCTCCGGGTAGCCCCGCTCCTCGAAGGCCTCGCAGACCTTCGAATGGACCATCCTTCCGCTCGCCCCCGCCCTGACGGCCGCGATCCCCGCCACCTGAGCCGCCAGCACCACCTCGTAGATCTCGAGGACCTCGGGTTCTGCCTCGCCCCGGAGGACGGTCCGGGTCATGTCAGCGAAGTATCGCGTCCGTTTGGAGCGGGGGAAGATGTCGATGACGATGGGGGCGTCCCTCGGCAGGGGGCCAGAGCCGACGAGGTGGGGGTCGGCCGCCTCCGGCCCTCCGGCCACGATCGTACCTTCCGCCTCGCACCCCCACTCCAGGAGAGAGACCTCGATGGCGGACCTGACCCTCTCGGAGGTGAGGGGCCCCCCCTCCAAAAAGAGGAACTCTCCGGCGGGCCGGGAGCGGCGGATCATCTCGATGGCGACCTTCATCGCCTCCTCGCAGGCCCTCTGAGAATATCTGATCGCCTCGATCTCCTCGGCGGCCTTCACCTCTCGCATCTCCAAGACGGGGCTCTCCAGGACGGATATCTCGAACTCCCCGGCGAGGTCCAGATAGATCCTCGCGGGAAAGTCTCCGAAGACCCCGAGCCTCTTGACGGACCGGTCCCGGAGAAACTCCTTCAGGACCGCGACGTAGGCATCCTCAGGCCGTTCGAACCTGGCCATCTTCTCCAAGATCCCGTAATCGGAGGTGCTGACCACCTCGTCGGCGACCGACTCCTTCCTGGCCCGGCCCGCCTCCATCCCCGAGACGAGGATGGATAGCGACGGCCTGGCCAGCAGGGCGAACCTGTCGGGGGCTGAAAAGCGGGATAGGTAGTAGATGTCCAGGTGGCAGCGGCCGTCTCCCAGGAGGAGAAAGCCGTCCAGCTCGTGATCGGAGAGAAACTTCCCCGTCTGAGGAGACGAAGGGGGCATGGGAGGGGATCAGGAGAGATAGTATAAAAGGATAGCCATAAAAGGGAGGCCCGCGGCCTGAAGCGAGCTGATCAGAGGCCCTTCATCGCCGAAGTGATCTCGCGGACGAAGGCCTCGACGTCCTCGGACCTCTCGACCCCGGTCCCGGTGACGATGATCTCGGCCCCCGCCTCCACCAGGCGGCGGGCCGCATCCCCGGACCGGATCCCTCCGCCGACGATGAGGAGGGCGTCGCCGATGGCCCTCTTCGTCGCCGCCACCATCTTCGGGGGCACCGGATCCCCGGCCCCGGACCCCGCCTCCAGATAGACCATCCTCATGCCGAAGTACTTCCCGGCGAGGGCGTACGCCGCGGCCAGCTCGGGCTTATCTCTCGGGATCAACTTCGCGTCCCCGACCCAGCCCACCGTCCCCCCCGGCTCGACGATGATGTAGGCCATGGGGATCGGCTCGAGGCCGTACTTATAGACCAACGGGGCCCCGAGGGCCTGGTTCTCAATCAGGTAGCTCGCGCTCCTGGAGTTGAGGAGGCTCATGAAGAAGACGGCGTCGGCGTTGGAACAGAGCCCCGAGACGCCGCTAGGGAAGAGGATCACCGGCAGGCCGGACTCCGCCCTGATCGACCTCACAGTATCCTCGAGGGCGCGGCCTGCCGCGCCGACAGACCCCCCGACCATGATGGCGTCGGTGCCCCCCTTTGCCGCCGCCTTGGCCATCCTGCCGGCGGCCTCGGGGCCCTGGGAGTCGGGGTCGATGAGGGTGAGGTGGGCAGCCCCTGCCGTCTCCACGGCCGTCGCCAGCATCCCCTCTACGGGACCGATCATGAGGACCTCAGCCCCCGGCCCGGCTACCCTTTGCTCTCCTTGGACTTGACGCGAAGCCCCTTGTAGCCGCACTTGCGGCATCGGGTTGAACGGGCGGCGTTTCGCGCGTTGCAGCGCATGCAGATCTTCATGTTCAGAAGTCGGTTTTCAGCCTCTGGAAATCGAGCCATGGAAGTATCCTCTCTGATCTTTATAGCGGTTCGTCATCCCTGACGACGGATATCGCCAGACGGACCGCGGCGATATGAACCTTTTGGAGGGTTTCAGGCGCCGGGGTTGGGATTTTCCTGGGAGGGCTTTCCCGCCCCCCCATTTTGAACCCAAGCGTCCCAGAAGGGACAACAGGTCTCGAGCCTGCCGCGTTTGGACTCTTCAGACCCCTTGGAGACAGAAGATTAGTCCGCTCTGCCACCCCGGCTCCGGAGCTTCTTCTTCAAGCTTCTGGTTTATATCTGTTGGCCCGGCCCCCTCCAGCAGGATAGGCTTATGTGGGCGGGGCGCTAATTCCCGGCGGGAGATTTGGATGGCCCTTCGAGATGATGCGCTGGAGTTCCACCGGAAATCAAGGGGTAAGATAGCCATAAAGAGCAAGGTGCCCTGCAGCACCCGCGAGGACCTGAGCCTCGCCTACACCCCCGGCGTCGCCGAGCCCTGCCGCGAGATCGAAAACGATCCGGATAGGATCTACGACTACACCGCCAAGGGGAACCTGGTGGCCGTCGTCACCGACGGGACCGCGGTTTTAGGCCTCGGCGACATCGGCCCTGCGGCGGCGATGCCGGTGATGGAGGGCAAAGCGATCCTCTTCAAGGAGTTCGCCGACGTCGACGCCTTCCCCATCTGCATAGACTCAAAGGACCCCTCGGTGGTGGTGGAGGTGACCAAGAGGATATCCACCGTCTTCGGCGGGATCAACCTGGAGGATATAAGCGCCCCCCGCTGCTTCGAGATCGAGGACCGGCTGAAGCGGGAACTGGATATCCCCATATTCCACGACGACCAGCACGGAACCGCGGTGGTGACGGCCGCCGCCCTCATCAACGCCCTCACGATCGTCGGAAAGGGGTTCGACGAGGTCCGGGTCGTCACCAGCGGGGCGGGGGCGGCCGGGGTCGCCGTCTCCAACTTCCTCATGAGCTTCGGCGTCGAAGACCTCATCCTCTGCGACAGAAAGGGGGTCGTCCACGAGGGCCGCGGCGACCTGAACCCCTCCAAGATGGAGATGGCGAAGATCACAAACCCCACTGGGGTGACCGGGTCCTTAGCCTGCGCCCTGGAGGGGGCCGACGTCTTCGTCGGGGTCTCGGCCCCGGGGATCGTATCCGAGGAGATGGTGAGGTCCATGGCCAAAGACTCCATCGTCTTCGCCATGGCCAACCCCGTCCCCGAGATCATGCCGGACCTGGCCAAAAAGGCCGGGGCGAGGGTCATCGCCACCGGCAGGTCCGACTTCCCCAACCAGGTGAACAACGTCCTGGGCTTTCCCGGGATCTTCCGGGGAGCTCTGGACGTCCGGGCGAGGGACATAAACGAGGAGATGAAGATGGCGGCGGCGAGGGCGATCGCAACGCTCGCGGAGCCGATCTCCGAGGACCGGATAATCCCCTCCCCCTTCGACCGGCGGGTGGTTCCGAAGGTGGCGGAGGCGGTGGCGAGGGCGGCGATCGAGTCGGGGGTCGCGAGGCTAGAGGTTGATCCTGCGGAGGTGGGCCGGAGGGCGGCGGAGAGGATCGGGCTATCGGGGTAGACGGCGGCGAGGGAGGGGGAGGCAAAAAAAATGAAAGTAGGAACGCTGAGGCCTCCCGGATTTGCGTCGTTTTGTGATTCTTCATTATCTTTATATGGGATAGTGTAACACAACTAAGTGTGCGAGGTGAAGGTCAATGGCCAAGCCCGTGGAGCTAGGATTAACTCTAGAAGGCAAAGAAGCGGATGAGTTCTTAAAGAACGAGTCCAACGCCGAGTTCACGTCTAGCCAGGTCGATCTATTCCGGGAAGCGAAGCGGATTTATAGATCGCATCGCACCCAATTTAAATTCTGATGGATCCGATCAGCGAAGATGAGCTCGGCATTGAGCTTTTGAATGCCAGGTACAATCTATCGCTTTTTAATTCAGGAGACGCAGAATTGGATGATTTTCTTAAGAATGATGCCTTAAAAGAACAACAAGAACTCCTGAGCAAGACCCATCTATGTTTCTACAAAAACCATGTCGCGGGTTTTTTCACAATAACGGCAGACTCAATACGAGTAAAAAAGGACAGACTGGATGAAAGCCAGATTGTCGAGGACTCCGAATATCCCGCCTATCCCTGCATTCTAATTGCTCGATTGGCCATAGACAAAAGAGTACATAAACGGGGTATCGGAAAATTTTTGCTGTTGCTCATAATAGGTTTTGCCCTTGAGGGACCATTAGGATGTCGATATCTATCAGTTGATCCCAAAACCGACGCGTTAGAATATTATAAAAAATTCGGGTTTAACTTCTGGACCAGCAGCAAGCGAAGGATGTACTTGAATATTAGAGATGTTGCGCGGGAACTGAGACCTGATGAATCATTGGATCCTTGGATAACGAACGAATAGTCCATGATAAAGAAGGCCTCGAAAAAGAGAGGGTGAGGTCAGAGGACGTCCTTCTGGACCTCGCTCCTGATGTCCTCGAAGTCGACGAAGTGCATCCCCGAAACCTCCCGGAGCTCCCGGGCGATGAACCGCTTCGTGGACATGACCATGAACCTCTTAACCCTCGCCTGGAAGGGCTTGAGGGGCTGCTCGAAGTCGCCGTCTCCAGGTTCCTGATGAGCTTCGGAGTCCGCGACATCGTCCTCTGCGATAGCTTGGGCGTCATTCACCCCGGCCGCTCCGACCTCAACTCCTCCAAGATGGAGATGGCAAGGATCACCAACCGCAAAGACAAGACCGGCTCCATCGCCGAAGCCATGGATGGCGCGGACGTCTTCGTCGGGGTCTCGGCCCCGGGGATCGTATCCGAGGAGATGGTGAGGTCCATGGCCAAAGACTCCATCCTCTTCGCCATGGCCAACCCCGTACCCGAGATCATGCCGGACCTGGCCAAAAAGGCCGGGGCGAGGGTCATCGCCACAGGCAGGTCCGACTTCCTCAACCAGGTGAACAACGTCCTCGGCTTCCCCGGGATCTTCCGGGGGGCCCTGGACGTCCGGGCGCGGGAGATCAACGAGGATATGAAGATGGCGGCAGCCAGGGCGATCGCAAGACTCGCAGAGCCGATCTCCGAGGAGTGCATAATCCCCTCGCCCCTGGACCGGCGGGTGGTGCCGAGGGTGGACGAGGCGGTGGCGAGGGCGGCCGAGAGGATCGGGCTATTGGGCTAGACGGCGGGCGAAGGAGAGGGGGGCAGCCAGGCTGGAGGGCGAGGCCGAGGATCTGTAGAACGCGGCGCGGGTGGAGGTGTTGACGGTCTACCTCGGCCCGGTAGAGAAGATCACCGCGAAGGGGCCGAAGACCTACGAGTACTATTTCACATTCTGGAAGATGGGGGTCAAGGTCGTCAACAAGTACATCGGCTCTCCTCGAAAGATGACCCGAGAAGCGGCCCCGCGAAGGCCCGGAAACTGAAGGCGGAGGCTCTAGGGCTCTGATCCCCCTTTTAGTTATGTGACCCTACCAATCACCCCAGGTGAGATCAAGACATGAGACTGACGCAATCTATGTTCTTTTATCCAGAACTTCACCAAAAGACTTTTAGTTGGTCAATGTTATTTTATAGCGGGTAAAGGCTATGAAAACGAAACTACCGACGATCTCGGCAATACTATTAGTGCTAGGGCTATGCGTAATAACGCAGGCGGCACTAAGTACATCAGACAGTGATCAAGAGTGGGTAAACATTGTAATAGTATCAGCAGCATTCTTGTCGCAGGACATGCAAGATATGTCTGTAGCAGCAGATGCATTGGACACCGATGCGCTTGCGGATGCGAGTTCCTCATTATATGGTCACTCAATAGCAGCCAAGCAGCTGAGCGTAAACTGCACAGTATCCTCTGACTATAGTACCTCTAAGCGCGAATTTGAACTCGCGCTGGACGATTTTGCGAATGCTGGGTTATATGGGTACATTGGTGCAACAGAAATGGATGCAGATTCTTTAGAGCTAGCAAGTGACTATATGACACGCGGCTCCAACCACCTAACCGCTGCTACGGACGCACTTCCAGATGAGTGACAGTATCAAACACAACAAGCAGGAAGGAGCCCTCAAGGGCTCCTTTTATGATTGATATATGCTTACCGGCTCTCGCTACCATTTCGCATCCTGGAAAATGGGGGATAAGGTCGTCAAGTACATCGGATCTCCTCGGAAGATGACCCGAGAAGCGGTCACGGCGAAGGCCCGGAAATTTAAGGCGAAACTCTGGAGCTCAGATTCCTTTTTTTGGTTATGTGGCTCACAGTCAATAAATGATCTATCGAGTCACATAACAAACCGCCATGACTGATGTATCTGGAGCGTGAGGCCCGGATATACGAGTGGAACCGCCATAGGAAAGAGGAGAGGACGAGAGCGAGAGAAAGCTGCGCTCACAAGCCTAAAAAGAAAGGTATGAAGAGGCTCACATCTTGAACATCAGTGTATCAAAGAAATGCAACACAGGCTCTTCAAACTTCCCTCTACTTACACTATCACCTGGAGCAAGTACACCCAAGCTTAAAATCTCTAGTGTTTGCCCGGCCATTATCTCTTGCGTCCCAAACCGAACGGACAGCATCGTAATATTTGAGGTATCTTGGTCCGCGAAAAAGTACATTATGCCATCGCCATATGGAGTTGTATCATTTATCCAACCACGTGGGTGCTCAACGCTAAAATAAACACTGTCGTAAGGCACGTAGGTTATATTATCCGAAACGTTCGCCACATCGGTGCCGCTGTTTTTAAAGGTAAGAGTATCTAAGAAATGTTGCGTGGGCTCATCGAGATATCCACTTTCTACGGTATTCAATGTTGATACAATCGCCAACACGATAATATCTGCACCTATAATGAGGTTAATCTGATGCAATATTACATCGTTGACATCTGGGTCAGAAGGATCCACACTATCAAAATCAACATTTATAAATTCGTACTCCCATCCACCTAATTCGGTCGCTAACGACCTTTCGGCATCCCAGTTGGACGGATATTCTACACTAAAAGATGCCGTATCGTATACGGAATAGGCAGTGGTATCAGCATCATTTGCTGAAACGGCACTCACACCACAAAGGCAGAATATCATCAATATACTGAATGCTAATTTAAGTTGCGTCATTCATTTATCACACCTTAAAACATAATGTCCTCATGAAATGCTGTACTGGCTCATCAAACTTACCGTTTACCACACTGCTTCTTGAAACTCGCATTAGCATCGATACAGTATCTAAATTTAGTTTATCTGCTGTTCCAAAAGCAAAGGTCAGTGTCGTTGTGCTGTCCCCAAATAAGTACACATTACCAAGTGTTTTATCTTGCTTCCTATCAGTCATCCAGCCTTGCGGATACTCTGCACTTAAATAGATACCATCATACAACAAATAGGTTATATTTTGGTCATCATGTGACGTATTATCATTACTACTGTTAAAAACTAGCGTGTCTAAGAAATGTTGTGTGGGCTCATCAAAAGAACCGTTCTCGATAGCATCGAGCGTCAATTTCATAAATAAGTCAATTCTATCTGCAGAGATCGTAAGGCAGATCTCATGGGCTGATGCATTCTCGAAAGGAGCAACTGGATTAACTTCACCAAGGTCAAGACCACGAAACGTGTACTCCAATCCTTCTTCTTCAACAGCCAAAGACCTTTTAACATCCCAGTTGGATGGGTATTCCACACTAAAATATTCACAATCATACGTATTATATACCATTCCAACAGCAACCGATACTACAATTGCGCCAAGAAGGCAAAACACGACCAACGCATCTATTCCCTTCTTTATGATGTACATTTTTTGATCTCCATGAGTTTAGCTACATAATAGCTTAAATAAATTATCCATGGATCAATCGGTTAAGGAGGTTAAGCTACACAATCTCTCTATTTTTCACACTGTAGGCTTAGGTCAATTTTATACAGGACATTTTTAGAGAGCTTGAAGCCTGGGATGCGTATAGGATCACGGGCAATTAAAGCAGGAGACGTAGAGGCGTTGAGTTAACCGAGTTTTCATGAAGGCCTGAAGCTGGTCACCGGACGAGGTCCTGTAGCCCCCATCGGTCAGAGGTGGATTTGTAGAAAGATAAAAACAAAGGACAAAAAAGAGAAAAGAGGTCTCAGGTCTCCTTCTGGACCTCGCCCCTTATGTCCTCGAAGTCGACGAAGTGCATCCCCGAAACCTCCCGGAGCTCCCGGGCGATGAACCGCTTCGTGGACATGACCATGAACCTCTTCCCCCGGGCCCGCAGGAGCCGGAGGGGCCGCTCGAAGTCGCCGTCGCCGCTGACCAGGATCGCCATGTCGTAGTTCTCGATGGTGTTGAACATGTCCAGGACGATCTCGATGTCCAGGTTCGCCTTCCTGATCTCCCGGCCGTCGTCGAGGACTATGATCTTCAGCTCCTTGGTGATGATGGAGTAGCCGATGTCCGCGAGGGCGGTCAAAAACCCCTGCTGCCTGGTGTCTGGCGGGTTCTCCTCCCCCACGTAGTAGTAGGCGTCGATGATCTCCCCGCCGGTCCTGTTCTCGATCCACCGGAGGAGCTTCTCGAAGTTGATCCACCACTTAAGCTCATCTTTCTGCATGTAAAAGACGTTCGCCCCATCTACGAATACCGATATTTTCAATTATATTTCCCCTTTATTTTAAATGTAGTAACCATGGCGGCCGCCGTCGGCCGCCCATCGCCCTTCCGCGAGGAAGAATATCTGAGAATACATATAGTTTCCTGAAGTCCCATGAAGGGCCCAGACCTCCATAGCCCGCCTCTGGACGGTATATCAGTCGTTGGCTGCCGCCCGGGGGGGCGGGCTCCCCTCCTTTTGGCCGCAGCCGTCGCAGATCCCCTTCAGGTCCAGGCTGGATCCGATGACGGTGAAGTTCGCCTCGGCAGATACCTTGGAGATCAGCTCTCCCATGATGGGGTCGGACCAATCGATGAGGCATCCGCACCGGATGCACAGCAGGTGAGCGTGAGCCTCGGTATTCGGATCGTATCTCGTCTCGCCCTGGGAGAGGTTCAGCTCCATGACCAGCCCCATATCCTTCAATATTCTGATTGTGCTGTAGACCGTAGCGAGGCTCACCGTTGGGTGGGTCTTCTTGACCTCGAGATGAGCCTTCTGCGCCGTTGGATGTTCGTGATTGCTCAGGATATACCTGCTGATGGCGATCCTCTGGGGCGTAGCCTTGTACCCCCTGTTCCGGAACGCCTTTATTATCGATGCCTCAGGATCGCCGTAATTGATCATGGTGATTACTACGTAATAATCAATCTTAAATAAGCCTATGCTCAATAAAGATTTTGGGGGCAATCAACTCAAATTTTGGGCGTCCACGTTGATCGAGCCCTCGAGATTGATGGAAGATAAAGAGAGGAGATGCTAAAATGACCCACCATGCAGAAGACCATTTCGGATGCTGTGAAGGGAGCGGTTTCCCGTTGATCGGAGACAAGTTCCCCATGATGAAGGTGAAGACCACCCACGGTATGATCAACCTCCCGGGGGATTATAAGGGAAAGTGGATCGTCCTCTTCAGCCATCCTGCGGACTTCACCCCCGTCTGCACCACCGAGTTTGTGGCCTTTGAGAAGAGGCGGGAGGAGTTCGATAAGCTGAACTGTGAGCTGATCGGCCTCTCCATCGACCAGGTCTTCTCCCACATGAAGTGGACCGAGTGGATCCGGGAGAATATCAAGGTGGAGATCAAGTTCCCCATCATCGCCGACGATCAGGGGAGGATAGCGGAGATGCTGGGGATGATCCATCCCGGCAAGGGCTCCAACACCGTCCGGGCAGTCTTCATCATCGACCCCGAGGCGACGATCCGCTTGATCCTCTTCTACCCCCAGGAGGTGGGGAGGAACATGGACGAGATCGTCCGGGTTCTGAAGGCCCTCCAGGTCGTCGACGAGAAGAAGGTGGCAGCTCCCGCCAACTGGCCGAACAACGAGCTGATCGGAGACCACGTCATCATCCCGCCGCCGGGG
Source organism: Methanothrix harundinacea 6Ac (assembly GCF_000235565.1). Classification (NCBI taxonomy): domain Archaea; kingdom Methanobacteriati; phylum Methanobacteriota; class Methanomicrobia; order Methanotrichales; family Methanotrichaceae; genus Methanothrix; species Methanothrix harundinacea. The sequence goes on from NC_017527.1 coordinate 220,013, forward strand.
GACGAGAAGACGGCAGCCACCCGAAAGACCGGCGGCGGCATAGTCTGCGAGGACTGGTGGTTCTGCCACAAGAAGATCTGAGATGGCGGGAAAAGTAGTTAAGAGGGAGAACCATCTATAACGGTTAAAGGTGATGGTATGGCGAAGATCGGTGTTGTGAGACATCGGGTGGAGGACTTCCCCGCCTGGAGGAAGAAGTTCGACGATCGGATGGAGATCCGGAAGAGCAACGGATGGTCGGGCCACGAGCTGTATTATGACGAAGGGAAGAAAGAGGCCTACGTCGTCCACACCGTCCACGACGATAAGCTGGCGATGGCGAAGGAGCATATGGAGAAGTTCAAGGCCATGGGGAAGCGGACGGAGATGAAGCCCTCCGGAAACCCCGACCATTCGATCGTGCCGAGGGGCGAGAAGATCGAGGCAGTAAATTACTGATCCGGCGACGGGGGTGGCAGGACGAGCCCTCCTCCGGGCCCTGGGGTCGCCCTCGCCGCCCAGAAGGAGCCTTCTGGGGGGGGGCCGGGCAGCTTCCTCATCCTCCGGGGTCCGACCACCCCGCCCTGCGGCCCCGGGCAGATCCCACAGATCGGGGTCGGAGGTCCGGCCGGCAGCCCCCCGGCCTCCGGGGTCCCTCCGCTCCGCAAGAAGTTTAAGGAAATCCGACGAAGGTTTTAGAAAAACTATGGAGATATTCGCATGGTCCAAAAGAAATTCTACTCCCTCCCCGAGCTGCCCTACGCCTACAATGCCCTGGAGCCTCAGATCTCCGAGGCCCAGCTCCGGCTCCACCACGACAAGCACCATGCCGCCTACGTCAACGGCGCGAACGCCATCCTGGAGAGGCTCGACAAGGCCCGGGAGGCGGGAGCCGACCTGGATATGAAGGCGACCCTCAAGGAGCTCTCCTTCCAGGCGGGAGGCCACCTCCTCCACAGCCTCTTCTGGAGGAACCTCGCCCCGGCGGCGAAGGCGGCCGAGGAGCCGAAAGGCGCCCTAGCCGACGCCCTGAAGGAGGAGTTCGGCTCCTTCGCCAGGTTCAAGAAGGAGTTCTCCGCCGCCGCCGCGACCGCCGAAGGCTCCGGCTGGGCAGCCCTCGCCTGGTGCGGCATGACGAACCGGCCCGTCATCATGCAGATCGAGAAGCATAACGTCAACGTCTACCCGATGTTTAGGATCCTCATGGTCCTGGACGTCTGGGAGCACGCCTACTACCTCGACTACAAGAACGAGCGGCCGAAGTTCGTCGAGGCATTCTGGAAGATCGTCGACTGGGACGAGGTGAGCCGGAGGCTAGAGGCGGCCATTAAATAAGGCCGGTCGACTGCCGAAACTATTTTTGGGGGGACTTGAAAGCGTGAAGATCCTTTTTCTGATCCTGACGACGGTGGCCTTCGTCGTCACCGCCGGCTGCGTCGATCGGGCCGAGGAGAGGGGCGGATCCGCCCCACCACTCCCGGTGGAGAGCTCCACCGCGACGATCGAGAGCGGAGATCTCACCTATCCCGCCTACGTAGCTTCCCCCGCTCCAAGGCAGGACGGAGGCGACGATCCGACCTATCCCGGGATCGTGATGATCCACTCCTTCAACGGCCTGGAGCCCGGCTACCGGGATCTGGCAGATCGGCTAGCAGCCTCCGGGCACGTGGTGATCGCGCCCGAATGGCAGACCTTCAATAGGACGCCCCGGGACGAGGTCGTCGAGGAGCTCGTCAGGACCTCCGCCGCCTACCTCGTGGATAGGGAGGATGTGGACGGCGACAGCCTCGGCCTCACCGGCTTCTGCGCCGGGGGAAGGTACACCATGCTATTTCTCCCCGGAATGGAGGAGTTTCGCTCCGGCGTAGCCTGGTACGGATTTCCCTACTCCGGCGGCTTCAACGACGAGGCCCGCCCCGCCGACCTGATCGACGGCCTCGCCGCGCCGATCCTGATCATCCACGGGACCCGGGACGTCCCGAGCCCCATCTCGGGGATATACGATTACTCCGCCGCCCTCGACGCCGCAGGCAAGTACTTCGAGCTGAAGGTCTACCAGGGGGAGGGCCACGGCTTCATGATCGCCAGCGGCGAGAGAGAGGTGAGCTTCGCCGCCCGAGACGCCGAAGGAGAGATGGCGAGGTTCTTCGAGAGGACCTTGAAGTGAGGGCGACTCTGCCTTACCCCCTCACCCTTCTTTTTGAATCGGAGATGGGCAAAGAAAAGTTTATTGCTGCTTAAATTTTATTGTGATTATATGAGGCGAAATCTGTGGATCGGTGCGGCTGCGGTTCTGATGCTGTTGTCTTTGCCCGCGGCCTTTGCCCAGAGCTGCGACTGGACGGGAACGTGGGAGACGAACTGGGGAGAGATGGAGCTGCAACAGCATGGCAACAACACGGTGACCGGAACTTATACTCACGACAACGGACGGATCAGCGGAACGATACTCGGAGACGTGCTCATCGGCACCTGGTCGGAGGACGCCCAAGAAGATCCCTATATGCCGCCCTATAACGCGGGAGAGGTCGAGTTCACCATCTCGGATGATTGTAGCTCCTTCGATGGTAGATGGCGGTATGGCTCCTCTGGAGAATGGGGAAGCTGGTCAGGCACGCGGATTATGGAGAGATGAGAGCAGGATCAGGCCTCTCGAAGACGTTCCGGCCTTGCGCCCACCACCTCCTTCGGATCAGATCTCCTCCTCCGACCGGCCCGTGACCATCTCGGCCACCCAGTCCCAGTCGTGGTCGTAGATGTGGGCCGAGCAGCTCACCGTCGCGATGGAGCCGGGCTCCGCCCCTGCCCTCTCCGCCACGTATTCGAGGAGCCTGGTGAGGCCGTATAAGTTCGCCGGGTAGGCGCCCGCGAAGTCGTGGCTCCGAAATAGGGCCGTGAGGTGGAGCCTCCCCTGCCTAATTTTGAAGTCGTCGACCATCATGCAGGGGACCTCCTCCTTCTCCGTATCGACGGGCGGGATCCAGGTCACCGCCGAGGCCCTCCGCGAGTTCGGATTGGACCGGAGGCGGCGGACGACGTACTCGATCTGGTCGACGGCCCCTCCCGCGCCTTCACCATCGATACCCTTCTCGCCGCCCCGATCGTCGCGGACCCCTCTCTCCTTCCCAGGGCAGGGGAGAGACCAGGAACGGAGCCGCTCGCCGTAGGTGTACTCAAAGCCGGGGTTGTTGCCGCTGATGAGCTGACTTGCGTAATCCTCCAGGCGGGGCTGGTTCCAGGAGTACTCCTCGGGGATCATCTCCTTTCTCGGGTCCTCCACCACCACCTCCAGGGCCAGGATCTCCCGGGTCCTGGTGCCCCGCTCGTCGGTGATCTCCTCGCCCCCCCGCCATATCAGCCCCAGCCCCCGCCGCCACGCCTCGGGGATCGTCTCCGCCCTGATGAGCCTTCCGACCCTCACAAGAACACCCTCCGCCGTTTTGGCCCAAGGGCTGAAATAGTTGGCTCTTGAAGTTGAAAGGGAGAGCTGAACTCGGCAGAGCTCTGGAGATCCAAGAGATGCCCGACTTCGAGTGGGAGCTGGTGGCGGCCATAAACCGCTTCTTCGAGGCGTCCGGGATGAGGGGATTGGCCTACCGGCTGAAGCAGAGCAGGTACACCCCCCAGGTCGTCGACCTCCTCGTCGACTCCCCCGATCCCGCCTACTACCTGGCCATCGAGTGCAAGAGCATCGACGCCCGGAAGGCGAAGACCCTCTACTTCACCCAGCACTTCTCCGCCGCCGGGGGCGTCCACCAGATGGAGAGGATCGACCAGTTCATCGATAGGACCGGCCGGCGGGGCTTTCTGGCGGTGGAGCTCCGGCGCGGGGCCGGGAGGGCGAAGACCGCCCACCTCCTCCCCTGGTATGCCGCGATGGAGGCCTTCAGGTCCGAGAGCCCCGGAATCCCGGTGGAGAGGATCGAGGCGATAGCCCCCCTCGGAAGGAGGGACGGCGGCTACCTCATCGAGGCAGGAGATCTTGATCAGGAAATTCAGGGCCAATCAATTTAACTTCGCGCAAAAGAATTTGGATTAAGCTTATATCCCCTTCCGCCGCTCCAAAACCCCATGAAGCTTCCCGGTACAGCGACCCAGCCGGAGAACGTCCAGATCGCCATAGGAAAGCTCGACATCAGGCCCGGCATGACCTTCCTCGACATGGGGTGCGGCTCGGGGGCCGTATCCCTCGCTGCCAGCAGGTTCACCGATCAGATATTCGGCATAGACCGGAGGCCTGAGGCGGTGGAGATCTCCAGGGCGAGGGTCCCGGCGGGGACCTTCCTCTGCGGCGAGGCGGCGGGGATCATCCCCGGCCTTCCCAAGATCGACCGGTGTTTCATCGGCGGGACGGCAGGGGTCGAGGATTTCTTCCCGATGCTGATGGAGAGGCTCTCTCCGGGAGCCGCCGTCGTCGCCGACCTCGCCAGGATCGGGGTCGCCGCGAAGGTCGCAGGGCTGATGAGGGGGGCGGGGATCTTCGAGGAGCTCCTCCAGATCGGGATAGCCCGGGGCTACGACCTCGCCGGGGACATCGCCCTCCGGCCGGAGAACCCCATCTTCATGGTGGTGGGGAGGCTTCCGGGAGGTCGGAGCCGATGAGGGGAGGAGGATCGAGGATGAGGGGCCATGGGAGGGGACGGCAGATCTCAGGAGAGGAGATGGAGGTGGCGGCGTGCTGATAGGGGTGAGCCTCGGCCCCGGGGACCCGGAGCTGATCACCCGGAAGGCGGAGAGGGCCCTGGCGGCCGCGGATAAGGTCTTCGTCCCCGGGGAGATGGCCGCCGACCTGGTCCGGAGGTACGCCGAGCCGGAGCTCCTCGACTTTCCCATGATCTCGGATAAAAGGAGGCTCCTTGAGATCTGGGCCGAGAACGCGGACCGGGTCGCCTCCTGGGCCGCCGGCGGAGCTGCCGCCTTCGCCTGCATCGGGGACGTCAACACCTTCTCCACCTTCTCCCACCTCAAGAGGCTGGTAATCGAGCGCCACCCGGAGGTGGAGATCGAGACGATCCCCGGGGTCGGGACGGTCCCCGCCCTGGCGGCGAGGCTCGGGGTCGACCTCTCGGAGTCGTTTCTGGTCTCCGACGGCTCCCCGGTGAATACGGTGATCAGGATGAAGGCGGTCCGCCCCGCCGAGATGGCTAAAGAGCTCGCAGCCGAGGGTTTCGACGAGTTCCTCCTGGGGGTCCGGCTCTACGCCCCCGATGAGGTGGTCGTCAGAGGCGAGATGCCGGAGAAAAGCGACTACTTCAGCGTCCTCTGCGCCAGGAGGAGGAGATGAAGGTCCACTTCGTCGGCGCGGGGCCGGGGGACCCCGACCTGATAACCGTCAGGGGCGCCCGGCTCCTGGCAGAGGCGGACCTGGTCGTCTACGCCGGATCCCTGGTGAACCCCGCGCTGCTGGAGGGGCTCTCGGCCGAGCTCGTCGACAGCAACAAGATCAACCTCGAGGAGATCAACGGCCTCATGCTCTCCGCCCTCCGGAGGGGCGAGAGGGTGGTGAGGCTCCACAGCGGCGACCCCTCCCTCTACGGCGCCATCCTCGAGCAGATGAGGCCCCTGGAGGAGGCGGGGGTGGAGGTGGAGGTCGTCCCCGGAGTCTCGTCATTGTTCGCCGTCGCCGCCGCCCTCAAGACCCAGCTGACCCTGAAGGGGGTCTCCGAGTCGCTGATCGTGACGAGGCCGGCGGGGACGACCCTCGCGAGGGACTCGATCCGGGAGCTCTCCAGGTTCGGGACGACGATGGCGATATTCCTCGGGGCGGACAAGATCAGGGAGACGACCGAGCGGCTAGAAGTCCCGAAACAGACGCCGGCGGCCGTCGTCTACCACGCCTCCTGGCCCGATGAGCAGGTCATCGTCGGGACCGTCGAGGATATCGCCGACCGGGCTGAAGAGGCGGGGATCACCAAAAGCGCCCTCATCCTCGTCGGGGACGTCATATCGAGGAGCGGGTTTGGGAGGTCTCACCTATACCGAAGTCGGTAGCCGTCCTCGTCTTCCCTCGGAACCTCGCCGAGGGGGAGAGGATCGCTCGCGCCATCGGAGACCGGTACGACCCAGAGGTCGTCGTCTACCGCCGGGAGGGACCCGAGGCGACCTTGGAGGCCGTCGGAAGGTTCGACCTGGTGGTGGCGGTGATGGCCGTCGGGATCGTGGTGAGGATCCTCTGCCCGGCCCTCAGGGAGAAGTGGACCGACGCCCCCGTCGTCGCCGTCGACTCCTCCCTCCGCTCCGCCGTCCCGGTGGTGGGGGGCCACCACGGAGGAAACGACCTGGCATATCATCTATACGAGAAGCTGGGGGCGTACCCCGCCGTCACCACCGCCACCGACGCGGCCGGACGGCCATCCCTGGAGGGGACGGCGGATCGGCTGGGGGCTTCCGTCGTCAACAGGTCCTCCTCGAAGGAGGTCAACCTCGCCTTCCTGCGAGAGGACGTCCCCGTCCTCCGGATCGTGGGGCCCAAAGTCGTCCTGGTCGACGAGGGGGTGGCGGTCCTGAGGAGGAGGGGCGGGATCGTCGTCGGCCTCGGCGCAAGGCGGGGGGTCGACGCCTCGGAGGTGCTGGAGGCGGTCGGGTCCGCCCTGGTATCGGTGGGGAGGTCCTTCGAGGAGATCCGGGCGATCGCCACCGCCGAGATTAAGAGGGACGAGCCCGGCATCTCCGAGGCGGCAGAGAGGCTGGGGCGGCCGGTCGTCTACCTCGACGAGGAGGTCCTCAACGCCCAATCCCCGACGACGGAGTCCCGGGCGAGAGACCTCGGCCTCGTCGGGGTGGCGGAGCCGGCGGCCCTCGCCCTCTCCGAGAGGCTGATCATGCCGAAGAAGGCCTACGGGAGGGTGACCGTTGCCCTCGGAGAGTAGGCTTTACATCGTCGGGATCGGCCCCGGCGGCCGCGGCCTTCTCACCAGGAGGGCGGAGGAGGCGCTCTTGGAGGCGAGAAGCGTCGTCGGCTACGGCCCCTACCTCAACCTTGTAAAAGACCTCCTTCCGGGAAAGGTCGTCCGCTCCACCGGGATGGGGCGGGAGGTGGAGAGGGCGAGGGAAGCGGTCGACCTCCTCGCCGAGGGGGATGTGGCCCTCATCAGCAGCGGTGACCCTAACGTCTACGGGATGGCCGGGCTCGGCCTGGAGGTCGCCTCCGGGAGGGTGGAGCTCGAACGGGTGGAGGTCGTCCCCGGGATCACCTCCTTCTCGGCGGCGGCCTCCAGGGCTGGGATCACCTTCCGGGAGGCGGTGGCCGTCATCAGCCTCAGCGACCTTCTCACCCCCTGGGAGAGGATCGAGGATAGAGCGCGGGCGGCATCGGAGCTGGGGATGCCGATGGCGATCTATAACCCCCGGTCCAGGAGGAGGACCTGGCAGCTGGAGCGGCTCCTGGATATCGTCACCGGTGGCGGCGAGGGGGAGCGGCACCTTCTGGTGGCAAAGAACGTCTCCCGCCCCGGGGAGGCCCTCTGGTGGACGACGGCGGGAGAGGTTCTGGAGAGGGAGGATCTCCGGGAAGAGATCGACATGTTCACCCTCCTCATCATCGGAGGGGAGGGGATGGCGGAAGGATGGCGGTGGGATGGGAGGAATGAAAAGGGAGACGGAAGGGGTGGTGAGGGGATGGGAAAGGCGGAAGGAGGGAGAGGGGTTGAGGGGATCGCCGCGGGAGGGCCCATCGCCGAGGCGAAGATCCGCCTGGTGGGGGTCGGCCCCGGAGACCCCCGCCACCTAACCCTGGAGGCGGAGGGGCTGATCCGGGGGTCTGACCTCCTCCTGGGGGCCGAAAGGCACCTCGCCTCCGTCGGAGCCCTCCCCGGGGGCCTGGGGGCCAGATCCCTTTCGATCTCCCCCACGGGGAGGTTCGAGGAGAGGGTCGGGGCGAGGCTAGCGGCGGCGGAGGAGGCGGCCGGCCGTGGGGAGACCGCATCGATCCTCTTCGGGGGGGACCCCGGCACCTTCAGCTCCGCCTGGAGGGGCCTCTCCCGCCCGGGGATCCGGGTATCTCCGGGGGTCGGGGCCTTCGCGGCGGCGGCGGCGAGGGTCGGAGCCCCCCTGGTGAACGACTTCGCCCTCCTCTCGGGGCTGGACGGAGAGGCTCCAGAGAAGGCCCGGCGGCTTCTGGAGGCCGGCTTCGCCGTCGTCTTCTACAACCAGAGCTCCGGAGGGCTGGAGGCCATCGCCGACGCCGCCTCCTCCCTCGACCCGGAGAGGCCCTTCGCCCTCGTCCAGGACGCCACCCGCCCCGACGAGAGGATCGCCATCGGCAGGGCCTCGGATCTGGCAAGGCCGAAGTTCGATGGCAGAAGGTGCACCCTCATCCTTCCGGGGCCGGAGGCCCATCTGCGAGAGGGGAGGATCATAGCCCGGAGAGGGTACGAGAGGAAGTACGATTACTGATGGATCAGAGCCGGGGGCGTTCAAGATGGCAGATAAGAAGTACGAGGACCTGGGGGCGGTGACCCCCGAGGCGATGGAGATCTACAACAGGAGCAGGAGCCTCATCGCCGGGATCGTGGGGGATAGGACCCCCGAGGACAGGATTAAGCAGCGGTGCGTCATCGCCACCGGAGACCTCTCCGTCGCGGAGATCCTCAGGTTCCAGGGCGACCCCGCCGCCGCCGGCCTCGCCGCCCTGGAGGCGGCCGCCGCGATATTCGTCGACATCAGGATGGTGGAGGCGGGGGTGCTGAAGCGGGGGCACAATAGCCCCATCATCACCGCCATCGGCAGGGGCGATCGGTTGGCTGAGAAGGAGGGGATCACCAGGACCTCGGCGGGGTTTGTCGAGCTGGCGGGGGAGCTATCCGGGAGCATCGTCGTCATAGGAAACGCCCCCTCCGCCCTCCTGACGGTCTGCGACCTTATGGAGAGGGGGGAGGCAGAGCCCGCCCTCGTCATCGGCGTCCCCGTGGGCTTCGTCAACGCCGCCGAGAGCAAGGAGAGGCTCCGCAAGATCGCCGTCCCCTCGATATCGACGGTAGGCACCCGGGGCGGAACCCCCATCGCCGTCGCCGCGATAAACGAGATCATAAACATGCGGCAGGAGAAGAGGGGGACCTGAGCCCTCCGGAGAGGGGGGGGCGGGGCCCCAAAGAGGGCCACCAAAGACGGCAGAGGAAGGGTTTCAGGGATGGGTGAGGAGGAGCGGGAAGAGGAAGGGCCGAAAGAGGCGGGGCAGAAGGAGAAGATGCCGGAGGAGAGGGGGAGAGAGGGAGGGGTGAGAGATCCCGTCGCCGGCCTATCCATCCCCCGGGACTGGATCGAGAGGGCCACCGACCCCCGGGTCCTGGAGAAGGTCAGAAGCGGCCTCTGGGCCCTCCTCTCCGACGGGACCCTCCTCCGCCGGGGGCTCACCACGGGGACGACGGCCGCCGCCGCCGCCAAAGGGGCGGTCATCTCCCTCGGAGGGCCGGTCTTCACAGTCTCGATCCTCACCCCGGCGGGGATCAGGGTCTCCGTCCCCGTGGAGGGGCGCAGAGGAACCTGCACCGCCGTCAAGATCGGAGGCGACCACGCCTCCGACGTCACCGCCGGGGCGGCGTTGATGGCGAGGGCGGAGGCGATCGGGGCCGAGGCGGGATATGAGGCGGCCGCCGGAGAGGATCCCGGGCCTTTGGGATCCGACGATACCAGGCACGCCGAGGGGACCGGGCCCGGAGGGGAGGGGCCGGGAAAGAGGATCGAGCTCGTCGCGGGGGCGGGGATCGGGCGGATCGGGGCTGCGGGGCTCACCGTCCCCCTGGGAAAGCCAGCCATCAGCCCCTCGGCGAGGGGAGAGATAGAAACGGCCATCGAGGAGGGGATGGAAGAGGCCGGCCTGGAGGCGGTCCGGGTGGAGCTTGAGGTCATAAACGGCGAGGCGATCGCAAGAGAGACCCTGAACCCCAAGGTCGGGGTCCTGGGCGGGATCTCGATCCTCGGCTCGACGGGGTTCGTCGAGCCCTGGAACGAGCACCTCGCCGAGAGCCGCGAGGCGGAGGTCCTGGAGGCGGATCGGGTGGTCGTCACCACCGGGAGGGTCGGCCTCAGGTACAGCCGGTTCCTCTTCCCGAAATTCAGGGTCGTCCTCCTGGGAAACCAGCTCGATCGGCTCCGGTTCAGGGAGGGGCAGGACTCCGTCCTCTGCGGCCTTCCAGCCCTGATCCTGAAGTGGGGGATGCCCGAGCTCCTGGAGGGGACGGGGTATCGGACCGTCGCGGAGATGGTCGAGGAAGAGCCGGGCCACCCCCGGATCGACGAGGCGCTCCAGATGGTCGGGGAGAGGCTCCCCGGGACGAGGATCGTCCTCATCAACAGGGACGGCTCGATACTCCGGGAGCTCCCACCCCCTCATCCCCCATCAGTCCCGCCGGGCTCCTGAGGGCATGCTCCGCCGGTCAAGAAGTCGGGGGAAGAGAGGATAAACTGAGGTGAGTTCAGATGAGGAGGTCTCTGAGATGAAGATCGTCGGCGTAGGAGCAGGCCCGGGGATGCTGACCTTCGAGGCGGCAGAAGCGGTTAAAGAGGCCCGGCTGATCCGGGGTTCGAGGAGGGCGATCGAGCTGGTCCGGGAGGTGATCGACCCCGGCTGCGACGTCGCGGAGATCGAGGACTACAGGGCCCTCCGGGAGCTCCCCCCGGAGGCGGTCGTCCTCTCCACCGGTGACCCCATGCTCAGCGGCCTCGGCTACCTCGAGGGGGAGGTGATCCCCGGGATATCCAGCATGCAAGTCGCCTGCTCCAGGCTGAAGGTCAGCCTCCTCAAGGTCGTCCCCATCACCGTCCACGGGAGGAGGATGGACCCCGAGCCGATCGTCGAGGAGGTGGCCCGGGGGAGGGCCGTCTTCCTCCTCGTCGACGAAGCCACCGACCTTCCGGGGCTATGCCGCCTCCTGGAGGAGAGGGGGCTATCGAGGGATGTCGCCGTCCTCACCGACCTCGGCTACCCGAAGGAGGAGATCCGGCGGGGAAGCACCAGAAGGCCGCCCCCCTCGAGGGGGCTCGCCTCGGTGATGATAGGAGATCTCGGCTTTTCCCGGTGAGGTCCGCAATCCGCTGCTCGGGCCATGGGGACGGATGGCGGCCTTCCGCCGCGGAGGAGGTGGAGGCTCCGACCGGCCTGAGGGTTAAGGGCCTCCTCCGATATCGAGGGGTGGATCAGGGGTTGGAGGGCTGGATGTGGGTCGGGAGGGGCCAGGATTATCAGGTTCAGGACGACCCCATCATTTCCACTGGAGATGCCGAGATCAGGTCTGATAAAGGTTGGAAATATAAAAAAAGTTCCTAACCTGGATTGCAGACCTTGCAGGGGGAATAGCCGGCCTCCCGGGCCTCCCAGACATCGGAGAAGGTTATCCTGTTCTCTGGCTTTATCTTCTTCGCCGACTTGCAGTCCGGCCGATGATACTTGTCGGAGGTCTTGCTCCCGACGTACTCGTATCCGAGATCATCTGCCGGACCTGTCACGGTCTCCTCCTCCTCGTCGATGGCAGTAACCGAATCCTGAGATCTTTCGTCCCCTTTGAGCTCCTCGGAGGAGGCTGCGAAGCCCCGAGATCCTTCAGTGGATCTAGACGAGAAGGACTGGATCCCCGTTGCTGATCCGTATCTTGAAAGGGGCTCGACTGAGGGCCTCTCGGAGGGCGCCTCCCGGATGGGTTCCTCGGACCCGCCCCAGATCACCCTCTGGGGATCCTCCTCCGCCACCAGGCAATCCCGACGCTCCGCTATTGCCACCCCCTCCATCGATAGGAGGCCCTCCGGCTCCTCCACCTCCAGAAGACAAGAATAACCCACCTCGGGACGGAGACGGCAGATCTTTCTGATGTCGAAATCCCGCCCCGTTCCCGGCTCCAGATCCATCATCATATACCTGGACCCCTCGACGAGCTGATCCCCGTCCCAGAGGGTGGCGTTCAGGATAAGGTACGGGATCGTCGATCCGGTCCGGACGGCCACCGAGCCCCAGGCCCGGAAGAGGGTGCTGCTGACGGAGGAGTCGAAGTCCAGGACCTCCAGGGCCTCCGTCGAGGAAGAGGCGGCCGCCCCAGTGGCGAGACTTCCTGAACCCGGATCACCCTCCTCCAGCCCTGGATCTTCTGCGGCCCTCAGGGGGGGCCCGCGATACGCCTCGCTCCTCCCATGGGGGGAAGATCGAAGCTCCTTGATCCAACCCCCCCAGTCCTCCTGCACCGATGATAGGGCCCCCGCCACCGGAGAGGGGACAACGAACCCACCTCCGAAGTGAAGGTACGCCCCGGAGGCGAGGACGGCGCCCAGGAGGAGGGTTAAGATAACAGCCCTTTTCCGGGATGAAAGCCTTTTTGTCAGTTGCATACCCCCTTATTTCCACTGGAGATCGAAGGGATGAACGCCTGCAGGAGAGCGGCAGGGAGAAACCCAGGTCAACCAGTCCTATCCGAGCCGGTCGGACCCGAAGGCCGAGCCGAGACCCCTCAGCCGCTCCAGTACCTCCAGCGCCTCCTTCAGGCATTCCAGCTGACCCTTCAGCCTGCTCATATCCTGCTCTTCCCCGATCTTATCGGAGATCTCCCGGATCTTATCGAGGATCGCCGCCTCTAACCCTCCAAGGGCCGGATCCATCGGGGATTCTGCCCTCATACCTCGGGATAACCCCTCGCGACGGCCAGACTCCCCTTCATCTTCGGCTTTACGAGGCCTCTCCTCCCGGATCCGCCCCCCTTCCTCAGAATCTCCCCCAAAGATCCCCTCCGTATCTCCACGCCGCCTCCCGGCCGGCCCTGCTGCGCCCTTCGGGGGGGATCCGGCCGGAGATCCCTCTCCCTGATGGGGGATCTCCGCCGCCCCCTCCTCTTCAAACGAGCAGACGGGGCATACCACCTCCCCCTTATAACGGAAGAGCGGCGCCCCGCATTCGTGATGGGTGGCCAGCATCGTCCCTCCCATCTCCAAAAGCCGCGTCATCCTCTTGATCGCCTCTTCTTCATCCATACAGAACCACCTCGATCCCTCTCTTCTCCGGCCCTCTTCATCGCCCGCCTCTCCAGCTGACCCTCCAGATCATCCCGATCTAGAGCTTTCGCCTCGAATGTCGACCTCCCGCGCCCCAGGCCAGGGGGGAGATGCGCCGCCCCTCAAAGACGGCTGCCCTCCAGCGGCGCCAGGTCTTTCCAGCCCGCCGAGCCCCATCTAAGCCCTCTGAAACCCTCCCGGAACTCGGGTTCCCTCCGGCATGCCGCCACCGACTCCCCCGGATCGCCTGGGGCTTTGGGGCGGTTCAAAAACCCCATCCACGGAAGAATCGCCTTCCTATCGCCGATAAACCAGGTCGTGACCACCATACGTTTAAATATGACTACCATGTCATAGCTTCATGGGACGGATTTATCCTATAACCTTTTTGCCGTCTTGAAAGTGTGGTGATTCCATGACAGCTGAAAACGTGATTAAGCAATGCGTCGAAGTTTTAGAGCGCATCATGAGCGACGATACCGTTCCCAGAAATATAAGGCGTTCTGCGGATAGCGTCAAGGCGACCCTTCTCAACGTCCAGGAATCAGAAGCCATAAGGGCAGCATCTGCCATATCTATTCTGGACGAGATCAGCAACGATCCAAATATACCCCTCCACACCAGAACCCTGATCTGGAACGTCGCGAGCCAGCTCGAGACGGTCCCCGTCGGATGAGGCCAGATAGCTCCCGTATCAACCGACGCGATGGGCGGGGATGAGGGGAACGGTGGTGACAAATAGGCCGCCTCCGAGGTAAGTCCCACCATCAGCCTTGCATTCTTCTCATCCACCTCGAAGAGGAGGATCCGGGCATCCAGAGATCGAACAGCTCAGGCCTCTCCGGGGCTTATGTGAATTTATGAATGCTATGCATTTTGATCTCCTTTGAGCCTATTAAGCTCATTAAGCCCATATAGCCCCACAATCAACCCCGGCCGAAGGCTGGCGCCGAAGAAGAAGGCTCAAAGGTGGCAGGATAAGGGAGATCCGACCAATCAGCCCTCCTCGCCCCATCGATCCCGATGACCCCCTGGCTTCCACTGGAGCCCCCCGACCCCTTGGTTTCCGCTGGAACCGAGGGGAGGTGATATCGAGAGGTGAATCGAAAGCCTGGAAAAAAAATATTAATATTTTTTCTCTATTAGAGATTTATACCCTCCAGCTCCGACCCTGATATTTCTACTGGAACCCCCGGCCCCCTTTATTTCGACTGGAGATCAACGGCCATGATCCTATCATCTCGGCTCCGGATAATTCGCCATAAATGGTGATGCAAAATCGTGAAGATCTGGTTTAAAAAATCGATCGGATCGGCAGCGCCCCAGAGGGCGAAACCCTCCAGAGAGAAATCGCCGGGGCCTATCCAGATCGAAAGGCGCAGCCGAACCCGAATCCCTCTTCTCATCTTTTATCCCGGATCATCTCTAGAGGGAAGGATCAGCATCTTTAAGTAGGATAAGAAAGCTAGTTACAGCAGGATATATTGACGGCTTTTCTCTCTTCTCTTCCTGGATATATTCCCCATTCCAGTGGAAACAATGGGGTGAGGGGGTTGGAGTCGAAACGGGGGTTTCGCACCGCAACTCTTAATAACAGATAGAATGTATTTGCTTTTTTGTTCGGGGGGATTGCTCTTTCATGTCAGGCGGATTATTTGCGGACCTATTGAAGAAGGGGGAGATATTCGAGTCCAGAGAAGTACTGCGTTCCAGCTATACGCCCTCAGCCCTCCCCCATCGCGAGGATCAGATCAACGGCATGGCCTCGATTCTGGTCCCAGCCCTTCGGGGCGAGACCGCCTCTAACGTCCTGATTTATGGCAAGACGGGGACGGGGAAGACCGCCGTCGCCAAGTACGTCGGCTCGGAGCTGGAAGCCGCCGGGGCCAAGAGCGCCTCAAACTGCTCTTTCATATACATCAACTGCGAGGTGATCGATACCCAGTACCGGGTCTTGGCCCACCTGGCCCGCTGCTTTGGTAGGGAGGTTCCCATGACCGGATGGCCCACAGATCAGGTCTACGAGGAGGTGAGAAAATCCCTCGACGAGGACCGGCGGATGGTGGTGATGGTCCTGGACGAGGTCGACAAGCTGACGAGGAAGGGGGACGATATCCTCTACAACCTGACCCGGATCAACTCGGACCTGGACCAGGCCGGCGTCAGCCTCATCGGCATCTCCAACGACCTGAAGTTCACCGACTTCCTCGACCCGAGGGTGAAGAGCTCCCTGGGGGAGGACGAGATCATCTTCCCCCCCTACAACGCGGAGCAGATCAAGGACATCCTCGAACAGAGGGCTACGATGGCCTTCAAGCCGGGAGTTCTTGCCGAGGACGTCATCCCCCTCTGCTCGGCCCTGGCGGCTCAGGAGCACGGCGACGCCCGGCGGGCCCTCGACCTGCTGAGGGTCTCGGGGGAGCTGGCGGAGAGGACGGGGTCGAACAGGGTGACGGAGGATCAGGTGAGGGCCGCCCGGGCCAAGATCGAGAGGGATCGGGTTAGGGAGGTGGTGATGACCCTTCCGACCCAGTCGAAGCTCGTCCTCTACAGCGTCCTCCTCCTGGAGGAGCAGGGGATAAAGAACGTCACCACTGGAGCGGTATACGGGATGTACAAGCAGCTCTGCCCCCTGGTGGACCTCGATTTTCTCACCCATCGGAGGATCGCAGATCTGATCGCGGAGCTCGACATGCTGGGGATCATCCACACCGTGGTGGTGAGCAAGGGGCGCTACGGCAGGACCAAGGAGATCTCCCTCTCCATACCCCTGGCAAAGCTGAAGGCGATGATCCTCGACGACTACCGGCTCAAGGACCTCATCGGGGGGGCGGCCTCCCTCCAGAGCAGATGGTTCTAGCCGATGGCTCTGAAGTAAGCGAACGGAGGTAGGGCTTCGGCCCTCCTTTCTGGCCTCGAAGATCTGAGAAATAGATGCGAAGAGTGCGCCGACCGGGATTCGAACCCGGGTTTAGGCGTTGGCAACGCCTAGTGATGACCACTACACTATCGGCGCTCTGGTCTTAGCCGCCACACACCCCATAACGTTCCAGCGTAAAAACATTGCGGGCAGACCGGCCCCCTTCCCTTGATATATCAGCTATCTCCCTCCTTTAGCCATCGGCTATCCTCCCCTTTATCTGCACATCTTTTATCTATCATCAACTCGAACCGATATGGAGTTGGTGGTGTCCTCTCTTGTACGACGTCATAATCATCGGGGCGGGACCGGCCGGGCTCACCGCCGGGATGTACTGTGCTCGGGGCGGGAAGAAGATCCTCATCCTGGGAAACGTCTACGGCTCTCAGCAGTCTATGGGCGGGCTCTACGAGAACTATCCGGGGTTCCCAGAGGGGATCCAGGGGATCGAGCTCTCGGAGCGGATGGTGGCCCAGGCCAAGAAGTACGGCGCGGAGCTCCACGAGGAGGTGGTGGCCAAGGTCGTCTCCCTCAACGGCGTCTTCAGGGTTAAGACCGAGAGCTGGGAGTACCAGGCGAGGGCCCTGATCCTGGCCATGGGGGCGAGACACCGGACCCTATCCATCCCCGGGGAGGTGGAGTACGCGACGCGGGGCGTCTCCTACTGCGCCTACTGCGACGGCGCCCTATTTAGAAACAAGACGGTGGCGGTGATCGGCTACGGGAATGGGGCGGCCCGCGCGGTTCTATATCTCGCGGGGCTCTGCGCCAGGGTTCACCTCCTCAACGTCCGGGAGGATCTGGTGGCGGAGGCGATCTATCTCGATAGGATCAAGAGCCTCACCAACTTCGTCGCCACCCCCGGGGTCGAGCCGATCAGCATCCTCGGAGACGGCTTCGTCACCGGCGTCGAGTTCAGGGCAAGGGGCAAAGTCAGGACCTTGAAGGTGGACGGGGTCTTCGTCGAGATGGGGGTCTCTCCCAACGTCGAGCTGGCCGCCGACCTCGGGGTAGAGCTGACAAAGGGCGGGTTTGTAAAGGTCAACCGGCTGACCCAGGAGACGAACATCCCCGGGGTCTTCGCGGCGGGGGACGTCACCGGTGGGAGGATGCAGGTGACGACGGCCGTCGGAGCGGGGACCTCCGCCGCCATCAGCGCCATGAGGCACATCCAGTAATCCGGGTGGTGTTACCATCAAAAGAGAGAGACGAAAGGAGCCCGACCTTGGAAGGCCGGTGGCGGTCTGGCGGTCGAAGGATCTCCTGGACGGGGAGGCGGCGGGGTCTCTTACGATCATCCTCAGGACCCGGGGGTGCCGATGGCGCCGATGCACCGTCTGCGGCTACGCCTCCGAGGGCGCTCCCGCCACCGGGGACGACCTGCTGGTCCAGTTTCGGGCCGCCACAAAGGACCTCTCCCCCGAGGATCGGGTCGTCAAGATCTACACCAGCGGGAGCTTCTTCGACCCCCTGGAGGTCCCCCCTCCGGCGAGGGTCAGGATCCTCGACGGCCTCGCCGCCGCCGGGGTGGAGAAGCTGATAATCGAGTCTCGGCCCGAGTACGTCACCGGGGAGGCGGTGGAGGAGTCGGTGGCGAGGATCAGGACGGAGGTGGCCGTGGGGCTTGAGACCTCCAACGACCTGGTGAGGGATCGATCCATCTCCAAGGGCTTCTCCTTCGAGGAGTTCGCGGCGGCGGCGAAGGTCGTCCACGCCGCCGGCGGGTCGGTGAAGACCTACCTCCTCCTCAAGCCCCCCTTCCTCTCCGAGGGGGTGGCGATATCCGACGCCCTCCGGTCCGCCCGGGACGCCCTCCCCTCCTCCGACGTCATCTCCCTGAACCTCTGCAACATCCAGAAGGGGACCCCCCTGGAGAGGATCTGGATGCTGGGTGAGTACAGGCCCCCCTGGCTCTGGAGCGCCGTAACGGTGCTGAAGGGGGTCAAGGGGGTGCCCATCCTCTGCGATCCCGTAGCAGCGGGGACGAGGCGGGGTCCCCACAACTGCGGCCTTTGCGACGAGGCCGTCGCGAAGGCGATAAGGGAGCACGCCCTCACCCAGGACGCAGGCGTCTTCGAGGATCTCGACTGCCGGTGCAGAACCGCCTGGGAGGAGGTGTTGGCGCTGGAGGACCTCGCCTTCGGCTCGCCTCTGGGTTCGGATTCGAGGAGGCTGTAAAGGCCTTCCATTCGTCATCGGGTAACTCAAAAATCGTAATGAATTGCCCGACGTTAGAGGTTCTTTGAGACAAACAGTCAAAATTTATATGACGAATTTACTCTACTTAACGTTTGGATACCACACAAAGTGCATTTATCACATCGTTTTTCACAGCATAAAATATTTGAAATATATTTCTATAATGAAAAGAATAACCCTTTACATCGAAACCTATCGAAATAGCCTTAATAGATGAGCAATGAAAGTCCATCATGAGTTCAGGATCCGAGAACCGGCGTTCGCATTCCCGAGCCGGTTCTCGTGCAGCTATCCGCGGGTATATTCGATGATATATCTCGGAAAAATATCTTTTTATGGTCGTAAGATTGAAATACGACGGATGGGATATCAATTATAGAAGGTTGCTATGCAGAGTTCTCGGCATATGGGCCGAGCAACACCAGAAAATTGGAGGGAGGTACGGTTAGGATGTTCGAAACGGTTTTGGTCCCCACGGACTTCTCCAAGTATTCAGATAAGGTCCTCGAGTGCGTCGGCGGATTGCCCGGGGTGAAGAAGGTCGTCCTCCTGAACGTCATCGGTCCAGTGGACCCTTTGGCCACGATCTGGAACCCTGGAGCCAGGCTGAAGGTGGCCAAGAAGAAGCTGTTAGATCAAGCGAAGCTTCTGGAGGCCCAGGGGCTCGAGGTAGAGCAGAGGGCAGAGCCGATGCTCGAGGGAGAAATATTCAGGAACATCCAGGAGGTATCCGAAGAGGAGGGGGTCAATCTGGTGGTGATGGGAGCCCGGGGAAAGGGCTTCCTCCAAAACATATTTCTCGGGAACGTCGCCAAGAACGTATTGAGGTACGGCGACAGGCACCTCCTTCTCATGCGCTATAAGATGCTGGAGGGCGGCATCGATCTGGAAGAGTACTGCGCCATGATAACCACCAAGGTCCTCTGTCCCACGGACTTCTCTGAACCTTCAGAGGAGGCGATCCGCTTCGTCAAGGGGATGATTGGGGTCCGCGAGGTCGTACTCTTAAACGTCGTCTTCAGCGGCGAGAGCCAAGCGCACGTCGATGCCAAGATGAAGGAGGCGAGAGAGAAGCTCAATGCCATTAAGGAGGGGTTCGAGAGAGACGGCATCAAGGCCTCCGTCCTGATCAGCATGGGGGACCCTGCCGAAGAGATCATCGCAGTCGCCGAAGATGAAAATGTCTCTTTGGTAGCCATGAGTTCCCACGGCAAGGGGTGGATGAAACAGCACATAGTCGGAAGCGTCGTCTACGAGGTATCCAAGAACGGCACAAAGCCCGTCCTGGTATTGAGGGCAAGCAAAGCTTCCTAGAGCCTCCACCATCATGACAGGGATGGCGCCCAGTATACCGTATTAACTCTCTTGATTCAGCCGTGGAACGGCGCGGCCAGGGCCCCGCAACCGGGGCGGGAGCGACGAGGCGGCCGCGAAGGCGATAAGAGAGGATGCCCTCATCCTGGACGCGGAGTATATTTGATTTTCGACACCAGATGCTCTCTCTCCACCGTAAGAAGGTGCCAGATCCGGGATCTACAGCTTTCGGGCGCTGCATTTCTAAGGACCCAAATTTATCCTCCCGAAGATTCATTCTCACGAATTTCACCGCGCCGACCCGCCAGAGATCATGTTATTATCTATTTTTATTTTAATACTATATTTCTGCAAAACTTATTTTTATTCGAGACTCTGAAACGACGTGGATGAGAATATCCGGCAATTTTTGATTCTATTATGAGTTTCTTTCTTTTGACTCCGCTTTTCAGACCATAATATTGTTCACGACTTTGACCGGAGGTCTGTATCATGATAAATCATCTCCATATCGCTTTTGTCATTTAAAATCATCAATGTTTTCCCTTGGCCATAAAAAATTTAAAATTGCTCTTTATATCATTATTAATCGTTATGCATACGCTTTTGTCATTATAAATCATTATAATAGCTTTTTCGTACTTATAAACAATTAAGACGGGTTTTTTGTCATTATTAATCATTATAATCGTTTATTGGCCCAAAAGGACTTAATATCAGGAGTTTAAGAGGGCGCGCTTAGTTGGAGGATTTATATGTCTGCCATGAAAAAATCACGATCCCCAGGGAAATGGCTTCTGTATCTATTATGCGCCTCGGTTGTGTTTCGCACAAAGTGGCTTGGAGGCTGCACTTCGTGGACCAGATGGATCTCGGGTGCCATCCCAGACAAACCGACCACTGAAAAGAGGAGATCTCCATCAACCAAAAACGTAAGGGAGTCGCAAAAGGTGTAGAGCTGGCAAGAGCTGCGAAATCTCGTATTAATTAGATATTGGTATGGAGGAATGGATTTTATGGTGAGTACAGTCGATATGGGTTTGTTCGGCATATTCTTGCTGGTGCTTCTTTGCCCATTTTTCATAAAGAAAGTTGAGGAGCAGCTGGAGGCCTTCCTGTTTGTTATGGGCGTGTCCGCGGTTACCATAGCCAACGCCTGGCATATGGAGCTGGTGATAGAAGCCATCGAAGAGCCGATCATGAAGGGGATAGTCCCGGCGGTTCTGGTAGCGGGTCTTCTATTCTATTACGGAAGATCTCACGCGCAGAGGATAATGAACGTCCTCTTGGATAAGGTCCCTCTTAAGATACTGGTCTTTCTGATAGTGGTTATCCTGGGCTTATCCGCAAGCCTGATCACAGCCATAATCGCGGCCCTGGTTCTGGTTGAGGTGGTAAGCCTCATGCCCCTAGATCGCAACACCAAAATCAAGCTCACGGTGGTGGCCTGTTTCTCCATAGGTCTTGGAGCAGCTCTGACCCCGGTGGGCGAGCCCCTCTCTACCATAGCCATAACCAAGCTGCAGGGTCCGCCATATCATGCAGGTTTCACCTTCCTGCTGGATACCATAGGCGTGTACATAATTCCAGGGATGCTGGCCTTCGGCTTATTGAGCACGATCATCGTCGGGAAAAAGACGGTCGCAAAGGAGACGGATACCTTTGCGAAAGGCGGTGATACTCTCCGGGACGTGGGGATCAGGGGAGCGAAGGTATACCTCTTTGTTATGGCCCTCCTGCTCTTGGGCAGCGGCTTCAAGATCATCATAGATACTTACCTGATCCACATACCCGCGATGATCCTCTACTGGGTAAATATGTCCTCTGCGGTCCTGGACAACGCCACTCTGACGGCAGCGGAGATCGGCCCTTCCATGGATATCTTCCAGATCAAGGCCATCCTGATGGGGCTTCTCGTCGCTGGAGGGATGCTCATCCCCGGTAATATCCCAAACATAATATCTGCAAACAAGTTGGGCATAACCAGCAAAGAGTGGGCCCGCACCGGCGTCCCCATCGGCCTTGTGACGATGCTGGTCTACTTCGGATGGATATTCTACATTTAGATTACGGGGGCTGATGTCCGAGGATAAACTGATGCGAGGAGGGTTATGATGTACGAGAAGGTGTTAGTTCCAACAGACTTTTCAAAGTATGCGCAAAAAGTCATAGAATGCATAGGGGACGTTCCGGGATTGAAGGAGATAGTGCTCCTCCACGTGGTGGATGCCACCCATCCCTCAAAACGGGGATGGACCCGGGGACCCAAAGTCGAAGATGCCAAGATCGATCTCGCCGACATAAAAGAGCGGCTCGAGAATCTCGGCTTTAAGGTCACCCCCCGGCTCGAGGTGATCACTGAGGCGGACGTCTCCAGGACCATTCAGAGGGTTGCAGACGAGGAGAATGTCTCTCTGATAGTGATGGGCGCTTTGGGAAAGGGCCGCGTCTCTGGCATCCTTCTGGGGAGCGCTTCAACGGGAGTTGTCCGTTTCAGCAACAAAGATACCCTCATCATGCGCTACAAGATGCTGGAGGGGCTTGAAGGGGCAACCTACGAGAAGTTCTGCCCCATGATATTCTCCAAGGTCCTCTGCACCACAGACTTCTCGGAGGCTTCACAGTCATCGATCTCGATGATCAAGGGTCTGAAGGACGTAGTCGGAGAGGTCATTTTGGAGTACGTCGTCTCCAAGGGAGAGACCCAGGAGGAGATCGAAGGCTACGTCGCAGAGGCGAAGGAGAAGCTCGGAGAGATCAAGGAGGATCTCGCCAGCGCGGGCCTCAAAGTGAGAACCCACGTAGACGTGGGCAACCCCCGGGAGCAGATCACGTCCCTGGCCACGACGGAGGATGTATCTCTGATCGTGATAAGTTCCCAAGGCAAGGGCTGGATAAAACAGATGATGGTGGGAAGCACCACCTTTGATGTCGTGAGGACCGCAGAGAGGCCGGTACTGATCGTGAGATCTAAGAAAGGCACTTAGATCTCAAAACCGTTCTTTTTATCATTCAAGGGGTGCTTCGCTACGGACTCGGCATCGGGGCCATCAAAATCCCAGGGGAAACGGCTTCAGCATCTATTACGCGCTGCGATATTATTTCCCATAAAGCGGCCTGAAGGCCGGAGTTCGTGGACCAGATCGATCTCGTATCTTCTCCAAGACGAATCGACCATTGGAAAAAGGATATCTACAACTCCTAAAAACATAAGAGAGTTTCAAGGGTGTGATGTTAGTAGGAGCTGCAAAATCTCACAGTAATCGGATATATTGAGCAAGGAGTCATTATGGTAAGTACAGTCGACATGGGTTTGTTCGGCATATTCTTGCTGGTATTGCTATGCCCATTTTTCATAAAGAAGGTTGAAGAGCAGCTTGAAGCCTTCCTGTTTGTTATGGGCGTGTCCGCGGTTACCATAGCCAACGCCTGGCATATGGAGCTGGTGATAGAAGCCATCGAAGAGCCGATCATGAAGGGGATAGTCCCGGCGGTTCTGGTAGCGGGTCTTCTATTCTATTACGGAAGATCTCACGCGCAGAGGATAATGAACGTCCTCTTGGATAAGGTCCCTCTTAAGATACTGGTCTTTCTGATAGTGGTTATCCTGGGCTTATCCGCAAGCCTGATCACAGCCATAATCGCGGCCCTGGTTCTGGTTGAGGTGGTAAGCCTCATGCCCCTAGATCGCAATACCAAAATCAAGCTCACGGTGGTGGCCTGTTTCTCCATAGGTCTTGGAGCAGCTCTGACCCCGGTGGGCGAGCCCCTCTCCACCATAGCCATAACCAAGCTGCAGGGTCCGCCATATTATGCAGGTTTCACCTTCCTGCTGGAGACGATAGGCATGTATGTAATCCCGGGGATACTGGCCTTCGGCTTATTGAGCACGATCATCGTCGGGAAAAAGACGGTCGCAAAGGAGACGGATATCTTAGCGAGAGGCGGTGATACTCTCCGGGACGTGGGGATCAGGGGAGCGAAGGTATACCTCTTTGTTATGGCCCTCCTGCTCTTGGGCAGCGGCTTCAAGATCATCATAGATACTTACCTGATCCACATACCCGCGATGATCCTCTACTGGGTAAATATGTCCTCTGCGGTCCTGGACAACGCCACTCTGACGGCAGCGGAGATCGGCCCTTCCATGGATATCTTCCAGATCAAGGCCATCCTGATGGGGCTTCTCGTCGCTGGAGGGATGCTCATCCCCGGTAATATCCCAAACATAATATCTGCAAACAAGTTGGGCATAACCAGCAAAGAGTGGGCCCGCACCGGCGTCCCCATCGGCCTTGTGACGATGCTGGTCTACTTCGGATGGATATTCTACATTTAGATTACGGGGGCTGATGTCCGAGGATAAACTGATGCGAGGAGGGTTATGATGTACGAGAAGGTGTTAGTTCCAACAGACTTTTCAAAGTATGCGCAAAAAGTCATAGAATGCATAGGGGACGTTCCGGGATTGAAGGAGATAGTGCTCCTCCACGTGGTGGATGCCACCCATCCCTCAAAACGGGGATGGACCCGGGGACCCAAAGTCGAAGATGCCAAGATCGATCTCGCCGACATAAAAGAGCGGCTCGAGAATCTCGGCTTTAAGGTCACCCCCCGGCTCGAGGTGATCACTGAGGCGGACGTCTCCAGGACCATTCAGAGGGTTGCAGACGAGGAGAATGTCTCTCTGATAGTGATGGGCGCTTTGGGAAAGGGCCGCGTCTCTGGCATCCTTCTGGGGAGCGCTTCAACGGGAGTTGTCCGTTTCAGCAACAAAGATACCCTCATCATGCGCTACAAGATGCTGGAGGGGCTTGAAGGGGCAACCTACGAGAAGTTCTGCCCCATGATATTCTCCAAGGTCCTCTGCACCACAGACTTCTCGGAGGCTTCACAGTCATCGATCTCGATGATCAAGGGTCTGAAGGACGTAGTCGGAGAGGTCATTTTGGAGTACGTCGTCTCCAAGGGAGAGACCCAGGAGGAGATCGAAGGCTACGTCGCAGAGGCGAAGGAGAAGCTCGGAGAGATCAAGGAGGATCTCGCCAGCGCGGGCCTCAAAGTGAGAACCCACGTAGACGTGGGCAACCCCCGGGAGCAGATCACGTCCCTGGCCACGACGGAGGATGTATCTCTGATCGTGATAAGTTCCCAAGGCAAGGGCTGGATAAAACAGATGATGGTGGGAAGCACCACCTTTGATGTCGTGAGGACCGCAGAGAGGCCGGTACTGATCGTGAGATCTAAGAAAGGCACTTAGATCTCAAAACCGTTCTTTTTATCATTCAAGGGGTGCTTCGCTACGGACTCGGCATCGGGGCCATCAAAATCCCAGGGGAAACGGCTTCAGCATCTATTACGCGCTGCGATATTATTTCCCATAAAGCGGCCTGAAGGCCGGAGTTCGTGGACCAGATCGATCTCGTATCTTCTCCAAGACGAATCGACCATTGGAAAAAGGATATCTACAACTCCTAAAAACATAAGAGAGTTTCAAGGGTGTGATGTTAGTAGGAGCTGCAAAATCTCACAGTAATCGGATATATTGAGCAAGGAGTCATTATGGTAAGTACAGTCGACATGGGTTTGTTCGGCATATTCTTGCTGGTATTGCTATGCCCATTTTTCATAAAGAAGGTTGAAGAGCAGCTTGAAGCCTTCCTGTTTGTTATGGGCGTGTCCGCGGTTACCATAGCCAACGCCTGGCATATGGAGCTGGTGATAGAAGCCATCGAAGAGCCGATCATGAAGGGGATAGTCCCGGCGGTTCTGGTAGCGGGTCTTCTATTCTATTACGGAAGATCTCACGCGCAGAGGATAATGAACGTCCTCTTGGATAAGGTCCCTCTTAAGATACTGGTCTTTCTGATAGTGGTTATCCTGGGCTTATCCGCAAGCCTGATCACAGCCATAATCGCGGCCCTGGTTCTGGTTGAGGTGGTAAGCCTCATGCCCCTAGATCGCAATACCAAAATCAAGCTCACGGTGGTGGCCTGTTTCTCCATAGGTCTTGGAGCAGCTCTGACCCCGGTGGGCGAGCCCCTCTCCACCATAGCCATAACCAAGCTGCAGGGTCCGCCATATTATGCAGGTTTCACCTTCCTGCTGGAGACGATAGGCATGTATGTAATCCCGGGGATACTGGCCTTCGGCTTATTGAGCACGATCATCGTCGGGAAAAAGACGGTCGCAAAGGAGACGGATATCTTAGCGAGAGGCGGTGATACTCTCCGGGACGTGGGGATCAGGGGAGCGAAGGTATACCTCTTTGTTATGGCCCTCCTGCTCTTGGGCAGCGGCTTCAAGATCATCATAGATACTTACCTGATCCACATACCCGCGATGATCCTCTACTGGGTAAATATGTCCTCTGCGGTCCTGGACAACGCCACTCTGACGGCAGCGGAGATCGGCCCTTCCATGGATATCTTCCAGATCAAGGCCATCCTGATGGGGCTTCTCGTCGCTGGAGGGATGCTCATCCCCGGTAATATCCCAAACATAATATCTGCAAACAAGTTGGGCATAACCAGCAAAGAGTGGGCCCGCACCGGCGTCCCCATCGGCCTTGTGACGATGCTGGTCTACTTCGGATGGATATTCTACATTTAGATTACGGGGGCTGATGTCCGAGGATAAACTGATGCGAGGAGGGTTATGATGTACGAGAAGGTGTTAGTTCCAACAGACTTTTCAAAGTATGCGCAAAAAGTCATAGAATGCATAGGGGACGTTCCGGGATTGAAGGAGATAGTGCTCCTCCACGTGGTGGATGCCACCCATCCCTCAAAACGGGGATGGACCCGGGGACCCAAAGTCGAAGATGCCAAGATCGATCTCGCCGACATAAAAGAGCGGCTCGAGAATCTCGGCTTTAAGGTCACCCCCCGGCTCGAGGTGATCACTGAGGCGGACGTCTCCAGGACCATTCAGAGGGTTGCAGACGAGGAGAATGTCTCTCTGATAGTGATGGGCGCTTTGGGAAAGGGCCGCGTCTCTGGCATCCTTCTGGGGAGCGCTTCAACGGGAGTTGTCCGTTTCAGCAACAAAGATACCCTCATCATGCGCTACAAGATGCTGGAGGGGCTTGAAGGGGCAACCTACGAGAAGTTCTGCCCCATGATATTCTCCAAGGTCCTCTGCACCACAGACTTCTCGGAGGCTTCACAGTCATCGATCTCGATGATCAAGGGTCTGAAGGACGTAGTCGGAGAGGTCATTTTGGAGTACGTCGTCTCCAAGGGAGAGACCCAGGAGGAGATCGAAGGCTACGTCGCAGAGGCGAAGGAGAAGCTCGGAGAGATCAAGGAGGATCTCGCCAGCGCGGGCCTCAAAGTAAGAACCCACGTAGACGTGGGCAACCCCCGGGAGCAGATCACGTCCCTGGCCACGACGGAGGATGTATCTCTGATCGTGATAAGTTCCCAAGGCAAGGGCTGGATAAAACAGATGATGGTGGGAAGCACCACCTTTGATGTCGTGAGGACCGCAGAGAGGCCGGTACTGATCGTGAGATCTAAGAAAGGCACTTAGATCTCACCTTTTTTGATGCAATTTATTGTATTATATTGTAATTACATTTAAATTCGGCGGGATAAGGCGCAAATCTTAACTATTAAGAATGATAGAATAAGCTTCAATTAGGTGAGGTAGGTGGAAAGATATGCTAGGCACAAAAAATTCTGAATCCAACAAGAAATTCCTGCATACTAGACTCTCCAAGTGCTTCCTATTTGTACTTTTAAGTGGGATCGTATTTCGTACAACGTGGCTTGAAGGCTACTCAACGCGCCCCAGGTGGCTTCCGTCGGCGGTGCCTAATAAAACGGTTGTCGAAATGAAGAGAGACCTCAGAATATGGGGCTCAGTGATTGTGGCCATAGGCATCTCTGGCATCATGCTCTCCGGATTTATGGACCCCGTCTGGGGAATAGTTCTGGTGATATTCGGGGCATCAGCGCTGGGCATTCAAGAACGGAGCATGTTCGTTCCCCTTGGAATGGCCTTGATCTTTGCAGGACTAATAAACGTAAGCTTTGGTGGGTTTGGGATCGAATCGATATTCGGACTCCTGCTGATCGTCTTGGGTGCACAGGAGATCAGAACTATCAGGACTTATGGCTCAAAGGCAGCTTGACACAAAGTCCTGATCCCAGGTGAGAAGTAGTTTTGACCTGTCGATCAATCTCGGCCTCCTAATTGCGGGGTTGAGTTCAACCCCGCAATTTTTGGCGCCATGATATCTTCGGTAATTTGTGATGAGGTGCCGGCTCCAGATGGTTTGCATACCGGTTGCTCATCTCAAATAACCCAGGTTGCGGCCTTTACCGGAAAGCAGCACTGGGATTGAGGTTCACGCAAGAGACCAAAGCTCTACCCTCCCTTCACTTTTATCAGCAGGAGGTCTCTGCTTCCATCACCATGAGACTCCATCGCCCCGGTGATTATGTAGCTCCCATCGGTCGTTTCGTCGACTGCGTTGGCCCATCCATTGCCTCTTCCGCCGAAGGTCCTATCCCACTCCTTCTCTCCTTTCGAGTCGGTTTTGATCAGCCATACGTGACTTTTGTCCGCCGTATTTATCAGCCAGGAGTGCAACGCGCCATCATCGTGTTCCGTTGTATATCCTGCGATGATATAGCCGTCATCCCCCGTCTCCTTGACAGCTATCCCCTCATCAAAACCAGGGCCGCCAAAAGTCTTGTCCCATTCTTTGGTCCCGTTTGAGTCCGTCTTGATCAGCCAGACGTCTTTGCTGCCGTTCCCGAAAGATTCTGTGCTGCCTGTGACGATGTAGCCGAGATCCTTCGCCTCGCGGACAGAAAAGCCAACGTCTTCCCGGGGTCCGCCGAAGGTTCTCTCCCAGAGCCCGCGACCTCTCGGATCCGTTTTTACTAGCCAGATGTCGCTACCGCCTGCACCGCTGGAGGTTGTATATCCTGTGACGATGTAGCCCCCGTCATCTGTCTCCTGGACGGATGAGCCTTCATCAAAGCCGGATCCCCCGAAGGTTCTGTCCCAGGCTATATTCCCCTCCGAATCGGTTTTGATGAGCCAGAGGTTCGTATTTCGGGGGGTCTTTACCAAAAATGCGTTATTAAATCCGGCGCCATAAGATTCTGTGCCGCCTGCAATGATGTAGCCCCCATCGGCGGTTTGCTGGATCGCGTTGGGCCAGTCATTGCCCCGTCCACCAAAGGTCTTATCCCATTCTGGGTTTCCTTCCGAATCGGTCTTGATCAGCCAGATATCATAATCTCCGATCACATGCGGTTTTGTAGCACCCGCGATGATGTAGCCTCCGTCTTTCGTTTCCTGCACCATGAAACCAATATCTTTGCCCATCCCGCCAAATGTCCTCTCCCAAAGGGTATTCCCTTCTGAATCCGTCTTGATCAGCCAGATTTCGCCTATTCGGGAAGCCTTTATCATCCATGAATAAGCGATGTTTTTCTTGTGAGATGTTGTGCTGCCCGTTACTATATACCCACCATCCTTCGTCTCTTGGACCGATGTTCCCACGTCTTCCCCGGCGCCGCCGAAGGTTCTCACCCAGCCGTCCTCCGGAGCGATGCTCTCACTATTTGCCAACACCGCAGAGATTATCAGCAAATAGGTTACTCCTGTAGCCAGCCCCCTCTTAATGATAGCCACAATTAGCACCACCTGGATATCAATTCTTCATTATCAATAATGATCATTATTAATAGTGATAGTATAAGTGGTTTTTGCCCATTCAGCGTGCATCAAGGAACTGATATTAAATAAATTAAAAAAAATTATTCTTATTTCATGATATATATGAGAATTTTTCAGCCCTTAGTTCCGCTATACTCTCTCAAATCAACTACCTACGATTTTTCTCTTTCTATCTCTGGAATGGGATGAAAAATCGCTTTCTTGATAGGATATATCCTTGAATCAGCCTTAACAGATTACTAAATAAATTGCTATTCAATGCGACTATGATATTAGTTCATGAATACTATTAATTCTCACCAACTAATACAGCTTCGGCATTAATAAAATCCATATACACCTACTTATGCCGATATTATCCGGATTTGTTGGAAATATTTACCAAACTATTATTGCAGAAATTCTCTGCCGACTTATGCCCATTCAAAGCGATTTTACAGATCAAAATGTCCACAACTATCACGATTAATAATTATAATTGTTAATCGTGATCTCCATTTTATAATCCGGTGGGTATTTCTTAACCAAAAAGGTTTAATATGTGATTTAACACCTATAATCGTGATGGATCATAAATTTAGTGCCAGATTTGTTGTGGTCCGTCGTTAGGGGGACTGCAATGGTCTTTGAGACGCTGAAAATGGTGAAAGGGGCGGAGAGGGAATCTCTTTCCAAGCTCGAACGCGCCAATAAGGACGCCGAAGAACTGGTAATCAAGGCCAATAAAGCAGCAGAGGAGCAGGTAAACAAGGTGATTGAAGAAGCTGATGCGGAGGTTGAGGCTCTTATTGAAGATAAGATTTCACAGGCAAAGAGGTCCGCCAACGAGATTATCACGGAAGGTGAGCGCGAGGCACGACAGCTTTCAGAGCGGGCTCAGTCGAAGATCTCGGACGCGGGAGCATTTGTAGCGTCACAAGTAATCGGGTGATCGGATGTTTCGACCAGTCCAGATGAGACGGTTGCACATCGTCGCATTGAGCAAATACAAGTATCCGCTTATCCAACGACTCCATGAGCTCGGCGTCGTTCAGATGACCGATGTAACCCGGACGATGGAATCACCCGAATGGGCGCAGCTTCTAGAAAAGCACCCATCAGATCCGACCATAAGGCAGATTACAGCCCAGGTCATGTCTTTTAACAAGATACTCGACTTTTTCGGTGCAGTCTCTCCCCTACCTGAGGACAACTTCTTTAAGATGCTCTTCAGCCCATCCCCGCCCAAGAAGATGGAAGCTGAAAAGGTCTACGGAACGAAACTGTTGGAGAGGTCAGAGAGACTTTTAGAAGAGGCCAATGCTGCGGTAAGAGAGCCTGAAGAGCGTCTGAATCGGGTAACTTCGGAGCTTGGCGAAATCTCCACCAAGGTGGAATCTCTTGAGAAGATACGAGATTTCAGGGTCGATCTTGCCGACGTCGTCAAAACGGATCTTCTCACCGTTCTGATCGGCATCGCGCCAAAAGAGCGCGCCAGCGACATGACCAGCAAGCTCAGCGAGATAACCAACGGGATCTGTTACATCGGATCTAAAGATATCTCGCAGATCGAATCTGTTGTATTGGTGGTTGCCCTCTCAGAGGTCTCGAAGGACGTCTCAGATTCCCTGAGACGGATCGGGTTTGAGAGGATGGATGTTAGCGGTCTATCTGGGACCCCAGCGGAAGCGCTCTCGACGCTTGGTGAAAGAAAAGCATCTCTCGCCTCTGAAGAGGAGTTTCTCAGGTCTGAGATAAAAAAGCTGGCCGAGCGTTGGAGGGACAAACTGCTGGTACATCGGGAGCTTCTCCTGATCGAGAGAGACAGGCTTGACGTGCAGACCAACTTCATGAGGACCGACGAGACCTTCATCTTGGAGGGGTGGATACCCGCAAAATCCATCGGTTCTGTTAAAGAAGAGGTCTTGGAGGTCACCAAGGGATACTCGGTGGTCAAGGAGTCCAACCCGAATCCTTCTCCTGATGATATTCCGGTGTACCTTCAGAATCCGCCATTCATCAGACACTTCCAGGTTCTGACGGAGCTCTATGGCCGTCCAAAGTACCACGAGATCGATCCAACTTTCATGTTAGCGCCGGTATTCATGCTCTTCTTCGGGATTATGCTGACCGATGCCGTATACGGCGTGATGATGGCGGCGGTGGGATTGATGTTACTTCGCGGTGGTGGCAGGTACAGCTCATCGGTGAAGGATTTCGGCGTCATCTTTGCGGCGATCGGTTGCGCGACGATAGGGTTCGGCATCCTGACAGGTGGGTATTTTGGCGACTTTGCTTTAAAGTATCTCGGAATATCGGCTCTGAGGCCTATAATATTCGATCCGATGGTAGACGTGCAGCTCTTCTTGATTCTGGTTCTGGTGATCGGGCTGATTCATCTGAACCTCGGACTCCTCATCGGGTTTGCGGAGAACGTCAAGGGGAAGCAGTACAAAGATGCCGTTGGAGACCAATTCTGGCTCTTCCTTCTGCAGGGTGGCATAGCGCTGCTCATGATGGATATGAAGTCGATAGGCGCGGTCTTCTTACTGATCGGCGTCATATTGGTCGCCATAATCCACGGGCCGCTCTTCTTCTTCGATATTACAGGCTACCTCGGAGATGTGCTATCATACGCCAGGCTTCTGGCTTTGGGTCTGGCCACCAGCGGGATAGCTATGACCGTAAACATCCTCTCATCCATGGTAGACAGCGTTCCTTTCATCGGAATCGTGCTGGGGGCGATCGTCTTTGTCGTCGGGCACATCTTCAATTGGGGGATGAACGGTCTGGGCGGCTTCGTCCACGGGATAAGGTTGCACTATGTAGAGTTCTTTAACAAATTCTACGAGGGCGGAGGATCTGAGTACAGGCCTTACAGGATAAGACGGGAGCTGACCAAAGAGTAGCTATCTGAATTATGGTTGAAATATGGTGTAGTAGCTATATTACTGTATACATCGGTTATCAGGGAGGATAAAAGTATGGATATAAGTACAGGTGTTGCACTGGCCGCAGTCGGTGCAGGCATATCAATGGGCGCAGCCGCAATTGGTGCCGGCATTGGAGTAGGCATCGCCGGAGCTGCGGGCGCGGGTGCGATAGCGGAAGATCCGGGCAAGTTCGGAACAGCCCTCGTTTTCCAGGCGCTTCCCCAGACTCAAGGCATCTATGGTTTTCTTGGGGCTGTCCTGATAATGATCGGTACGGGCATCCTCGGCGGTTATGCTGCGTTCGAGTCGGCGGCCACTTCGTTGGCTGGCTTGATGGATACCACTCCGGAGAATGCAGCGCTGATCATGGGACTTGCCGCTGTAGGAGGTGGCCTATCCGTTGGGCTTGCCGGGCTTTCGGCCATCGGTCAGGGGATAACAGCAGCCGGCAGCATAGGAGCGGTCTCGAAGGAACCTGGAGCCTTTGGCAAGTGTATGGTCCTCACCGTCATGTCTGAGACATTTGCAGTCTTCGGCTTGTTGATAACGATCCTGATCTTGGTAGGTTTGAATCTGCTAGGGGCGTAACTCTCGGGTGATGTATCATGGGTTCTGAAGGGGCCGATAAGATCGTTCATGAGATTGTCAGGATCACAGACGCCCAGGTTGAATTGATCCTTCAGCAAGCCCGGAAAGATGCTGATGATATACGAGGAGAGTCCGAGAAGAAGGCACAAGCGAAGAAATCAGTGATACTGGGAAAGGGGCAACAACAGGCAGAGAGGGAATATCAGAGGATACTGGCAGACGCGAAGATGCAGGTCAAGCGAAAGATATTCGATGTGAAGGAGGATCTCATAAAGAAGGCCTTCGTGGACGCTGAGGCAAGGCTAAAGAGATTGGCGGATACTTCAGAATACGGCGACGTTCTGAAAAAAATGATTGTGGAATCGGGGGTTGTGGTGGGGGGCGGACCTCTCGAAGTGCTGGTGAGGGAAAGGGACAGAGCCCTCCTCTCCGAGAAGGCCCTGGCCGATCTTGCCGAAGAGATCTCAAAGGCGACGGGCAAGGATACCGCCCTTGAACTGTCTGAGGAGGTCATAACCACCATCGGTGGAGCCGTAGTTCGGAGCAAGAGCGGCAAAATTGAGGCCGATAACACCATCGAGTCCAGAATCAGCAGGATCGGGAGCGAGCTGAGGTTCAAGGTAGCTGAGATACTCTTCGGGGGAGCATCGTGACGCTGGAAGAGTTGGCTGCAAGCCTCGGCTTTCCTTCATTTGTGCCCCTATTCGCTGTAGCTCTGGCTTTGGCTCTGGTTGTCGGGCTCATCATCCTTGTGCCGATCCTCCTTCGGGTGATCGAGATAGCAAACTACGCCTACTCGAATTCTCGAATCCAGGTGATGTCGAGCAGAATCATCCCGGAGGAGAAGCTCAAGGAGATGATCGAGGCGTCTTCTCTGGCAGAGGTCGTGGCAGCTCTGGAGCCTACGGATTACTCACCGTACCTGCATGAGATGATGGAGGAGCGTTCAGAGGCTATCGAGAGGGCGCTGAATAGACATACCGCCGATTCGTACAGAGAAGTGGCCACCATGGTGCCCATGGACTTGAAGGCGGTATTGGCCGTCCTCCTCAGAAAGTGGGACATCTACAATATCAAGCTGATCCTCCGAGGGGTTTATGCCGAAAGATCACCCGACGAGATTCGGGCCGATCTCGTCCCGGTGGGCGAGCTGGCCCCTTCAAAGATCGGCGAATTGGCCGAGGCCAGAAGCTTGGAAGAGCTGGTCTCCAACCTAGATGGCACCCCTTATTCCCGCTTGGCCGAATCTCTTCAGCTCTTCGATCAGACCAGAAACCTCACAGTTCTCGAAGCAAGACTCGATAACATCCTTTATGAAGATGCCTGGAAGGATATGACGAGCAAGCCCCTCGACGAGAACCTTCTCGCCCTGAAGAATTATCTGGCCACCAACATAGACGTTGTTAACCTGAAGTTCTTGTTCAGGGCGAAGAAGGACGGATTGACAGCAGGTAGCATAGAGGGCTATCTGGTGAAGGGGGGAGGTCTCCAGGAGAGCTTGATCAAGAGCATCCTCGAAATGGATACGGTCGACAACGTCGTGGCAGCGCTAGAGGGGACCAAGTACTACCAGCCTGTGCTGGGGGCAGTTCCAGAATACGAATCTACAGGATCGGTGCTGCCGATAGAGCTCGCTCTGGACGGTTACCTGGTGAGGGTCGGCAAGAACATCTCAATCACACAGCCTTTCGGAATCGGTCCCGCCATCGGCTATCTCTCCATGAAGGAGATGGAGATCCGGAACGTCAGAACTCTTGCCAGAGGAATAGAGGCGGGCCTCTCTCCTGACGAAATACGCAATCTCATTATGAAGGTGGGTACTTGAGTTCGATGAAGATAGCCGTTATCGGCGACTCGGATACTGTGAGCGGCTTCAGGCTTGGAGGAGTGACCAGGTCGTATGTGGTCAGAGTCGAGGAGCCGATCGAGGTCATTCTTGCGGAGCTGATCGGCGATGAAACGGTTGGGGTCATTGCTATAACAGAGCGGTTGGCGGATGCAAACCGTTCGGCCATAGATGAGATAACCAAGGGCAAGAAGGCTGTCACACCGATTCTGGTGGAGATTTCGGACAAAAATGGCCCTATCGTTCGTGAGGTCGATCCACTGAAGGCTCTAATCAAGAGCGCCATAGGAGTTGAGATTTAAGGAGGGATATTGTTTGAGCATTACAGGACGCATTTATAAAATTTCTGGACCTCTCGTAGTCGCCGAAGACGTAAAAGGCTGCGTCATGTACGAAGTGGTCAAGGTTGGGGATATTGGGCTGATGGGCGAGACCATTCGGCTTGATGGCGATCGCGCCTATATCCAGGTCTATGAGGCCACCGAGGGGTTGAAACCGGGCGAACCGGTGGAGACGACGGGGTCGCCACTGACGGCGGACCTCGGCCCGGGGATCCTGAAGAACTTCTACGACGGGATTCAGAGGCCTCTTGAGGGGCTGAGGGAGGCGGCTGGAGATTACATCACCCGGGGGCTGACCGTACCCCCCCTTAATCCCGAAACTGTCTGGGATTACACACCCGTTGCCGCTGAAGGCTCTTCCGTTGAGACGGGGGACGTTCTAGGCACGGTGCCGGAGACAAAAGTCATCACGCATAGAGTTCTCGTCCCCCCAGGGATTAGGGGAAAGCTGACAAAAGTACGAGAGGGAAAGCTCCACGTCACCGACTCCGTCGCAACCCTTACCAAAGAGGACGGAAAAGAGGCGAACCTCACCATGTCGCACCGGTGGCCCGTAAGGGTTCCGAGACCTTATAAAAGGAAGCTGGATCCCTTCGTGCCCCTGCTCACAGGCCAGCGGATTTATGACACCTTCTTCCCGCTGGCTAAGGGAGGATCTGCGGCCATTCCTGGCGGGTTTGGCACCGGCAAGACGGTATCCCAGCATCAGCTCGCCAAATGGGCTGATTCTCAGGTGGTCGTGTATGTAGGATGTGGTGAGCGCGGAAACGAGATGACCGAGGTTCTGGACACCTTCCCCCTTCTCGACGATCCCACCACCGGCGAAAAGCTGATGGAGCGGTCGACTCTCATCGCCAACACCTCCAATATGCCGGTCGCCGCGAGGGAGGCGTCGGTCTACACCGGGGTGACCCTAGCTGAGTTCTATCGTGATATGGGTTACGACGTGGCGGTGATGGCGGATTCGACGTCCCGATGGGCAGAGGCGATGAGGGAGGTTTCGGGAAGGCTCGAGGAGATGCCGGGAGAAGAGGGATACCCTGCATATCTTGCATCCAGAGTGGCCGATTACTACGAGAGGAGCGGACGTGTGATAACCCTCGGATCCGGAGAGGAGAGGTTGGGTTCGGTCTCCCTGGTGGGAGCTGTCTCTCCGCCGGGGGGCGATCTTTCAGAGCCGGTCTCGCAGAACACGCTCCGCGTCGTCAGCGTCTTCTGGGCCCTCGACTCGACCCTGGCAGACAGGAGGCACTTCCCGGCCATTAACTGGCTTAGAAGCTACTCTCTTTACCTAGACGTGCTCGGAGATTGGTACAAAAAGAACGTCTCAGAAGACTTCTACGAAGTTCGGACTGATATGATGGTCCTCCTCCAGAAGGAGGCCGAGCTCCAGGAGATCGTCCAGCTTGTTGGCGCGGACGCGTTGCCAGAGAAGGAGCGTCTGGTTCTTGAGGTCTCCAGGATGGTGAGGGAGGATTACCTTCAGCAGAACGCCTACCACGAGATAGACTCCTACTGCTCCAAGGAGAAGCAGCTGATGATGGCGAGGACGATCCTGGCCTTCTACGACAGGGCGCTTAAGGCGATGGATGCGGGAGCGTCTATCGCGAAGATCGAGACCATCCAGGTGAAAGATGAGATCGCCAGGATGAAGTACGTGCACAATACGGAATTTCCAGGGCGGTACGAATCGATGCTCAAGGCCATAGAGAGCCAGTTCTCTGCACTGGAGGGGTAGATCAGATGTCAAAAACCACAACTCGTGAATATACGACCGTAAGAGAGGTGGCAGGCCCCCTCATGGTGGTAGAAGGCGTTGAGGGGGTGGCCTATGGTGAGATCGTGGACGTGGTCCTGCCCGACGGCGGCACCAAGCGGGGCCAGGTGCTGGAATCCCGAAAGGGTGTCGCTGTAGTTCAGGTCTTCGAGGGGACCAGCGGGATCGATACGCTATCGACAAAGGTGAGGTTCACAGGCGACATCATGAGGATGCCGGTCTCGATGGACATGATGGGCAGAATTTTCGACGGCCTCGGAAGGCCGATAGACGGCGGCCCCGAGATCATCGCTGAGGAGTATCTCGACATAGCAGGCGCTTCCATCAACCCCACCGCCAGGGCGTTTCCCAACGAGTTCATCCAGACGGGGATCTCGACGATCGATGGAAACAACACTCTGGTACGCGGCCAAAAGCTTCCCATCATGTCCGGCGCCGGATTGCCGCACAACGATCTTGCAGCACAGATAGCGCGACAGGCCAAAGTTCGTGGCACAGAGGAGCCCTTTTCGGTGGTCTTTGCGGCCATGGGGATCACTCACGAAGAGGCGAGCTTCTTTATGAGGGATTTCGAGAGGACCGGCGCCCTGGAGAGGATAGTGGCCTTCATCAACCTCGCAGACGATCCCGCCATCGAGAGGATCATCACCCCGCGGATGGCTCTCACCGCGGCCGAGTATCTCGCCTACACCTGTGACATGCATATCTTGGTGGTGTTGACGGATATGACGAACTACTGTGAGGCGCTGCGAGAGATATCTGCCGCTAGAGAGGAGGTTCCTGGAAGAAGGGGATATCCTGGCTACATGTATACCGATCTTGCGACCCTCTACGAGCGTGCAGGCAGAGTTAGAGGTGCCAAAGGTTCGATCACGCAGGTCCCAATACTCAGCATGCCTGATGACGACATCACCCATCCTATACCTGATCTGACCGGCTACATCACAGAGGGGCAGTTCGTTCTGAGCCGAGAGATGCACCGAAGGGGGATCTACCCGCCCGTTGACATTCTGCCAAGCCTCTCAAGGCTGATGAACGAGGGGATCGGCGCGGAGAGGACGCGGGATGACCACTCTGGAGTATCCAACCAGCTCTATGCTGGTTATGCTGAGGGGCGCGATATGCGAGATCTTGTAGCGGTGGTTGGAGAAGAGGCTCTCTCAACCCGAGACCGGCTTTATCTCAAGTTCGCAGATCGCTTCGAGAAGGAGTACGTTACCCAGGAAAGGGATGAGGACAGGACCATCGAGCAAACCCTCGATCTTGGGTGGGAGCTGTTGACAGATCTGCCTGAGGGTGAGCTCAAGAGGATCGACGAGAAGTACATCAAGAAATATCACCCGAAGTACAGAACCGCTTAGACCCGCCCGGCTCTCTAAGATGGAGGTTCGATCAAATGGCAGAGATCATCGAGGGGATAAGCCCCACCAGAATGGAGCTCTTGAAGCTAGGGCGGAGAATAAAGCTCGCCGAAAAGGGACATAAACTCTTGAAAGAGAAGCGGGATGCTCTGGTCTCCGAGTTCTTGGATGTGGTTCAGAGGGTCCAAGAGTCGCGTGACAGTACTAATGAGAAGCTTGAGGCGGCTTTCAAGGATCTGCTGATGGCTCAGGCGGTGATGGGTTCCGACGCCGTATGGCAGATCTCTCAGGTCACAGGCCAGGAGATAAAGATCGATGTGGACACGATGAACATCATGGGCGTGAAAGTTCCGATGATCGTCATCGAGGATGTCAAGAGAAGCATGGTAGATAGGGGATACGGCTTTGCAGATACCTCTTCAAAGCTGGATGATGCATCCAGAAACTTCGAGGAGGCGATCGGTGAAGTGATAAAACTGGCCGAGGTGCAACAGAGCGTCCAGAGCTTGGCTAGCGAGGTGATCAAGACGAAACGGAGGGTCAACGCTCTGGAGTACATCGTCATACCCCGCCTCAAAGCCACGGCGATTCACATCAGGATGAGGCTTGCCGAGATGGAAAGGGAGAACTTCACCCGTCTCAAGAAGATCAAGGCTGCCATCGAGGCCGGTGAGGAAGGGGCTGAGGCGGCCTGAGGTGAGGAGATGCCAGTCATTACCCACAGAGTGAAGAAGATAATAGAGGAGATCGACGAGCAGAAGAGGGTGCCTTTCGACTTCGCTCTCCAAGGGACTTGCCATATCGACT
The DNA here is from genome assembly GCF_000235565.1 of Methanothrix harundinacea 6Ac. Taxonomy (NCBI): domain Archaea; kingdom Methanobacteriati; phylum Methanobacteriota; class Methanomicrobia; order Methanotrichales; family Methanotrichaceae; genus Methanothrix; species Methanothrix harundinacea. Next base: position 258,725 of record NC_017527.1, read on the forward strand.
ATCTGATCGCCGAGGAGGATAAAAAGTTCAGGTCGGGGGACGCAAAGCCTGTGAAGATAAAGAAAGTGGCGATCCCCCGAAATACCATCCTGCTTATAAGCCCTTACGGGAGGCATGGGATAGGCCAGGTTATAAGCATCGGCGAGGAGATAGCGATGCCCGTCGAACTCGACCGCTCGGCAGATCATGCGCTATTTGTGGCAGGGGTGGACGGATCGGTCAAAAGAGAGGAGCTGTTGGGCGTCATGATGCTCATCCCCATAATCCCGCAAATAAGGAGGTGAGATGGACCCGGAATCGAGGGTCTTCGCAAAGCTGGTCAGATCCCTGAACGATCACCTTCCAGTGGAGCGAAAGACCCTCAGAGAGCTCTTGGGGGAGGAGAAACCGAGAATCGTCTGTCGGGACGGATCCACCCACAGGATAAGGAGGGAGGAGCTCGAAACGATTGAGAGGATATCGAGATTGAAGTGGGGAAAGGAGGCCGATAAGTTGAAGCTCCCCATCCTGATCGAAATGGCTCCTGATTACGGCCGCTCTGCCGCCAGGATAAGAGGGCGGGTATACTGCGACATCGTCCAGGAGATCCTCAAGGAGGAGCGGAAGACCACGGACGAGATGGTGATATTCAGGCCCGATATAAGGAGGCTGAGACGCGAGCTGCCCTCGGCAACTCAGTACGCATTCATCATTTCCACGGTATGAAGGAGGCGTGATCCGTGCATGAAGATTATTATCTTGAAAGGATGTTGAATAAGAAGGACGTTAGGGTCAAGATCTATTTCATCATGTGGATCGCCTCGATATGTGCTACGATCTCGCTCTTCATCGGTGGCGTCTACATGGTCTATCTTGCGATCCGCTACTTCGGATTGAGCTAGGCGGTGAGATGCTATGGTCGAGGCGAGCGGTTATCTCTTTCAGGATGTTGAGTCGCTTCTGAAGAGGGCAAGAGAGGCGATGGCGGAGGCGAAGATCAAGATTCAGGCGACTGGGGTTCACGACATATATCGGGGGTCTTTGAACAGCTCCATGCAAAAGTTGGACGAGATCTGTTCGAGGTATAGGGATGATGCCGAGGCATTCATCGTCAGGAGGAAGCTAGGTGAATTCCTGGAAAAGCTCGACTCTGGCGAGCTTGCTCCTGAGGTAGAAGAACAGCATTTGGACAGGATCATTGACGAGGTTCATCACCTAGTGGAGTGGAGAAGGCTCTCCACGGCGGCCGGTCGCGACCTCTCCCTCAAATCGCGGCGGAGGACGAGGGAGGATGTCCAGAAGCGGTGATTCTTGCTTCTGTGGCAGCTCATCGAAGGAGCGATCGAGCAGTTACGTTCCAGCAAGTAGAATTTCAATGATACATTGGGTGCGCGGGGCGGTCGGATGAAAATGAAGCGCGATGAAAATATGATTATGTTCGGCATAGCGGGCTTAATAATGAGCTACATTTTATACATAAACGATCGCATATTATTAAGCGCTCTGGCTTTTGCAGCAACGGTCGTTATAGGCCTTATATGGGGGGCATTATTTCTAAGAAAGAAGAACCTGAGATGATGGACCCGTTCATGCTAACCAACCTCTACCCAAATTCGGCGCTGAGGCGCGGGAAGCCCTGCCTCAGCGCCTCTTCATACTTTTACACCGCCTCGTCGAACTCTCTTCGGTAGCTGGCTACGCCGGAGGCGCCGACGATCGCCGTCTTGTTGAGGATCAGGATCATGAAGGCCTCGTCGGGGACCTCCGACCACTGGCTGTGGATCCCAAACCTGGACGCCCTCTCAAAGCCGAAGCGGGGGTAGTACTCCGGGTAGCCGAGGACGATGATGTAGGGGCAGCCCCTCTCCCTCAGCATCTTTATCCCGTTGTGGATAAGAAGCGACCCGATCCCCTGCCCCTGCCGCTCCGGGAGGACCGCCATAGGCGCAAGCCCCATGCCCGCCAAGGGAGGCGTCGCCCCTTCTCCCCCGATGGAGGCGGGGCTGAAGAGGATGTGCCCCACCACCTCTCCTCCTTCCTCCGCCACCAGGGATAGAAGGTCTCTACAGCTCTCCCGGAGCCTGTCGACGACTTCGGCCTCGGCCGGCTGGTTGAAGGCCGCCAGGTTGATTTGCCTGATCGCCTCGACGTCCTCGGGCCTCTCTTCTCGGATGATGATCATTTAATTCACCTGGACGGTTGGTTATTGAGAATCCTCTATCCTTCAGCCGAACTCGGCCATGCCGTCGCCTCAAAGCTCAAATGCCGGCTCCGCGGCCACGGATCCCAGCAGCTCCTCAGCCTTCTCCATCTCCTCCTCGGACCCGTCGACGGCGAGCCAGATGGACCCCTCGGCGCCGGAGACGCCCCCGGCGGCCGCGAGCTCCGCCCTAGCCCCCGAGAGGAGAGCGATCGCCTCGATCTCGGTGAATACCTCGCCGGGGACCGGCAGAAGCCGAGGCCCCTCGGCGCCGGGGGCGTTCAGCTTGTTTGCCAGATCGTCGAGGTCGCCAAAAATCCGCTTCTCTAGGCCGACGGGAATGATTAGCCGGACGCGCCGCCCGACGACCGCCTGGATCGCAAGGCCGATGGTGCCGCCCCGGGGGTGGCCGATGAGGACGGCGGCTCTGTTGGACCACGGGTCGAGGGCGTTCGCCCCCTTCAGGATGACGTCCCCCTCCTCCAGGTCGTCGACGGCGTTGAGGATCGTCTTCCCCCGCTGCCAGATCCCCTTTTTGATGACGACGTCGCCGGGAAACTCGGACATGTCATGGAGCATCCCCGCGTCGTTTGTCGGCATCCACGGCGGGAGGGTGACGCCGCGGAAGAACCTCTCCTTCGAGAAGCCCTCGACCTGGCCGATCTTCGCCAGGATCTCCTCGGCGACGTAGCCGTTGGTCGTCCCGGCGATGATGACGACGGTTCCCGATTTCAGGGCCGCCTCGACGGCGGGGTGGGTCGCGAGGGCCTTTGCTATAAGGCGCTTTCCTGCTGCTGGGGAGAGGACGAAGGATCTCATGGAATCTTCTTATCATCCTGGAAAGAAAATTGTTTTGCTATGGGTGGCGCAAGGTCACCCATCGACGGCGTTTCTGATGTTGCCGATGGCCTTCCGGTCGATCCCCCTCGGCGCCAGGTACCACCTGCCCTTATGCTTTTTCATGTGCTCCAGGGCCTCGGGGTAGCCGTCGAAGGATAGACAGTCGCCGCTGTCGAGGTTGAGGAGGATGAGGGCGCCCCCGCCAGCCTCTCCCCGATCCAGGGCGGCCCTGAGGGCGGCCTCGATCTCCTCGCGATGCCGGCTCCTCTTCCGCGACCCCAGGGCCTCCATCTCTCGGGCGATCTCGTCCTCGTCGACCTGATAGAGATCCTCTTCGGACGGCTCGGCCTCGGCGAGCTCATCTCCGACCTCTCTCCCGCCCTCATCTCCGCCTTCCTCTCTCCGCTCCATATCGTCCCTCCGACCTCGTCAGAGCTTCGCGGGCTCTCCCTCCCCGGCCGCCCAGCAGAGGTACTCCAGCGAGGGGAACTCGTGGATGGTGGTGGCGACGACCTTCCCGCGGCCTACCTTCCCGAGGACGAGGACGGGCCTCCCCTTGGCGTCCTTCAGAATCGTCTCAAACCCCTCGCCGGGGATGAGGTAGCCGTCGCAGTCGGCGGACTTCGCCCCAAATAGGCTTGAGGAGGGGTGGTCGGCTGCCGGGACGAGCTCCCAATTTTCGTATTCGCCGACGTACCGGAGGGGGATGGGAAGCCAGTCGTAGTCGTGGTCGGGGACCAGGGGGCCGAAGACGGTGACGATGCCGCCCTTCTCCAGAAAATCCGCGATCCTGGACCTCGCGGCCCGGAGGGAGGAGAGGGCCTTCGAGTACTCTGGGTTAGCAAAGCCCGTGGGGATGACGAGAACCCTGAACCGGGGTAGGAAGGGGCTTCCCAGGACCTCGGGCTTTACGAACTGGTGCTCCCTCCCCGCCTCCGCCAGGAGCTTCTCGAAGAGGAAGGTCTTCTCGCCGATGATCGCAATATCTGGCATGCTAGAGGGACCTATTTTCCGGGTCGTCTAAAGCTTTACCCCTCGCCTCCGGCCTCTCCAGGTCCCGCCAGCCCCTCTCTCCTCCGATCGCCCCTTTTTTCTATTTATTCAGAATTGCTTCCAATAGATTTATTACTATATATGACTATAATCTCCTCCCAGAGGGAATACAATTATGGAACAGGAACTCATGAGGATTGGGGTCTCTCTTCCGGAATCGCTCCTGACCAGGTTCGACGGGATCATCGAGCAGAGGGGCTACTCCTCCCGGTCCGAGGGGATCAGGGACGCCATAAGAAACTACATAGTCCACTACGAGTGGATGAGCGACGTCAAGGGAGACCGGGTCGGGGTGATCACCATGGTCTACTCCCACCACCAGCGAGGGCTCGTCGACGCCCTGACGAACATCCAGCACGAGTTCACCGACATCATCCAGTCGACCCTCCACGTCCATCTCGACCACGACAACTGCCTGGAGATCGTCACCCTCCGGGGGGAGGGGCAGGAGGTCCGGAAGGCGGCGGAGAAGATGATGGCCCTCAAGGGCGTAAAGCACGTGAAGCTGACGACCACCTCCCTCGGCGCTGAGCTGTGAGCCGCCCGGCGATAGCGGCCCGGAGGGAGATCGGCCGGGATCTATCCACCCCGGTCAACGGGAGAACCGGGCGCTATGGATCCTCCCCGGCGGAGGGGCGGATAGAAAGAAGGGGGGCTCGCAGATGATGGTCAGGGAGGACCTCTCCGGAATCCTCGTCCTCGACCTCTTCGGCGAGGCGCGGATAGCGACCCGGCCGAAGGTCCCCGTCCCCGTTTACGGCGAGAGGATCGTCGATGGCCTCCGGATATGGGACCCCCACCGGAGCAAGCTCGCCGCCCTCCTAAACAAGAGCCTGCTGGCGGGGGGGCTCGCCGGCTTCGTCCGAGATCTGAACCTCTCCCCAGGATCGGCGGTCTTATACCTGGGCGCCGCCACCGGGACGACGGCAAGCCACGTCAGCGACCTCGTTCCCGACGGCCTCGTCTACGCCGTAGAGCTATCTCCGAGGGCGATCCGGGACCTCCTGGGGCTCTGCCAGGGCCGCGATAACATCGTGCCGATAATCGAGGACGCCTTCCACCCCGAGAGGTACGCCCCTCTCCTCGAGCCCGTGGACCTGGTATATCAGGACTTAGCCCAGAGGAACCAGGCGGAGATCGCAAACCTCAACGTCGGACGCTACCTGAAGCCTGGAGGCGCCCTCGTCCTGATGATCAAGGCGAGGTCCGTCGACGTGACGGCGGATCCGAAGGAGGTGGCGAAGGGGGAGGTGGCGCGGCTGGAGGGGGTCGAGGTCGTCTCCGTCACCGACCTCCGCCCCTACCACCAGGATCACTGGGCGGTGGTGGCGAGGAAGAGGTCGGAGGTCCCATAGGGGGACCTTCCGCACCCCGGGGTTTTTCAGCTGAGAAGCTCTCTCATCTCATTTCCGATGATGTTCGGCAGGAGCCTCACGTATCCGACGACCGGGATCCTGAACCGCGCGACCCCGATGACCCAGTCCTCGTGGACCGGCATCAGGTAGTTTATCCCGAAGATGACGTAGGTCTCGCCCCCCCTCCTCACGAAGACGTAGCCGAACTCATGGTCGAGGTAGGTGCCGTTCCCCACCTCCTCGATCAACCCCTTCGCCATCTGGTCGTTGAAGTAGCTCTCCTTGACGACGCCGAGGAGCTGGCCTGCGTTCTGGTCGATCTCGGAGTTGTTGTCCCCCTTGGTGATATAGCCGGCGAAGGGGGCGGCGGGGCCCCCCTCCCACATCGGCTCCCCCTCGTCGACCCATCGCATCGCCCGGTGGATGACGGGGGTGGCCTTGTCGGGGGGGTAGGGGCGCCGGAGGAGGACGTGAGCCGCCTGGTCGGCCAGGGTCAGCTTATCCTTGCCGTAGGGCCGGTAGAGGATGACGTTTCCGGGGTTGTTGAAGGTGGTGTAGTTCTCGGCCTCTCCCTCATCCCAGGGGATGACCTCGGTCCTGGAGGCCCCCTGGATCACAATGATGTCCCCGACCTTCATGTTGGGGTACATGCTCCCCGACTCCACCGCCACCATGGGGGTCCAGACCCCCAGGGTCACCTGAGATAATATCGATATGCCGCCCACCACCGCGGCGACGAATATCAGATCCCGGATGAAGCCCTGGACCTGCCCCTCTCCCTTGAGCCACTCTAGAAGTTTCATCGGGCTGCCATATCGGCGCCCTAACGATATAACCGTTTTCGGTCGTACCTCCTTTTGGGGCGGAGAGGACCCTTTATCTAAGGGCTCCGAAGATATGGACCTCTGATGCGGGAGATCGTTAAGAGGTTCGCCGAGGAGGGGTACATGATAGATCCGGAGGCCCTGGCGCTGATAGCCTCCTACCCCGGCCCCAGGGACGAGCTGGTGGAGGGGGTGATCCGGGGGCTCGACCCCACCACCCTGGTGGTGGGAGCCCCCGACGTCGAGCGGTGGACCCGATGGACCGATGACGTCGGGGGGGCGGGGTCCCTCCCCAAGACCCCGGCCCCTTCGAGGGGCGGTGGATCTCTCCCGGAGGCTTCGCCGCCCTTCTCCAGAGAAATTCCCCCCTCCCCCCCGTCTCTGAGGGGGGGCGGGGATCTGCTTGCTGGAGCCTTCGCGACGGCCGGAGCCGTCGGTGCTCCGCCGTCCCCCCCTTCGGAGCTCACCACCCCTCAAAAGGCATCTCATCCGGCATCGGCCCCGGTGGTGGAGCTCTCCCCCCCTCCCCTCAGAGGCGGGGGGGGCTCTCTGAATCTACCCGCCACGGAGACGGGTGGCGGCTCCTTTGGACTGAAGGATGCCCCCAATCCGGGGCCGGAAGGAGGGTCGGGGGTGTTGAGGAGATCGAGCCCGATCCCCTCTGGAACCGAGGGCTCGCAAGTCATCGGTCCCGGTCCCGTCCCCGGCTCCGCAGCTCCTGAGGAGCTCCGCCTTCCCGGCCCTCCAGCCCCCCTCGAGGCCCTCAGGGACATCACCGGGAGGTCCACCTGCGTCGGGGAGTACCAGGACTTCGTCAGGTACTTCCGGGACCGGTACTCTCGGATCCGGGAGATCCTCGCGGGGAGGCTGAACGCAAGGCCGATCGAGAGCCTCGGGCGGGGGGACCTGGCGGGGAGGGAGATCTCCATCATAGGGATGGTGATGGAGGTGAGGACGAGCGCCAAGGGGAACAGGGTGGTGGAGCTGGAGGACCCGACGGGGATGGTGACGGCGATATTCCAGAAGGGGGTTCCCGGCTCCGAGGAGGTGGAGACCCTCGTCTCCGACGAGGTGGTGGGGGTCACCGGGACGACGGACGGGAAGGGGAGGTTCTTCGCCAAGGCCCTCCTCCGCCCCGACCTCCAGGCCCGATCCGCCGCTGCTTTCGGGGAGGGGGGCGCCCTCCTCCTCTCGGACGTCCACGTCGGGTCCACCTACTTCATGGAGGATGCCTGGGATCGGTTCATCGGCTGGATCCGCGGGGAGGTGGAAGACCCCCTGGGGATAGCATCGAAGGTGAAGTACGCCGTCATCGCCGGGGACCTCGTCGACGGGATCGGGATCTACCCCGGCCAGGAGGGGGACCTGGCCATAAAGGACATCTGGGAGCAGTACGAGAGGGCGGCGGAGCTGGTGGCCGAGATCCCCGACCGGATCTCGATCGTCCTATCTCCGGGAAATCACGACGTGGTGAGGCAGGCGGAGCCCCAGCCCGCCCTCCCCGAGAGGCTGCGGCCCCTCTTCAAAAAGAACGTCACCTTCGTCGGAAACCCGGCGTCCTTCATCCTCGGAGGCGTCGACTGGCTCGTATACCACGGCCGGTCGATAGACGACCTGGTCCTGAAGATCCCGGGGCTCTCCTACGCCGAGCCGGAGAAGGCGATGGTGGAGATGCTGAAGAGAAGGCACCTCTCCCCCATATACGGCAACCGGGTCTCCATAGCCCCCGAGGAGGAGGACCTCCTGGTCATAAGGAGGCCGCCGGCGGTCCTCCACTCAGGCCACGTCCACACCGTCGGGATGGCCCGCTACAAGGGGGTGACGGCCATCAACAGCGGCACCTGGCAGTCCCAGACCGACTTCCAGAAGAAGATGAACATCCAGCCCACCCCCGCCATCGTCCCCTACCTCGACCTATCGACGATGCGGGCGAGGAGGCTGATATTCGCACGAACCCCCCGGGATGATCGGTCATCGGAGGGACCACTGCCGGCGTAGCCTTCTTCTGAGAATGCCGTCTTGGCCGGCGGCATCCGTCGATAGAGCCCGCATCCGATCCCTTCGGGCCTGGTTTTTCTCATCTCCTTTGGGGTACGATCTTGAGGCGGCAGCTCTCGATTAGAGCAGACAGGAAATGAAATGCAGATATTTTTATATATCATGGCGGTCCAGGTATGTCATGATCGGCCGCTGTGGGGGAATTTCGGCATGAGGGATATATTCAAGGACGCTCTGAAGGAGGTGGTCCAGTCGATCCTTCCCATCAGCCTCGTCGTCCTCCTGATCCAGCTCTTCCTCGTCGGCTCACCCCCGGAGAAGATAGCCACCTTCCTCCTGAGCGCGTTCATGGTGGGGCTAGGATTCACCTTCTTTCTGATGGGGGTGAAGGTCGGGATGCTTCCGATGGGAGAGGCGATCGGGGGGGAGCTCGCAAAACACGGGTCGGTCCTCTTCCTCGTCCTCGTGACCTTCGTCATATCCTTCCTGGCCACCTTGGCCGAGCCGGACGTCCGGGTCCTGACGAGCACGATAACCTCCGTATCCGGCGAGGTGATCTCCAGGGTTGCCCTCCTCGTCTCCATCGCCTTCGGCGTCGGGATCTTCGTCGTCCTCTCGATGCTCCGGATCGTCTACGGCGTCCCGATAAAGTACCTCTACGCCGGAAGCTACCTATTGGTCATCGCCCTCTCCTTCTTCACCCCTCCCGATTATCTCGCCATATCCTTCGACTCCGGGGGGGTGACCACCGGCCCCATGACCGTCCCCCTGATCCTCGCCCTCGGCACCGGCGTAGCCTCGGTGATGGCGGGGAGGTCGGCCCTGTCGGACGGCTTCGGCCTCATCGGCTTCGCCTCCATAGGTCCCATCCTGGGCGTGATGCTCCTGGGGGTGCTCCTGGCTTGATCGCCGAGGCGGTGGAGGCTCTGACGGAGTCGTCTCTGGACGTCCTCAAGGCGATAATTCCTCTCGTCCTCTTCTTTCTGGTCTTCCAGGTCTTCCATCTCCGCTATCCGAGGAGGCATGTGATGAGGCTCCTCTTCGGCATCGCCCTCACCACCGTCGGGATGGTCCTCTTCCTTGCGGGGGTCTTCCTGGGCTTCCTCCCCACCGGCCAGGAGATGGGCCGATTCTTCGGAAGCTATGAAGAGGGGTGGGTGCTCCTGGCCGTCGGGGTCCTTCTGGGATTTCTCGCCACCTACGCGGAGCCGGCGGTCCGGGTCCTCTGCTACCAGGTGGAGAAGGCGTCGTCGGGGTACATCAAGTCCAGTCTGATGCTCTATACCCTATCCCTGGGGGTGGCGGTCCTGGTGGGGATCGGGATGGCGAGGATCCATTACGGGATACCCATTCTCCACATAGTAATCCCGGGCTACATCCTCGCCATCATCCTTTTATTCGCGAGCGACAGGGACTTTGTAGGGATCTCCTTCGATGCGGGGGGCGTGGCGACGGGGCCTATGGCTGTCACGTTCCTGATGTCCGTAGCCGTCGGAGCGGCGTCGGTGATGGAGGGGAGCGATCCCCTGGTGGACGGCTTCGGCCTGATCGCCCTCATCGCCCTCGCCCCCATAATCTTCGTATTGTCTTTGGGCGTAATCATTCGGATGAGGAAGGGTGATGAAGGATGAAGTGCGAGACTGATCTCTCCCTCATCGTCACCATCGTCAAGAAGGGATGGGGCGATGAGATCCTCTGCGCCTCCATGGATGCTGGCGCCGAGGGGGGGACGATCCTCTTCGGGAGGGGCGTCGGAGTTCGCGAGCAGAAGAAGCTCTTGAACATCATGATCGAGCCGGAGAAGGAGGTGGTCCTGACCGTAGTCTCCACCTGTGAGGCGGACCGGGTCCTCGAGGCGGTGGTGAAGGCGGGAAAGCTCGAGGAGCCGGGGAAGGGGATAGCGTTTGAGCTGAGGATCGATAAGCTCCTCGGCAGGGCCCATAAAGCTGGAGTTGGGGGCATCGCCGAAGGCGATAAAGGGGAGCCCGGAGAGAAGGATCCGCCCCTGGAGGATGGTTAGAGAAGGTCTAGGAGCCGTTCCCATATCCCGCCGAGAGGTTCCTCGCCTCCATGAACTTCACCATCCTGTAGAGGGTGGCGTTGGTGGGGGTGGGGACTCCGACCTCTTCGCCGAGGCGGACGACGGCCCCGCTGAGGGCCTCGATCTCCGTCGATTTTTTCGCCCGGATGTCCTGGAGGGTCGAGGACTCGTGCCTCGCCGTCGGCGGCAGCAGCTTCTCGTAGAAGACGGCCCTGTACTCATCGGGGGTCGACCAGTGGGTCCGGTACCCCGCCGCCTCCATCACTGCGAAGATCTCTCCGATGAGGGCCTCCATGATCTCCCGGGATGCAGAGACCTCGGCCAGGTCGCCGTAGGGGACGCCGAAGATCGCTCCCAGGGGGTTCAGGGCGCAGTTGTAGAGCATCTTCGCCCAGAGGTCCTTTCCCACCTCCGGGACGACCTCGGCGGGGATCCCGCCCGTTGTGATCGCCTCCCCGAGAGGCGCCATCGGCGCGAGGTCCGAGCCGAAGAGGCTCCCGAGGTGGATCGAGTCGGCGTGGACGGTCACCTCGACGACGTTATTTTCGGGCCTTGAAAAGCCGGTGATCACCCGGGCGCTGTAGATCTGATCCTTCGGGAAATGCTCCGCGAAGATCTCGGCGTTCCCCCAGCCGTTCTGGAAGAGGACGATCTTGCCACCGTCGCCGAGGATCTTCCGGTGGCGGGAGAGGTCTGCGGCGGCGGCCGGGGAGCCGTGGGACTTGGTGCAGATGAGGACGTAGTCGTAGTCGCAGCCAAAGTCGCGGTCCCGGTTGAGCCCGCCGTCCTGGAGCCGTCGCCCTCCGAGCCGGAGAAGCTCGTCCAGGGAGGCGAAGGCCCCGAACCCCTCCGGCCCGACCTCGACGGAGCCGAAGATCCCGGTCCTGGCCAGGCCCCCCTTTCTCAGGGCGGAGACCGTCCCCTCTCGCGCGATTATATCGACCTTCGCGCCGGACAAAATCAGGCAGCTTGCAATCCCCAGCCCGACGGCGCCGCCCCCGTAGATCAAAGCCTTCATCCCTTGAGCCCTCTTTTGGGCCCAATTGAGCTCAATCTACTTCACCTCTTCCCCCGCTTCGCCCTGATCGCCCGCCAGCCGGCCCGCCAGGCAGGAGGCGAGAGGAGGAACCGGGCCAGGGGCGGGAGGATTTTGATGGGGACGACCCTAAGCCTCCCCTCAAATGACCCCGCGAGCCTCTCCTCGGCGAAGGACGGGGCGACCTCTGCCCTCAGGGGGGTGACGGCCTCGAGGGGCATCAGAACCGCCATCATAAGGCCGAAGGCCTCCGCGGTATCGGCGGGGTCGGAGAGGCCGACGGAGAGGTCGATTCGGAGGGACTGGACCTGAACTGCCCCAGAGAGGCCCCTCAGGAGATCCCCGAGGCTTCTGAGAAATCCCCGGGTTCGGAGGAGTTCGAGGGCGATCCTAGGGGAGCTTCGACCCCTTCCCTCCCCTTCATCCTCTCTCTCCCCTTCATCCTCTCTCTCCCCTTCATCCTCTTCTTCTCCTTCCACCTCCTCTTCTGCCGGGGGGGGTTTCTCTCCCCATGCCTTCGAAGGCTCCCGTTCGCCGCCGCGGAAGAGGTCTTTCTGGAGGCGGCCGAAGAGCCAGCTCACCCTCACCCTCGCCTCGGGGCGGTCACCGCCTCTTGCGACCCTCCCCTCCAGGTCGACGGGGACGAGGAGGAGAAGGGCCAGCAGAACGAAAAGAAGGAGCAGGAGCTGGAGGATCAGGGCCGCGGGGCCCAGGATGGCGGGGTGGGTCATGGTGGGGCGTCCCCCTCCTCCTCTCTACTCGACCTTGATCTCCTTTCCCTTCCCCTTCTCCCCTCCGCTCTTCTCCTCCGCCTCCTTCTCCTTCCCCTTCCTCTCCTCCCTCTCATCGATCTCCTTCTTTATCAGCGAGGGGATCTTATCCGCCAGCTGCTCGATGAGGGAGCCCGGCTTCTTCTCGACGGGCTCGACCCGGACCGACTCCTCCTCGATGATGATAACGGCGACGGGCTTGATGCCGAAGCCGCCACCGGCGCCGCCCCCCGTTCCTTCGTCCTCCTTCCCCGCGCCCGCCCCGGCCCCGAAGCCGGCGCCGACGCTCAAGAGGGGTATCACGGTCTTTCCTCCGGCGGTGATCGGCTCGCCGATGACGGTCTTGGTGGCGAGGAGCCTCTCCATCTCTCCGATGGTGGCCTTCAAGAGAGCTTCAACTTCGGTCATAATTTATCCTCTAATAATTCTCTTCTCCTACCGTTAAAAACTTTCTCTGGGGATGGCGAAAGAAGGGGGGGTGGGGCTTCATCGCAGCTCTGGACCTTCTCGTGGCTGCTCTGCGTTCCATAGTGTCGGCCCAGTCGGATCGGTTCGGGAGATCTCCTCGCAACCTATTATTTTTAGGGAATATTATTTGGATTCCTAAAGAAGAACTCCCTCGCCACCGGTCGGGATCTGAAGCCTTCTTCCCGAGCCGATCGGGATCAAAGAGGACGAGGTGGACGGATTTGGTGACTTGTATCCGATATTGTTCCGTAGCCCGAGATAAGTTCGAGGGGTACCTGGACCAGATGGGGATAGATCTGGAGGGGAGGATCCTGGACGTGGCCTGCGGGCCGGTATCCCTGGCCTGCCTCTACGACGACGTCTGCGGCCACGACAACTCCCCCGCCTTCGTAGAGCATCTCGTCGAACGGGGGATACCGGCCCGGCTCGCCGACATAACCGACCTCGATTATCCGTCGGAGAGCTTCTCTTACGTCGTCTCATTAAACCCGCCGATGAAGCCCTTCCGCAGGCGGGGCGACCCCCGGGCCGGGGTGAGGAGGTTTGTGGAGGAGATGCTCCGGATAGCGAGGAAGAGGGTGATCATCAGAAGCGGCCCCATGATGGACTTTCTGCCGCCAGAATGGGACCACCTGGTGGAGCGGCGGGGGAGGAACTACGTGGTATATCGGGCCGAAGACTTTGGGACGTCTTCGGTTTCCCCGCTCTGTGGACCTTCTCTTTCATCAGGATGCCGATCCTGAAGCCTGACCACTTTTTTCTTGAAGTTCGAATTTTCGTCGTCGATGGGAGTCCGGCACCGCATCTTCGGCTCTTCAGGTCTCAGCTCTTTAGGTCCCGTCTTCGAAAACCTATTGCCTTTAGGGCACATTACTTGTCCACCTAAGGGGGAATGTAAGCCCTGGGCCGGAGAATGGGGCGACGCCCGATGCGTATAAAGCCAACCAAAGGTGACCTCCTTAGAGCCGATATCATCGGGGCTGCCATGAAACACGACTCCATCTTAATGCCATTCCGCACAACCATCTCCGGCTCAATTCATTTTTATCCTTCTCTGATTTCGTCGACCCCTTTGCCGAGAATGTTCGGATTTCTACATGGGGTCGAACTCTCTTCGGGATACCAATTTCTCCACCTAACTCGCATCAATCTGCCATTCTTCGGATGATCCGAATCATGCGATGGGGAACCATCCTGATCGGTTGAGACCTTCGACCGGAACGGTGTCATCGATAGCAGAGGAAAAATAATGGCTGAGAAACGGTTGGACGAGATGGAGCGGGGGGAGAGGGGGAAGGTGATCGAGATATCATCCTGCGGCTCCCTCCGCTCGAAGATCATGGAGATGGGGATCGTGAGGGGCGCAGAGATCGAGATGGTTCGAAGCGCCCCCTCGGCGATCCCCTGGAGTTTCTTCTGAGGGGTTACAGGCTCACCCTGAGGAGGGGGGAGGCCGCCAACGTCCTTCTGGAGGTGCTGGAGGTGGACCGCCATGAATAGCTGCGGCTCGATCTCCGGCGGAGGGCTGCCGCTCGCCTTCCTCCTGGAGGGGGAAGAGGGGAATGTGGTGGAGGTGAGGGGCGGAAGGGGCCTGGCCCAGCGGCTCTCTGAGATGGGCCTCACCCCCTCGACGAAGGTGTTGGTTCTCAGGTCCTGTCCCCAGGGTCCGATGCTCATTTCGTTCCGCGGATCGAGGATCGCCCTGGGAAGAGGGATCACCATGAAGATTCTGGTCAGCAGATTGGAGGGTCCATGACGACGGTGGCCATCATCGGAAACCCCAACGTCGGAAAGACGGAGCTCTTCAACCGGCTCACCGGCATGAAGCAGCACGTCGGCAACTGGCCCGGGGTCACCGTGGAGAAGAAGACGGGAAAGCTCGTCCATCGGGGCGAGGAGATCGAGGTCGTCGACCTTCCGGGGACCTACAGCCTCGCCGCCACGGCAAAGGACGAGCTCGTATCCAGGAGCTACATCCTGGAGGAGAGGCCGGACGTGGTGGTGGACATCGTCGACGCCACCAGCCTCGAGAGGAACCTCTACCTCACCCTTCTTCTCCTGGAGCTGGAGGCGAACCTGGTGGTGGCCCTCAACCGCTGGGACATGGCCCGGGAGAGGGGGATCGTCATCGATACGGAGAAGCTCTCCGAGCTTCTGGGGGTGCCCGTCGTCCCCACCGTCGCCCCATCGGGCGAGGGGGTGGAGAGGCTGAAAGATGCGGTGCTGGAGGCGGCTAAGGCCGAAGGAGGGAAGAGGAAGATTGTGGTCGGATACGGCGAGGAGGCGGAGATCGCCATAGCCGAGGTCGAGGACGCCGTCCGCAAAGATGCGGAGCTATCGAGGAGATACCCGCCCCGGTGGCTGGCCATAAGGTTGCTCGAAGATGACGAGCATGTGCTGAAGCTGATAGAGACGAGCCCTCATCAGAGAACGATCAGAGCGGCGGTGAGATGATATGGGTGGATTTTCGAAAGAGGACGCGGCGTCAGACCTCGCCGAAAGGCGGTACCAGGCGATCGCGGATATTCTGCAGACCGCGGTCACCAAGGGCGGAGGCAGGTGGACCTATACCGACATCTTCGACCACGTATTCCTTCACCGGTGGCTGGGGATCCCCATATTTCTCTCCCTCCTCTGGGCCGTCTTCGCCTTCACCTTCTCTCTATCCGAGCCCTTCATGGTCATGATAGAACTCCTCTTCGGACGGCTCGGAGCTCTCGCGGAGGAGGGCATCGCAAACCCCCATCTCGCCTCTTTTGTGGCCGGGGGGATCGTTGACGGCCTCGGCTCCGTCCTGGTCTTCGTTCCGCCGATATTCATGCTCTTTTTCGCCCTCTCCATCCTCGAGGACAGCGGCTACCTCTCCCGGGCGGCCTTCGTCATGGACCGGCTGATGCACAGCCTCGGCCTTCACGGCCGCTCCTTCATCCCCATGATGATGGGCTTCGGCTGCAACATCCCGGCGATAATGGCCACCCGGTCCATCGACGGCGAGAAGGACAGGATGATCACCATCCTGGTCAATCCCCTGATCAGCTGCGGCGCGAGGCTTCCGGTCTACGTCCTCATGGCCGGCGCCCTATTCGGCGCTGAGCATGCGGGAACTGTGATCTTCTCCATATACCTCCTGGGGATCGCCCTGGCGGTCATCATGGCTCTGATATTCCGGAGGACCCTCTTCAGGGGAGAGCCGTCGCCCTTCGTCCTGGAGCTTCCGGCCTATTCGGTGCCGACGGCGAAGGCGGCGGTCGTCCACATGTGGGCGCGAGGCAGGCTGTTTCTGGCCAGAGCAGGAACCATAATATTCGGCACCGTCCTAGTCGTGTGGTTTTTATCCGCTCATCCCTGGGAGGCGACGGGCGGCGGAGAGCTGATCGAGAGCTCGTACATCGCGTCGCTGGGACACGCCCTGGAGCCGATCTTCAAGCCCTTCGGCTGGGACTGGATGGCCGCGGTCGCCCTCCTCTTCGGCCTTCTGGCCAAAGAGGTGGTGGTGGCGACCTACGGCATCCTCCTCGGCGTCGAGGAGGCGTCCCTCGGAGAATCGCTGGTCAGCCTGGGGCTCTTCACGCCCCTCACCGGATTCGCCTTCATGGCCTTCGTATTGATCTACGTCCCCTGCATCGCCACCATCGGCGTCATCGCCAGGGAGACGAACTCGTACCGGTGGGCGGCCTTTGCGATGACATATCTGGTGGTCCTGGCCTTTCTGGTCTCCGGCCTGATCATCGGCTTCGGCAGAATGCTAGGATTTTCGTGAGGTGAGATGATTGACGGATTTCAGCATCAAAACTGGCAAAAGGCTGGCGATATACGCCTCGGTCCTGGGGGTGATCAGCCTCGCGATCGGCCTGGTGGAGATCCTCGGCGGATGGGGGGAGTCGATCCCCGGCGACCTCTTCGGAGGCTTTGTCCTGGTGGTGATGGCAGCGACCTACCTCGGCGGGGTGAGGGGCGCCTTCCAAGGGAGGCATGAGGGGCTCTCTTTCGTTATGGGGGGCCTCTTCCTCACCGCCGTCTTCGGCGTCCTCTACCTGCTGATGATGGGGGCAGACGGCCTGATGTACCTCCTCGGGGAGGCGGAGGCGCTTCCTGCGTTAACCGACGCAAGGCCGGAGATATGGATATTCATCCTATCCCTCCCCCTGGCCCTGAAGGTGAGGCGGCTATCGGCGGGGATGGCCTGGTGAGGCCGATCCAGTCTGTTGAATCGGTTAGGTTTTAAATTCAAAGCCTAAATCAGTTAGGGTTACCGATATATTCGCCTAAAGACGTTCTTTGTCCGACCTAAATTCGATACGATAAGGGAGAGGCCGCTGGTGGTGTAAGGATCTTGGGGCGATCTTGAAGATCATCCCAGATCGTTTTTAGGTCGTATTCAAGGATCAAGAGTGACCACGAACGGCGTGATCTCATGATGAGCAAACTATCACGAAAAGCAGAGGACTATCTGGAAGCGATCTTCGAAATATCGGAGGAGAAGGGGTACGCTAGGGTGCGGGATATATCCCAGAAGCTTGATATCAGGCCCCCGAGCGTCGTCGAGATGGTTAAGAAGCTGGACGATCTGGGCTACGTCGTCCACAAGAAGCAGGAGGGGGTGTTCTTGACCCCCAAGGGCGAGGAGATAGGTAGGGTGATAAAGGATCGGCACGACACCATAAAGGCGTTTTTGATGCTGATCAACGTCCCCGAGCCGATAGCAGATAAGGACGCGTGCATCATGGAGCACAAGCTGGATACAAAGACCGTAGAACAGATAAAAAATTTGGTTAAGTTCGTCCAGCTCAGCTCAGACCGACCGCCGTGGCTGGACCATTTCGAAGTATTCTGCAGGACGGGAGAGCACGTCTGCGGGTCTGGGGGTTGCATCTCTCGCCGGCGAATCGCCGAGACCAGCTCCGATTGAGCCTCTTCTCTTCTGAGCATCGGCGCCACTGGCCGAGGAGCTTCCTCCACGGCACCGCCAACATCCGAGATCGCCCTCAAAATCCACGATCTACTCCTCCGCGGGCCTTCCTTCTGGCCCTCCTCCCAGCCGCCCGGGGAGCGTCGACGAGGACGCCCCTGCAGCCCTGGTGGTCGGAGGGGTCCGATGAGGCAGACGGGCTCTCTCTCCCCCTCTTCGCCCTGGCGGCGGCCATCCATCTATCGGAGTCCTCGTATCTCCGAGGTGATGGCGTCTGCGGGCAACGGCTGATCTTTTTCGGGCACCTTCAAAACGACGTAGGTGTGGAGGTCGTCGGTCGTTGATGTGATCAGCTCCAGGGTGCGAGTGTACTGCCAGTCATCTCCCGTTGGGGGGAGCATATCGTGGTACTTCGGATCGTTCACCCCGACGGCGGGGGTCTGGTACTCGCCCGGATCCAGGGGGCTGTCGTCGGTGAGGCCGGGGGGATATACATCATAAACCGTAAGGGGCCACCCATTGTTATCCGATCTGAAACCGTTTATGGGGCTGAAGGCGAACTCCCCATTTTCATCCGTCCTGACCGTCTCTCTGATGCCTCCAGGATGCCGGAGGGAGAGCTTCAAATCGGGTAGAGGCGTGCCATCAGATGCGGAAACTGCTACTCCTTTTATGAACGCCGCCCTCGGTACGAGGTAGACGGTGACATATTCGGGGCTCGGGCGGATCACGGTTGCTTGCATATAGCCGCTGGCAGTCCCCTCCGTCTTCCAAGTTGATGGGGGATTGACCCTCAGGTAATGATTGACCTTATCCGCCCCCATCCAATCCCAACTATCTTCGGGCCAGGTTATGCTGAATTTGCCGTCTGGTCCCGTGATCTGCTCGTATCCGGGGAATGCATCCACCCTGCCGGGGAGTCTAGCCTTTACGCTGACGCCCTCAATCGGCAGGCCTGTCCGAACGTCCAGCACCTCTCCCGACCATGTATGGGACCCGCTGGCCGGGAAAGCCGTCAGAGCCGCCAAAGTCAAAACAGAAAAAATGGCTATCAGTCTCATCTCTTCACCTACTTCGGGGTTTAGGGAGTCCTCAACCGTTATAAGATGATCCGTCGAGCGGTCAACGGTCCCAGCTGTTCTGCCTCCCCTTCTCCCTCCTCTCCCTGGAGATCCCTAGCCGTCAAAATTGTTCCTTATGATCTATAGGATGATCTTCCGGAAAGCCGGAGATCTCAGAGGGCGGAAACATCGGAGATTGATATGGCGAAAAGATAATATATTTAATACTTCCCCATATAAGATATAACAAAAATATAGGGGGGTATTTATGAGAAAAGGGCCTTCAGTTTTTAGAGCAATACTTTTTGGCCTGATCGTCATCGCTTGCCAGGCCTCTTATGCCCAGCCAGAAGGCGGCTTTGAGATCCTGGCCGAGTCCTCCGTCAGCCTTGAGATGGACCAGCTCAGAAGCTCCGACGATCGGGTTCAGATGGCAGATCAGCATCTTGCAGCAGAGGGGTTCTCGCCGGATAAAGAGATGACCTCGGATAATTTCTTCGGCATGAGGCAGAGCTATAACAGGACCGGGGAGGGGGATGAGGCGGATCAGACCTACGAGTTCTTCATCCAGGAGTACTCAAACCCCGGCTCGGATATGGCCGCTGCCGTCGGTCGGATGGCGGTGAAGAGCTCCGACGGGGCATATGCGGCCCAGTACACCTTCATCCTCAAAGCCCCCAAGGAGAACGTCTCCGCGATCGAGGAGTACTACGTCGCAGCCTCTCCTTCGGGGCTCTCGGTGGTGGAGGCCAACAGCTGGTGGACGTGTATGCTGGGCCAGCTCCCTCTGGTCGGGGAGGAGTGCGGTCTGGGGCCCAACGTCTGCTCCCCGGCGGCGACCTCCATCGTAGGCTATCTGGGGTGTGTCGCGACCCACTGCGGCCCCAGCTTCTCGAAGTCGTCGGCATGCTGCAACTGCGGCTGCCGCCAGTGGTGCAGCTGGGCGTATGGCTGCTGCCGGATGTGATCCCCGGGAGGGGCCGGCAGCCAAATCCTTTATTTTTTCCATCAATTCGGGCACCAAAGGCGCCGATATCAGGCACTTTATTATATGGGCGTTACCATCTTATTGTTCGATCTTTATAGGAGGTAAGCGATCTTGAGTCCGGATGGTTGGAGAGTTGGACCATTACTTGCAGCGATGGCGCTCCTGGGGTTGGGCGCCTTGGGTCTCGTGGCGGCAGAAGGGTCAGATCAGGCCCCGATCGGAGTCGGTGGGGCGGAGGAGGGACCATTGAAGATCGGGGCGATATACAACCTGGAGGGGTCCCAGGCGCCCCTGGACCTCCCCTCCTCCCGGGGGGCGAGGCTCGCCGTAGAGGAGATCAACGCCGCGGGAGGGATCGACGGCCGGAGGGTCGATCTTCTGCTATGTGATGGAAAGAGCGATCCCGCAGAGGTTCGCCGATGCTCCCTCGATCTGGCGGAGGAGAACCTCTCCGGGATGATCGGCCTCTCGGATACGGATATGGTGGTGGCCGCAGCCCCAGGGGCTGCCGGCGCCGGGATCCCCTTCCTCACCTCGGGGGCCACCTCCCCTCGACTCCCTGAGGTGTACGATGGGCTCTTCCTCGCCTGCTTCGGCGACGACGTCCAGGCGGCGGCCGGGGCAGAGCACGCCTTTGAGATGGATTTGTTGACCTGCGCCCTCCTGGTGGAAGGCGAGATGGAGTACGCCCGCCTCCTCGCCGGCTACTTCAGGGAGCGGTACCAGGCCCTCGGGGGCGAGATAGCCTTTGAGGCCTTCCTCAACGGCTCGGATAAAGAGGCCCTCGTCCAGGCGATCGGGGAGGCAAGCCCGGATATGATATACCTGGCGGCGGGACCGGATCTGGCGGCGGAGGTCGTCGGGGAGGTCCGGGATGCGGGGATCGAGATCCCCGTATTCGGAGGCGACAGCCTCGACTCCCCCGAGCTGAGGAGGGGGGGGACGGGAAGGATCGTCTTCAGCGCCCACGCCCTCCTGGACGAGAACTCGTCGAGGAGCGGGCCCTTCGTCAGAGCCTACGATGGCCTGTACGGCCACCCCCCCGAGAACGCCTTCGCAGCCCTGGGGTACGACGCCGTAATGCTCCTGGCGGAGGCGATGGATCGAGCCGGCTCGGAGGATCCGGAGGCGATTCTTGAGGCCCTCCAGAACACAACGGGATTTGTTGGAGTTACGGGGGATATAAGCTACGATGGTGGCCGCCGCATCCCCAATAAGGGGGTGACGATGATATCCCTCCGGGACGGGGTGATCGATGGCTCGGCGGTGGTGGTCCCGGGCCCTTCGATCTGATCGGCATAATCCGGGACGTCCCGGAGAGGTCAGGTCCCAGGGCTCCGGGCCGGACCCCGCTTCATGGGGAGAGTTGGGGCTGAAGAGAGTCCAGCGCCCTCTCCAGGTGCTCCTGGAGGACGGCGGCGTTGTTCCGCTCCTCGTCCCGGGCGCTGTAGACCAGCGTCAGATCCCCGGATCGGGCCGCCTCCAGGAGGGGCTCCCAGGCGGCTCTATTCGCCTCCAGCTCTTCCCGGTATCGCCTCCGAAACTCCTCCCATCGGGAGGGGTCGTGGCCGTACCACCGCCGCAGCCCGTCGGAGGGGGCGGCCTCCTTGGTCCAGCCGTCGACCTTGAGAGCCTCCTTTCCGATCCCCCTCGGCCAGAGGCGGTCGACGAGGAAGCGCTTCCCGTCCCCGGGGGCGGGAGGATCGTAGGCGCGCTTTATCCGGATCATATATATCAAAAATAATTTCTTTTTATGTTATTAATACCTTCGTCGGCCTCATCTCCGAAGTCTTCGCGGATTCCCCGCCCGGGAGCCGTCCCCCCTACCGTTCTCCCTCCTCCCCTCCCAACCCACTCTCATCCTCCGAGCCCTGACCTTCACCCCTCTCCTCCCCTTCTTCCTCCACACCTTCCTCCTCCGCCCCGCCCGAGGATCTCCGAGCCTCCATGAAGAGCTGGTAGACTCGCTGGTAGTCGGTCACTGGAAATCGGAGGGAGACGGTCGTCCTCCTAGCCGCTGGCGGCGGGGAGTCGGGATCCGACGCCATGAGCCCCTCTCCATCGAGGGGGGGCCGATCGGCGTAGACGTTCGTCGTATACCGCCAGAAGCCCCGCGCCGGCGACATTCGCGTCATCCGGTCGCGGAGCCCTCCGCGGCCTTCGTCCCGGGGATCGAGGCTGCGGGCTACGATCTTGAGGAAGCGGCTCAGGCCGGAGGCGGTCTCAAACTCGATCCAGATCACTCCCGGCTCCTCCTCTTCGCAGGAGTTGGCGGTCTCGATCCCCTCGCTCCAGAGGGCAGCGAGGAGGGGCGCTAATCCGGCGTCGACGGCGATCTGCCGCCCCGAGGGGTGGAGTACCCTGGTCTGGCGGTGCTCTGGCTTCATATCATCAGGGCTTCGTATCATCAGGGGCGTGGCGATCACTCAAAGGGTCGGAAGGAGGCGGTCGGCGGGGCCGCCCTGGAAAGGGGAGGATCATCGGGGCTCTGGTTTGTCGGGCTGGCCCCGGATCCTCTCCAGCGCCTCGGCGGCGGCGGCCTGGACGGAGGGGGCCTCGTCGTGGAGGGCCTCGGCGAGGGGACGCGTCGCCCTGGCGTCACCGATCCGGCAGAGGGCGATGGCGGCGTTCCGCCGGACGTGCTCGTAGGGGTCTTTGAGGGCTCCTATGAGGGGGCCGACGGCCCGAGGATCGCCGATCTTGCCCAGGGACCAGGCCGCCCTCGACCGGACGCTCCAGACTGGGTCCCCCAGGGCTTCGATGAGGGGTTCGGCGCCCCTCGGGTCTCCGATCCTGCCGAGGGCCTCCACCGCCCTCCACCGGACCCCCCTCCTCTCGTCCTCCAGGGCTCGGATCAGAGGATCGGTCGCCCCGGGATCTCCCAGGAGGCCGAGGGCGAAGGCTGCCCTCGATCTGACCATCATCTCTCCGTCCTTCAGGGCTTCTATGATGGGCTCTGTGGCCCTGGGGTCGCCGATCTTCCCTAGAGACCAGGCGGCTCGCTCCCGAACCTTCCCGTCCCCGTCCTTCAGAGCTTCGATGAGGGGTCCGACGGCCCGGGGGTCGCCGATCCTCCCCAGGGCGTAAGCCGCCATCTGACGGGCATGCAGATCGCCACCCTTCACAGCCCGCAACAGGTCATCAATCTCTGCCATCTCAGGCCACCGCCGCAAAAATCAGCTCCGATCTCATCTCCTCACCCTCTTTGAAGGGGACTGTAACAACCCACCAAAAATGTATCGGCATCGCCAAGCTGATTCTTCTTCCGCTGTTCTCGCTAATCCGCCTTCCGCCAGCACCAGGGGCCATAGGGGGAATCAATTAAACTAAAATTATGAAGCCAGAAGAGCCATTTCTCTTCAGTGACTTATGCCCCTCAGGTCCCCATCGTATCCTACTAATCGAGGGTGGCATCTTGGGCAGGCTTCACCTTTTGACGACCACGACCTTCATGCTCTTCGGCTCTGCCTCAGATCTCCCCTTCTGCCCGACCTTTTCAGCCCCTTCTCCGCCTACCTTCTCGAGAGGATCCAACTTCGATTTGGTCTTCTGCGCCATGACCAAATATTTTTATACTGCATCTATATAACCATTTCTTTCCTTTACCAGAACTCTTGGTGGATCCCCGCCCGCTGGAGACGAGCAGATGGCTCGGCCACGAGGAAGTATCGCTATATAAAAGAAAGCTAGTGCCCAGACCCGGATTCGAACCGGGGACATTCAGATCTTCAGTCTGACGCTCTCCCGGACTGAGCTACCTGGGCGAGTAAGGTGGGCTCGATGCGATTCGAACGCATGATCCCCGCCATGTCAAGGCGATGTCATAACCAGCTAGACCACGAGCCCACGCGACGGAAGCCCCCTCTGAGCTTTTCGGAGATAAACCCTTCGGTCTGGGGAGGGCGGGAGCGGGATGCGGATGGCGTCGGAGCCCCTCTCCGGCCCCCTTCCCTCGCCATCCCTCACCGGACCTCCCGGTGGTACTCTTCCAGGGGCTTGATGGTGATCTCCCCCACCTTGGCGATCTCGATTGCCTGGGCTGCGGCCCGGGCCGCCTGGACGGTGGTGATGTAGGGGACGTGGTAGTCGACGGCGTTCCGGCGGATCTGGAAGCCGTCCTTCACCGACTGCTTCGTCGTCGGGGTGTTGATGATGAGGCTCACCTCTCCCCGCTTCATGTAGTCGAGGACGTTGGGGCTTCCGACGTAGATCTTCTCGACCCTCTTGACGGCGACCCCCATCTTCGTGAGGAACTCGGCCGTCCCCTGGGTGGCGATGATCGAGAGCCCCGAATCGGCGAGCTTCCTCGCCACCTCGGCCACCGGCCCCTTGTCCTCGTCCCTCACCGAGATGAAGACCACCCCCTCCGTCGGGAGGGGGTTCTCGGCGGAGAGCTCCGCCTTGAAGAAGGCGAGGCCGGGGATGTAATCGATCCCCATCACCTCCCCCGTCGACCTCATCTCCGGCCCCAGGAGGGTGTCGGCGCCGGGAAGCTTCTCGAAGGGCAAGAGGACCTCCTTCACCGAGACGTAGGGGATCGTCGGCTCGCGGGTGACACCCTGCTCCGCCAGGCTCTTTCCCGCCATGACGCCCGCGGCGATCTTCGCCAGGGGCAGCCCCACCGTCTTCGAGACGAAGGGGATCGTCCTAGACGACCGGGGGTTCGCCTCCAGGACGTAGACGATCCCGTCCTTGTACGCCATCTGGATGTTGAGGATCCCCTTCACCTCCAGGGCGAGGGCGATCTTTTTGACGTACTCCCGGACCGTATCCTGGACGGCGGCGGGGATCGTCTGGGGCGGGATGATGCAGGCGCTGTCGCCGGAGTGGATTCCCGCCTCCTCGATATGCTCCATGATCGCCCCGATGAGGACGTCGTGGCCGTCGGAGACGGCGTCGACGTCGATCTCGACGGCGTTCTGGAGGAAGTCGTCGATGAGGATCGGATGCTCCGGGGAGACCCTCACCGCCTCCCTCATGTAGACCACAAGCTCCCGCTCGTCGTAGACGATCTCCATCGCTCTGCCGCCGAGGACGTAGCTCGGCCTCACCAGGACGGGGTAGCCGATCCGCCGCGCCTCCGCCTTCGCCTCCTCGGGGCTGGTGGCGTAGCCTGCCTCCGGCTGGGGTATCCCCATCTCCCGGAGGGCGAGGTTGAACCTCTCCCGGTCCTCGGCCATGTCGATCCTCTCGGGGCTCGTCCCCAGGATCTTCGTCGGCAGGCCCCTTCTAGCGATCTCCCTCTCCAGGGGGATGGCGAGGTTCATCGCCGTCTGGCCTCCGAACTGGACCATGACGCCATCGTGCCTCTCCTTCTCGATGATGTTCATGACGTCTTCGAGGGTCAGGGGCTCGAAGAAGAGCTTATCGGAGGTGTCGTAGTCGGTGGATACCGTCTCGGGGTTGTTGTTTGCTATGTGGGCCTCGATCCCCAGCTCCCGGAGGGCCTGGACGGCGTGGACGGTGGAGTAGTCGAACTCGATCCCCTGGCCGATCCTGATGGGGCCGGAGCCGATGATCAGGACCTTCTTCCTCTCGGAGGGGAGAAGCTCGCACTCGTCCTCGTAGGAGGAGTAGTAGTAGGGGGTCCTGGCCGCAAACTCCGCGGCGCAGGTGTCGACCATCTTGAAGGTCGGTAGGATCCCGCTCTCGATCCGGAGGTCGGCGATCTCCTCCCTCCTCTTCCCCAGGATCTTTCCTATCCTCTCGTCGGAGAACCCCATCCTCTTCGCTCTCCGGAGGACCGGGACCGAGAGGCCGGCGGCGATCTCCCTCTCCATCTCGATGACGTTCTCGATCCTCGCGATGAAGTAGGGGTGGATCCCGGTCAGGTCCGAGATCTCCTCAACGGTGACCCCCCGCCGGAGGGCCTCATAGATGGCGAAGAGCCGCTCGTCGGTCGGCGTCGCCAATAGATGCCTCAACTCCTCGTCGGTCCAGGGCTCGTACTTGCCGGCGTAGCCGAGGTCTTTGTCGATCTCCAGGGACCGGACCGCCTTCATCAGGGCCTCCTCGTAGCTTCTGCCGATGGCCATCACCTCCCCCGTCGACTTCATGGAGGTGGTGAGGGTCCTGTCTGCCTTGACGAACTTGTCGAAGGGCCACCGGGGGATCTTCATGACGACGTAGTCGACCGTCGGCTCGAAGGAGGCGGGGGTCTCGCCGGTGACGTCGTTTCCGATCTCGTCGAGGGTCATACCGACGGCGATCTTCGCGGTGACCCGAGCGATGGGGTAGCCGGTGGCCTTGGAGGCTAGGGCCGAACTCCTCGATACCCGGGGGTTCACCTCGATCACCCGGTACTCGCCGTCCTTCGCCGCGAACTGGATGTTGCACCCCCCCTCAATCTTGAGGGCGCGGATGATGTTTATGGCGGCGGTGCGGAGGGTCTGGACCTCCTCGTCGGTGAGGGTCTGGATGGGGGTTACGACGATCGATTCGCCGGTGTGGATCCCCATGGGGTCCATATTCTCCATGTTGC
Organism: Methanothrix harundinacea 6Ac; assembly: GCF_000235565.1. NCBI lineage: Archaea > Methanobacteriati > Methanobacteriota > Methanomicrobia > Methanotrichales > Methanotrichaceae > Methanothrix > Methanothrix harundinacea. The sequence continues at coordinate 284,728 of NC_017527.1, forward strand.
AGATGGTGATGCAGGTGTCGTTTCTGTCCCTCATCACCTCGTACTCCAGCTCCGTCCAGCCGACGAGGCTCTCCTCCACCAGGACCTGGTGGATCCGGGACCTCTTCATCCCCATCTCGACGATCCTGAAGAACTCCTCCTCCGTCTCCGCCGAGCCCCCCCCGGAGCCGCCGAGGGTGTAGGCGGGCCTGATGATGAGGGGGAGGCCCAATTCCTTCAGGGCCTCCTTCGCCCCCTCCGGGGAGTCGACGGCCCGGCTCCTGGGGACCGGCTCGCCGATCCTGATCATGGCGCTCTTGAAGAGGTCCCGGTCCTCCGTCTCCCGGATGGCGGAGACGGACGTCCCGAGAACCTCGACCCCGAACCTCTCCAGGACCCCTCCCTCGGCGAGCTCGCTGGTGACGTTCAGGCCGGTCTGCCCCCCGATCCCGGCGATGATCCCGTCGGGCCGCTCCCGCTCGATGATCTTGGCGACGACCTCGGGGACGAGGGGCTCGATGTAGATCCTGTCCGCCATCTCCGGGTCAGTCATGATGGTGGCGGGGTTGGAGTTGACGAGGACCACCTCCACCCCCTCCTCCCGGAGGGACTTGCAGGCCTGCGATCCGGAGAAGTCGAACTCCGCCGCCTGGCCGATCTGGATCGGTCCAGATCCTATCAGGAGGACCTTCTTTATCTCGGGCCTCTTAGGCATTTCCTTCACCTCCTCCTCTTCTCAATCTCTTTCGCCACGGAGGAGAAGAACCTCTCCCGGGTGCAGAGGGGGCCGGGCCTCGCCTCGGGGTGGTACTGGACCGCCTCCATCCCCAGGTAGCTGCTCCTGACCGCCTCCACCGTCCCGTCGTTGGCGTTGACCTGGGTGATCTTGAGGCCGGTCCCCTCTGCCGACTGGGGGCGCAAGGCGAAGTTGTGGTTCTGGGATGTTATATAGACGATCCCGCTCTCTAGGTCCTTCACCGGCTGGTTTCCGCCGTGGTGGCCGAACTTCAGCTTGTAGGTCTCCGCCCCCAGGGCGAGGCAGATCACCTGGAGCCCCAGACATATTCCGAAGACCGGCTTCTCTCCCGCGAAGTGCTTCACCGCCTCGATCGCCCGCCCGGCCTTTTCAGGGTCGCCGGGGCCGTTGGATATGAATAAGGCTTCTGGATCGTACCTCTCGATATCCGATATCCTCGAGTCCGAAGGCACCACCACTATGTCAAAGCCCTGGCACGCCATGGAGTCGAGGATGTTCCTCTTGATCCCCAGGTCCATCATCACCACCTTCGGGCCGTCTCCGGGGATCCGGTAGGGACTTTTGCAGGAGACGGCGCTTATCAGGTCGAGGCTCGATATGTCCGGCTGATCTTTTGCGAGGCCGACGACGTCCTCGTCGATCACATCCGGCCCCTCGCCGACGGCGAGGGCAGCCCTCATAGCCCCCTGATTTCGAATCTTGATGGTGAGCATCCTCGTGTCCAGGCCGTGGATTCCGGGGACCCCCTCCTCCTCCAGGAACTGGGATATCGTCCTCGTCGACCGGTGGTGGAGGGGCCTGTTCCAGATCTCCTTGCAGACCATGGCGGCGGCACCGATCCGGTCTGACTGAAAGTGGTCGCCGCTCACCCCGTAGTTGCCCATGAGGGGGTAGGTGAACGTCAGAAGCTGTCCCTTGTAGGAGGGATCAGTGAGAGCCTCCTCGTAGCCGGACATCACCGTCACGAAGACCAGCTCGCCAGAGACGACGCCGGGAGCCCCGAAGCCCACCCCTTCGACCCTGGTGCCGTCTTCCAACCCTAAGACGCCGATCATAGTATCGCCAACACAAGCAAGGAGGTGGTCTAAATAGGTTTCGACATGATCGAGGGGCGAAGGGCGCAAAGCCCCGCCGGAAAGCCGTTTCCGGGTCGGGCGGCGCCCGGGCCCCCAGCAGGCCGAGATCGTTGGCCCCATCTCCCGTCTCCCGCCTCTCTCCACCCGGCGGGTCCTTGATATAAAATAGGGGACGAGAACCTCAAAGAGGTGATGATATGCCGAGAGAGGACGGTCGCTGTGGAGGTGCCGGAATATGAGGGTGCTGGTCATTGGAGGGGCCGGCAGGATCGGGTCGGCGGCGGCCCGGGACCTGGCGGGCTCCGGCGAGGTGGAGGTGGTGGGGCTCGTCGGCCCCAGGGCGGGGCGGCTGGAGAGGGCCGCCGCCTGGATCGGGGGCGACAAGCTCCGCCTCCATCCTTGCGACGTCGGCGGGGGCGACGCCCGGGAGGTCCGGCGGCTGATGGAGGGCTACGACGTCGGGGTCATCGCCCTCCCCGATCGGAGGACGAGCTACCGGGCCCTGGAGGCGGCCATCGACGCCTCCCTCGACGCCGTCGACGTCCTGGAGGAGTACCACCGGCGGCCCGACCCCTACGAGACGGAGGGGCTCCCCGTCCCGGCCAGCATGACCCCGGACGAGTACGGCGAATCCCTCCACCGGAGGGCGGAGGAGAACGGCGTCACCCTCCTCGACGGGATGGGGTTTGCCCCGGGGCTCTCGAACGCCTCCATCGGCCGGGGGATCGACCTCCTCGACTCCGCGGAGAGGGCCACCGCCCGGGTAGGAGGCGTCCCCTCGAAGGAGGCGGCGGCCCGCCACCCCCTATGGTACACCGTCACCTGGTCCTTCGGGCACGTCCTCCGGGAGTACATGGTCCGGCCGAGGGTCCTCCGGGGCGGGAGGATCGTCGAGGTCGCCCCCCTGACGGAGCGGGAGAGGTTCGTCTTCGGGCCCCTGGGGGAGGAGTTCGAGGCCGCCGCCACCCCCGGGATGCCGAGCCTTCTCTATACGAGGCCGGGCCTCGCCGAGTTCACCGAGAAGACGGTCCGGTGGCCGGGGCACTGGGAGGGGATCGACCTCCTCCGGCGTTGCGGCCTGTTGGATCTTGAGCCGATGGAGGTCGCTGGCTGCTCTATCAGCCCCAGGGAGCTCTTCATCTCGGTGGTGGAGCCGAGGCTCCGGCCTCTGCCGGGGGAGACCGACCTCTGCATCATGGCAAACTCCGTCCAGGGGCTGAAGGGAGGGGAGGCGGCCAGGGTTGACCACCTCCTCCTCGCCGGCCCCGACCAGGTGGCTGGCGTATCGGCGATGGCTAGGGTGACGGGCTCCTCGGCGGCCGTCGCCGCGAGGATCCTCGGCCGCGGCGAGCTCCGGGGGCGGGGGATCGTCGCCCCCGAGGACGGGATCCGGGGGGCGGTCTACGAGGGGTACCTCCGGGAGCTGGAACTGCGGGGGATCTTCCTCCTGGAGACGGTCCGGACGGGGGTCTGAGCCTCTCCTGGGATCTATCGAGGACGGAAGAGAGGGCTCCCCGGGGGGGCGGCGGAACAAAATGAGGCGCTGGCTCTAAAGTACGGAATTTAGCCGAGGATGGAATATGGTTGGAGTTGGCCGGGGCGGTGCATTCCGCCTCCCCGGCCATCATCTCCAAAATCAGGAAATGAGGGGAAGCTCCACCAGATAGAGGTCCGCGGACCGGTTGTCATCGGGGCCGAAGACCTGGTCGATGACTCCATTCACGTAGGGGATCACCTGCTGGTTGAAGAGGGTGGTCTGGTTGTTGTAGTACTCGACGATGTCTGCCGTCTCCGGGGTGGCTTCTCCGCCCAGAGCGTTGTAGAGCTGCTCCAGGCTTCCGCCCATCCCGGTGGCCTGGCCGATGACCACGGCGGCGTCGTAGAACCCGTTCTTGTAGTCCTCAGAGGGCTCCTCTTGAGCGCTGGCGGCGCCGATGGCGGCGCAGAACAGAACGCCCATCACTAACCCTAACTTTATGATCTCTTTCATGAGTTATCACTCACCGACCGCTGATACGCTCACCTACTTAAAAACTCTGTCGGATAGGGGAGGCCCCCGGCGCTCCGCCCCAGCCGACCCCGGCGCCGGGGCGATCTCGAGGATCTGCCGCCTATTATTCGGATTGAGACCCCAGGAGCCGTACGACAAAGGTTAAATGGGCTCTTGCGGTCTATGGGGGGCGAGGATTGGCTTATGGACACGTACGAGAAGGTGATCGAGCTTGCCAGGAGGCGGGGCTTCATCTGGCCCGCCTTCGAGCTCTACGGCGGAGCTGCGGGCTTCTACGATTACGGCCCCCTGGGAGCCCCGCTCAAGAGGGGGATCGAGGACCTCTGGAGGGGGTTCTTCGTCATCCGGGAGGGGTTCTGCGAGATCGAGTGCCCCACCATCGGTGTGGAGGAGATCTTCAAGGCCTCGGGACACCTATCCGGCTTCTCCGACCCCCTCACCGAGTGCCGGGAGTGCGGCGAGATCTATCGGGCTGACCACCTCATAAAGCACATCGTCGAGGTCCCCGACGCCCTCGCGAACGAGGAGATATACCGCGTCATCCAGGAGAACGACGTCTTCTGCCCCGAGTGCGGCGGCGACCTCTCGGAGATCTACGAGTTCAACCTGATGTTCAAGACCTCCATCGGCCCGGGAGGAAAGCAGCCCGGCTACCTCCGCCCCGAGACCGCCCAGGGGATGTTCGTCAACTTTCAGCGGCTTCTGCGCCACTACCGCGACCGCCTCCCCTTCGGCGCCGTCCAGATCGGAAAGTCCTACCGAAACGAGATCTCCCCCCGCCAGGGGGTCATAAGGCTCCGGGAGTTCTCCCAGGCCGAGGCGGAGATCTTCATCAACCCCCAGGATAAGAGCCATCCCCGGTTCGGGGAGGTGGCGGACCTGGTCCTCCCCCTCCGCTCCCAGGAGGCCCAGGAGAGGGGGGAGACGGAGGAGATGGCCGTCGGCGAGGCCGTCGCCCGAGGGATCATCGCCCACGAGACCCTCGGCTACTATGTCGCCCGGACCTATCAGTTCCTGATCGAGGCCGGGCTATCGAGGGATAGGCTCCGGTTCCGGCAGCACAAGGCGGATGAGATGGCCCACTACGCCGCCGACTGCTGGGACGCCGAGGCCCTCCTGGACAGGTTCGGCTGGATCGAGATCGTGGGGGTCGCCGACAGGACGAACTACGACCTCCGCTCCCACATGGCTCAGAGCGGTTCGAACCTCACCGTCTACCTACCCTTCGCCGAGCCCAGGCGGGAGGAGCGGCTCGTCGTCAGGCCCGACATGAAGCGGCTCGGCCCCCTCTATCGCGGGAGGGCGAAGGCCGTCGCCGACGCCCTCACCGCCCTCCCGATGGAGGAGCTGAAGAGGGTGCCAGTGGTGGTGGAGGTGGAAGGCGAGCGGGTCGAGGTGGACCCCTCCCTCGTCGCCTTCGAGATGGTGACCGAGGAGGTCCGGGGCGAGGAGGTCGTCCCCCACGTCATCGAGCCCTCCTTCGGGATAGACCGGATCCTCTATTCCGTCCTCGAGCACTCCTACCGGGAGGAGGAGGTGGAGGGGGAGACGAGGGCGGTCCTCGCCCTCAAGAACCGGGTCGTACCGATCCAGGTGGCGGTCCTGCCCCTGATGGACCGGCCCGAGCTGATCGGCCCGGCGGAGGAGATCGCCCGGGAGCTGCGCTCCCTGGACCTCCGGGTCGAGTACGACTCCTCGGGGTCGATAGGCCGGCGGTACCGCCGCAACGACGAGGTGGGAACCCCCTACTCCGTCACCGTCGACTACGAGACCCTGGAGGAGGGGACGGTCACCATCCGGGACCGGGATTCCATGGCCCAGATCCGGATCGCCAGGTCCGACGTGGCGAAGATCGTAGCCTCCCTGCTGAGAGGGGAGGCGGACTTCTCCGGGGCCGGATCCCCCCTCCGGGGCTGAGGGCGAGGGGATCTCAGGCGGCAGGCGGCCGGACCTCTCCATCGAAGGGGGATTGGATGGCGTTGATGAAGGGGTCAGAGCGGCGGGCGGCTCTCTCGACGGAGGCGAGGAGGAAGGCGATCCATCTGACAGGGCTCTCGGTCCCGGCGGCCCTACTCCTCTTCGGAAAGGCCGCAGCCATCGGCTTCGTCGCCGCAGCCCTGGCGGTGGCGGCCCTCCTGGAACGGGCGAGGCTCTCCGGGAAGCTCCGGCTTCCGGCGGTCCGGGACCACGAGGAGGAGAGGGTCGCAGGGTACTTCTACTACATCTTGGGAGCCCTTATGACGGTCGCCCTATTCTCCCCCCCCATCGCCGCGGCTGCGATGTTGATGCTCGCCCTGGGGGACGCCGCCTCCGGGATCATCGGATCCGTCGTCCGGGGGTCGGCGGTGAGGACCCGGATGATGGAGGGCGGGGGGCGGAGGAGGAAGCCCCTGCCGGTGGTGGCGGGGACCTTCGCCGTCTGTCTTGCCATCGGATATGCCGCAAGGATCCTCGAGGGGACCTACTTCTCCGGCCCCGGGGTTTTATCCCTCCTCGTCTGCACCGTCGGCGCCGCGGCGGCGACCTTCGCCGATGCCTTTCCCCTCACCTTCCGGGGAAAGGTCGTCGACGACAACCTCACCATCCCCCTCTTCGCCGGGTCGGCGATGTCCCTGGCAGCTCTCCTCTGAATCCGGCGGAGAAAGGTTTTTTAACGTTGTTGAGAGTCTCCTTAACGGAGACGAGAGCAACTGCCAGCGGCCATGCCATCCGCCCCAGGGGCGGGGTCCCGAAAGCTTTGGATGGAGACGCGAGATCAACGCCCCGGAGGGCGAGGGCGAAGGCGAAGCTGTAGGGGGAGGCGCGGGCTCGAAGAGTTGCTGTTCATCGGAAGGAATACAGGAGGGATATTATGAACATAGTACTGCTAGGTCCACCAGGATCCGGAAAGGGCACTCAGGCGAAGATGATCGCAGACAAGTACGGCGTGGTTCACATCTCCACCGGGGACATCCTCAGGGAGAACGTCAGGAACGGCACCCCCCTGGGAGTGGAGGCGAAGAAGTTCATGGAGGCGGGAAAGCTCGTCCCCGACAGCCTCCTCATCGACATCATCAAGGACAGGCTCGCCAAAGACGACGTCAAGGGCGGCTGGATGCTCGACGGCTACCCCAGGACGATGCCCCAGGCCGAGGCGATGGACAAGATCCTCCCCAACCTGGGCCAGAAGATCGACGTCGTCCTGAACATCGACGTCCCCGACGCGGAGCTGGTCAAGAGGGTCACCGGCCGGCGGATGTGCAAGTGCGGGACCACCTACCACGTCCAGTTCAACCCGCCAAAGGTAGCCGGCAAGTGCGACGCCTGCGGGGCCGACCTCTACCAGAGGGCCGACGACACCGAGGAGACGGTCAAGGAGAGGCTCCAGGCCTACCACGCCCAGACCCAGCCCCTCATCGACTACTACGACAAAAGGGGGATCGTCGCCACGGTCGTCGGCGTAGGCGATATCAAGGAGATCTTCGGGAAGGTCGCCGTGGCGCTGGATAAGATTTAAAGCGCCCCTCATCATAACTTTTTTGCTCTTTTTGGTTGGTGTTATCCAAAAACTTATCATCTTCATTCACCAACTTATCTTTCGATTTAAATGGTACTTGATCCGGCAAGTTTGGCCGCCTTTGCCGCACCGCTCTTAGCTAAAGGCGCGGAAGCGTTCACCAAGACCGCCGGGGCGAAGGAGCCGACCTATTCAATATGACCCTCTCTCTTCACGCCCTGGGCCAAAATGAGAAGGCCGTCTCTCTGGCCAGGTCCGCCCTTGCGATCTACGAGGAGATCGAGAGCCCCCACGCAGAGACCGTCCGCCGAAAGCTGGCTGAGTGGGGGAGCTGAATCACAAGCAACCTATTTATCCGCCGATAATCCTGCCCTCCCCCATGATACTCGTCTATTCCCTCGGCGGCTCCATCCTGGCGGGCCGCGATGCTGAGAGCCTCAAGGGTTACGCGCACGCCCTCAAGGAACTCGCTGAAGAGCACCAGGTCTTCGTCGTCGTAGGAGGCGGCAAGATCGCCCGCGAATACATCGCCAAGGCCCGGGCCCTCGCGGCGAGCGAGGCCTTCTGCGACCTCCTCGGCATTGGCGCGACGAAGATGAACGCCATGCTCCTCATCGCCGCCCTCGGGAGAGCCGCCGCCCCCGAGCCGGCCGAGAGCTACGCTGGCGCCCTTTCGGCCTCTGCCGGAGGAAAGATCGTCGTCCTCGGGGGGATGGCCCCCGGCCAGACGACGGACGCCGTGGCGGCGCTGCTGGCCGAGTACGTCGGAGCCGACCGGCTGATCGTCGCGACCTCCGTCGAGGGGGTCTACTCCGCCGACCCCGAGATCGATCCGGGGGCGAAGAAGTTCGATAAGATGACCGCCAAAGACCTCGTCCGACTCGCCATGGAGACGGAGATGAAGGCCGGGTCGCGCTCCCCGGTGGACCCCCTGGCGGCGAAGATCCTGGAGCGGAGCCGGATCCCCGCCGCCGTCGTCTACGGCGGCGAGGTCGAAAATCTGAAAAGAGGGGCCGAGGGTGGCCACTCGGGGACGGAGATCTCCTGAGCCGGAGGGGCCGGGGCTCAGAACCGGACCATGCAACGGATCAGGTCTCTCGCGTCCAGCATCCCGAAAGGAACGTCTGATTCGGTGACGACGACCTGAGAGGCCCCCGTCTCTCCAAGCTTGCTTATGGCGACGTGGAGCGGCTCGTCCCCTTCGACGGTGGGATAATCCCTCTCCATACACTCCAATACAGGCATGTCCTTCTTCCCCTCGGCCATCCCTCTGACGATATTCTCGAGGGAGATGACCCCGCTACGGTTGCCGTTCTTCCCGACGAGGGCCGCCCTCGCCTTCAAGTGGTGGAGCTTGCTGCACGCCTCCAGGAGGGATATTTCGGGATCTATGGTAATGGCAGGCCTTGCCAGGTTTTTCACCGGGATCTTGGGGATCGCGGCCATCTCCTTAATATCGAATATCAGCCGGTTGGTGGTATCGTCCCTGCCTGTCACGACTCCCTTTATGTGGGTCTTGTTGACGGGGGTCGGCCCTATCTCTATCTCGTCGTCTATGTCGAAGTCCCTGATGTTCCCTATGATCTGGACGATCCCGCTGCACTGGTTCGGCCTCATGACGGTGAAGAAGGTGATCTCGTTGGCTGTAGCGCCATCGACGGGCGATCCGTTCCTGATCACCGGCACGTCCACCACATTATCATCGGCGTCCAGGTTGATCGCCTCGTAAGCGGCGGCGATGGCCTTATATCCGCCTTTTGGCCCTGGAACCCCCTCTACCAGGTGGAGGGCTTTGAGAGACTGCATCTGGTTCCTGATGGTTCCAGGGTTGCGATCTATGATATCAGCGATCTCTTCGCCCTTTACGGCTCTTCCCTCTCGTCTTTGCAAGTTTATCAGCGCAGTTAGTATCTCCCTTTGTATCTGTGTGAGTTCCATGCTGATCGGAAGGTCCGTCATGATTATCAGCTATATATACGTGTTGATCTTCAGAGCAAAACCTCCGCGCAGGGCAGCGTTTGCTGCCTCCATAAGGCAGTTTCGCCATCCTTCGCCATATTCTCTTGACAGACTCCTTCCGGACGTTTCCGACCACTTTGGGAAGACAGGCGCAAGGATAGACGTCCCCCTCCGGGGTGATGTGCATCCAGCTCCTCCCGGCGAAGCAGCCCACCTCCCGGAAGGCGGCGGGGACGGAGAAGGTCCGGGGCGGCGGAGCCGCCGAGACGAACTCGTCGAGGGCAGCGTAGTCCTCCACCGACAGGATCGAACCGACCTCCTCCGACCACCTCCCCGTAGGGACGACCTCGAAGAAGGTCAGCTCATCAGCGCCGATCTCGGCGGCCAGCCGATGAAACGCCTCGATCTCTGAGACGTTATCCCGCCGGAGGACGGCGTAGAGGTCGACGAGGAGGCCGGCGGCAAGGGCTTCCTCGACGGCCCTCATGGCGTCGCGAAAAGCGCCTGCCCTACCCCTCATCCGGTCGTGCTCCGCCTCGGCGGCGGAGTCGAGGCTGACGTTGACGGCGTAGAGGCCCGCATCTTTCAAATTCCGGGCGAGCCGTTCGGTGAAACCCGCCCCAGAGGTGAAGATAGTCGATACTGCCCGTTCGTCGACGGCCCGGACGAGGTCGGGGAGCTCCCGGTAGGTTGTCGGCTCCCCGCCGTCGAAGATGACGAGGGTGGTTCCCAGATCGAGGACCTGGCTGACGACGTCTTCGACCTCCTCGACCTCCAGGCGGTGGTGTCTGCCTGAGTCGGGGAGGGCGCAGTGGAGGCAGCGGTTGGGGCACTCTTCGGTGATGGATATCGTCACCTGGTCGGGGGTCCGGACCCCGAAGGAGGCCTTGACGTAGCTTCTCACCAGCCGGTCGAAGGGCCTGCTCGGTATTGGCGGAGACCAGGTGGAGAGGATCAGCCTCTCCCCGGCCGAGACCGGGATCTGGCCGTCGGCGATCCCCAGGGCGGACCGCACGAAGGGGAGGCGGGATAGCGGACCCTCGCCCCTCAGCCGGACCCTCCCCTCCTCCACCGACGCCTCGACCCGGAGGAGGGGGCTTCTGGCGAGGGTGTACCGCCCGGCCTCCTCGCCCTCCGCCCCTTCCCTCGACCTCTCCCTCACCGGTAGACCTCTTCGGGGTCGAAGACCCGTTCTCCGACGATCTTCCCCTCCAGGTCGCGGTAGAAGCAGGATCGATAGCCCGTATGGCACGCCCCCCCCAACTGGTCGACCTTCAGGAGGATCGCGTCCAGATCGCAGTCTATCCTCGCCTCCACCACCCTCTGGAAGTGGCCGGAGGACTCCCCCTTCAGCCAGAGCTTACCCCTCGACCTCGACCAGTAGTGGGCCTTTCCCGTCTCCAGGGTCTTCGCCAGGGCCTCCCGGTTCATGTAGGCGAGCATGAGAACCTCCCCGGTCCGGGCGTCCTGGACGATCGCCGGGACGAGGTCGCCCTTGATCTCCATCATGCCTCGATGATAGGGGCTATATCCTATAAAAGCCGTTTTCGATCCGTTGGCTACGAGGTGCGTCCGGTGCAAGGGGCGGGGGCTCTGCGGAAGGCCGGTCTGTCCGATCCTGAGGAGCTTCCGGGTGGCATCGGAGCTTCCGAATTTGGGAACGACCCTCGAGGGGCCGTCGCCCCCAGAGGTCTTCGTCGGCAGGTTCGGCTACCCTCGGGTCTCCGCCGGCCCCCTCCTCCCGGCCCAGGGCGCAGGGCTGGAGGACGGGGTCGCCGCCCTCGCCTCAGCCCTCGTATCAGGATCCGGCTCCGGCTCCGCCTCCACTGCCGCCGCCACCGCCACCGGATCGGGCCCCGTCCCCAGGGCCCGCCCCCCTCTCTCCCCCTCCCTCTTCACCCGGCCGGCGGAGCTGGCGGAGATGGGGGTCGGCGATATCGTCGCCCTCCGGTCCTCGATGGTGAGGTCCTCCACCAGGGTCGAGGTCTGGGACGCGAAGAACCCAGGAAAGCTCCTGGAGATGGCCCAGGAGATCGCCATCTCCTCGACCCCCGTCGAGACGGAGGTGACCTTCGCAAAGCCGCCCCGAGGGCGGCTCCGATTCGACGGGTTCATGATGCCCTCGGGGCCGGTCGGGACCGTCGAGGAGATGGAGATCATCTCGAACCCGACGGTCCCCCGGAAGGTCGACGAGGTGGTGGGGGATACCGACCTCCTGGCCACCGCCGCCGTCGGCGAGCTCTTCGAGGCGGGGGTCGAGGTGGACGGGATCTCGCGGCTCCTCTCCCTGGGGCTCCTGGGAAAGAACAGAAAGCTCGTCCCCACGAGGTGGTCGATCACCGCCTCCGACGACATCGCAGGAAAGCATCTCGCCGCCGCCATCCAGGACGATCCGCCCGTAGGCGACTACCTCCTCTTCTCCGGCGAGAGGCTGGCAAATCACTTCGAGATCCTCCTCGCCCCGGGCTCCTTCACCTACGAGCTCATCGAGATCTGGCTCCCCCGGTCCGTCTGGTCCGGCGGCGAGGCGTGGATCGGCGCGGACCGGGAGGGGCCCGGCCCGAAGAAGGGTTATAGCGATCTTGCCGGAGGGTACTACGCCGCCCGCCTCGCCGTTTTAGAGCGGCTCGCCGATATGAGGCGGCAGTCTGCGATCCTCGCAGTCCGGGAGATCACCGAGGAGTACTGGGCGCCCCTGGGGGTCTGGGTCGTCCGGGAGGCGGCCCGGGCCGCCCTGGCGGGCGAGCCGCGGAGCTTCGAGACCCTGGAGGCGGCCCTGGCGGAGATGGCGACGCGCCTGCGGACGCCCGCGCGGGAGTGGCGGCCTCACTCGGAGCTGGCGCGAGGGGCGGGGCAGACGACGCTGGCAAGGTTCTTTTGAAGGTGTATGATGGATTATAATTCGGTGAGGAGCGCCTATGGAACGCGGAGATAATGAAACGAGGGATTTGATGTCTTCGGTCAAATTTAGGCGAGATTCGGTTCGATGTGTTGATGAAGGCGAATCCGAGGCCGAGGAGCTGGACAGGCTCGCCCGAGAAACGAGGGAGAAGGGCATTTCGTGGAAGAGCCACAAGGCAGAACTCGGATTATGAGATATGGTCGCACCTATAAATCTCTAGGAATATGTCCAGAAAATTTATATTAGATAAAATTATGTTATATTCATGGCCAATTTCAACTTTGCCGGATGGCAAAATGGAACTAATTGGTATAATATGGCAAAAACTCTAAAAAACTCAGCTGATATGATCCGTGAAGCTTACCTAGAAGCTTATACTCACTTAAATAAGAGAATCATGGAATCACTCAGTAACGGAGGAGTGCTTCACACGACTCACGAACATTTCTTTAATATTGATCAGTACCCCGTTTTTATGATGCTTATGGGATACTCAATGGAGAATATATTCAGAGGAATAGTTATCTGCGGGGAATGGTTAGATGATAGCGATTCTGTTGATGCAATTGTTGATTACGCTGCATTCAAAGCTCAGGTAAGGGGTGATATGAGTTCGAAAATAATTCTCAATAAGCATGGGCTTCGAAGACTCTTGGATGCAAAGCATATGGGGATAAAATTCAGCAAAGAAGAAAAAAGCATGATGGATGAACTCGATAAGTTTGTAAGATGGGGCGGTAGATACGCAGTTCCACTGGAGCACGATCCAAGCGATCCACACGGACTTCTAAAACTACAACCAATTGATGCACCTTATCCCTTTCAGGTTATCGATACTATGTACGTTAAATCGATGGAGGAATTAGAACGACTGTGTATATTGCAAGGGGAAAAAGTCTGATATAGAAGGAATATCGAGTCTTTTTTTCTGCCCTTGTAGCCGCGAGAACATGGGTCACCCATCAGGGAAGCATGTGAAGCCTATTAAATGCGAAATTTCTCTAACGCTCTTCTGACTAAACATTTTGGATAAAAACTTTTAAGATTATTTAGAACTAATGTATTTGCGTATTATCTCTGCTAGCGGTCTCAATCTCCAGATGGTTGGGTGATACAATCATTTAAACCTCAGCTCAGCCTCCAAAATTTCTCATTACAGGACCGTGATTTGGATCTTCTCATCCATTCCTTCGCTCCACGATCACCAAAAAGCGTATATCCGAGCGCCCCTATAATAATAACCTTGACCGATAAAATAGAGGTGACAGATTCGCATGAGAAAGAGAAGATACCCATCCATATTCGACGCCTTCGAGGGGCTCTTCAGAGGCTTTCCCTTCGAGGAGGAGAGAGAGGAGGGGATCTATCGAGACCCCTTCGAGGACCTGATCAGGAGGTTTCAGGAGGGGATCCCCGAGGACCTGAAGGAGCTGGTCCGGGAGGAGGAGACCCCCGGCGGGACGTCCCGTCGCTACGGCCCCTTCGTCTACGGCTTCAGCTACACCGCCGAGCCGGGCAAGGAGCCGACCTTCCGGGAGTTCGGAAACATCCGCCCCAGCCGCGGCGGGATCGAGCCTAGCTCTGGGCGGGAGCCCTTAGTCGACGTGATGGAGGATGGCGACCTCTACAAGATCTTCGCCGAGCTTCCCGGTGTGGAGAAGGAGAATATCAAGCTCGACTCGACGGAAAGGTCGGTCCGGATCGAGACGACCGGCGAGAAGAAGTTCGCGAAGACCATCGCCCTCGATGCCGAGGTCGACCCCGACAGCGCCAAAGCGTCCTACAAGAACGGGGTCCTCTCCATCGAGCTGGAGAAGAAGCTGAAGGCGGAGAAGGGGAAGGAGATCAAGATCGAGTAAATTTATCCCGGATCGATTTATCCCGGACGGATCCCAGTCGGATCCCCGTCGGATAATCTATCTCGGATAAGTTTATTTTTTAATGCGGGCGCGCCGGCGGTAGCCAGCAACGCCACAGGCCAGGTGCCCCAGAGACCTTCTCCTCCCCGCAAGTCTGCAAGCGACAGTTATCCGCGGTAGGTCTGCTCCCTTCCGGGCCTGAACCGGTCCCCGCAGTTGAGATGAACAGACCTGCCCTCCGGCAGGCCCGAACGTCAATGCTGTCCCCACAGGGCGGAGAATCACAGTCGGCAACTGGACTGTACCTGCAGCACCGCAGTCGTCCACCAGCTTCGTCCCCCGCATATCGGCGATCTCGGGTTACAGGTGACGCCGAGCCACCCGGACTAGCCCGCGGATATCAGAGTCTTCTGGTGGAACATAAACCTAACGCAAGATTTGACCCAAAATATGATCCCGGATCGGATCGAGGATCAAATTCGGGGTTTGGACGGGGATCTCTATAAGGACCTGAACGACGATTAAGGTGAGGAGGTGCGAGATGATGGAAGAGCTGATAGGCTTTGTGATGGGAAACAAGCAGAGGATCAAGGTTTTGGAGATCATCGAGTCGAAGGGGCCCCAGCCCGCGGATAAGGTCGCCAAGTTCGGCAGACTCACCGGACCCGTGGTGGGGAGGGCCCTGGAGGAGGTCGCCGGCAAGGGGCTTCTGAGGGAGAAGGGCGGGGTCTGGGAGTTCACCGACCTCGGGGTCGAGCTATCGAAAGAGCTGAAGAAGAGGGCGTGATCGGATGGACCTCGCCGAGGCGATAAAAAAGAGGCGGAGCATAAGAAAGTACCTCACCCGGAAGGTCGAGAACGACAAGCTCGACCGGGTCCTGGAGGCGGGACGGCTCGCCCCCTCCGCGAAGAACCTCCAGGAGTGGAGGTTCGTCGTCGTTCGGGACGAGGGGAGGCGGAAGCGGCTCGCCGAGGCGGCGAAGGGCCAGACCTTCGTCGGCGAGGCCCCGGTGGTGATCGCCGCCTGCGCCACCGTCACCGACTACGTCATGACCTGCGGCCAGCTCACCTACCCCATCGACCTCGCCATCGCCGTCGAGCATATGGTCCTCACGGCGGCGGCCGAGGGGCTGGGGACCTGCTGGATCGGGGCCTTCTACGAGGAGGAGGTTAAGAAGATCCTGAACATACCCCCAGAGGTGAGGGTGGTGGCGCTCCTGCCCTTGGGCTATCCGGACGAGTCCCCCCATCCGAGGCCCAGAAAGGAGATCGGCGAGATCGTCGCCTTCGAGAGCTGGGGATGAGGGGGCCGCCGGGAAGAGATGGCGCGAAGATCTCAGGTCCGAGGTAGGTATTCTGATGGTCGAGAAGGTGGTCAAGACCGACGAGGAGTGGAAGAATCTTCTCACTCGGGAGGAGTACATCGTCACCAGGAGGCGGGGGACCGAGCCCCCCTTCACCGGCAAGTACTACGACTTTAAGGGAAAGGGCATATACCGGTGTGTGGCCTGCGGAAATGACCTCTTCTCCTCAAAGGCGAAGTTCGACTCTGGCTCCGGCTGGCCGAGCTTCGTGGAGCCGATCTCCGAGGATGCCGTCGCGGAGCGGGAGGACGAGAGCTACGGGATGGTGAGGGTCGAGGTGATCTGCGCGCAGTGCGACTCCCACCTCGGCCACGTCTTCGAGGACGGGCCGCCCCCGACGGGGCTCAGGTACTGCATCAACTCGGCCGCCCTGAAGTTCGTCCCCGAGGAGGAGCTGGTTTCTGAGGGATGAGGAAAGAAGAGAGAGGCGTTTGAAGGCGGATTCGCTTGGCAGAGCACATGCTGGAGATGGCCGGGGCCCTGGTGAGGGTGAGGGACGGCGAGATCGAGGTCCTGACGGACCCGAAGGTCAGATGGTGTCCCTTGCGAAGCGGCCTCTATGGGCACGGGGTCGAGTCCCGCAAGACCGTCGAGTCGGTCCTGAGGGGCCACATGGTGGAGCTGGGGATGTACGGCCCCCATCGAGTCCTGGAGCTCTCGGATAGGCCCGTCAGCTTCGGAGCCTCGGAGATGATCGCCGACGCCATGAGATCGGGGCTCGTCGACGCGGCCGTCGTCGTCTGCGAGGGGGCGGGGACGGTCGTCGCCGCGAGGCCCGAGGTCGTGGCCGCCCTGGGCGCCCACATGACGGGCCTCATCAGAACCGAGCCGATCGAGGAGATCCAGGCGGGCCTTCGTGAGAGAGGGTGCATCCTCCTCGACGACCGGGGCAGCATCGATCAGGTGGAGGGTTACCGGAGGGCCCTTGCCGCAGGCTACCAGCGGATCGTCGTCACCATCACCGGGAAGAGGGCCTTCGAGGCCGGAGAGATCAGAAAGCTTTCTTCAGCCTCGGCTTGCGGGCAGGCGGGCGAGGGGCCGGTGATATTCGCGGTCCACAACCTCGACGTCGCCGAGGATCAGGCGGAGGTCCTGGCCGAGACCTGCGACGTCGTCTGGGGCTGCGCCTCGCGGGAGGTCCGGGAGGTCGTCGGAAAACGGGCGAAGCTTCAGATCGGGATCTCCATACCCGTCTACGCCCTCACCGATTCTGGGAAGAGGCTGGTCCTGAATCGGGCGCTCGCCTTCGACGAGAGCCTGGTGATGCACAGGGCGACCCTTCCTTACGGGCCGGAGGAGAAGCTGCCGGTCTACCAGGGATTGAGGGGTCCAAATAAGGGATGAGGAAGGGTCTCGGCGGGGGATGGGTCGAAGGCGGCTCCTACTCGATCCACTCCACCTTCAGGCCAACGTTGTCCACCTTCGTCGATATGGCGACGGAAAGCCCCATCGGCGCCAAAATCTCCGCCATCTCCATCTCCGACCGCTCGGTCACGACGGCGATCGAGGGGCCGACGGAGCTCATCCCGACGAACTCCAGCCCCGCCTCCCGAAGGCGGCTCATATGCTGGTAGATGAGAAAGCCGTGGTGCTCGACCTCGGCCCGTTTCGAGCCCCGAAACTCGATCTCCCAGATGACTTCCCCGATCTTCTTGAGGTCGCGGCGCTCCAGGGCGGGGATCAGGTCCATCAGGATGAAGTAGGCCTTCAGCTCCCGGTCCTGGTAGTCGAGGTTACGGGCCCGGTTCATCAGGAGGTCGAACTCCGCCCTCCCCGAGGAGGAGACGGTCGTCTCGGGGATGATGACGAAGACGTTCTTTCCTTCGGCGAAGGGGTGGTGGTAGGCAAGAGTCAGTTCGTCGCCCATCACCGCCATCCCGCCGTAGGTGACGGCGGCGGGGCCGACGCCGGTCTCGAAGCCCAGCGTCACGCGGCCGTCCTCCGTCTCCTCGACGTAGTTGTTACCGATGAGGAGGCGGATCTCGTCCTTCGTCAGGGGTCCCCCGAGGGCCTCGTTCATGGCGTTGGCAAGAGCCACTAAAACCGAGCCGGTGGACCCGAGGCCGACGTGCTTTTGGTCGTGGTCCCTCACCCTGATCAAAAAGCCGCCGCTGTAGCCGGTCGCCTCCTTGAAGACGGCGACGAAGTGGCGGACGATCGGCTCTCGCGAGTAGTCGATCTCGGTCTTTCCGGGCGTGCACTCCACCTCGGCGAAGCAGTAAATCTGTAGGGCGAATCCGACCCCTCCGCCGCCGGGCCTGTTGGGGGCGAAGCGGTTCATGTCCAGGACGGTGAGGTGGATCCTCCCCGGCGCCGTCACCCTCACCTTCCCCTCCCGGGGGGCGAGGGTCCGGCCACCGATCCCCAGGGCCTTGATCTTCTCGCCGGGGGTGAAGGGGCTGAACTCGTACTCCACCAGGTCCAGGTCCCCGCCCCGGATCTTCAGCTTGGGCATGTAAGGGGCCTCCAGCCTATTGTGATTATGATCATGATCGAGCTTCCGCTGGGCATATCCTCATAATGTTCGGTCAAAGTATATTCTCTTGGCGGGGATCGGGGAGCCTTCGGCCGGGGATGAAGGTGGCGGCGACGCGGACGGCGAGGTGGGTCAAGGTATTACAGAGAAGGTGATCGCGAGGATGAGGATCATCGAGGCGGGAAGGGCCGGGCAAGGCCGCTGCGCGAGGAAGATCAGGGCCGCTGCTGCGGCGGGGAATCGTGAGCGTTTGAGTGCGTCGGTGCAAGGTCTCTCGGATTCAAATCGATCTCTCCTCCAAACATGTACGATAACATAAAATTATGGGCGACAGTAAGCGGTTTTGGTTGAAAAGGATTTCGCTGTTTAGGCGGGCGTGTATATTAAAAATATAAATAGATACAATATTATGGGAGACGCTTCTTTGAACCTACCAAAACTTATTTCTGACAAGGCGAAATATCAACCTAAGCTTCAGCGTGTAAGGTGATGGGAGGTGTGTGCCATTTCGCAATTTAGTGGCGTTAAAATCGAAGAAGTTCGTATTCGTAACTTCCGTTCCCTCAAGGAAGTTGACGTCAAGCTAGATTGGCTGACCGTCATTATAGGAGAGAACAACGCAGGAAAGACGAGCTTTCTTGATGCACTTTTTGTGGCAATTGGAGCAGGAAGGCACAATATATCATCAGATGATATATTTTTGGCACAATCTGAGACAAAAGCTCCTAAAGAACGAGAAGTTATTATTGATTTGCTTATCCGACCAATCGATAAAGGTGGAAATATAATTGATATTTTTCCCGAAGGGTGCTATTGGATTGAACTATATGGAGAAGGTATATCACAAGATGATGATGGTAACGAATTTGTGGCTATTCGTACTCAAATGAGGTGGGATTCAACGGAAGGGGGGTATGAAGTTGAGCGAAAATTCTTGGCAGATTGGCAAGATCCTAATAGGTTAAATCTATCAAAAGTAAAAGGCAGTGTTTCCTCGTATCAAATAAAACCCTTAGCTCTCTATCTGTTGGATGCTAAACGTGATATAAAAGAGGAATTTCAGAGTCGAAATTCCTTTTGGTATAAATTAATATCCGATCTCGGTCTTGAAAATGGAAAAATAACTGAAATCGAGGCGGAGCTTGGCAGAATCAACGAAGGTATTATCTCTGGCAGTGGCGTCTTAGGTCACCTTCAAGAACATTTGAATGATTTATACAAAACGATAGGAGGTGATAGTGAAAGCGTCTCTATTACCCCTATTCCACGCCACCTAAGAGACCTTAGTAAGGGTGTAGATGTAAATTATTCAACTAAGGGTGCTCAGTCGTTTCCCCTTTCTAGACACGGTATGGGCACGAGAAGCCTTGCTGCAGTGCTAACCTTCAGGGCATATATGACTTGGAAGCAGCGAAATTCAAATGATAATATTCATCCAATGCTTGCGCTAGAAGAGCCTGAATCTCACCTTCACCCCCAGGCGCAACGAGCACTTTTCAGTCAAATAGAAGAAATACCTGGGCAACGAATTATCAGTACACACTCTCCATATATCGCGGGTCAGACGGATGTATCTAAATTCCGCCACTTCAGAAAAGTTGGTGAAAATACCATGGTAACTCAGATGGACACCTCAGAACTAGAGGCAGATGATATACATAAGATTGACCGAATGGTTATGAACACAAGAGGTGAAATTCTTTACGCAAACGCTCTTTTGCTATTCGAGGGAGAGCAGACTGAAGATCAAGCACTCCCCATCTTCGCGGAGAAATACTGGGGGCAGCATCCCAACGCGTTGGGTATTTCAATGGTTGGTGTTGGTGGTAATGGAAGATATCTCCCATTCCTTCGCCTTGCGCGTAGTTTCCAAATTCCCTGGTATATCTTTTCAGATGGTGAAAGTGAAACGATTACCAACGTTGATAAGGCACTAAGCAAAGCAGGCGAGCCTATCACTTCCACTCGCCGATTTACAATCCCCGATGGGAAAAATTTTGAGGAATACATATCTGTTCAAGAATACGAGGATGTTTTAATTGATGTTATATTATGTACCGAATCCAAAAATCCACATCATAAGGCTGCACTAAAAGCTAAATGGGAAGAAGAAACTAATCCTCTTCAAGAAATTTGTTCCACTCTCGAAAAGAATAAGACATTATACGGGAAGCAAATAGCTGACGCAATAACAGGGATGGAAGACGAGAAATTAAGATTCCCTCCCTTAATTAGATCCTTATTCGAAAAGATGTCAGATGACCTTGGTTTGGAAAAGAGAGGTTGAGTTCCTGTGAATATTCAACTTTCTGAAACACAACGTAAAATTGTCGAACATGGTGAAGGCCCTTTACTTGTGGTCGCTGGCCCGGGCTCTGGAAAGACGCGAGTTCTAACTGAACGTGTTCGAAGACTGTTAAATGAAGATACGGGTCATTTCCGTATATTGGCTTTGACCTTTACAAATAAAGCTGCAAATGAGATGAAAGAACGATTATCGGAGATCCCAAATATAGAGAAACGTGCTTTTATTGGCACACTCCACAGTTTTTGTATGGAAGTTTTGGCCAATAGAGGAAAACCAGTAGGAATCGATGAGCTGCCCAATATCTTTGAATCGTACCAGGATCGCAAACAAGTACTATTTCAAGCAGCTATGGCCAATCCATATCTACGGCATAAACTAAATATTATTTTGGATGCAAACACTCAAGACCGACTTCTAAACCGCTGGCTTGATATGATTTCTTCAGCAAAAAATAATCTATTTGTTCCTGAGATGATGGATAATGAAACTGATAGGCAAGTTTATGAGGCATATAACAACGGTCTTCGTGTGTCATATGCTATAGATTTTGACGACCTATTGTTGCTCACATATCGCTTATTCCAAGAGCGTCCAAAAATAGCAGATTTCTATCGGCGCCAATACCGTTACATTTGCATAGACGAGGGACAAGATCTAAACGAAGCACAGTACCAAGTTATCAGTGCTCTTTGCGGTTTAGAACATCGAAATGTAATGATAGTAGGAGACAAAAAACAGGCTATTTTTGTTTGGAATGGAGCAAATCCAAAATATCTCGATCAATTTGAACGCGATTTTGGTGCGAAAAAGATCTTTATGAACGATAACTTCCGATCTTCACAGGTTGTCGTCAATGCGGCAAAATCCTTAGTTTCAGAGTACGAAGTTGAAGGGCAACTTCCAATTGCAGGGTCAATTGAGTTAATGGAGGGAATAGATGAGCAACATGAAGCACGTCTTGTCCTCGATTATATTCAAAATCTCCTTAATGAAGGACATCGGGATGTAGAGGGTCCCATAACTTTAGAACGCTGTGCATTACTGGGCAGAAATAGGTATGTTTTATCTGCGGTTGAAGACGAATTAAATAAACGCCATTGGCCCTACTACAAACAACTTTCAGCACAACAAGAAAGCGAATCGAGCCTCATTCAGGATTTTGAACTTTGTTTGCGTCTACTGGCAAATCCCCGTGATCGCTTACACTTTAGTATGTTAATTGCGCGTTGGGATATGCGCGAAGATGCCTCCGATTTCGGCCAACATGTCAGTGATGGATTGCGCCTGTTGTCTGCCTTAAAGAGACGAACGTCTGATAATGATCGATTAGCTGTAATTTTGGCACTAGAATCGATGGACTGGACGGAAGAAAATTTCAAGTTTAAAAACGCTATGGAGTATTTATATGATTATTCTGAGACTAAAGAAAGCCAAGAAGAACGTGCTTTGATAATAGAAGATATAAGAACTTGGCAAAAACATTGGAATTACTATCTTCGTTCGCAACCTGGCGGATATCACACGCTTACATCTTTTTTAGGACAAGTTGCACTGGGGACAACGCAGCAGCCACGGCAAGAAGGATTAGCCTTGCTGACGGTTCATTCAGCTAAGGGCCTAGAATTCGATGTGGTTGTGGTGATGGGTATGGCCGAGGGGACATTTCCTGATTATCGTGCTAGAGATGGTCCAGCGCTGGAAGAGGAGATGAGAGACGCTTTTGTAGCAGTTACACGTTCAAAGCGCTTGCTTGCATTTTCCTATCCTAGGACTAAATTAATGCCTTGGGGCAGCGAACGGAAACAAAGGCCCTCAAGATATTTGTCAATAATTGGCCTTATCAAACCTGATAATCCAAGAGGGCCAAACCCAGGGAAAATTGTATGATATCATGCTGGCTCAGCCGCCAATCGGATCGAGACGTTGGGGTAGGTTCAAGAAACCCCTAGCTTTTTCTGCCTATTTTCGAAGGGGCTCAATTTGATCGAGGGAACGACAAATCCGGGATTGCTGTAGATTCGTCTCACAATTGGATATAATTCCCCAAAATCTCTCACCGCTCCACCCGCCCCGCGTCCTCGAACCCCTCCCGCTGGCCCGTCCCCGCCTCCCGGGTGAGCCTTTCGGGGTAGTAGAGGAGCTTGATGGCGTTCTCGGCGTGCTCCCGGGTCCGCCGCTCGGCGAGGGAAGCGAGTTCTTTTTCGGATTCGGCCTCGTCCTCGTGGACGAAGACCTCGAGGATGTGGGTGTTCGTCATAAGCTGGGCCATGATCAGGCCCGTCGAGGCCTCGTGGGCGCAGGTCTTGTCTATGGGCTTTGGCCCCGGCATCCCCAGGGCCATCACCAGCTCGCAGCCCCGCTCCTCGATCAGGATTTTCGCGGCTACCGGGAGGTCCTTGACCCCAGGGACGGTATAGCGGACGATCTCGGCGGAGCAGCCCCGCTTCAGCTCCTTGATGGCGGCCCTGGCCATATCGTACCGGGCGAAGTTGGTGTCGGCGATCCCGATCTTCATGTCTGGAGGATGGATCTTCGGGGGTTTAAGGCTTATCGGAGGCTCTCTTGGCGGTGAAGGGTGGAAGGGAAAGAGGGGTCGGGGGTCAGGGGTGGAGCGCCCTTCAGTCGCAGATCCGGCAGCCGAGGCCGCGGGGATCGGTCTCCGCCTCGGCCCTGGCCCTGGACCTTCCCCCCTCCCCCAGGTGGAGGAGCTGGTCTCGCGACCCGTACCGGTAGACGGTGATCCCTTTGCAGCCGAGGTCGTAGGCGAGGGCGAAGATATTGAGGACATTCTCGACCGTCGCCTCCGGCGGGAGGTTGACGGTCTTGGAGACGCCGTTGTCGGTGAACCTCTGGAAGGCCGCCTGGATCTTGACGTGCTGGGCCGGCGCGACCTCCATCGCCGTTACGAATAATTCTTTGAGGTCGTCGGGGACGCCTTCGGCGCCATCCAGGGTCCCCTGCGCCGCGACGGTGCGGATCAGGCCATCGCCGAGGCCCCTATCTTTCGCCATCCGCTCGAAGAGGGGATTCATTGCCACCATCTCTTCGCCCAGGAGGTCCCGGGAGTAGGATAGGCCGAATAAGGGCTCGATCCCGGGGCTCGTTCCGGCGATGAGGCTGATCGACCCCGTCGGCGCGATCGTCGTGACGGTGGCGTTCCTCATGGCGTCCCAGTCGAGGCTGCTCTCCTCCAGGAGGGGGAAGGAGCCGCGCTCCTCCCCGAGGAGGCGAGACTCGTCCCTGGCGGCGGCGGCGATGAATTTCATCGCCTCCTCCGCCATCCCGACCGCCTCCTTTGAGGCGTAGCTGATCCCAAGCTCGATGAGCATCTCGGCAAAGCCCATCACCCCTAGGCCTATCTTCCTGCTCTTCAGGGTCTCCTCCCGGATCCGCCGGAGGGGGAAGCGGTTCACCTCCAGGACGTCGTCCAAAAAGCGGATGGCGAGGCGGGCCGTTCCTTCGAGGCCGTCCCAGTCGACCTCGCCCCTTCCGGCGAAGCGGGAGAGGTTGACCGAGCCGAGGTTGCAGGACTCGTAGGGGAGGAGCGGCTGCTCGCCGCAGGGGTTTGTAGCCTCGATCGTCCCGGGGAGGGGGTGGGCGTCGTTGATCCTGTCGAGGAAGAGGACCCCGGGGTCGCCCCGCCGCCAGGCGCTGGCGGCCACCTCCTGCAGGAGGCCGGCGGCTTCGATCTTCTCTGCCACCTGGCCGGTCCGGGGGTTTATGAGGTCTAACTTCCTCCCCGACCGGGCCCTCCTCATCTGATCGTCGGTGATCCCGACGGAGAGGTTGAAGTTCTGAAGCCTCCCCGCCCTCTCCTTGGCGCGGACGAAATCGAGGATGTCGGGGTGGTCTGCCCGGAGGACCGCCATGTTCGCCCCGCGCCTGCGGCCCCCCTGCTTTATCACCTCGGTGGCGGCGTCGAAGACCTCCATGAAGGAGACGGGGCCGCTGGCGACGCCCCCGGTCGCCCGGACGGGGTCGCCCTTCGGCCGCAGGCGCGAGAAGGAGAATCCCGTCCCCCCGCCGCTCTGGTGGATCTTCGCCATCTCCTTCAGGGCGCCGAAGATCCCGTCCATGGAGTCCTCCACCGGGAGGACGAAGCAGGCCGAGAGCTGCCCCAGGGAGAGGCCGGCGTTCATCAGGGTCGGAGAGTTGGGGAGGAAGAGCCCGCCGGCCATGAGGTCCCGAAACCTCGCCGCCATGGCGGAGGCATCTCCGCCGAACCTCCCCTCGGCCCGGGCGACGGTCCGGGCGACCCGGCTGAACATCTCCTCGGCCGTCTCGGCGACGTCCCCGGAGACGTCCCGCCGCAGGTACCTCTTCCGGAGAAGCTCCGGGGCGAAGGGGCCGAGGGCCGGTCTGGGAGTGGGCTCCTTCCCGGGCCGGGGATGGGGCGGAAGGCCCCGGCCCTTACAGCTCCGGCGTCCCTCCTCCCCTCCCCGGCATCCGGCCGTCTCTCTCCCCACCTCGACCCCCCCTCTCCTCGCGCCCTTTTCCGTCCTCCCCGTCTTTCCTCTCTTCTCCGCCATCTCCTTGCCGCCTCCGTTACCAGGCTTCTCCAGAAGCGATATAAACTCCGATCTTACCATATATACCTGAAGATCGGAGATGAAGTCCTGGAGGTTTTACCATCAAGATAGCCATCACTGGAAAGGGGGGCGTCGGGAAGACCACCCTCGCCGGAACCCTCGCCCGGCTCTTCGCCCGGGACGGGTACAACGTCATCGCGATAGACGCAGACCCCGACATGAACCTCGCCTCCGCCCTGGGGGTCGCCAAGAACCCGCGGCCCATCACCGACTACAAGGAGATGGTCCAGGAGAGGGCGAGCGCCGAGTTCGGGATGTTCAAGCTCAACCCCAAAGTAGACGACGTCATCGAGAAGTGCGGCTGCGTCGGCCCCGACGGGGTGAAGCTGGCGGTGATGGGGACGATCGACACCGGCGGAAGCGGCTGCATGTGCCCCGAGACCGCCTTCCTCCGGGCCCTCCTCCGGCACGTCATCCTGCGGGAGAAGGACCTGGTGATCCTGGACATGGAGGCGGGGATCGAGCACCTCGGCCGCGGGACGACCAGGGGGGTCGACGTCATGATCGCCGTCGTCGAGCCGGGGCTCCGCTCCGTCGAGACCCTGGAGAGGATCAAGAGGCTCGCCAAGGACCTGGGGATCGAGAGGGTGATGGCCGTCATCAACAAGGCCCCCGAGGAGCAGGCGAAGATAAGAGAGAAGCTGGCGGAGATGAACGTCCCCGTCCTGGGGATGATCCCCTTCGACAGAAGCCTGATGGACGCGGACCTCGCCGGAATGTCGCCCCTGGACGTCGGCGGACCCGGCATAGAGGCGATTAAGGAGATCAAGGGGAAGCTGGAGGAGCTCTTCGGCTCGATGGCCAAGGAGGCGGCGGAGAAGGGCGGGAGGGCCTTGTAGGCCGCCTCGGAGCTTCTCATCTTTCCTCCACCTCCCTTTAAGTCGGCAATGCTGGGAGAAGCATCGACCCCGGCAAAAGCCTCGGCATGACCAGATATCCCCTCGTTGAAATCTTTGATGATCGCCGTCCCAACTTTGTACTTCTATGAGCACCGCTATCCAGGTCGATGAGGGGGTTAAAAAGAGGCTCCGGCTCTTCGGTCGCGAGGGAGAGTCCTGCGTTGAGATCCTAAATCGGCGGATGGACTCCCTCGAGGAGCTGGGCGTCGAGGCGATCGTCGAGGCTAGATGGTTGAAGCTCTGCGGGAGATGGGGGCGCAGATCCCGCTAGAAGATTGACGCAAGTGGAGGGGTGGTGAAGATCGGCAAAGGGTTGAGTGGGAGGGATCTAGAAATCTGATCCCTCTTCCTATCTGGAATATCGGCCCCTCGCACCCAAATAACGCTTTCTATCTTTCTCCGCTCTACTTCAGCTCCATATCTCCGAGCCGGAGCCCCTCGTCGACGATCTCGCCGACGACCTTGCCGTCGGTCATTTTGAGGACCGCGTCCACGTCGTCCTCTGAGAGGACGAAGACCCAGCCCATCCCCATGTTGAAGGTCCGGTACATCTCGTCCTCGGCAACGCCCCCCTCCTCCTGGAGGAACCGGAATATCGGCTGGGGCTCGATGGGGTCATCGATCTCAAAGCCGAAGCCGCTGATCCGGTGGAGCTTCAATAGGCCGCTCCCCGTTATGTGGGCCATCCCGTGGACATCGGCCTTCTGGATGACCGCCAGAGCCTCCATGTAGATCCTCGTCGGCTCCAGGAGGAGCTCGCCGATCGTCTTCTCCGAGCCGGGCATCCTGTCGAAGTAGGTGTAGCTCGACTCCTCGACGATCTTCCGCGCCAGGGAGAAGCCGTTGCTGTGAAGGCCGCTGCTCGGAAGCCCCACTACGACGTCCTCCTTTTCTATCTTCTCGCCGGTGACGACGTCCTCTTTTTTGATCATCCCGATGGCGGTTCCCGCGAGGTCGAAGCCCCGGATGATCTCGGGCAGGGAGGCGGTCTCGCCCCCCACGATGCTGACGTTCGCGATCTTTGCCCCCCGCTCCAAACCGACGGCTATTTGGGCCGTCATCTCGGGATCGACTCTTTCCAGGGCCAGGTAGTCGACGAAGGCGAGGGGCTCGGCGCCGATGGCGAGGAGGTCGTTGACGTTCATCGCCATGCAGTCGATCCCGACGGTGTCCCATTTCCTCATGGCGCTTGCGATCAGGACCTTGCTTCCGACGCCATCGGTGGTCATGGCGATGGCGTACTCGCCCATGTCGATGAGGCCGGCGTAGTGGCCGATATCGGTGATGGGGGCGCCGATCCCCTTCCTCCGGCCGGTCATCACCCTCTTCATGGCGGAGATCGCCCTCTCCTCCTCCCGGATGTCGACGCCCGAATCGGCGTAGGTGAGCCTTTTCATCTCCTCACCTCTTATCTCTTCGCCCCGCTCTCAAGGCCGAACTCCCGGTGGAGCTCCTGGACCGCCCTCTCCGCCTCGCCGATGCTGACGACGAAGGAGATGTTGTGCTCGCTCGACCCCTGGCTGATCATCAGGACGTTGATCTTCGATCGGCCCATGGCGCCGAAGACCCTGCCGGCGACCCCCGGGGTCCCCACCATCCCGGCCCCGACGACGGCGATCACCGCCACGTCCTTGTTGTGGGAGACCTCCCGGACTATCGTCGTCGGAAACTCCGCCCTGAGGGCTATCTCCGCGGCCTCAACCTGGGGCTCGTCGACGACGACCGAGATGTTCGCCTCGCTCGACCCCTGGCTGATCATGACGATGTTCACCCCGGCGTTGGCGAGGGCCGAGAAGGCCCGGGCGGCTATCCCAGGGGTCCCGATCATCCCGGCCCCGGATATGGTGAGGAGGGCGACCTTCTTCGATAGGGTGACGGCCTTGATGACGTCCTCCCTGGCCATCCCCTCCTTGACGATCAGGGTCCCCGGGTCCTGGGGGTCGAAGGTGCACTTGACCCGGACGGGGATGCCGTTTCTGATCGCCGGCTCAATGGCCCGGGGGTGGAGGACCTTAGCCCCGAAGTAGGACATCTCCATCGCCTCTCTATACGATATTACGGGGATGTTCTTCGCCTCGGAGACGATCTTCGGGTCGGTGGTCAGAACGCCGGTGGTGTCCTTCCAGAACCAGATCTCGTCCGCCCCGATCGCCGCCCCGATCAGCGACGCCGAGAAGTCCGAGCCGCCCCGGCCCAAGGTGGTGATGTTACCCCTCTCGTCCTCGCCGATGAACCCCGTCACCACCGGGACGCCATCGATGGGGGTGAGCCTCGAGGAGAGGAGGTCGTAGCTCTTCTCCAGGGGCTTTGCATTCCCGTAATCGCTGTTGGTGATTACCCCCGCCTCCCCCCCGGAGTAGTACCTCGATTTGAGCCCCAGGTCCCGGAGGACCCCCGAGAGGATGGGGGCGGCGAGCCTCTCGCCGAAGCTCGAGATCCTGTCGATGGACCGGGGGGAGAGCTCCCCCAGGTAGCAGATCCCTATGTAGGCCTTCTCCAGCTCGCCCAGCCTCTGGGTGATGATCTCCTTCAGCTCCTTTGCGATATCGGGATCCAGGACCGCATCCATCAGGGCCTGGACGTGCCTCTTGCTCAGCCTGTCGACGAAGGTCGCAATATCCTCGACCTTTCCGCCTTCAGCTGAGGTTCTGGCGCACTGGAGGAGGTCGTCGGTGACACCCCCCAACGCCGAGGTGACGACGACGATCTCGTTCTCTCCGCTCAGGCTCTTCACCAGCTCTCCGACGTTCCGCAGCTTCGCCCCGTCGGCCACCGAGGATCCGCCAAACTTCATTACCAAGCGTGCCATCTTGAAAACCCTGTGAAGGTCCCACCTCACCGATATAAGCTTTACTGGACTTTTTATAATTGGCATTTTATAATCTAATTCCCGCCGCTCTTCCGCCCTCTATATCTTCTCCTCCCGACGCTGGATGGGGCCCCAAACGCCATCCCGTGGCGAAAAATCGATGGTAGCGGCCCTCTGACCCCCGTCGTCCATGGCCGAAGGCTTATATAGGTGTACGAAAATGGAACCGAGACTCCAAGATTCTGAGCTTTATCTCAAATTTCGCGAGGCTTGATATGGGCAAGAGGAAGAAGATAGCAGAACGCGTGACGTCGCTGATGGACAAGCCAGAGATGATCCGAAACATCGGCATAGTTGCGCATATCGATCACGGCAAGACCACCTTATCCGACAATCTGCTGGCAGGATCGGGCATGATATCGATGGAGCTCGCCGGCAAGCAGCTATTCATGGACTTCGACGAGCTGGAGCAGGCCCGGGGGATCACCATCGATGCCGCCAACGTCTCGATGGTCCACGAGTACCAGGGCAAAGAGTACCTCATCAACATGATCGACACTCCAGGCCACGTCGACTTCGGCGGCGACGTCACCAGGGCGATGCGGGCCGTCGACGGAGCCGTCGTCGTCGTCGACGCCGTGGAGGGGGCGATGCCCCAGACGGAGACGGTCCTGAGGCAGGCCCTCAAAGAGAACGTCCACCCCGTCCTCTTCGTCAACAAGGTCGATCGGCTCCTCAACGAGCTGAAGGTGGACAAGCAGGAGATGCAGCTCCGCCTCGGAAAATTGATCGACAACATAAACAAGCTCATTCGCGGGATGAACGAGGAGAAGTACAAGGCAGGCTGGAGGGTCGACGCCTCCGCGGGGAGCGTCGCCTTCGGGTCCGCCCTCTACAACTGGGCGATCAGCGTCCCCCAGATGAAGAGCACCGGGATCGGCTTCGGCGAGGTCTACGACTACTGCCAGGTTGGAGACATGAAGACCCTCGCCCAGAAGTGTCCTCTCTACCTGGCCGTCAACGACATGGTCATCCGCTTCCTCCCAAGCCCCCTCAAGGCCCAGAAGGAGCGGGTCGGGGTGATCTGGCACGGGGACAAGACCAGCAAGCTATACAAGTCGATGGAGGGCTGCGATCCCCACGGCCCCATCGCCTTCATGGTAACCGACATCTCCGTCGACCCCCATGCTGGGGAGGTCGCCACCGGCAGGCTCTTCTCCGGGACCCTTGAGCGGGGGATGGAGCTCTTCATATCCGGCGTCGCCAAGTCGAACAGGGTCCAGCAGACGGGGATATTCATGGGCGCCGACCGGGTCGAGGTGGAGAAGATCCCCGCCGGGAACATAGCCGCGGTAACCGGCCTCCGGGACGCCTACGTCGGCTCCACCGTATCCTCGAACAAGGAGGCGACCCCCTTCGAGGACATAAAACACGTCAGCGAGCCGGTGGTCACCGTCGCCGTGGAGGCGAAGAACACCCGGGACCTCCCGAAGCTCGTCGAGGTTCTCCGGCAGGTCGCGAAGGAGGATCCGACCCTCAACATCACCATCAACGAGGAGACGGGCGAGCACCTAATGGCGGGGATGGGCGAGCTCCACCTGGAGATCGTCGCCTACAGAATCCAGAGGGACAAGGGCGTCGAGATCACCACCTCGCCGCCGATCGTAGTCTATCGGGAGTCGATAACCGGCAAGACCACCGGTCCCGTCGAGGGGAAGTCCCCCAACCACCACAACCGCTTCTACATCGAGATCGAGCCCCTGGAGCCCGAGGTGGTCGATGCGATCAAGGCCGGGGAGTTCTCCATGAAGATGGAGGAGCTGGAGCGGAGGAACATCCTGATCAGCAAGGGGATGGATAAGGAGGAGGCCCGGAACATCTCCGGCGTCTTCGAGACGAACGTCTTCATCAACATGACCAAGGGCGTCCAGTACCTCAAAGAGACTATGGAGCTGATGCTGGAGGGGTTCATGGAGGCGACGAAGAACGGCCCCATCTGCCGCGAGCCGGTCCAGGGCGTAAAGGCTAAGCTGATGGATATCAAGCTCCACGAGGACGCCATCCACCGAGGGCCCGCCCAGGTAATCCCCGCCGTAAGGCAGGCGGTCCAGGCCGGGATCCTGATGGCAAACCCCGCCATCCTGGAGCCCTTCCAGAACGTCTTTATACAGGTTCCACAGGAGCAGATGGGCGGCGCCATGTCGGAGATCCAGGGCCGAAGAGGCATGATCCTCAGCATGGAGACCGAGGGCGACATGATCATAATCAAGGCGAAGGCGCCGGTCTCGGAGCTCTTCGGGTTTGCGGGAGCGATCCGGGGGGCCACCGAGGGCAGATCCCTCTGGAGCACGGAGTTCGCCGGCTTCGAGCCGATACCCCCAGCGGCGATGCTGGAGACCGTCCGTCAGATCCGGGGGCGCAAGGGTTTAAAGACCGAGATGCCTAAGCCCAGCGACTACCTGAAGGCCTGAGGCCTTCTCTGAAAAGATTTAAACGGAAGAGACGTAAATACGGAGCTAAAAGTTAACCGGAGGAGATAAAGATGGCAGCACAGAAGCCACACATGAACCTGGCGTTCATCGGGCACGTCGACCACGGGAAGTCCACTCTCGTCGGGAGGCTGATGTTCGAGGCCGGCGCCGTTTCTCCACACATCGTCGAGCAGTACAAGAAAGAGGCCGAGGCCAAGGGTAAGGGGAGCTTCGAGTTCGCCTGGGTCATGGACAGCCTCAAGGAGGAGCGAGAGCGGGGCGTCACCATCGACATCGGCCACCAGAGGTTCGACACCGACAAGTACTACTTCACCATCGTCGACTGTCCCGGCCACAGAGACTTCATCAAGAATATGATCACCGGCGCTAGCCAGGCCGACTCTGCGGTCCTGGTGATCGCGGCCCCCGACGGGGTGATGGCCCAGACCAGGGAGCACGTCTTCCTCGCGAGGACCCTGGGGATCAACCAGCTGATCATCGCCATCAACAAGATGGACGCCGCCAAGTACAGCGAGGCGAGGTTCAAAGAGGTGAAGGAGGAGGTCGGAAAGCTCCTGCAGATGGTCGGATATAAGGTCGCAGAGATCCCCTTCATCCCCGTATCCGCCTTCGTCGGCGACAACGTCATCGCTCGCGGCGACAACCTCACCTGGTACAGCGGCCCCACCCTTCTGGAGTCGCTGAACAACCTGAAGGAGCCCGAGAAGCCGACGAAACTGCCCCTCAGGCTTCCCGTCCAGGACGTCTACACCATCTCCGGCGTAGGCACCGTCCCCGTCGGCAGGGTCGAGACCGGTATCATCAAGAAGGGCGACAAGATCATCTTCGAGCCCGCCAACGTCACCGGCGAGGTGAAGACGATCGAGATGCACCACGAAGAGGCCGAAGAGGCCCTCCCGGGCGACAACATCGGCTGGAACGTGAGGGGCATCGGGAAGAAGGACATCAAGAGGGGCGACGTCTGCGGACACGTCGACTCGCCGCCGACGGTGGCCAAGGAGTTCACCGCCCAGATCGTGGTCCTCCAGCACCCGAGCGCCATCTCCGCGGGATACACCCCCGTCTTCCACTGCCACACCGCCCAGATCGCCTGTACCCTCACCGAGATCAAGGCCAAGCTCGACCCCAGGACCGGGGCGGTGAAGGAGCAGAACCCCGCCTTCATCAAAGCCGGGGATGCCGCCATCGTCACCGTGATGCCGACGAAGCCGATGGTGATCGAGAAGGTCAAGGAGATCCCGCAGCTGGGCAGGTTCGCCATCAGGGATATGGGCCAGACGATCGCAGCGGGGATGTGCATGAACATCACCCCCCGCTAACTCAAATTTTTCTGGTGTTTGAGTTATGCAGAAGGCAAGAATTCGGCTATCTGGGACCGACCCCCGCTCCCTGGACGAGATCTGCAGCCAGGTGAGGGGGATCGCTCAGAGGACGGGCGTCCACATGGCGGGACCAATACCCCTGCCCACCAAGAGGATGGTAGTCCCCACGAGGAAGAGCCCCGACGGGGAGGGGACCGCCACCTGGGATCACTGGGAGATGCGGGTCCACAAGCGGATGATCGACCTGGACGCCGACGAGCGGGCGCTCCGCCAGCTGATGCGGATCCAGGTTCCCAAGAACGTCAACATCGAGATAGTGCTGGAATCCTAGCTGGACTCGTAGTATAGTCTGGATAACACGGAGGCCTCCGGAGCCTCAGTCCCGGGTTCAAATCCCGGCGAGTCCGCTACGACCTTTTTTGTTTTTCTCTTCTCCCATATCCGATCCTCGCGTCTTCTCTTTCGGGCCGCCGTTGCAGCCATTGGGGGCCCCAGTCCCTTCAGGGCCCGTCTGCCCAGGGTCTAGGCCACCGGCAAAAGGTTCATAGCCTTCCAGGATTTCATCATCGTCGAGAGGCGTGGGATTGCGATGATTACAGGAGAAGATGTGGATCACATAAGCTGGCTTGCCAGCATAAAGGTATCCGAGGTTGAGAGAGAGGGCTTCGTCGCCTCCTTCAACTCCGTCCTCGACTACTTCCATCAGCTCGATGAGCTCGACACCGAGGATGTGGAGCCGACCTACCGGGTCGTCGACCTCACCAACGTCTTCCGGGAGGACGTGGTGGGAGAGTCCCTCTCCTCGGAGGAGGCGCTCTCGAACGCTCCGCGGACGGAGAACGGCTACTTCAAGAGCCCCAGGATCGTGTGATCGCTATGCTGAGGATGCTGAAGGAGAGGCTTGAGGCAGGAGCTTCGGCCGAAGAGGAGGTATCGGCCCTCTTTTCGAAGATCAATAAGAGCAGGCTCAACGCCTACAACGTCTTATCCGAAGAGGCGGCCCTGGAGAGGGCCCGGGAGTATGATAGGAGCCCGTGGGGGGGGCTTCTGGCCGGGGTCCCCATAGCCATCAAAAGCTCCATCTCGACGAAGGGGATAGAGACGAACTGCTCCTCGCGGATCCTCACCGGCTACATCCCCCCCTACGACGCTACCGTCATTGAGAGGCTGAAGGAGGAGGGGGCGATCATCATCGGGAAGACGAACATGGACGAGTTCGCCATGGGCACCTCCACCGAGACGAGCTGCTTCGGCCCGACGAAGAACCCCTGGGACGCCGACCGGGTCCCCGGGGGCTCCTCCGGCGGTTCCGCTGCGGCCGTGGCCGCGGGGGAGGCGCCGTGCGCCCTCGGCTCCGACACCGGCGGATCGATCCGGTGTCCCGCCTCCTTCTGCGGGATCGTCGGCCTCAAGCCCACCTACGGCCTCGTCTCTCGGTACGGCCTCGTATCTTACGCCAACAGCCTGGAGCAGATCGGCCCCCTCACCCTGAGCGTCGAGGATGCGGCCCTGGTTTTGGACGTCATAGCCGGCCACGACCCCCGGGACTCGACCTCTGCGAGGTCGGAGGGCGGGTACTTCGCGAGGATCGAGGGAGGGGTCGATGGGCTGACTCTGGGGGTCCCCCAGGAGTACTTCGGCGAAGGCGTCGACCCATTGGTCGAGAAGGCGGTCTGGGACGCCATCTCCAAGCTGGAGGGGCTGGGGGCGTCGTGGAAGAAGGTCTCCCTCCCCCACACCAGGTACGCCCTGGCCGCCTATTACATCATCGCCATGAGCGAGGCATCTTCAAACCTGGCCCGGTTCGACGGCCTCCGTTACGGCCTCCGGCTCGGGGCAGACCAGGACTGGCACACCACCTTCTCTGATATCAGAGCCGCAGGCTTCGGCCCCGAGGTGAAGAGGAGGATCCTCCTTGGGACCTACGCCCTCTCCGCCGGCTACTACGGCCGGTACTACCTCAAGGCCCTCAAGGTGAGGACCCTCATCAAGCAGGACTTCGAGAGGGCCCTCTCGGCCGGCGGCGCCGACCTTCTCGTGACGCCCACCATGCCCTTCCCCGCCTTCAGGATCGGAGAGAGGATCGAGGACCCGCTATCGCTATACATGGCCGACGTCTTCACCGTCCCCATCAACCTGGCCGGAGTTCCCGCCATCTCCGTCCCTTGCGGCTTCGCCGACGGCCTGCCCATTGGCCTTCAGATCATCGGCCGCCACTTCGACGAGGCCGCCGTCCTCCGGGCCGCCAAGGCCTACGAGGGCGCGACGCCTTATCACGAGGCTGTGCCGAAGGAGGTGGTATAGGATGGCCGAAAAGGACGTCATCATCGGCCTGGAGGTCCACGTCCAGCTGAACAAATTGAACTCGAAGCTCTTCTGCGGCTGCTCCACCGACTATCACGACTCGCCGCCGAACACCCACACCTGCCCCGTCTGTCTGGGGCTCCCGGGGACCCTCCCTGTCGTCAACAAGCGGGCGGTCGAGTACGCCATCCGGGTCGCCCTCGCCCTCAACTGCGCGATCCAGGGGGAGACACTCTTCTACCGTAAGAACTACTACTACCCCGACCTCCCCAAGGCCTTCCAGATCACCCAGTACGACTTCCCCCTCGGCCTGGGCGGCTCGATCCTCATCAAGGGGGAGGATGGCGAGGAGAGGAGGATCAGGATCACCAGGGTCCACATGGAGGAGGACCCTGGCCGGCTCGTCCACGCCGGGACCATCGACCGGGCGAAGTACTCGATGGTCGACTACAACCGGTGCGGCATGGCCCTCCTGGAGGTGGTGACGGAGCCGGACCTCCGGTCCCCCAAGGAGGCGAGGTCCTTCCTCGATAAGCTCCGGAACATTTTGGAGTACTTGGACGTCTTCGACGGGAACCTCGAGGGGGCTATGAGGATCGACTCGAACATCTCCCTCGTCGGAGGCGAACGGGCCGAGGTGAAGAACATATCGAGCCACAAGGGGGTTGAGAAGGCCCTCGCCTACGAGATCACCAGGCAGAGGTCCGCCCGGAGGAGGGGGGTCGCCCAGGTCCAGGAGACCCGCCACTACGACGAACTCCGGGGGATCACCGTCACCATCAGGACGAAGGAGGAGGCCCACGACTACCGCTACTTCCCCGAGCCCGACCTCGTTCCCATGAGGATCGCCGACTGGGTCCCCCGGGTGGAGGCAAAGCTTCCAGAGCTCCCCGACGCCAAGAGGGAGAGGTTCGTCGCGGAATACGGCATAGCCGACGATCACGCGAAATCTCTCACCTCCGAGATCCGGGTCGCAAACTTCTATGAGGTGGTGGCAGAAAGGGCGCCCCCGAGGCTCGCCGCGGCCTGGATCGCCGACGTCCTGAAGGGGGAGCTGAACTACCGGGACGTCACCATCGAGAGGTTCAGCCCCGATCAGATGGTCGTTATCCTCGATTTGATCGAGGGGGGGAAGATCACGGAGAAGGGGGCCGTCGAGGTGATCCGGACGATCCTGGACGGTCCGGGAGAGACCACTGAGGCGGATCCGGCCGCCATCGTGGCGACGAAGGGGCTTTCCAGGGTCGAGGACGACGCCGTTATGGCGGCGGTCCGGGCTGCCGTCGAAGAGTCGTCCCAGGCGGTCGCCGACTACAGGGCAGGAAACGAGAAGGCGATAAACTTCATCGTCGGCGTGGTGATGAAGAAGACCCGGGGGAGGGCGGATCCGGGGGAGGCGAACCGGCTCGTCAGGGAGGCCCTCGAAGGAGCCGGGAGGGCTTAGGGGGGAACTCCTTCGCCCCCACCTCCCCTCTTCTCCACTTTCTACCTTTTCCTCTCCGTCACCGTCCTAGGGGGCGAAGCGGATCCCCCAGAGCCATCCGCCCTGCCCCTGGGCGAAGACCCATATATCCCCCATCCCATCGGAGGCGGCCGTCGGCTGGCCCGAGATCGAGCCCTTGAGGTTCTCGCCGGCCGCCCAGCCGCTGCCGCCGCCTTCGAGATGGACGAGCTCTCCATCCAGGACCCCGAAGAGGTGCGTCCTTCCCTCCTCGATCACCACCGCCGGGGTTGAGTCGATCGCCTGGTCTATCGTCTCGAAGGACCCCTCCCCCGTCTCGGGGTCGAGGGCGAGATGGCCGATCCCGCCCCCTGGGTCCTTGGCGAAGAGGTGGATCCGCTCCCCGTCGGTGGCCGCGGCCGGTGGGGTGGAGAAGGACCACTCCAGGGGCTGCCACCCATTCCAGGCCGGATCCTCCCCCGAGCCGACGGGGGGTAGGGTGGCAACGTTCCAGAGGAGGCCTCGGGATCGATCCAGGGCGAAGAGGTGGATCTCGTCGCCGAAGATGACCGCCGAGGGCCTCGATCCGATCTCCCCCCCCAGGGGGGTCCAGTCGGCGGTCCTGTCGCAGCCGACGCCGCCTCCGCTACCCCAGCACCTCTTGTAGAGGCAGTGGTTTGTGGGCCCCCAGGTGAAGAGGTGGTAGTCCCCACCTTCTGACCCGGTCGCCGCCGCCGCCAGCTCGTACTTTCGGAAGTGGACCCCGCCGAGGTTCTTGTTGTAGGGGGGCGGCCCAAAGATCTTCGACCAGTCGGACCAGCTCTCTTGCTCCTGGAGGCGGATATGCCAGAGGTCGTTGTCGTTTCCCCCCGTGAATACGTCTACGATGCCCGGCTCCGAAGAGATGGCGACGGGGGCGGTGGTCAGCCTCACCCCCTTCACCGAGATCCAGCTGGACCATCCCGTCTCGGTCCGGAACTGGACCCGTTTCACCGAGGGCAAGAGGCCCTGGGGTTCGTTGGACGCACCGATGACCACCACCGGCGAAGACGCGTCGTTCCCGGGTCTCACCTTCTCGAACTCCGCCAGCTGACCCCACGACGGTCCCGCCAGGAGGAGGGCCGCGAGAAGGGCGGAAAGGTATGCAATTGCCCTCAGATCCATTTTTGCCTCCGGGGAGGTCTTGGCGATGATCGTATATCTGATTTCCTGAGGCCCCGGGGGCGGCCGGGCCCGGAGCCGGCCTCCTCCATCGCCATCCGTCTCTGTCAGAGCTGCCGGAGTGGCCGGAGGCGATCGATTGATATTTATCGTACAAGAGAGTGATGGTTTTCAGGTTGATGGCCATGTTTGACTACTGGAATCCGCACATAGAGCGCATGCCCCTCGAGGACCTCTCCAGGCTTCAGGAGGAGCGGCTCAAATCGATGGTCCATTACGTCTACGATCACTCCCCCTTCTATCGAGAGAGGTTCCGGGAGGCTGGGGTGGCCCCTTCGGATATAAAGGCCCTCTCCGACCTGGCGAAGCTCCCCTTCACCTACAAGGTCGATCTCCGGAACACCTACCCGACGGGGATGTTCAGCCTTCCGAGGAACAGGATCGTGCGGTACCACGTCTCCAGCGGCACCACCGGAAAGCCGACGGTCGTCGGCTACACCAAAGACGACATCGAGATGTGGTCGGACTCCCTCGCCCGGGCCCTGACGTCCATCGGCCTAGGCCGCGGCGACGTCATCCAGGTCGGCTACGGATACGGTCTCTTCACAGGCGGCCTGGGCCTCCACTACGGGGCGGAGAAGATCGGGGCGACTGTTCTGCCCACCGGCACCGGGAACACCGAGCGGCAGATCATGCTGATGCAGGATCTGGGGAGCACCGCCATCGCCTGCACCCCCTCCTACTTCCTCCACATCGCTGAGGTGGCGGAGAGGATGGGGGTCTCCATCCGGGACGACACCAGCCTGAAGGTGGGGGTCTTCGGGGCGGAGCCCTGGTCCGACGAGACCAGAAGGAGGATCGAGGAGGCGACGGGGATCAAGGCCTACGACATCTTCGGGACGAGCGAGATGAGCGGCCCCCTCTTCACCGAGTGCCAGGAGCAGAACGGGATCCACATCTGGTCCGACATGTTCCTCATCGAGGTTATCGACCCCAAGACCGGGGAAGTGCTCCCCGACGGCGAGACGGGGGAGCTGGTGATAACGACCCTCTCCAAGTGGGCGATCCCCCTCATCCGGTACCGGATCGGGGACCTGACGAAGATCGACTCCGAGCCCTGCCCCTGCGGCCGGACCCACCCCCGGCTGATGAGGATTCTGGGCCGAACCGACGACATGATCGTCATCCGCGGAATAAACGTCTTCCCAAGCCAGGTGGAGTCGGTCTTGATGACCATCCCTGAGGTCGGCGACCACTACCAGATCATCGTCGACCGGAAGGGGCCCCTGGACATCATGAAGGTGATGGTGGAGGTGACGGAGACCGGCTTCAGCGACAAGATCTCCGACCTGATGTCATTATCCAAGAGGATCTCCAAGGAGCTGAAGGGCGTCCTCAACGTCGTCGCCGACGTGGAGCTGGTGGAGCCGGGGCGAATCCCGCGGTCGGAGGGGAAGGCCGTGAGGGTGATCGATAAGAGGAAGGTCTGAAGGAAGGCGAGAACGCGGAAGGCGAAGAAGGACGGCAAATAAGGAGGTGCGAAAGTTGGTGGCAATTAAGCAGATATCGTTATTCGTAGAGAACAAGCCCGGCAGGATGGCGAAGGTCTCAAAGACCCTATCCGACGCCGGAGTCAACATCCGGGCCCTCACCGTCGCCGAGGCGGGGGACTTCGGGGTGATCCGGATGGTCGTTGACGATCCCGAGAAGGGGTACAAAGTCCTCCACGACGGCGGCTTCACCGTCTCCGAGACTGAAGTTCTGGCCGTCGAGATGAAGGACATCCCGGGGGGCTTATACGAGATCGTGAACACCCTCGGCGAGAGCGAGGTCAACGTCGACTACGCCTACGCCTTCGTAACGACGAAGGCCGAGCGGGCGCTTCTGATCATCCGGGTCGACAACCTGGAGAAGGCGAGGCGCGTCCTCACCGACGCTGGGGTGAAGCTCGCGACGAGGGAGGAGATACAGAAGATCTGAGCCTAAAGAAGGGGCGCCAGCCGATGGCGCCTTGAATATCATTTTTCTATCAGAATATGTAGCATATTGACCGGGCATTATATGATTGAGATTCACCAAAATAATTGCAGAGATCCGTTTATGAGCGGTAGAATCTGCTGATTTAATAATTCCATCCCCGGAGTAATTTGTTCCGATATCTTGGAACCTTCTTTTATTATCAATGGGAGAAGATAGGTTGTAATGAACGGAACCAGGGATGAACTTATAAAAATTAATACGGATCTAAAGTTATATGCATGCTTGCTCGCCTCCTTAACTCGATCCCTCTCATCTTTGAGGAAGTTCATAGATGTCAGTATCCTATCGAGCTTCTCCTGATTATCCCAATATCCCTCGCCAGCGATTATCTCCTGTACCCTATGATTCTGCTGTCTATATAGCTCGTTGATGGAATCGATGTTGCGCCCCCGCTCGGCCTCCAAAAGTTCCTGGATTATGAACCAACTAGAAATAAAAAAATAAACTGTAATGCTAAATAATATGGATAGAAATATAATCTCGTGAAACATGATCTTATAGGGATCTATGAAGTTTATAATCGCCAAAGATACTGCGATGAATTGATAGACCACAAGCTTGAGTATAAGGTTTCTTACTTGTTTCAGACCCCCTACATCATCGACGTTGAATAGATCTATCTTGATAATATGTCCATGTGATCTGCCCTTCAGATCGCGGAGTGCCCATCTTGTATTGAAGATGATCCATAGTATCATGGCCATGGTATATAGTATTAACAAAGCTGCAATATTATTGAATATGTCGAGTGATATGCTATCGATGGATAACGATCCCGTCAATTTGTATTCTGTTAAGAGATACGAACGAACCTCACCGCGGATCAGATCTATCCCATAGAATGGAATAATAGCTAGGATCAGTATTATATAAAACTTTTTGGATTTTGTGAACCTATCTTCGAGCTGGATATTCAGGGCAACTATCTTTTTCTGGCATCCAGGAGCCGGCTCCATCATCTCGAAGATTCCACGAACATTATCTATGAAGTATTTGACTCCTGCCATACCATAAGCAACTAGAAGACTGGTAATTAATATCTTTCTTTTAATATTCGCATCCCAGTCGTGGTAATCCGGGAGACTCTCTACAAGTACGCTCAAAATTATATAAATTAAACAGCAGCAAATAAAAATGATCAGCGAAACGTAGGGATATGGAATAGGTATCTTTTTGAACGCCCCATCGATCCAGCTCCAGCTCTTATCCTCCGGCATAATACGACGCCATCCTTTTATCTAGATTATATCATCTTTCCGAAATGAAAAAGCAATCCTCTAAGGGAATAGATCGAAATGCCATTTATTGTACCAATACCAATCGAACCACGAACTCCAGTCGATATGGATTGGTTCCGGCACGAGCACAGGTTGAGACTTAGTCTCGCCTGATACGTACATGCACCCTGAAACGTTCCCCAGCATCTCCTCGCCTTCCCTGGCGTAGCCCCGGTAGTCTCCCGAGAGGCATCCTCCATCGACGACGGAGACGAGCCTGAGGATCAGATCCTCTTCCTGAGTGATAAAAAAGAGCTCCAGGAGGTTTTCTTCAAACGATCCGCCGGCGCTCACCATCCGCGTCGAATTCTCAGAGGTAAGGTTTCCATAGCCGAAGACGGCATCATCGGCTTGATAAAGGGTTAAATTGGCATACCTGGTAACATTATCCTCCAGGATAAGCCTCCAATTCCCCGTGACATCCTGTTTTGACGGTATCAAAACCAAGGCTCCGGGCTGGTCGCTCCCTCCGGTCTCATTGCCCATCTCCGCCGCCGCAGAAGATGCCGGAAGGAGGATCAGGATCAAAGCCGTCGCAATAATCGGCCGAAGCCTGTTCTTTATGCCATCTTTTCTGTTCATCCGCACCCACCTCAAGTCCATAACGAAATTAGGTATTTTTATATCTCCACATCTGTGGATGAGTTGATCTCCTCTTCAGCCCACGAGATTTCCATTTTTGTCCGTCTTGATCAGCCAGAGGTCGTCCCCACCGAAGTTGTCGAGGGTATAGCCTGTTATGATGTAGCCTTCGTCTGTCGTCTGCTGAACCGAAAATCCCACCTCTTGCCCAGCTCCTCCGAAGGTCCTGTCCCATACCCTGTATCCGGAGGAGTCCGTCTTGATCAGCCAGAGGTCGTCCCCACCAAAGTCGTCGAGGGTATAGCCTGTTATGATGTAGCCGCCGTCGACTGTCTGCTGGACCGAATGCCCCTCCTCTTGTCCGGCTCCTCCGAAGGCTCTCTCCCATTCGCTGTACCCGAATGAGTCCGTCTTGATGAGATAGAGGTCTTTGCCGCCGAAGTCATCGAGGGTATAGCCTGTTATGATGTAGCCTTCGTCGGCCGTCTGCTGGACCGAATGTCCCCAATCGGCCCCCTCACCGCCGAAGGTTCTCTCCCATACTAGGTCTCCGGCCAGGTCGGTCTTGATCAGCCAGAGGTCATCCCCACCGAAGTTGTCGAGGGTCCTGCCCGTTATGACATATCCGCCATCGTCCGTCTGCCAGACCGAATCCCCCTGTTCATGCCCCTTCCCCCCGAAGGTTCTCTCCCATACTAGGTCTCCGTCCGGGTCGGTCTTGATCAGCCAGAGGTCGTCCCCACCGAAGTTGTCAAGGGTGTAGCCTGCTATGATGTAGCCACCGTCGGCTGTCTGCTGGACCGAATTTCCTTCATCCTGGCCCGATCCACCGAAGGTTCTGTCCCATACCCGGTTTCCAGCCGAGTCGGTCTTAATCAGCCAAACATCTTTACCGCCTAAGTCGTCTTGGGTATAACCGGTTATGATGTAGCCACCGTCGGCCGTCTGCTGGACCGAATTTCCCCAATCGGCCCCCTCCCATCCGAAGGATGTGTCCCATGCTCTATATCCGGCCGAGTTGGTCTTTATCAGCCAGAGGTCGTCTCCTCCGAAGGCGTCGAGAGTTCTGCCCGCTATGATGTATCCTCCGTCGGCCGTCTGCTCAACTGAATATCCCCCATCCTGGCCTGCTCCTCCGAAGGTCCGGCTCCATCCTTCGAGGCCTTTCTTATCCGATTCGGCCAGTACCCCCCGTTCCGGTCGGTGGTCTTCGGCGGTTGACGACTCTTTCTCACCGACGGTCACCTTTTTGGAGTTAGAGCTTTTAGCCCCGTCGTCGTCAGTTACGGTCAAAACAACGGAGTATACTCCCCCTTTGATATATTTGTAGTCGACACAGGCGAACCCCTGTTTGCGCCCCCCCTCTCCGAAATCCCATAGATAGTCGACTATCCTGCCGTCCAGGTCTTCGCTCTCGTCTGCATCAAAGGTCACGATGCCGTCCGCCCGGGGGCTGGTGGGGGCGTAGGAGAAGGCTGCTACCGGGGGCTTATTTACTCTTAGATCCCTGGTGGTGCTGTTTACCGCGTCGTTGTCATCAATTATTTCCAGTTTTATAATAAAGTTGCCCCCTTTCAGATAATTGTGGATGGCTTGTGGCCCTCTCGCGGTCTTCCCATCGCCAAAGTTCCACCGGTATTCGGTGATCTTGCCGTCGGCGTCAAGGCTTTGGGATGCGTCGACGGCGATCCCTTCACCAACGTTCGGCTCACTATTATTGACGGAGAACTTCGCTATAGGGGGCAGATTTATCTTTATGGGAATTGACTTGACCCCCAGGGCCCGGTTGCTGTCTTTGACGGTCAGGCTCACGTTGAAGGTGCCACTCCTTGGGTAAAAATTGGTTGCCAAACCATCGGATAGCTCCATGGTCGTATGGCCGTCTCCGAAGTTCCACGTAAATGAGGCAACTTCCCCGTCCTCCTCGTCGTAGCTCTCCGAGGCGTCGAAAGTTATGAGATATCCCGATTTTTTATCCTCGATCGAATAGCTGAACTCGGCCACCGGTGGCTCGTTCACCTCGATCGAGGATATGGTCCGGTTCTCCTTCCCCTCCACGTCGGTTACTTTTAGCATGACGGGGTAAGGGCCGCCTTTCCGGTAGGTATGATTGACAACAGGGCCCTTTTCTCTTACACCATCCCCGAAGTCCCATTCGTAGTCTGCGATCCCTCCATAGAGGTCGTAGCTTTGGGATGCGTCGAAGATTATAGGTTCTCTGGCGTTGGGTTCTTCGACCTCCCATGAGATAACCGGATTGGGTGGTATGTTGGGTGGGTTCAGTGAGACGATGGGAAGATGGGGGTTTACCCGGACGAAACCTTTATGATTATCAACTGGATAAAAGGGCCCCCCGGGGTGGTCAGCCCACCAGTCCAGGTTGAGCCAGACAAAGCCCGACTCGTCCACATGTGCATATATTTTCTCTACATTATATTTCTTTTTCAACCACGTGGATGTTTTATTAACTTTATTATCATTGCTATTATGTTTGCCAATACAGACCTCGGTATATGCATGCCCTTGCCATTCATCATAAACCAGATTGATCTTGGTAGTTCCGCCAATATTTTCTATCAACGCCGCCATGAGGATGGCGAAATCGTCACAATCTCCCGCCCCTGCCCGCCCGATCTCCTCTCCCAGTCGGATGGTTTGGTTTGCATAACGGTAGAACTCTCCGCACCGTGGATCTCCGGTATAATTCCAGTTATTTTTAAGGTATTCGAAGATTTCGCAGACCTGTTCCACCGAATGATCCCCAGGAAATCGTTGCGCCAACGAAGCGGCCTTATCGACGACTTTTTGGTTGCCCACTTCCACCCTTTTCTCGATCTCCTTCTTTATGGAGGCTAGATCTCTCTCTCCGGGACAGATGGTTTTTTCGCCCGTATCGCCTGATCTGCTGGTGACGGTGAAGGTAGCTATCTCTGACCCGTTCAGTTCCGATAGGGAATACTGATCCAGCTTCATCGAGCCGGATTCCCCGAGGGCGTAGGCTGCCTCTTCACAGGATGTGACATAGCAACATACAATCGATACCGACAGCAACAGACTCAGAATCTTGCGCATAATATCTCTATAATATCAAACTTTTTAACATATATACTTTTCTTTGAGGGCTCGTGTCTGTCCATTTTTAGGGACTTCATTCTGACCATCGATCTTTTGTTTTGAGCCGCTTTAAGTCTCCCACCTGATCGGGATAATGGGCT
This sequence comes from Methanothrix harundinacea 6Ac, assembly GCF_000235565.1. Lineage (NCBI taxonomy): Archaea > Methanobacteriati > Methanobacteriota > Methanomicrobia > Methanotrichales > Methanotrichaceae > Methanothrix > Methanothrix harundinacea. The sequence goes on from NC_017527.1 coordinate 329,046, forward strand.
TTGATGATGAAATCGCCGGATGATTCCGATGCCGTGTTAATATAAATCTCGGAGGCTTCTGATAGACGGAATGGCGGGTCATCTCTGATTACGGAGGTTTTAGGACGCCTCAATTTATCTGCGCCGCCCGCCCACCGGACCTCCGCCCGTCCTTTGGAGCCACTGTTAAAAATCGTTGGCTGCCTCTTCTTCACCTGCAGACGAATATATGCCTCGTCAGGCTCCGGTGTACCCTCTCCTGATGAGCTTCCAGAATCTCGAACCCCGCCTCCTCGATCGCCCCGCCGACGGGCCGGTCTTCGACATAGATCATCCTCCGGCCGGGGACCAGGACCCGCCGCAGCTCGGCGAGGCTTCCTGTGAGAAGCTCGTCCCTCGATCCCGCCTGGATCAGGGCCGACCTCCCGTAGGGGGCGTCGGAGACGGCGGCCTCGACGGACTCGTCTTTGAGGGGGAGCCTCATGGCGTCCCCGACGATGAGGGTGCAGTCGAGCCCCTCCAAATTGGAGGCGGCGCCCCGGACGATTCTCCACTGGACGTCGACGCCTACGCCGCGAACCGCCATAAGCCCCGCCTCCACCAGAAACCCTCCGGTCCCGGCGAAGGGGTCGAGGAGCCGCTCGCCTTCTCTCACTTGAGAGAGGTTGACGAGGGCTCTTGCGAGCTTGGGGAGGATCGCCCCCGGGTGGAAGAAGGGCTTTTTGTGGGGGCGGCGGTCCCGAAACCCGGTCCGGTCGGAGCGGGCGACCTCCCGGCCCAGGAGGACCCCCTCGGAGGTGACCACCGCCCGGATCTCAATCTGGGGGTCTGCCAGATCGGCCTTGTAGCCTCGCCTCCAGAGGACCGAGCCGACCATCCTCTCCACCTCGTCGCTTCCGAGGGGAGCCTCGCCGAGCCGCTTCGCCCTGACCCTGTAGGATCTATCGGGAAGGTCGAGCTCTGCGGCGGCCCTGGCGACGCCCACCGCCGTCGGCTCGGCCTCGGCCGCCACCTCGACGACCCGGTGGACCATGGCCATCCGCGCGCCGAGGCGGTCGAGGGAGAGGTCGAGGTCCTTTGCCTCGACGACGAAATGGCGTTCGCCCTCGGAGACGGCCCGATATCCCGCCGAGGTGATCGCGAGCAGCGCTAGCGCCTCGCTCCGGGGGATCGTGGGGTGCTCCCCTGAGAGCTCGAAGGCGTACCGGGGCGCCATCTCAGATCCGGGGAGCTTCGAGGTAGCGGTTGACCCGCTTGTAGTCGAACTCCTCGGCGTCGAGGACGTTCTCCAGGAAGTTGAAGAGGGCCCTCCGGACGTCGCCGGTGAGGAGGGGATACCAGGTGGGGCTGGCGACGACGACCATCCGAAAGGCGAAGAAGGGGGCGATCACCGAAAGAAGCTCCTCGTCCCCCGTTTTATCGAGGTAGTTCTCGAAGAAGAGCTCGAATAGGGCCGCTAGGCCGCCTTCGAGCCGGAGGCTCTTCTGGACGGAGTAGAAGATGTAGTTCGTCGTCATCGCCGTGACGTCGTCGGCCGCCTCCCCCCACTCCCCCCGGGACCGGTCCAGGACCGAGAAGTCCGTCCCCGACCGGAACATCACGTTCCAGGGGTGGAAGTCGCCGTGGGCCATGCAGAGCCGGTGGGTCTTCTCCCGAAGACGCCACCTCCAGTCGACGCACCTCTTTTCGATCGCCGCGAGCTCTCCGGGCTTGAGAAAGGCGGGGTCAGCGGGATAGTCGTCGAGGATCCCCATGATGCACTCGCCGTGGCCGACGGTCTCCCGGATCTTCCGGCGGTAGAGGGCGGGGGAGGCCTTCTTCGCAGCGTGGATCTCGGCGAGATAGGTCGAAAGAACCTCGGCCCGTCTCATGTCCAGGTCCGTCGCCCCCTCCTCCTTCACCCGCTCCAGGTCGAAGAAGTACTCCTTCCCCTCGATCGTCTCCATGAGGATGAAGAACTCCTGGGCATCGCCGCAGGAGCTGAGATCCCCATCGGAGCTGAAGTATCCGACATCCATCGACCTGGCGTGCTTCGGGAGGCCTCCGAAGGCGGAGTGCTGCCATAGGAGGACCTGGGCCCGGTCGGAGAAGTGGTCGTGGCCGAACCCCTCCTGGACCCGCATCGTCGAGAGGACCGCAGATCTGGTCTCGCCGCCCGCCCGATACTCCAGAAGGACGGGGCTCCCGTAGCCGAAGCCCTTGACGTCTTCGGTGGTGGGGATCGTCTCTCCGAGGGTCTTCATGCCGACCAGCTCGGCGTCTTCGCCCTCCAGGCTTCTCAGGTAGGCCTCGACCGCCTCTCTCTTCAGGTCCATATCCGTCCCCCTCAGGTCCCCGTCTCCCAGCTGTGGAGGTACTTATCCTGCTCTGGGGTCAGGGACTCGATCTCGATCCCCATCGCCGCGAGCTTCAGGGCGGCGACCCGCTTGTCGATCTCCGATGGGACGGAGTAGACCTTCCTATCGAGTCGTCGGCCGTTCTCGGCGATGTACCGGACGGAGAGGGCCTGGTTTGCGAAGCTCATGTCCATCACCTCCGGCGGGTGGCCGTAGGCGGCGGCGAGGTTTATGAGCCTCCCCTCGGCGAGGAGGTAGATCCTCCTGCCGTCGGCCATTTTGTACTCCAAAACGTTCTCCTGGACCTCGCTCACTCCCGAAGCCATCTCCTCCAGGGCCGGGATGTCGATCTCGACGTTGAAGTGGCCGCTGTTGGCGACGATCGCCTGGTCCTTCATCAGCTCGACGTGCTCTTCCCTGATGACCGAGACGTTCCCGGTGACGGTGACGAATAGATCGCCCAGGGGCGCCGCCGCGGTCATCGACATCACCCGGAAGCCGTCCATCGCCGCCTCCAGGGCCTTCCTCGGTTCCACCTCGACGACGATGACGTTCGCCCCCATCCCCCTCGCCCTTGTGGCAAGGCCGCGGCCGCACCAGCCATAGCCGCCGACGACGACGGTCTTCCCGGCGAAGAGGAAGTTGGTGGCGTTCATGATCCCGTGGATGGTGCTCTGGCCGGTACCGTACCGGTTGTCGAACATCATCTTCGTCTCGGCGTCGTTGACGGCTATCACCGGGTAGAGGAGCTTACCGGCGTCGGCCAGGGCCCGCAGCCGGATAACCCCGGTGGTCGTCTCCTCGCACCCTCCCAGGATCTCGGCGGCCAGATCGGGTCGGTCCCGGTGGATGGTGGCGATGGTGTCGGCGCCGTCGTCGAGGGTTACGTGGGGGCGGATCTCCAGGGCCCGGTTGATGCAGTCGTAGTACTCCTGGTCGTTCTCCCCGTGGAAGGCGTAGACGCGCATACCATCCTCCGCCAGGGCCGCGGCCACGTCGTCCTGGGTGCTGAGGGGGTTGGAGCCCGCCACGGCGATCTCGGCTCCACCGGCCGTGAGGGTCGACAGCAGGTTCGCCGTCTCGACGGTGACGTGGAGGCAGGCGACGACCCTGACCCCCTCGAGGGGGCGCTCGGCGGCGTACTCCTCCCTGATCTTCTGGAGGACGGGCATGTGCCTCCTCGCCCACTCGATCCTCTTTTTGCCCTTCTCGGCCAACTTCGGGTCCTTGATGACGTTCTCCATCAAAATATCACCTTGATCGATCTTGAGCTCTGATTATGGCTTTTGGGATCAGATTCTTTGTATATACTTAAAACCGATCGGTCGGGGCTGTCGGCAACCTCAAGTCTGGGCCATCGACAACTTCAAGTCTGGGCCATCGACAACCTCTATTACTTCGGGATCCAAAAAGCCCCTCATGGACCTGGAGGTCACCCTTCTTGGAACCGGGGTCGGGATCCCCCACTCGGGCCGGGCCCAGGCGGGCCTTGTGATCAGGGCCGAGGAACCTATCTTGTTCGACTGCGGCGCTGGCGCCCTGTTGAGGCTCGCGGAGGCGGGGCTCTCGCCCCTGGAGGTCGACCTCGTCCTCCTCACCCACCTCCACCTCGACCACGTCTCCGACCTCCTCCCCCTGGCCAAGGCCCGGTGGCTAATGGGCGAAAGCGAAATGGAGGTATACGGCCCCGAGGGGACTGCAGGGTGGTTTGAGGCGGTCCGGGGGCTTTACTCTTACCTGAAGGACTTGGACGTATCTTTCACCGTCGTAAATCCCGGAGACGAGTTCTGCCTAAACGGCCTGAGGATCAGGGCACGCGAGGCGGTCCACAGCATTCCAGCCCTCGGATATCGGATCGAATCTGAGACGAAGTCTGTCGTCTACTCGGGGGACACCGAGCCGGTGGAGTCGATAAGGCTCCTTGCCGAAGGCGCGGACCTCCTGGTCCACGAGTGCTCCTTTCCCGAGCCCTTCGTCATCACCAACCACGCAACCCCCCGGCGGCTCGGCCTGACCTTCAAAGGCGCCGGCGTCAAGAGGATAGTCCTCACCCACCTCTACCCCCAGACCGTCGGCTTCGAGGAGGCGATGGTCCGGGACGTCCTGGAGGGCGTCGGCCCCGGCGTCGAGGTTGAGATCGGGCGGGATCTGCAGAGAATATCAATTTAGTTTTTGAGCGGAGAAGAGATGATCTTCCTCTAGGCCACGAACTTCTGGTAGCACTCCTCGCAGACGATCTTGCCTGCCGCCGTCCGCCCTCGGACCTCCATGAAGGCCTCGCCGCACTCCTGGCACTCGAGGGAGGGGTGGATTCGGGCCTTCGGCGGCGCGGGGATATCGACCTGTCGGACCACCAACAGATCCTCGTCGGGGGCGGTGAGGATGTAGTTTGTAGCCTCCTCCCGGAGCTTCAGGAACCTCTCCCTCTCCTCGGGGGTCATCTCCCCTGCGAAGAACCTCTTCATGGCGGTGGGATCGGTCCGGGGGAGGACGTTTTTGACGTAGATCCGAATCGCCTTATTGTGGTCTCGCGAGTAGAAGGTGTAGACGTGCTTTCCGTGGTCCTTGAAGATGAAGTTCCCCTTCCCGAAGGTGCAGCCGAGGAGAGACTGGATGGCGTCGACGCTGCATGAGCTGTTCTCGACGATCGCCACCAGCTCCTCGTCCTCGGACCTTTTGTAATGGTTCTTGACGTACCTGGCCACCCGGTAGCCTATGGCGATGCCAGGGCAGGTATGGCCGTGAAACTTGACCACTTCGTTGAAATCCTCTTCCATCTCGTCACCTTGTTCCGAATTTATCGGATCGGGTTATGATCTGATACTAAATAAACCGTATCGTTTCAAATTCTGATAAGCGTCCTTCCGAGGGCCTGGCGGAGCGGGGTGGGGGGGCTTCCGGGTCAGAGGACGGATTTATTCCCCAGGAGGAGGATTGCCGCCGGAATGGGCATGGAACTGACCAATCTGAGAAGGAGTTTGGGAGGCGCCGAGCCGCAAGTCGCCGGTCTTTTATCCGACGCTCCCATCACGGAGACTGCCGACCTTCCTGGTCTTCTGCTCGCGCCTCGATAATAACTACCACCCCATTCTATTTATTTTTTATGCAGGAGGCGTCCGGCAGAAGCTGTCCGGGCCGGAGGGGGTCAGGTCATCAGTTATTTTAAGCTTGAGGGGGAAGTCGCCTCCATGGAGTTTGCTTTGGAGATCGTCAAGGCCGATAAGTTCAGGCAGATCTACGCCGTGGGGGCGATGGGAGGCCACAGCCCCTACGACTTCAGGATGGCCTTCTACAACGACTCGCCGAAGGCCGTAGTCCAGGACGGAAAGCAGGTGAGCGTCATGGAGAGGAGGGTGGAGACGGAGCTGATCCTCTCTCCCCTCGCCGCAAAGGAGCTCGCCGACTGGCTGAATAACCACATAAAAGAGTACGAGCGGCAGTTCGGCGAGATAAAAAAGCCGGGGGGGAGGAAGGCCGGACCGGAAGAGTCCGCTCCCATCCAGGGCTACATGTGAGGCGGGTCTCATGAGATCAAAGGAGAAGATCCTCGTCCACAAGGGGATGGATCGGGTGAAGAGGAACGAGTTCGAGGAGGCCATCGGCTTCTTCGACCAGGTCCTGGAGATGAACCCCGAGAACGCCGACGCCTGGAACAACAAGGGCGTCGCCCTCTTCCAGCTGGGACGGCCAGAGGAGGCCCTCGCCGCCTACGACCGGGCCCACCAGGCCGACCCTGAAAGCCGCGAGCCCCTCAGGAACCGGGCCTTCGTCCTCCGGACGATGGGGCGGTTCGAGGAGGCCCTCGAAGTATACGAGGGGATCATCACCGAAGAGCCGGAGGCCTCCGACTTCCGGAACCTCGCCACCGTCCTGGTGGGGATGGGCCTCCTGGAGGAGGCCCTGGGAGCCCTGATGGAGGCGGCGAATATCGAGCCGTCGATCTCCATCGAGAGGGAGATCGAGGCCCTGAGGCGGGTGATGATGGAGGTGGCGATCCGGGCGGAGTTCGGCGGCGTCCTTCCGGGGGAGGGAGGCGGGGCGGAGCGGCCCGGCGAAGGATGATATAGGATCGGTGTTACATACAAATAAATCTCCGAAGAAAGGGGGGTTCTAGGTTGAAAGGTTTCGTCATGATCAACGCAGAGCCGGGGTCCGAGAAGGCGGTATACGACGCCCTCACCGCGATCCGGGGTGTCCGGGAGGTGGTCCCGGTCTACGGGGAGACGGACTTCATCGCCATAGCCGACGTGGAGGGGATCGCCGACCTGAATATGATAGTCCTCAAGGTCCGGGAGATCCACGGCGTCACCTCCACCGAGACGATCCTGGGGATGGAGCTGAAGTTTTAGCTCCCCCCGCAGGCGAGGCCGCCCTCAGGATCGGTCAGCGGGGGGGCTGGCCCGAGAGGAGAAAGCCTTCGGCGGCTGAGATCTCTTTTCCCTCCCCCGGTCCGTCCCCTAACCCGCTTCTTTTATCGTGGCCAGGAGCTCGCTTCCGCCCGCCCCATCTCTTGCGGCACCCCTGGGAAGGGCCCCTCGCCCCCCATACGATCCTGGGCATCCGGCCGGGATGGGCACGGCGAGGAATGGCGGAGGGCATCCGCCGAGCATATCGATGGGGATCGATAAGACTGGGACGATGATGGGAGGGGCGAGATCTTCGCGGGGGTGAAAAAACTCGGCGATTCTCCGTCTTTACATCGGATTCAGATGAAGGCTACATAAACATGAAATTTAAATATCGATGCCGGTATAGATGCTGACATAGCAGTATCGAATCTAAGGGGAGATGAGGTATATGAAGCGAAGCAGAGTTCCCAAATTGGTGCTGATCTTCGTCCTGCTTTCTTTGATGACAGCATCGATCTGCATTGCCGCCCCGGGCGGGCATCCGCCGGGGCAGAAACATAAGGATGGGACCCACCCGCCGGGATACCACCCGCCGTATTCCCACCCACCGGCGTACCACCCGCCAGCGTATAGCCAGCCGGTCTACTACTATTACACCAGGCCTTACGTAACCTCCTGGAATTACGTGGTCTCTTGGAGCTACTGGAGGCCGTGGGGTTACAGCTGGCCCTGGGGATCCTACTGGTACTGGTGATCTCTGAAGGGCCATCCCGGGGATCGGCAGGGACAAAACCCCTCTTCCGACGGGAGATTAAAGCTGGGGGTAGGGGGCTCGCCCCCGCCGCCCCATCCTTTTTATCGAAGGTCTTTACGCCACCGGCCCCGAAAGGAAGATAAATTCATATCTTTTGAACGCATCAACTCCTCGGGGAGGAACTTCCTCCTTTACTGGATCAGCATTATCCGAGGGATATAAAAGGGGATGCAGCGGGGATGAATAGGATCATATTCTCTATAGTCCTCATCATGGCTTTGATGGGGTGTGTCTCAGCCATCGGAGGAGATGGCGGCGTTGGGATGCGGCCGGGAGAGGCCGCGGCCGAAGAGCGGTTCGAGCGAGGTTTGGGAGGCCCGTGGGTGGGGGGCGATCCCTGGCCGAGGGGCGATCTGTCGACCGGGCAGTCATTCGGCCATAGCCATCCGAAGTTCTACTCGATCTTCAGGCCGGGGTTCCCCTTTTCGGGATACCACTACTGGGGCGGGGTTCACATCCGGCCCTTCCGGGTCTGCCACCCGTTCAGCGACTGCGACTGCCAGTTCTATTATCCTCGAAACTACTACTCAGGATGGGTATTCCAGGGTTAACTCCCTCGAAGGCGATCTATGATCGGACCGCCTCAAATTCTTTTTGCTTCTGGTGAGCCGAAACCGATATGACCGGAGAGGTCCCATCAGCCTCGGATAGCCCATGGCCAAGATCTCACCTCTGATGGATCAGTACTTCGGGATGAAGGAGGAGTGCGGCGACGCCCTCCTCCTCTTCCGGATGGGCGACTTCTACGAGACCTTCGGCCCCGACGCCGAGATAGCGGCCCGGGTCCTCAACATCACCCTCACCTCCCGGCAGAAGGACAAGGAGGGAAACCGGATCCCCCTCGCCGGGATCCCCCACCACGCCCTCGACGCCTACCTCCCCAAGCTCGTCGCCGCCGGCTACAAGGTCGCCATCTGCGAGCAGGTGGAGGACCCCAGGAAGGCGAAGGGGCTCGTCAAAAGGGAGATCATAAGGGTGATCACCCCCGGGACGATCCTTGAGCCCTCGATGCTGGAGGAGGGGTCGAACAACTACCTGGCATCGATCGTCGAGGACGACGGCAAGATCGGCCTCTCCCTCCTGGACGTCTCCACCGGGGAGTTCCTGGCGACGGAGCTTCTGGCCACCGGCGGAAAGCTCTCAACGGAGCTTGCGAAGTTTCGGCCCGCCGAGTGCCTCATCCCCCGGTCCGCCGAATCCCTCGTCGGCGATGGAGAGGGGATGATGGTGCAGAGGCTTGATGACGCCGACTTCGCCCTCGTCGGAGCAAGGGCCCGCCTCGCCGACCACTTCGGCGGAGAGAGGGTGGAGAGATGGGGCCTCCCGGCCCACCCCGCGGCGGCGAGGGCCTGCGGTGCCGTCCTCACCTACCTCCAGTCGGCCCGCCTCCCGGCCCTGGACCACATCGCAGAGGTGAGGCTCTACTCGCCGGAGGATTTCATGGTCCTCGACGAGACGACCTTGCGGAACCTGGAGATATTCAGGAACATCCGCGACCGTTCCAAACGGGGGACCCTCGTCGATTTTCTGGACGAGACCACCACCCCCGGAGGGTCGAGGACCCTCCGGAAGTGGCTTCAGATGCCCCTTTTATCCCATGAAGATATAGAGCGCCGCCTCGACGCCGTCGAGGAGCTGGTCGGCGACCCCCTCTTGAGGGCGGACCTCCGGGAGGCGCTGAGGGGTGGAGGCGACCTGGAGCGGGTCGTCGGCCGGACCTCCTGCGGCACCGCCTCCCCGAAGGACCTGAGAGCCCTCAAGGGGTCCATCGAGGGGCTCCCCCGGATCGTCGCTATCCTGACGGCGGCGAGGTCGGAGGAGCTCGTCCGCCTCCGGGAGAGGCTCGAGATCGGCCCCCTGGGGGAGGTGGCGGACCTGATCGGGAGGGCCATCGCCGACGACCCCCCCTCGGCGATCCGGGAGGGGGGGATCATCCGGGACGGTTACGACCCCGAGCTGGACGGCTTGCGGTCCCTCCTGCGGGAGGGGCGGGGCTGGATCGCCAGGATGGAGCGGCAGGAGCGGGACCGGACGGGGATAAAGTCCCTCCGGGTCGGGTACAACAACGTCTTCGGCTACTACATCGAGGTGACGAAGGCAAACCTCTCGGCGGTGCCACCGGAGTACATCAGAAAGCAGACCCTGGCGGGGGGGGAGCGGTTCATAACCCCCGAGCTGAAGGAGATGGAGTCCCGGGTCCTCTCCGCCCAGGAGAGGTCGGCGTCCCTGGAGGAGGAGATCTTCATCTCGGTGAGGAGGGAGGCGGCGGCAAAGTCCCGGGAGATCCTGGAGAGGGGCGAGGCTTTGGGCGAGTTGGACGTCCTCGTCACCCTGGCGGCCGTGGCCGCCGACGGGGAGTTCGTGAGGCCCCAGCTGAACGACCGGGGGGAGATCTCCATGAGGGCCTCCCGCCATCCGATCCTGGAGAGGGCGATGCGGGGGGGCTTCGTCGCCAACGACGTCGACCTCGACGGGAGATCCAACCGCGTCATCATCCTGACGGGCCCCAACATGGCCGGGAAGTCGACCTACATGCGGCAGATCGCCCTCGCCATCATCCTCGCCCAGATCGGGTCCTTCGTCCCCGCCGCCTTCGCTTCCATCTCTCCGGTCGACAGGATCTTCACCCGGGTCGGGGCCTACGACGACCTCTCGGCGGGGCAGAGCACCTTCATGATCGAGATGACGGAGCTGGCGAAGATCCTCAGCTCTGCCACCTCCAAGAGCCTCATCCTCCTCGACGAGATCGGTCGAGGGACGAGCACCTTCGACGGCCTCGCCATCGCCTGGTCCGTCACCGAGCACATCCACAACCGGGTCCGGGGAAAGGCGGTCTTCGCTACCCACTACCACCAGCTCACCCAGCTCGCGGGAGTCCTCCCCGGCGTCAAGAACTACAACATGGCCGTCAAGGAGGAGGGGGAGACCGTCCTCTTCCTCCGGACCGTCGTCCCCGGAGCCACCGATCGGAGCTACGGGATCCACGTCGCAAAGCTCGCCGGGGTCCCCGAGGCGGTGGTGGCCAGGGCCAAGGAGATCCTCCGGGAGATCGAGGGGGAGGCGGTGATCGAGCCCCTGGCCGGGGGCCCCCGCCGGCGAAGGGGCGGCCCCAAGTACACCCAGCTGATCTTCTTCCAGGAGCCCAAGCCTCGGGCCGAAGGGGAGGACGGACCGGGCTTCATGGGGGAGGGTCACGCCCCCACCGACGGGGGGGGGGTCGAGATCCTGAAGGAGATGAGGGATCTGGACGTCAACGGCCTCACACCCCTCGAGGCGATAAACAAGCTATCAGAGTACCAGAGGAGGCTCCTGGAGGATTCAGATGGCGAGAATTAAGCTCCTCGACCAGGACGCCATAAACAAGATCGCCGCCGGAGAGGTGATCGAGAGGCCCGCCTCCGTCGTCAAGGAGCTCGTCGAGAACTCCATCGACGCGGGGGCGACGAGGATCCTGGTGGAGGTGGAGGAGGGGGGGAAGGGGCTGATCCGGGTCACCGACGACGGCTGCGGGATGGACCGGGAGGACGCGGCTCTGGCTATCGAGAGGCACGCCACCAGCAAGATCTCGGGTCCGGGGGACCTGGAGCGGATAGCCAGCCTGGGGTTTCGGGGGGAGGCCCTCTCCAGCATTGCCAGCGTCGCTGAGGCCCTCGAGCTGGTGACGAAGGTGAGGTCCGGCGGGATCGACGCCGTCGGGACGAGGTTGAGGGTCGAGGGCGGCAGGGTCGTCGACCTCCGGGAGGTGGGGGCCCCCGCCGGGACGTCGATCGAGGTCCGGGGCCTCTTCAAGAACGTCCCCGCTCGGCGCAAGTACCTCAAGAGCGGGAGGGCGGAGCTGGCGAGGATCGTCGAGGTCGTCACCTCCTACGCCGTCATCCACCACCGGATCTCCTTCGAGCTCTTCAGCGGGGAGAAGAGGATCTTCAAGTCCGTCAGGTCCGAGAGCTGGAATGAGCCCCTCCTCCGGATCCTCGGGAGGGAGGTCGCAAGAAACCTCGTCCCCTTCGAGGCGGAGGCGAGGTCCGTCTCCATCTCCGGGGTCGCCGCCCGGGAGACGGCCACCCGGTCCAGCCCCGACTGGATCATCACCTACGTCAACGGCCGCCTCGTCCGATCGAGGGCCCTCTCTCGGGCGGTCGCCGAGGCCTACCGGACCCTGATACCGACGGGCCGCCACCCCATCGCCGTCGTCTCCCTCCGGATCGATCCCTCTCAGGTGGACGTCAACGTCCACCCCGCCAAGACCGAGGTGAGGTTTCTGAGGGAGGAGGAGGTGGCGGCATTGGTCACCGATGCCATCAGGGCCGCCCTGATGAAGGCAGGAGAGGGAGGGCCGCCACCCCAAAGGGCGCGGCCCACCGAGCCGACGGTCTTCGGGACGGGGAAGGCGGATGATGCGGTCGCCAGCTCCGGCGCCGCGGGGACGGTCGGCGGGTCCGATCCCGCCCGCGGCCTTCTATCGGATCTTCAGAGGACCCTCCCGCTATATTCAGGGGGGGGGAGGCTCGACCTGGAGCTCGCGGCGGAGCCCCTCCCCGGCGGCCTGAGGCTCCTCGGCCAGGCCCTCCAACTGTACATCGTGGCGGAGGGGCCCGAGGGGCTCGTCCTGGTGGACCAGCACGCCGCCGCAGAGAGGATCAGGTACGAGATCCTATCAAAGAAATACGCATCAGGAACCATCTCCCAGGAGCTGATCGAGCCCGTCACCCTGGAGCTCTCGCCGAAGGAGGCGGTCCTCCTGGAGGAGTGGGGCCCGACGCTGGCGGAGATGGGCTTCGACGTCCAGCCCTTCGGCAAGAACGCCTACACCGTCAGGTCCGTCCCCGCCATCGGCCGGAGGCTCGATAGCCCCGAGGCCGTCCACGACGTCCTCCGGGATCTCTTCGCCCTGGGGAGGGTGGGGACGGGGTCAACGGCGAAGGAGGAGATCCTGAAGCTTCTCGCCTGCCGGGGCTCGATAAAGGCCGGCGCCGAGATGGGCTGGAAGGAGATGCACGACCTCCTCCGGGACCTCTCCACCTGCGAGAGCCCCCGGACCTGCCCCCACGGCCGGCCGACGGCCGTCACCCTATCCCCGGTGGAGCTGGAGAAGATCTTCGGGAGGAGGTGATGGCGGCGGCGCCAGGTCTGGAACCCCCCGCCTACTAGCCTCCTGTCGCCGCCTCCATAGGATCCGGGCGGGGCGGACCCTACGCCCCCACCGGCCTCCTCATCAGGGCGACGGCGGGCTTGGAGCTCTCCTCTCCCGCCCGGTAGCCGCAAAGCTCCTGGAGGTCGGTGGCGATGGCGTGCATGATCCTGGCATTGGGGATCTCCATGGGGCAGAGCTCCTGGCATTGGCCGCAGTTTATGCAGCTGTCGGCGACGTGGGCGTACCTCGTCAGGTGGAACTCTAGCCCCGGCGGCACTAGCCCCGGAAATGAGGTCCGATAGGGTCCGGTGGTGTTGAAGAGGGCGGGGCAGACCTCGACGCAGGCGTAGCACTTGATGCAGCGGGCCGTCTCCTCGATCACCGCCCTCATCCGGTCCCGGCTCCCCTCCAGGGGGGCGAAGTCCCTCTCCCTCTCCTCTTCGGAGAGGCCGATGATCAGGTCCTCCCTCCTCTTCCGGGCCTTGATGCAGGGCCCCTCGGGGGAGGCGATGCCGATCGCCCCCGCCTCCAGGGCCCGGCGGAGGAGGTCTCTTCCCCGGTCGGTCGTGACCTCGACGAAGGTCGCCTCACCCACCAGCTCCTCCCGGACCCCCCAGTTGCCGCAGGCGAGGTCGGCGCCCCTGGGGACCTTCAGCTTACACCGCCTGCAGTTCTCCCTTCTCCCGAGGCCTGCCCCTTCGATCTCCCGGATGGGGAGGTCCTTATGCTCCCCCCGGACGGTGATGTGGAACCGTCCCTTGTGGATCGTCTCCTTGGTGACGGCGGAGGGCTCCTCTCCGAAGGCCTCGGAGATGATCCGCCTCATCATGGAGGGGGCGATGGAGCCGCCGCAGTTGAGGCCGAAAAGGAGGAGGTTATTCCTATCGACCTCTCCCCTCTTCGCCTGCTCGAAGATCCCCATCAGGTCGCACCCCTTGACGACGGCCCCCACCTTGAACCCTCTAGCCCCGTCGAGGTACTTTCCGAAGAGCTTCGAGAGGAGGAGGGTCCCCCCGTGGATCGATCCCGCCATCTCCTCCACCTCCTTCGGGTCGGCCGTCAGGTGCGGCCTCCCGTCGGTGAGGTCCGCACCCCTCTTCACCCCCAGGACCGCATCGACGATCCCCTCCTCCAGGGCGAACTTCAGGAGGGCGGTGACCGCCCCCCCGGACTCGCCCCTCCTGCGGACCCCGGGGTCTGTAGCCCAGACGTAGATCATAACGCCGATCGTATCACCCTCCCCGGGGATGCTGCCACCCCCTCAACTTATCGACCCTGGCGGCGCAGGCCTTGAACTCGGGGATCTTCGAGACGGGGTCGAGGGCGGCGTTCGTCAACCGGTTTGCGGGGCACTCCGCGAAGTGGAAGGGGACGAATATCACCCCTCTCTTGATCTCGGAGGTCACCCTCGCCGGAAGCTCGATCCTCCCCCGCCGGGACGAGACCCGGACGACCTCGCCGTCCCCGATCCCCATCTCCTCTGCGTCCTCCTCGTTCATCTCCACCCAGCCTGTCTCCACCTCGCCGCCGAGGCTCTTCGAGCGGCGGGTCATCGACCCGGCGTGCCAGTGCCAGAGGGACCTTCCCGTCGTCAGGATCAGAGGGTAATCCTCTGAAGGCACCTCCGCGGGAGGCCTCCACTCGACGGGGGTGAAGTGGCCGAGGCCGTCGGGGGTGGCGAACCTCTCGACGTGGAGGATCGGAGTCCCGGGATGGTGGGGGCCGGGGCAGGGCCACTGGAGGGCGTGGGGTTCCTCCAGGCGGCGGTAGCTGATCCCGGCGTAGGAGGGGGTCGCCCTCGCGACCTCCTCGAAGATATCCTCCGCCCTCCGGTAATCAAACATCTTCCCGTACCCCATCGCCCTCGCCAGGCGGGAGAGGATCTCCCAGTCCGGCATCGCCTCCCCCGGCGGATCTATCGCCTTCCTCAACCTCTGGACCCGCCGGTCGGTGTTGGTGAAGGTCCCATCTTTCTCGGCGAAGGAGGCGGCGGGGAGGACGACGTCCGCCAGCTCTGTTGTTTCCGTCATGAAGATCTCCTGGGATACCATGAACTCCACGTTATCGAGGGCCCTTCGGACCCGGTTCTGGTCCGCCTCCGAGATCATCGGGTTCTCCCCCATCAGGTAGAGGGCCTTCATCCTCCCGGGCCGATCCGCCAGGATCTCCATCATCTCCGTCGATGTGATCCCGGCCCTCGCCTCCCCCAGCTCCTCGACCCCCCATACCCTCTTCATCCTCCGCCTGCATCCGTCCTCTTCGACGCTCTGATACCCGCTGAAGACGTTCGGGAGCGCTCCCATGTCGCAGGCCCCCTGGACGTTGTTCTGCCCCCGGAGGGGGTTGACCCCGCTCCCGGGCCGCCCGATGTTTCCGGTGAGCATCATCAGGTTCGCCAGGGCGAGGACGTTCTCGACGCCGGAGGTGTGCTGGGTCACCCCCATCGAATAGAGGAGGGCGGCGGGCTTCAGCGTCGCTATCATCTCTGCCGCCGCCTCGATATCGCCTTCGGGGACCCCGGTGATCCTCGAGGTCCCCGGGAGGGTGGACTCCTCCTTCATCACCGTCTCCCTCAGGGTTTCGAAGCCCCGGGTCCTCTCCTCGATGAAGCCCCGGTCCTCCCAGCCCCCCTCTATTATCCGGCGGACGAGGCCGTTTATCAGCGCCACGTCCGTCCCCGGACGGATCGGGAGGTGGAGGTCCGCCTCCTTCGCCGTGGGGGTCAGCCTCGGGTCGGCAGAGATGACCTTCGCCCCCCTCCTCCTCGCCAGGACTAGCCTTCTTCCGATCAGGGGGTGCTGCTCAAAGGTGTTGCTCCCGATGACGAAGATGCACCTCGCCTCCTCCAGGTCGAGGATCGAGTTGGTCATGGCTCCGGAGCCGAAGGCCTTCGCCAGGGCGGAGACGGTGGAGGAGTGGCAGAGGCGGGCGCAGTGGTCTACGTTGTTCGTCTTCATCACCACCCGGGCGAACTTCTGGAAGAGGTAGTTCTCCTCGTTGGTCGCCTTCGCCGAGGCGAGGAAGAATACCTCCTCCGGCCGGTAGGATGAGAGCCTCCTGGCGATCAGCTGGAGGGCCTCGTCCCAGCTGGCGGGGACGAAGGAGCCCCCCCTCTTTATGAGGGGGGTCTTCAGCCGATCCTCGCTGTGGATGAACTGGTGTGCGTACCTCCCCTTCTGGCAGAGCTTCCCCTCGTTTATCGGGTGGGCCTGCCACGGCTCCACCCCCACCACCCTCTCATCCCGGACGGCGAGGAGAAGGCCGCAGCCGACGCCGCAGTAAGGGCAGGTGGTGGCGACGAACTTCATATCTGGAATCAAACTAGCCCTCCCTGGAATGGTCCTCCGGCGCTGTCTTCCTCTGAGATCCTACCAATCGTCAGATCTGCCCAATCTTTCTCGCGGTCTTTGGATATATTCTTGTATCCCCGGCCGGGATTCAAGGCTGGATGGAGGCCTCTAGGCTATGGAGCTTTTTTATCCCGCGGCGTCCACCACCCTCCATGGACCTGGAGGGTTTTGCCAAGAGGGGCCTATCGAGGGGCCACCCCGACCTCGAGGAGAGGCTGGCCGAGATGATCGTCGAGGTGAAGGGGGAGAGGATAACCAGGGCTCACGCGGAGAGGCTAGCCAAAGCCGTTCTGGAAGAGGCGAGGGCGACTTTGAGCCCCCGGGGCGACGTCTTCGACCTACCGGTGGCGGGGGTCACCATGGGGGAGTTCGGAGTCGGCTCCCGGGGGCTCGGCGACTTCTACGCCCACGAGAAGATCGCCGAGGTGATCGGGGAGACGGACGCCGTCGTCGACTCCCGGCAGCTGGACGACTCGGGGGCGGTCGAGGCCGGCGGCAGGTACATCGTCCTCACCGTCGACGGGATGCACTCCCGCCTCAGCGACTACCCCTTCCTCGCCGGCTTCCACGTCACCAGGGCCACCTTGCGGGACATATACGTCATGAGGGCCCGCCCCGTCGCCATGTTCTCAGACATTCATTTAGCCGACGACGGCGACCTCAGCCGCCTCTTCGACCACCTGGCGGGGATCGCCGCTGTCGGAGAGCTGACGGGGGTCCCCCTCATCACCGGCTCCACCTTGCGGATCGGGGGGGACATGGTGATCGGAGATCGGCTGACGGGGTGTGTCGGCGCGGTGGGGGTCTCCGACCGGCTCTCGCCGAGGAAGGACGCCGCCCCCGGGGACGTCATCCTCATGACGGAGGGGGCGGGCGGGGGGACGGTCTGCGCCGCAGCCCTCTACTACGGCCGCCATGAGGTCGTCGATGAGACGATGAACATAAAGTTCCTGGAGGCGGCTTCCGCCCTCCTGGAGCAGGAGGTGGAGATCCACGCCATGACCGACGTCACCAATGGTGGGATCAGGGGAGACGCGAAAGAGATATCGAAGACCGCTGGGGTGAAGCTGATCTTCCAGGAGGAGAGGATGGCCCGGCTCGTCAACCGGCGGGTCCTGGAGATGCTGGAGGATCTGGAGATCGACTACCTCGGGGTCTCGATAGACGCCCTCCTCATCATCGCCCCCCCCTCCTCCGCCGGAGAGATCGTCCGGGCTGTGAGGGGCGCAGGCGTCGAGATCGACGCCATCGGCCGGGTCGAGGAGGGCCGGGGGGTGGAACTCCACGTCGACGGCGAGGTGATGGACTTCGAGCCCCGGTTCCGGGAGTCGGCCTACACCCCCATAAAGAGGGCGGTGGACGAGGGGCCTGCCCGGGAGTTCCTCGAGATGAGGGAGAAGGTCGACCGGGCCGCCGAGAGGGCGATAGCGAAGAAGAGGCGGTTCGTCGAGAGGATCGGGGGCGGTGGTCGGGCGGCTTGAGCCACCTCGACGACCGCCCCCTGGGACGACTGTCCATTCGAACCGAGAGCGGCTGGCCAGGGAAATCCCTATAAGCAATGGCAGCATATAAACTATAAACTAGGACGGCAAATAAATCGGGGCGCTAAGATCTGCGGAGGCGCGACTTAGCCCCCCGGGTTTCAGGGTGGTTTATTGGTTCTGATTGAGGATCCCATATATCGCGCATACTTGCGAAAGCTCGTGGGGGAGGAGGGGCTCCAGATCGTCGACTGCATGCCGGCGGAGGAGGTCACCGATGAATATGTGGCGGAGATCACGGGGATCAGCCTGAATACAGTCCGCAGGACCCTCTACCTCCTCTACGAGCACCGCCTGGCGAAGTACAGGCGGGAGAGGGATCCCGAAAGCGGCTGGCTCACCTACCTATGGACTTTATGCTCCGATAACCTCGATCGAGCCCTGGAGTCGGAGGCGAGAAAGCTTTTGAGGAAGCTCGAGGAGCGGCTCGCCTATGAGAAGGAGAACATATTTTACGCATGCGTTGGCGGGTGCGCCCGTTTCGTCTTCGACGAGGCGAGCGAGAACAACTTCATCTGCCCCTTCTGCGGCGCGGGGCTCGAGTACATGGAGAACGATCGGATCGTGACGACCCTGGAGAAGAGGATGGGGGAGCTCTCCGCCGTCCTGTGACCTCGTAAGCCGTCTTCTAGAGCGCCTCGGGGTCGTTTCTCATCACCGCCGTCCACCACCAGCGGGACATGTCGGCGAGGTCCCGGCTGAACATCCCGGAGAGCCTGTACTCCCCCGATCGGACGGCGATCAGCCCCGCCCCCAGGAGCTTGTTTCTCATGAAGTAGAAGGCGGACCGGGATACGCCGAGGTCTTCCATCATCCTCTTCCAGTCCCTGGTCTTGAGGGGTTCGCCCTTCCTCTGCCCCTCCTCCACCATGTTCAGAAAATCCCTGCCTCGGCGGGCCGTCCTCTCGTCCTGAAATAGGCGTAGCATCAGCTCAAGGTAAGGATCTTTCGACCGGCTGATCCAGTACTCCGACTTGGATCTGATCTTCAGGGTGGTTGCGGTTCTCGGAGCGTTCTTGACGTGGGTCATGAATCGCTGGGAGCCGGGAGGGTGGCATTGAGGACGGATCTGACCAGGTCAGCGTACTCCTCTTTCAGGACGTAAACCGTTGGCAGCCGGTAGGATTTCTTATGTGCGCTGAGGATTCCCAGCTTTGAGCAGATATAACCCAACAGCGACGCCACTACCTTGCGTGAGGTCTCGAACTGCTCTTTGACCGCCTTGTATAGAGAGCTTACTGTGATTTCGCCCGCTTCCAGGATCACTCCCAGAACGAAACGCCTTCTCCCATCCGTGTCCAGGTCCAGGAACTGGACAAGACGGCTGGCGATCTCAGATTGCATCGAACTCATATAACATCACCACCGTCCGAGTACATCCGGACAGCGCATTGAGGCCAGGCAATATATATCTTGCCGTGACGGAGCCGCCCTTCGGCCCCCCGGAGGATCGCGGCGGAGGAGCCCCGATCCGGGGACGGTCCGGGGCGAGACCGAACTCTGCCCCAACTATAAATAACCATACAATATCATAATATATAAGCTATTGGTCTCCTGGAACAATTTGGAGCTCTGGAGATCCCCCTTCGGGGAGATCTTCGGATGAATGGGCCAAATAATATCGCAACAGCTCAGGGATGGGACGAGGATGATGAGTGGGGGTCGGGACGGTTGAGACCATCGGTGGAGGGATCCGGGTTCGAGGAGGAGTTCTCCGATCTGATCGAGCTGAACGGCTACAAAGTCGCCAAGGCGGCGAGGTCCGAGGACGGCGGGTCGGAGCTCTTCGCTTCCAGGACCGACGAGGTGGGCCACCAGGTGACTTACGTCATCCACCTCAAGCCTTCCGGCGCGGCCGTCGACGAGGCGGCGGTCGAGAGGGCGGCCAGGGCCAGGGATAGGCACCCCGGAAGCATCTCCGTCGTGGTATCTCCCTCCTCGGAGTTCGCGAGGTCGGTGGTGGACCTCGCCGACCGGCGGGGGGTGAGGCTCTGGGGCGAGGAGGAGATCCGCCGGCTCCGCAGGAACGTCGCCGATAAGCGGGGGCTCCGACGGAGTGATGCCGCCGACGGCTCCGATCTGCGGGGCCGGAGGAGGAGTCGATCCCGGGCGAAGGTCGCGCTCCTCCTTGGGGTCCTCGCCGCCGCCCTCCTCTACGTGAACTTCTTCGGGACTGGAGCCGACCCCCTCCGGACTGCCCTCATCGATCTCGGAGATCGGGTGGAGGAGATCTGGAGGGTCGGGGCCCCTCCCCTCCGGGAAGGGCTCGGCCACTTCCGCGACCGTATCCAGGATCTCCTCCGGGGATGAGATGAGGAGGGGATGAGATAAGGCTTAACAACGTGGCCGGCGAGAGGTCTGGAGAGGGCCGAGATCAGAGTCTCCTCATCGTCGGCTCCGGGGGCGAGGGCTTGTTGGATCCTGACTACTGGTACAAGAGGGGGGCCGCCCACTATGGCTCTGGCCTCTTCGAAGAGGCGGCAGATAGTCTCGCGAGGGCGATAGAGGCCGACCCCATCTTCTTCGAGGCCCGCTACCTCCTCGGGGAGGCCCTTCGGAAGAAGGGCCGCTATCAGGCGGCGGTCGAATCTTACGATGCTGCCCTGGATTTGAAGCCGGACCACCCCCGGAGCTGGAGAGGGAGGGCGGTGGCCTTGAACGAGCTCGACCGGCACGAGGAGGCCCTGGAGTCGGCGGATAGGGCCCTTGGTCTCGACCCCAGAGATGCCCGATGCTGGATCGTCAAGGGATACGCCTTTCACGCTCTTGGAAGGTTCTCCGAGGCGGCCGAATCCTACGATAGGGCCCTCGAGATCGAACCCCTGGGGCCGAGGGCTGGCCGGGCGTGGAACAACAAGGGCGCAGCCCTCGACAATCTCGGCCGCCACGAGGAGGCCCTGGAATGCTACGACGAGTCGATCCTCATCGACCCCTTCGACTTCTACACCTGGAACAACAAGGGGGTCTCTCTCATCGCCCTCAAACGGCCCGAAGAGGCGGTGGAGTGCTTCGGGAAGGCGGTGGAGCTCTTCCCGGGGTACACCACCGCCTGGCGGAACAGGGCCCTCGCCCTGAAGTCCTTGGGGAGGGAAGGGGAGGCGGAGGAGGCCCTCGATAGGGCCCGGGACCTGGAGGCCCGTTAGAAGATCGCCCTCCACCGCCGTCTACTGGAGGAACTCCGAGATCTCCCAGAGGCCGTAAGGATCGCAGCCCCCCGACCCCAGGAGCCAGTTCTTCTCCTCTTCCTTCTGGTCGGAGGTGGTCACCTCCGACGGCTCCACCGCCGGGACGGGCCCCGCCGGGCTCGCCTGGACGAAGGCCCACTCTTCGCCGCCGTCGGGGTACCTGGACCAGCTGTTGTTGTCGTCCTCCCCATCATCGAGGGCCGGGGTTCTATCCACCTCCATCCCCGCGCCGTCTCTGAGGGTCACGAGCTCGTCATCGTTTCTGAGCCAGTACCCGTCGGCCTTCACCAACAGAAAACCCCCACCAACGAGGACCGTCCCGGGGGATATGCCGACGACGGACCCCCCCGCCGCCGTCAGGGTCCAGCCCCCTATGGCGGCCTCCTCAAACCCGTCGTTGTAGAGCTCCACCCACTCTCCTCCCTCGTCGCTCCCGGGGGGGTTCGCCTCCACCTCGTTTATCACGACCCTGACCCCTCCCCCGGCGGCGTCCGCCTCGCCGCTCTGCCACCATCCTCTCGGATCGAACTCGTCGGCTTCAAGGTCGCAGACCTCGGCGAGCCCCGCCTCCACCAGGAGCCTGTTGAGGGGGTGGCTGAGGTTCAGCCCTCCGGCGGGGTCGGAGAGGTAAACGACGGCGAGGAGCCTCCCCTGGGGGTCCCGGCCGCCTTCGGTCCGGTCGTCGATGTCCAGAGAGACCGTCCTGTTCTTGAGGAGGGATTCGGCAAACGTCCTCGCCACCTCCCACCCCTCCGATCCGTTGGGAGGGAGGGCCACGTCCGCGACTCTCACCGTCACCACCCCAGAACCCGTCCGGGGGTCTCCCCCGTCGATGGCCACCTCGAGGACGTCCCCGGCTATGACGGCGATCACCGTCCCGTTCGCCTCGTCAGGGGCTGCCGAGGCGATAGCCGCCGCCAGGGTCAGCATCATAATCATGGCAAACTTCGTCGTGATTCTCATGGTCCGCGCCTCCTCAGGGATCTGTCGGCGAAGATTATCAGCCTGTTGAGGGGCGACGAGAGCGGCTCTCGATGGAGCGCCCTGCCCTTACCCCCCAGGTTCGATAGGATCCCTGCCGCCAATATCGCAGCGATCACCGTGACGGTCCTCCAGCCCGAAAGCTTCTCGTTCTCCGTCTCCCCCCCGGATCCTCCGCCCTCCGAGGGGAGTGGGAACCTCTTCTCCGTCTCGACGTACATCCTCTCTCTGGAAAGGGCGAAGGCCTCTTCCGTCTCCTCATTGAGGGTGGGGACGAGGAGACCCCGGTTGTACCAGGCGTACTCGTGGAGCGGATCGAGAGCTATCGCCCAGCTGTAGCTATCCTGGGCCTCCTGATATCTGCCGAGCTGGTGGAGGGCCGACCCCCGGTTGTTCCATAGGTCGGGATCCTCGGGGTCGATCTCGATCGCCCGGTCGTAGCAGGCCAGGGCCTCCTCGGGACGGCCGAGCTGGAGGAGGATCGCCCCCTTGCTGTTCCAGGCGTCGGCGTCCTCCGGGTCCATCGCCAGGGCCGTATCCGTCGAAGCCAGGGCCTCCTCAAGCCGCCCGAGACGGGCGAGGACCGTCCCCCTCCCGTTCCAGGCGTCGGGGTCCTTCGAGTCGAACTCCGCCGCCCGGTTATAGCTCTCCAGCGCCTCTTCGTACCTGCCGAGGCTGGAGAGGGCGGAGCCGGTGCCGAGCCAGAGGTCGGGGTCGAAGGGCTCGATCTTCGCCCCCCGCTGGTAGCATTCCAGCGCCTCTTCGTACCTGCCGAGGCTGGAGAGGGCGAGCCCCCTGTTGTACCAGATGTCGGGGTTGTAGGCGTCCAGGGCCGTAGCCCGGTCGTAGCTCGCAACCGCCTCTTGGTACTCCCCCCTCCTGGCCTGGGCGTTCCCCATATCCGACCAATCCTTGGCGGAGAGGTCCTCGCCCACCGCCCCCAGAACCAGGAAGAGGACGAGGAATAAGATGATGGATGCTATCCGGCATCCAACCTTGAACCCCTCTGGGACGGCGACCGTTTCGGGCTCCATATATCCTCCTCTCCTCGACCCTTCCCCGCCGGGACGGCTCCTCGGCGATCAGCGGAAGCCGCTTGTGGGGGTCAACCCCAACCCCTGGCGGAAGTTCGATTCCAGATCGATCTTTTCAAACTCCATTATCATCACCGGTCTCTGGGTCCCGTTCTTATCTATCCCCATCCCCAGCCGATTCGCCGATCCGAAATTCTTGAACTCGGCATCGATAGCGATCCTCCCCACCGAGAGGTTTGAGCCGATCTCGGAGCTTCCATTCAGCTCGTCGGCCTCCGAGGGGGTAGCTACCACCGTCATATTCCCGGGCGGCACGCCGTCACCATCGACGCCTATCAGGTCGGCCCCCGAGGGGGCTTCACCCACCGTCATATCCGATCGGGTCGCCTCCCGGAAGAGGAGCTTCTTGACCTCCTCCACCTGGGCCCCCATCACCGGGGCAGGATCCTCGGGAGCCAGCTCCATACCCAAATCGGCCAGGCCGGGGGGCTCCAGGGACCCATCGGAGATATCCAGTTCCGGCGATGGGGGAGGTGACGTCGGCTCCGGTCCGGCGACGAGGTGCCCGGCCTCGCCCTCCATCCCCGAGGCCTCCGCCGGGGCTGGGGGAGCGGTCCCTTCCTTCTCCGGGTCACCGACCTCCTCCGCCCCCTTCTCCTCCGAGGGGAGACGCCTCGATGTGCTGGGGGCGGTCCTCTTCTCCCTGGCGACGTCGATGGCGGCAGCTCCGGCCACCTCGGAGGAGGTGGCCGATTTCGGGGCGGGTCCCGCTGCCAGATGGCCGGGGTCATCGGATCCTCCGCCCTCCTCTGGGGCTTCATACAAGGCCTCCGGTTCGGCTCTCTCCCCAGTCCTGGCGGAGGGGGTCCCAGATCCGGCCACCACTGGTCTCGAAAGGTCCGGGAGGGGCCTCTTTTCAGCCACCCCTTCAGAGGTCGTCTCCACGGATGGCCCGATGGCGACGGCTTCCTCCCCTGCAGGCTCCGGTCCGGCCGCCGGGGCCTCTGGCAAGGCCCCGGACTCTGAGCCGTCGGTCAGCCCGCCGCCCTCAGGTCCGGCGGTGGTATTGGAGGGGCTTACCTCGCCGATCCTGGGGCGATCGCGGGCGGATCCGGCCTTGTAGATCGTCGGGGTCTCATTAGCCTCGGGGGGGTGATGGTCGGGACCTTCCCCCTTCGAGGAGCCGCCGAGATCGTCGCGGACCCCCTCCCTCGCCTCGGCGGAGGAAGATCCTCCGCCACCCCCTGAAGATGCCCTCTTGCCGCTTCCTCCCGACGAGGCGAAGGCGGCGCCTCCCCCGAAGGCCCCGGACCGCCCCTCATCGACGGTCTTGGGGGTCATATCCAGCTTCTCCGAGGGGGGGGACCAGGAGGGGGCTCCCCGGGGTGGAAGGCCTCAGGCCCGAAGGGGAGAGGTTGCCAACATATCCGGAGCCACGATCGCTGGAGAGGAGGAGCCCCAAGCCAGGCGTCAGGAGGACGAGCCCCAGGACCATCAGGGCGCTCCAGACCCGGACCTGCTTTTTTGGGGGGACGTTAAGCCGCCTCAGCACCTCCATATCCCGGAGCTTACGGCTCTCTCCCCTCCGGGCGGCGTGGATCTTGTATGCGGAGTATCCGGTCAGGATAGAGCCGACGATGATGGCTGCCAGGGCTAACATAGCTCCCTCACCTATTTGACCAGTTGGATGATATATATTTTAGTTATATATCAGTTACGCATAATGTTATAAAAATACTTTTCGCAGGTTGTGGAAATGGTCAAACTTTTAAATCGACCTGCCTCAATAATGCCGAGGCCTTTAGCATGAGAGAAGAAGAGAAGTTCCAGATCATATGGGAGAACGCCCAGAGGATGCCGGATATGGAGAAAGCTCTATTCTACGAGCTTGAGCGGAAGAAGCCTGTGGTGGGACTTTTGATGGTCCTCCTCCTCTTTGCGGGGGGAGGTCTCATCTACGGGGGGAGGGCTGTCCTGGGACTGATGCTGGTCCTCGTCGATATCCTCCTCCTCGGAGCCCTCCTCGCCTTCCGCGGATTCGGACCCTTCGTCCCCGGCGAGGCTCTCCAGGCAGCAAGCCTGGTCCTGGTCCCTATGATCTTGGCCCTCTACCTCTACGCCGGATGGAAGGCCCTCACGGCGATCGAGGATTATAACGAGCGGCTGTACGTCACGGTCTTCGACCGGTCTCCCCGCTGAGGCTACGCCTCCAGAGGGCGGGCCCCTGGGGCCCAGGGATAATAAGAGGGTGGATCGGAGGCGAAGAGATGCCGCCTCCGCCCCAATCTCCAGATCTGAGGTCCAAGCCCGTTCAGGCCACCAGGACCGTCACCGTGCTCACAGCGCTGCACCCTGCGACGGTGGAGCTGACGGTGAAGGTCTTGGGACCCGCCGATCCGAATCGGGAGTCGAGGCTGTAACTTCCCGTCGAGACCTTCCGGAGGGTGCTTCCGGTGAGGTGGGCGTCGGCGGGGTTCCAGGTCAGCCTCAGGCTGGAGGGGTCGACGAGCGCCCCCGAGGGTCCGTAGAACTTCACAGTGAGGGTGTAGGGGCTGTTGGCCCTGGTGGCGCTGAAGTCCATGGACGACCAGCAGCTTGCCATCGATTCGAGGGAGGCTGCCGGCTGGACGAAGATGTTGCTCCCGGTCCCGTCCTGGAGGACGTAGGCCGCCCAGAGGAGGCCGTCGATGGGGCTATAGGAGAGGGACGGATAGACCTCGTCCCCCGGGGTCCCGGTGACCCTCGCCCTCTCGATGAGGGTCCAGCTGGGGCTGTATCTCTCCAGGTATAGGTCGTAGCTCCCACCTTCATCGGAGCTGTAGATCAGGTTGAACTCGCCGCTCTGCGCGATGAGGGATGGGTAGTCCTGGCTCGATGGGCTGGTGGTGATCCTCCTCTTCGGCTCGAGGGGGTTCAGGCTTCGGTCGTACTTCCTGACGAAGATGTCCAGGTTTCCAGACTCCTCAGAGGCGTAGGCGACATATATCCTGTCGTCGCCACCCAGGGCCAGAGACGGCCGGTCCTGGTAGCTCGCCTCGGTGGTCACCCTCACCTTCCGGATCGAGGTCCAGGAGGAGGAAAACCGCTCGATGAAGATATCCCCGCCGGAGGACTTCCCCGTCTCCCAGGACTGGTAGGCGAGGTAGAAGTCCCTCCCCGCCCGGATTAGGGATGGGCTATCCTGGTCCGCCGGGGAGGTGGTCAGCCTCCTCGTCTCGACGAGGTTCAGGCCGCCGTCATACTTCTTGACGAATATGTCCCAGTTTCCCGCCTCGTCAGATACGTAGGCTACGTAGTAGTACCCGTCGGCATATATCGCCGACGGGGTGTCCTGATATGCCGTATCGGTCGTAGCCCGGACCTTCTGGAGCTGGTTCCAATAGAGGTCGAAGCTCTTGAGGAATATGTCCCCGTTGAAGCGGGGGCCCGCCTCCCAGGACTGGTAGGCCAGGAGGTGGCCATCGGCGGAGCTGACGAGGGAGGGCCTGTCCTGGATCGCGTCGCCGGAGGTCAGCTGATAGATCCCCCAGGGGCTGATGAGCTGGTAGCCGCTGTATCCCACGGCGCTGTCATAACGGGTGGCAGGCTCGTGTTTTCCGTCCCGGACGTAGACGTAGAGGCTATATTCGCCGGCGTCGGCGGGAGCCGACGTCCACGTCCAGGCGCGGCTCGTCGACCAGTCCTGGACCACCTTCCAGGCGTTCCCGGTGGCGGGGCCCTTCAGCCAGAACCGATAGAGTATGGGGTCACCTTCCGGATCGGAGGCCGTCGCCGTCCAGACTATCGTCGATCCCGCCGTCTGCGGGCTCGGCCTGCTGGGCGAAAGGGCGGTCGCCGTCGGAGGCCTGTTTACCGTCACGGGCGGGGTCAGCTGATAGCCGCTGAAGCCCACGGCGCTGTCGTACCGGGTGGCAGGCTCGTGTTTTCCGTCCCGGACGTAGACGTAGACGTCATAATTGCCGACGTCCCCGGGGGTCGAGGTCCAGCCCCAGGTCCGGCTCGTCGACCAGTCCTGGACCACCTTCCAGGCGTTCCCGGTGGCGGGCCCCCTCAGCCAGAACTTGTAGAGGATGGGATCGCCATCCGGATCGCTGGCGGTGGCCGTCCAGGTTATCCTCGCGCCCGCGGTCTGGGGGCTCGGCCTGCTTGGGGCGAGGGCTGTCACCACCGGGGGACGGTTTACAAGGACGGGGGCCGTCAGCAGGTATCCACCGTATCCTTTGGAGCTGTCGTAACTGGTTGGTGGGCTGTGCCTTCCGTCCCGGACGTAGACGTAGACGTCATAGGGGCCTGCGTCGCCGGGGTGCGTCGACCAGGTCCAGATGTTGCTGGTGGACCAGTCCCTCACCACCGTCCAGACGTTCCCGGTGGCGGGCCCCCTCAGCCAGAACTTGAAGAAGAGGAGGTCCATATCCGGGTCTGCGGCGAAGGCCGTCCAGGTGATCGTCGATCCCGCCACCTGGGGGCTCGGCCAGCTCGGCAGGAGGGCGGTGGCCACTGGAGGCTGGTTGGGCGGCCTGATGGCGATCAGGTGGTAGCCCCTGTACGCCGTGCAGTCGTCGTAGCGGCTTGGAGGCTGGTGCTTGCCGTCCCTGACGTAGACGCAGAAGTCGTACTGGCCGATCTCCCCGGGGGAGGTTGACCAGGTCCAGGTCCTGCTGGTGGACCAGTCCCTGACGACCTTCCAGACGTTCCCGGTGGAGGGGCCCCTCATCCAGAACCGATAGAGGATGGGGTCACCGTCCGGATCGCTGGCGGTGGCCGTCCAGGTTATCCTCGCGCCGCCGATCTGGGGGCTCGGCCGGTTGGGGGTGAGGGCCGTGACCGTCGGGGGCCTGTTGGGCGTGGGCGCCGGGTTCACCTTGAAGGGGGTGATCTTGTACGCGTCCCAGCTGTCAGGTCCCGCATGCTTTCCGTCCCTTATCCATACGTTTACCTCGTAGTCGCCCTGCTGGGACGGCTTCCAGTCCCACCAGTTCTTGGTGCTCCATTCCTGGACGACCTCCCATGCGCCTCCCGTCGATGGTCCCCTCAGGTGGAACTTGAACTGGACGACGTCCCCCGGGTTCGGGTCGGTGGCGTCGGCGGTCCACCTGATCGTCGCCCCGACGTTCTGGGGGCTCGGCGGGTTGGGCGTCAGCGAGTTGAAGACCGGGATTTGGTTTGGTGCCGTCACCGTGTAGTCTACCACTTTGTAGTCGTCCCAGCTGTCAGCGGCCGCGTGGTTTTGGTCCCTGATCCAGACGTTCACCTGGTTATTTCCCTCATCGGCGGGAGTGGTCGTCCAGGACCAGGTGGGGATGTTGCTCCAGCCCCTCTTCTCGACCCAGTTGTTAGACGTGCCAGGCCCCTTGAGGAAGAACCTGTAGAATACGGTATCGCCATCGGTATCCGTTGAGCTGGCGGTCCAGACTACCGTCGTCCCGGCGCTCTGGGGGCTCGCCTTGTCCGGGATGAGGCTATCGACCTTGGGAGGCAGGTTTGGAGCCGGGGCCGGGTTCACCTTGAAGGGCGTGACCTTGAAGGCGTCCCAGCTGTCAGGTGCTGCGTGTTTTCCGTCCCTTATCCAGACGTTCACCTCGTAGTCGCCCTGCTGGGCTGGAACCCAGTCCCAGAAGTTCGTTGCCGACCAGTCCTGGACCTGCTGCCATGCGTCTCCCGTGGAGGGCCCCTTGAGGAAGAACTTGTACGATATGGGATCGCCATCTGGATCCGAAGCTGCAGCAGTCCACTTGATGGGGGTGCCGGCGTTCTGGGGGCTCGTCGGGTTCGGGTTCAGGCTTGTGACCGTGGGGGGCTGGTTAGCGGCGGGGGCCGGGTTCACCTTGAAGGGCGTGACCTTGAAGGCGTCCCAGCTGTCAGGTGCTGCGTGTTTTCCGTCCCTTATCCAGACGTTCACCTCGTAGTCGCCCTGCTGGGCTGGAACCCAGTCCCAGAAGTTCGTTGCCGACCAGTCCTGGACCTGCTGCCATGCGTCTCCCGTGGAGGGCCCCTTGAGGAAGAACTTGTACGATATGGGATCGCCATCTGGATCCGAAGCTGCAGCGGTCCACTTGATGGGAGTGCCGGCGTTCTGGGGGCTCGATGGGTTCGGGTTCAGGCTTGTGACCGTGGGGGGCTGGTTAGCGGCGGGGGCCGGGTTCACCTTGAAGGGCGTGACCTTGAAGGCGTCCCAGCTGTCAGGTGCTGCGTGTTTTCCGTCCCTTATCCAGACGTTCACCTCGTAGTCGCCCTGCTGGGGCTGGAACCCAGTCCCAGAAGTTCGTTGCCGACCAGTCCTGGACCTGGTCCCAGGCGTCTGGATGTGGCAGGCCCCTTGAGGAAGAACTTGTAGAGGATGGCGTCTCCATCGGGATCGGATGCGCTGGCGGTCCATATGATGGGGGTGCCGGGGTCCTGGGGGCTTGCGGCGTTCGGGTTGAGGGAGTTAGCCACGGGCGGCTGGTTTGGCGCGTTTATGACGAAGTCCGCGACCTTGAACGAGTCATACCCTCCGGGCCCCTCATGGTTTCCGTCCCTGACCCACACGTTGACCTGGTTTGCGCCCGCATCGGCGGGAGAAGTGGTCCAGGTCCATGTTGGAGACGGGTCCCACCCTCTCGTCTCGGCCCAGCTGTTGGATGTGGCAGGCCCCTTGAGGAAGAACTTGTAGAGGATGGCGTCTCCATCGGGATCGGATGCGCTGGCGGTCCATATGATGGGAGTGCCGGGGTCCTGGGGGCTTGCGGCGTTCGGGTTGAGGGAGTTAGCCACGGGCGGCTGGTTGGGGACGGGGGCCGGGTTCACGGAGAAGGGCGTGACCTTGAAGGCGTCCCAGCTGTCAGGTCCAGCGTTGAATCCGTCCCTGATCCAGACGTTCACCTCGTAGCTTCCATCCTGGGTGGGGGTCCAGTCCCAACTGTTGGTCCCCGACCAGTCCTGGACCTGCTGCCACGCATCGCCCGTGGACGGCCCCTTCAGGAAGAACCTGTAACTGATTGGGTCTCCATCGGGATCTGTAGCACTCGCGGTCCATTTTATGGCGGTTCCAACCTCCTGCGGGCTCCCCTTGTCTGGGGTGAGATCTAAGGCGGTCGGTGGAACGTTGGCCAAGGCCGCCGAAGTGAGTATCATTCCAAATATCAGCAGCGACAGAGCCAGGCGACGAGCTAAGGTTCGGCTCCGTTCCAAGAGATCCCCTGGGAGATCGACCCGTCTCTCCCAGGCGACCGGCTTTGATGAGGGATCTACCATATCGAACACCTTCCAATCTTCGACCGACAAATTCGTATCCAGACCAATCCGTCGATTTGGGATTTTAAGTACCTATTTTTCATATCAGAGTCTCGTGGCGCTAAATGCTCCAAACTCCGTTTCACGTGAACTGGATGTAAATTGCGTATGGACGCACAACTGGATAAGTTAGTATCTCCTGACAGTAAAGTTTGTCGGATGGAGAGAACCCCCGGAGGTGGATGGTGCCAAAAGCCTCCCCGGGGCCAGCCGCAGACCTTCGACCGGCACCGGGATAGCTTTCCCTCGGCCTGGGGACCGATTTTAAAAATCCCAAGCCATCTCAGGCGAAGGGATGCTTAGCCGAGTCCTTCCTCGCTAGGGCCTCTTTCACCGTCGGCTCTCCTTTCATCGCCCGCTCGATGGCGAGCTTCGTCGCCCTGTAGTTGTAATCGGCGACTTTCTTCTTATCCTCGGCGTCCCACTGGAGGAAGACTGAGACGATGATCAGCAGATCCTCGGCATCAGCCTCCGGGATAGTCCCTTCGGCCACCGAGTCCATCACCGCCTTGGCCACCGCCGCCTGAGCCGGGCCGAAGATCAGAAGCGCCTGGGTGGCGTTGGTGATCGTCACCTTGTTCACCATGAGGGTGGCGGGCTTGGGGATGAGGTTCGGCTCCAGGACGGCCAGGAGGGGGGTGTGCCCCATCCTCGGCGAGGCGAGGGCCGCAACGAAGGCATCTTCGACGGCGCTTCCCTTCCTCCCGATGACGAGGTCTATGTGGGCGACCTCGGGCCCTTCTCCTACCAGCGCCTCTCCGACGAGGGCTTTTTCGAAGTGGTGGGTCATGGTTCGTTCTCTCCAGGGCTGACATCGCGGCCAGCCCCTCTCAACTATTTGTGATGATGTTTTATATATTTTCGTTACAGGCGGCCGACCGCCGGGGTGATAAGCCGCCAGAGCCGTTGGTCTCTCATAGGAGGGGTGATCTGATCTATGAAGAACGTCGCCTGGGCGGTCACGGGGGCCGGCCACTACCTGGCCGAGAGCGTGGCTGCCATGGGGAAGATCTCGCAGAAGAACCGGGTCTGCACCT
Source organism: Methanothrix harundinacea 6Ac (assembly GCF_000235565.1). Lineage (NCBI taxonomy): Archaea > Methanobacteriati > Methanobacteriota > Methanomicrobia > Methanotrichales > Methanotrichaceae > Methanothrix > Methanothrix harundinacea. Next base: position 360,055 of record NC_017527.1, read on the forward strand.
TCGTCTCCGAGGCCGGTGAGGAGGTGTTGAGGATGTACGGCCTCTTCGACCGGCTCAAAGAGATATCGGGGGGCGGATACCTGGAGGAGGTCTTCCTGGAGCGGGAGGAGGGGTCGAGCAGCCCAAAGGCCGGCCGGTTCATGATGAATAAGTTCGACCTCTTGATCGTCGCGCCGGCGACGGCCAACACCGTCGCCAAGATCGTCTGCGGAATCGCCGACACCCTCCCGACGAACGCCGCGGCCCTGGCGAACAAGGCGGCCGTCCCCCTCTACGTCCTCCCGACCGACGTCCTGGAGAGGGCGGAGACCGAGCCGCCCTTCACCATCGACAGGGATCTATGCCTCCGCTGCGAGGCCTGCGAGCCCCGGGCGGCGTGCCCTAGGGGGGCGATCGGAGAGCAGATCGACCTTTTGAGGTGCGACGGCTGTGGCATCTGCAGGGGCCTCTGCCCCCAGGGCGCCATAAGAAGGGGAGCGATCTCCGTCGCCAGCCGTCCCCTGGACAGAGAGAACATAGAACGGCTCGGGAGGATCCCCGGGGTCACCGTCCTCGCGGGGCCCGAGGATATCGAAGGGCTCGTCTCATCCCCCCAAAACGGGATGTAAGCTTTATCATCTCATGGCGAGATACGGCGAGCAAGAATGAAAGTCCTGGTAGTGAACAACTACGGTCAGTTTAACCACCTGATCCATCGGAGCATAAGGGACCTCGTCCCGGCGAGGATGATCTCAAACCAGACTCCTGCGGAGGAGATCGAGGCCGACGGGCTCATCCTCGGCGGAGGCCCCACCCTTGAGCGGGCCGGAAGGTGCTCGGAGTACCTGACCAGGCTCGAGATCCCCATCCTCGGCATCTGCCTCGGCCTCCAGGTGATGGCCGAGACCTTCGGCGGGAGGGTCGAGAAGGGCGCCGTCGGCGGGTACGCTGAGGTGGAGGTCGAGGTGCTGGAGGAGGACGATATCCTGAAGGGCCTCGCCCCGAGGATCAAGACCTGGGCCTCCCACGCCGACCAGGTCGTCTCCCTCCCGCCGGACTTCCGGGTTTTAGCGAGGTCGGAGGTCTGCGAGATCGAGGCGATGGGGCACAAGAAGCGGCCCCTCTATGGAGTCCAGTGGCACCCCGAGGTCGTCCACACCGAAGGGGGCATCAAGCTCCTGGAAAACTTCCTTGAGGTATGTCGGAGATAGAGAGGTCCGCCGGTCCCAGCGGCATCGAGGAGATGCTGGAGGAGCTGGCGCTCCAGCTGGAGGGGGCCGAGAGCCTCTCCGCGGAGACCATCGCCCGCGAGATCATGCGGATCGGCTTTCGTTGCCGGCGTTGCGGCGACTGCTGCCGGGGCGAGGAGAACAGCGTCGTCGTCTTTCCCTTTGAGATCAGGGTGATCATCGCCGACGAGACCGGGGAGAGCTGGCTCGAAGTCGCCGGGCCGCCCGAAGAGGGCGAATGGGACTGCGAGGGGAACTTTCACACCCTGGAGTGGCGTTTGAGAAAAACGGGCCGGGACTGCAGGTACTATTCTGAGAACGGCTGTCGAATTTATGGCGCAAGGCCCCTCCTCTGCACGACCTACCCGTTTTACCTGGAGGGTGGACGGCTCCTGTGGTCGGAGTGCCGGGGGCTCGGGGGCGAGATCGGGACCGAGGACTCTCTGAAATTGGCCGAGCTTCTCAAAAGAAGGCAGATCGTCGAGATCCGGGAGGCGATCGAGCTTCTCCTGAAGTATGAAGACTTCGAGAGGGGCGAGCCCTCGCCTTTCGGCAGATGCATCGTCCACGACAGCGAGGCCGTCCACGAGGTCGCGTGGTCTGAGATTCCGGGGGCCCTCGGAAGGCGGCTTCGAAGATCGCAGAAATGGTGAAAGCGTCGGATGCTATCTCTATGCTGCTTTAGGATGGCCCAGTTCCTCGAATCTTCTCCGGTAAAGCTCTTCCGCTTTTTGTTCTGATGGGTCGATCACTTCGGTTTTGAAATTGGTGAGTAAGTGCTCCAGATTTTTATATTCATACGTATTGAGAAGAGACCTGTGGTTTACCCTGAGATTGCGTAATGTTACAAGCTCATGGTTCTCCGAGCCATCTAACAACAGCGGCTTCACTGGAACTGCAACATTATGCACGATATGTGGGATCTCTTCGATAACAATTCTTGGATCTGTGACGTCAGCAACTACGAACCTTGAGATATGGGCTAAAGTGGACACGGTTTCTATGAAGTCTCTACTGTCCGGTCTCTCAAAGTAGAAGAGTATGGGCAAATAGCCTTGTTTCCTCAATTCATCCCGGATGGCGTTCAGCACTACCATTCGCTCAGGAGTAAATCGGCCGAGTATGAGAACAGCCTTTTTAGCTATGGTGTCTATAGCATCGCGGATTTTCTGGCTGTGGAGGAGCAGGTAAATGAACTGGGCAACTTCCAGATTATCAACGGTTATGACTGGCTCATCGTAGTGGGTGATTATAAGGTTTGACTGGTCTTTAGGTTTGCCTTCTAATCCCCAGGCAGAGATTCCATATACTCGACAGTTCGTAAATAATGCGCCCTCAACTCTTGTTTTAACCAGCTGGGCACCCTCCAGGTTAGCCTCACTCAGATCAGCAAACTCCAGGTCAGCCTCCCGTAGGCTAGCCTCCATCAGGGCAGCTTTGCTCAGGATTGCTCCACCCAGTTTCGTCAAAAACAGTTTAGCAAAAATCAGGTCAGACTTACTCAGATCAGCCGCATTCATATCAGCATCACTGAGATCGGCAAACCTCAGGTAAGCTCTCCGCAGGTTAGCTTTGCTCAGGTTAGCCCCAATCAAGTTAGCCCCACCCAGTTGTGCCTCGCTGAGGTTAGCCCCGCTCAGGTTAGCCCCAACCACGTGAGTATTAAACAGCCAAGCTCCGCTCAGATTGGCCCCACTTAGATTAGCTCCGCTCAGGTCGGGAATTGTAGTAGAATGGCTTCCTCTCCACCGATTCCATACTTCCACACCTTCTTCGAGGATCCGAAGATGCTCCTCATTAGCCACCTGGCCAACCCCCACCAGTCCCTCTAAAAGCCCACGAAACGGGCCGTTCACCTACCCTCATCCTGGGCCTCGTACTCCAGGGTGCCGATGGCGTGCTTGAAGACTATCATCTTCTTCCCCTTCCCCAGGTCCAAGAGGAGCTCGTAGTTGTTCTGCGCCTCAAGCTTCGCTATCAGGGGCCTCCCGTCCAGAAGCCTGATCGTCACCTTCTGGCCCAAAGCCCGGGGGATGAACTGTTTCGGCTTCGCCGTATCCTTCTTCCCCTCTTCCTCTCCCTTCTCATCCAAGAACATGATCTTCCGCTCCTAAAATGATACCCAGCTCCTAACGATTCCGAATTGTCCCGTCGAGGATCCGCCTTCCCTCCTCCGACCGGAAGAGGGGAGGCTCCCACTCCTCGACGATCTTCGTCCTCGCCCTCTTCTCCTCTCCTCCCGTCCCTTCGCCGCCTGCGTCCCCGATCTCGTCACCGACCCAAACCCGGCGGATCAGAATCCCCCTCCTCTGCCATGCGGGGCTCTTGGCGAGGTTAGCGCCCCTGCGAAAGAGCATCTCATGGATCTCGGCCTCCTTCATCCCCCGCAGGCGGCCCATCGCCTCGCGGGGGGCGAAGCCTTCGGCGACGAGGGCGTAGAAGCCGCTGGAGAAGACGTGGTTTCTCCAGGCCTCGTCCTGCCTAGCCGCGAAGTACTCGACGACCTCTTCGGGGCAGAGGGGGATCGACCTCGCGTCCATGGCCACGGCCTTTCCGAGGCCGATGGAGAGGAGGCCCGAGAGGGACCCCGCCACCACCGAGTCGATCTTCTCCAGCCGGCCGTTGAAGGGCGCCTCGCCGAAGAGGAGGCTGACCTCGTCGGAGAAGGTGAAGGCGATGGCGGGGGCGAGCCCCGACCCCTCGACGAACGCCCTTGCGGCCGTCGCCATCGCCCTCGCGAATTCGAGGTCGTAGGGCTTATTTGCCTTCCGGAGGAGCTTTCCAAAACCTCTTCCGTCGGCCCGTACCACCAGGGGGGCCCGGACCCGGAGGTCGGCGTAAACCTCCCGGCGATCAGCCCTTCTTTTCATCGCTGTAAGGCACGGGCACGGTGCCGAAATGCTTGGTGATTATGATGTCCCCGACGGCGGTGACCCCCCGGTAGGGTATGATGATGCCCCTCCCCTTCAGGTCGAGGAAGGACCTGTTGACGTTCCCCAGGGCGAGGCCGCTCACCTCCCCCACATCCGGATCGAGGACCACGTCGTCGACCCTTCCGACGAAGATCCCCCGCTGGGTGTAGACGTCCTGATCCAAAAGTGCTGTGATCTCTATCTGCAATCTAGTCCCCTCTTCATCGGTTGTTGCTCTTTAATCTTAAATCTTCTGATCAGTTCGGCGGAGGAGAGGGTATCGCCACCATAAACTGTCTCGGATCGGGCTGAGGGCGTCCCTCGCGCGAAAACCCCCGGCGGGGGCGGAGAAGTGGCTTCAGGCCAAGCTCTGAATCTGCGGGCCGGTCCTGGATGATACAAAAGAGGCGGCCTCTGGCCGGGGGAGATGCCGGTCAAGGTGATGGAAAGTTGGGAGGGGAGCCCCCCTCCCAACGCCCCCCTTCATCGATCCACCCCTCCCTTTGGGGCGATCTATATCATATCGATTCTGGGAGGCGAAGATCCTCCCAGCGCCAGCTTTCTCTTATCGTCGTAAGGTAGGAGGATCAGCGGATTCTTCCGATCCCTCCGGCGGCTTAGGGGTCACCAGGTTATGGTGAACTCCTTCACCTGGTAGCTGTCCCAGCTGTCGTATCCGGCGTGGTTTCCGTCCCTGATCCAGACGTTCACCTGGCTCGTTCCCGCGTCGGAGGCTGTCGTCTGCCAGGTCCACCTGTTGCTCGCCGTCCATCCCGTCATCTCCCTCCAGGCGTCTCCTGTAGAGGGCCCCCTCAGCCAGAACCGGTAGAATATCTGGTCCCCGTCGGGGTCGACGGCCTTCGCCGTCCAGGTGACCGCCGAACCCGCGACGAGGGGGCTTCTCCAGTTCGGTTCAAGGCCCGTCGCCGTCGGGGGCCTGTTCGCTCTGGGGGCCGCCACCTGGAAGTCCCTCACCTGGTAGCTGTCCCAGCTGTCATATCCGGCGTGGTTTCCGTCCCTGATCCAGACGTTCACCTGGCTCGTTCCCGCGTCGGAGGCTGTCGTCTGCCAGGTCCACCTGTTGCTCGCCGTCCATCCCGTCATCTCCCTCCAGGCGTCTCCTGTAGAGGGCCCCTTCAGCCAGAACCGGTAGAATATCTGGTCCCCGTCGGGGTCGGTAGCCGTAGCCGTCCAGGTGACGGAGGCGCCCGGGAGGGCGGGGCTTCCCCGGCTGGGGGAGAGGCCCGTCGCCGTCGGGGGCCCGTTCGTCCTGGGGAGGGCGACGGTGAACTCTCTTGTCAGGCTGCACTTGGAGCCGTCGGGGCCCGCGTTCCGCCCGTCCTTGACGCTGACGCAGACCGAGCTCGTCCCGGCATCCGAGGGGGCCGTCCTCCAGGTCCACCTGTTGCTCGCCGTCCATCCTGTCATATCCTTCCAGGCCCAGCCCGTCGAGGGGCCCTTCAGCCAGAACTTGTAGAGGATGGCGTCACCATCGGGATCCGTCGCCATGGCAGTCCAGGTGACGGCTGTCCCCGCCGGCGCGGGACCCGCGACGTTCGGATAGAGGTCGGTGGCCACTGGTTGCTGGTTATACCAGCTTCTGCCCGGCCGCGGGCTCGTCCAGAGGCCTGAGGTCCAGGGGTCGCGGCCTTCTGGGGGCACCTCAGGCCAGAAGTAGCTTCCGAAGCTACTCCTATGGTAATATGTCCCATCAGGAACGGGGGTCGGAAGGCCGTAGCCGGACCAAGAGATGGATGAATAGGTCATGCCGGAGCCCGTGCTCTGAATAGTCGCGATGCCAGCGGCGTTGGCGGAGGATACCGCCGTAGCCAGAACCATCAATAGGAGCGAGATCGTCCCCATGACGTAAGGAAGGTTCTCCTTGACGAGCGCCTCCCGCCCTAACCTTCTCAGGGACTCCTCTCCCAGTTTAGTCGTAACCAACCCCCCTACCATGCTCAATCACCTACATCTTCAGCGCATCTTCAGCGAACCATACGCCAACCAAGCCTGGCCTGGGAAATTTAAAAGCCTATTTTTCATGTTGGGTCCCTGTTAGTCGATTTTTGCTCGTCTCGGTTATGTGAACCGCCTGTGAAACTCGTATAGGCGTCCGGGGGATGGAGGGACGAGAAGGCGGCGGATGGAACATAGGTCATTTTCAACGAATTAGGGGGAGACGATCTCTCAAATACAGATTAGTTTTTATACTAGAGTTATCCCAATAGTCGACCATGAGACTTCTAACTATATTCGATTTAGTTCTGATCCTCTCTTCGACGGTCATGGTGGCTGCTGGGTCTTACGGCCTTAAATATGATATCGGAGGCAAGGGGGAACCATTTGGTGGGGACGGTTTTCATGGAGCCCATTCGGTTCGATTAGATTACGATCAAAAAATAAGGTATGTCAGGATCGATTTTTTGGAGCCAATATCTTTTGATGATTTAGATGAGTTCTGTATGCATATTAAGCCTCTCACCGATAGTGGTTATATTTATATAGAATTATGGCTTGATGGTGATGGAGATGGAAAGTGGACCAGTAGCAGCAAATCCGACTTAAAGCTATTTACGTCGAGATATGGCGTCGAAGGTATGGGATTGGAGATCGATGAATGGACAGAGCTCAATAGCCTGGACCTCGAATATGGGAGATCCAGAGCAAATCCTCAGAAATTCAGTATTCAAGAATGGATTGATGAGACAGAAAATTTAAATTTAATACGATTGTATGTCAGGTTTGAGACATCCTCGAAAAAGCTTCCGTCTGAGGGTGCCATCTGGCTCTTCGATTACTTCAGCATAAACGGCATGATCGCCAGCTTCGAGCCGGGCGAGGGCTCCTACGTGAAGGAGGGAAAGCCGAGCAGGATAAGCCAGGGGGGCAAGATCACCTACACCATAACCTACGGCAACGACCTATTGGAGCCGATAACAAACCTGGTGATCGTGGAGGATTACGACCCGAGGATGTCCATCGTCTCGGCAGACCCGCCGCCTGACCCGGGGACCAGTAACGTCTGGACGATAGGGACCCTCCTTCCTGGAGAATACGGCCAGATCGTCGTGGTGATGAAGATGGTGAAGCAGAACTTCGTCGCGGAGGTGGATGGAGCGGTCTCTGGGGAGGGGTTCGTCTCCGTCCGGCGGAGGTTCACCACCAATCGAGAGCCCACATTGATAGTGAACCAGGTGAGGATATCCTGCGACCAGTTCGAGAGGCGTGGGCGGGTCGCGACGCCGGTGAAGGCGATCGTCGGGACGACCCTCAGCTTCGCTGAGCACGGCTCGGGAAGGTACAGGTCGGAGGAGGTCCTCAGCTACAGGACCTCCAGGATGAAGATGGAGCGGTCCTTCGACGCCGTCAAATCCCCGACGGCCTTCGCCCTCCCCCTGGGCCGCGCCATCCGCTTCGACTCCGCGTGGAGCGCAAGCCACCTCTGCATCGACGAGAAGCGGGGCTCGATGATCCGGGAGCGGTACCTTCGCGCCGACCGGCTCAACTCCACCGGCCAGGCTGAGGTCAGAAGCACGAGGCTCCGGCTCAGCTCCGAGGCGAACTTCACCGGGATGGCGATATACGAGATCGAGAGCCACACCGATGAGAGGGATGCCGCCATCACCAGCGTCTTCGATGGGAGCTACTCATTGAAATGCGGGAGCGAGGTCTACAAATGATAGGCAGAGACGGATATCGATGCGGGGCCTGAAGATCGTCGCTTCATTGGGTGAATGAAAAGGCAGGAAGAAGAATAGATCACCAAATGAGCAAAAGGGACGATGGATGAGAGGGCGGAGGGAGATGCCCTCTCATCCTCATAGGAGGTCTGGCGATCTGTTGTTTCCCACTCCCCTTCCCGCAGGATACCCTAACACCCGCTCCTTTAAATGATTATTTTTCACGTGCGGTTCACGTTGGTTTCATCTGAAATCCGGACCGCCGATAACCGCAACCCTATTATCCTCGGAACCGGCCAAAAGGCCCCTATGGGCATCAACGTCCCCCAGTTCATCGATGAAGCCATAGCAGAGATTCGCCGCACAGTAAAGGGAAGGGCGGTCATCGGCCTCTCAGGGGGCGTGGACAGCTCCGTCTGCGCCTTTCTAGCCCGGGAGGCCCTTGGGGATCGTCTCATCCCGGTCTACGTCGACAGCGGCCTGATGCGGCTGAACGAGTCGAAGAAGATCGCCGAGATGTTCTCCGACTTCAACCTGATCACCGTCACCGCCGAGGACCGGTTTTTGGGCGCCCTCGCCGGGGTGACCGACCCCGAGGAGAAGAGGAAGGTGGTGGGCGAGACCTTCATCCGGGTCTTCGAGGAGGAGGCGAGGCGGGTCGGCGCCGAGTACCTGATCCAGGGGACGATATACCCGGACCTGATCGAGTCGGAGGGGGGGATCAAGTCCCATCACAACGTCGGGGGCCTTCCGCTCCATATGGATTTCAAGGGGATAGTCGAGCCCCTCCGGGACCTCTACAAGGACGAGGTGAGGGCCGTCGCCCGGGGGCTGTCGATGCCGACGGAGATCTGCGAGCGGATGCCGTACCCCGGCCCCGGCCTCTCCGTCAGGGTCCTCGGCGAGGTGACCCGGGAGAGGCTCGGGGTCGTCCGGATCGCCAACGCCATCGTCGAGGAGGAGCTGAAGGGGTTTTTGCCCTGGCAGGCCTTCGCTGCGGTCCTAGGGAAGGCGACCGGCGTCAAAGGTGACATCCGGGCCTACGGTTACGTCGTGGCGGTGAGGGCCGTCTCCTCCCGGGACGCCATGACCGCCGACGTTATCGAGCTTCCCTGGGAGGTTCTGAGGCGGATATCCCACAGGATCGCCGGGGAGATCCCCGAGGTCTCCAGGGTGGTCTACGATCTGACGCCAAAGCCGCCGGGGACGATCGAGTTCGAGTGATCTCCTGGAGTTTCAGAGGACCCCTTTGGTGCTGAGGACGAGGGTACCCTCCCTCCTCATAGCCTCCTTCAGAGCGAGCCCCAGGGCCTTGAAGATGATCTCGGCCTGGTGGTGGTCGTTTTCGCCCTCGAACCTGATGTGGAGGGTGATCCGGCCCCCCTCCGTCAGGGCTGAGAGAAACGCTGCCACATCCTGAGTCGGCAGGTCCCCGACGAGGTCGCCGGCAAACTCGCCCCTCATCACCAGGTAGGCCCTCCCGCTCAGGTCTAGGGCCGCCGAGGCGAGGGCCTCATCCATGGGGGCTGCCGCCCAGCCGTACCTTCTTATCCCCCGCTTATCCCCCAGGGCGGAGGCGATCGCCTCCCCCAGGGCGAGCCCCAGGGCCCTCGACCTCTGGGCGGAGATCCCCCCTCCGGCCTTAGCCGAGAGGTCGATCCCGCTCATCCTCGCGAGGGCGCTCAGCATGTGGTCGAGGAACCCCGACCCGGATTCGAGTACCGAGTTCCCTTGGCCATCCAGGTCCAATTCGACGACGGCTCGCGCCCCTCCGACCTCGGAGCTTCCCTCACCCCTCCTCAAGACTCCACCTCCACGCCTCCTCCATAAACCCTAGATCGATCTCCATGAAATCTCCACAAACCCTCCATGACCGATCAATATCAGGATCGGAGGGCCGAGAGGGCCTCTCTGAAGTCGAGCTTTCCCGTATATATCGCCGTCCCGACGACCGCTCCCGCGGCGCCCGCGCCTCTCAGGACCAGGAGGTCCCCGACGGTGGTGACCCCTCCGGCGGCGACGACCGGGATCTCCACCGCCTCCACGAGCCTCCTCGTCGGCTCGGGGTCGATCCCCCGGACCTGACCTTCGACGTCGATGTTGGTGAAGAGGATCGAGCCCGCCCCCCGCTCCTGGAATAGGAGCCCAAGCTCGATCGCCCCCTTCTCCAGGTTCCGCTGCCACCCCTCGGTGGTCACCTTCCCGCGCCTCACGTCCAGGGCGACCATCACCCTCTCCTTCCCGAACTCCTCCGCGACCTCCGTCACCATCTCAGGGCGGGCGAGGGCCGCCGTCCCCAGGATCACCCGGTCGACGCCCAGGCCGAGGAGCGAAGCCGCATCCTCCGGGGACCTGATCCCGCCCCCCACCTGGATGAAGAGGTCGAGGGTCTCGACGATCTCCTGGAGGATGGGGCCGTTGATCCGGACCCCCTGGATCGCCCCGTCCAGGTCGATGATGTGCAGGGTCGAAGACCCCATCTCGGCCCACCGGACCGCCTCCGCCAGGGGGTCGTCGAGGGATACCACCTCCGTTCCCGGGACGCCGCCGACGAGCTGGACGCATCGGCCGCCGCGGAGGTCGACGGCAGGGAAGAGATCGAAAGCCATGGATAGGACCTAGACCTTCGGAGGGCTTAAGTTTTGGGGCTCCTAGGACCAGAACCTCTTCGTCCTGGCGTACTCCCGTTCCGCCTTCAGGATGTCGCGGTAGAAGTCGGCCTCATCTCTCCTGAGGTTCCGCATCAACCTCGCCGCCGTCTCGGGGCCTAGGCCCCGGCTCGCCAGGGCGACGGCGGCGGCCTTGCCGTAGGTGAGGACGAGGTTTGCGTTTCTGTAGACCCGCTTCGTCCTCCGCCGGTCCTCGGGGGTCTTCGCCGCTTCCGGCTTCTTGACGATCCTGATCTCCTCCTCCTCCCAGGGCTTGAGGGCCGCCACCATCCGGGAGCCGCAGACGGGGCACTCGGGGACCTCGGGGACGTTCTTGACCATCCGCAGCGACTTCCACCCCTTGCATTGGACGCAGAAGAGGATCACCCGGTCGTTCATGATCCGGTCTTTGAGCAGGTCGATGACGGCACCGTCGGCCCGCTCCGGGGTCGTCACGTCCCTCCCGCCCCGCCTTCCCTCGGCGCCGATGGGGCTCGCCGAGGAGGTGGTGATGGCGATCTTCCCCGCCCTAAGACCCTCCAGAACCTCCCTCGCCCGGTCGGCGTCGATCCTGTCGAAGAGGACCTCCCGCATCGCCTCCTCGCCGATGACCCCGTCGACGAAGAGGCCGAGGACCCTCTTCAGGCTCACCACCTCCCGGTCGAGGTCCCGGCGGAGGGCCCCGAACCTCCGGGCGACGTGGACCATCCTCCAGGTGAAGAGGGAGGTGTTCTTGAGGGTCATCTCCAGGATCGGGGCGAGGTGGTCCGGGTCCGTCCCGGCGAGGAGGGCTGCCACCTCCTCAGGCAGAATCGGCCTCGGCGTCTCCAGGCCGATCCGATAGGGGTCGACGTCCAGGGCCACGGAGGTCCCGAGCCTCGCCGAGAGGAGGGCGGTCAGGACCCTTCCGAGGGCTTCGTTGGCCTGGTGGCCGAGGCAGGCGTTGATGGTGATGTAGGTCCCGTCCCCCTCGACGACGATCGTCCTCTCATCGGGGACAGGGAGATGGGTCGCAAGCTGCCTTTTTATCAACTTAACGAAGGCCGAGGCCGCCTCCTCCTCGACGGGGTAGCTCTCCATCAGGAAGGCCAGGGCCGCAGCCTCGCCACCACCTCCCCCGCCATCGCCGCCCGCCTCACCTTCCAGGTGACGGGCAACCCTTCCCCGGACCTCTCCCGCCTCCTGGGCCACCTCCCAGGGGACGGGGATCTCCTCCCCCGACCAGGAGGGGATCTCGCCCCCCCTCTGGATGGGGGCGACCCTGATCTCCGCCTCCTCGTCGACGACCTCCACGATCTCCCACATCTCCCCCCTGGAGACGAAGGTCGCGCCCGGCTCGGCGAAGTTGACGACGAAGGCCTCGTCGAGGGTCCCCACGGGCTTCCTCCCGACGACGTCGTAGACCCGGTACCTCTTCTCGTCGGGTATCATCGAGAGGTTCTGGTAGTAGTACTGCCAGGACTTCCTCCTCCGCCGGAGGATGCCGCCCTCGAAGAAGACGAGCCGATGGCCAGCTATCTCCGCCGCCACCTCCTCCAGCTCCGGGAAGGAGAGGTCCCGGAAGGGGCGGGACCTGGTGACGATCTCAAAGCACCTTTTGAGGGCGACCTCGCCGAAGTCGAGGGCGAGCCCCACCAGCTGGTTTGCCAGGACGTCCTTCGGCCTCTCGTGGAGCCTCGTCCCCTCCAGCACCCGAGAGTTCGCCCTCCTCGCTATGGCGGCGGCTTCGGCGACGTCGTCGGGGGATGTGGCTATGATCGTCCCCGCCGAGGTCCTCCCCACCCGGTGGCCGGACCTTCCCACCCGCTGGACGAGGCGGGATACCTCCCTGGGGGAGCTGTACTGGATGACGTGCTCCACGTCTCCTATGTCTATCCCCAGCTCCATCGACGAGGTGCAGATCAGCCCCCGGAGCCTCCCCGCCTTGAAGGCCTCCTCCGCCTCGATCCTCGCCTCTTTCGAGAGGCTCCCGTGGTGGACCCCGATCCTCTCGCCGAGGATCCTGAAGCTCGACCCCAGGACCTCGGCGGCCTGGCGGGTGTTGACGAAGACGAGGCACCTCTCCCTCCGAACAGCCTCCCGGATCACCCGGATCTGGGCGGCGAGGCTCGGGTCGCACTCCAGCTCCTTTGCGAGGGCATAGTCGCCTGCCTCCGGCTGGGGGGATATCACCCGAAACCTCGCCTCCCTCTCCACGTCGGTCTGGACGATCCGGCACCTCCGGCGGGGGCCGACGAGGAACTCGGCGACGACCTCCGGGGACCCGACGGTCGCGGAGAGGCCGACCCTCTGGAACTCCCCCGCCACTTCCGCCATCCTCTCCAGGACGAGCGCGAGCTGAGACCCCCGCTTTGAGGCCGCCAGCTCGTGGACCTCGTCGATGACGACGGTCCTGACGCCCCGGAGGGACTCCCGGAGCCGCTTTCCGGTGAGCATCACCTGGAGGGTCTCCGGCGTCGTGATGAGCAGGTCGGGAGGCCGCAAGGATTGGGCCCTCCGCTCCGCCTGGGTCGTATCGCCGTGGCGGACGGCGACGGATACCCCCAGCTCTTCTCCCCAGGACCGGAGGCGGGAGAGCATGTCCCTGTTGAGGGCCCGGAGGGGGGTGACGTAGATGGCGGAGATCCGGCCGGGGCCCTCATCCTCGTCGGTTCCGGGGCGTTCTCTTCCCTGCATGCGTCCCCTGGACCTCGTCTCCCACCGCATCCCGTCGCCGTCTCCGGGGGAGGACCTCTCCTCGCCCCTCGGGCGGCCCCCCCCCGCCTCCATCCCGGCGGTCCCGGCCCGGGGCCTGGCCCTATCCCGGAGGATTCTGTTGAATAGGGGGAGGGCGGCAGCCTCGGTCTTGCCGGTCCCGGTGGGGGCGATGAGGAGGAGGTGCTCTCCGGCCAGGATCAGGGGTATCGCCCTCTCCTGGGGAGCCGTCGGCTCCGCTATCCCCTGGCGGGCGAGCATCCCCCGGATCTCCGGCCGGAGCCTCGAGAAGGCGGTCACAACCCATAAGTCCACCCTGCTCTAATAATAGCCTCGCGTGGAGGAGTTTTTTTGCAGGTGGCGGTAGTCGGAGCCGGAGATTACGAGGAGAGGAGGTGCTCCCTCGCGATGGAGCTGGGGAGAAAGATCGCCGAGGGCGGCCACGTTCTGATCACCGGGGGCCTGGGCGGTGTGATGGAGGCGGCCTGCCAGGGGGCGCGGGAGGCGGGAGGCGTCACCGTCGGGGTCCTGCCGGGGGAGAAGGAGGCGGCCAACCCCTTCGTCGCGGTGGCGATCGGGACCGGGATGGGCCACGGGAGGAACGCCATCCTCGTCCGGAGCGCCGACGTCGTCATCGCCCTTCCGGGGCTTTACGGCACCCTCTCCGAGATCGCCCTCGCCCTGAAGATGGGAAAGCTGGTCATCGACCTCGGCGACTGGAACGTCGATGGGATGCGGAAAGCCGAGAGCCCCGAGGAGGCTATGCGGATCGCGGAGGGGAGGGGGGGCGAGGGGTCGAGGAGATGAGCTCTCCGGCGGAGGGGAGCTTCGGGGCGAATGGGCCTTCCATCTTCTCCGCCGGGAAGGGGGAAGGCCCCGGCCCTCGTCCCCCAAGCCCCGGATCCTCGGGGGCCGGCCCTCCCCTCTCGGAATCCTTATAAAGTCATCCGACGATCGGCCGTCCATGTCCAGATACAACTGGGTTTTGGCGCTCTTCCTCGTCTTTGCCGCAGCCTTCGCCTGCGGCTGCGTCGGCGAGGATGGGGCGGAAGAGGCAGTTCATGGCGCCGAGGGCGTTGCCGCCGAGGCTGCGGGTGCGGCTGAAGAGGCAGTTCACGGCGCCGAGGGCGTTGCCGCCGAGGCTGCGGGTGCGGCTGAAGAGGCAGTTCATGGCGCCGAGGGCGTTGCCGCCGAGGCTGCGGGTGCGGCTGAAGAGGCAGTTCACGGCGCCGAGGGCGTTGCCGCCGAGGCTGCGGGTGCGGCTGAAGAGGCAGTTCATGGCGCCGAGGGCGTTGCCGCCGAGGCTGCGGGTGCGGCTGAAGAGGCAGTTCATGGCGCCGAGGGCGCTGCCGCCGAGGCTGCGGGTGCGGCGGAAGAGACCGCAAGCGGTCACTGATTCAGAACCTCGTTCAGAAGCACGAGTTGAAGCCTCCCCTTTTATCCTATTTTTCCGCATCGTTCTCAAAAGGCCCCAATCTCCATCGCAAGATATTCTTCTACCGTCTCCAGTAAGGCGGCTCTACCCCCTGCACCGGTCTCTTCGATCTTCCGGACGGCAGCTCAGGACGGCTCGCCTTCACCTCCACCTTCCAAATCCTCTCCTCCTGGGCGATGACCGCCTCCTCCAGATACTGGAGGATCTCGGCCTGGTGCACCATCTTCAGCCTCGACTCGATGCTCAGCTGGAAGGCGATGGTGCTGAAGATCAGGGTAAGAAGGGCGATGGCCATCGCGCAAGCTGCGGCGATCATGATGGCCCCGCGTCAATCTCCACCGCCACCATTCCATCTCACCGATAAAATAAATGATCGCCGGCCCATAAGGTCAGTCGCTTTATATCACAATTCTTCGCGCGGGCGCTACCTGCTGACTACGTCCGGCGGAATAAGGGAGTTTTCCGGGAGAGGGAAATGAAGGGGGATTTTGGGGGCCTCTCCCGGCCTCGGTCATATCATGGCAACTGAGGCCGCGCCCTTTGGGCTTTTGCCTCACAACCCATACTTCTACTCCGCCCTACAAAAGGTCTGACCCCGGGCGGCGAAAGTATTCCCGGGGTTCCCAAAAGCTATAAGGGGCCTTGAGGCAAGGGCGGAGGTGGCATGACGATCCAGAGACCGAGAGGGACGAGGGACTTCCTCCCGATGGACTCCTTCAGGAGGAACGCCGTCAGGAGGAGGATGCAGGAAATCCTGGAACAGTGGGGCTACTCCGAGGTATCGACCCCCACCTTCGAGCATCTGGAGCTCTTCACCATAAAGTCGGGGCCTTCGATCATCGATGAGATCTACGCCTTCCAGGACAAGGGCGGCCGCGACCTCGCCCTCCGGCCGGAGCTGACGGCTTCGGTGATGAGGATGTACGTCGGGGAGCTCCAGAAGGCGGCAAAGCCCCTCCGCCTCCACTACTTCGGAAACTGCTTCCGGTATGAGCGCCCCCAGCGGGGCCGGTTCCGGGAGTTCTGGCAGCTGGGGGCGGAGCTCGTCGGAAGCGACCGCCCCGACGCCGAAGCGGAGGCGATTGCCCTGGCGCAGGAGCTGATAAAGAGCGCCGGAGTCTCGGGAGACCTCCACCTCGGCTACCTCGGCCTGATCCGGGCTATGATGAGGACGATCCCCGCCTCCGAGCGGCCGACGTTGATGAGGTTCATCGACAAGAAGGAACGGACCCTTCTGGCCGAGAAGCTCCAGGAGATTGGAAGAGACCACCTCGGCCTTCTGGAGCTTATCGACCTCAAAGGGCGACGGGCCCTGGATCGGGCGGCCGAGATGGCCGAAGACCTGGCCAAGATGTCAGACGCCCTCCTGGACGATGGGGTGGCAGCAGGCGATTCGGATACTGCATCCGCTGCCGGGGATCGCGCCGCAAGGTCGGATAGGGCCGCGCCAGCAGACCTGGATTTAGCTCACTTCGCAGAGCTGGTGGACCTTCTCGCTACCTACGGCGTCGAGGCTACGGTGGACTTCGAGATCGTCCGGGGTCTCGAGTACTACACAGGAACCGTCTTTGAGATCTACGCGACGGGGCTCGGCGCCCAAAATCAGATCTGTGGCGGCGGGACCTACAGCCTCGCGGCCCTCCTCGGCGGCCAGGAGACGAGGTCGACGGGCTTTGGGATCGGCTTTGATCGGATCATGGAGATCGTCACCCTGGAGGAGAGGCCGCCGGCGCCCGTGGCCGTCGTCTTCGTCCCCCAGGTCCGGGCCGAGGCTATCAGGGCGGCTAGGGCCCTCCGGTCCTCCGTCCCCCAGCCCATCGTCCTGGACGTGATGGGCCGGGGGCTCGGCGCCCAGCTGAAGCAGGCCTCCGCCATCGGGGCGAGCTTCGCCGTCATCGTCGGCCCGAAGGAGGTGGAGGAGGGGAGGCTCACCCTGAGGGAGATGTCGACGGGATCTCAGGAGAGCCTCCGCCTCGGAGAGGTGGCGGAGAGGCTGGCCCGGCGGAAGGAAGGCGGAGTCCCCTGAATGGGGGTGCCCGGGGGAGGAGGCCCAACCTCAGGGGTGCTGGCCCTCCTGCCGGACCGATGAGAGACGGCCCCGGCCTGGATAAGGGAGGAGAATATCAGAGGAGCCCCAGGTTCTCCAGCTGGACCCGGACGATCTTGACGCCCTCCTCGCACTCCTCGGGGGACTTTCCTCCGGTCACCACCAGTTTTCCGGAGCTGAATATGAGGACCACCACCTTCGGCGTCTTGATCCGATATACGAGACCCGGGAACTGCTCCGGCTCGTACTCGATGTTCTCCAGGCCGAGGCCGAGGGCGATGGCGTTCGGGTTCAAATCGGTCTTGAGGTCGGCGGAGGCGACGATGTTCTGGACGTGGATCTCGGGGTCGAGGTTGACGTCCTCAAACCCGATGGACTTGAGGGTCTGGGCCATGTTGGTGATCACCGTCCTCACGTCCTCGACGTTCTTTGCGCCGGTGCATACCACCTTCCCCGAGGTGAAGATCAGAAAGGCCGCCCGGGGCGATTTGACCCTGTAGACGAGCCCCGGAAACTTCTCCTTGTTGTATTCGGCGCCCTCCAGCTCCGCCTCGATCTTGATCAGATCGAACTCCTCGGCGAGCTTCGTCGAGGCGACGACGTTCTCTATGTTGATGGTGGACTCCATAATCGCGTCTCTCCGGAACGCCCCTTTTTAAACTGAGGGTATATAAAGTATTGTGGAGTTGACAGAACGCCGGAAGGTGGAGGTCGAGGACGACAACGGCATCCCCCTTTTCCTCCAGAGGAGGTAGGTTGCGGCAGTCCCGCCTTCGAAGAGGGGGATAAAATAGAGAAGCCGCCGATGGGATTCGAACCCATGACCTGCTGATATATCGGGCCAAAACCAGCCTTACGAATCAGCCGCTTTACCGGGCTAAGCCACGGCGGCACAGACCCCGCGGCCCTATTAGCGGCCGCTCTCAATTTAAGCGTTGCGATCTTCCTCAAGCCCCGGAGGCATCTGCCTCCCCGGCGAGGCATGAGATCTCTTCGGCCAGCCTGGGGAGGAATATGCCTATATCGGTGACCAGGCCGATCGCCTGGGCCGTCCCCCGGTCCATCAGCTTCGTCACCGTCGAGGGGTTGATGTCGACGCAGATCGTCTTCACCCGGGAGGGGAGGAGGTTTCCGGTGGCGATGGAGTGGAGCATCGTCGCCATCATGATCACCATGTCCACCCCCCGGAGGGCCTCGAACATCGCCTTCTGGGCGAGGACGGTGTCGGTGATGACGTCGGGGAGGGGGCCGTCGTCCCGGATCGACCCCGCGAGGACGAAGGGGATGTCTCGCCGGATGCACTCGTACATGATCCCGCCCTTCAACTTTCCGTCCTCCACCGCTTGGCGGATGGAGCCGCTGGCTATCACCTCGCTGATGGCGTAGATGTGGTTTCGATGGCCTGCGGAGGTGAGGTTGCCGTGAGGGTCCATCCCCAGGCTCGTCCCGAAGAGCTGCCGCTCGATGTCGTGGACGGCGAGGGCGTTTCCCGCCAGGAGGAGGTCGACGTACCCGTCCCGGATCAGCCCCGCCAGGGCCTCCGCGGCTCCGGTGTGGATTATGCCGGGACCGCCGACGACGGCGATCTTCCCCCCCGCCCTCTTCGTCGCCAGGATCTCCTCGGCCAGCTGCTTGACGATCTCCCCCGAGGGCCTCTCCGAGGAGACCTCGTTGGACATGAACTCGAAGAAGGTCTTCTCCCGGGGGCGCTCCGGCGGGACGACCCTCACCCCGGCGGTCCCGACGACGACGGCATTCCCCTTCTCGATCTGCCCTATGGGGACGCATACCGCCCGGCCGTCCTTGACGACGATGAGGCAGTCCATCTGGATGTCCTCCACCTCCAGCCAGGCGCCGCGGTGGCGGACGTGGGTGAGGTGGTTGGTGGTGGAGTAGAAGCCCCGGGGGACGACCCGGTCCTGGGGCGCGATCTCGAGGTGGACGTCCTCGGCCTCGATCACCCGGGCCCCCAGGGGGTGGAGGGCGAGGAGGATCCGGTCGAGGTGGTCGGAGTCCTCCCCTGAGATCGCGATCATCACGTAGCTGGTATCGTGCTTCTTCTTGCCCACCCTGAACTTCTTGATCTCAAACTCGCCGCCCATGCTCATGATCTTGTCCAGAGCCTTGGTCAGGGTCAGGGAGTCGATGAGGTGTCCTTCCATCTCTATATCGCAGGTTTCGCTCATGGTGACCAGCCTTTAATTTGGATCTATTACCCTAATAACCATTCCATCCGATCCGAAGATCTTGGCCGTCGCGGGGTCACCAGAGCTGACCCTCGACGATCGACTCCGTCTTGTCGTTGGTGCTCAAGACGAGCCTCTTTATCTTCACCAGGTGGCCCCCCCGAGAGTTCCGAGGCGGGTCGAAGATCGCCCTGACCCCCATCCTCCGAAAGTGCTCTTCGAAGTCCCGGGCCGTCTGGAGGTCTCTCACCAAAATCTCCACCTCCTGGACTATCGGCTCCCCCACCATCTTCGCCTCCACCGTCTCCCTCATGGGGGTGAGCATCGACCTTCCGAGCCGGAGGCACCTCTCCAGGAACTCGGCCTCCCCCTCGGCCCACTCCGCCGCCTGGAACCCCTCCCGGACGACCCGGGAGAAGAAGAAGTCCTGGCCGTAGTCGTTGTAGTAGCGGAAGGCGTACTCCAGGTCCCGGCAGTTGCTCTCGGAGCTGGTGTACTTGATGGGGCGTGCGAGGTTCTCCGGGTCCTTGACGATCACCCCCTCCCGACCCCGGGCCCCCAGATCCCGGACGATCTCTCTTATCTCGGCCGCTGCCTGCTGGAGGCCGAACTCGCCGAAGAGCCGGACGGCCCGGATCCCGTACTCCTCGGCGAGGGCATGGGTCCGGAGGGGACCCTCGAGATCCCTCCTCCCCTTCCGGGAGGTGTCGAAGAGGTAGAAGTCCATCGCCTCAGCAGGGTAGACCTCCTTCGGGACGTAGGGGTTCTTCGGCCCCACCATCTCCCCGGAGAGGACCAGGTCCGGGTGGTCCCTGAAGATCTCGGGGGGTATCTGCTCCCGGGCCACCTCCGTCGAGTAGGGGCAGATGAACCCCCCCCGGGTTAGGGCGACGGTACTTTCCCCCACCCTTGCCACCCGGACGTTGTGGCCGTTCATCTTCTCCTCGACGAGGACCCCGGAGGAGAAATGTCTCCGGAGGGCGGGGTCGAGCATCATCGCCCGCCTGATCTTGGGGTAGCCGAAGACGATCTCGTCCTCGTCGAAGACGACCGTCCCCGCCTCGATCCCGGCGACGGCCTTGTCGAACCTGAGGAGGCGGGGCGGCGGCCAGTCGGAGGGGCGGACGATCCGTCCTAGGATCTTCTCCATCCTCTCCGCTGAGATCCCGAGCCTCTCCGCCACGGCCCCGAGGTTCATTTCGGCTTCACCAGGTAGTCGAAGAAGCACCTCCTGGTCAGCATCCCCACCAGCTCGTTGTTCTGGTTCAGGACCGGCATCCCGCCCAGGTCCTCCTCCAGCATCATCTTCCTCGCCTCCTCCAGGGGGGTGTCGATCATGATCGACTTGACGCCCCGGCTCATGACGTCCGAGACGAGGAGGTTCTTGATCCTCGCCTCCTGCTGGCTGCTGGGGACGAGGTCCCGGAAGGCCCGGAGCGACTTTGCCACGTCCCGCTCTGATATGATCCCCACCAGCTTCCCGTTCTCCATCACCGGGAGCCTCCCGACGTCCCGGTCGAGCATCACCCTCCGGACGTGGATCAGCCGGTCGGAGGGGGTGGCGGTGAGGGGAGTCCTCATGGCGTCTGCGGCGAGCCCCGTCATCCGGAGGGCCTTCAGCATATCCTTCGGCCTCACCCATCCCAGGATCTCCTCTTCTTCCATCACCACCAGGACCGAGGTCTTCTGGAGGAGGACGACCGCCTCCTCCACCTTCATCTCGGGGTGGACTTTGGTCACCGTATCCGAGGTGGCGGCGGTGACGTGAAGGGACGAGGCTGGCATCCCCATCCTCTGTCTCGTTCCCAGGACCCTCGCGATCTGTCTCATGGTGATGGTGCCGGCGAGCTTGCCGTCGGAGGTGACGAGAAGCCTCCGGAGGTCGTTCTTCTCCATGACGTCCAGAGCGTGGGCGATCCTCTCCGACTTGTCTATGGTCACCGGCGTCGACATGATATCTTTTACCAACATGATTACGACCACCTGGCCACTTCTGCGGTTATGTCCCGGGTCGAGAAGAACCCCACCACCTTCCCGTCGTCCACCACCGGGAGGCCGCATATCTCCTTCTCCAGGAGGATCTTGGCGGCATCTATGGCTTTGACCTCGGGGCCGGTGAAGATGATCGGGTAGGACATGACGTCCTCCGCCACCAAGGGCACCACCTTGACGTACCTGTACTCCTTCCTCCCGGCGGTGCTCTCCTTCCTCGTCATCTTGATGTTCTTACTCTTCAGCTCGTCTTTTGCGTCGGACAATCCCGATATTGCGAGGTTGGTGTGGGTTATCACCCCTACGGGGGTGGCGTTGTCCTCACAGACAACGACCCTGTCGACGCCGTTCTCCACCATCTCATCGAGGACGTGGTCGATGGTGTGGTGCCTGTGGACGCTGACGACGCCCTGGGCCATCAGGTCGCCCACCTTCGAATCGGGGATCTTACCCACAAAGTATGATAAGAGATCCCTCGAGGTTATTATGCCCACGATCTCTCCCTCGTCCCTCTCGACGGGCAGGCCGTCGATGCCGTTCTCGGCCATGATCTCCGCGGCCTGCTCTACGGTGGCCCCGGGGTAGATGGTGATGGGACGTTCGGTCATCACCAGCCTGACGGGTACTTTGCTGATGGGCCTCCTCCGCCATTCGGGGGCTGCCTGGCTCAGTCGGTGTGAAATGTCGTGTTTTGTCACAATCCCCGCCAGCCTGTCTCCGTCCATCACGAGGAGCCTGCTGATGTAGTGCTTCAGCATCAGGTTCCTCGCCCTCTGGACCGGCTCCTCTTTATCGATGACGTAGACGGGAGATTGCATGTAGTCTTTTACCTTGCTCATGGAATGATCCCTCGTTTCTCCTCAGCAAATGCCCTGATGAAATCCCTCTTGGTGATGATCCCCAGGAGGGATCCCCTGTCCATGACCGGAAGGGCGCCGACGCCCTTATCCATCATCGTCTCCGCCGCCCAGCCGAGATCCGCATCCTTCTCCGTGGAGACGATGTCCCTCCGCACCAGGACCTTTATGGGCTGGCTCATCACATCGCCGATGTCGCCGGTCACCACCTTCTCGAACGCCTCGCCGCTCCCCAGGTATCTCATGATGTCGGAGGCGGTCACCATCCCGATCAGGATGGAGTCCTGGACGACCGGGAGCTTTCTGAAGCCTCCTGGCTGGACCATGATCTTCGTCGTCTTCTCGATCGAGATCTGGCCGTTGGCGGTGATGACCGAGGGGCTCATGAACTCCTCCACCTTGATCCCGGTGTTCACCCCGGCGACGAGCTTGGCGAAGTCGTGCTCGGTGACCAGGGCCTTTATCCTCCCCTCATCGTCGACGACCGGAAGACCTCCCACGTTCTTCTCGTACATCAGCCTCAGGGCTTCCTCCACGGAGGCCTTCTCCCCGATGGATATGAGCCTGGGGCTCATGATCTCCCGGATGTCGGCGTTGATGGCGGCGAGGATATTTCTCTCGTACTTCTTCTTCAGGAGGTTGTGCCTTATGCCGCCTCCGAGGAAGTCTACGACGTCCACGCCGGTGACGAAGCCCAGGAGCCGTCGGGTTCCGGCATCGGCTATCGGCAGCCTCCCGAAGCCGTAAGACGTCATGATCTTTATGGCGCCGATGATGGTGGTGGTGGGAGGAGCCGTCACCACCTCATTGGTTGCTATGGTGAGAACGTCCCCTGCGCGCTTGGCAACTCTGGAATCGAACTGGACCGGTCCCCTGTCCATCGCTCCCGGCATTCTTATCTTGGAATCCTTCCGATCCTCTGAATGTCTCTTCATTGTCCCTCACCAAAGATGGCTTTGATCACGTCGTATCTGTCGATTATTCCGACGAGCTTTCCGTCCTCCACCACGGATATCCTCCCTATCTCGCGGTCGAGCATCAGCTTCGAGGCGTCGCGGAGGCTCGACTCCGGAGCTACGGTGAAGAGGGGGGTGCTCATCAGCTTCTCCACCTTCATCACGTCCTTGGTGTCTCTCCCCATCCGGGCGCCCCCCGTCTTTATTATGTCGAACCGGGTGATCATCCCCAGGGGCCTTTCCCTCTCGTCCACCACCGGCATCCCGGTGAAGTCGGAATCGACCATGGCGTCCCAGACCTTCGTCACCGGGTCCTGGGGAGAGCAGGTCTTCGTCTCCCTGCTCATGGCATCCTTCGCCCTCTTTCCGGCGAGCTTCTCCGGGTCGATCTTCTTGAAGATGTCGATGGGGCTGACCACCCCCAGGAGCCGGCGGTCCTCCGAGGACGGGACGACTGGGAGTATCGCATAATTGGCCGAAAGGAGGAGCTTCGCTGCCTCTGCCATATCCGTCTTTGGGGTGACCAGGGGGGCCTCCACGGAGAAGCCGGAGACGGTGACGTTAGACCTGGTGGACGGTACCTTCAGCATATCCCGGTCGGTGACTATCCCGACGACTCGCCCCTCGCCGTTGAGGATCGGCAGCCCCCTGAGCTGGTTGTCGCGTATAAGCTGTCGCGCCCGGGTGACGAAGTCTCCTTCCTCTACGCTGACCGGGTCCTTTGACATGATCTCTTCAACTGAAACTCCCATATCTAACCCTCCTCCTCCTCAATTCCGGATGACTCCAATAAGCTCATCTATTCCCGTCTCTGCAGCTCCAGCAGAGGAGCTCGCCGTTCACCGACTCCAGAGAGTCTGATATCTGGCCGCACCGCTCGCAGATCCCTCTTATCATCTCCCTCTGCTCCTCGAAATGGACGCTGTCCCTGTGCATCTCGATGAGATGGCTGAGGATCTCGCCCATCCCGATGGAGGCCGACCCGGAGACGAGGTCGGTGTCGGTGATGATCCCCACCAGCTTTCCGTCGCTGGATATCACCGGGAGCCTCTTCACCCCCGATTTGAGCATCTTTATCGCGGCTTCGCTCAGGCTCACGTCTGGATGGACGGTGATCAGGGGCGAGGACATCACGTCCCTCACCTTCACTTCTCTGGGGTTTGCGGCTCTGGCGACTATCTTCCCGACCAGGTCCCGCTCAGTTATGATTCCCATCGGCTGGTCGTCGTGAATCACGATCAAGCTGCCCACGTTTGCGGAGAACATCTTGTTCGCAGCCTTCACCACATCAACCTTGGAATCGATGGTGATCACAGGTCGGGCCATTATATCCCGCACCGGAATCTCTGTTTCCATGGTACTCACCTCCGCGGCAGATCGCCGCTCTTATTAAAGAGATTCCCCCTATAAAAGGATCACTGCATCCTTTTCTCTCAAATTTAAAATGTATTATAATTTTCGTCATTCTGAAATGTGGTGGAGGATGTGATCGACCTCGGCGAGGATCAGGTCGATCCCGAGGCTGGCCGCCGACGGCGACCCCGGGAGGCAGAAGACGGGAACGCCGCCGACCACCCCGGCCGCCGCCCTGGTGAGGATCGCCCTCGTCCCCACCTCCTCCTGGCTCCTCTGCCTGAAGATCTCCCCGAATCCGGGGATCGTCTTATCGAAGAGGGGCTCCGCCCCCTCGATCGTCATGTCGCCGGGGGCGAGGCCGGTCCCGCCGCAGAGGACGACGACGTCCGCCTCCGACTCGAGGATCGCCCTCCTCACCTCCTCCGCCCCATCGGGGATGAGCCTGTAGGTGAAGCTCCTGCCGGCGGCCTCAAGCCGGTCCAGGATCGCCCTCCCCGAGAGGTCCTCCGCCCCCTTCGGCTCTGCTGCCGCCCCAAACCTCCGAAATCGGGAGGTGCTCACGACGACGACATCTATGATCACGATCAGTTATCCGTCCTGGAAGGATAAAGCTCTTCTCTCCAGCACCAGGGGTCTCCTCTGGGAGGGTCGGCCCGGTCCGGCCGCTCCCTCCCCCGGGATGCCCAAAGGATATAAGGGGAGGATCTCCAAGATCTCATCCCGCCAAAGGCCGGAAGGGAAGGCCAGAAGGATGCGGGTTGATGCAATTGACCAGAATTGGGCTCATCCGATGTGAAAGTGCTATGAGAACATGCCCCGGCACCTCTTGCTTTCGAGCAATAAAGGAGAGATCAGGGAACTTTGCTCCTTATTCGGGCGAGGAGATCGATATAATCGGAATGGCCTCGTGTGGAGGATGCCCCGGGAGAGACGCCGTCCGCCAGGCGAAGGAGATGGTGCGGAGGGGCGCCGAGGTGATCTTCCTATCCACCTGCATGACGAAGCCGATACCCTCGGAGCCGGCGTGCAGGTACTCTGAGGAGATCGCCGGGGCCATAAGGAAGAACGCCGGCGTTCCGGTGGTGATGGGCACCCACTGACTTGGCGAGACGGGTCAGAGCCGCCGCCGGAGATAATAAACGATCCAGAGGATGCAGAGATAGAGATGGGGGGATTGGCGGTAGATGGCTGAGGAGATCGGGAGGGGCGCCGAGGCGGTGATCACCAAGGCGGGGGAGAGGGTGACGAAGTGGAGGCTTCCCAAGGGGTACAGGATGGCGGCCCTCGACGAGAGGATCCGGCGGGAGAGGACGGTGATGGAGTCCCGGATCATCTCCGAGGCCCGCAGGTGCGGCGTCCCGACGCCGATCGTCCTGGATGTCGATTCGTTCAGCCTCACCATGGAGCACGTGGAGGGGGTGAAGCTGAAGGATCGGATCGATCCGGCCCTCACCGAGGGGGTGGGGGAGCTGGTGGGAAGGCTCCACGCCTGCGGGATCGTCCACGGCGACCTCACCACCTCCAACATGATCCTCCAGGGGGAGAAGATCTACTTCATCGACTTCGGCCTCGCCTTCCACGACCAGGGGATCGAGGCCCAGGGGGTGGATGTCCACGTATTTTTTCAGACCGTCAGGAGCTGCCACGACCGGCCCGAGGAGCTGATCTCTGCCTTCGGCCGGGGCTACGCCCGAACCTATGCCCGGGCCGGGGAGGTTTTAAGGAGGGTCGGGGAGATCGAGGCCCGGGGTCGGTATCTCTGACCAAATCATTAACTTTATGTAGTAAACGATCCCTATCAACCTCCGCAGTGCTATTAGTTCCCAAGTGGTGATGGTACATGGCAGAAGATGATGTGGTATTCGTCGGCAGCAAACCAGTGATGAACTACGTACTGGCGGTGGTCACCCAGTTCAACAGCGGCGCCGGAGAGGTGAAGATCATGGCCAGGGGACGAGCGATATCAAGAGCAGTGGACGTGGCAGAGGTCTCAAGGAGCCGCTTCCTCGGCGACGTCAAGGTCAAGGACATCCAGATCTCCACCGAGACCCTGAATACCGATCGTGGAGAGACGAACGTCTCGGCCATCGAGATCACCCTCTCGAAGTGAAGTTCTTCCCTCCTGGAGCGCGGTTGGCGTTGACCACCAGGATCGGGGTCATATCCTCGGGGCGGGGGGAGAACCTCCGCCACATAATCGAGGCCATAAGCTCGGGACGCCTCCCCGCGGAGGTGGCGGTCGTCCTCGCGGACCAGCCCGAGGCCGGAGCCCTCAGGATCGCCCGGGGAGCCGGGATCGAGGCCGCCTTCGTCGACCCAACGGGCCTCGGCCGGGCCGAGTACGACGCCAGGCTCGCGGAGCATCTCGACCGGGCGGGGGTGGACCTCGTCGTCCTCACCGGGTACATGAGGATCCTCACCCCGGAGTTCGTGCGGCGCTTCCGGGGCAGGACGATCAACATTCATCCCGCCCTTCTGCCGTCGTTTCCGGGGCTGGACGCCTTCCAGCAGGCCCTCGACTACGGCGTCAAGGTGACGGGGACGACGGTCCACCTCGTCGACGAGGAGGTCGACCACGGCCCCATCATCCACCAGGTCGCAGTGGAGGTGAGGGAGGACGACACCCACGAAAGCCTCAAGGCGAGGATCCAGGAGGCGGAGTATCGGGCCTACCCCGAGGCTCTGAGGCTCTTCATCGAGAGGAGGCCGAAGGTCTTGGGAAGGAAGGTCGTATTTGGAGGAAAGGAGGTCGAGTGAAGTTGAGGACTTTATGGGCTCCCTGGAGGATGGAGTACATCCGGAGCGAGAAGGCGGGGGCTTGCATCTTCTGCGAGAAGATCGATGAGGACCGGGATGCTGAGAACCTGATCCTTCACCGGGGCGTCCATCACTTCATCATCATGAACGCCTACCCCTACAACAACGGCCACCTGATGGTCGTCCCCCGCCGCCATACCTCGACCCTCGCAGGCTGGAGCTCCGAGGAGAGGGCGGAGTTCCTGGAGCTCGCCGACCTCGCCGTCGCCATTCTAAAAAAGACGATGAACCCCGACGGCTTCAACATCGGGATCAACATGGGCGAGTGCGCCGGGGCGGGGATCGCAAGCCACATACACCTCCACGTCGTTCCCCGCTGGTCGGGAGACTGCAACTTCATGCCCGTCTTTGCGGATACGAGGGTGATCCCCGAGCACATCCAGGAGACCCGGGAGAAGCTGGCGGCCGCCCTCGGCGAAGTACTGGGATGACCGTCTCTCCCGAATAGGCCCACCGTCCAGGATCGAGCCTATCGATATAGAAAGTATTTTATCGGCAAGGCGGCAGATTAAACCTGGTGATCTCCATGGTCAGCATAAACGGAAGGCTCGGCAAATCCAAGGGAAGCCCCACGGGCGGAGAGAAGTTCGAGCAGGAGTTCTACATGACCGCCGCCGAGGTGGCGGCCACCCTCCGGAGCCTCGCCGATGAGATCGAGGGCCTCGGAAGGGTGGAGGCCTCCACCGGGGATTGGACCCTGGGCGTGAGCCCGGCGGATCCGATGAAGCTCGAGGTGCAGTACAAGCACGATCCGGCGAGGAGGGAGCTGGAGTTTCAGCTGAAGCTCAAAGAGAACCCCTAGCCTTCGGTCAAAGCCGGAAACTGCATCTGATCTCGCTGCCTATTCGGGGCTGTCCGGCAGGGCGGCCCCGGGGGTCTCACTCTCCACCGCCCGCCTCTCGGAGGCGGAAGGGGACGCCCCTTTTTCCAAGCTCCAGAGCCACCTCCTCCATGAAGATCCCCATGCCGGAGACGTGGTCGTGCTCCTGAGGCCGGATTCTTCCGCCGGTGTAGCCCTCCGTCGTCGAGGCTGCGCCGCAGCTGGGGCTCTTCGCGACGCCGACGACCTCGATCTTGTGCCCCTTCTTCGCGAGGAGCTCGATCAGGTCCGCCTGGTGGGCGAAGACCTGGCGGCAGTATCGCCGGTAAGAGGGGACGTCGATCTGGTTTTTCGTGACCTCCCACCGGTCGAGGCCGAGGTGTCCGGCCTCGGGGCAGGGGAGCTGGATGATCGGCGGCTCAGGGGCGAAGGGGACGGGCGGAAGGCCCCGAAGCCTCGTTTCGGGGTTGAGGAGGCAGTGGGCGACGACCCGGATCGTCGTCATCCTTCCTTTCCCGCCTCTTTTCTCAGGTCCCGCTCATCGAGGGCGGCTTTGATGTGGCGGTAGAACCGCACCCCTTCAATCTCGTGGTAGAACCGGACGGCTTCGGCGGCCTCGCCGATCCTGATCTTCAGGGTGTTGTCCTGGAACTCCTTGACGTACTCGATCCCCGTTATGCGAGGGAGGGAGAACCGGTCGACCCTGTTTCTTATGAGGCCGGCCCGGATGAAGACGACCTCCCCCTCCGTGGCCACGATCCAGGAGGAGATCTTCGCCTCGTCGAAGGCCCCCATCCGCGCGAAGGCCTTCGCCTTCTCGTCCTGGTACCTCTGCGGGACCGCCGGAAAGGCCATGACGGGGGCCTCCCCGCTCTGCTCCAGCCTCTCCAGCTCCTTCCTGACCCTCTTGGGCAGCCTCTCCGGGATCATCTCTCCTTCAGTCATACCGGATCATATTCCTTCGGCGGTCCGACTAGGTCACGATCTTCTCGAGGGCGTCCTTCTCCAGGGCGATCCTCACCTCTCGCATCAGCCTCCTCCCCGTGCTCATGGAGGTCCTCCAGAGGGCGTTCCCGTAGGGGTGGCCGACGGCCATGTGGACGTTCGTCCCGCCGCCGATCCGGGGAGCGACGTCGTAGATGGAGAAGTTCAGGTCCTTGTCGACGCAGGTCTGGAGGCAGAAGGGGCCTATGATCCCGGGGCTGTAGTGGACCTTCGTGGCCTCGACGTATTTTTCGGCGAGATCGAAGGCCTTCTCCAGGAGGGATTCGCGGAGGGTGGCGGAGTTGTGGCCGCAGACGGTGTACTCGGGGCTGACCTGGGCCTCGTTGAGGGTCAGCTGCTGGGGGGCGGGGATCCGGACGTGGCCGTCGAGGGAGGACTCAAACCGCCAGTCAATCCCGAGGAGCTCTACCTGGTCCAGGATCGGGGAGTAGAAGAAGTCGAGGTTGAAGACGGGGCCGATGACGTACCTCTCGATCCGCGCGAGGTCGAGGCCGTCCTGATCGATCACCCCGTGCTTGAGGAGGAGCTCCGACTTCTCCCGGTACTCTTCGCTGCTCGCGGCGGTGAAGAACCCCCTCTCCAGGGTCTTGACGGCATGGGGCAGCTTCACCATCACCAGCTCGTCGATCTCCTCCGGCTCCACCGTCTCGGGGAAGGGGAGGCCCGCCTTCTCCAGGATCCAGTAGTAGTCCTGCTCCTCCCCCCGCTCCTCGGACCGGAGGAGGTTTCTGCTCCCCAGGAGGGGAACCTCGAACTCGTCCTCCACCGAGTCGATCCCGCAGTAGGAGGTGAAGGACCGGTTGGGGACGAAGAGGACGTTCTTCGAGATGAGGGCGTCCTGCTGCTCGCTCCGGACCAGGTCAGAAAACCTGTTCAGGATCCGGACCTCGTCGACGACGCCGCTTGCGACCCGGCCGCCGACCCTCGTCGTCCTGAAGTACTTGGCGTAGGTCTTCTCCCTCCCCTTCTGGCATACTGCGAGGGTTCGAAACCCCTCCTCCACCGCCCCGTCACAGGTGTCCAGGGCGGAGTGGGAGGCGACAACCCCTATCATAGGGTCGCGGAGGTCGTACCCCTCCAAAACCTCCAAAATTTTGCTCCGGTCTATCAATTCTCAGCACCCCAAAATAATCTCGATCTCAATTCTGGACTAGAGAGGTACTCACTTATCAAGGTGACTGTCATGGCCTCAGGCCTCCAGGGAGGCGACGTAGAGCTCCCCCTTACCGCCGTCGACGAGGTCCCCCAAAAACTTCTTGAGACTCCTGCCGTCGATATCCACCGTATCTTGGTACTGGTAGGATGGGAGGACCCGGGCGCGGCCGAAGACTGTGATGGTCCCGCTCGCCATCTCCGCCCCGGGGAGGTGGGCATCGCCGCCGATGATGATCACCCCTCCCCGGTTGGCGATCCCAGGGAAGTCCCCGGCATCCCCGAGGACGGTGATCTTCCCGCCGCAGAGGTGCTCTCCGAGGTAGTCCCCGGCGTCCCCCTCGATCCGGATCTCGCCGCCGCGCATCCCGCAGCTTTCGCCCCGGTATCCGGCGCCGACGTAGTCGCCGGCGTCGCCGGAGACGTTGATCAAGCCTCCCCGCATCTCCCGGCCGAGCCAGTCTCCGGCTCCGCCCCTTATCGAGATCTCGCCGCCGGCCATGCCGTTTCCGGCGTGCATCCCCAGGTCTCCATCGACCTCAATCATGCCGCAGGTCATCTTCTCCCCGATTCGCTTCACCCGGGAGAAGTCCCCGCGGAGGAGGAGATAAGCATCCTCCGCCTCCCCGGGGCCGTCGTCCCCCTCGATGGCGAAGAGGTCGGATAGCCTCGACCGCCGGTTCCCCTCCCAGACCTCCAGCCTCTCGATATCTTCGAGGGTCAACGGCGCGAGGACGTCGGGGCTGATCCCCTCCGCCTCTACAGGGACCAGAAACCTCCGCCGCGGCTTTATCCTGATCTCCCTCATCTAGACCACCCCCGCCCTGACGACCCTCGGCCGGGTGACGTAGGCGTCCTGGACCATGTAGTTGGAGAGCTGGACGCTGTAGTACCTGGTGAACTTATCGACGAGGTCTGCCCTGACCTTGGCAGCCTCGTCCTCCGGAACCGAGGCGTCGACCCAGTAGGTCCTCCCCTGGGGGACGGCGACGATCTCCCCGTCCCGGACGACGACCTCGCCTCCCTTGATGGTGTACTTCGCCCTCGAGAGGGCCGCCTTCACCCTTTCGTGATCCTTCGAGGGGTCTAACTTTTTCGGGTCGATGTCGTAGATCGAGACGTCCCCATCCGCCCCGAAGCCCAGGTGCCCCTTCTCGGGGAGCCCCAGGATCCTGGCGGGGCCGGCCCTGGTGACGATGGCGATATCCTCCCAGCCCATCTCCCTCTCTATGGAGGGGAGGGACGACCTCGAGCTCGCAAGCTCGTGCAAGCTCGCAAGCTCCTCCTCCCTCTTCGCCCGGCTCATCAGGAGGGCTATCACCTCCGGGTAGTTGACAAAGGGCCCGCCGTTGGGGTGGTCGGTGGTCATGATCACCTGCCAGGGGTCCTCCGTCAGGAGGGCGAGCTCCAGGCCTATCGCCCACTGGATGGCGTTGATCGGCATCTTCCTCCCGTAGACGAGGGGGACGACCCCGCTCGACTCCTCCAGCTCTATGTCGTGGTTCGACCACTTCGCCTTGAGGAGGCGGGCGTTCCCGTACTCCAGGGGGGCGTCGGCGGTCATGGTGGTGGCGGACCCGAAGATCAGCTGGCCCATGTCCATGGTGAACTGCTGGTGTCTATTGAAATAACCGGCGATCTCGGGGGCCTTCGACTCGAAGTCTTTCCAACCTGTACCGCCGTAGGCGGAGAACTGCATGTGGGTGACGTGGAGGACCTGCCGGTCCCGGCTGGCAGCGATATCCTCGACGGCCCGGAGGGTCTCGAGGGTCGTCTCGTAGTTTCCGGGCTTCCCCAGGTTGTTCGTATGGAGGTGGACGGAGTGGGGGAGGCCGAGGGCCTCGTTCGCCCTCATGAGGCCCCTTATGATCTCCCGGGGGGTGACCCCGAAGTTCGGGACGGGATCGTCGATCCCCTTGACGTTTCCGCCGAAGCCCCAGGCCTCGCCGCCGCCGGGGTTGACCACCTTGACCCCGTAGCCGCGGCTGGCGCGGAGCCCCCAGGCGACGAAGGCCGCGAGCTTCCCGAGGTCGCCGTCCCGGACGCACTCCAGCACCTCCCAGTTGTTCCCGAAGAGGGTGAGGGCCCCCTTGTCGACGATGGGGATCTCCTCCAGCTCCTCGTGGGTATGCCTCGCCTCCAGGATCGGGGTCGCCGCCTCGAAGGCGGTGGTGTAGCCGAGCCGAGCGTAGCGGTAGCCTATGGCGTAGCAGTTCGGGACGGTGTATCCGCTCTGGGGCCGGAGGAGCTTCGTCCTCGCCTCAGCCCCCCGCCTCCCGTCCTCGGGGCGCATGATCCTCCCGGTGTTCACCTTCGCCCCCGCGATGTGGGCGTGGGCGTCGAGGCCCCCCGGCATCACCAGCATACCCCGGGCGTCGATCTTGTCGCCATCCCGGGACTCTTCGACGACTCTGCCGTCCTCGATGGAGATATCCATCTCCTCGCCGAGGACCCCGTTCCTTGGATCGTAGACGATCCCGCCCTCAATTATCATCGCCGAGCCTCCTCACTCGATCGAGGATCTCCCGCACCGCCTCCTCGTCCGTCGGATAGGGGGAGTCCACCACCTTCTTCATCCGCAGGGATAAGCCGTCCATCCGGTAGGCGGTCCCCTCCGCCTCGATCCCGCAGACCGCCGTGGGGATGACCACGTCGGCTAGGAGGGTCGTGGGGTTGGGGAAGGGGTCGATCTGGATCACCGGGATCTCCGCCATAGCCTCCACCGTCGCCCTCGGGAAGTTTGAGGCGGGGTCGGCGGCGACGACCATCAGGGCGTCCGCCTCCTTCCTCGCCAGGAGGTCGCAGGCCGCCGTCTCCCCGGGGTTGAAGTAGGGAGCCCCCCGGGAGAGGTCTACGGCCATGGGAAAGCCCGTCGACCAGGCGCAGACCTGGCCGAAGCCTGCGACGTTGTAGTGCCCCCTCATCGCCATCACCACGAACTTGGTGAAGCCGTTGAGGTCCGCCACCAGGGAGAGGGCGTTGTCGACGTTCTTGTACCTGCCCCGGCTGTGGGTCAGGCCGAGGCCTATGAGGACGACCCCGAACTTCGCGGCCATCATCATCGCCGCCGCCTCTTCCAGGTCGGATTTGGCGACCCCCGCCACCGTCTCCGGGACGATCTCGCCCTTCCCTTTGACGATCATCCGGAGGGCGGAGAGGACCTCGTAGTCGGTCCCGGGCCTTATGAGGATGAACTTATCGGCGTTCTTCGCCGTCCTCGTCTCCCGGACGTCGACGACTATCACCTTCCTCCCCCCTCTCCCCTCGGGGGTGAACATCCCTCGAGCGTTGGAGGAGTAGCGGCCGGTGTGGCGGGGATGGGCCTCCGCGGGGTTTGCGCCCCAGAAGACGATCAGGTCGGCCCGGTTCTTAATCTGGCCGAGGGTCGCCCCCGCCATCCCCTTCTCCTCGATCCCTATGATGGAGGGGCCGTGGCAGACGGTGGCGGTGGAGTCGACGACCCCTCCCACCTCCTCCGCGAGAAGGATCCCCAGCTTGGCGGTCTCGCAGACCGTCGAGCACCAGCCGTAGAGGAGGGGCCTCTTCGCCTCCTTCAGGATCCGGGCGGCCCGGTCGTACGCCTCCTCGTAGGTCGTCTCCACCAGCTCACCGTCCCCTCGGACCATGGGGGCCGCCGTCCTCTCGTGCCCCAGGATCTTGCTCGAGCCGAGCCTGCAGGCCCTCTTCACCCCGACGATCTTTCCCTCCTCCACCTCGACCTTGACGTCGTCGCAGAGGCAGCCGCAGAAGGGACAGAGGACGTCCTCGACGATCATGCCGGCCCCTCCGGCGCCAGGTCGGCGAAGAGCTCCCGGACGCCCTTCACCCTCCGATCCGTCCTCGCCACCTCCACCTCGACTCCCTTGAAGAGGGGGGTCCCGCAGCCGCCCGTCTCCGGCCCCACGACGGCGTTAGCCCAGGGGCCCATCGGTATGAAGATGAGCCCCGGGGGGAGGCCCCCGTCCCTCTTAGCCGAGACGACGACCTCGCCGAACCCGTTCCTCACCAGGACGTTCCCGTCCTCGGGTATTCCCAGGGCGTCGTAGTCCGAGTCGGCGAGGGAGCAGGTGGATGTGGCCCTGAAGAACTCGGGGGACATCTTCGCCTCACAGGTGGCACCCTGGCCGAGGGTGCGCCCGGATATCATGATCGCCTTCAAACTGATCACCATCAGATTCAAACTCTATCCCCTCCCCTCCCCAGGGCTAAATATTGTGCGGTCGTACCCTGGGGACGGTCACTTTAATATACTGCATTGGCATTCTTTGCTAGTCCACAGACGTTTGGGGGATGGCTTTGGCAGGCAGGGCTTGGAAGTTCAAGGATGACGTCGACACCGACGCGATCATACCCGGTCGCTACCTGGTGATCAACGACCCAGAAGGGCTCGCTAGATACGTCTTCGAGGGGGTCCGTCCCGAGTTCGCCGGGGGGGCGGAGCCCGGCGACTTTGTGGTGGCGGGAAGAAACTTCGGCTGCGGCTCCTCCCGGGAGCACGCCCCCCTCGGCCTCAAAGGCGCGGGGGTGAAGGCGGTCGTCGCCAGGTCCTTCGCCCGGATATTCTTCCGAAACGCCATCAACATCGGTTTACCCCTCTTCATCTCCCCTGACGTGGAGCGGATCCGCGACGGCGACGAGATCGAGATCGACGCCGACGCCGGGGTCATATTCAACCGGTCCCGCGGCGAGAATTATCCGACGACGCCCCTCCCTCCCTTCCTCCAGGAGATCGTCGAGGCGGGGGGGCTCGTAGAGTATACTAAAAGGATGGTGAGGTCTGCTTGAAGTACAAAGTCCCCGTCATTCCCGGCGACGGGATAGGACCCGAGATTGTGGCTGAGGGGCAGAAGGTAGCCGAGGCCGCGGCGGAAAAGCACGGTTTTGAGATAGAATGGACGACGTTCTCCCTGGGAGCAGACCATTATCTTGAGACGGGAGAGCTCGTCGGCGAGGACACCCTCAAAGACCTCTCCCGGTATCGGGCGATATATCTGGGCTCCATAGGCGACCCTCGGGTGAAGCCCGGGGTGCTGGAGAAGGGGGTCCTCCTAGCCATGCGGTTCTACTTCGACCAGTACGTCAACCTCCGCCCCGTCAAGCTTCTGGAGGGGGTCTGGACCCCCCTCAAGGATAAAGGGCCGAAAGATATCGACTTTGTCGTCGTCCGGGAGAACACCGAGGACTTCTACATCGGGATCGGAAGCCGGGCCCGGGCGGGGAGGAGCCGCGCCGAGTTCGAGGTGATCCGGACCCTGTACCAGGTCAAGTTCGGCCTGGACGTGGACTCCGAGAGCGACGAGATCGCCTACCAGATAGGGATGATCTCGAAGGAGGGGACCCGGAGGGTGATCAAGTACGCCTTCGACCTCGCCACGGCGCGGAGAAAGCACCTCTCCAGCGTCGACAAGGCGAACGTCCTCTCCGACATCTACGGCTTCTGGAGGGAGGAGTTCGAGGCCCTCGCGACCGAGTATCCGGAGGTATCGACCGACTTCAACTTCGTCGACGCCATCACCATGTGGTTTGTCAAGAATCCGGAGTGGTTCGACGTCGTCGTCGCCCCCAACATGTTCGGCGACATCATCACCGACCTCGGCGCCATGATCCAGGGCGGCCTCGGCCTCGCCCCCGGGGCCAACATCAACCCCGAAGGGACGAGCATGTTCGAGCCGATCCACGGCTCCGCCCCCAAGTACAAGGGGCAGAACAAGGTCAACCCCATCGCCACCATCTGGGCGGGGGCTATGCTCCTGGAGCACTTGGGCGAAGGCGAGGCCGCCGAGGACGTGGTGAGGGCGATCGAGACGAACATAAAGCGGGGTAAGGTCAGGACCTACGACATGGGCGGGAGCGCCACGACCTCGGAGGTCGGCGACGACATCGCGGCGATCGTCCTCGGAGAGATCTGATCGGAAGGCGAAAAGGTTTTATGCCGGATGACCATCTCTTGAACAGTGGTATGGGCTGATCTGCTCATGGGGGCTCGTAGCTCAGTTAGGCAGAGCGTCTGGCTTTTAAGTTTTTTGAACGGAGATACCAGGTGGTCGAGGGTTCAAATCCCTTCGAGCCCGCTTATCGCATAATTCTGGGAAGTGGCTGTATGAAGAAGTTCGCACTGCAGGATCACGATCTGGTGCCGGAACACATCCTCCTCACCCCCGAGGAGGCGGAGGAGGTATTCAGGGCGTATGGCGTCGATTCTGCTCAGCTCCCGAAGATCCACGCCACCGATCCGGTGGTGAAGGAGATCGGAGGAAAGGTGGGCGACGTGGTGAAGATCAAGAGGAATAGTCCCACGTCGGGGGAATCGGTCTTTTACAGGCTGGTAATCGATTAAGGGGTGTTTTAAAGTTTGCTGGACAGAGAAGTTCTATACAAGGCCTATTTTACCAAAGATAAGCTGGTTCACCATCACATAAACTCTTTCAACGATTTCATCGACTCGGGCCTCCAGAAGGTGATCGACGAGGTGGGGATCATCGAGACGAACATCGAGGAGACCTACGTCAAGCTCGGCTCGATCCGGGTGGAGAACCCCACGGTCACCGAGGCCGACGGCTCAGTGGAGCGGCTCTACCCCAACGACGCCCGCCTACGAAACCTCACCTATGCATCCCCCCTCCGGCTGGAGATGACGATCGTCGAGGGGGAGACGGAGAAGGAGCCGGTGGAGGCGATGATCGGGATGCTGCCAATCATGATCATGTCCCAGGTCTGCAACCTATCGGGGCTGTCTCGCGACGAGATGATCGAGTTCGGCGAGGACCCCCTCGACCCCGGCGGATACTTCGTCGTCAACGGTTCCGAGAGGGTGATCATGACCCTGGAGGACCTCTCCCCCAACAAGATCCTGGTGGAGTACAACCAGAGGTACGACGACTTCATCGAGGTGGCGAAGGTCTTCTCCCAGAGGCAGGGGTATCGATCTCTGGTGATCGTCGAGCGAGGCCGAAGGTCGATTCTGGAGGTCTCCTTCCCCTCCGTCAGCGGGAGGCTCAACTTCGTCACCCTGGCGAGGGCCCTGGGCCTCGAGACGGATATGGAGATCGTCCAGGCCGTCTCCGAGAACCCCGAGATCATCAAGTTCATGCTCGAGAACCTGGAGGAGGCGGAGGTGGCGACCAAAGAGGAGGCCCTGGAGAAGATCGGAGGCCGGGTCGCCGCCGGCCAGGCGAAGGAGTACCAGAAGAAGAGGGCGGCCTACGTCCTCGATCGGTACCTCCTACCCCACATCGGCGTCGATGAGGGGGACAGGTACGCTAAAGGGCTCTTCCTCGCGAGGATGGCGGAGGCCTGCTTCGAGCTCGCCCTGGGGAAGCGGGGCGAGGACGACAAGGACCACTACGCCAATAAACGTCTGAAGCTCTCCGGGGACCTGATGGAGGACCTCTTCCGGGTCGCTTTCAGTCGGCTGACGAGGGACATCAAGTACCAGCTCGAGCGGGCGAGCATGAGGAACCGGGAGCTGAACGTCATCACCACCGTCAGGGCCGACGTCCTCACCGAGAGGATGATCCATCCCCTGGCCACGGGGAACTGGGTCGGCGGCAGGACGGGGGTATCCCAGCTCCTGGATCGGACCGACTACATGGCAAGCTTAAGCCACCTCCGGAGGGTCATATCCCCCCTCTCCCGGTCCCAGCCCCACTTCGAGGCGAGGGACCTCCACCCCACCCAGTGGGGCCGGATCTGTCCCAGCGAGACCCCGGAGGGGCCGAACTGCGGCCTCGTCAAGAACTTCGCCCAGGGGGTAGAGCTCTCGACGGGGGTCGAGGATTACGAGGACGTGAAGAGGATGCTTCTGGATCTGGAGGTCGCTCCTGTAGGTGGTCGGTATGAGTAGCGCGAGGGTATTTGTCAACGGGGAGTTCGTGGGGACCAATTCCGACCCCATCAGCCTCGCCAAGGAGATGAGGCGGCTCCGGCGGGGCGGCAAGATCAGCAACCAGATCAACGTATCTTACTTCGCGAGGACTAACGAGATCCTGATCAACACCGACTCCGGCCGAGCCCGGAGGCCCCTCATAGTGGTGGAGGGCGGCTCCGCCCTCGTCACCGAGGAGCACGTAGAGAAGGTCCGGCGGGGCGAGATCACCTTCGACGATCTCGTAAGAGAGGGGCTCGTCGAGTACCTCGACGCCGAGGAGGAGGAGAACGCCCTGGTGGCGATCGAGGAGATGGAGATAACCCCCGACCACACCCACATGGAGGTGGACCCCTCCCTCGTCCTGGGGATCTGCACCGGTCTCGTCCCCTACCCCGAGCACAACGCCAGCCCCCGAAACACCATGGGCGCGGGCATGATCAAGCAGTGCCTGGGGACGCCGCTGGCCAATACTAAGCTACGACCGGATACCCGGGGCCACTACCTCCACTACCCCCAGAGGGCCCTCTGCAGGTCCAGGACCGCCGACGCCGTCGGCTTCGACGAGAGGCCCGCGGGCCAGAACTTCGTCGTCGCCGTCCTCGTCTACGAGGGGTACAACATCGAGGACGCCCTCATCCTCAACCGCGGCTCCATCGAGCGGGGCCTAGGCCGGAGCCACTTCTTCCGGGTATCGGAGGCGGAGGAGCGGAAGTACCCCGGCGGCCAGGAGGACAAGTTCGAGATCCCCGACATGGAGGTCCGGGGCGCCCGGGGGACGGAGGCCTACTCGCAGCTGGATGACGACGGCCTCGTCAACCCCAACGCCGTCGTCGCCCCCAACGACGTCCTGATAGGGAAGACTTCGCCGCCCCGGTTCCTGGAGGAGCCGACGGAGTTTGGGATCACCCCTCAGCAGAGGCGCGAGACCTCCGTGACGATGAGGTCGAACGAGAAGGGGGTGGTGGACACGGTCATCCTCACCGAGTCCTCGAACGGAAACCGGCTCGCCAAGGTTAAGACGAGGGACCAGAGGGTCCCGGAGCTGGGGGACAAGTTCGCGTCGCGCCACGGCCAGAAGGGGGTGATCGGCCTGATCGTCCCCCCGGCGGACATGCCCTTCACCGAGGCCGGCCAGGTCCCCGACCTGATCGTCAACCCCCACGCCATCCCCTCGCGGATGACCGTCGGCCACGTCCTGGAGATGATCGGGGGCAAGATGGGATCCCTCGAGGGGAGGTTCGTAGACGCCACCGCCTTCCTGGGGGAGGAGGAGACCGACATGAGGGCCGCCCTCACCAAGTTCGGCTTCTCCCACACCGGGAGGGAGGTGATGTACAACGGGATCAACGGGGAGCAGATCATGGCCGACGTCTTCGTCGGAGTGATCCTCTACCAGAAGCTCTACCACATGGTCGCCGGAAAGATGCACGCAAGGTCGAGGGGACCCGTCCAGGTCCTCACCCGGCAGCCGACGGAGGGTCGGGCCCGGGAGGGGGGGCTCCGGTTCGGAGAGATGGAGCGCGACGTCCTCATCGCCCACGGGGCGGCCCTCGCCCTCAAGGAGCGGCTCGTCGACGAGTCCGACAAGGTGACGGAGCTCGTCTGCAGCCGCTGTGGGATGATCGCCATCCACGATAAGAGGAGGAACGTCGACTACTGCTCGGTCTGCGGCTCGGACACCGAGATATACCCCGTGGAGATGAGCTACGCCTTCAAGCTCCTGCTGGACGAGATCAAATCTCTCGGCGTCGCCCCTCGGCTGGTTCTGGAGGACGCAGTTTAGGTGTGAACATGACCGTCCCGAAGAGAATAGGCAAGATAAGTTTCGGGCTCATCTCTCCCCAGGAGTTTCGGAGGATGAGCGTGGTGAAGATAATAACCGCAGACACCTACGACGACGACGGCTTCCCCATCGAGATGGGGCTGATGGACCCCAGGCTCGGCGTCATAGATCCGGGCCTCCGTTGCAGGTCCTGCGGCGGCCGTCCTGGTGAATGTCCGGGCCACTTCGGCCACATCGACCTCATAGCTCCCGTCATCCACGTCGGGTTCGCAAAATTGATAAGAAAGATCCTCCGGGCGATCTGCCGGGACTGCTCTCGGCTGATGCTCCTGGAGAACGAGAAGAGGATGTACCTCGAGCAGATCGAGACCCTCGTCAGGCTCGGCCAGACCACCGACGACGTCGTCAACAAGGTCTTCTCCGAGGCGAGGAAGCACAAGGTATGCCCCTACTGCGGCGCTCCACAGCAGGAGATCAAGTTCGAGAGGCCCCTCGCCTACGTCGAGGAGGGGCACAAGCTCACCCCCTCTGATATAAGGGACCGGTTCGAGAAGATCCCCGACGAGGACATCAAGGTTATGGGGATGAACCCCGACACCGCCCGCCCCGAGTGGATGCTCCTCACCGTCCTGCCGGTGCCCCCGGTGACGATGAGGCCCTCAATCACCCTCGAGAGCGGCCAGAGGAGCGAGGACGACCTCACCCACAAGCTCGTCGACATCATCAGGATCAACCAGCGGTTCCAGGAGAACCGGGAGGCGGGGGCCCCCCAGCTCATCATCGAGGACCTCTGGGAGCTCCTCCAGTACCACATCACCACCTTCCTCGACAACACCGTCTCGGGGGTCCCCCCCGCCCGCCACCGGAGCGGCCGGCCCCTCAAGACCCTCTCCCAGAGGCTGAAGGGGAAGGAGGGCAGGTTCCGAGGGAGCCTCTCCGGCAAGAGGGTGAACTTCAGCGCGAGGACCGTCATCTCCCCGGACCCGAACCTCAGCATAAACGAGGTGGGGGTCCCCCTGGAGATCGCCATGGAGCTCTCCGTCCCCCTGGTGGTGAACGGAAGGAACATCGAGGTGATGCGGGACTTCGTCCGGAGGGGCGCAGATAAGCACCCCGGCGTCAACTACGTCACCCGGGCCGACGGCAGAAGGGTC
Source organism: Methanothrix harundinacea 6Ac (assembly GCF_000235565.1). Lineage (NCBI taxonomy): Archaea > Methanobacteriati > Methanobacteriota > Methanomicrobia > Methanotrichales > Methanotrichaceae > Methanothrix > Methanothrix harundinacea. Next base: position 400,624 of record NC_017527.1, read on the forward strand.
AAGGTCACCGACAGAAATGCTGAAGAGGTGGCAGATCAGCTCGAGCCCGGCTGGAAGGTGGACCGGCAGCTGATGGACGGGGACATAGTCCTCTTCAACCGGCAGCCATCCCTTCATCGGATGTCGATCATGTCCCACCGGGTCATCGTCATGCCCCACAAGACCTTCAGGCTGAACCCGGCGGTCTGCCCTCCCTACAACGCTGACTTCGACGGGGACGAGATGAACCTCCACGTCCCCCAGACCGAGGAGGCGAGGGCGGAGGCCGAGATCCTGATGCGGGTCCAGGAGAATATCCTCTCTCCCCGGTTCGGAGGGCCGATCATCGGAGGGATCCACGATTACGTCACAGGAAACTTCCTCCTGACCCACGGCGATCGGAGGATCAGCCGCATCGAGGTTATGGAGGTCTTGAAGAAGCTCCACCACCTGGAGATCCCTGAGCCTGTGGGATGGAACGAGGCGGGGGAGCCTTACTGGACCGGAAAGCAGATCTTCAGCCTCATCCTCCCCAGGGGTCTCAACCTGGAGTTCAAGGCGTCCTTCTGCAAGAACTGCGACTCCTGCAAGAGGGAGGCCTGCGACGACGACGCCTACGTCGTCATCCGCGACGGGAAGATATTGACAGGCACCATCGACGCCGCGGCTGTGGGGGCCTTCAAGGGGAAGATCACCGACAGGGTGATCAAGGAGTACGGTCCGACGGTGGGGGCGGGCTTCATCGACGGCATGACCCAGATGGCTATCCGGGGGATCATGCTGGCAGGCTTCAGCTTCGGGATAGACGACGAGGACATCCCAAAAGATGCTGAAGACCAGATCGAGGACGTCCTGAACGCGGCGAGGGAGAACGTGACGAAGCTGATCGACGCCTACAAGGCCGGAGAGCTGGAGCCCCTACCCGGGAGGACCCTCGACGAGACCCTGGAGATGAGGATCATGCAGACCCTCGGCAAGGCCAGGGACAACGCCGGCTCCATCGCCGGCCGTTACCTGGGGATAGATAACAGCGGCGTGGTGATGGCGGTGAGCGGAGCCCGAGGGTCGATGCTGAACCTCACCCAGATGGCGGCCTGCGTCGGGCAGCAGTCCGTCCGGGGCGAGCGGATCCGCCGGGGCTACGAGGGGAGGACCCTCCCTCACTTCCGGAGGGGGGACCTGGGGGCCGAGGCCCACGGCTTCGTCCAGTCGAGCTACAAAGAGGGGTTGAACCCTACCGAGTTCTTCTTCCACGCCATAGGCGGTAGGGAGGGGCTCGTCGATACAGCGATAAGAACCTCCCAGAGCGGCTACCTCCAGAGGAGGCTGATCAATGCCCTCCAGGATCTGGAGGTCCAGTACGATGGGACGGTGAAGGAGACGAGGGGCATCATAGTTCAGTTCAGCTACGGCGAGGACGGGGTAGACGCCTCCAAGAGGGATTACGCCAGCCCCGAGAACGTCCATCGGATCGTCCAGCGGGTCCTCGGGAGGGCGGGAAGGTGAGCCTCCCGGAGAAGGAGATCCAGAAGAGGATCGAGGATCTGCCCCTCCCCCAGAGCATAAAGAGGGCCCTGGAGGGGGAGCTACGGGGGATAGAGGTCTCCGAGGAGGAGTTCTGTGAGGTGGCAGACCTGGTGCTCGCCGACTACGAGCGGTCCAAGGTCGAGCCCTGTGAGGCGGTGGGGGTGGTGGCCGCCCAGTCCATAGGCGAGCCCGGCACCCAGATGACTATGAGGACCTTCCACTATGCGGGGGTCGCCGAGATCAACGTCACCCTCGGCCTTCCGAGGCTGATCGAGATCGTCGACGCCCGGAAGATCCCCAGCACCCCCACCATGACGATCCGCCTCGATAAGGAGTACGCCCTCGACCGGGACATCGCCCGGGAGGTGGCTTGGTCGATCGAGTCGACGAACATCCTCCACCTGGGGTCGATAGCTACCGACCTCGCCGAGATGAACGTGGTGATCGACCTCAACGAGGAGGCGCTCCTCCAGAGGAAGATCACGGCCTCGGAGGTGGCGGAGAGGCTCGCGGAGGGGACGAAGCTCTCGGCGGATCAGCGCGGAAACCAGATCATAATGACGCCGCCGGAGCCCTCCTACCGGGACCTCCTCCAGCTCGTGGAGAAGATCAAGACGATCTCCCTCAAGGGGATCGAGGGGATAAAGAGGGTCGTCATCAGGAAGGAGGGGGACGAGTACGTCCTCTACACCGAGGGCTCGGCCCTCAAGGACGTCATCCAGTTCAAGGGGGTCGACCCCACCAGGACGAAAACAAACAATATAACCGAGATAGGGGATGTCCTGGGAATTGAGGCGGCCCGGAACGCCATAATAAACGAGGCCACCGACACTTTGAGAGAACAGGGCCTCTCCGTCGACGTGAGGCACATCATGCTGGTGGCCGACATCATGACCTGCGACGGCGAGGTGAAGCAGATAGGACGCCACGGCGTCTCGGGGGAGAAGGCGAGCGTCCTCGCGCGGGCCGCCTTCGAGGTGACCGTCAACCACATCCTCGACGCCGCGGTCCGGGGAGACGTGGACGATCTCAGGGGAGTGACTGAGAACGTCATTGTAGGCCAGCCGATCCAGCTGGGAACGGGCGACGTTCAGTTGGTCGCAAAACGGTGAGGTAAAAGGATGATAAACATTGATAGAGCGCTCAGAAGTTCGATAAGAACCGGCAAAGTTGTTCTCGGCTCAAATCTCGCCCTGGAAGCCGGGGCCAAGGGGCAGGCTAAGCTCATCATCAGCGCCGTCGACTGTCCGGAAGAGGTGGCTGCCGAGCTGAAGAGGGCAGAGGTCCCCGTATACAGCTATTCGGGCCGGGGGAAGGATCTCGGCTCTGCCTGCGGAAAACCCTTCTCAGTCGCGGCTCTGGCGGTGATAGAGCCCGGCGAATCGGAGATCATGGCGCTTCTGAGGGAGATCAGGGGTAACGAGGATGAGTGAGTTCAAGCTTACCACCGAAGGGATCAGGTATATCGCCCTCTTCGAAAGCTTGACCGGCGGCGTCGCGAGAGACTGCATCATCGACGATGAGAACGACCGGATTATATTCGTCATCAAGAAGGGTGACATGGGGGCTGCCATCGGGAGGAAGGGCAGCAACATCAACCGGGTCAAGAAGTCGATAGGAAAGCAGATCGAGATCGTGGAGCACAGCGACGACGTCAAGGAGTTCCTGGAGAACGTCTTCCAGCCCGCCTCGATCAAGAACGTGACGATCGTCTCGAAAAACAATAAGCGATTGGCTTATGTAGAAGTAGCAAATAGGGACAAGGGCATCGCCATAGGCCGGGATGGCCGCAACATATTAAAGGCCAAGATGCTCTCTTCGAGGCATCACGGCGTTGATGACATCATCATCCAGTAAAAAATTAGCCGACGCTCGACTGAGGTCGGATTTGGCCAACGGTTGGCGATGGACATAGCATTCAACTAGGTGAAATAATGGGAAAGGGAATGTACGCGGCCAGGAAACTGGAGAGCGACCGCAAGAGCTTCCGGTGGAGTGATATGAACTACAGCCGGAGGGCACTGAAGCTGAACGTCAAGGCAGACCCCCTGGGTGGCGCGCCGCGAGCCCGAGGCATAGTCCTGGAGAAGGTCGGCGTCGAGGCCAAACAGCCGAACTCCGCGATCAGGAAGTGCGTCCGCATACAGCTTATCAAGAACGGTAGACAGGTCACCGCCTTCTGTCCGGGGGACGGTGCCATCGGGTTCATCGACGAGCACGACGAGGTCGTAGTGGAGAGGATCGGCGGCAGGATGGGCGGGGCGAAGGGGGATATCCCCGGAGTCCGGTTCCAGGTCGTCGCCGTCAACAACGTGGCCTTGAACGAGATGGTCTCGGGACGGAAGGAGAAGCCCGTAAGGTGATACCGTGAACGTGAAGATCTTCAACAAATGGGACCCCGAGGAGATCGAGGTGGGGGACCTGAGCATAAAGCGCTATTTTAACCTCCGCCCGACGGTCGTCATGCATTCGGGCGGGAGGCACGCCAGGCAGCAGTTCAAGAAGTCCGAGCAGCACATCGTCGAACGGCTCATCAACAAGATGATGCAGGGTGAGGACAACACCGGCAAGAAGATGAAGACCTACAAGATCGTAGAAGAGGCCTTAGACATAGTCCACCAGAGGACGAAGGAGAACCCCCTCTCGGTCTTGGCGAAGGCGATCTCCAACGCCGGCCCCCGCGAAGAGGTGGTCCGTCTCAAGTACGGAGGCATCACCGTCCCCAAGGCCGTCGACACCGCCCCCCAGCGGAGGGTCGACGTCGCCCTGAACTTCATCGCCACCGGAGCCCAGAGGTCGGCCTTCAAGTCCAAGCGGTCGGCGGCCAGCTGCCTCGCCGACGAGATCATCGCCGCCTCGAAGGGCGACGTCCGGTCCTTCGCCATGAACAGGAAAGACAGCGTCGAGAGGGTCGCCAAGGCGGCCCGGTGAGGGGTCTTTGCGAGGGACCGTTCCCCGCCCGGAGCGGGGCGCGGCCTTCCGCCCCCTCATCCTCTCATCTTTTCTCTCCGCCCCCCCCCTGGGGCCGGGGTTTTCATCCTTCAAGCCCGCTGGGACGTTGCCGCCCCCGGACCGGCCTCTCACTTGAACCGTTTGACGAAGGACTTGTCGATCCAGCTCTTGAAGGTGTAGATGATCCTCTTGGGGATGGGGACGCAGAGGTCTCCGTATATACCGACGGCGCAGCCGCACCCCGTCGAGATGAGGGCGACGGGGCTATCGGTGGACGCCCTGACCGAGTAGGGCTTGAGGGGCGCCCCCCTCGCGAGCCGAGCCAGGTTTCTCGCGGTGTGCTTCGCCTGGATCTCCGCCTCCATACCCGTCTTGGTGGCGAGCTTGCCGTCGATCTCGATCCAGGCGCCGTCTCCGAAGGCGAAGACGTCCTCTCGCCCCTGGACCCGGAGGTACTGGTCGGTGAGGAGCCATCCTTTCTTCTTCGGCAGGTCGAGCCCCTCGATCAGGGGGGCGGGCCGGATTCCGGCGGTCCAGATAGTCATCTCGCAGTCCAGGGAGGTGCCGTCGGCGAAGGCGACGCCCCCCTCCCGGATCGAGGAGACCCTCTTTCCCGTCAGCACCTCCACCCCCTTCCCCGAGAGGATCTTCTCCATCAGGATCGAGCTGTTCTTCGAGAGGGTGGGGAGGAGCCGGTCCATCATCTCGACGATGGAGATCTTGGAGCCGGGCCGGGCCGCCAGGAAGCAGACCGTCTCTACCCCGGTGGGCCCCGACCCGATCACGGCGATCCTCTCCGGGCGGGCCCTCTCGATGAACCTCCTCGCCCTCACCGTCTCCTCCAGGGTGTTGATGGTGAAGGCCTTCTCCGCCCCTTCGACCCCGAAGTAGTTCTGGACCGCCCCGGGGACGAGGACCAGGATGTCGTAGTCGAGGTCGTTCTTCTCGCAGGTCACCCTCCTGTCGGCGAAGTCGACCCGGAGGGCCCGGTCCCTGAGGTGGGCGGCCCCCATCCTCCTGCAGAAGGGGTCGAGGGGGGCGGTCATCTCCTCGACCCCGATCTCGCCGCCGAGGTAGTCGGGGTAGAGGGCCTGGCACTCGATCCTATCCTTCGGCTCGACGAGGACCAGCTCCAGCCCCTCCTTGGTGGCGGCGTTCCTCAGGAGCTCCGCTCCGCCGATGCCGCCGCCGACGACGACGACCCGCAGGAGGTCCCGCCTCTTCAGGTCCATCCGCCTCATAACCACCCCTGACTGATCCGGACTTACCCTCTGGTCAATGGTCATAAGCCCTTCGATGGGCCCCCGCCAGAACCCGGCGGAGCGGGCCTGCCGGCCCCATCACCGGAACCAAAGATGGATATCCCTTCGGGTCGGAGGGTATCGGCATGGCAGGGAACTCTTTCGGCACCGTCTTCAGGATCACCACCTGGGGCGAGAGCCATGGCAGCGGGGTTGGGGTCGTCGTCGACGGCTGCCCCGCCGGGCTCGCCCTCTCCGAGGAAGTCGTCCAGGGAGAGCTGGACCGGAGGAGGCCGGGGCAGAGCTCCATCTCGACCCAGCGGAAGGAGGAGGATCGAGTCGAGATTCTGAGCGGCACCTTCGATGGGGTTACGACGGGAACTCCCATCTCGATGCTCGTCTGGAACAGGGACGCGAAATCGAGCGCCTACGACGCCCTGCGAGACCGGCCGAGGCCCGGCCACGCCGATTTGACGTACCTTGCGCGTTACGGGGTCCGGGACCACCGGGGCGGGGGGCGGGCCTCGGCGAGGGAGACGGTGGGGCGGGTTGCCGCCGGAGCCGTCGCGAAGAGGCTCCTGGCCGAGAGGGGGATTCTGGTCGCCGGCTACGTCCTGGAGCTCGGGGGGGTCCGGGCCGACCTTCTCGAGGGCCTCGATCTATCGGCCCTGAGGGAGGGGGCGGAGAAGAACCCCGTCCGCTGCCCTGATCAGATCGCCGCAGCGAAGATGGTCCGGGCCATCGAGGCGGCCCGCGAGGCGGGCGACAGCCTCGGGGGGATCGCCGAGATCGTCGCCGTCGGCGTTCCCCCGGGGCTGGGGGAGCCGGTCTTCGATAAGCTCGACGGAGACCTCGCCCGCGCCCTCATGGGGATCGGGGCGGTCAAGGCCGTCGAGATCGGGGCGGGGGTCGAGGCGGCCCGGATGCGCGGAAGCGATATGAACGACCCCATCCTCCCCGGGCCGGAGGGACCGAGGTTTGAGACTAACAACGCCGGCGGGATCCTCGGCGGGATCTCTACGGGGGCGCCGATAGTCTGCAGGATCGCCGTCAAGCCGACGCCATCGATTTCCAGACCCCAGAGGACGGTGGACTTATCAAGAGGCGAGGCGGTCGAGATCGAGATCAAGGGACGGCACGATCCCGTGATCCCCCCCAGGATCGTCCCCGTCGCGGAGGCGATGGTCGCCCTGGTCCTCGCAGATCACCTTCTGAGGCTCCGGGCCGCCAGGATCTGAGATCCCGGCCAAATTTTATATCGGCTGCCAAAAGATCGACGGTCATGCAGAAGGAGTTTCATTCCCTCCTCTCCCTCGACGAGGCGATAGAGATCGTCCTCGCCGCCGTGCCGGAGGCGGGAGCGGAGGCCGTCCCCCTGGAGAGGGCCCTCGGCCGGGTCCTGGCCGAGAGGGTGGCTTCGGGGATCGACGTCCCGGGCTTTCACCGGGCTGCCATGGACGGCTACGCCCTCAGGTCCGCCGAGACGGTGGCGGCGAGGGAGGACCGGCCCATCGCCTTCGCCCTAGTCGGCCGGGTCCCCATGGGACGGGAGCCGGAGGTGGTCGTCGGCGAGGGGGAGGCGGTGGAGGTCTCCACCGGCTCGATGATGCCCGGAGGGTCGGACGCCGTCGTCATGGTAGAGCACTCCGAGGTCGACGGCTCATCTCTCCTCATAAGGAGGCCGGTCCACTTCGGGGAGAACACCCACCGGGCGGGGGGAGACGTCGCCATGGGCGAGACGGTCCTCCTCCCCGGAAGGAGGCTCTCGGCCCGGGAGATCGGCCTCTTGGCGGCGGTGGGGCGGAGGGACGTGAGGGTCCGATCTCTGACGGTGGGGGTCGCCTCATCCGGAAACGAGCTCGTCCCTCCCGGCTTCGGCTCGGAGCTTTCGCTGGGCCAGATCTACGACATAAACTCTTACTCGATAGCAGCGGCCGTGGAAGATTGCGGCGGGACGCCCCGGATATATGGGATCCTCCCCGACGATCCCGACTCCATGGCCGAGGGGCTCCTCGCGATGGCCGAAGAGTCCGATCTCGTCCTCGTCTCCGGCAGCACATCCGCGGGGATCGGCGACATGGTCTACAGGGTAGTCGAGGAGTTCGGGGAGGTGGTATTTCACGGGATCAACCTCAAGCCCGGAAAGCCGACCCTCTTCGGGTCCGTCGGAGGAAAGCCCTTCATCGGCCTTCCCGGATACCCGACCAGCGCCCTCACCGTCTTCGGCCTCCTGGCGGCCCCGGCCATCCGGAGGGCGGTGGGGACGGAGCACCTCGCGCCTTCGGCGGCCGGCAGGCTCGCAAGGCCCGTCCGGTCCGAAGGCCGGCGTCAGATGCTGGCGGTGGCGGTCGTCGGGGATTGGGTGTACCCGGTCGACAAGGGGAGCGGCTCCATCACCACCCTCGCCGCCGCCGACGGGGTCGTCGACATCCCGAGCTCCGTCGAGCTCCTCGACCGGGGGGAGGAGGTGACGGTCCATCTATTCGGCGACGTCCAGAAGGCCTCCCTCCTCCTGGAGGGGGAGGACTGCCCCCGGCTCGAAACTATCCTCGCCGCCCTCCCCTTCCCGGTCAGGTTCGTCCCCACCGGGAGCCGCCGCGGAGCCATCTCGGCGGAGGATGGCGTCGCTGAAGTAGCCGTCGTATCGAGATCGGTGGGGCAGGAGCCCGGCTGGGATGAGTCGGTCCTTGAGCCCGTCGGCGGCTATAGCCGGGAGCTGGTGATGATGGCAAAAGATCCGGAGATCCTCGACCTCGCCGGGGCCGAGGATTCCAAGGTCGTCGGCTGGTCCAGGGATTCGGAGATGAGCCGGATCTTGGGCCGGGTCCTGGCGGAGTCGGGCTCAGAAAAGGCGAAGCTCGTCGGCACTGCCCGGACCCACGCCGCCGTCGCAGCCGCTGTCAAAGCCGGTCGCGCAGACCTCGGCCTCGCCGTCCGGGAGGCGGCGGAGGAGGAGGGGCTCGCCGCGAGGAAGGTGGCGGAGGACGAGATCCTCTTCCTGGTCCGGCCGGAGAGGATGGGAAGAGAGGCAGTTCGGGCCTTCCTCGAGGCATTGGGGGAGGGAGAGCTTTGGCGGCCCTGCCCCAAGAACTGAATAAATAATAAATATCAGAAACTATGATCAAAGCCTGGAATGGACTTTTTCCAGGCAGGGATCTCGATATGGGAAAATTGTATCAGGCTTCAGCTTGCTTATGCATCGCGGTCTTGGTCTTGGCTGCCACCCTTCCCGCCCTGGGCCAGGACGGCGAGAGGACCGAGACGGGCACCTTCATCAAGGACTCGGAGAGGGACGGCCACGGCGTTCTCGTGGTGGAGAACAACAACCCGTTGAATGATAACGAAACCAGGGACGCTGTCGCCATCCTCATCGATGCAAATGATACTCCAACCTTTGCCGTCTATGTCCGGGAGGGCGAATCCTTCGAGGTCCAGGGTATCGAGGACGGGGTCTACGACTTTTACTTCACCGTCGGGGAGGTCTGGGACGGCGAGCTGGCCGCGTTCTTGGAGCCGGAGTTCTATCGGACCGAGAACCCCCTCCCCTTCGAGACGGAGATCAAGGATGGCCAGGTGATATACACCCAGTGGACCCTCACCCTCGAAGAGGTCCCCGGCGGGGATGAAGAGAAGATTCCCGTCCCCGAAGAGCTCTTCCCGAGTCTGAAGGAGGACTGAGGGGTGGATCTCTATCCCCCCTCAATACCCCAAGGTAGAGGACCATAGGGATAAGACGGCAGTGGCCTGTAGCTACCTCATCCCCCGACTTCCGAAACCCGAGCCTCTCATAGATCGCGACGGCCTTCGGCGAGGAGTTGACGGTGGCCTTGGTGAGGTCCGGCCTTCTCCTCCTAGAGATCGAAAGGCTCCTCCTCAGAAGCTCGCCTCCGACCCCTTCGCCCTGGTGCTCGCCCTCCACGAAGAAGAGGGCGACGTGGCCGTCGTCCCTCACCTCGATCATCCCCGCGATGGCGTCTTCGGCGACGGCCAGGAGGACGAGATGGTTCCACCGGGACCGGAATCGGAGGAGGAGGGGGTCGGAGTAGCTTTGAAACTCTCGCCGAGCCTGGGGGGATAGCTGGTCCGCGACGAAGCCGTCATAGACCCGGAGGGCGAGTTCGGATACCGCCCTCTCCTCGCCGGGCCTCATCAGCCGAAACTCCATTCATCCGCCCCTGTCCCGCTTCACCTTCTTCTCGTAGTAGCTCAAGGGGTGGCTCACCCACCGGCAGAGGCCGTCCATCCCGGGGCAGTTGCCGTAGGTGGCCATGGTGGCGCAGGAGGGGGGCTTGTAAGCAGTCCCGCCCTTCCCCGCGATGTGCTCGACCTGGTAGCGGGTCTTCTCCTCGTCGAAGTCGGGGCTTCTGCCGAAGACCCCGACCACCTCGTCCACGTTCATCCCCACGGCGAGGAGGAAGGTCGTCAGGGCGAACCGGGCGGTGTGGGCGAGGTTTGCACCATTCGCCACCGCGGCGAGGAAGCCGCGGATGCAAGGGGGGAAGGCCCCCTCCGTCACCTCCCCCAGGTCGACCCTCTCCTCCGCCCTCCTCTCCCGGAGCTCCTCCACCACCTCGGCGAGGTCCGGCCGGAGCTTCTCGCATACATCCGGGGATACCTTAAGGGGGAGCCCCCTCGCGACCCGGTCCCTGGCCCTCTCCTCCAGGAGGCGGGCTAGCTCGGAGCCGGTGACGGCAACCCAGCCAGCCTCCAGGGAGCGGTTGACGAGCTTCCAGCCGGGGCTCTTCATCCTAGCTGCCGCCTTAAGGTAGTCGGAGAAGGGGACGCGGAGGCCTTCCTGATCGGTCCGGGGATCGACCTCCAGGTCCCGGGCGAGGAGGATCAGGCCGGGGAGATCCTCCCGGGCCATCTTCCGGCTTGCGAGCTTCGCCTCGGCGAGGGCGTACCTCCTCGCCAGGAGGTCGTCGTCGAGGCAGGAGACCATAACCCTAGCCAGGGGGTAGGATAGAAGCTCCGCCAGGGGGTGGGTCCTCTCCTCGGGGATCTCCCCCCTCACCGCCCCCAAGACCCTCTCTTTCGCCCTCCTCCTCACGAGGCGGGAGAGCCTGGGCTCCCGGTTCGGCTCCGCCAGGATCCCCTCCAGGGAGTAGCCCGCCTCCTTCACCCGGGCCGCCGCCTCTCGGGAGAAGGGGTAGTCGGCGAGGCTCATTCCTGCTCTATTCTCGGTGCGAGGAGGTAGTTGATCTCGACGCCCTGGCCGAGCTTGAAGCTGATCCTCAGGGGGTAGTCGACCCCCATCTCCAGCTTCACCTCCTGGGCCTTGCCGATAGCCTTGCTCATGTCGGCGAGGTAGTCCAAAGAGAAGAGAGACCTCGCTTTTCCTGGCTTCAGCCCCAAGAGCTCCGCCCCCGGCATCTTCAGCTTGAGGGAGTCGATATCCCCCTTCGCCTCCATGTAGAACTGGTCCTCGGGGTCGTCGGTGACGCCCAAAACTACGTGGTCGGAGACCTTCTCGGCGGCCCTGACCGCCTTCCGGAGGTGGGCTCCGGGAAGGATGACGTGGGCTGGGAGGTCCAGCTCCGGCACCCGGGGCTCTTTTCTTATGGCGCTCGGGTCGATGAGGCTCAAGGTGTACGAGAGGGAGTTCACCCCTATCTTTAGCTTGTGGTTCTCCTCGTCCAGCTCGAGGGTGACGTTCTCGCCCCGGTCGGCCATGGAGAGGACGTCGGCGAGCCTCACCAGGTCGACGCCGATCTCGCCGGGGGTCGCCTTGAAGTACTCGAAGGCCTCGGAGTTGAGCCGGAAGGAGACCATGGCCACGTTGGCGGGGTCCACAGCCTTCAGCTCAACGCCGTTCTCTGACAGGGTGAACTTCACCTCGTCGACAAGAGACGAAACCGCCTCCACAGCATCCCGCAGGGTTTCTGCGCTTATCACTGCCTTGAACATCCTCGTAGCCCCTCCTTCGGAGAGAACAATTTTATCTTAAATATAGATTATCCCCTCAGTCGTACTCTCTCCAGGTGAAATTGCACTTTGTGCATCTGAAGAAGCGGACCTCGCTCTCGTCGGCGGACCGGAGCTGCCGGAGCCACCAGTAGGCGGTGTCGTTGCCGCACTCAGGACACTTGTACTTGGTGGTGGGAAGGCCCGCCCCCTCGGAATCCTCGATCACCGTCATGGTCCGCCCTCTCTGCTCGGTCCTGCTGACGAGGCTCTCGCTCCTCTTCATCTCCAGCCTCTTGCCGCACCTCCGGCAGATCAGGACCCCCTCTGACGGGACCATTATGCTCTTACAATCGGGACAAAACTCCATCAGAGGACGAGTACTCACTCGTCATATTAAAGTTTACCAGTTGAGTAATGGGGGAGGATGGCGAAGGGATTCGCCGGAGCGGCTTCATCTGCGAGGTGATCATGAGCACTGCATTGAACTTGATCTGCGAGAACAGGCCCGGGGTGCTGAGGGACATAGCCGGGGTCGTCGCCAGCCTCGGCGGGAACATCGAGTACACCCAACAGTTCGTCCTGGAGCGGGGCGTCCATAGGGGGAAGGCCACCGTATACATGGAGATCGACCAGCTGGCTGCGGGGATGGTGGAGGACCTGGAGGCCCTCCCCTCGGTGATGGAGGTCACCGTCCATCAGTCCTTCGACGAGATCTACGGCTCGAGGGTGATCATCATAGGGGGCGGAGCCCAGGTCGCCCAGGCGGCGGTCGGGGCCGTCAACGAGGCGGACCGGCACAACCTCCGGGGGGAGAGGATCAGCGTCGATACGATCCCCCTGGTGGGAGAAGATCCCATAGCCGACGCCGTCAACGCCGTCGGCAGGCTCCACAGGGCCTCGGTCCTGGTCCTGGCGGGAGCCCTCATGGGCGGCAGGATCTCCGACGAGGTCCAGAGGCTCCAGGAGGAGGGGATCCCGGTGATCGCCCTCAAGATGGCGGGCTCTGTGCCCCGTCGCGCAGACCTGGTGGTCACCGACCCGATCCAGGCCGGGACCTTCGCGGTGATGCACGTCGCCAAGACTGCGATCTTCGATATAAACAGGGTCCGGGGGATGGAGTTCTGAGGGAGAAGGGCGGGATGGTGAGGATCAGATAAAATGGGCCAAACGGGGCCGGTCATCCCCGGAGGCCCATAGCCTCCAGGTCCCTGATGGCATCGCCATCGAAGAGCTCCTCCACGGTGTAGAACTCCTCCCCCGCCATGAGGACGGGGGCGCTGAGGGTGAAGACCCCGTTGACCCGCAGCTCCGTCAGGGCCTCAGCGGTGGCCATATCCACCGTATCGAACTCGGCCCCCCAGCCAGCGAGGACCCTCTTGACCTGCTCGCACCGGGGACAGTCGGCGGTGGTGTATACGACGTACTTCAGATGCATCCCTCCTTCTCCGAAACCAGGGCCTTCAGCCGGCTCATCTCAACACCATCGGGTAACCCTTCTCCGCCCGGACGGCGTAACCCTCGTCGACGGCCCGGTCGGCGCACTCTCGGCAGCAGGAGAAGTTGGCGAGGTAGGTCACCCCCCCCATCTCGTGCTCGAAGATGTTGTTGCAGCTGAGCCCCATCACCCTCCTGCAGTCCAGACCCCGGCAGAACTCGTGGTCTTCGGCGACGATCGGAAACTCGTCCTCAAACCAGATCTTCGGGAGGAGGACCGGGAGTATCGCCATGTCCATGCCGCATCCGCAGGGGCCGTAGGTATCCTCGGGGCCGTCATAGACGACGGCCCTCTCCATCTTATGGTCCATATATTCCGCCACCCCATCTCAACCACCATCACAGCCAGAAACCTAAATAACCTTTTTCGTCTCTGGACCGGCGGAAGGGGATCGGCGATTGAAGGGGGGGCCGGAATGAAAAATCGGCTCGGCCGAGACCGTTCCGCTCCGTCCCCGTCGGGGCGCTCTCGGAACGAAAAATAAGGCGTCGTCATGGGGATTTTGGCCGAATATGCTTATAAATTCATTTTTCTTTGATTTATCGGTATAATATTGCCTCTGAGTTTACGAAAATTATATATAGAGACCTGATGGACAACCTGGTATCTAATAGGCTCTTTGGTCGGAGAAGAACGGGTTTTAATCCTTTTTCTGACTGTAAGGGCCGCATTCGATCGGAGGAGAGGATCAAAAATGCCGATACTTCCAGTGGCACCGGTCAGCAGACTCATCCGCGAGGCCGGAGCAAAACGGGTCAGCGAGGGGGCGAGGGACGCCCTGGCAGAGGTTCTGGAGAGCTACGGGATGGAGGTGGCCGAGGAGGCCGTCGAATGGGCGAACCACGCCAAGAGGAAGACGGTGAAGGCCGAGGACATCCGGGAGGCGGTCAAGAGGGTGAGGCCCCCCCGGGCCCCGGGGACCGACTGAAATTATATAACCCTGGAGGTAGGGTCGTCCATCTATGCCTGGAAGCTTAGACTACGCCTCCCTGGGTCTGGTCTGCGGCATCGAGATCCACCAGCAGCTCGATACCGCGGCCAAGCTCTTCTGCGGCTGTCCCACCAGGATCCGAGAGGTGGAGGAGTCGGACCATCAGTTCTTCAGGTACCTGCGACCGGCGCGAAGCGAGCTGGGCGAGATCGACAGGGCCGCCCTGGAGGAGGTTCTGGTCACCCGGAAGTTCATCTACAAATCTTACGATTCTACCTGCCTTGTGGAGGCGGACGAGGAGCCCCCAGGGGAGCTGAACCCTGAGGCCCTGGAGATAGGGCTCATCGTATCGAGGCTCCTCTCGATGAAGATCGCGGACGAGGTCCATACCATGAGGAAGATCGTCATCGACGGCTCCAACACCTCGGGCTTCCAGAGGACCGCCTACCTCGCCTCTCACGGCTCGATCGATACCTCCTGCGGGAGGGTAGGGATGGAGACGATCTGCCTCGAGGAGGAGGCGGCCCGGATCGTCGAGGACCGGGGCGACGAGGTAGTCTACTCCCTCGACCGGCTGGGGATACCCCTCGTCGAGATCTGCACCTCCCCCGACATCGTCTCCCCCGCCCACGCCCGGGAGGTCGCCGGCCGGCTCGGGATGATCCTCCGGTCGACGGGGAGGGTGAAGAGGGGGCTGGGGACGATCCGCCAGGACGTCAACGTCTCCATCCGGGGCGGGGCCCGGGTGGAGATCAAGGGGGTCCAGGACCTGAACCTGATCGAGACTATCGTGGCGGTGGAGGCGGAGAGGCAGCACCTCCTCCTGGAGATAAGGGACGAGCTCCTCCGGCGGGGGGCGATGGTCAGCGACCGGGTCGCGGACGTCACCGGGATATTCGGGCCCACCGAGTCGAAGGTGATCCGGAGTGCCCTCCGGAAGGGGGGGGCCGTCCTGGCGGTGAAGCTGGCTGGCTTCGCCGACCTCATCGGGGCGGAGATCCAGCCCGGCCGGAGGCTCGGCTCGGAGCTATCGGACCGGGCGAAGAGGGCGGGGGTCGGCGGGATCTTCCACTCCGATGAGCTTCCAGCCTACGGGATCACCACGAAGGAGGTGGAGGCGGTCCGCTCCGAGCTCGGAGCCGGGGAGGGGGACGGCTTCGCGATGGTGGCCGCACCCCTGGACCGGGCGGAGGCGGCGATGAAGGCGGTCCTGGAGAGGGCGGCGGAGGCCCTGGTGGGGGTCCCCGAGGAGACGAGGCGGGCCCTCCCCGAGGGGACGAGCGAGTACATGAGACCCCTTCCCGGATCGGCCAGGATGTACCCGGAGACGGACGTCCCCCCGGTGGTGGTATCCCCCGAAGATGTGGCGTCCCTTCTCCTCCCCGAGCTCTTCGACGAGAGGGCGGCGAGATACGAAGGAGAGTACGGCTTAAACCGCGAGTTTGCGACCCTTATGGCCCAATCGCCGTACAACCGCCTCTTCGAGGAGGCGGTCCGGGATCTATCCCTCCCCCCGGCTCTGGTGGTGAGAACCCTGGAGATGATACCGAGGGAGCTGGAGGGGGTCGGGGTCCCCGTATCGAGGCTGCCGGAGTCCAGGCTCAAAGAGGCCCTCGCCCTCGTCGCGGGGAGGAGGGTCGCCAAGGAGGGGATCCCGAAGCTTCTGGAGGCGATGGCGATGAACCCCGGCCTCTCCGCCTCGGAGGCGGCGTCAGCCACCGGCCTATCGGGCGTCGGCGAAGGGGATGTGGAGGCGGTCGTCGCCGCCATCGTCGCCGGCCGGGAAGAGTTCGTCCGGGAGAGGGGCGAGGCGGCCCTGGGACCCCTGATGGGCCTCGTCATGAAGGAGCTTCGGGGGAAGGCCGACGGAGCCCTCATCAGCGCCGCCCTGAGGCGGGAGATCGAACGGCTTTTGGCCGATTGAGGGGCAATGAAGCGGTCCGAACCCCTTGGGGGTTCGGACCAGGGAACCCTATTTATTTCTGACCGATCCAACTAACATTTTGTCTGTTGAGATCAGCCTCTGGGGGCTTGAGATACGAAACGGGAGATCCTCCTCTGGGACGAGACGATCTTCAAGGACCGGGAGGTCCTGGAGTTCGACCACATGCCGGAGCACTTCGCTCACCGCGAGTCGCAGATGGAGGCCCTCAAGTTCTGCGTCAGGCCCGCCCTCCAGGGGGGGCGCCCCGTCAGCGCCCTCTGCCTCGGCCCCCCGGGGACGGGGAAGACGACGGCGATCTTCAAGCTCTTTTCCGAGATGGAGGCCCACTCCTCGAAGGTGGTCCCCGTCCACGTCAACTGCCAGATGGACCATACGAGGCATGCCATATTCCTGCGGATCTACAGCAAGCTCCTCGGCCACTCCCCCCCGGCGAGCGGCGTATCCTTCAAGAGGGTCCTGGAGAGGATAGCGAAGACGCTGGCCAAGGATAACCGGGTCCTGGTGGTGGCCTTGGACGACGTCAACTACCTCTTCCCCGAAAAGGAGGTGGACCGGGTTCTATACACCCTCCTCCGGGGCCACGAGGCCTTCCCCGGGTTCCGGGCGGGGGTGATCGCCGTCCTCAGCGAGCCGGCCTTGAACTACGTCTTCGATCCCCGGGTGGGGTCGGTCTTCCAGGCGGAGGAGGTGTCTTTTCCCCTCTACACCCTGGAGGAGATCCGGGACATCCTGGGGCGGCGGGCGGGAATCGGCTTCTACCCGGGGGTGGCTTCTGGGGAGATCCTCGACAAGGTCGCAGACCTCACCGAGCGGGCCGGGGACCTCCGGGTCGGGATCGACCTCCTCAAGAGGGCGGGGATGGAGGCGGAGAGGAGGGCCTCCCGGAGGATATCCGACGAGGACGTCGACCGGGCCTACGAGAGGTCGAGGCTCGTCCACCTATCGAGCGCCCTCAAGCCCCTCCGGGAGGAGGAGCTCCTCCTCCTAGGCCTTGCGGCGGAGATGGAGTCTGCGAGGGCGGGGGACCTCTATGAGCGGTTTCAGGCCTCCACCGGATCGGGGTACACCCGGTTCCACGAGATTCTGAATAAGCTGGACGCCGCCAGGCTCGTCGACACCGACTTCAGCGGCCCGGGTCACCGGGGGCGGTCCCGGGTCGTCCGGATCAGGTACGATCCGAAAGAGGTGCTGGCGAGGGTGAAGAAGGAGAGAGATCCACCGGGCGACGGAGAAAGTATATAGAATATATAATGAACAATAGTGTAATCTGGGATAATGTAGTCTATTTATCCTATTGTCATAAATCTTATAGCAGATACCTGTAAGCAGATCTTCCCTGATGAATAGATCGTCATTTGTCCTTTTGGTCGCCCTCTTGGCGACGGGATCGATCCTGGGATTATCGGGATGCATAGGCGGGGATGAGGGCGGCGCTCCCGCCCCGAAGGCGGCCGGCGTGACCGTCGCCGGATCCACCACGGTGATGCCCCTGGTGGAGGCCGCCGCCGAGGAGTTCAACCGGATCCAGAAGGAGGTCCGGGTCTCCGTCACCGGTGGAGGCACCGGGGTCGGGATCAAGAACGTCGCCGGGGGGACGGCGGATATCGCCATGGCCTCCCGGGATGTAAAGCCCGAGGAGATCGCCGCCTACGGCGACGGCTTCCAGGAGCATCTCGTCGCCTACGACGCCATAGCGGTGGTCGTCAGCCAGCCGATATACGAGGGCGGGATCACCGACCTCTCTCGGGAGGAGGTGCTGGCGATCTACAGCGGAGATATAACAAACTGGAAGGGGCTGGGGGGCCCCGACGAGAGGATTTACGTGGCAGCGAGGGAGGTGGGCTCCGGGACTAGGGACACCTTCAACGAGATGGTGATGGGGACTGTCGAGGCCGAGACCCCCGGGGTCACCACCTATCACGGGAGCAACGCCGAGGTGAAGACCGCGGTGACGGGGAGCAGCAGGGCCATCGGATACCTGGGGCTGAACTACCTCGAAGGCGGTGCCCTCCGGGCAGTGGCCCTCGGGGGTGTGACCCCCTCCCCGGAGACGATCAAGGATGGCCAGTACCCGCTTTCGAGGGCCCTGAAACTCTACACCTTCGGCGATCCGGCCCCCGGGGCCGAGAAGTTCATAGACTTCCTCCAGAGCGCCGAGGGGCAGAGGATCGTGGCGGAGTCGGGTTTCGTTCCGGTCTGATGACCCGGTAGAGAATCAAAGGCTACAAGTTAGGCTGGCTTCGTAGGCCGGCCTATTAATCCCCTTTCCATCCTTCATCAGAAAGCCCGGGAACCCAAGGCCCGCCGCTGATGAAGATGGGCGGCTCTTGGTCCTAGGTCTTCATCCGCCTCGATCTCGATAGCCCTGCTGGGGGCGGGCCGCCGCATTATAGCTCAATCTTCGCTCCTCTACATCGTCTTTCGATCACCGAGATCAAAGGAGCCTCGCCATCATGAAATCCTCAATCTGGGGGACGATGGAGTTCTCCATCCTGAGGTAGATGGAGGCGGGAATTCCAGTGTTCGAGAGCCGTCGGCTGAGCCTCTCGAGGGTCCCGTAAACCCGGGGGCATCCCCTCAGCCTATCGCTGGTGAGGGCCCTGATCAGCCGGTCGAGGTTGCCGAAGCCGGTCGAGAAGTCGGATATGTCGATCCTAGCCAGATCGAGGTTGAAGATGAGCTCGATCCAGGCGTTCACCTCGTCGATGAGATCCTGCATGGTGAGGTCGCTGGTCACTATGTGGGAGTTGCCCTCGGCGATGTTCCTGAAGTACTCCCTGAAGGAGTCGCCCTTTGAGAGGGTAAGGACCTTTCCGATCATCCCCGAATGGGTATCGGTCACGGCCACTAGACCCTTCTCGTATCTCTGGGCCATCGCCATCGCGAGCTCGTTTTTTTTCGTCACTCGATGCATATTGTACTCCACCACGGGGAATAGCTCGACGATCTCGGGTATCGCCCTCAGGTTTGGCCTCTCCCCAGGTTCGAACCAGAAGGGATGGTTGTATGTGAAGGGAAGCCCTCTCCTCTTGAGTAAGCCTACAAAGGCCCTCAAATCACCCTCCAACTCCGCTATCTCCTCCAGCTCCGCAAACTCCTCCTCATCGAGGTCGTAGACGTTTACGTGGACGGTGTGGCCTACCAGCTCTGGATCCATGATCCTGATCTCGACCCCTGTCACCAGCCCGTCCCTATCCCCCAGGACCTGGTGAGCCCTCATGGTATCGTGATCCGTGAAGGTGACGTATCCCATCCCCATCTTTTTGGCCTTCCTGTATAGCGCTTCTGGGTGAAGGGACGGAACGGGGAGGACGTCGTGAGAGAAGAGGGTGTGGACGTGAAGGTCCGCCGAACGCCATCCCTGATCCTCCAGCTCTGCCTCCTCCATCCGGGCGAAGGTCCCATCATCAAAGCCCTGTAGCTCGAACTTCATCCTGATCGGTCCGCTTAAAGATGTGCAAAATCATATACCTTCCCCACTTTTTGTATATAGCGGTCGGGGATGTATTGTCCTAAATGGGGGATCGGGATCCCCCCCTCAACCATCGCCTTTCAATAGCTTCCGTTAAGGCGGATCCCATCTTTGGCGCGGGCTATGATGCTGCGGGATATATAGACTATATTTGAAGGGTATACCTTTGTAGCTCTATTTATTATATGGTGAAAAATTTTATATCTGCTCTGGTTTCTGGTGTAGGCTGTATGATTGAGTCAATAAATATGGGGAAGGATGGCGGACTCGGCCATTTATCAGAAGATTCGGAGCTGGAGCCGATCAGGGTTCAAGGGAGAGCAGAGCCTCAGATAGACCCGGTTGACCGCTGGTGGCTCGACGCCTGAAACCTGATGATCATCGAGGACTTCAAAGCCCGATCACAGAATTCCGGCGTCCATAAATGTTGGTAGAGGAGAATTGATTCAACTCCGGAGGATCTATGTTGCGAAAGCAGTTCACCATGAGGCCTTCTGTTTATCAGGCTCTTCTGATCGAAGCTCGGCATAGGCAGCAGGACCTCGGGGCGGTCCTGGAGGATATGATCCTGACGTCCATCAGTCAGGAGTCCCGAGAAGCTCTTGAGAGATGGAGGCGAGATATGGAGTCCAGGCCTCCCCTGGAGGAAGACCCGGAGGCGATGGAGGCGATCAAAGATTTATGGGCCAGCTATCCGAGGCTATCCACTTTAGAGATAGGAGAGCGGATAGGTTATCCTTACGAGGCGGTCAGCGGCGCCATCAAACGGATGCTCCAAAAGGGCGATCTTGAGCCCAGGGGGCATTTGGCATCAAAGCCAAAGAAGGGAGTATGAAATCTATCGGCAATTTATCATCATAATCATAAGGCACTGGGGCCAATCCGGGGATCTATACTACCGAGATGCGGCGGGAGCATCCGGCTTTATCGGATTTGTCGGGATAATCGCCTCGAAAAGCGGCCTCGAAGCATCTAATTTACGAGATATCACCTCTGGTGGTTACGATATCAGGCGGCAGGATATGGCGGAGCATTGGCTTTCCCAGCGGTATTATGAAGCCGAAAATCGGAGGGAGCAGCGCTGGCGCAAAAAGTGCCAGCGCGACTCTGCTTATCGTCAAGATTTGAGAGGATATCTTCCGTAATTTGGCATATTGAGGGACTGTTCTCTGGATTTGTCCCCCCAAGACTTCCCCCACGCAACGTCGCGACAGGTGCAGTCGAAGATCCCCTTCTCGTCCCATAACTTGTCGTCTCCGTCCATGGAGCCGTAGCCGCCTATGCAGCAGGAGAGCCAGTCAGCCCTCAAACTCGATTTGGGCTTGCAGGCTAAATATTCCATGTTCTTCTGGATCTTGAAGGTGCCCACATAGTTCTCATCGATCTCGATCTTGGGATTCTTCCATCCATTGTTGCCCTTACAATCGTCCCCTGTACCTGCCACCAGCTCGCCGATGTGGACAGTACCTTCTGTAACCTCTTCTTCGATCCTCATCCTGGCAAGGCCGTAGCCGTCTTCAGGCGATGAGGTGTAACCTGCTTTAGATCCGACCACATCCCTACATTGGAGATCGACGCCGATGTCCTTCACGAAGGCTGAAGCGTACTCGATCTGGTGATGCATCGAGACCCCCATCCCATCCTGGCGGTTCTTCCCCCAAGTCTTCTCCTTCAGCTTCGAGTTGTAGATTATGGGGTTCTCAGCGTAGTAGCCGGTCCCATAAGCCATAGCCACGGGGGCGTATACCATCTCGTTCTGCTCCAGGAAGGAGATGTTGTTGCTATACGCTTTCTGTTTATCACCCAGATAGACGTGGGAAATTCTATCCTGCTTACAATATTCGTTCATGCTCTTGTTCGAGCTGATCAGCGTTGCAGCGTCTATGGTGCCGCTTCCGTGCATATAGTTCAGAAGCTGGAGGTTTTCTGCGTTGACGCTATGGCGGACCATGGCGAAGCCCTCTCCTTCTACGTCCTGCTGGAAAGTGTGTTCGTATTGTTTATCCCAGGCCGCGGATGCGGATGCTGCCATTAGTAGCAGCAGGGCGACCGAAATACCAGCTTTGATAATCTCTTCAAACTTTCTCATACAATCCCTCCTGACCCGGCGGGACTGGGGGACGGTGGGCCTTCGGCACCGCTCCGATCCTCTGAGGCGAGGGGGGCCTCTGAAAAAGAGATTGTTAAGGGTGCATCGAAGTCGTCATATACTTCGTTGGGTGCCGATCGACAGCCTCCTCCA
This sequence comes from Methanothrix harundinacea 6Ac, assembly GCF_000235565.1. NCBI lineage: Archaea > Methanobacteriati > Methanobacteriota > Methanomicrobia > Methanotrichales > Methanotrichaceae > Methanothrix > Methanothrix harundinacea. The sequence continues at coordinate 422,315 of NC_017527.1, forward strand.
GCCCATTCGAGATCGAGGCGGTGGCCGTCATGATCAACGGCGGCCAAGGATGGGGCCGAGGCCATCAGCCCCACCATCAGGCCCGCCCAGATCACCATCAGGCCTGCCCAGATCTTCATCATCGTCCCTAAACCCCTCATAAACATCCCAGTTGACGGATCTGCCCCCTCGAATCCCGACCATCGAGCCGGCAGATACTCCCCCCGGGCGGGGTTACAATATAAAATTAATCACAATAATATAAATAGATCTACAGGCCAGGAGTATCGAACTTTCCTGTATATATCGACAATTTAAGTATATATTCTCAATACCATGCTCCCGATCCGGCTTTAGTATATAGAATATATGTCGAATCATCGTCTATATACGCGAAAGTTGGGTGGGGGCATCTATTTATTTTATTGCGAATAAGTTTATACGGCAATCCAGCAGGGTGGGGGGCTGTATGAGCATCAAGTCAAAATCCGTCTTGACCGGCGTCCTCGTGGCGGCCTTGCTTTTGGCCGCCGGAACCGCCGCAGCTCTGTCGGTATCGGGGTCGACCACCGTCCTGCCCTTCGGCGCCTCCTGCGCCGAGGAGTTCAACGCCGCCCAGAGCGCCGTCCAGGTCTCCGTCACCGGGGGCGGCTCCGGCGTGGGGATCAAGAACGTAGCCGAGGGGATCAGCGACGTCGCCATGGCCTCGAGGCCCGTCAAGGACTCCGAGAAGGAGGCTTACCCTGACGAGGAGTTCGTCGAGGTTCTGGCGGCCTACGATGCAGTCTGCATCGCCGTCAGCCAGGCGGTATACGACGCCGGCGTCACTGAGCTCTCCGCGGAGGAGGTCCGGGCTATCTACAACGGCGAGATCACCAGCTGGGCCCAGCTCGGAGGCGATGATGAGAAGATCTACGTCCTCGGCCGCGAGGTCGGCTCCGGAACGAGGGACACCTTCAACGAGATCGTGATGGGGAGCGACAAGGCCGAGACCCCGGGGGTCACCACCAGCCACGGCAGCAACGCTGAGGTGAAGACCGCCCTGACCAAGAGCGACCGCGCCATCGGCTACCTCGGCCTCAACTACATCATGGATGGAGCCCTTGCTGCCATCGCCTTCGAGGGTGTTGAGCCTTCGGCTGAGACGATAAAGGACGGGTCCTATCCCCTGGCAAGAGAGCTCTACATGGTAACCTATGGCGAGCCGACCGAGGACGCCCAGGCCTTCCTGGACTTCGTCACCGGTGATGATGGTCAGGCCATCGCCGAGGAGCTCGGCTTCGTCTCGATACTCTGATCTTGAATAGACGATGATCGCCAGCCCGGGGCCTCTTGGGCTTGGGCCCCGGGCCCTCCCTCTGCATGGAGCCGTTTTTTCTTGATTCTCGCAAAGTCAATCCATCTCTCCGAGCCGACGATCCGGTGCTTCTTCCGATGGGTGAAGGGCGGTGGCGGGGAAAGATTGATATTATTTTGAGAGAGGTCTTGAAGAGGATGACGAGGCCCGAATCGGTCTTGACCTGGGTTGTGGTGGCCGTCTTCGTCGCGGCCGGGGCGGTCTTATACCTCATCGCCGGGGATGAGCTCCTCCGCGACCACCTTGAGGGGGCATCTTCGACCATATCGGTGGCGGGCTCGACCACCGTCCTTCCTTTGGCCGAGGCCTGCGCCCGGGAGTTCCATAAAGGTCAGAGGGACGCCGTCGTCACCGTCGCCGGGGGCGGGACCGATGCGGGGATCGAGGAGCTGGCGGCGGGGAAGATCGATATCGCCATGGCATCCCGAAAGGTCGGAGAGGGCGAGATGGAGGGGCTGGGCGCCAGCTTTGAAGAGCACCCCATAGCCCTGGACGGCGTGGCCATAGTCGTCAGCCGGCCCATCTTCGAGGCGGGAGTGGATGAGCTGAGCCGCCACCAGGTCTCGGCGATCTACAGCGGAGATGTCGCCAGCTGGAAGGATCTTGGCGGCCCCGACCTGGAGATCGTCGCCGTATCGAGGTCTCATGGGTCTGGGACCGGCGAGATCTTCAGCGAGAGGGTGGCAACCCCCGGAGTCTCAATATACCTCGATAGCGGCGCCGATGTGGAGCGGTATGTGGCAAGAAGCGACAGGGCGATAGGGTATATCGGATTGAACCTCGCCTTTGACGACGAGCTCGGGGTCATAGCCTACGAGGGGGTCGTCCCCTCGGCGGCATCGGTGAGGGATGGTTCTTACCCCCTCGCGAGGACCCTCTACATGTACACCCTGGGGGAGGCCGACCCGGAGGAGGTGGCGTTTCTGGAGTTCGTCACCGGAGAGGGGGGCCGATCGATCGCCGAGGATCTGGGCTTCGTCCCGATCTCGGCGTAGCCTCGGCTGGAGCACTCCCCCCCCAATTAATCCGATCGGCGAACCCCGATTCAGCAGGCCTCCGTTCCTGGGGGGCCGCACCTCTCGAAGGCGTGGGCGAGGATCGTCCTGGTGGCGACGACCCCCTCCACCTCCCGGACTGTATCGACGAGGCCGTTGAGGGCCAGAAGTCCCTCCACCTGGACGTCCAGCAATAGATCGAAGTCTCCAAAGAGGATGTACATCCTATTGATCCCGGAGAGGCCCCGGAGGGCGGCGTGGACCCTCCTCTCGTGGCCGGGGACCGTCTTCAACATGATTATGCCGTTTACCATTTTTCATCCACCTCAATGTGAAATAATCTGAAGATAGACCCTTTTTGTGAACCCTTAATCCCTTCTCCTCCCAAAATCGAGGGCCTCAAAAAGGGGAGATCCGGCGAGGAGCTCTTCAGAGCCCCATCGCCGCTTTCAAGATTTCGAAGACCTCGGTGTTGTCGATGAGCCCCCGGGAAAATTCGATCGCCCCAGGGCCGCTCGCGAAGATGGGGACGTCGGTGGCGGTGTGGGATGCCTCCTCCAGGATCTGGAGGTCGGCGTAGGAGTCGCTGACGGGGTAGGCTCCGGATCCGAAGTTGGGGGCCCAGCCCTCGATGTACTCGCTGCTGTTGGCTCCCAGAACCAGGCCTCCGCACTCGTGGTCAGCGGTGACGACCACCAGGGTCTCAGGGTTTTCGGCCGCGTAGTCCAGGGCTACCTTGACGGCCTCGTCGAAGGCTAGGGTGTCACCGACCGCCCTCTTGTAGTCCCGGGCGTGGCCGGCGTGGTCTATCCTCGCCCCCTCCACAATGAGGAAGAAGCCGTCATCGTCCCTGGAGAGGATTTCGATGGCCTTCTCGGTCATCTCCGCCAGGCTCGGCTCGGCGGCGGGGTCTCGATCCAGCTCGTAGGACATATGGGAGTCGGTGAAGATTCCGAGGAGCCTATCGGTGGAGGCGGGGTCCACCGCTGAAAGCTCCCTCCCGTTTCTGACCACAGTCCATCCCAGGGAGGGTGCCTCTTCCAGGAGGCTTCTGTTGTCGAAGGAGAACTTGCTCGCGCCGCCTCCCATGGCCACCTCCATATCGCTCTCGATGCACTGCTCTGCGATCTCATCCTCCCAGTCCCGGAAGGCGACGTGGGAGTAGTATCCGGCAGGGGTGGCGTGGGTGATCCTGGAGGTGCTGACGACGCCGGTGGCCTTTCCTGCCTCATCGGCCATCTCCAGGATCGTCTTCAGGGGAACGGCGTACAGAGTGGCGTTATTCCGTCCCATGATCTCGCCATGAGCTGTGATGTTGCCGACGCTGATGACGTCGTTGTAGGTCTTCTGGCCGGTGGCCATGGCCGTCACCGCGGCGGCGGAGTCGGTGATCCAGCTGTCCAGGGAGTGGGTGGAGATGTGCCCAGCATACTCCATCCCGTCCATGTACAGCCTGGTAGTCTGGTAGTTGTCCAGGGTGGGCTGGTAGCCGGGCTGGTCTCCGCCGGCCTTCTCCCATCGCGCGGCGGTGAGCTGGGCGTATCCCATGCCGTCGCCGATCAGGAATATGACGCTCTTTGCACCGTCTGCTGTTTCCTCTCCAACCTCCGCTCCCATGGCCGTCATGGGAAGCGAAGCTGTAGCGAACAATATCGCCAAAACCCAGAGGGTTGAATGGTTCCTTCTCATCCCTATACCTCATCAGTCAGTTTTCGCGGCGTTTCTGCGGCACAAGTCAGTCATTTCAGAAGGGGGCTCCGCCATCGCCGCGATCGACTGAAGGAGATGGGTCTATGTAAGAGTTGCACAAATATAATAAATAGTCTTACTTATTTCATAGTCTCCATATTTTCTATATAGATCGGGCCCCCTGGACCTGTAACCGGGTCGCCCTCCTCCCCCTGAGCAGAGGTTGGATAAAGGTCAGCCCAGCCCACGTATTGTATATAGAATATATTCCCGAATTTTCTCTATATATTTAATGTGGGCAAGTTGCTTATAGCAGGGGGCCCTCGACGCCTCCATGGATCTTTCGAAGAAGAGAAGAGGACCAATCCGCCGCCAGGTCGGCGAGCGGATCATCGAGTCCTCCTTCTTCTTCGCCGCCATCGCCTCGATCCTGGTGATGGTCCTCATCTTCTACTTCCTGATCCGCGAGAGCCTTGTAGCCTTCCAGGAGGTGGGTGTATTCGACCTCGTCTTCGGGATGAAGTGGCACTCCGCCGGGGAGATCTTCGGTATGACCCCCATCATCGTGGGATCGATCATGGTGACCCTCCTCGCCCTCATCATCAACATCGCCGTGGGGGTTCCCCTGGCGGTGTACCTCTCGGAGCTGGCCGGACCCAGGAGCCGCTCGATATTGAAGCCGGCGATAGAGCTCTTGGCCGGGGTCCCCTCCATCGTATACGGCTTCCTCGGGGTCCTCATTCTCGTCGCCTACCTGGAGCGGAGCTTCGATATGCTGACGGGCCGGTCGATCCTGGCGGGGTCGATCCTCCTTGGGATCATGTTCATCCCCGCCCTGACGACGATCTGCGAGGACGCCCTCCGGGCCGTCCCCCGGGAGTTCAAGGAGGGGTCCCTGGCTCTGGGGGCGACCCGGTGGCAGACGGTCCGGCGGGTCACCCTCCCGGCCGCCTCCTCCGGGATCATCGCCGCCGTCGTCCTCAACGTCGGGAACATCATCGGTGAGACGATGGCCGCCCTCCTGGTGGTGGGGAACGTGGCGCGGCTGCCTTCCCCCATCTTCGACGTCTTCGACCCCAGCGCCATCTTCACCTCCGTCATCGCCGGGGAGATGGGGGAGGTTCCCCACGGATCGATCCACTACCATGCCCTCTTCGCCGTCGGTTTCGTCCTCCTCGCCATCGTCACCCTCCTCAACATCTCGGCGGACCTGGTCAGGGCTGCCATCAAGAAGAAGTTCGGTGGATATTGACGGAGCTGCCGACGATCTCCGCCGATCGGGACCCAGATATATAGCGGTACCTACCCTATATAGTGAATATAGATAAGTGCTTTAAGCGATGAAAGATCGGTCAGATGAATAGCATGGACCACCCAGAGAAGCGGAGGCCGCCCCGGTCTCGCAGATACGGCGATCGCTTTGTGGAGGCGCTCCTATTCTCTGCCGCCATCACCTCCATCCTGGCGATGCTTCTGATCTTCTACTTCCTCACCTTCGAGAGCTTCCTCGCCTTCCGGGAGGTGGGGGTCTTCGATATGCTCCTGGGGCAGAAGTGGCATCCCGCCGGGGAGGTCTTCGGGATGGCGCCGATCATAGCGGGCTCAGTCCTCATCACCACCATCGCCCTCATCATAAACATCCTGGTGGGGGTGCCCCTGGCGATATACCTCTCGGAGCTCGCGGGCCGCCGGTCCCGGGAGTTTCTAAAGCCGGCGATAGAGCTCTTGGCCGGGGTCCCCTCCATCGTCTACGGCTTCCTCGGAGTCCTCGTCCTGGTGGTTTACCTGGAGCGGAGCTTCAACATGCTGACGGGCCGGTCGATCCTGGCGGGGGCGATCCTCCTCGGGATCATGTTCATCCCCGCCCTGACGACGATCTGCGAGGACGCCCTCAGGGCCGTCCCCAAGGAGTTCAAGGAGGGGTCTCTGGCCCTGGGGGCGACCCGCTGGCAGACGGTCCGGCGGGTCACCCTCCCGGCCGCCTCCTCGGGGATCATAGCCGCCGTCATCCTCAACGTCGGCCGGATCATCGGGGAGACGATGGCCGCCCTCCTGGTGGTGGGGAATGTGGCCCGTCTGCCGTCCCCCATCTTCGACGCCTTCGACCGGGGCGCCATCTTCACCTCGGTCATCGCCGGGGAGATGGGGGAGGTGGCCCACGGATCGATCCACTACCACGCCCTCTTCGCCGTCGGTTTCGTCCTCCTCGCCATCGTCACCATCCTGAACATCTCGGCGGACCTCGTCAGGGCGGCGATCCAGAAGCGGTTTGGAGGGTACTGATATGAAGAAGATCAGGCCAGTTCCCCTGGCCTCGATCGCCGTCGCCCTCGTCATCCTCACATCTTCTCTCGTCTACCTCGTCCTCCAGCCCGGCAAGATCCCCCTCGTCTCCTTCTGGATGGGGGGGCTCCTCCTCAACCTCCTCCTCATCTCCGCCTCGGCCCTCGCCCTCCGCCGGGAGGCGCAGGATGGTGCCCCCTCCCTCTGGACCGCGGGACGGCTCCTTCCGCTGTCGGCAGATCTCGTCTACATCCTGGCCGTCGTCCTTTTGATCTCCTCCGGCCGGGTCGGCCCAGACCTAAAGCTCGAGCTTCTGGGGCTGAGCGCCGTCTTCACCTACCCCATCGTCCTCCCCTTCCTCGTATTCATCGGGAGCTTCCTTGCGATAAAGGACTCCATCAACCTCCTCTACGGTTACAGCTCCCGGGGGAGGGAGGTCCTCGTCTTCTCCATGGTCCGGCTCTCAGCGGTCTTCACCCTCCTCCTTCTGGGGGGGATCATATCCGTCATCCTCTTCCGGGGGATCGGGGCGATAAGCTGGGAGTTTCTGACCCAGCCTCACTTCCGCCTCGGGACGGAGGGGGGGATCAGCACCTGCATCCAGGGTACCTTCTGGCTGGTGATGGGGGCGATGCTCATCTCCGCCCCCCTGGGGATCGGGGCCGCCATCTACCTCAACGAGTACTCCAGGCACTCCGGGCTGAAGCGGGTCGTCACCATCGCCGTCGGCTGTCTCAACGGCGTCCCCTCCGTCGTCTACGGCCTCTTCGGCCTCGCCTTTTTGGTCGCGACCTTCGGCCTCTCGCTCTTGGCGGGGTCGATCATCCTGGGGCTGATGAACCTGCCGACGATCATCCTCACCAGCCAGGAGGCGCTGAAGAGCGTTCCAAACTCCTTGCGGGAGGGGAGCGTCGCCCTGGGGGCTAGCAGGTGGCAGACGGTGAGGAAGGTGGTCATCCCCTCGGCCCTCCCCGGGGTCCTGACGGGGCTGATCATCGGAGTGGCGAGGGCCGCCGGCGAGACGGCCCCGATTATGTGGACCGCCGTCACCTTCTCCGCCACCCCCGTCACCATGTACTACGGCGTCGTCCCCGACGTCACCCAGCCCGTCAACAACCTCTGCTACCACCTCCTCAACCTGATCTACTTCCTGGGGGCCTGGGACGTGGAGGAGAAGGCCTGGGGGACGGCCCTCGTCCTCCTGGCCCTGGTCCTATCCATCAACATGGTGGCGATCTTCGTCAGGAACCACTACCGAAAGAAGATCTCGTGGTGAGCCCCCACCCCAGAACTTTTATCATTTCAGCGGCATAAGAGTCGGGCATGATACCGATCTCTCCCGACGAGATGAGAGCCGTCGACGCCAACTGCACCTACTTTGGGCTCCTCCCAATACAGCTGATGGAGAACGCCGGGTCAGCCCTCGCCTCGGAGGCGAGGAGGAGGGCTCGCGGCAAGAAGATAGCCGTCGTCGCCGGGCGGGGGAACAATGGCGGGGACGCCCTCGTCGCCGCGCGGCACCTCGCCGACCTCGAGGTGACGGTCTTTCTCCTCGGCAGGTCGAGGGAGATCGCCACCCAGGAGGCGCGGCAGAACTGGGAGATTCTGGAGCACCTAAACTTCGACCTCCGGGAGGTCCGGTGCTCGGAGGAGCTGGAACCCCTCTCCCGCTACGACCTGATCCTGGACGCTATCTTCGGGACGGGAGTCCGCGGCCCCGTCCGGGGGCTGGAGGCGGAGGCGATCGACGCCATCAACTCCTCGGGGAGGCCCGTCCTCTCGGTGGACGTACCGAGCGGCCTTGGTACCGAGAAGGCCGTCGAACCCGACGCCACCGTCACCTTCCACCGGCCGAAGGTGGCCATCCCCGGGGAGGTGGTGGTGGCGGGGATCGGGATACCTCCGGCAGCGGAGTTCTATGTGGGGCCCGGGGACCTAGGCCTCGTCGCCCGCCGGGCCTCCGAGAGCCACAAGGGGGAGAACGGCCGGGTCCTGGTGATCGGGGGCGGCCCCTATTCCGGGGCTCCTGCCCTGGCGGCGATGGCCGCCCTCCGGGCCGGGGCGGACCTCGCGACCGTCGCCGCCCCCAGGAACGTCGCCGGGATCATCGCCGGCCTCTCCCCAAACCTGATAGTACGCCCATTATCCGACGACCACCTCTCCCCCGGCGACCTGGACCTTATCAGGGAGCTCTTGCCCCGCCACGACGTCGTCGTCGTCGGGATGGGGCTCGGAAGGCACCCGGAGACGAGGGAGGCCCTGGCGGAGCTGATCCCCGAGTGCGGCAAGGCGGTCATCGACGCCGACGCCCTCCTCCCGGGGATACCCCTCCAGGGGATCATCACCCCCCACGAGAGCGAGTTTAGGAGGGTGAGCACCATCAGGGTGCCGCCGGGGCGGGTCGAGAAAGAGACGTTGATGAGCTTCGCCCGGGACATGACGCTCACCGTCCTCCTCAAGGGGAAGGTCGACCTGATCACCGACGGTTCCGTCGTCAGAGGGAATGCCACCGGCAATGCCGGCATGACGGTGGGCGGCACCGGGGACGTCCTCGCCGGGATCGCCGGAGCCTTCTACTCCAAGGCCCCGCCCCTCCGGGCCGCCGTCGCCGCCGCCTTCGTCAACGGGACCGCTGGGGATCTCGCCTTCGTCGAGAAGGGCTACTCCCTCCTCGCCACCGACGTCATAGAGAAGATCCCTGCCGCCATGAGGCTCTGACTTCTGGAGATGGGATCGGATCATGCCGTTCGGGGACCGGTGGGGATCAAGGGGCGGGATGGTGGAGATCACCGAGAAGCCCGTCGTTGGGCGGAGGGCCGTAGCCTCCGGCATCATCCGCCTGAAGGGGTCGACGGTCGAGTCGATAAGAGAAGGCGGGGTGAAGAAGGGGGACGTCCTCACTGTGGCGAGGGTGGCGGCGATCCAGGCGGTGAAGGAGGCGCCCCGGACTATCCCCCTGTGCCACCCGATCCCCATCACCGGGGTAGAGGTCGACTTCGTCCTCCTCCCCGCCGCCGTCAGAGCGACGGTTGCCGTCACCTCCGTCGGGAGGACCGGGGTCGAGATGGAGGCCCTCGCCGGGGTCTCGGCGGCGCTCCTCAACGTCTGGGATATGGTAAAGTACCTGGAGAAGGACGGGACGGGAAACTACCCCTCGACCTCTATCGAAGAGATCCGGGTGGTGGAGAAGAGGAAGGGGGTGGGTTGAGGAAGGGGTCAGGGGAGCTCTCCATCCCGGATCGTCTCCTCTTCGGATGGGGGTCCGGATATCTTCTGTCGGCGGGGATCTTCGGAATATAGATCAGGTGAAATAGATAATTATTTATAGAATTTCCTCCAAAACATGGAACTGCCGTTGGAGTCCGCCCCCTGCCGGGACGATTTATCCATCGGTTTATGGGCGGAGGGGCTGGACGGGATGAAGCTGGACGCTCAGATCCCGCCCGTCTCGTCTTTGATCCCGCGGGTCGAATCGATCTGCCCAGATGGAGGGATGTGGATCAAGCCGGCGGTGGAGGGGAGCGCTCCGCCGTCCTGCGGTCGGATGATTCGGGGGTAGAGACGATGAACCCAGAGTCGGTCCTGAATAAGAGCTTAATTGCGATCTACGGGACGGTGCTGCTGATCGGCTTTTTATTGATCTTCATTCTTCCGCCGATCGGCTTCGTGATAGTACTTCTATCTGCCGTCCTCCTGGTCATCTATGCCCTCCTCTCCGGTCGAAGAGGCGGGCCTCGGCAGTGATCCTCTCCCGCCGGATATTTCGTTTTTATTATCCCTTAAGCCCGTACTCCGGGAGCCTCTCCCGGGCGGCCTCCCTCTCCCGCTGGTGCTCGGTCAAAAAGGCCTTGATCCTCTCCGCCGCCTCCTTCTTGCATGACCCGCAGGTTCTCGTGCCGCTCTTGCATCCATCGAAGACCTCTCCAAGCTCCGCATCGTCCTCGGAGAGGTGGAAGAGCAGAAGCTCGTAGACGGTGCACTTCTCCGGCTCGCCCCCCAGCTTCTTCTGCTCGACGAGGGACTGCCTACCGCCGGTGACCGCCTTCATCACCTTCTTTCTCGCCTCTTCGGGGTCCTCGGTGAGGGCTATGTGGCTCTCGGGCCGTGAGGAGGACATCTTGCCGCCGGTGAGGCCGGTCATGAACCGATGGTATAGAGACGCCGGAGGGACGAAGCCGTAGCCTCCCGCCTCCACCTCCAGGCTCCTCATCGCCTCCTCGACCCTCCCCGAGTCCTTCGCCAAGGCGTCGAAGACGTCGATGTGCTCCTCGTACCGCTTGACCTTCCTGTAGCCCATCTCCTTCAGGCGCGCGGCGGCGGCATCGATCAGCTCGGTCCCCGCCGCCTTCCCCCGGAGGCTGATGCGCCCCTCCCTCTCCTCCACCAGGAACTTTCTCATCCTCCCGGCCAGGTCCCGGGTGAGCCGGATGTGGGCGTCCTGATCCGAGCCGACCGGAATCACCACGGGCTTCGGCCCCCCGTTCTCGGGGAGCTGGGGGTGGAGGATGTCGGCGCTCTGGACCATGACCGAGACCATGTGGGCGACGTTCGTCTCCCCGGAGAAGCCGTATATCGCCGCCAGCTCCGAGAACCGAGCGGCGGCCGCCAGCTCGAAGGCGAGGTCCCGGACGGCCCCGCATTCCGACTGGAAGTATATGGTCGCCGACGGCTCGAGCCCCAGGGCGATGATGCTGAGGATGTACTCCTCGATCCCCATCTCCCGACACCGCTGCCAGCTGATCCCCCGGACCGAGTGGGCCTCCATGTCGGCGATGGCGACGAAGGCGTCCCCCCCGTGCTTCTGGTGCCAGATGATCTCCTCCATCACCATCTTGCCGCCGAGATGGACCCTCCCGCTGGGCATGAACCCGCTCATCACGGCGAAGGGGCTCTTCTCCTTCATCGCCTCGACAACCCTATGATAATCGCGGTGGCCAAATATTATATGCCTCTTCATATATGCATGGGGGTCATCGATCTGGGGCAGGAGATCCTCGAAGCTCGATATCCCGAACTCCTCGAAGAGCTTCGAGTAGTCGTCTATCGAGACTGCGCCCCAGGGGTCCAGCTTCGTTGCCATAAGTCCAGGCGATGCAGAATATGGTATATTTACCTTCTCGTCATCCTCAGAAGGCCGGTGGTCGGGGGGGAGGGTCCCAGCTAAAATTATTTAAATCAAGGAGTCGATGATACTTTCGATGGACCAAGACTCCTTCCCCTGCGATCTCGTGACCTGGAATGAGTTCTACGACCTTGCCCGGACTTTATCCAGGATCATCAAGGCTTCGGGGTGGCGCCCCGACCTGGTGGTGGCGATAGGCCGGGGCGGCTACGTCCCGGCCCGGGTCGTCTGCGACTTTCTTGTCCACGACCTCCTCACCAGCATCAAGGTCGAGCACTGGGGGATTGCGGCTCAGAGGAGGGAAAGGGCATCGGTCCGTTTCCCCCTGGCGACTGCAGCCTCCGGCCAGAGGGTCCTCGTCGTCGACGACGTCACCGACACCGGGGAGACCCTGGCGGCGGCGACGGGGTACTTGAAGAGCCTGGGGGCCGGGGAGGTGAGGACCGCGGTCCTCCAGCACAAGGCCAGCTCAACGATCGAGCCGGACTACTACGCCGAGAGGATCGATCTATGGAGGTGGATCATATACCCCTGGGCGGCCCACGAGGACCTGGTGGGTTTCACCGGACGGGTCCTCTCCGGGGCAGGTCGCCCCCTCTCGAAGGGGGATATCATCGCAGAATTGAAGAGGAGGTTTGAGATCGATCTGGATCAGGTGGAGATGGCCGAGGTCCTGGAGGACCTCGTCTCCCTGGGGATGGCCATCAGGTCTGGATCGGTTTATACCGCCACAAGATGCTGATTAGATTGGGGATTTGGATAAACAAAAATAACCTATTTATATGAGAATGATTTTGTAACCAGAAAAATAGCTGTGGTATTTATGAGACAATTTTCGGTCAAAGTCTTGGACGACGACGACCGGGAGTTCGTCGAGGTCCTCCGGGACCTGGGCATCCCCCGGAACGTCGCCAGCATGATCACCTACCTCGCCAACGTCCAGGAGGCTACCTCCCGGGAGATCGAGATCGGATCCAACCTCCGCCAGCCCGAGGTAAGCATCGCCATGAGGGCCCTTCGGAACAACGGCTGGGTCGAGGAGCGGGAGGTCAAGAAGGACGGGAAGGGGAGGCCGATGAAGGTCTACCGGCTGATAAGATCTCTTGAGGAGATCATAACCCACTTCGAAGAGGAGAAGAGGCTGGAGTCTACACGGGTTATGGAAGACATTGGCCGGCTGAAGGATCTGAGCGGAAGGCTCAGCAGCATCTGAAAATCTCCTCATCCAGAGGAGACGACCCGGACGATCTCCAGGTCTTTGGCCTCCACCAGATCGTCGGCGGGAACGGGGTGGCCCTCCAACAGCGCCACCACCGTCTCGGGGTTTATGTTCAGAAGCATGAAGAGCTGGTCGTAGGTCAGGTCCCTATCGAGATCGACGGTCCTCTCAGTGACGAGGCCGTCGGCGCGGATCCGGATCTTGAGGGCTCTCACTCCTCCTTCTCACCGCCTGGGCCCACGAGATCGTCGAGGTTCTCCTCTATCAGCTTCTTCTCCAGGTTCTCCGTCTTCTTGTCGCCCTTCCTCTCTACGTCCCTTTTCTTGAACTTGGGCACCAGCATCACCCCTCCGTCCTTTCGATCTCGGGCGGTATTAACCTTTCGTCACCCTAGCCTCCGTCCTAGGAGAGCCCACTGGTCGTAGATCCCCAGGTCGTCGGGGTTCGCCGCCACCTCGGCGGCCCATCCGACGGACCCGAGGGCTTCGGCGACGATCCGGGCCTCCCTCTCGGTGTAGGTGGTGTAGATCACCATCTTCTCCGCGAGCTTCGACGAGCTGACGAGAACCTCCCTCCAGAGGGGCCAGTTGACGTCGTCGATCAGCCCCACCATGAACCCCACCACCACATCGAACCGCCGGGGAGGGAAGAACCGGTCCAGGAGCCGGGCGTCCAGGACCATCGCCCTATCGGAGTCGAGGTGGCCCGCCTTCAGGGCCATGCAGATCTCGCAGCTGTCCAGGTCCTCGGTCCAGGGCCGGAACCCGAGCCTCTTCAGGGCCTGGGTCCCCATCCCGCTCCCGCAGCAGACCTCCAGAACCTCGCTTCCGGCGGGGAGGAGGGGCCGCAGGAACCTCTCCAGGCCCTCGATCCTCTCGGGGACGAAGAGGGGGGGGCTGGCCACGGGGCAGGCGTCGCAGAAGAGCTCACTTCTGAGGGAGATGGCGAGGGCCTCCACCACCCCCTCCAAAAACTTCTCTTCCTCCACCCGGACGACTCTGGCTGCACCGTCCTGGAGGTAGCCGTCCAGGGCCCGGGAGCCGGAGTAGCGGTCCGTGAGGAGGAGCCAGGTATCTGCGGGCTCCGTCAGCCTCAGGGCGACCCCGAGCCGATGGGCTCCGCCCCCCTCCTCCACCACCTCGATCAGGTCTTCGACTTTCAGCCCCGACCGGAGGATCTCCGAAGTGACCGGGAGGCTAATCAGGTCGGCCAGGGACTCTTCGGCGAGGAAGACCCCCTCCCCGCCGTCGATCTTCAGCATCTCGTGGAGCAGCACGATCAGAAGATCCCCGCCCTGGGGATATCAAGGTTTCTTCGGGGAAACGGCTATATGGTCTCCTGGCGATTCGTCTGTGGTTGAAGCTATTGGACGTTCCAGGGGTGGGCTCGAAGCTTTCGGAGCGGCTCATCACCCGCTACGGAGACGAAGAGGCAGCCCTCGAGGCCCTCCTGAGGGGGGACGTGGCGGGGCTCATCGAGATGAGGGGGATGAGCGAGCGGCAGGCGACGGCCCTCGTCCAGCGGGCGCGGGGGGCGAGCTACGGCGTATCCCCCGCCGCCTTCCTCGCCACGGAGGAGGCGGCGAGGATCTACTCATCCCTGATGGAGCTCCTGGTGGAGGAGGCCCATACCGACCGCGCGAGGCAGAGGCTCTTGACTTTATTTCCCTCCTCCAGCCGGGAGATGATCGAGGAGAACAGAAGGCTGGCGGAGGAGGCGGTGGCCACGGCAAAGAGGCTCCAAAATACCGGCATCGCCGATCATCTATCTCGGTTGAGGCCGTTGCGGAGGGGCGCGGGACCTCGGGTCCGGAGTCGGTCGGTGGCGACCGATTCGGCCACCACCTTCCGGGCCCTGAAGGACCGGGGGATCGATAGAACCGTCGACCTCCACCTCGTCGAGAGCTCGAGGGACCTCCGGGACCTGGCCCAGGGCTACGACCTCGTGACCCTCCTCGGCCGGAGCATCGACAGCCTATCCCTCCCCGAGGTCGAAGAGGCGGTGGGGGAGGAGGAGTGGTACCTCGTCCCGGAGCGGGTCCTCCACCACTACCAGGAGAACGAGACGACGATCGATGCCCTCCTCAAGGCCGCAGAGATCCTGGAGGTGGCGGAGGTGGCCAGGTTCGAGGGGTTGGAGGGGCTTTCTCTCTCCATGGCGAAGCTGGCGGAGGAGGGAGACCCCGAGGTCCAGAGGCTCGAAAGGCTGATGGCGGAGGTGGAGGGGAGGGCGGAGGAGGCGGTGGCCTGGGCGAACCGCGAGCTGAAGACGAGGATGGAGAGCTGTTCGGTCACCCTCGCCGGGGACGACCTCCTCCTCGCCCTGGGGAAGGGGGGGGACCTCCGGGACGTCTTCCGATCCCGGATGGGGGAGACCTTCGCCGCCGTCCTGAGGTCTGCCCGGGAACGGGCATCCTCCGGCCTCCACCTGAAGGGCTCCGAGGGGGCGAGGCTCGAGGAGTTGATCTCCCCGGAGGTCCGCTACCCCCTGGAGGTGGACAGGGCGGCCCTCGCAGTTTTCGTCCAGGAGATGCGGAAGAGGGCGGAGGCGAGGAGGCTCAAGGCCCGTCGGGAGGTGGCAAAGGAGCTATCGGGGATGTGGGAGCTGGTCGTGGCCCTCCACGAACGCCTCCTGGACTTCGACTTCATCTACTCCCTCGGCTCCTTCGCCTTATCCCGGGGGCTGGCGATGCCCGCCTTCGTGGAGGAACCCTGTATAGGCTTTTTGGAGGGAAGGAGCCTCTTTCTGAAGGACCCGGAACCTGTCAGCTACTCCGTCGGCCATACGGGGCTTGCCGGGGGCGGGGAGACGACGGCGATATTGAGCGGCGTCAACTCCGGGGGCAAGACCGCCCTCCTGGAGCTGGTGGCCCAGGTGGCGGTCCTGGCCCACATGGGCCTCCCCGTCCCGGCGAGGTCCTGCAGGCTATCCCTCTTCGAGAGCCTCTACCACTTCGGCAAGAGCAGGGGAACCCTGGGGGCGGGGGCCTTCGAGGCGACGATCCGGAAGTTCTCCGCCCTCGCCGGGGAAGGGAGGAAGCTCGTCCTGGCGGATGAGCTGGAGGCGATGACGGAGCCGGGGGCCTCGGCGAGGATCATAGCCTCCCTCCTCGGCGAGCTCTCCCGGGGAGGCTCGGTCGCCATCTTCGTCAGCCATTTAGCCGAGGAGGTGGCGAGGTTTGCGGAGACTGCCGTCAGGATCGACGGGATCGAGGCCCGGGGGCTCGACGAGGAGTACCGGCTGATCGTCGATAGAAGCCCCCGCTACCGCCACCTGGCAAAGAGCACCCCGGAGCTGATCCTCGAGAGGCTCGCCAGAACTGCCGAGGGCGGAGAATCTGAGTTCTATGGGAGGCTCTTATCGAAGTTCCGCTGAAGTTTTATACTTGCAGGTCTATTTATATCTCATGGGACCCCCTTACCACCTGGAGATCTGGCATATCGCCGTCATCTGCCTCTTGATGCTCCCCGCCTTCTTCATCGCCAACTACCTCCTGGTGAAGAAGATGGTCCAGGAGAGGAGGATCAGGGAGGATAGGGTGGAGAGGTTCGTCGCCGCCAGCGTCTCCCGGGATATGAGCCCGGAGAATAGGTCCAGGAAGAGGCCGAGGAGACGGCTCTGATATCTTCCGCCTCCGGCGGCTCGGCCAAGGGCGCGAGGAGCGGGGCGGCGGCATCCTCCTTGCGGACTGGAGATTGAGATGCCCTCTTCTAGAGGAGGATGGGAGGCGTAACCAGGACGCAAATGGCTGGCAGGCCCCGGATATATAAAATTTATATATAAATATATATCTATCTTATGGCGGGTCGAATATTATGGGAAACCTCTTTATAGTATAAACAAGGGAGTTATCGTCGGGGTGTGTACTCGAATGAGCGATAAGACGGAGCAGTTGAAAGAGCTGTTCTTGAAGATCTCAAGCAGCACCAAAGTGGTCGAGAAGCAGGCCACGCTACACGGCGATCTAAAGGGGAGCGAAGAGATCGAAAGCAGGCTTCAGGTGGTGGTATCCGATATGGCCCAGCGATACAACATCCAGACCAAGCTCACCCCCCAGCAGCTGGCCGCCGTGGTGAGGCTATTTTATAAAGGGCTCAGCGACACCGAGATCGCCGAACAGCTGGGAGATCGAGCCCTCAACAAGACCGTCAGTCGCGCCAGGATCAAGCTCCATCTCTTCCGGGAATCCGACCTGAAGCCCCCCTTCGAGAAGCAGGAGTTTCTGAGGCTCTCCGCGGCCGGTCACTCGGTGAAGGAGATGAGCGAGAGGCTGGGGGTCGCCCCCTCCACCATCAGCGAGTACAAGAACATCTTCGAGTGCCAGGCGGCGGCCGAGAGGGACGGATTCACCAAGCGGTTTGAGGATATCATCTCAGACCAGGACGTCTCCGAGAGGATGGTCACCCACATCTCCAAGGACGGGCTCCAGGACACCATGGATACGGATTACGAGACCGCAGAGGCTTGAATAGGGGGAGCCTCCTTCAGAGGTCCCCCCCACCCATGAAGCTCAGATCCTGGTGGCCTCGTAGGGTCCCGATAGCTCCAATAGTTCGCTGTCGCGATAGTAGAACTCTCCCCGGATCGTCCGATCGTCCACCACCCGCCCGTCCGTAAAGGAGATCGTCGTCAGTGGATCCTCCCCGTCGGAGCCCTTTATGGCAAGGTAGAACGCCTTGATAGCGCCACCTTCGATCGTCCCAAAGACGATTCCGCCGTACCCGTCACCGGAAGGGGTGATCTCCACCGAATATGATCCGATTATGCTCTCTCCGATCTGCTGGATCTCGGCGGTCATCACCTCTTCGACCTCGCCGAAGTTGTACGTGGACTGCCATCGTCCGGTTACGTCGACGTCGCCGAAGGCGATGCAAGGGGTGAGGAGAATCGCCAATGTAAGCAAGAGCCTTCTCATATTGATCACTTCCTTAATCTGTCCATCTATGCTACGTGTTAGCTACTATAATATTTATCCTCTTTGGGTACGTAGGATATTTTATATCAACGGCGGCCGCCCATGTCAAATAATTATTAAAATATTAATAATTAATTCACATCACACCCCAGCAGGCTAGAAATAGAATCCTATATTAAAAATATAATAATTTTAATCTGAATAAGTTGTATAAGATACTGAAGAACATCCACTCACCGTCAGCGAATAGATCCAGGATCAGGGGGTTACGCCTCTTCCTGAAATATATAATGCAAAAGTATCCGTATAGAATCATTGCCATTAACAGTGATCTGATGGGCTGATTTATGAAAGCCAATATGGCCGTAAGTGCGCTGTTTATAACTAGAAGTAACATTGTGGTCCTCGGAGTGTTAAGAAGGCTGGGGATCGTCTTTACCCCCGCAACTCGGTCGCCTTCTACATCTCTTATGTCATATAATATTGTGTTTATGAAAACTTTCACCAGCATAAAATATAGGACCAAGAGGATCGTAGCCATCGGCACGTTGGATATCTCCACAGAAGGAAGTAGCGTGCAGACCAGGGCCCAAGATATCGCAACAATTACGTTCTTCATAACAGGTATATCCTTCAACCTTGGAATCCCAGGAAGCAATTTTGAGCCATACAGAAGATTTGCCAGTATGGGTACGAAAACTATCGGGACGGCCAGGGGTGCGGCGAAAAATACCAGTGGGATTGATAGCAGATACGATCCCAACGCAGTTATAAGGATAAATTGTTTTCTGCCATAAATAAAATTTATCCTTTCGGGCACGTTAATGGAATCTTCTGCCATATCTGTGAGCTTGTTTAGGCTATAGGTGCTAAAAGTAATTAAAAACACTGCCATGCATATCAGAGGGTTCGGAGTCGCTCCGAGGAGGATGTAGCCCATGAATGTTTGGAAGAAACCCGTAGCACCCACGAAGATCGAGCTTACTGTCAAGAAGGTAAATACATCACTTGACCGCACCCTGACGCTATTTATAATTTCTATGGCCGTAGAAAAAAATGATAAAATGGAATAGGACATACCATTCGCCGCCATATTAGGCTATACCATTCTATCGGATTTCAGCATTACCCTCAGGATGATTAAGTGATCCAGCTCACCGAAAATTAAATAAATATACAATATAACATAATATAATTTCCTTTGACCCGTTATTGATATTCCTCGTCGGTATATTCAGGAAAGTTCGGTACGCCAGCCCGGGAGATCTATTCATATGATTAAGATTAATTTTATATTGCAACCCCGCCCGGGGAGTATCCGCCATCTAGAAGGTCGGGATCCGAGAGGGCAGATCCGTCGCTGGGATCTTTACCAGAAGGTCAACACCGAATATCTCCAGATCAAAAAATAACTAGACATTTTCTACTAAGCGGGATTTATTACGATAGTAGTCAAATAGCTCTCTGCCCCATTTGACCGCAGATTCTCCTATGCATATAAGATCGCAACTTAGGTCATAAGTGCCATCAGATCTATAAGCCCCGAAATCTAGGATCTTTTCTGTAACTGTAAACGCAAGAGTAACGTATTCCTGAATCTCATAAAGTTTAAAATTACTCTTTTTCATAAGATCTTTTATCAAATATTCATGGTCTCTGAAAATTACTTCTAATATCTCAGATGTCACAATCAGCTCTATCTCTGCATTATTGCGAACACAGTGGGCAATCACTTCAGCATACCCTGGGACAATTATCGGCGAAACACCCTGGATTCGATTAGATTTTTTCAGCTCGGCAATAAAATAATCCACAGTTTTTAAGAGTTCTGAAGAATCGGCTTCGATGATCTCTGACTTATACAGCCTGCCCATCTTCACTAGAAGTTCATCGGGTATTCCACTA
Source organism: Methanothrix harundinacea 6Ac (assembly GCF_000235565.1). Lineage (NCBI taxonomy): Archaea > Methanobacteriati > Methanobacteriota > Methanomicrobia > Methanotrichales > Methanotrichaceae > Methanothrix > Methanothrix harundinacea. The sequence continues at coordinate 441,779 of NC_017527.1, forward strand.
ATGTCATGATTCACCCAGAAATCGCTATATTTTTCCATAACCAGGACGAAGTCGATTATCTCGGAGAGCATGGAGGCCTGCATCCTTCCTAGGTTCGTCAGTCCATACCCCTTCTCGGCCCTGGTCACCAGCTTCGACTTGATCATCTCCTTGATGGCGTGGAGGATCGTGGTATTTCTGATCCCCATCTCCTCCTCCAGATCGCTGGTGCTCTTGTTTCCCTCTTTAAGGAGGAGAAGGATCTCTGTTCTAACCTTGGAGCGCGTGAAGGACTTCAGGGACTCTTCCGCCATCTCGTACCTATCGGATGATCTGGCCATATTCCGCCTTCTAACCCCTCGGGGATTGCACTGTATTCATCGCATAATGGCGCCCTTACGGCAAATGCCTCTTCGCGCCGATCTCCTCTCCTCATCCTCCCAGAAAAATGGGCGTCAATCTGGAGATCATGGCATTCAGAGATGAGAACGTCTGATAGTACAAATATCTATCGATCTTTCGGCGGTTAAATTTATACTGTCATCTCCGGGGACCTCAGTGGTGAGCTTTGGAGATATCGGAATAATCTCGCAGAAAACATCCGATCGCATCGGGGTGATCCCCCGGGATCCCAAATAATCGCTGTCAATTGATCGGCGCCGACGGGGCTCGATAAGATAAAAATTTTCACCATTCCCATGAAGCCGGATGGCCGGAGGACCGATGCCGTCCTACTCGAGGTCGATGGCTAGGGGCCTCTAGCTAGCGATGTATCAATTTCTCAAGCATCGCCCCCCGGAGAAAAAGGTTGGTGCGGCTGCCGGGAATCGAACCCGGGCTACAAGCTTGGGAAGCTCATGTCCTAACCCCTGGACCACAGCCGCTCGTTCCCCCTTAATGGGGCCATCTCTCATAAAGGTTATGCTTTGGGGTGGTTTGAGACGATCTCCTCGAAGGCTGAGAGGACCGTCTCCAGCTCCTCCCGGGATAATTGGTAGGAGCTCAGCTTGAACTGTCGGGTGAGGCCGGGCTTTATGCCGAAGATATTCCTCTTCTTCAGCTCCCGATATAGGAAGTACCGCCCCTTCTTCGCCGTCTTGGAGATCTCGTAGAGGATCTCGCTCTTGAAGAACATGAGGTCGTGGCCGTGGGGCTGGTCCCCCTGGAGGTCCATGCCCAGCCTCTCCATCTCGCCGGCAAACCAGCGGGCCTTCTCCACCTCCTCGTCCCACCTCCTCGTCCTCTCGACGACGGCAGGGAAGCTCGCCATCATCGTGAGAATCCCTGCGCCGCGGAGGGTGCAGCCGAGCATCTCGAGCTCCTTCTTGGGGACGAGCTTCGACCTCCGGAATATCCTCGTCGCGAGCTCCTCGGTGGCGCCGATGATCCCAATCGGTCCGGAGGAGGCCATCGACTTGTGGCCGCTCCCGACGATGACGTCGGCGCCCAGGCTCTTCGCGGAGACCGGCATCCTCCCCACGGAGTAGGCGCCGTTCACCGCCAGAGGGAGGCCAGCGTCGGTGCAGATCTCGGAGACCGCCTTGGGGTCCACCAGGTTTCCGTAGTTTCCGTCGGGGTAGGTGAGGACCGCCATCGCGACCCTCTCCCCGCGGCCCCTCGCCCGCGAGATCGCCTCCTGGTAGCCCCCGGGGTCGACCCGGTACCCCGGCCCCTCGCTGGCGGGGACGAGCTCCACCTTCAGCCCCGCCAGCTCCGCGGCGAGGAGGGTGGTGTAGTGGGCGTTGCCGTCGGCGATCACCGTCTCCCCCCCCTGGCAGAGGGCGTGCATCGCCGCGAAGATCCCCTCCCTCGCCCCGTGGCTTATCCTCACCTCGTCGACCTCGAGGAACTGAGGAAGGGCCTCGCGGACGAACTCCTTTATCGGGGGGGTTTGGATCTCCTCCAGGGACCCGGTACAATAGTCGCAGACGGAGTAGCCGTCGGCCCACTCCAGGATTGCCTCTCTCGCCTCGGGGGTGAGGATCCCCCCTCGCTGGAGGGGGTCGATGTTTATCGCCCCAGCCGTCCCCCTCTTCAGGCATTTGAAATGATCGAGATTGTCCAGCATTCCTTATGGGGTTGGTAGATCCTGCGGTATAACCCTTCCCCTGAGCCGGATCTTCGAACCGTCGACGAGGGCAGATCCGAGGCACCACCAAAGAAAGGGTGATATATCTTCCCCGAGGACCTCCCTTAGATGTCAAGAGTCATCGGCCACCGGGGCGCGAGGTCCATCGCCCCCGAGAACACCCTCGCCTCCATCCGCGCGGCCGGAGGGTGTGGCGCCGATCTCGTGGAGGTGGACGTCCGCCTCACGAAGGACGGCTTTCTGGTGGTGATCCACGACGCCTCCGTCGACAGGACCACCGACGGCTCGGGGAAGGTGGAGGAGATGGCCCTGGAGGAGATCAGAGCCCTCGACGCCGGCCAGGGGGAGAGAGTTCCGACCCTCGCGGAGGCTGTCCGCCTCGCCGAGGATCTGGACCTCGGGATCGTCGTCGAGATGAAGGAGGAGGGGCTGGAGGATCTCGTCGTCCGGGAGCTGGAGGGGAGGAGGGCGATCGTCACCTCCTTCTTCCACGGATCGGTCCGGGAGGTGAAGGAGCTCGGGGGGCTCAAGACCGGGATCATCATATCTTCCCTCCCCATAGACCCCGTAGACCTCGCCCTATCGGCGAAGGCCGACTCGATCTTTCCCCAGTTGACAAACCCCAACCTCTTCATCGCGGCCCGGAGGGCGGGGGTCGAGGTATACCCCTGGACGATAAACGACCCGGACGAGGTCCGCTGGCTGAACCGGCTTGGGGCCGCCGGGATCGTCACCGACGATCCCTGTGGGGTCCGGGAGGCGGCCGACGACCCGGTCACGAACGTCAGAGCCGGCGAGTGCCAGTATTATCCCTGCCACCATTTCGAGGGGCAGGACTGCACCTTCTGCTTCTGCCCCCTCTACCCGTGCAAAGACCCCGAGCTGGGAAGGTTCATCAGGTCGAGGCGGGGAAAGAGGCTCTGGAGCTGCGTCGACTGCACCCTGGTCCACAGGCCTTCCGTGGCCCGATACCTTTCAGACCACCCCGCCGCCACGACCGAAGAGCTGAAGAGGGTCGATAGAGCTGGTGGCGACTGAAATAGATATCATGGGACCCTGCCGGAAGGAAGGGGCCCCCATCAGCCGTAAGTCGGAGGGTCTGGGTCCAGCGACGGAAAGATTTATGCACGACCGGTGTATAAGGGCCGGATTATGAGAACGAATCTAGCATTGCTGATCGCAGCTCTTGCCCTCCTGCAGGTCTGGTCTGCTATTGGGCAGGATCTAACCCTCAGTTCGCCGGTGGAGGCCCCTGCGGCCCTCACCGACTTCCTGAACGAAACGCCGAATGCCACCGTAAACGACACCGCCAACGGAACCGCGAACCAATCCATAGTCGATACCAACCTTTCGACCACGGCTACCCAGGGCGCTTTCCTCGACCTGCCTGTCAACGAGAGCCAGATCGACACCAACATGACGACTACGGCCAGCCAGCAGGCCTTCCTCGACCAGCCCGTAAACCAGAGCAAGATCGACATCCAGCCTTCCTGGACGAGCAGCATATACGCCTTCCTGATGGATGAGCCGATGGACGAGCCCGTCTCTATCTACAAGAGGGGCCAGCTGATGAGCGACGAGCCCTCATCAGAAACGCCGGATAGTCCCTACAAGAGGGGCCAGATGATGGGGGACTTCGATTAAACTTCCTGGGGTAACCCCCCTTTAAAATTTGCTATTTAGAGGGTATGGATCGCGAGGCTGACTAATCGCTCGCAAGTTTCAGTCCCATATCGACTCCAAGTGTAGCCGCTCTCTTCTTAGGACCCCGACCTTGTCCTTCGTCGACAGGGTCGCGGGAAATTTCTTGTCGTCCAGCTCCAGGGTGAGGGGTCCACTGTATCCAGAGTCCCGGAGGGCCTTCAGGATCGGGTCGACGGATCCAGAGCTCACAGGAAGGTGTCGGACTCCGTCGATGGTCGCGCTGACGTGGACGTCCAGGATCCGATCCCCCAGGGCCTCGACGAAGGCCAAGGCCCGGGATGGAGGGGGGGTCGCGTGGGAGATGTCCAGGGTCATCCCCAGGCGGGGGTGCTCGTCCAAGAATCGGCCCATCTCATCGGGCTCGGAGCAGAGGTTCCAGGGGGCGGGCTCCAGGTTCTCCAGAGCCAGGAGAACCCCCTCCTCCACCGCCCGGTCGAGGCAGACCTCCAGATAGCGGCGGAGCTTCTCTCGCTCCTCCTCCCTCGCGGGGCGCTTCGCCGTCCTCTTCCCAGGATGGACGACCACCACCCTCGCCCCCAGAAGCCCCGCCAGGCGGATGGCGGATATGCCCTCCTCCATCGTCGCCAGGCAGACGAGGTCGTTGTAGGATGAGGGGTTGAGGTCCATGACGGGGGCGTGGAGGGTCGTTATCCTCCTTCCCAGCACCTCTCGGATCAGCTCCGCCCCCTCCGGCCGCCTCCCTCCCTCCCAGTACCAGGGGGTCTCGGCCCAGAACTCCATCTCACCGACCCCCGCCTCGGCGATCACCTCGGCCATCCTCCGGGGGTCGAGGTCCCAGAGGAACATGGAGGAGGCGGATACCCTCGCCATCCTTCACCGCCTCAGTTCCTCTATCAGCCGCTCGATCCTCGCGAGCCGCTCCATCTGGACCTGCATCCTCCGGAGGAGGACCGGGGGGGTCTCAGCCGGAGCGGTACACTGGTCGGTCCAGCCGTCCACTTCCCTCGTGACCTTCTCGACGATCCCCTCCAGCTCCCCGGGGAGCCTCCCCTCCTCCCGGAGGGCCTCGACCCCCTCCATCACCGCCGCCCGGATCTCCGCCGTCTTCAGCAGCACCAGGTTCAGCTCCAATTCAATCCTGGCCTGATCCACACGTCTTCCTCCTCAGCCGTCCTTCCGTCGATCGCCATCCTGGAGAGGGGGATCGGATACAAGCCTAAGCCTTCACCCCGAACTGAGCTTCAATATCGCCTCTGCCAGGTCTCCACCCGCATCCTTCAGGGCTGCCTTCGCCTCCTGGGGGGTGGAGCCTGTCTGGGCCACCACCAGGTCGACGTCGGAGTCGGGGATCGATATATCCCGGCCCCTCTCCTGGGCGGTGCCGACGACCTGGTAAGACCTGTTCCCCTGGGCGTCCATCACCGTCACTGAGGCGTCCTGAAAGAAGATCTCCCGGTCCGCCGTCCTGAAGATCACCTCTTCGACCCCCTCGATCTCCTCGATGCTGATCCCCATCTGCTTCATCATCTGCTTCATCTTCTTGGGGCTTACCCCCTTGCCACCGATCCCTGGGAACATGGTCTAACCTTGGAGGGGCATCCGTAGTAAATCTATCTGTGGCCTTCCGTCCCCCCGCCGGGAGATGTGGGGCCGATCCGGGGGCTTTCTCCGAGGGGTGAAAGGACCGGTTGGAGGCCATTGAACAAAAAAAGATGGAAAAATTGTTTTATAGCTGTGAAAAAATCTGATTTCATCCCGCAATTATAATGTTTAATTGTAAAGATCTCCATTAAATATGGAAAAGGATATATCCGATGCGGTTTCAGGGCTTCCCGTCGAATCTTTCGGCTTTCGGCTTTATTGGAGGGATAGGATATAGCATCAGATACGGGTGGAGGAAGGCCCCGGGACATAACCCACGTCGGTCCCGTGGACATAAGAGACGGAACATCGAACCCAGCGCCTCTTGGTCTGATGGGCTTCGGCATGACGACGGTGCTCCTGAACATGCACAATGCGGGCTGGTTTGAGCTCGGGTCTATGATCCTGGCCATGGGGATTTTCTACGGCGGGGTCGCCCAGATCATCGCCGGAATCATGGAGTGGAAGAAGGGGAACACCTTCGGGACGACGGCGTTCACCTCTTATGGGCTCTTCTGGCTCACCCTCGTAGCTCTGATCCTCTTGCCCAACACCACCTGGGCAGCGGGGACTAAGACTTCGGATCCTGGACTGATAGCCTACTTCTTCATGTGGGGGCTCTTCACCTTCTACATGTTCATAGGCACCCTGAAGCTGAACAGGGCCCTCCAGGTCGTCTTCTTCACCCTGACGATCCTCTTCTGGCTCCTGGCCATCAGGGACTACACCGGCAGCGCCACCATAGCCACCATCACCGGGTACGAGGGTATCTTCTGCGGCTTCACTGCCATATACGCCGCCTGCGCCCAGGTGCTGAACGAGGTCTACGGCAGAACCGTCCTGCCCCTGGGGCCGGTTAAGCGGAAATGAACCCGAGATGAATCGGACGGCATGGAACCTGCACGTCCACCTCATCTCCTTCATCCCTTTTTTGGCGTCGACGGCTTCGGGGCTGCTCCTGGGTGGGCCCTGCCCGCTAGAGGAGGCGAATTTCGCGACGACAGGGTGGCGTTGGCAGGGGAGCTCTTCCTGGGGATATCCCGGCCCGAATGGCTTCCCCTCCCCCACTTAGCCCTTCTCTGGCGCGGGATCCGAAATCGGTGGAGGCGAGCCCCGGGGACGCCGGAGCTTCAGAAAGAGCCCTGAGGGGATCCTCTGATCGGTCCCACCCCTGGCTACCAAAGGGCCTTATATTCTGCCGTCCCTTATCATCCCTGGTGTATAGGTGATGATGCATTCTGGAGATAGGATCAAAGGCGGAGATATGCCTACGGACCTGATCGAGAAGGTTGACAGCCTCCTGGATCAGTTCATGGGGATCGTGGATGGCCTGGCGGAGGAGAAGAAGATTCAGAGGGGGGTCGTCAGGAGCCAGAACCCCAGCAGCATCGTGGCTGTCCTGGACGCGGCCACCCTCTACATCCTGGCCCAGAACCATGCGGGCGCCCTCTCCACCATGTACACGTACCACCCCGACAAGCGGATCTCTGAGCAGAAGGCGATCAGCAGCGCTCGGTGGGAGTTCGGGTACGAGGATCCGTTGATGATAGTCTTCCCGGCGGTCGTCCTCGATCAGGGCGAGAGGGATAGGAGGGACATCCTCCGGGTGATCGCCCTCGCTCACGTCGAGGCGGAGGTCCTGAGGGCGATAAACCTGATGAGCCTGATGCAGATCCGGCCCCTCTTCGGCCACGCCTCCTACATCGTCGACGATCGGACCGCCTCGGTCCTCCTCCCCCTCACCGACGAGGGCGACGATCTCTTCGACGAGGCGGTTAAGCCGGCCCTGGAGCGGGCGGGGCTCATCCCCCGGAGGGCCCTGGAGTTCGGCGACGACGACGAGAAGCTGAAGGCGATCTGGAGGGACATATGCAGGGCCCGGATGGTGGTGGTGGACCTGACCGGCTCCGACCCCCTGGTGATGTACGAGCTTGGGATCGCCCACGCCGTCGGAAAGGAGTCTCTCGTCCTCTGCCGGCGCGGCGCCTGCCCCCAGTTCCCGGAGAAGCTGATCCGGGCAAACCTCCTGGAGTACGACGGCGGCGAAGAAGGGATGGTGAACCTCCGGGCGGAGATGGCCGAGGTCCTCCACCAGATGATAAATCCGGTGATGGGCTCGGATTGAGGACGGAAAAAGATTGCCGGGGGCGGGAGCTGCACCGCCCCCTCATATCTGGGACCTTCAGATCGGATGGGTCTTGCAGCTCTTATCCATCATGTTGTAGACCTGAGCAAACTCGGTGTTCACCCCCACCACCTCGTCGTTGAAGCCCCGGAGCCCCTCGGGGACCGGGCCGAGGCCGTCGGCCTTCTCCTGGGCGTCGACGACGGCGCCCGGCGGTACGAAGCTCCCATCCCGGAGCCTGACCCCCACCACCAGGGCGAGATGGCCGACGAAGCACCTCTTTCCCAGGGTGGAGGCGTGGACGACGGCATTGAAGCCGACGAAGCTTTCGTCCCCTATCTCCAGGGGGCCGTGGATCACGGCGCCGTGGGCTATGGAGACCCTCTTCCCCAGCCTTATGCTCGTCCCCTCGAGGCCGTGGAAGACGGCGCCGTCTTGGACGTTGCAGTCGTCCCCGATGATGATCGGCGTCGCCTCATCGGCCCGGACGGAGGCGCCCGGCGCGACGTAGACCCGCTCTCCGATCCTGACGTCACCGATGACGGTGGCCGCCGGGTCGACGTAAGCGGTCTTGGCGATGGTGGGCATCGATTCGAGATCGTTCCAGCTGGTCTTTGGATTGGCTTTGATCATCCAACTCACCATCCCCTAAACAGCCTTCTAAGATAAAAGCCATTATCATCATCGATGGTGGCCTTCTCCAACGACCGACCCGATGGGGAGGAAGGCGGGGAAGTAAATAATATAAATTCTCTATAATCAAAATATTTTTATGAATATCTCAACTTAGAACGCATCTCCTGATCGGTCCCTTGGGGCTCCTGAAGGGTTATAAAAGGCGAATTTCTTATGTGGATAACGTATTTTCGAGATAATTGGCGCTAATTTTAAATAGATACGATACCCTAATAATTCAGCCCAACAAATCTTTGGCATGACGTTCTCTTGGAGGGAGACGCCATTTTGGGAAAGGTCTTTCGGCAGAGTGCGAGCTTTGAGCGAGCATAGGCAGTTATCCATGGAGGGTGTCTGATTATGGCAGAAAATATTGAAACCTACGAGCCGCCGGGTGGGCGGTGGATGATAGTAATAGTGGGCCTGATCATCCAGCTATGTCTGGGTGCCATTTACGCTTACGGCGTCCTGAGAACCCCGCTTTTGAACCACTTCAAGGCCTTAGGGCAGGATCCGACGGCCATGGCCATGACCTGGCCTTTCATCGTCTTCCTGGCGATGTTTGCCTTAACTATGCCCCTGGCGGGCCCTTACATCCAGAAGGTGGGCCCCACCAAGGTCTGCATGGCGGGAGGGGTGCTCTGCGGCGTCGGCTGGCTGGCGGCCTCCTTCGCCTCCTCCCCGACGATGCTGATACCCCTTTACGGCGTCATCGGTGGCGTCGGTGTAGGAATCGCCTATGGCGCGCCGATCTACACCTCTGCCCAGTGGTTCCCCGACAAGCGAGGCCTCGCCGTAGGATTGACGGTGTTGGGCTTCGGCTTCTCGTCGGCCATCATCACTTACGCCAGCAGGTTCATGCTGGGGAGCGGCTGGGACATAATGAACATCATGCGGACCTTTGGGGTGGCTTTCATCATCATAACCGTGATCCTATCCGTCTTCCTCAAATGCCCCCCCTCTGGCTGTAAGCCCGGAGGCTGGACCGCACCGCCATCCACCACCGTCACTCGGAAGGTCGACTTCATGAGGAACGAGATGTCCAAGACGAAGACCTTCTACGGGCTTTGGCTCTGCTACACCATCGGTGCCCTGGCAGGCCTCACGGCGATAGGGATCGCGGGCCCCGTGGGCCTGGAGGTCTTTGCCAACGCCGGGATGACGGCGGAGGAGGCGACTAAGTGGACCTTCCTCCTGATCTTGCCCTTCGCCATCTTCAATGGGGCGGGGAGGCCGATCTTCGGAAGTCTGACGGACAAGCTGACCCCCAGGAATGCGGCGATCCTATCCTATGTCCTCATCCTGGCGGCATGCCTTCTGATATACACCAACTACTCCTCGTTCTACGCATACGTCGCCAGCTTCGCCATCCTTTGGGGTTGCCTCGGCGGGTGGCTCGCCATAGCGCCGACGGCCACGGCGAGCTTCTTCGGGATGAAGGACAACGCCAAGAACTACGGCCTCGTCTTCACCGCCTACGGTGCGGGCGCCATCATCGGGGGGATCGTCTCCGCCCAGGCGAAGGACCTCCTGGGGGCCTTCCAGCCCTTCTTCCTGATCGTGGCAGCCCTGGCGGTCCTGGGCATCGTCGTCGCTTTCGTAATGTTGAAGCCCCCTGAGGCGAAGTGAGGAGGCGGCATTCAAGGGAACTGAGGCGATGGTGAGGAGCCATTGGCCGGGTCCCCTGGGAGGGCGGAAGGCACCGCCCTTCCCCCGGCCCACCAATCAAATCCTTTTTTCGATCTCGGCCTTGATCTGAGGGTTCTTCTATCGGAAAATCCTCTCTTCACGCCCCGGCGGGGCCAGAGATCCTCTCTTTTGGGTTCGCCAAATATATTATATCCTCATCAGCCATCTCCTCTCCTCATGTTCAAGCTCGGAGAGTATGAGGAGTCCGAGGCGGCGGAGATAGCGGACTCCCTGAAAGAGGCTGGCGTAAAGGTCGACCTGAAGCCATCGATATCCGCATCCATGGAGAGCGCCATCTACCTGGAGGGGAGGGAGAGCCAGCTGAGGGAGCGGATCGGTGACTTCGAGGTTTACGATCGGTACATTGAGGCGCTGAAAACGGTTCTATCCGAGGAGGTGGAGGATGAGGAGCTCGTCGATCGGTACCTTTCGCTGTTGAACCCATCCTGGAATGGGAGGATGGAGGATATCTTTGAAGACGTTTCGAAGATTGCAAAAAAGAGTCGAGAATCAACCCCCTCGGGCATCGAAGAGGCATCAGCTATTTTAACAAATCTTCTGGGTGCGGCGGAGGCGCTCCAGTTTCTGGACGCAGCCCTCGAGCTGAATGAGATCGATGTTCATGGCGGGGCAGGAGGGGAGCTAGGGGACGATCCGCTCCTCAGGATCCCGGTCGATCCCGACGACTGCGACCCCGAAGACGAGCTGACGAAGTCGATCCTCGCCGTCCGTCTCGAGAAGACGGTCGAGGTCCGCCTCGACGAGATGACGACCCCCCTGGCCAAGAACGTCGCCGACGAGTTCGCCGAGGAGTTCGCCGAGGAGTACTATAAGATCTGCTCCATAGGCATGATCGTCGAGAGGGTTCTCGCGCCGCCGGGAGACTCGAATAAGATCGACCTGGACGAGTTCAGGGAGCTCCTCGTCTTCGAAGAGGATATGGAGGGTTTTGTCATGACGGTCGACGGGACGGCGGTGGCCGAGGAGATGGCCAGGACCCTCAAGAAGGAAGGGGTGATCAAGTTCAAGGGGGATAAGATCGTCTGGAAGGGGTGACCATCCGCCCCTCGGGTCCGAGGTCCCCCCCTTGAATCCCGAGAGGTCAGAGCATCGACCGGCGGATCTCCTCGGGGGTCTTCGGCGAGAGGTGTGCAGGAGGGACGTCGAAGACGGTTCTGGCGCCGATCGCCCCCTCCTGGTGGAGCCTGTACGCCGCCCGGGCGTAAGCGAGGAGGACGGATGCCGTAAAGGCAGGGTTGCTATCGAGCTTCAGCCTGAACTCGAGGACGTGCCCCGTGCCGTCGGCGGTCTTCCCCGCCCTCATGACGAACCCGCCGTGGGGCATCCGGTTGTGGGACCTCTCCATCTCCTCCTGGGAGATGAAGGAGACCTTGGTATCGTAATCGGCGAAGTAGTTGGGCATGCTCCGGATCTTCTCTCTGATCTCCCCCGGGTCCGCCCCCTCCTCGGCGACGACGTAGCACCTCCGGAGGTGCCTCTCCCTCGTCGAGAGGCTCGGGGCCTCCCCCGACCTCACCCTGGCGACGGTGTCTTCGATGGGGATGGTGTACTGCCTTGCGTCTCTCACCCCCTCGACCCTCCGGACGGCGTCGGAGTGGCCCTGGCTGACGCCCGGGCCCCAGAAGGTGTAGTCGGTCCCCTCCGGCAGAACCGCCTCCTCCAGGAGGCGGATCAGGGAGAAGAGCCCCGGGTCCCACCCCGTCGAGACGATCGCCGTCCTCCTCCCCCGGCGGGCGGCCGAGTCGACGGCGGCGAAGTACTCGGGGATCCGGGGGTGGTTGTCGTAGCTGTCGACGGTGTTGAAGATCGACGCCATGGCGGGGCCCTGGACCGGAAGGTCGGTGGCCGAGCCGCCGCAGAGGACCGCCACGTCCACCTCGCTGGCGTACCTCTCGGCCTCCTCGATCGACGACGCCATAAGCCCCGGGGTCAGGGTCCTGATCCCCCGGGGGTCTCTTCTGGTCAGCACCACCGCTGCCATCATGTCGGGGTTCTGCCTCAGGGAGAGCTCGACGGCCCTCCCGACGTTCCCGTATCCCACGATCCCTATCCTCAACTTCTCCATAGCCGCCCTCCCCAGGTCCCCGGGCGGGCTCCTCGGCCCCGCCGAAGTTCTGCCGTCGAGGATAAAGCCTTTTACTCCTCGTCGCCAAACCTGGACCGAAGCGACGGTCCCATTCGAGGGAGGCGGCGATCATCATCCCCAAAAAGACCCCCCGAAGCCTCTCGCCCCGGGAGATGCTGGCCGAGGCGAAGAGGCTCTGCCACGGATCCTGCGCCGAGGGCTGCGTCGAGATGAAGCGAGCGGGGCTCCACCTGAAGCTCCTGGAGATGAGGCCCCACTGGTCGGTTCTGAAACGGGAAGAGCAGGAGAGGACCATCGACCGGGGGGAGACCGAGCCCTTCGACATCGCCATACCCCTCCCCGCCAAAGACCGGAGGGATCCGGCGGGGACCCGGGGGGGGGCCGACCTCTTCTGGGAGAGGTTCCGATGCACCGGGTGCGGCCTCTGCTGCAAGACCCCGGGGGCGGGGCTCTACCTCGATCGGGAGGACATGGAGCGGATCTGCCGCCACCTCGGCTGGCCGATGAAGCGGCTTGAGGCCCTCTGCAGGTATGACAGGCAGCTGAAGGCCTGGGCCCTCCGGCAGCCCTGCCCCTTCTACGACCCCGAAGAAGGTTGCACCATCTATCCAGCCCGGCCTAAGACCTGCACTCGATACCCCCTCCACCCTCCCCTCAGGGAGGTGCCGTACCATTTGGCCGTCGACGCCTTCTGCCCCGCGGCGAGGAGCTTCGTCAAAGAGACCCTGGGATGGTGGATCGTCTGCGAGACTAACTGGGCCCGGATCCTGAAGGGGCTGGAGGAGGAAGGGGCGTCGGAGGATGGGGAGGTTGAGGGTTGAGGTCAAGAGGGGTCCGAACCCGCCGAGATCGATGGGGCGGATGAATCCCCGGCTGGAAGAAGGAGCCGATGGGCGACATCCGCCCTTCAGATCATCTCTTCTGCCACCATATAATCCACGATCTCGCAGAACCCCGGCCCGAACTCCTCCCCTGAGACGTAGTCTGCCTTCGCCTTCAGCTCCGGGACTCCGTTTGCTACGGCCGCCCGAAACCCCGCCACCCTGAACATGGGAAGGTCGCTTATGCTGTCGCCAACGGCCGCCACCTCCTCCTGGGAGAGGCCGAGCCGGTCCATCACCTTCGCGAGGGCGCGCCCCTTGTCCACCTTCCTGTCCTTTATGTGGACGGCGAAGCCGCTGTCGACGAGATCGGCTTCCAGCCCCCATCCTCGGAGGCGGGATTCGGCCTCCTGGATCTCGAAGTTCGATTCGACGACGAGGTCGGTGATCCTGTACCTTGAGTCCTTCTTGGCCAGCGGGTAGACCTCTTTTAGGCGACGGTAAGCCTCCTGGCAGATGGCGGGGTCGGAGAGGAGTTCCATCTCTCCCTCGCCCCAGGATATGACGCCGCCGTTCTCGGCGATGAAGGTCCTGCTCGTCCCCAGGAGGACGGCCGCAGCCCTGGTGAAGCAGTGGACGTTCCCCGAGACGAGGATGACCGTGGTGCGGGAGTTGAGCCTTCCGACCGCCTCCACCGCCCTGGGGTGCAGAAGCCTTTGATCGTCGGTGATGGTGCCGTCGATGTCGAGGGCCAAGGCCCGGATCAATCCATCAGCCCCGCAGAGGTGACTGCGAAGACCGCCTCGCCGTCGGGGAGGTTCGGAGAGTCGATGAGCCTTGCGATCCTCTTCTCCCCCTTGGACTTCCGGAGGTAGATCCGGAAGGTGGCGGTGTGGCCGACGATGTGGCCACCCACCGGCTTCGTCGGGTCGCCGAAGAAGGCGTCGGGCTTGGCCATCACCTGGTTTGTCACCAGGACGACGGCGTTGTTGAGGTCTGCAAAGCGCATCAGGGTGTGGAGGTGCTTGTTCAGCTTCTGCTGCCGGTCGGCCAGGGTCCCCCGGCCGACGTACTCGGCCCGGAAGTGGGCGGTGAGGGAGTCGACGATGAGGAGCCTCGCCGGCTTCCCCGACTTCTTCATCTTCTCTGCGAGGTCGAGGGCGCTCTCGGCGAGGAGGATCTGATGGTTGGAGTTGTAGGCCCGAGCGACGTGGATGTTCCTCAAAAATTCCTCCGGCTCCCGGGGCTTCTCCGGCTCCCCGGAGGGGGGGAGCCCCTCCACCATCTGGGCGATCCTCTCGGGCCTGAAGGTGTTCTCGGTATCGATGATTATGACGGAGCCGTTGAGGCCGCCCTCCTCCGCCGGGAGCTGGACGTTCACCGCCACCTGATGGGCCACCTGGGTCTTCCCGGAGCCGAACTCGCCGTACACCTCCACGATCGCCTGGGTCTCAAAACCCCCTCCCATCAGGGCGTCGAAGGTCTCGCTCCCCGTCGTCACCTTGCCGACGAGCTTCCTCCTCTCCATCACCATATCGCCGGTCTCAAAGCCCCCGATGTCGGCGGCCGCCCTCGCCGAGGCTATGATCTTCGCCGCCGTCGACTCCCCCACGTCGGCACAGGCCGCCAGCTGCGCCGGCGAGGCGACGGCCAGGGCCTCGACGCTGGCAAACCCCGCCTCCCTCAGCTTCTCCGCCGTGGCCGGACCGACCCCGGAGAGATCCTCGAGTAATACTTCAGCCATATTTCACCAATCCTCCATCCACCCTCAGGCCTTAACCCCTCTCCTCGGGCGGGGCGAAAGTAACCCTGGTGCTCCACCCACAGCTCAGCTCCACATCGCCGTTCCACCCCGCCCGAGCCATGCAGTCGACGATATCTATCCTGGAGCCGAGGTCGAGGTCCTCGATCAGCCGGACCTGGTCGTTCCAGAGGGCGACCCTCACCCGGCCCGTTCCGTCGGAGACGTAGATGTTCGCCACCCTTCCGACGGTCCCGTCGTCCCGCTCGAACTCCCGGACCTCCCCGAGGCCGGATACGAAGCCGGAGATGCTGCAGATCGATCCGGCGGCGAGGTCCGAGACCTGGGTCATCTTCTCCTGGTACTCGACGGGAACATCGCTCTTTTTCACGACCGAGTACCCTCCGGCCTGGACCTCCACCGATCCGTACCTCTCTCGGGAGAGGGCGTTCGTCACCTCCAGGGCGTCGCCCTCGGCGAGGTCGATCTCCGCCTTCTCGTTCCAGAGGGTGAGCCTTATCTTCCCGGAGCTGTCGCCGAGGATGACGGACCTGACGAGGCCCACGGAGCCGTCCCGCCGGGAGAACTCCCGGACCGTCCCCGGGTCGAGGACCCTGGCGAGGATGTGGATGTCCCCCATATCCGCCCTCACCTCGGAGATCTTGAGGGGCTCCGTCCGGGTGGTGATCTCCGCCTCCACCTCCTCGAGGCCGCCCCGGTCCACCGTCACCTCGGTCCCGAAGTACCCCTCCCGGGTGAAGCCCCGGACCCGCAGGGTCTGGTCGAGGTGGAGCTCCCCGGTGGATACGGGCTCCGCCAGCTCGTCCCAGAGGACGATCCTGACGCTCCCGGTCTCGTCGGCGAGGGTGACGTTGGCGACCCTCCCCACGCCCCCGCCGCTCCGGGGGAACTCGTGGACCTCAGAGATGGCGACGACCTTTCCGACGAAGGTGACCTTCCCCGTCTCGGGCCTGATCCGGTCGATCTTCAGCTCCACCTCGCCGAACTCCCGGGCTACGAGCATCGCTGCCGTCCTCCGGTCGCAGAGCTCCCCCATCAGCTCGACCTTCTCTCCGACCCTCTCCTCGAACTCCTCGGGGGAGATCATATCCTTGATCTGCTCGTAGACCTCCCCGATCTCCTGGTCCATGCCGCTCCCCCTTCAGGCCTTCTCCGCCGGAGCCTTCGTCTCGGGATTGACCCTCAGGTAGGAGGCGTCGCAACGGGAGACGAAGAGGTCGCAGACCTCCTCCGGGTCGCCGTCGGCGAGGACGGCTCCATTCTCGAAGAGGATCGCCCGGTGGGATATCTCCCGGACGAAGTCGACGTGATGGCTGACGAGGAGGATGGTGGTGTTGAACTCGGCGTTGATCCTCTTGATGGCGTTGGCCACCCCCCGGAGGGTGATGGGATCGATGTCCCCGAAGGGCTCGTCGAGGATGAGGATCCCGGGCTTCGAGGCCATCAGGAGGGCGATGGAGACCCTCACCTTCTCGCCGCCGCTGAGCTGATGGGGATACTTCTCCAGGATAGAGGGGTCGAGGTCCAGGACCTTGAAGACCGGCTCCGCGTACCTCCTCGCCTCCGTCTCCGGAAACCGCGGGAAGAGCTCCTCGAAGATCTCCCTCGTCAGACCCAGCTTGTCCAGAACCGTCTTAGCCTCTTCCTCCGTCATGTCGGTGAGGGTGTAGATGACGTCCAGGATCTTGTCGCTGATCCCCATCTCCTCCGCCACCTTCCGGGCGTAGTCGATGACGTCCTGCCCCTTCACCCCGAGCTTGTAGGCGATCTGCTCCAGGACCGTCTCCCTCGGGAAGAGGGCGAACTCCTGGTACATTATCCCAATGTTCCTCCGGACCCCCATCCTCTCCCGGGAGTACTCCACCATGTCCACCCAGCCATCTCCGAGCCTGTAGAAGACGGAGCCCTCGTCCGGGCGGGCGATCCCCTGGATGATCTTGAGGAGGGTCGTCTTCCCTCCGCCGCTCGACCCGATGAGGGAGGTGATCTCCCCCTCTCTGATCTCCAGGTTCAGGTCCTCGATCCTGAGAACCTCGCCGGTCCCGACGAGGTAGTTCCTCTTGTGAAGGCCCACAATCCTGATGGCGGGCAGGGCCTGGGGGCGGGGGACTAGGGGCTCGGCGTCGCCGAGGAGGGATAAGAACCTTCTCAGCACCTCCTCCGGCTCCCCCTCGTCCAGGATCTCCCCCTTATCCAGCCAGATCATTCTATCGGCCAGGTATCTGTGGACCTCGGGGAGGTGGGATACGACGATGGTGGTGATCCCCAGCTCCCGGTTCACGTTCTTGATGGCGTCGAGGACCTCCTGCTTCGTCGCCGGGCAGGCCATGGTGGCAGGCTCGTCCAGGAGGAGGAGCTTCGGCTTTTTGGCGAGCTGCCTTGCGATCAGAAGCCTCTGCTTCTCGCCGCCGCTGAGGATCGTGGCGAGGTGCTTCGCCTTCTTATCGAGGCCGACGAGCTTCAGGTAATCCATCGCCTCTTCCATCACCGCCTCGTATTCGAGGTCGTACTCCGTCGGGATCGTCTCGTAGCCGGTTATGCGGGAGTAGACCCGGCGTGCGACGTTCTTGATGGCGGGCTCGGTCCAGAGGCCGAAGTCCCTCTGAAGATGGATGGCGGTGACCTGCCTCTGGCGGTGGACCAGATCAGGCCCCGAGTTGGGGACGATCTCGAGGCCGTCGATCTCGATCTTCCCGGAGTCGAAGGTCTCGATGCCGCGGAGGATCTTCAAGAGGGTGCTCTTGCCTCCTCCGCTCTTTCCCACGATCCCCAGGATCTCCCCCTCTTCGGCGGTGAAGCTCACCCCCTTCAGGGCCTCAACCTGGCGGTCTTTCAGCTGGTAGACTTTGGATAGGTTCTCAACCTGGAGCAATATAAGGACCTCCTCAATATTTCATTCTTTCAAATGTATAATCGATCTTCCATTCTGATCCGACCGGCCCCATGCCTCCGTTTCCGGAGGCTCCGGGCCGCCCGCTGATCCGGCGGGGTCATCGGATCTTTGTCCCCGGAGGGGTCGCCTTATCGGGGGCGAGGAGGACGGCCTCGCCGTCGGCGTCGGCGGCTAGGAGCATCCCCCGGGACTCGACGCCGAAGAGCTTCGCTGGCTCGAGGTTGGCGAGGACCACGACCCTCCTCCCCAAAAGGTCCTCGGGGCGGTGGGTCTTGGCGATCCCCGCCACGATCTGCCTCTCCTCGGAGCCTATATCGACCAGGAGGCGGAGGAGCTTCTCCGATCCTTTGATCCCCTCGGCCGCTTTCACCTCCCCAACCCTGAGGTCGAGGCTCTTGAAATCTTCGAACTTCACGGTCCCCATCTTCTCTTCTCCCTGCTTCTTCCCTTTTTTGGCGTCTATCGCCGCTATCCTCTCCATGAAGATCTCGTCGAGCTTCGAGACGAGGGAGTCGTCGATCCTGTTGAAGATGTGCTCGGGGGCGCCGAGCCTCATTCCCGCCTCGATCGGGAGGTGGGCGTCGTCGAATCGGGCGTCAGCGGCGGTGCCGTCGAGGCCGAGCTGCCTCCAGGCGACCTCCATCTTCCCCGGCATCACCGGCTGGAGGAGGATCGCCAGGGCCTTGGCGATCTGGAGGCAGTTCCTCAGGACCGCCCCGCACCGGTCCCGGTCGGATTTGGCGAGCTTCCAGGGCTCGCTCCCCTGGAAGTAGACGTTCCCGAAGTCCGCCAGGGCCATCGCCCCATCGGCGAGCTTCTTGAACTCGTACTCCTCGAGGGCAGACCTCACCAGAGATACCGTCCCCTCGATCTTCGCCATCACCTCCGGGTCCAGCTCCCCGGCGGGGACGGCCCGGTCGAAGTTCTTGGTGGTGAAGGTGACGGCCCGGTTGACGAAGTTCCCGAGGGCCCCCACCAGCTCTCCGTTCACCTTCTCGGCGAAGATCTTCCAGGAGAAGTTCAGCTCCTTGGTGTGGGAGGTGTAGGAGGCGAGGTAGTACCTGAGGAGGTCGGGGTGGAGCCCCTGCTCCAGGTAGTCGTCGATCACCCAGACGACGTACCCCCTGCTCTTGGAGAAGGTCTTGTTGTCGATCTTCAGCATGCCGCTGGCGACGACGGCGGAGGGGAGGGTGTAGCCCGCCCCCTTCAGCATCGCCGGCCAGAAGATGCAGTGGTGGTAGACGATGTCGCCTCCGATGAAGTGGACGATCCGGGAGGGTTTTCTCCAGTACCGCTCCCAGTCGCCGTTGGTCCGGAGGGCCCACTCCTCGGTGAAGGAGATGTAGCCTATCGGCGCGTCCACCCAGACGTAGACGACGAGATCCTCGGAGCCGGGGAACTTCACCCCCCAGCCGAGGTTTCTGGTGATGCACCAGTCCTTCAGCTCCTGCCTCACCCACTCCAGGGCGTAGTTCCTGGCGTTCGTCGTGCCTCCGAGGCTCTGGAGGTAATCGACGAGGAAGTCGCTGAAGGAGGATAGGCGGAAGAAGTAATGCCTCTGGGTCCGGTACTCCGCCCCGCTCCCGCAGACCTTGCAGACCGGCTCGGAGATCTCCCCCGGCTCCAGGTGGCGGCCGCACCCCTGGTCGCACTCGTCCCCCCTGGCGGGGGAGCTGCAGTAGGGGCAGATCCCCTCGACGTATCGGTCGGGGAGGAATCGGTCGCAGGAGGGGCAGTAGGCCAGCTGGATCTCCCGGGGGTAGACGTGCCCCTCCTCCATCAGGGCCTCGACGATCGCCTGGGTCCGGCGGTGGTTGGAGGGGTCGTCGGTGTTCCCGAAGTAGTCGAACTCCACCCCCATCCGGCGAAAGACCTCGTCGAAGTGGTCGTGGTACCGGGTCACCAGCTCCGTCGGCGTCGTCCCCCTCTCCTCGGCGTTGACGACGATGGGCGTCCCGTGGGAGTCGGAGCCGCAGATGAAGTGGGGGGCCTCTCCCATCTTCTTCAGCCCCCGGACGAATATGTCGGCGGGGACGTAGGTCCTGAGGTGGCCGATGTGGCAGGGGCCGTTGGCGTAGGGCAGTCCGCAGGTTACGAGTATGGGAGGTTCGGATGGAGCCAAGTCAGAACACCTGCCGGATCTATTCCCAAACTTCCTGATATACGTTTCCCATATCGAAAAGGAGGTTGGCGGGGTCTCGCGGCCCCCCCCGGCCGGCGGAGGCAGTTTAGATCCGCCATATCGGGATCGATCGGGGCTTTATTCCCTGCCGCCGGCGGCATCCGGGGCGGCGGCCTGACCCCCGATATCCGCTTTCTTTTCGGTACGATGAGAACTTCAGAGCTTCTATCAGCATCGGGATCGTCGGAAGCTACTTATACGGCGAAATCAAGGAAAAAACTCAAGCCGAGGAGATGGGCTCGCGAAATTGGAGGGTGGAGGCTGATATCAAGCCGATAACTGGGGAGTTGTTCCGTCGGATCGCGAATCGCTCCCGGCTTTCGTGGATCTACGCCATTTAGGCCCTTAAAATGAGGGGGACCTCAACATGGACGAAAGGGATATGGTCAAACGGGTGAAGGTATTCGCCAGCTCTGAGCTGAAGCTGAACATCTTGCTCTGTTTAAAATATCGAGAGATGGATGTTAACGACCTCCAGGGGGTCCTGGGAGGAAGGAATACCACAATTCTCCATGCCATAAGGGATATGACCGATGACTATCTGATCTCCAGGGGTCGGCAGGGATACAGGCTGACGAACCTGGGGAAGATCAGGGGCTGCGTCCTTGAGAGCCTGATGGGGGTCCTGGATGATCTCGAGGCCCGTCCCGATTTCTGGCTGAACCACGATATCAGCTCCATCCCTCCGGAGATGCTAGAAAGGCTGAGCATGCTCCGCCGGTCGGAGATGGTCTCCACAAACCCCGCCTCCCCCCTGGAGATCCACGAGAGGCTGGAGTCTCTGCTCTCCACCTCGAAGAAGATCTCCGCGATCCTCCCTCTATTGATATTTCCAAAGGACTCGAAGGTCTTCACGAACGCCCTCCGGAGGGGGTCCCGGGTGGATCTTTTGATGACGGAGAAGATCGCAGGAAGCCTCCTCGACGACGGGAGCATCTCCGCCTACGAGGTGGAGAGGCTCCTCAAGTTCGAAAGCTTCAGGCTCAGGCTCATCGGTGAAGATCTCAAGCTCGCCCTCTTCGTCACTGAATCCTTCCTCTATCTGGGGCTCTATCGCCACGACGGAGTCTACGACGTGGGGACGGGGGCGATCTATCTCGGAGAGTCCGCCGTCGCCTGGGGGATGGAGCTCTTCGAATACTACGCTCAGAGATCCCGGGAGCTGGATGAGGGGGACCTCACGAGGGTATTCCGATCGAGCATTCAGCCGGAGGCGGAGGCTCCGCCTCTGGCCGGCGAAGACCCCGGAGCCTTCGACGTGATGATCGTCGAGGACGACCTCGGCCACGCCACCCTCATCCGCCGGATCTTCGAGGAGAGCAGCCCGAGATGGAGGGTCCATCACGCCAGCCAGCTCCAGGATGCCCTGAGGTGGATCGAGGAGAGCTATGGCCGACCGTTCCTGGTGGTGGCGGACTATCTCCTCCCGGACGGCTGCGGCCTAGACCTCGCGGGGAAGGCGGAGCGTCCCCTGGAGGTGGGCTTCCCCCTGATAATCCTCACCGGATTCGGCTCCGAGAAGATAGCGGCTCAGGCCTTCAAGTCCGGGGCGATGGACTACGTCGTCAAGGAGGCAGATAGCATCCAGCGGCTTCCCGAGATCGCAGAAGAGGCCCTCCTCAGGTGGCGGGAGCTGAAGAGGCGGGCCGCCGGCGGGGAGGGCCACCCGAGCCCCCAGGAGGGGCAGGGCCTCCCCCTCAAGGTCTGATCTGGCCTCAGGGGGTCGGGAGGGTGAAGAGGACGCAGGTCCCTCTCCCCTCCTCCGATTCGATCCAGATCCTCCCGCCGTGGACCTCTATTATTCTCCTCACTATGGCGAGGCCGACGCCGCTCCCCTCGGAGTCGGGGTCGATCTTGTAGAAGAGGCCGAAGACCTTCTCCCACTGGTCGGGGTCCATCCCGATACCGTTGTCCCTGACGAAGAAGACGGTCTCCTCTCCCTCAGGCCGCCATCCGACCTCTATCTCGGGATGGGGCCTGTCGCCCATGTACTTGATGCTGTTGTCGAGGAGGTTCGTCAGAGCCTCCTGGACCCTCAGCCTGTCCACCCTCACCCTGGGCCAGCCCTCGGCGAGGGAGACCTTGATACCCCTCGATCTCAGCTCCCCGGAGGCCTGGCTGAGGGCCTCGTGGACGATCTCTCCGAAGGAGCCCTCCTCCGGAGGGTTGACGACCCGGCCGACCCGGGAGAGGCTCAGGGTGTCCTTGAGGAGGTGGTCCATCTTGAGGACCGCCTCCTCGATCATCGCAAGGTCGATCTTGATCTTATCTCCGTCCAAGGCCGAGAGATCCTCCCGGAGGAAGCCGACGAACCCCTGGATGGTGACGAGGGGGGACCGAAGGTCGTG
This sequence comes from Methanothrix harundinacea 6Ac, assembly GCF_000235565.1. Taxonomy (NCBI): domain Archaea; kingdom Methanobacteriati; phylum Methanobacteriota; class Methanomicrobia; order Methanotrichales; family Methanotrichaceae; genus Methanothrix; species Methanothrix harundinacea. The sequence continues at coordinate 463,755 of NC_017527.1, forward strand.
GGAGACGGTGTAGACGAACCTCTCCATCTCGGCGTTCTTCGCCTCCACCTCGCCGATCCTCTCCTGGAGCTCCCCCTTCGCCCTGACCAGGTCCGCCCTCGTCCGGGACCGGATGAAAGCGCCGCCTATGGACCCCGCCGCCACCTGGAGGACCGATATCTCGCCGTTGCTCCAGAACCTCTCCCGGTGGCAGTCGTCGAAGCCGATGAACCCCCATAGCCGATCCTCGACGAAGATCGGGACGATCAGGATGGAGACGATACCCTGGGGCGCAAGGTAAGCCCTCTCCGATTCGGGAAGGTCCTTGACGAGGCCTACATAAGGTCTCCCCCTCGATATAATCTCATAAAAAGTGGATGAATCGGGGTGGTACGGGAGGCTCTGAAGGACGGGGTTATTTATCTGGGGCTCGACCTCTCCCTTCGTCCACTCGTAGCGCTGGCTCATGAGGACCTCCCCATCTACGGTCTGGTTCTCGAAGATGTAGGCCCGGTCCGCCTCCACCGCCTCCCCCAGGAGCTGGAGGACGTCGATGATGATTTGGTCGATATCGTAGTTGACTAGGAGGGAGTAGGAGGCGGCGGCGGAGGCGGAGAGGAGCCTGTCCCTTTTCAGGAGTTCGACCCCAGCCTCCTTGATATCGGTGATGTCTCTTGCGATCCCGCATATCCCCGTGACCTGGCCCCGGTCGTCCCTCAGGGGGACCTTGACGGCGTGGAAGGTCATTGAAGATCCGGCTCGGGTATGGGCGGAGACCTCGCCGACGAACGGTTCTCCGGAGAGAACCCCGGCGTCTTTCTCCCGGATCCGAGCCGCCGTCTCGGCGCTGAAGAAGACCTCGTCCCTCTCTCCCAGCATCTTGGAGGCTGGCAGCTGAAATATCCTCTCCATGACGGGGTTGACGAGGACGTACCTGCTCTTCGGGTCTTTGATGAAGATGCAGTCATGGGCGGTATCCACGATCGTCCTGAACCTCTTCTCGCTCATGGCGAGCTTCTGGTTGTAACTCTCGAGGTGGTCGAGCATCTCGTTGATCGACTCTGCGAGGGTGGCCAGCTCCGCCGGCCCCACCGTTGGGATCCGCGACCCTTGGCCTTTCTCCTGCTCCCGGATCGCCTCGACGGAGGAGGTGATGGTGGCCAGGGGCATAAGGATGGAGAGCTCCAGGAAGAGGAGGATCAGCCCCCCGAAGAGGAGGCTTGCAAGGAAGATCCCCACCACCTGCCGGCGGATCGTCTCCAGTCCCCTTGAGCGGATCTCCCTCGGGACCTGGGCCTCCAGGAGGACGGTGGGGTTACCGTATACATCATCGATCGTCTTGGTGGCGATGAGGGTATCTGAGTCCTCCTTAACGATGAGGAGGGAGGTTTTAGAGTTGGTACCCTCTGACTCCCCCACCGGGGCGGTGGCAGCCATCCTCAGGTCGATGCCGCTCAGCCTCGCAAGCCCTTCCGCCCTCGCCCCGTCCAGGCGCCTGCCGACGATGAAGGTCCCCGATATCGGCCCCTTCCAGTGGCTGTCGAGGATCGTGGTGGAGCTGACCAGAAGAAGCCCCTCCGGATCGGAGACGATCCCCGTAAGGCCGTCCTCCGGCGAGGAATGAGCTATCAGGGGGTCGTCCTTCGCGAGGCTCAGAAGCCGGCCGGGGGCTGGGACCTCCTCTCCCGTGGCGTGGTTGAAGGCCCTGGAGTAGAATAGGTTGCCGGAGCGGTCGTAGTAGATCATGAAGTCGACGTCGAGGCCGGATAGGGTCCAGCTGTTCAGGTTATCCTGGATGTACTGATCGTTCTCGCCTATGACGAAGTCCCGGGTATCGTTCCAGTGCCCCCAGTCCTCCGCCGCCCTCTTGAGGGATGATAGGTCCTCCTGGAGGTAGAAGAGGGTGCCATCGACCTTCTGGTGGACGTAGGCCTCCTCCAGATCCGAGAGGGTCCCCATCATCATGTGGCACATGAAGGTGCTGCAGATGAGGGCGAGGACGAGGATCATCCCCCCGGTGAAGGCCAGGATGCTTCGGCGCAGCGTCATGGGTGAAGGCCTCGGTTTCGCTCACCTCTGGGGTCTTTCACGCGGGTCCGGGGGAGCGGTTCCATCCAAGCCAGTACTCTTTGATCTCCTCGACGGTCCGCTTCAGGTCCTCGAAGCTGAGGGGCTTGATGAGGTAGCTGTTGACGTGGTTGGAGTAGGCCCGCCGGAGGTCGTCGTCGCTGGTGGAGGTGGTGAGGACGACGACGGGGATCGCCCTCAGCCTCTCCGACCTCTTGATCTGAGATAGGACCTCGTGGCCGTCGACCTTAGGGAGCCGGAGGTCCAGGAGGACCATCCTCGGGAGGCTCCTCCCCCCCCCTTCGTGGAGGCGGAGGTAATCTAGGGCGGCCTTCCCATCCCTCAGCCACTCTATCCTCCCGGTGAAGCCGAGCCTTTCAAAGGCCCTCATGATAAGCATCGCATGGGCGTTGTTGTCCTCTACGAGCAGTATGATGAAGGGGTCCTCTGCCTCTAGGACGTCTCCGGAATCCAGGCCGTAGCTCACTTCCTTTCAACCTCCTCCAAAACGAGATTGTCTCTCCGTCCACTGGGTGATGAAGGCCTCGCACCTGCCTTACTGTCATCCGTCCGTGGTTTATGAAGATAACCCTCCGAGTATAACGAATAATTGTCCATCGCGGGTGGGGAACCGGTGACGACGATCCGCCTCCTCAGATGGTTCCATCGATGAGATCCATCGGAGATCTTCGGAGGGAGGGATCTTCAACGATAATTCTGGTTTCATCTTTCCATCTGTAAATTGCCCCGTTCCCACAAAGAATAGTGGATAACCCCCTTCGGGCAGGCGTCGACGCAGCCGCCGCAGAGTATGCACTCGGCGTCCTCCATCCGCCTCCGCTGGACCATATCCAACACATCCAGCCCCATGGGGCAGGTCGTGGAGCACCTACCGCAGCCGGTGCACCGGTCCCCATCAGCGAAGAGGCGAAGCGCCGGCCACCGGAAGAGGTTCCGTATCTTCCTGCCGATGATCATGATCACCGCGATCGGGCAGAAGTAATGACAGAAGCCACGTCTTCCTGCGGCTATGGCGAAGATGGTGATAAAGGTGATCTGGGCATAGAATATGGTGTATGCTCCCTCTTTCGCGATCGAGATGCCATGATCGGTGTAATAAAATGGGTCGATGGCTGTAAACCCTCCGGCGGAGTGGACTGCAAGGATGAGGGGGGCAAAGAGCAGAAGGAATATCAGGTATTTGAGCCAGTTCAGCCGGACGCGGTTGGTCTTTCTATCATTAATCTGAAAGTAGATCTCCTGTAAGCCACCTGCGGGGCAGAGCCACCCGCACCAGAGCCGTCCCAAAAATAGCGAGCTGATGAATATGAGGATGAAGACCATCAGCCCTCCGGTGACGATCCCCTCCGATGCTCCTCGAGTTATTATTGGGCAAGATATATAAACAAATGTTATGGGCATCAATACGAAGGATAATATGATCAACGCCTTCCGGAGCCTCTGCCTATCGTTTATGATATTTTTCATATAGAAAACCGTCAGAATTAAATGTATTTTAAGTTTCCTCCGCTGCTATAACTGCATCCTGTCGAGCTCCAGATTTCACGACGGGGTCAGAATGATTCTATCTTCTGGTTTCCTGCAGGTGCCCGACAAGCGTTTCTATAAAGCGGCGAAAATAAGACAAGCTCTCTTTGAGTGTTTCAGGATTCAATTCAGCCAAAATCTGGAATGAACGTCGACCTTTGTCGTACCCTTTCCCTTTACCGCAATCCTTGGTAGCGTTTTTCAGTGCCCCCAGCAGATCTTCCCGTGATCTGCGCTCCAAGTCTTCCGCTGGAAAAAGAGCGCTCTCTCGCAAATGTGCGCCAAAAACATTGCGCAGAGCCTCACGATCCGCCATTATCCACGTCTCCATGCAGGTTACCATCATCTGCGCCTGGTCATCCTCGGCACCGGCTGGACGGTCCCATCCGTCGCGGGACTTCAGATGAGCCCAAGGCGCCATTGTAACTGGCTCTTCGCTATCGACGAGAAGCATCGGAAATTCGTTTACATAGGCTGATCTCAACGCTATCTTGAACATGTCGTAGGCTTTGTTGCGTCCTCCACAGGCAACGGTGCTCGGCATCCGCCCTTCAAAGCCCGTCCTTTCGATGAGCTTTCTAAACCCCTCTCGACATCGCAATTGAAGATCCTTGCTGTCGCCGCCCCCTTCAATGTATATCCGCACGCTCACCATCTTGTCCCCCCAAGCGCGCCACGGGTCCAGAGTTCGCCCAGACGATAACCTTTTAGCCATTCTTCCAGCTTCTTGCCGTCGAGACGTCGAATCTCGGTCTGGCCGTGGTGCTTCTCGCAGACGAGGACAGCCTCCGGCCGCTCGGTCATCGCATCTACGAGGATGTCCGAGTGAGTGGTGACGATCAACTGGGTGCGCTCTGAGGCGGCGTTAAGCAGGTCGGCCACTTTAGGGAGTATATCGGGATGAAGACCGAGCTCCGGCTCCTCGATGCAGATGAGCGGCGGGGGTGTCGGGTCGCACAGGATAGCCAGCATGCAGAGGTATCGCAGAGTTCCGTCTGACAGCCTCGTTGCGGGAATCGTAAAATCTCCTTCGGTAAAGAAGACCTGGACCGTGCCCCCCTTGATGCTCACATCAAAGTCGTCTAGGCCTTCGTAGAGGTCATGCAACGCTTCAAGAATGGCCTTCTTCGCCTTCGGCACCCCACGCAGACGGTTTAGAAACAATCCCAGGTTCGAAAAGTCTTCCTCCAATCGATCGTTGCGCATGTCTGCCTTCTGCGGCTCGCGGAAGATCGCGCTCCGTCCGAAGTACCACTCCCGGTATATCTTGATCTTATCGTAGACACTCGCCAGGTAAGAGACCTCCGGGTACGCCTCAGGGTCTCGCCGCTGAGCGAGTATTGACTGATCGGTCTCGACCGTCTCAGGCTTCAGCTTCCGTTCTTCAGTCTCTTCGTGTAGTCCTTTGGTACTGACATTGAGTACCGGGTTCCCGTGCTGGTAGCTGTAGTAAAAATATGGCCTGTCGAAACCTGGAAAGGGCTCTTTATTCTCGATGCGTTCGTCAGCCAAGCGGAAAGTCTGGTTCTCCTCCCGAAAGGCCAGAACGTGACGGAGCGGCAGATTTCCTCGGAGATTGCTGATGACGACGTCGATGGAAGCCTCACCATCGGGCTTTCCTTTCCATATCCAATCGCTTGCACCTCCGCCCCGGCGGATAACTGCACGGATGTCGCCTGGGGCTGCGCGCAGGAGAGATATGGCCTCGATGAGATTGGACTTCCCAGAGCCGTTCGGACCGATGAGCACATTCAGGCTTTCAAGGGCGATAGGCTCTGTATCGGGTCCAAAAGAAAGCAGATTGCGTGGCCTAATTTCCCTCACCATTCGCATCTCATTGCCGTTCAATTCCATTATTCCACCTCCTCATATCCCCTCAGATTTTCCGCAAAACAAGACGATAACCTCGTCTGTGGCATTCCTTTATAGCACTTTCCAGAAGAATAGCCGGGTCAGAAGCGGGAGGTTTAGTGCATAATCGCTGGTATTTGTGGATCGCTTGGATGAGACGATGATGGTAAAGGTCTGCCAAAATAGCAAAAGTCATTGAATATAATTTGTAAAAGAGCGCCGAGGGGGAGATTCGAACTCCCGCGACCCTTGCGAATCACAAGCTTTCAGTAGAGAATTCCAGGCTTGCGCCTTACCACTAGACTACCTCGGCACGATTACGACTTTTTGGCCCACATCTTCGGATACGTCCCCGGGGCCATGACGACCCGGGAGGTCTTGGCCACGATCCCGGTGGCCGACTTCATCATATCCTCGCTTCCCATGGCGGCCACGGCCACGGCAACAGCCTCTCCTTTCAGGGTATAAATAACTACCTTCTCCCCCTCCTCTATCCCCGACTCGAGCCGGAGGAGCCCCGGCGCCGCCAGGGGCGCTCCGTGGCAGATGGCGTCGACGGCTCCGTCGCTGATGACGAGGGTGGGCATGTGCGAGAGGGCTCGCTCCACCGGGAGGACGGCCCGCCGCAGGGGGGTTTCATCCCCGGTCTCCCGCCAGATCACCTTCGCGTCCTGGAGTTCATGGAGGGTCACCAGGGTCTCATCTTCGCGGAAGGGGCCGGACCTCGTCCTCCGCAGCTCCTCCATGTGGGCCCCGGACCCGAGGGCGAGGCCGATGTCGTGGCAGAGCTTCCGGATGTAGGTCCCCGCCTCGCAGCCGACCAGGAAGAGGACCCTCGGCCCCTCGATCTCCAGGACCTCCAGGTAGTAGATCTCCCGAGTCCGGAGGGCCCTCTTGACGCTGGACTTGAGGGGAGGCCGCTGGTATATCACCCCAGCGAACTCGCTGCAGACCTCCATCACCCTCTTCCGGGGGAGGGTCGCATGAAGCCGCATCAGGCAGACGTACTCCTTCCCGGCGGAGAGGAGGGTCTCGACGACCCTCGTCGAGTCGCCGAGCATCGTCGGGAGGATCCCCGTCACCTTGGGGTCGAGGGTGCCGCTGTGGCCTGCGGTCTCGATCTCCAGGATCCTCTTCACCCAGGCCACCACCTCGTGGCTGGTGGGGCCCGGCGGCTTGTCGAGGTTTATGCAGCCGAGGCGGATGTGTTGGTCGAGGGGGCGCCCCTCCGGCGAGACCCCGTACCTCGGGTCCGTCCTCCCCTCCCTCCGGACCAGGGTCTCCCGGGTCCGGTCAGCTGGAAGAGCTCTCTTCATCTTCAAGAGTCCTCACTGCGGCCAGGACGATGGCGCCGACCCCCCGCTCGTCCCAGGTCCCGGTGTCGATGACGAGGTCGTAGACGGAGAGGTCGCGGACGTCTATGTTGTAGTACTTCTCGTACCTCCTCGCCTCGCACTCCTCCCGGCCTTTCGCCTCCTGGAGGGCGTCCTCCAGGAGCTTCTTCTCCCGGGTCGCTATCCTCTCGGCCCGAAGCCTCCGGTCGGCCTTGAGGAGGATCTTCAGGTCGGCGTCGAGGACGTGCCCCGAGAGCCGCCCCTCGAAGATCCCCCCCGCCTCCGCCGCCATCTCCCTCTGGGCGTCGTCGATGATGTAGTCGATCTCGGGCCCCTCCTCGGCGATCCGGCCGAGCTCCCCCAGGGAGATGCCCCGGTCGCTGGCTATCTTCCGAAATAGCTCCCCCGAGTTGACCCACCGGAGGCCGAGCTCCTTAGAGAGGATCCGGGATAGAGTGCTTGTCCCCGTTCCGGGGGCACCGCTGACGGTTATTATCATCCCATACCGCCGATGTCCAGAGCTTTTCTTATGATCTGGGAGACCGGTATCGAGCAGATGAAGTACCAGTAGAACCAGTAGAATATGGGTCCCAGGACGGTATCGGAGATCGGGTGGACCCCCCAGAAGGGGAAGCTGAGGAGGATGGCGTGCTCCTCGATGTAGAGGTAGGCCCACATGAAGAGGGGTATTGAGACGATCCCGATGTAGGCCATCGGCTTCAGCTGCATCTTCATCATCTTGCTCTGATCGCCGAGCATCTCCCTCTGCTGGACCTGGAGCTGCTGCTGCCGGGCCTTGTCCCCGGCGAGCTGAGCCGCGCGAAACTCCTTCTGGAAGCTCCTCATCGTCTCCTGCTGCCGCTTCAGGTAATCCCAGTCCATGGTGTACTTCTGGATGAGGCTCGCATAAAGGCCGGTGATGGCGGCGAGGGCGAAGAGGACGACGTGGAAGGGGAGGATCCCCGGGAGCCACCCGAGGACCGCCTCCATCACCTCTCCCACGTTGTGCCTGAACTCCATGCTCACCATGATCCCCACCATCAGGGCGATCCCGACGCCCAGAAGGAGGGAGTCGAGGGACTTCGCGAGGCCGCCGTTCTTCATGCCGACTCACCGAAGAACCTGCGCATCATCGGGTACATCTCCTGGATCTGCTCGCTGGCGATCTGCTCGTAGAGCCGGTAGACGATGCTCACCGCCAGGAGGAGGCCGGTGCCGCCGGCGCCGCCCAGGGTTCCCATGAGGCTTGCGACGAGGGTGAGGAGGCCTATGATGACCCCGCCGATCACCGTCACCTTGGGGATGTACCTTAAAAGGAGCTTCTCGATGCTGACGGGGTTTCTCCTGTGGCCGGGGACCTGGAGGCCGGAGGCGTGGATCTTGGCCGCGACGCTCTTGGCTCCCATGCCGGTCGTCTCGATCCAGAACATGGCGAAGATGACTCCCCCGATGATCAGAACGGCGGCGTCGGTGAAGACGTGGAGCCAGATCTGCCAGCCCGCGATCGGCGGAAGGCCCAGAAGCTCCATCCCCGGGTTGCTGCTGGCGACGAGCCCCGGTATCCAGTCGTGGGGGCTGTTTATCGGCGAGAGGTAGTACATCAGCCCCGATATCGGCTGGGGCGACGTGGCGCCCACCAGCTCCCCGGTGACCATGTCGTAGCTGGAGGTGGAGGTGAAGGTCCCGAGGATGCTCGAATAGGCGGTATAGACGATGTTCACCCCGGAGGCGGTGTCGGTGGTGCTGGCCGTTGTCATGGTTCCGATCTTGCCGGCGAGGAGGGTTCCTATCATCTGGATGTTCGCCTGGAGGGCCCTCACCAGGATCATGGGGAGGACGCTCGCGTAGACGAGCTTCACCGGGAACCTGCCTCTAGCGCCCCGAACGGCGCTGTGGGCGAGGGGTATCTCAACCCTGGTGCTCTCCACCAGGACTACGAAGAGGATGATCACTATCGTCGTGATGAGGGCGAGGATTCCGCCGTCGATGAAGACCCTCTCCAGGCCTGAGGTGGTGAATACATCCTCGAGGCCCAGAACGTCGTTGGTGAATATGAAGACCCATTTGGGGATTATCCCGATGGGAAGACCCTGGTCCCCGATCGTCCAGTTGAATAGGCCTGTGATCAGCGACTGGCTGACCCCCGCGACGATGAAGAGGCCGACGCCTGACCCGATCCCCCACTTGCTCACCACCTCGTCCATGAAGAGGACGAGGACCCCGCCGATACAGATCTGGACGAATATCAGCAAGGATATCAGGCCGAGGGATACGCCCAGGGCCGAGGCGAGGGACTGATCTGGGAGGAGGTAGCCGCCCGTCACCTGGGGGAGGGCCTCCACGATGATCATGACAAAGACCAGAAGCTTCTGAGTTCCCTGGAAGATCGCCTGGTCCCGCGGGTCTCTCAGGTTCAGCTTGATTATATCTGCCCCCACCAGGAGCTGGAGGACGATGGAGGCGGTGACTATGGGCCCTATCCCCAGGAGCATCAGGGAGCCGAAGGACCCGGCGAAGAAGGCCCGATACATCCCGAAGAGGTCTATGGATGCCGGGGAGAGGCCGAAGAGGGAGACGTTGGAGAGGGCGAAGTAGAGGATCAGGATGCCCACAGTCCAGCTGAGCTTCTTCTTGAAGTGGACGTGACCTTCGGGCCTCTCCACCGCCGGCAGCCTCCTCACGAAGGGCTCTATCGCGTAGAAGAAGCTGTGCTGATTCATGATACCACTACTTCACCGCCAACCTCTTCGATCTTAGCCCTGGCGGCAGCGGAGAAGGCTTTTGCCGTGACGGTGACGGGCCTTGAGATACTCCCTTTGCCCAGGACCTTCATCTTCCCGAGGTCGATCCGCCCTTCCTCGGTCGCCATCGAGTCCAGGTCGCCGACGTTTATGACGTCCACTTCCCTGGCGTTGTGCTTGAAGAACCCGTGCTTGCCCATCACCCTGCCTAGCATCATATCCCGAACGAAGTGATGCTTGCATCCGCCCGCATTGCCGGTGCCGCCCCTCGACCCCGCACCTCTGCGGTTTTTGTGGGTGCCGCCTCCGCAGGTCCTGCTGCCCCGAAACTTCTTAACCTTGCTTTTAGGCATGGTCCTACCTCATCTTCCAGATAAGATCCGAGATCGACTCGTGGTAGCCGAGCTCGCCGCCCTCCCGGACGGTCTTCTTCGTTCCGCGGTGCCCCTTCCTCGGAGGGTGGAGCCTGAAGACCGGCTTTATCCCCGCATCCTTGAGGGTCGCCCCTCCGTGGGCTACCGCCGAGGCGAACTCCTTTACCGTCTTGTAGGAGGTGTTCTCCTTTATGAACTGGTCCGTAAGACGTCTGTTGCCGTTCAACCTCCCCCGCATCTCCAGCATCTTGGCGAGAGCATCCTCGTCGATCTCGCCCCAGGCGACGTAGTCCTTCACCTTCTGGATCATCCCCCGGTAGTGGGGGTTGTCCGGGACCACGACGCAGTGGTTGATCCTGTGAAGCCGGAGCAGGTCGAGGGTATCCTTGATATCGGGTTTGGTATTGACGCTCCCCCGAAGTCGCACTATCGCATACATCCTCATACCCTCATGGTGACGGTATTCCGCAGAGCGTTGTAGGTGGCCTTGGCGAAGTTGAGGGTGGTCCTGGTGTTTCCGGAGGACTTGGTCCAGACGTCCCGGATCCCCGCCATCTCCATCACCTTCTTGGCGGTCCCTCCCGCTGCGATCCCCAGGCCTCTCGGGGCGGGGATCAGGGTGATGGAGACGGACCCAGCCTTCCCCACGACCTCGAAGGGGACGGTATGGCCGGCGCCGCAGCCGCACTCCCAGCTGCCACAACCGCGGTTTACCTTTATGATGTTCAGCTTGGCGACGTCGATACCCTTCCTGATGGCGGGTCCGACCTGGTTGTCTCTCCCCTGGCCGATGCCGACGTAGCCGTCCTTGTTTCCGACGATGACCGTCGCCCTGAACTTGACCCTCCGTCCCGAGTCGGTCATCCTCTGGACCATGTTTATGTCCAGAACCTCGTCCTCAAGGCCTGGGAGCAGGGCGTCGACTATCCCCGCCTCTTTTATGGGGAGCCTCGACTTGAGCGCCTCGTCGAAGGTGGTGATCTGCCCCTCGTAAACGAGCCTGCCCAGCTTGGTCTTGGGGACCCATTCCTCTCTGTATTCCATCCTCATCCTCTCACCCCAGTATCTTCTCGCGGACGGCATCGAACTGGGCTACAAACTCCACCCCTCGGTAAGCCTCTATCGTCTCGCCGCGGATTCTTTCGTCATCCGGGAAGATCTCGGGGCTGTGGGGAATCTCTATCCCGGCGTCCACCACGCCCTTCAGGGCGGAGTATATCCTGTTGCCCCGGGTGTTGGCGTGGATCCCCATGTCCAGGATCGCCTCCGTCCCGCCCATCGCCTTCATCCTCTTGCCGAAGAGGAGGCCGGTGAGGTATGCCGCCGGGACGTTCCCGGTGTTCTGATCAAACCCGAGCTTCTTCAGCTCCTGGGAGTTGACCGTCAGGAGGGTCCTGTCTCCGACCGGCTCTGCGACGATGAGCTGGAGGGAGATGTTCTTGTTCCCCTTTCTGATCACAAGCCTGGGCTTTCTCGAAAGGATGAGCTTGTATCGGAAGTGATAGTCCGTTCTGCCCTCTCTCCGCCTTCTGAAGGGCACTTTGTATCGTGGTCCGGTTGCCATCAGTCACTCCTCGTTAGACCTTTTGCCTTGATGTAAGCGTTGAGATGGGCTGTGCTGCGGTACTCGCCGCCCTTGGCCTTCCGATAGAGCATCCGATAGGTGTGGCGATCGATCTCGCCCTCTTCCCTCAGCTCTTTCAGGTTGCTGCGAAGGGCCCGGATCTTGGTCATCCAGACCACTTTCCTCGGAGACCGGGAACCTTTCGCGCCCTTTCTCCTCCCCTGTCCCTTCTGGTGGCCGTAGGCCCTCTTGGCGGCTCGAACCCTGTATCTAGCGCGGCTGTTCCCCTTCTTCGGCTTGGCCTTGATATTTCCAGCCTCGATCTGAGACCTGATGTCCTCCCTCGTGATGGAGTCGGCGATCTCGCCGGCGACCTCCGGGTCGGGGTTTATCCAGATCCTGCTCTCCCCCACGGCGAGGACCGACGCTGCAAGCCTCTTCTGCGTTGAGAAGTCCGGCAACTCAGTCCCCTCCCGCGGTGGGGTTGAGAACCTTCAGGTTCATCTCCCGGGCCATAGCCTCGATCTCGTCTCTCTTCTTCATGCCGACAGTGGCGGCGATCCGGACGGCGCAGCCCTCGGCGTTCTTCAGGTCGTCTGGATTCTTCACCAGGACCTCCTTCATGCCGCAGGGGTGATACCCCCTGACGCCCCTGGGGCTGCCGTATCCGGCCTTCACCAGCTTCCCCTTGGCGGCGATCTGCTGTCTCAGCTTGTTGTGGAGGCCCCGGGGCCGCCTCCAGCTGGGCGAGAGCTTCTTCTTCTTGTGGGAATCGCAACGGTTGAACTCGGGCTTCCTCTTCTTCTGCCTAGCCCGAACTTTCATCAACCTCTCTCTCTCGGAAGTCAACTCCGTCACCTCTTATCCACCAGATATATCCCGTCCTGGAATACTCTGATGTCGAATCCTCTTACTTTGGTCGCCTGCTCGATGTTGGCCATCGTCTGGCCCACCAGCTCCTTGTCGATTCCGGTGACGATCACGGTGTCGCCCTTGATCTCCACCTGGGATCCGCCCATGATCTTGGCGGATCGGGGCTTCCTCTCGCCCAGGAAGTTGCTGATCAAGAGCTCTCCCTTGGAGGCCTTCAGCTGAATCGGGAAGTGAGAGTAGACTGCCTTCATCCTGTACTCGAACCCCTCGTTGACCCCCTTGATCATGTTCTTCAGGTGGGCGGCTATGGTCCCTGCCATCGACCTGTGCCGCTTCCTGGTGATCTCGGCGTCCACCACCAGGGTGGAGTCTTCCTTTCGGATCTCTATCCCTGGATACCAGAGCCGTCTCGAGACCGTCCCCAGGGGGCCGGTCACCGTCACCGTAGCGTCGTCGCCGATCTCCACGGCGACGCCCTCTGGAATCTCAATAATTCGCGCCAACTCCTTGACCATCGTGACCACCTAATAGACGTAAGCCAGAAGCTGGCCGCCGATCCCGCGCTCCCTGGCGTCGACGTGAGATATGACCCCCTGGCTCGTGCTCATGATGAGCACCCCGAAGTTCCGGGAGGGGAGGAACCTCTTCTCCCACTTCTCCAGGTCGGCGACCTGGGTGGAGAACCGAGGCTTGATCACGCCGCATCGGTTGATCTTCCCCTGGAGGTTGACCTTGAACATCCCGGACTTGCCGTCGTCGACGAACTCGAAATCGCCGATGTATCCGAGGTCAGCCATCACCTTCAGGGTGTTGCCGATGAGCTTGGAAGCGGGCTGGATGATGCATCCTCCTTTGCCGACGTCCTCAGCGTTCTTTATGATGGACATGGCATCGGAAAGCGGATCTGACAGTACCATCAATCATCACCTACGAGTACTTCTCAAAACCCATCTCCGGGGCGATCTCTCTGAAACACTGCCTGCAGAGATAGATTCCGTATTTTCTGATGAGCCCAGGCCTTCTGCCACACCTTTTACAGGCATTTGCGCCCCGGCCGAAGCTCTTGGTATCGCTCTTCATGCCGCCTCCACGATGTCAACGCCGTATTTATTCTTGACGTACTCGACGGCGTCTTCTCTCGTCACTCTGTGCGTTGAGGCCATCTTCGCCCTGGCGACCCGCCTCCGGGCCACCCGGTATCCCGGCCGTTTCAGGGCCACCGAGACGTCCATCCCGAAGATCCCGATGTCGGGCTCGTACTTCATCCCCGGAAAGTCGGTGTGCTCCTCGACCCCGAAGGAGAAGTTGCCGGTATCGTCGAAGGAGCTCCGCCGGAGGGCGCTCCCCGCCACCTCCAGGGCCACCTTGAGGAACTCCTCGGCGTCTCTCCCCCGGAGGGTGACCCGGCATCCGATCGGCTCCTTCTTCTTTATCCCGAAGCCCGGCAGGGTCTTTTTGGCGATGGACCTGACGGGGGACCTGCTCGTGATCTCGCCGAGGATCGTCTCGGCGTTGACCAGCCGCTGGCCGCTCTCGCCGGTTCCGATGTGGACCGTCACCTTGTCGATCCGCGGCTCCAACATGACGTTCATATCTCAGCCCCCAGCTTGATGGCGGGCTTATCTCTGCCGATCATGAAGACGTGGTCTACGGTCGTCTCGAACTCCTCTTTCCCGGAGATGATGACCCGGTTCGGCCGAGAGCTCTTGACCACCTCGATCACCTTGATCGTACCGACCTCCCCGGAGTGGGTGCCGCCGACGACCATGGCGAGGTTTCCTTCCTTGAACTCGATGACGTCGGAGATCTCCTTATCGGGTATCGATAGGATCACCGAGCTTCGGGTGGTGTAGTCGCCCTCGGCCAGGATGTTGGTCCCGTCGTTGAGGTTCAGCTGGGTCTTGCCGCCCTGGAGGACCGTCTTCTTCTCGATCCTGCAGAGCTTCCTCGCCTCGCCGGCCTCCAGCTCGTGGAGGTTGAACCTGCCTTTCGCGTCCGTAAGGAGCCTGAAATTTTTGTCCAGAGCCGGGACCGATATCACGTCGAAGATCCCCACGGGGAAGTTGAGGTCTTTCCTCGCCTTTCCGTCGACGAGGACCCCGCCCTCGTGGAGGACGCGCTTCGCCTCTCTGGAGTTGTCGACGAGCCCTAAGAGGTCTCTGACTACGACGACGAGGGGGATGCTCCCCTTCTCAGAGTGGGGGCCTGGTCTCGTCTTGGCCACCCACGTATGGACCTTCCTTGCGATCGGCCAGCTTCTGGGGCTCGCAACCCTCTTCTGATGTCTGCTCACCTAAATCACCTGGAAAAGATCTTCTTCCGCTCCTCGTCGTCCATCTCCATCTTGGTGATGATGACGTTGGAGGGCTGGACTGGCCTGGGCACCTCGGTCCCGTCGGCCCGGAATACGCTGACTCCGGCGACGTGGATGGTGCCGCTCTTCAGATCCGCCTTCTGGACCTCGCCCTCGGTCCCCGCGTGGTCGCCGCGCATCAGCTGGACGGTATCGCCCTTCTTGACCTGAGCGCTGCGGGCCTTCATCTCCTCCCGGAGCTCTTTGGAGAGGGCGGCGTGCATGTACTTCTGCCGTTTGTGAAGGGGGGCGGAGAACCTCTCTTTTCTCTGCTTGCGTGGCTGTTTGCTCTTCATGGTGATCACACTATTATCGAGGCCGCCGAGGCGATCTTTCCGTACCGCTCAGCCACCTCTCGGGCCACTGGCCCCTTTATCTCCGATCCCTTGGGAATCCCGAGAGCGTCGGTGATGACCGCCGCGTTGTCCTCGAACTTGACCCTCATCCCGTCGGGCCTCCGGAACTCCTTCCTCTGGCGGACGATCACCGCGGTCATGATCTGCTTTCTCATCTCCGGGGTACCCTTCTTCACGGATACCACTATCATGTCGCCGACTCCAGCGCAGGGCATCCGGTTCTTTACGCCCCTGTACCTCTTCACCGATATGATCTCGAGCACCCTCGCGCCGGTGTTGTCGGCGCATTCGAGCCGCGCTCCTGCGTTGATCGGCCTTGAGATGCTCGCCTTCAACCCCTTCATCGGACGACCTCCACCACGACGAAGGACTTGGTCTTGCTGAGGGGCCTGCATTCGGCGACCTTGACGACGTCGCCGACCTTGGCCTTAAGGCAGGGGGGGTTGTGGGCGTGGAGCTTCGACCGCCTCTTCTCGTACCTGTCGTACTTCGTCATCTTCCTCTCGAACTCTCGCAGGACCACCACTGTATCGGTCATCTTGTCGCTGACCACCTTTCCGTCAAAGACCTGACCGCGAACGGAAAGCTCTCCATGAAAGGGACATTTTGGATCGTCACAGGCCTTTTCAGGGGACTTGACGCCCAGTCCGACATCCCTCATAATTTCCACCTCGATCTCCGTATTTTTTTGTTAATCCTGTTTTCGGGTTGTGAGACTAAAACTGAGCCCTCTGCCTTCACCTTCAGGCCCTGGGACAGGGTAAAAATGAAGCAGTTGCAGGACTTGGGAACGCATTTCACTCCGCTCCTGGTCTCGATCAGAAAGGTGTTCCGGGTCTCATCGACGACCCGGCCGGAGATTCCCGCCTGGGCGGGGTTAGTCCCCCTTGCAACCTCCACCGGAAGGCCAATGAGCTCATGTCTGACGAGATTCTCAGGAGTGATCATCACGCCGTTGCACGCTCCTTCTGAATGGTCTTGATCCTGGCTATGGACCTCTTTATCTCCCTTATCCTGCCGGGGTTCTCCGGGGCGCCCCCAGAGACGACGAGCCCCCGCTCGCGGACGAGCTCGCCCTTTAGCTTCTCAAGCTCCTCCCCCAGCTCCTCGGGGCTCATGTTCCTCAGTTCATCGACCCTGAATATCGCCATGTCAAGTCCCTCTCGTCTCACCCTTCTCTCTTCGGCTCTTCAGAGGCCGCCTCGGCGGGGGCCTCCTCCTCGGTGGCCGGTTCCGCGGAGACCGGCTCTTCGGAGATCGGCTCGTCGGATTCCGCAGCAGGCTCCTCGGAGGCCTCCTCCTCGAAAACCGGCTCTTCGGCGGGGGTCTCTTCGATGGCAGGCTCGGCGGGGATCTCCTCCTCGACGATCTCCATCTCCTCGACCGTCACCTCGACGGCGCCCTCGGCCCCGGACTCCAGGAGTTCCTCCAGCTCGTCCCTCTTCTCCTCCACTGGAAGGGCCTCTTCAGCCTGTTCCTTGGAGGGGGGCACGATCTCGAACCTGTCGGGGGGCACGGCGTCGGGGGGGACGATCCTCACCTGGCATCCGATGGTCCCGAGCTTCTTAACCGCCACGGCGTAGCCGTGGTCGACTATCTCCTGGGAGGGCTTCCCCGAATGCTTGACGTAGCCGGAGAGGAACTTCTCGACCCTCGACCTCGGTCCTGTGAGCTTGCCGCTGAGGATTATCTCGCATCCGAGGGCACCGCTCTCCATCACCCTCCGCAAGGTGGTCTGGCCCGCCTTTCTGAAGTACCAGCCCCTCTCCAGGGAGCTGGCGAGCCTGTTGGCCACCACCTGGGCGTTCAGCTCGGCCTTTCCCACGTCCTGAACGTCGATCTGGGGGTTGTCCAGCCGGAAGTTTCGGTCCAGGTCTCGGGTGAGCTTTCGGATCAATTTGCCGCCCTTGCCGATGACCATTCCAGGCTTTTCGGCATAGACGGTGATCTGGATCCCCATGGGGGTCCTGTTCATCGTCATGCCGCCGTATCCGGCCCGACTGAGCTCCTTGGAGAGATACTCGTGGACCAGGGCTTTGGTGAAGCCGTCCTCTACAAATTTCTTCTCTACGCCCAAGTCAGCTCACCTCGGTCAATATCATCTCTATAGAGACCGTCTCCGTATCCTTGGGGGTGGCTCTCCCCATGGCCCTGGGCATCCAGCCCCGGAGGGTCCTCCCCTGTTTGGTGGAGACGTGGGTTATCTTCATCCCGGCGGGGTCCAGCCCTTTGTACTCGGCGTTGCTGGTGGCGTTGACCAGGACGCCCAAGACGGCCTTCGCCGCCTTCTGGGGGTACCTGCCGGCGTCCCATCCGACGAGGCCGTGCCGGTGGGGAACCTTCTTGTTGTGATGCTTGAAGGGGACCGGCCTCTTCTTGGCGATCACCTCTTCCAGGTATGTCTTCGCCGCCTCGGCCCTCATACCCCGGATGGCGTTGCAGATCTCCAGAGCGTGCTTGGGCGAGATGTGATGTTCCGTGCCCATCGCCCTGGATGACTTCTCCTTTTTTTCAGGGATGATGGAATATTTCAGTCGTCCCAAAATTCACACCTCACTTCAACGGCACGAACTTGCTCGATCGGGTGGCGCCAACGCCGGCGCTGCCGTGAGTTACCCTTGCTCTCGTCAGGGAGTACTCGCCGAGGTAATGGCCGACCATCTCCGGCATGATCTCGACCCGGTTGAAGGCCTTGCCGTTATAAATCTCGATCGTCTTCCCCACCATCTCGGGAAGGACTATCATGTCCCGGAGATGGGTCCTCACCACTTCCCGGTCCTTTACCCTGGAGAGGAGCCTCTTGTGATCCTTGGTCAGGCCCCTCTTCAGCCTTCTCCGCTGCCTCGAGGGGAGAAGCTCCATGAACTCCTCGGTGCTGAGCTTGTTCAGATCCTCGGTCTTGAGGCCGCGGTAGGTGAACTCCTCTTTCCTCTTCGGAAGCCTTGATCCTGATTTCCTAGCCAAAACAATCCCTCTTCAACGCTTTCCGGTCCTTCTGGCCGCAATGGACCCGACCTTACGACCGGGGGGTGTGTTCCTGCTGACGGTCTTGGGCCTTCCTGGATGCTGCCATCCGCCGCCACCGAAGGGGTGGTCCACCACGTTCATGGCCACGCCTCTTACCCTCGGATACTTGCCAGCCTTGGACTTCATCTTGTGGTACTTTTTTCCAGCCTTCACGAAGGGCTTGTCGGTCCTGCCGCCGCCAGCGACGACGCCTATCGTCGCCATGCACTGGGGGTTGAGCCACTTCATCTCTCCACTGGGGAGCTGGACTACGGTCTTTCCGACGTCGTGGGCGATGAGGATGCCGTAGACCCCGCTGGATCGGGCGAACTGGCCGCCGGCCCGGGGGTTCGACTCGATGTTGCAGATCGGGATCCCCTCGGGGATCTCCGCCAGGGGGAGGGAGTTTCCGGGCTTGATCTCGGCAGAGGCGCCGCAGGCGATCTCCTGGCCGACGTATACCCCCTCTGGGACGAGGATGTACCTCTCCTCATCGTTGTCGAGGACCACCCTCGCCACCGGGGCGCACCGGGCGGGATCGTGGACTATCTCCTTGACGACCCCCAGGACGGTCTGGTCCTGGTCCACCTTGACGTGCTTCAGCTCTGCCCTGAACTTGTGAGAGGGTGCCCGGTAAGTCGGGGTTCCTCGACCTCGGTTCTGTTGTATTAATCTGTGCCCCATAACCTCACCTCACAATAGTCCCAGGGTGGTGGCCAGCTCGTTAGCGCTCCCTTCTCCGGCCAGCTTCACCGCCGCTTTCTTCTCGCCCTTGGAGGTGATCATAGTCCTGACGGAGATCACTTCTACGTCGTAGAGCCTCTCCAGCTCCTCCTTGATCTCTTTCTTGTTTGCGCCGATCTCCACCAGGAACTCCATGGTGTTATCGGAGTCGATCATGTTCGTGACCTTCTCCGTGATGAACGGACTCTTAATGACCATAGGTCTCACCCAGCCACCTCAGAGAGGATTCTGTCCAGACGGTGAGCCTTCCGGCGTGGGTTCCGGGGGCCAAAAGCTCGACGTTCAGCCTATCGACGGTGGTGACGTCGACGCCCGGAAGGTTTCGCGAGGCCCTAATCAGCCCGCCCTCTCGGCCCGCCACTATCAGCAGGCTCTTCGGCTGCTTGTACCTTCTTCCTCGCATCTTGCCTCTGCCGGCCCTGACGGTCTTCCCGTCTTTCGCCCTCATGACGTCGTCCCACCGGCCGCAGGCCGCCAGGAACTTTCTGACCTCCGCCGTCTTCTCGACTCCTTCGAGGTCGTCTTTGGCGACGACGATCGGCTCGCCTGAGAAGAGGTGGCCCCTCCCCCGGACGAGGTCGGCGTTCGCGGTGGCGGCTATCGCCGATCGGATCGCCTTCCTCCGCTCCTTAGCGTTCACCTTCTCGGTCCTGTCCGTCTGGGGCTTCGGGGGGTGGGCTCTCCTGCCGCCCTTGGCCTGGGGGACCCTCGCAGCCCGCCTTCCGTTCAGGATCCTCGGGACTCGGGAAGCGCCGCGCCCCGTTCCCCAGGAGAGGGCAGAGGTCTTGAGGCCTGCGAGATCGCTCGGACCGTAGGGCTGGAGCCGGTTGGCCTGGGCCGCCAGCACCGCCCTCTTTATGAGATCGGGCCGGAACTCCTCGTCGAAGACCGATGGCAAGTCCATATCTCCGACCTCATTTCCGGATAGATCGATTACTTTAGCCTTCATCACAATCCCTGCTTGGAGTCTCTGCTGACGTAGAGGACCTGGGGCGTCTTCAGGTCGGCGTCCTTGGCTCTGACTGCGGACCTCATCCTGACCAGCCTCTTGCTGGGGCCCGGGACGCTGCCGCTGAGGATGGCGTACTCCCCCCGGATGATCCCGTATCCAGGAAATCCGCCATCGGGGGTGATGGCGCCGCCGTCGGATCCGATCGCCAGGACCCTTTTATTGAACTCGGTCCTCTGGTGGTAGCCCATCTGGCCCAGGAGGGGGACGGTCCACCTGACGTGGTGGGGGTTCCAGGGGCCCAGGTTGCCTATGTGCCTCCGCTTGCCGCCCCGGGAGTGCTTCCTCTTCTGAAGGTTGATACCCCACCGCTTGACGGGGCCCTGGACTCCCTTCCCTTTGGTGATGGCGGAGACGTCGATGATCGATCCGGGGCTGAAGATGCTGGAGATCGGAACCGAGGATCCGAGGAGGCTCTTTGCCAGCTCGAACTGGTTGGCGATGTTGCCGCCGTTCACCTGGATCTCCATCAGGTCTGGATTCTTCTTGGGTACCCCCGTCAGAAGCTTGGGGTTGGTGTGAGCGATCAATCGCAGCTCTTCCATATCTTCAATTATCGCCCCGATCTCGTCGATGGCGGCTCCCCTCTTGTTCTTGGGGACGGTGATCGACCGTGCCAGGGATGGGTCCAGCTTATCGGACCAGGCCTCTCCCGCAGCCCTCACGCCGCCGTTGTACTTCTCGTAGACGCGAAGGGCGGCTATGCTCAGGGGTGGCGTCTCCAGGATCGTCACCGGGACGCTGATCTCCATCCCCTCGGTGAGGCTGTTGGGCTTGTCGTCGATCATGATGATATGGGTCATGCCGGCCTTGTAACCGGCAAAACCGTCCATTCTGGCCTTCTCCTCGCCAGCGGCCCAGTATCTCGTCCTGGGGACCTGGCTCTTAGCCCGCTTTCGGGGGCTGAAGGCCAGCGAACCTCGCCTTGGTCGGTGTATGGTTGCCATTTAGCCCTCCAGTGATCGCATCAGGTTGACCTGGGAGAGGGTGGCGAATATCGCCTCTTCGAGCCTCACCGTCTCGGTTCCCTGATGCGGTATGGTGTTAATCACGCAACATCCTTCCATCGTTTCGCTGCTCAAGAACGCATCAACGCCGCGAGCGGGCGATCCGTAGACCAGTTCCAGACCTCGCCCTTGGCCCTGGCGGACCACCCGCGCGAGGAGGTCTGGGGTTGCTGGCGTCCCCAATCTGGACGTGGCCACCACCAGCCGCCCGCTCGAGCGGACGTGCTCGTCCAGGTCCGGGATGACCTCGGTCTCGTAGCCCCAGTAATGGGGTATCTCCGATCGGTCTACAGGCTCCGCGGCGAGGGGTTTCAGCGAAAAGACTCTGACGTTCAGACGCTGCCCAGCAGAAAACCGCTTCGCGGTTCTGAGGGGCAAAGGGCGCTCAACACCTATCTCCACCCATGCGCCGTCGTCAGATCCCACTTCGTCGACTACTAAACCTACTCGATACTCGCCGACCTTGAGCGTTGAAACCTTTGAGCTTTTGGGATGATGAGGGGTGCGCAGCGGCGGCAGGATGCCGACGTACCTCAGGGCCCTCTCCCGAGGAAAGAGCCTCTTTCGGAGGTACTGGGGCGTCTCTGCGTACTGCAGGACCCGGGATATGAACCGGGAGTCGTCGAACTCCTCGTCGCGATATATGACTATCCGATCCACCCGAAATACCGCAGCTGCTCTTGCGATCATGCCCACCTTGAGGGTGCGTACCCGCTCGTCCCGCGACTCCATCGTCGCTGAGGACGGGATCAAGATGGACGTCTCGCAGCCACCGATCATCGGATCTTACCCCCAAGACCTACTCCTGATATAAAAAGGTTTGGAGAGGAAAATGAGGTCACTCCGGCGGCCGGTATGCGGGCCGATTTGAAAGGCCGTCCAGAGGCCAGTTTTGGGGCCGGATCCCCCGGCCCACCCTCATCTGATGACATCGAATTGCTCGCCTCGTCCCCACCTCCACGCCTCCTCCCCTATATTATGTCTCTCGTCGAGGCGTTGAGGTGGTGGTGGCGCGGGGTCCCGGGCCCCGGGTCAATGGATGGGCTTGAAGGTCCGGGGGTCGAGGGTGAGGGCGCTCTCGCAGTAGGTGCAGATCGTGTCGAGGCCCGTCCCGGCCAGGACCGCCCTCTCCACCAGCTCCTGGGGCGGGAGGTACTGGGTCATCTCCTCGCCGCAGAGGGGGCACTTTATCTTCAGCCACTCGAGGTCCGTGAGGTCCCGCATATTTAGTATCACCTCGCCGAGGGCGTCGGAGTAGCCCTCCCGGCTGAATGTAATCGGCTTGAGGTGCCTTATCATGACGGGGAGCTCCGCCTCCTTCTCCAGGAGGGGGATCACCAATTGGTCGATCCCGGCGGCGAAGCCGATCTCCTGGTTTACCCTTGGGGATACGACGCCGTCCAAAGTAAGCAGCGCGATGACGCAGTCACAGTGGCGGATCCCAAACCTCACCCTCTCCCCTGGAGAGATCCCGCGGGCCCGCCGGTAGATGGCGACGAAGCTCTCGAGGCCGACCCGCCAGAGGGCCTCGGCGAGCTCCCGGGCGAGGGGCTCGTCCTCCTCAGAGTGGGTGATGTAGACTTTTGTGATCATGAGCTATGGACTCCGGAGGGGAGATGGTTGTGGGGGGTAATCACGGTTTCCGTCGGGCGGGGCCCTTCAGCAGAAAAGCTAATAAGCAATCCTCTCCCCGGGAGGGGAGCCCGGAGGGGTAATCCATGGACTTGGAGCTTGAACCGATATCCTCGGAGGATCGTGAAGAGATAGTCGAGATCTTCAACTTCTACGTCGATAACAGCTTCGCCGCCTTCCCGGAAGATCGGGTGCCTGGGAAGTTCTTCGACCTCCTGATGGAGGCCTCTAGGGGCTATCCCGCCTTTGTCGCCAGGGGCGCCAGGGGGCAGGTCCTCGGTTTTGGGCTCCTCCGCTCCCACCATCCCATGCCCGCCTTCTCCCGGACCGCCGAGATCACCATCTTCGTCCATCCTGAATCCCGGGGGATGGGGATAGGCAGATCTTTGGCTCTCCGGCTCATCGATGAGGCGAAGGGGAGAGGCATCACCTCTATCCTCGCCGGCATCTCCTCCCGAAACGATGGGAGCATCGCCTTCCACCGACGGCTGGGGTTCCGAGAACGCGGTCGGTTCAAGGCGATCGGGAGGAAGTGGGGTGAGGACTTTGACGTCGTATGGATGCAGAGGACCCTTTAAGGTGGGTGGGGTTAGTAGATTCCATCCTCCCTTTAGGGCGGATCACTTGACGTCTCGGCGATGGGGGCCGGTGATGGGCGATCCTTCTTCGAACTCCTCCGATCTCTGGCCGGGTGCGAAGGCTTAAATAGTCAGAGACCTTTCTGGAGTCCTGCGTTAAGCTATTCTGTTTTATGGTTTTTCGCAAAGGATGGTGTAAAGTTTGTACGGTAATACTAGAGGCTCTTTTGGCGCCAGCGGTTTTGGTCCCTCTGCGCCGGTGGAGACTGGAAAGGAATATGATGTTGAGATCGAGGACATATCAAAGCAGGGCGACGGCATAGCCAGGATCGAGGGTTTCGTCATCTTCGTCCCGGAGACCGGCGTTGGCGACAAGACCAAAATTATGGTCGATAAGGTCATGCAAAGGTTCGCTATCGCCCACAAGGTCTGAAGCAATCATCGATCTTCATAGTCGTTGGCGGTCAGAGGAGCGATCCTGCTGCCCACGACTGCTTTAATATGAGACAGTCTGTCTCTCTCGCCTTCGATCTCTTCGATTTCTAGGGATGGGGATCTTCTGTTGAGAGATCTCTGTCTATTTCTGGGGTGAGGCCTTAGGCCTTGAGAATGTCGAATATGGCGTAAATATAATTTAAAATTGAGCCGAGATGAATATGAGCGAGGCATCAAACCAAAGATCAACGGTAGTGGAGAATCTGGACGAGCCGCTCAAGGATGCTGCGGAAGGTTACGGGGATCTTATGGCCATATCGGTGGTCCACAAGGTGAGCATGAGTGCTCTCCGGTCCAGGTTGAAGGAATTGCAGATAGAACAAGGGCGAGAACTTCAGCGTGAGCGAGAGAATGATCGAAGAAGTGATCCGAGATGAGGGGAGAGAGAAATGGAGATTTGACGATCGATGGGAAGAGGATCGTAGCCGAAATCGCTGATAAGATCGAATGGACCCCCCAGGGATGGCCCGTCGTGGAAGGTCTGGAGGGCGAACTCGCCCTTCAGAAGTGTTATTCCTGGCTGGCGTGGCAGGATCTCCCTCTTGCCACGGTCCCCAAGAACGATAAGGAGTTCGACGAGTTCGTCTCCTCGAACGTATTCCTAGCGATCAGCTTCGACGGCCGAGACCTCAACGATCTGGAGTTCGTCACCAGAGAGTACGCTGAAACTTTCGGTCGGAGATCGGATGTGGCCTTCGTTCCCGCCGCCTTTGGAGAGAAAAAAATGCTATCGCGGCTGAAGGCCTTCAAATTCCCTCGGGGTCGGAGAATGTGATCTCCGGATTCCACGCTCCGATCTCCAAGACCCGAGACCACCCTGGATACAGCCTGCCTTTTTATACGCCGCTTTCTTTCTCTCTTCGCATCCTGATCCATCTCGCCCCTGCCTGCTCGGATCATACGCGGCCATCAGATAAACGGCAGAGGGTCCCGTTTTCTGTAAACTAGGGCCTGGCAGATAGCGATGAGGTCGCCGCCGGCGGTCTTGACCCGGATATCGTAGGTCGCAACCCGGTTCGACCTGCTCACCTCTTCGGCCTCGGCCTGGAGGGTCTCCCCCTTCTTGGGGGAGCTGACGTAAGTGACGCTCATGCTGAGGGCGACGGAGACGGTCCCGTGGGAGTTTGAGGCCACCTCGAAGGCCTCGTCGATGAGGGAGAAGATGGCTCCGCCGTGGGCCATCCCGAAGATGTTCTCCATCTCTTCGGTGAACCTCATCTCAACAAGGGCGTACCCTTCGGCCACCTCCACCAGTTTGAGCCCCATCTTTTCAGCGTAGGGCTCTTCTGCGACCCTCCTTCGGATCGCCTCGAATATCTCTTCGGTCATCAGTCAGCATCTCCAATAGATCCCTTCTTCCATTCCTCTCGCCTCCGGGGATAAAAACATCTCAGAGCTTGAGGTCGTACCTCACCTCGGTGACGACCCCGCCCCAGATCTCGGAGGTCTTCTCCTCGGTCTCTTCAAAGCCGAGGGATTCGTAGAGGCTCTCTGCCGCCTCCAGGCCCCGGACGGTCCAGAGGAATATGGAGGGGTACCCGACGGATCGGGAGAACTCCACCGCCTCCTCCGCCAGCCTCCGGCCGAGGCCGAGCCCCCTCACCTCCGGGGCGAGGAGGAGCCACCGGAGCTGGGCCTCCTCCTCGGAGGCCTTGACGACGGCAGCGGACCCGACGACCCGTCCCTCCCCAGCCTTCTCCACCTCGACGATCCAGATCCTCTCCCGCTCCGACCGGGATGTAGCAAACCTGGCGATCGGCCCCGCGACGTAGCCGTCGAAGGTCTCGTCCCACCCCTGCTCCTCGGAGTAGACGACCCCGTGAAGGTGGATCACCATCCCGATGTCCCCTGGCTTGAGATACTTTCGGATCGAGATCGAAGATTTCTCCGTCTCTGGCCGCCTCGGCTTCATCAGCTTCCTCTTCTGATCCCTCGACATATTTCAAAATTGCCTCCTTCTGCCGCTACCTTTTTTTCCTTGCCGAAAGAGACGATCTCGGATGGCCCCAGAAGATAGTTCCACCGTGGATATTGACTTTGGCCCACCCGATGGCGACCCGCCCGAGGGGGGCGGGGGGGAGGCGCGCTGGTGGGATTCGGCCGAAGGGCACAGGTTCGCCCTGGAGGTCCTCCAGCTGAGGGCGAGGAGGGCCATATTGAAGATGGTCGACGAAGGCGCCGGCTCCCCGGAGGAGATCGCCGAGAAGTTGGGGATCGATGGGGGCCTTGCCGCCTTCCACCTCGCGATGCTGGAGAGGGCCCTGGTCGTCGAGGCCGTCGATGGCGTCTACAGGTCCACCCCCACCGGTCGGCTCTATATCGAGAGGGTCGAGGCACCGCCCTCTGAAGGCCCGGACCGTTCCTGATTTCCGCCAGCTCTTTCCATAGCCGGTTGGCGAAGATCTCGGTTCGCGAGGGATGGCGTAAGGTCATAGCCCCGGTCCCAGAGACCCGGGTATGTAGCAACTTAACCGAAAAGCTTAATACTAAATAAGATATCATCTCCAATTGCCGCGCGGAAGGCGAGATCCTGACCTCCACCGCTGAAACGCCGTGCCCAGACTGTGCCCATTGGACAGAATGGGGCCCGGACGTTGAGCGACGTCTGGGCCCCCTCTCCCGCTTTGGGTCGGGGCGGGGCCGTCGATAGTTCAGACCGTCCTTTTTCTCTTTTTATCAGCCCGGGGCTGGACCCCCCCAGCGTACTTCATCGCGATGCATATCCGCTGGACTGCGGTGAGGTTGGAGAGGACGGCGGCGATGGCAATCGCCCCAAAAAGCCAGCTTTCTCCGAATAGAAGGGCTCCGATCATCCCGGCGTAGATGAGGATCAGCCTCTCCGCCCTCTCCAGGAGCCCGCCCATCTCCTTCGCCAGGACGGCCTGGTCCTTGACGAGGCCCCGGTGGTCGGCGTAGGCCCGGACGAAGGAGGTCATGACGGCACCGAAGATGAGGGCCGCGATCCAGCCGCTCATGGGGATGATGAACTCGGCCTCGGGGCCGATATAGAATAGAAGCCCCAGAATCAGGAGAGCCTCGACGTACCTGTCGAGGACGCCGTCGAGGAAGGCACCGGCCACGGAGGTCCGGCCGGTCGTCCTCGCCACCGCCCCATCGACGACGTCCAGGCCCCCCGATACCAGGAAGAGAAGGAGGCCGGGGAGGAGCTGGCCTCTCCAGAGGGCTACGAAGCCGCCGAGGGCGACGGCCAGGGCGAGGCCGGTCCAGGCGTTGGGGGAGAGGCCGAGGCGGGCGAGGCGGGCCAGCCTCCTATCCACCTTCTCTCCATCCACCAGACGGGACTTGAGCATCGAGGTCGAAACGGGAGGGGGGTATTAAACCCTTTTGAGCCCCCCCGGCTCAGGCGCCCAGGTCCGCCAGGAACCGCTCGATCCTGTCCACCGCCTCCAGGATCTCCTCCCTGGAGGTGGCGTAAGAGCAGCGGAGGAACCCCTCGCCGCTCTCGCCGAAGGCATTCCCTGGGACCGCCGCCACCCTCTGCTCCTTCAAGAGCTCCTCGGCGAACTCCTCGGAGGTGAGCCCCGTCCCCTCGATGGAGGGAAAGGCGTAGAAGGCCCCCTTCGGCTCGAAGCAGGGGAGGCCGAGCCTCTCCAGCTCTGAGACGAAGAGCCTCCGCCGCCGGTCGTACTCCCGCTTCATCGCCTTCACCTCGGATTCGCCCCGCCGGAGAGCCTCCACCGCCGCCACCTGGGCCATGGTGGGGGCGCAGAGCATGGTGTACTGGTGGACCTTGGTCATAGCCCCGATGATGGCGGAGTCGCCGAGGGCGTAGCCTATCCTCCAGCCGGTCATGGCGCAGGACTTGGATAGGCCGTTTAGGAGGACCGTCCTATCTCTCATCCCCTCCAGCTGGGCGAAGCTCGCGTGCTTGCCGTCGTAGGTGAGCTTGTCGTAGACCTCGTCGGAGATGACCAGGAGGTCGTTTTCGACCACCAGGTCTGCGATCTCCTCCAGGTCCTCCCGGGTCATGATCGCCCCGGTGGGGTTGTTGGGGTAGCTGAGGACGAGGGCCTTCGTCCTCTCGCCGATGGCGTCCCGGAAGTCCTCGGGGCGGAGCTTGAACTCCTCGGAGAGCCGCGTCGCGACGGGTTTGGGGACGCCCCCCGCCAGGAGGACGTCGGGGACGTAGGCGACGTAGCAGGGCTGGGGGACGATCACCTCGTCCCCGGGGTTCAGGGTCGCCCGAAAGGCGAGGTCGACGGCCTCGGAGACCCCGGTGGTGATGAGGATCTCCTCCTCGGGGTCGTAATCGAGTTCGAGCTCCTCCTTCGCCGACTCCGCCAGGATCTCCCTCAGCTCGATGAGCCCCTTGTTCGAGGTGTAGGAGGTGTGGCCGCACTCCAGGGAGTAGATGCACGCCTCCCGGATGTGCCAGGGGGTGGGAAAGTCCGGTTCCCCCACGCCGAGGCTGATCACGTCCTCCATCCCCACCACGATGTCGAAGAACTTCCTGATCCCCGAGGGGGGCATCTCCTTAACCGTAGTGGAGAGGTGGTTCTCGGGGCTCCAGACGGCGGGCTTCTCCATCGCCAGATTCTTGTTTTTTCCGCCTTTATCGGTCCTCGTCATGCGGTGACCACCAGTCTCTTGGGCTGGACCCTGTCGTAGAGGATGACCCCGTGCTCCTTGTAGCTCTTGAGGACGAAGTGGGTGCAGGTCGCCTCGACCCCCTCCAGGGTGGCGATCTTCTCGGTGACGAAGAAGGCGACGTCCTTCATCGACCTCCCCCGGACGGTGAAGGATATGTCGTGGTCGCCGGATATCAGCCTCACCGACTGGACCTCGGAGAACCGGGAGATCCTCTCGGCGATGGCGTCGTACCCCTTGTCCCTCGATAGGGATACCTTCAGCTCGACTATGGCGTAGACGTAGCCGTCGTCGACCTTCTCCCAGTTGATCATCGTCATGTACTTCCTTATGATCCCCGAGTCCTCGAGGCTCTTGATCTCGGCTGCCACCTCCCCCTCCGGGCGGCCCAGCAGGGTCGCGATCTCTCCGGGGGTGGCCCTGGCGTTCTCCTCCAGCACCTCTAAGATCTCCTTGGCGAAGTCCCTCATAGATCCACCCGTTCGTATCTGAAGAGGATTATAGTTTTCCTTCGAGGAGCCTCACCACCAGTCCCGGAGGAGGATCTCGAAGAAGGACTCGTTCTCCGCCGCATCCGCCCCGAAGGGTACGGGGAACGCCGGGGCGGTGAGGTTGGCGAAATCGAGGAAGATGCTCTCGTTTCTCAGAAGATGGAGGAAGGGCGGCTCGATACCGGGGTCGGCTCCGCTCCGGGCCGCCCCCGCCGCCGATCGGTTGATGAGGCCGATATCCTCACCCGCCAGGAGCGCCTCCAGCTCGTCCAGGTCCCCGGTGAAGCTGAGGTTGAGGGGGTCGACGGCGGCCGACGCCATGGCCATCGTCGAGAAGATCAGAATAGGTATAAGACGCACCTTCTGCCTCCGGAATATATAGAATTTTATTAAGCCCCGGGCGTGATTCGAACACGCGACCTAGTGATTACAAGTCACTCGCTCTAGCCAGCTGAGCCACCGAGGCCCGCACCCTCCTCCGCCCTGAAGATTTAAAGACTTTGCTCCGGCCGTAGCCGTTCGAGGAGGCGGCAGGTGGCGCAGACCCCGTCGCTGGAGGGCTCGCCACACCGGGTGCAGGCGACGACCTCGTAGGATCCCGGCGGATCCCGGGCGAGGATCTTCTCAAAGCCCCTGACGATGGAATACTTCGTCCCGGGGTGCTTCGCCTCCAGGTCGTTCAGGAGTTCCTTCACCTCCTGCCTCATCGCCCTGGATAGGTATGGGCAGGCAAGAGTCTCGAAGGGTATGGCGTGGGCGATGGCGTAGACCCCCATCTCCTTCTCCGGCACCCTCCGGAGCGGCTTTATCCTGGGGACCATCCCCGGGAGGGCCCTCCTCGGCCGGAGCCTGTAGAGCCGGTCCACGTCCCCCTTCAGGTAGTTGAGCATCACCGTCTGGGCCTCGTCGTCGAGGTTGTGGCCGGTGGCGACGGCGTCGGCGGAGAGCTCCCGGGCCGTCCTGTTGAGGAGCCCCTTCCGGAGGACGCCGCAGAAGCTGCAGGGCCCCTGGGGCTGGCCGGAGGAGGCGAGAAGGTCGGTGGTGACGCCGAACTCCCCCTCCAGGCTCCTCACCACGTGCTCGACCCCGAGCCCCTTCGCCACCGAGGCCGCCGCGGCGAGGGTCCTCGGCCTGTAGCCGGCGATCCCCTCGTCGATGGAGACGGCGACGAGCTCCACGTCCTCCCGGGAGGAGAAGAGGGCATGGAGGATCGAGAGGAGGGAGGAGCTGTCTTTGCCGCCGGAGACGGCCACGGCTATCCTGCAGGGTCTGCCGAAGATCCGATAGGTCCGGAGGACCTCCTTCACCTTCCGGTGGACGTCCTCCTCGAAGTGGCGGGGGCAGAGGTGGAGCCCCGAGTACCTCTGGAATATCGCCGCCCTCCCCGAACACCGATCGCAGCGGATCATCCCACCGACCCCCTCCCGGGAGATATATGAACCTGTCCCGTCACCGGCCGATCTTGTACCGCGTGATCGCCGCGACGCCGCCGAGGGCCGAGAGCCTCTTCCCCGGCTCGAACTCCGAGCTGAAGATCACGACCCGACCCCGGGCGTCGGAGACGGACCTCATCAGCCGGTCCATCTCGGGGCTTCGGACCTGCTCGTCGGAGACCATCAGGGTCTCGACCGCCCCCTGCTCCGCCGCCCCCCGCACCTCGGCGGGGCCGTAGGCTGCCCTCCCGTCGGTGGCGATCTCCCGGAGGAGGGCCTCTAGGAGGGTCGTCTCCAGGGCGAGCCTCGACTCCTCCAGGATCTGGTCGATGGCGCCCCGTCGGAGGACCTCCTGGAAGCCCGATACCCCCATGGCGGAGGCGTCGCAGAGGACGATCCTGGGGGCGAGGCCTGGGTAGGCGGCGTCGACCCTCCTCTTCAGGTCCTCCTTCGTGAACCCCGGCCCCGCCAGGATAACCTTCGAGTCGGAGGCGGCGACCCTGGCGATCTCCTTCGCCGCCTCGTCTAGGAACTCGGTCCTCCGGTCGCCGCCCCGGCCGCTCATTCCCTTGCCGCCCCCCATCCTGATCTCCGAGACGGTCTCGACCCCGAACTGCCGGAGGACACCGATCGCCGTCTCCCCCTCCTCCACCAGGGCGATGACCACCTTCGGCCGCTTCGCCTCGGCGACCGCCTCCCGGATCCGGGCCAGCTCGTCGGGGCGCCACCTCTTGACGATGGAGAGGTCCGACCCCGGCTCGAGGTTGAGGGTGTGGTAGGAGGAGACGTCCTGCCCCACCTCGATCACCCCGTGGACCCGGAGCCAGCTGGAGGAGGTGTGAAACTCCACCGACTCCACCCTGATCCCGAGCCGGACGGGCCTCCTCTCCAGCTTCTCCGGCCGGAGCTTGTCGGCGGAAGGGGTCGCCTTCCGGTGGGTGAGGGCGAAGACGAGGTCGCCGGGGGCGATCAGATACTTGAGGTGCCAGAGGTCGTCGATCGACTCGGTCACCAGGGAGATCTCCCCCTCATCGCCCCGGAGGCTCTTCTTAAGAACGCGCATGAGGCCCCTTCTGATCAAAAGGCTTAAATGGATTGCCCGAAAAGGCAGGGTTCGAGCCGCCATAACTCAGCTGGTAGAGTGTCTGGCTGTTAACCAGATCGTCACAGGTTCGAGCCCTGTTGGCGGCGTCCAAAAAATACGCTTCTTGGGCCTGTAGCTTAGTCCGGTTAGAGCGCTCGGCTCATAACCGAGTGGTCGCCGGTTCAAATCCGGCCAGGCCCATATTCATTAAATCAGCAGCTTTGTGCCTCGTTTACCATCGTCTTGGCGAGGAGCTGCCACGAGGATATCTTCTTTTTAGTAAGGCCGGTCTTCTCCGCCAGCGCCTCCGCCTCGGCCCCGGCCAGGTCGAGGGCGGTCTTCACCCCGGCTGCCCCGAGCTTCTCCAGGGTCTTGGGGCCGATCCCGGGGATCTTGGCGAGGAGGTCGACCTCCGTCTTCTTCTTCGCCTCCTCGGCCTTCTTCGCCTGCCACTGGTCGAAGTTGCACTTGGGGCAGCCGAGGTCCCAGGGGCGTTTCCCCTTGTTGATGATCCTTATCTGCTGCATCCCGTGCTCCTCGCAGGCCTTGTCGGTGACGACGATCATCCCGAACTTCGGCAGGGGGAGGGTGAAGGTGCAGTCGGGGTAGCCGGCACACCCTATGAACCTGCTGCCGCGCCTTCCCCTCCGGATGATCAGCTCGTGGCCGCAGATTTGACAGAGGCCCACGATCTTGTCGGTCCGGAGCCCCTCGCGGAGGGTCGTCCCTATCTCCTCCTGGTGGCGGAGGAGGTCGTCGAAGACGGCGTCGAGCATCGACCTCGACTCCTCGATCACCGCCTCCTCTCCGACGTGGCCGTTGGCGATCTTCGTCATGTCCTCCTCCAGGGTCCGGGTCATATCCGGCTTGGTGATGTTGGGCGAATGCTGCTGCAGGGCCTCGACGACGGCGTAGGCTGTGTTCGTCGGCTTCATGGGGTTTCCCTGGACGTAGGCCCGGGCGTAGAGCTTGCTTATGATCTCGTGCCTCGTCGACTTCGTCCCCAGCCCCAGCTCGTCCATCAGCTTGACGAGCCTCCCCTGGCCGTACCTCGAGGGCGGCTGGGTCTCCTTCTCCTCCAGCTCTTTCCCCAGGACCCGGAGCTTCTCCCCCTCGGAGAGCTGGGGGAGGATCTCCTCGGCGGCCTTGCTGTAGGGGTAGCACGCCCGCCACCCGGCCTCGATCTGCCGGGCACCCGTCGCCCTGAAGGGCTGGCCGTCGATCTCCACCCGGACGTTCATGACGATCCAGCGGGAGGGGCCGGAGAGGGTCGCCAGAAATCTTCTGACGACGAGCTCGTAGATCTTCCACTGGTCGGGCTTCATATCCGCCTTGGCGGCCGGAGCCGTCGGGTAGATGGGGGGGTGGTCCGTCGAGAACCTCTTGCCCCTGGTCGGTACCATCGGCCCCGACAGGACCCGCTCCGCGTCCTCCCGGAAGGGACCCTTCTTGAAGATCGATACCAGGGCCCTGAGGTCCAGGGTCTTCGGGTAGACGGTGTTCTCGGTCCTGGGATAGCTGATGAACCCGCTGGTGTAGAGCCACTCGGCGATCCTCATGGCGTTGGCGGCAGAGAAGCCGATGCCGCTCGCGGCGCTGATGAAGGCGGTGGTATCGAAGGGGGCGGGGGGCCTGTCGGTCCGCGTCTTCTCCTTGATGGAGACTACGGTGGCGACCTCCCCGAGCTCCTCGAAGATCGACCTCGCCAGGTCTCCTTCCCAGATCCTCCCCTTCTCATGCTTCACCCGGAGGTCCTTCTCGAGGCAGGCGCTGATCTCCCAGTAGGGCTGGGGCTTGAAGGCCTCGATCTCCTTCTCCCGGTCGACGATGAGGGCCAGGGTAGGGGACTGGACCCTCCCCACCGAGAGGAAGCCCTTCCCCAGCCTCCCGGAGGTGATGGAGATGAACCGGGTGAGGGCGGCGCCCCAGATCAGGTCGACGACCTGCCTCGCCTCCCCGGAGGATGCGAGGTCGAAGTCCACCTCCCCGGGGGATTCGAAGGCGTCCTGGATCTCCCCCTTGGTGATGGCGCTGAACCTCACCCTGTCTGCTTTGATCGTTGGGTTCGCATCCTCGGCTATCCTCAAGGCCTCGACCCCGATCAGCTCCCCCTCCCGGTCGTAGTCGGTGGCGATGGTGATCCGGTCTGCATCCTTTCCCAGGTCGTGGAGGGCGGATACAATCTTGCCCTGGGTCGGCCTGGTCACCACCTCGGCGTGGATCAGGTCTCGGTAGTCCACCTTCTGCCAGTTGTTGTAGCCGGGCGGGTAGTCGACCCCGACTATGTGGCCGGAGAGGCCCATGACGACCTTATCGTCGAAGTAAAATGCTTCGATCCCGTGAACCCGTTTGACCTTCGGCTTGGACCCGGCGAGAATTTGGGCGATCCTCTTGGCGACATTGTGCTTTTCGGCGATGATGAGATGCATCCGATCCCCGCCAGTTTTGGAGATGATATAAGTATTTATCGCAAGGCTCGAAGGGCCTCATCAGAAGCGATCCAGGAAGCGGGGCCGCAAGATGGCGTTTTAACCTTAAACGCTCCCTTCATTTTCATCACATTCCTGCCATCGCGGCTCCCCTCGGATCGTCTGTTTACAGATACCACATATTATGTGCAAACGGTCGGAGACTGTCAGGCCATTGTAACACAATCGCCCCCGTCCTGTATTCAAATCAAAATATTTGCCTTGATCTTCGATCTCTCCATTGGATACAATGGATCAATCCGCTGATATTATCTCGCCGAAAGGTGGCCTGAAATCCGATTACGAGCCACATAGTCCAGGTCTATCATCACCATTTTATGCCATGCGCCCGTAAGATTATTTTTTTATCTTTTTTTCACACTACGGGCCATATTTTTACACATTCGAATAAATGTATTGTTATTAAATGTATCGCACAAAAACTTTAAGTAGCGTTATGACTATCATCTCTTCGGCGGGAGACTGCAGTAAAGAGGATCATTGTCGGGTATGATGGCACTAGAAATTAATCATACCGTTCGCTCCGGCATCCCTGGTTTGTTCGGTCTCCTGCTAAAAGGTAAAGGAGGAAAAAGAACGTGTCTGACAAAATAGACCTCTATAGTGACCGTGGCGTTCTTTTAAAGAGTGACGTTGACCTGAGCGCCGTCAGCCCACTCAAGAACGCGGCGATGAAGAAGCTGATCAACCTGACCAAGCGGACCGTAGCGGTCAACCTGGCGGGAATCGAGAACGCCCTGAAGACCGGAAAGGTCGGCGGGCAGGGGAGGCAGATCAAGGGACGCGAGCTCAAGTACGACGTCGTCGCCAACGCCAACGCCCTCGCCGCCGAGATCAAGAAGCTCCTCCAGGTCGAAGCCGGAGACGACACCAACGTCCAGGTCCTGGGTGGAGGAAAGCAGCTCCTCGTCCAGATCCCGACTGCCAGGGTCGACGCCGCCTCCGAGTTCGTCGTCGGGATGACCGCAACGGCAGCCGCCACCTGTGAGGCGCTCGTCACTCAGTTCAAGGCCGGAATGTTTGAAGCCCCCATGGTCCACGCCGCAGTCTGGGGCCAGTACCCGCAGACCGTCCCCATGGCCGGCGGAAACATCGCCTCTGTTCTCAACATCCCCCAGAACGATGAAGGTCTCGGCTTCGCTCTTCGAAACATCATGGCCAACCACATCGCGGCCATCACCAAGAGGAACGCCATGAACGCTGCAGCCCTCTCTTCCATCTACGAGCAGATCGGAAACTTCGAGATGGGCAACGCCATAGGCATCTTCGAGAGGTACCAGATGCTGGGCCTCGCCTACCAGGGCCTCAACGCCAACAACATGGTCTACGACCTGGTCAAGTCCAACGGCAAGACCGGAACCATCGGGACCGTCGTCCACAGCGTCGTGGAGAGGGCCGTCGAGGATAAGGTCATCAAGGCCGGCGAGAAGCTCCCCTCCGGGTTCGTCATGTACGAGGCCGTCGATGTCCCCATGTGGAACGCCTACTGTGCAGCAGGCACCCTCGCAGCCACCATGGTCAACTGCGGCGCTCTCCGAGGCGCTCAGGCCGTCTCCTCAACCCTGCTCTACTTCAACGACGTCATCGAGAAAGAGACCGCCCTGCCCGGCTGTGACTGGGGCAAGGTCATGGGAACCGCCGTCGGGTTCTCCTTCTTCAGCCACTCCATCTACGGCGGCGGCGGACCTGGCGTCTTCAACGGCAACCACGTCGTGACGAGGCACTCCCGAGGATTCGCCATCCCCTGCGTGTCCGCAGCGGTTGCTCTTGACGCCGGAACTCAGATGTTCACTCCGGAGATGACCTCCGGTCTGGTGGGAGCCGTCTACGGAGAGATCAAGGAGTTCCGCGAGCCTATCGTAGCAGTTGCGGAGGCTGTATAGATAGGTTGAGTATGCATGGTCACTAAATCAGACACGGAACCGGTCCAGATAGAGATCTTCCCTCAAAGATTTCTAAAGCCCGATACGGCCCAGCGCCTCCTGGAGGAGATCTACAGCAGTGGAGGCATCCTGCGGATCATGATCCAAGGTCCCAACCTCCCCAAGTCGGTGCCCTACGGCCCCGGCAAGGGGATCCCCATCGAGGAGCACTTGAACATGCTCCTGGAGCTGGGGGATTCGGCCCTGGAGCTGAGGGTGAAGGTGGGACGGATCTGGCTGGAGCTGGATAGCGAGGAGAGGATTGAAGGGGTCAAAGCAGCATGCGAGCGAGTGCTGCCCTGCACCTTCAGCATCAAGAGAAAGCAACTATTTCACACCAAGCCCACCGTATCGGACTACGCGAAGTACGGGAGCGAGGTGGAGGATAAGAGGATCCTTGGACTGGTCGATCCGAAGGCCAAGCGAGAACGCGACCTGGCCATTTTGTCTGATACAGGCGGTGACACATAAAATTTTCACAAGGAGGTTAAGGATATGGCATACAAACCCCAATATTATCCCGGCACCACGTCTGTCGGCAAGAACAGACGCAAGCACATGTCTAGCGATCTGGAGAAGCTGAGAGACATCTCCGACGCCGACGTTGTAACCATCATGGGCCACAGGGCCCCCGGTGCAGACTACCCCAGCACCCACCCGCCCCTGGCAGAGATGGGAGAGCCCGACTGTCCCATAAGGCAGCTCGTCACGCCCACCCCCGGCGCCGCCGCTGGAGACAGGATCAGGTACTCCCAGTTTGCTGACTCCATGTACAACGCCCCCGCCATCCCCTACTTCAGGAGCTACTGGGCGGCCATCAACTGCAGAGGCTCTGACCCCGGCACCCTCTCCGGCCGACAGATCGTCGAGGCTAGAGAGAGAGACATTGAGCAGTACACCAAGATCATGATGGACACCGAGATGTGCGACCCCGCTCTCGCCACCATGAGGGGCTGCACCGTCCACGGCCACTCCCTGAGGCTCGACGAAGATGGAATGATGTTCGACATGCTCGCCAGGACTGAGCTCGGTTCCGACGGAAACGTCTACTACGTCAAGGACCAGGTCGGCATCCCCCTGGACAGAAAGGTCAACGCCGGAAAGCCGATGAGCGAGGCCGAGGCGAAGAAGAGGACCACCATCTTCAGGTGCGACAACGTCTCCTTCGGTGGACCCTGCACCGCAGACAAGAGGACCTTCGACGAGGGGCTGGTCACTCTGCACCACATGTGGGAGCGGAGAAGCAAGTGGGGATTCAGGCCAGAGTAAATGGTGGTGATTAAAGATGGGAAAGATTCACACTAAAAAGCTGTTCGTAAAGGCTTTGAACAAGAAGTTCGGAAGGGACTTCGACCTCAGCGGAACTAAGACCGTCTACGAGAGGCTTGGTCCCGAGCAGAACGCCCGTAAGAGAGAGTTCATGGAGGCCTCCAAGAAGCTGGAGGGCAAGCGTGGCATCTCCATGTACAACCCCTACCTCCACGCCGGCGGCGTACCGCTGGGCCAGAGGCAGCTCGTCCCCTACAAGCTCTCCACCACGGAGTACATCGTAGAGGGTGACGACCTCCACTTCGTCAACAACCCCGCCATGCAGCAGATGTGGGACGACATCCGGAGGACGATCGTCGTCGGTCTGGACATGGCCCACGAGGTGCTGGAGAAGCGTCTGGGCAAAGAGGTCACCCCCGAGACGATCAACAACTACCTGGAGATCCTCAACCACGCCATGCCCGGCGCCGCCGTGGTTCAGGAGCACATGGTCGAGACCCACCCCGCCCTCGTCGACGACTGTAACGTCCGGATGTTCACCGGCGACGACGACCTGGCGGACGAGATCGACGACCAGTACCTGATCGACGTCAACAAGCTCTTCCCCGCCGAGCAGGCCGAGGAGATCAAGGCAGCCATGGGCAAGACCTCCTGGCAGGCCATCCACATCCCGACGATCGTATCCAGGACCTGCGACGGCGGTACCACCTCCAGGTGGAGCGCCATGCAGCTCTCCATGACCTTCATCGACGCCTACAACATGTGCGCCGGTGAGGCCGCTGTGGCCGACCTGGCCTTCGCCGCGAAGCACGCCGCCGTCATCCAGATGGCTGACATGCTCCCCGCGAGGAGGGCCCGAGGCCCCAACGAGCCCGGTGGACTATCTTTCGGCTTCCTCGCCGACATGGTCCAGACCTCCAGGGTCAAGCCCTTCGACCCGCCCCAGGTCTCCCTGAACGTCGTCGCCGCCGGCGCGATGCTCTACGACCAGATCTGGCTCGGCAGCTACATGTCCGGTGGTGTCGGCTTCACCCAGTACGCCACGGCCGCCTACACCAACGACGTCCTGGACGACTTCTCCTACTACGCATGCGACTACGGCGTGGACAAGTTCGGTGACTGGGGCAAGGCTCCCGCCACCCTGGAGACCTCCAAGGACATCGCCACCGAGACGACCCTCTACGCCATGGAGCAGTACGAGTCCTTCCCGACCCTGCTGGAGGACCACTTCGGCGGTTCCCAGAGGTCCGCGGTCATGGCCGCCGCCAGCGCCATCGGCTCTGCCTGCCTGACCGGAAACAGCCAGTCCGGCCTCGCCGCCTGGTACCTCAGCCACCTCATCCACAAGGACGGCTGGGGCAGGATGGGCTTCTTCGGATACGACCTGCAGGACCAGTGCGGTCCGACCAACGTCTTCAGCTACCAGGGCGACGAGGGGAGCCCCCTCGAGCTGAGAGGCGCGAACTATCCGAACTACGCCATGAACGTCGGCCACCAGGGCGAGTATGCAGGCATCTCCAGCGCCGCTCACGCGGGCCGCTTCGACGCCTATGCGTGCAACCCCCTGATCAAGGTCTGCTTCGCAAACCCGGCCCTGATCTTCACCTGGGACGACATCCGCAAGGGATACGGCATGGGTGGTGCGAGGGAGTTCCGCGCGGCCGGCGAGAGATCCCTGGTCATGCCCGCAGTGTAGGCGAGAGCCTGCACACCCCTTTTTTATTTATTTTTGCCCACGGTCCATTACATCAGGATTCTTCTGCATGAGCCCGCGTTGATCCCCCAGGTGAAGATCTGGCCATAGAATGGTGCATCTTCTGGGGCGGGCTTTCTGGATGGTTCATCCAGGGGGCTCAAAAAGAGGTCTTCTCTGGTCGATCGCCCCCATCCTACCCGGGCCACCATGGGGTGGCGTTCGGCTATCGATCCGAGGCTTTATCCCTGGTCAGATCCCGGATCAGCCCCTCCCCCCAGGGGTGAAGATCGACCTTGAGGTCTCTCAGGACCTTGGGGGCCTTCAGGGATGGCTCGTCGCTCAGCCTCAGGGCCACCAGATTTTTCTTCATCAGGAGGCTCTCTCGAACCTCCCAGTCGACCCATTCGCAGTCCTGGAAGGTCTTTCCCACCAGGACGAAGACGATCGATGACGCCTCAATCCTTTTCGTGATGCAGCGTCGGACGTAGACGGCGTTCTCGTTCTTGAAATGGACCTTCAATGCGAAGTCTATGAAGTCGAGGCGGGGGTCGACCCCCTTGGCGAAGCTGCAGAACTCCCGGACCCGGTCC
This sequence comes from Methanothrix harundinacea 6Ac, assembly GCF_000235565.1. Classification (NCBI taxonomy): domain Archaea; kingdom Methanobacteriati; phylum Methanobacteriota; class Methanomicrobia; order Methanotrichales; family Methanotrichaceae; genus Methanothrix; species Methanothrix harundinacea. The sequence continues at coordinate 502,848 of NC_017527.1, forward strand.
AGGTCTTCCACCCGGAAGATGAGGAAGGCCCTCCTCCGGGGGAGGAGGGCCTGAGGCTCGAATACCTCCCCCCGCGCCATCTCCTCCAGCCTCTCCAAAGCCGAGGGTTTCGGCTCTGAAGGGCGGATCTCCGGATCGGCGATCTCAATCATCCCTTCCCTCCCTCCCCAGGGGGTCGACGACGGCCTTTCGGGCGGTGCAGCTCCTGCAGATTCCGTTTCTTCCCGGGTGGCAGCAGAAGGTCTCCTCGATGGGGAGGCCGTACCATCTGGCGGTGTTGAGGACGTCCTCCTTCGTGAAGTTTATGAGGGGGGTGAGGATGGTGATGAAGTCGCCGAAGGCCGAGTTTATGGCGAAGTTGGCGTTGACGAGGAACTCCTCAGTCTGGTCGGGGAACCGGCGGCTCTCATCCGAGAGGAGGGCGAGGGCTACGATCTTAATCCCCCGCTGGTAGGCGTACGAGGCGGCGGCCATCAGAGCCATCAGGTTTCTCCCCGGGAGGAAGGCGTTGATGTAGCTCGCCTTGCACTCCCCCTGGACGTCGGACTCTATCGATCTGCAGTAGCCGCTCAGGTCTATCCTCTCGGGCGGCGGAAGGTCGCACCTCTCAAAGACGCTCCTGCAGGCCTCCCACTCCTCATCGCCGGATATCTGGCCGAAGTCGATGAAGATGGGGTGCTGCTCCTGCCTCTCGTTGTTGAGGATCTTGCACATCACCAGGGAGTCTATGTCACCGGAGACTATGGGGACTACGGCCATCATCGATAGCTCCTTATCTGAGGGACGGCGCGGTTCTGCGCAGTCGGACTTTGTACCTTGAAGCATCAACTTATATATCCTCACCGGGTGGCCCCTCCTCCCAGGGGCATTCCGCCCGAAGATCGGGGCGGGAGATATATCCCCTTAATGGTCGGGTAAGCCGAAAATGGTTCGCAAATTTCTTATACAAACCGAGCCCAAGTTGATAATATGTCCAGAAAGGAGAAGGTCATATTCCTCTCCGCCCATAACTCCGCCCGATCTCAGATGGCTGAGGGGCTCCTCCGCCACCTCTACTCCGACCGCTACCTCGCCTTCAGCGCCGGGGTGGACCCCCGGGAGGTGGACCCCCTGGCGGTGGAGGCGATGGCGGAGAGGGGGATAGACATCTCCCGGCAGAGGTCCAAGAGCTCAAAGGAGCTTTGGGGTACGGCCGTGGACGTGGTGGCCAAGATCCGCGACTTCGATTCCGAGGCCTGCCCCCTCTTCCCCAGCGGGAGGTGGAGGGCGTTCCTGCCCCTGGAGGACCCCTCGATGGTGGAGGACCCGGCGGAGCGGAGGCGGGTCCTCTCGGCGGCGAGGGACCGCCTGGAGCGGTGGATCGTCGAGACCTTCGGAGAAGAGGCCTTCAGGAAAGATGATCAGTGATAGGTATCAGACGATCCGGTCCTTATATTTCTCCAGAAGGCCCATCACCCTCCTCACATCCCTCCCCTGAGTTCGCACCTCCTGAAGGAAGGCGGAGTAGGTGGCGTCGTCGACTATTCGCGGCACCGGCTTGCAGCTCATCCCGGTGAGCATCAGGTTGAAGCACCGGGCCTCCGCCTCCGAGATCCTCAGGGCCCGATATTCTCCGGCATGCTCCCGGTAGAGGGGGTTATCCTCCCGGGGCAGGTCCAGGGCGATCTTGGCGAGGGGAGTTCCTGGTATCGGCTCTGCGACGCTCGCGAAGACGTCCTCCAGCATCGCCTCCTCCATGAAGTCTAGGGTCGCCTGGTAGTCCTCCTCCATCTCGCCGGGGTAGCCGACGATGAAGCTTCCGCCGACCTTGACCCCGGACTGGTGGGCGAGCTCCACCGCCTCCAGGCTCTTCTCGGGGGTCGTCCCCTTCTTCATCGCCCTGAGGATCCCGGGGCTCCCCGACTCGATCCCGAAGAAGACCCAGCCGACGGTGTACCTCCTCACCGCCTCCAGGATCTCCTCGTCGACGAAGTCGACCCTCATATCCGGGACTGAGAGGTTCTTTGGACCCAGGATCTCAGCCAGGCCCTTTAAGAGGGTGATGAAAGCCTCCTTGTTCACCTCCTTCCCGTAGCCGAATAGTGATCCCGTACCGCCGCTGACCGCCACCCTGGTGACCCCCCTCCTCTTCATCTCTCTGACCTCGGCGAGGATGTTCTCGAGGGACCGGGACCGGATTGACCGGCCGAAGAACCGGGGGACCTGGCAGAAGGTGCAGCCTCCCAGGCATCCCCGGTGGGTCTCGATGTAGACGTTGGCTCCCCGGACGCTCTGGCTCCTCAGGTCGTCGGGGATGAGGGGCATGACGTGGTCGAGGTCGGAGACGGGGATGGGATCGGTCTTGACCACCACGCCGTCCCGGAGGAAGGCTAGGCCGGAGATCTCTTCGGAGGGCCCCCCTTCGACTAGGTCTGCGACGACCTCCTCCCCCTCCCCCACGACCACAGCATCTACCTCCAGCTCCCCGAGGACGATCTCGGGGACGAGGCCGACGGGGCCTCCGACGTATATCCTCGGAGCCCGGCTCGCCAACTCCCGGATCTCGGGGTCGAGGAGCTGGGAGGTGGAGAAGAGGCTGAGGAGGGTCAGATCCCCCTCGGAGGAGAGGTCCCTGGTGATCGAGACGGCGTGGCCCCGGTCCCTGAGGATGCCGCCGAGGACTAGGGAGCCGTAGGTGTAGATCTTAGGGGATACGATCGTCGTCTTCATCTTAATCTCCATACCGTTATTGATCCGTCTCAGACCCCCAGGCCGTTGATCTCACTGATCAGCTCGGTGAAGGCCTCCACCTCCACCTCGATCACCTCCTCGGGGGTCATGCTGATGGACATCTCCCCGTCGACGGTCAGCCGGTCGGGGCCGCGCCGGACGAGCCTTCTGACCCCGTCCCTCGATAGGACCCGTTTGATCTCGGGGTCGAAGGCCATCGTCCTCCCCGGGAGGATCACCGTCTCCTTCACCGACGAGAGGTCGAGGGCGAGGAGGTCCTGGATGGTGATGAGGCATCCGATATCCTTTTTTACGGCGATGACGTTGACGCCGTCGCCCAGCTCCGCGAAAATCGCTTTGAGGAGGGGGGCGGCGACGGAGCTGGTGATGAGGGTCGCCCCCTTCTGGACTTGGGGGAGCCTTCTTATCAGGTCCTTGTGGTGCGCCAGGGCGAAGGGGGACTTCGTCACGGGGTCCCAGAGGGGGGTTCCCGCCACCCTGAAGCTGTATCTATCGTTCGTCTCGGTCACGATATCCCGGAACTCCTCGACGGTGTGGGGGACGACCCCGGGGATGATCGGCTCGTTTCCGAGGATCAGCCCCTGCTCCCGAGAGTTTGCAAACCTCATCAGGATCAGGTTCTTGACCCCCATCTCCTCCAGGTCCCGGCAGGTCCGGTCGAGCTCGGGGCCGTCGTTCACCCCCGGTATGAGGACGGAGGCGGCGTAGACGTCGCAGCCTTCAGCGAACCGCCGGAGGTTCGCCAGGGCGGCCTCGGGGTGGCGGTCGTTCATATGCTCTCTCCGGAGGGCCGGGTCCGTCGAGAAGACGGTGAAGGAGACCTCCTTCACCCCCGCCTCGATCAGGTCCTCGGCCTCGTCTCCCCTCGTGAAGCCCTTGCCGCTGGTGTAGCCGAGGTGGATGGGGACCCCGCCCTGCCCCACCATCCGGGCCAGCTCCAGGAGGTGGGGATAGCAGCTGAGGTCGCCTCCGCCGCTGATCGTCACCTTATCGGGCCTCCTCCCGAAGGCGGCTCCGGCCACCTCCATCGCCACCGTCGCCATCGGCTTGAAGCCTGGGTACGCCTCGGCGATCGCCCGGGAGCAGTAGTCGCACCCCTTCTGAAAAGGTAGGCACCTCTTGCACCCGAAGGGCTTCAGCTCGTTTGTCTTTACGCCCTTGAAGTAGCAGTAGCTGCAAAATCCCTTGCAGTCTATCCCCGGCCTTCCGCCGACGTCCGCCAGAATCTCCATCCGCAAACTCTCCAGACCAGGATCGGCCCGGAGGGGTAAAGCCTTTGCGGGATGGGCGGGGGCGGGGATGATCCGATCGAAACCCTCCCGAAGCGGGAGGAAGGTGGGCTGGACTCGACCCCTCCTTTCGACGGAATCGCCGCGTAATCGGCGAGAAAACCGTAAGCCGGAAAACTATTAGTACCTTGAAGAAGACCAAAAAGATCGTGGCTCATAAAAGGCCGTTTCACGTCATGATCATCCCCACCCTGGGCTGTCCATCCAGCTGCAGCTACTGCTGGTCCTCCGATGAAAGGTCCCCAATAATGACGATCGAGACTGTGAAGGAGATGGTCCACTGGCTCCGGGAGTTTCGGGACGACCCCGTCACCTTCACCTTCCACGGCGGCGAGCCCCTCCTCGCCGGAGCCGACTTCTACCGCGAGGCTCTGGCCCTGATCACCGAGGGGCTCCGGCCCCGGAAGATCGCCTTCGCCCTCCAGACGAACCTCTGGAAGATGACCCCGGAGATGGCCTCCGTCCTGGCGGAGTACCAGATCCCCATCGGCTCAAGCATCGACGGCCCGAAGGATCTGAACGACCTCCAGAGGTCGGCGGGGTACTTCGATAAGACGATGGCCGGCTACAGGGTCGCAAAGGAGCACGGCCTCTCCGTCCAGTTCATCTGCACCTTCACCTCCACCTCGATAGACAAAAAGGAGGAGATATTCAACTTCTTCTTGGAGAACGGCCTCACCATGAAGCTCCACCCTGCTCTTCCCTCCCTGAAGAGCGACGATCCGGATAAGTGGGCCCTCCCTCCCGAGAAGTACGGCGAGCTCCTCGTCTACCTCCTCGACAAGTACCTGGAGAATATGGATAAGATCGAGGTCCGTAACATCAACGACCTCTGTCGATGCGTCTTCACCGGCCGGGGGACGGTCTGCACCTACGTCGACTGCATGGACGACACCTTCGCCGTCGGCCCCGACGGGAGCATATACCCCTGCTACCGGTTCGTGGGGATGCCGGAGTGGGTGATGGGGAACATCCGCGACCGTCCCTCCCAGGCCGACCTGGCGGGGTCCGGGGCTGGAAGGAGGATGCAGGAGTTCAAGAGGCGGGTCGACGTGGCGTGCAAGGGCTGCCGCCACCTCCGGTACTGCCGGGGCGGATGCCCCTACAACGCCATAGCCCCCTCCGGCGGCGAGCTTTTGGGCGTCGATCCCCACTGCGTCGCCTACAAGAGAATCTTCGACGAGATCGCCGACCGGTTCAATAAAGAGATCTTCGGCTCCTTCCCGATGGGGCCGACCTGCCTCCCCACCGAGCCCCCTCGGGGCGGAAAGCCGGGGATCACGGCCCTGATCCAGAAGATCGTCTCGAGCTAGGGGTCTGGATCCTGGGATCTCTCCTCCCTTCCCTCAGGCCGCCCCGGGATCGGACCCTCCAAAGGAACGATCGACCACCGGCTGTCTCTTCTCTACAGGATCGTCAGGATGGCGATGACCTCCAGGAGGTATATCGCGACGAGCATGCTCCCCTCAAACCTGGTTATCCGGTTTCCCAGGACCATGAAACCGAGGAGGAGGCTGATCAGCACCACCACGGGGAGGGTGACGGAGACGAAGGCCTCGCTCGCGGCCACGTCCCCCACCAGGGAGGCGGCTCCAAGGATGATCAGGGCGTTGAAGGCGTTCGCCCCCATGATGTCACCCATGGCGATGTCCCCCCGGCCGCTCTTGGCGGCGACGATGGCGGTGCTGATCTCGGGGAGGGAGGTTCCTACCGCCAGGAGGAGGACCGCCACCACCCCCTCGGGGATCCCCAGGGTCGAGGAGATCGACAGGATCGCCTCGATCATGTAGTTTGCGCCGATGGCCAGGAGGAGGATGCCGGCGAAGAAGATCCCCAGCTGCCGTGGATTGAACTTCTCGCCCCCTTTCGCCTCCCCCTTCCGGTGCTCGGAGATCTCGTGGCGGAGGAAGGAGAGGTATATGGCGATGAGGAGGAGCCCCTCGATCCAGGTTATCCTGTAGTCGAGAAAGACGACGTATATCGCCAGCATCGAGGCGAGGAGGAAGGAGAGGTCCGTCTCCAGGATCTTCCTGTCGATGTATATCCCGTAGAGGGCCGCCGCTGCTCCGAGGGCGAGGCCGGTGTTGGCCAGGATCGAACCCAGGACGTTTCCGGCGGCGATCTCGGGGGCGCCGCCGTCGACCATCATCGCGACGATGGAGGTAGAGAACTCCGGAAGGGCGGTGCCGAAGGCGACGACCGTCGCCCCGATGACGAACTCGGAGATCCCCAGGACCTTGGCGAAGTGGACGGCGCTATCGGTGATCGCCTTGGCCCCGTAGTAGAGGGCGACGAGAGAGACGGCGAAGGTCAAAAACTCCAGCAACGAACCAGCCCCGGAAGACCCGTCGTCGGTCCTCATTAATTAATCAATCCGTCAGCCTCTGCCGCCAAAGATTGGGGAAGCCAAAATATAAACCATTGAATAGGTATTTTAATTAGAAGATACAAAGTCTCCGGCGATAGATCGACCAGGGGGTCCTCGGGGCCGGTGCGGCTCCGAGGTCGGGCGGCCGGAAGGTTGAAGAGATCTCCCGGACCGGGTTGGAGTAGCAAAGGTGGTCGGGGTTGCACATCAAGGAGATAGAGCTCGTAAACTTCAAGTCCTTCGGCAGGAGGGCGGTGATACCCCTAAGAAACGACTTCATCGCCGTCACTGGACCCAACGGCAGCGGCAAGTCCAACGTCGTCGACGCTCTCCTCTTCGCCCTATCCCTCTCCTCCAGCAGGGCGATGAGGGCGGAGAGGCTCCCCGACCTCATATACCGGGGCGACAACGGCAAAAACCCCGACTTCGCCCAGGTGACCGTCAAGTTCGACAACTCCGAGCGGGGCGTCCCCGTCGACGAAGACGTCGTCGAGATATCGAGGAAGGTCAGGCTGACGAAGAACAAGTACCAGAGCATCTACTATTTTAACGGCAACCCCTGCACCCAGACGGAGATCCACGACCACCTCTCCCGGGCGGGGATCACCCCCGAGGGGTACAACGTGGTGATGCAGGGGGACGTCACCAGGATCATCGAGATGACCCCCCTGGAGAGGAGGAGGATCGTCGACGAGATCGCCGGGGTCGCCGAGTTCGACGAGAAGAAGAAGAAGGCTCTGGAGGAGCTGGAGGTGGTGAGGGAGAGGATCGACCGGGGAGACGTCATCCTGGTGGAGGTGGAGGCCCAGCTGGCGAGGCTCGCCGAGGAGCGGGATCGGGCCCTCGCCTACCAGGCCCAGAGGGAGGAGAAGAGGCGGATGGAGGCGTTCCTCCTTCTGGCGAAGCTGAAGGAGGCGGAGTCCGATCTGGCCGACCTCGATACGGAGCTCCTCGACCTCCGATCGATCGATTCCGACCTCATCGGGAGGCTGGACCGGGGTAGGGCGGAGCTCTCCTCCCTGGAGGAGAATCTGAAGGGGCTGAACGACGAGATCACCCGCAAGGGGGAGGACGAGCAGATCGAGGTCAAGCGGCGGATGGTGGAGGTGAAGGGCTCGATCAAGGCGGATGAGGGGCGGATCGAGATGGCCGAAGGCGAGATCGCCGCCCTGGAGGCGGAGCAGAGGTCCGACTACCTCGAGGCCGATCGGCTCGGCCGGGAGGCGGAGGAGCTCTCCATGCGGATCCGGGACGGCTCCATCCGGAAGGCGAGCATCCTCGCGGAGATCCAGGAGCGGGAAGAGGCCCTGGCCTCCTATAGAGAGAAGATCGCCCGGGCCGACGCCCGGTACGCGGAGGTGAGGGACCGGCTCGCCGTCGTCAAGAGGGAGGTGGAGGAGGCGAAGTCGAGGGCGGCAGACCTGATGAGGGAGAGGGACCGCCACCTCGACGCCGCCAGGAGGCGTTCCATCGAGCGGGAGGAGGCGGCGATTGAGATCTCCGAGGCGAGGGAGACGATGGCGGGGCTCGACCGGGAGAGGGGACGGATCGGCCGGCAGCGGCAGGAGCTGGAGGAGAGGATATCCCTCTTCGAGGAGGAGAGGGACGACCTCGACTCCGCCCGGATATCGATCAGGCGGGAGATGGCCCGGGTCGATGAGACCCTCCAGCGGCTCCAGATGGAGCGGGCCCGGGCCGAGGCGAGCCTCCGGTCCGCGGGCGAGGGCACCGGCTACAGCAGGGCGGTGGAGGCGATCCGGTCCGCCATGAGCCAGGGGCACCTGACGGGGCTCTTCGGGACGATCGCGGAGCTCGGGGAGGTCGGCGAGGATTACGCCACCGCCCTGGAGGTGGCGGCGGGGGGGAGGCTCCAGAGCATCGTCGCCGAGACGGACGGGGATGCGGCCCGGGCGATCGAGACCCTCAAGAGGTCGAAGGCGGGGAGGGCCACCTTCCTCCCCCTAAACAAGATGGCCTCGGGCACCCCACCGGCGCTGCCGAAGGAGCCCGGGGTCGTCGACTACGCCATAAACCTCGTCGCCTTCGACCCCCGGTTCCTCCCCGCCTTCTGGCACGTATTCCGAGATACTCTGGTGGTGAAGGAGCTGGATGTGGCCCGGAGGCTGATGGGCCGCTACCGGATGGTCACCCTGGACGGCGACCTGGTGGAGAAGGGGGGAGCCATGACCGGAGGTACCTTCAAGTCTCGGCTCAAGTTCGCCGCCGACGAGCGGCAGAAGCTGGAGGAGGCGACGAGGCGGGTCCTCGCCGCCCAGGCGGAGAGGGACTCCCTGATCGAGCGGCTCGACCGGGTCGAGGGGGAGGTCTCCTCGGTGCGGAGAGGGGTGGAGGAGCTCGGCCGGGAGGTCTCCCGGATCGAGGTCCGGCTCGAGGAGATCGACGGCCAGAAGGTCCGGCTCGAGAGGCTCATCCAGGACCGGGAGAGGAGGCTTCTGGAGCTGGAGGCGGACGCCGCCGGGGTGATGGAGCGGCTCGACCTCCTGGAGCGGGATATACGAGAGAGGGAGGCCGAGGCTCGAGGGGCCGAGGAGCGGGCCCGGTCCCTGGAGAGGGACCTGGAGGGGTCGGAGATCCCGGAGCTATCGGCCCTCGCCGACGGCCTGGAGGCCGAGATCCGGTCCCTCTCCCGGAAGGCCTCCGAGATCGAGGCCGAGATCACAGGCCACCGCCTCCGGGAGGAGAGCCACTCGGCCCGGCGGGCGGAGCTCTCGGGGCGGCGGGAGGCCCGGGAGGAGAGGAAGAGGGCGGCTATCGAGAAGAAGAGCGCCGCCGCCGATAGGATCGGCAAGGCCGATCTCGCCCTCGCCGACCTCGGCCAGCGGGAGAGGGAGATCGAGGTGGAGCTATCGGAGCTGAAGGGGACGAGGAGCCGGCTCCTCGACGAGGTGATGGCCAAGAGCAGGGAGGTCGACTCCGCCGACCGGGAGCGGGAACGGGTCCGGGCCCGGATCGCGGCGGCGGAGGGCGCCGCCGCGGAGATGAGGTCGGCGGCCGACGGCCTGCGGGCGGAGATCGAGAGCTTCGGGATCGACGCCTCGGAGGAGCCACCCAAGAGCCAGACCATCATCAGGAAGATCCACGCCCTGGAGAGGTCGATGGAGGAGCTGGAGCCGGTGAACATGCTCGCCATCGAGGAGTACGACCGGGTCTTCGACCGGCGGGAGACCCTCCGGGACCGGCGGGAGACCCTCCAGCGGGAGAGGGAAGACCTCCTGGCGAAGCTAGACCAGTACGAGGAGATGAAGCGAGAGGCCTTCATGGCCGCCTTCGAAGGGATCAACGAGAACTTCCGGGATACCTTCAATCAGCTCTCCGACGGCGAGGGGGAGCTGATCCTGGAGAACGAGGAGGACCCCCTCGCGGGCGGGATGACGATCCGGGCGAGGCCCGCCCGGAAGGCCTTCCACCGGCTGGAGGCGATGTCCGGGGGTGAGAAGAGCCTCACCGCCCTCTCCTTCATCTTCGCGATCCAGAGGTTCCGGCCCGCCCCCTTCTACGCCCTCGACGAGATCGACATGTTCCTGGACGGGGCGAACGTCGAGAGGGTGGCGAAGCTGATCAAGGGGATCGCCCAGGCCGCCCAGTTCATCGTCGTCTCGTTGCGAAAGCCGATGATCCAGGAGGCTAAGTACGTGGTGGGGGTGACGATGCAGGAGAACAACATATCCACGGTCACGGGGGTGTGTCTCAACTGAGCACCGTAGAAGCCCTGGAGGTCCCCGAGGCCTACGGCCCGGAGCCGGATCCGATCATGGTCCTGCTGGACCTCGCGAGGCGGGGGGAGATCGACCCCTGGGACCTGGACCTCTCCGCGGTGACGGAGAAGTTTCTGGAGCGGATCGAGGCCCTGGGAAATAGAGACCTTCCCGCCCTCGGCAGGACCCTCCTCTACGCCAGCATCCTCCTGAGGATGAAGTCCGACTCTATGGAGGGGGAGGAGGAGCCAGAGGAGGAGTTCGAGGAGTTCGACGACCCCCCCGTCTTCAGGAGGCGGATCGTCGAGGGTCTCCCCTCACCGCCGATAAGGAGGAGGGCGAGGAGGCCCGTCACCCTCGAGGAGCTGATATCCGAGCTGAGGCGGGCGGAGACCGTCGCTGAGAGGAAGGTCGGAAGGGAGAGGGCGAGGCCCGAGCCGACGGTGGAGGAGGCGATGGAGCGGGCCCACGAGGAGGGGATCGAGGGGAGGATCCGGACCCTCCGGGGGACGATCTTCGAGATGCTAGCGGCGGAGGAACGGATCTCCTTCTCGGACCTCCCGGAGAGGGACGTCCTCAGCTACGTCTCCCTCCTATTCATGGCGGGGAGGAGGGAGATATGGCTCGAGCAGGACGCCCTCTTCGGCGAGCTTTACATCAGGAGGCACCCCGGCGGGCCGGGGGAGCAGGCGGCGTGAGGCGGGACGACCTTGGCGGGCGAAGCTTCTGAAGATCGGTCTTTGCCGTCGGTTGAGGCCAGCGGGGAGGCGGCGGTGGTGGAGGCTGCCCTCTTTGCAGCCGGAAGGCCCCTGACGGCGGCGGAGATCGCCGAGCTGACGGACCTGCCGATAAGGGTCGCCATGCGCTTCGCCGACAGCCTCGTCCGGGAGTACTCCGAGAGGGCGGGCGGGATCGAGGTCCGGGAGTCGGAGGGGCGGTACGTCATGCAGGTCCGCTCCACCGTCGCCGATCGGGTGAGCAAGGTCGGCCCCCAGGAGCTGGATCCACCGCTTCTGCGGACCCTGGCTGTCATCGCCCGACACCAGCCGATCCCCCAGAGCGAGCTTGTGAGGGTGAGGGGGAACAAGAGCTATGGCCACGTCCGGGAGCTCCTGGAGCGGGGGCTGATCCGGGCCGAGAAGGAGGGGAGGACGAAGATCATCACCACCACCAAGGGCTTTGCCGAGTACTTCGGCCTCGACTTCGACGACCCCGACTTCGTCAGGAGGGCGATGGAGGGGCGGAGGCTCGGGGTCACCCCCATGTACCGGAGCCTCGCCGAACGGATGGGCCTGGAGTACGACGTCGTCAACCCGTACAGCCCCGGCAGAAATGACCTGGTGGCGATGAAGGGCCTCGACCTTCTGGTCATCGCCCCCGGCTACGCGGAGAGGGCGAGGGAGCACTACTCGGCGGAGCTCTTGGAGGCCGGGGTGAGGACCTTCACCCAGCTGAAGGAGAGCGCTGCTCTAATCGCCGAGAGGTCTGGGGCCGCCGATCCCGCCAGGACCGCATCCCTCCTCGAGGAGATCGACGTCCTCCTGGCGGGTTACAGGGAGAGGGCAAGGGGCGCAAGGCCGATCAGGCCCCTATCGCCGATGGTGGAGGAGATCGCCCTGGACCTCGGGGTCCCGACGGTCGAGGACGGCGTCCCTGCCGCCCCCGACTACAAGGGCTTGGAGGCCGAGATCCAGGTCCCGACCCACCAGCCCTACGATATGGACATCCTCGAGAGGATCAAAGAAAGGTACGAGGCGATCTTGAAGGGGCTCGCTGAGGGCTGAGGCCGGTGAACGGATGATCCCGGGAAGATCTCCATCGCGATCGTCGAAGATCGATGGCCCTCTCCTTTAGCAGAAGCGGTATTTTTTTTATCTGGACGAAAGAGATTTGAACCTCTCGCTACCTCTTTGTTCCTGGATGGATGAAGAGACCCTCGACGACTTAGCCCGCTGGTTCTCCGATTACGTACATACCTTCAAGTCCGGCGATCCCGGCGAGGACGAGAACATCATCCTGAAGGAGGAGCACACCGCCCGCGTTCGCCGGGAGATCAGCGATATAGGCCGGACGCTCGGCCTCGCCGACGACGACCTCCGCCTGGCGGAGGCGATGGCCTTATTCCACGACCTCGGTCGATTCCCCCAGTACGCCACCTACGGGACCTTCTCGGACCGCCGATCCTGCGACCACGCCGCCCTATCCGTCGGGGTCCTCATCGATAGCGGTGTCCTGGACGCCCTCGATCCCGAAGAGCGGGAGCTGATACTCAAGGCGATATCCCGCCACAACCGGGCAGGCCTTCCGGAGGAGGAATCGGACCGGTGCCTCCTCTTCTCAAAGCTCCTCCGGGACGCCGATAAATTGGACATCTGGGCCGTCCTCCTCGATTACTATCAGCGGCGCGAGAAGGAAGGATATCGAAACGCGGCCCTGGAGCTGGACCTTCCCGATGCGCCCGGGATCAGCGAGGAGGTCCGTCGCGACATCATGGCCGGAGAGATCGTGAAGCTCTCCGGCGTCAAACGGCTCAACGACTTCAAGCTCCTCCAGGCGAGCTGGGTCTTCGACATAAACTATCGGCCCGCCCTGCTGGCGGTGAGGAAGAGGGGCTACCTCGAGGAGGCCCGGAAGTTTCTTCCCCGGACCGAGGAAGTAGATATGATCTTCACCCTCCTAAAATCCAGCCTCGATTGGAGGATCGAATCCGAGGTCGTCGGCGCCGGGGATGGGGCTTGATGGAGGGATCAAATCTCAGCCCCGTCCAGCGGAGGGCGCAAAGCCCCTTTTTTTCCGAGGGCTTCAAGATACTCCAGGACCGCCAGGATGAAGGCGGCGTGGGACCACATCAGGGGCAGCACCGACCTCGGGCTGCCGTCGTCGGCGACCTGCTCCGGCAACAGCCCCGTCGTCGGGTGGGCCCGATCCGCGCACCAGCCGATCAGCTCCAGGGCCCGATCGAGACTCCCCACCGCGGAGTGCCACTGGGCGAGCCATAAGGTGGAGATGATCCAGCTGTTCATCCTCCCGCCATACTCGTCCCCCTCGTACCGGGCCACGCCCCCCCCCGGCCTCAACAGCTCCCTCTCCACCGCCTCCATCGTCCTGGCCACCCTGGGGTCGTTGGGGGGTAGAACCCCAAACCACCATACCCCAAATAAGGAGGAGTCTACGGTCCCGTCCTCCCCAGACCGCCTGAACCTCCCGAGCCGATCGTCGTAAAGCCGGTCGACGATCGCCGCCCGGACCCTCTCAGCCCCCGCGGACCAGGCCTCGAAGAGCCGGTCGTTTCCTAGGGCGAGGGCCAGCTCCGCCGCCCCCCGGAGGCCGGCGTAGACGGTGGAAGCGCTGTAGGTGAATACTCCCTTCCTCTCCTCCCAGAGGTCGAAGCTCGCCCGCGGCAGGCCGGAGTCGTCCAGGCTCCGGAGGAGCCAGTGGGCCGCGGGAGCTGCGATGGAGCCGAAGTATCTGCCCGCGGTCCAGACGTTCCTCGCGACGAGCCAGTTGAAGTAGAGGGCGTATAGGGGCAATCCCGTCTCGTCGATCTGGATCATGGGGACGGGGTGCCAGGTGGACCCGAAGTCCCCGGCGGGGGTGTACTTGTGGAGGAAGTACCCCCGATCGGTGATCGTCTTCGCGAAGAAGCCGAAGACCTCGCAGCTGAGGTGGTGGTACCGCGCCCGGTCGAGGGCTATGGAGGCCCAGGCGGCGTCCCGGGGCCAGCAGTAGGAATAGACGTCGGCTCCGAACTGCCGGATATCGGAGTCGCAGGAGGCGATCGCCGAGCCGTTGATGTCCATATGGGCGACGGTGGCGATCAGGCTCCGGTAAAAGATCACGCGGACCCTCTCGGGGAGGCTATCCATCAGGGCGGCCTCGGGGAGGATGGAGGTCCTCTCGAGGAAGGAGTTCCAGAAGTTCAATGTAGTCCTGTAGAGGCTATCTCCCTCCCCTCGCCCGATCTGCCGGTGGAGGGAGATGACCTCCTGGTAGCTCTTCCCGAAGATGGTCCAGAGTTGGACCTGTCGAGATTCGCCGGAGAGGAGGCCGGATATCGTCCAGGCCAGGGTCGAGTCCACCGATCCGTGGGCTACGGGGTTTCCGCTGAGCCTCTCCCCCTCCAGGATCTCCTTCCAGGTCCCTTCGAGCCCCCTCCACTCCGCGGTACCGGTGGCGAACTGGTCGAAGTTCGGGCGGCTTCCGTGGAGGATGTACCGATCGCGCTTGTAGTGGATCAGGACGTCCCGGTCCACCACCGCCGTCTCGCCGATCTTGTTCTCCAGGATCCTGTAGTTCTGGTTGGAGAAGAGCCTCAGGTTCCTCTCCTCCCCGGAGACGTTCTTCACCTCGAAGATCCTGGAGAAGGCGTTGAGGGAGGGGTGGACTGCGTCCAGGACGGCCACCTCCATACCTCCCCGGGGATCTCTGAAGATCGTCTCTCCGATGCTCGAGACGATGTCGTGGACGAAGCCCTCCCCATCGGGCCTCCTCCCCTTCCCCGGGATGGGAGATCCCCTCAAGAGGTCGGCCCGGAAGCTCGACTGGTACCTCTGGACCGGGCTCCAGCCTTCAAACCAGCTCGATCGGCGTGGTGGGTCCAGGTCGCAGATCCCGGCCCTGACGGAGTGGCCGTGGTTCTCAAGGCCGACGTGGGGGAAGTAGACGTCGCGGACCGTCCCCCTCTCGTCCTCGCAGATGAGAATTCTGCCGTTTCCCAGGATCAGAGGTCGAGTCATCCCTATCCCTCCGGGTGCGGGATGGTATTTCGGCGACCGACGTATTTTAACCTGCTCTCCTCCGCCGTCTTCTCGGATCCCGAGGCCGGGATGATTTTAAGATCAGGCCTGGCCAGCTTAACAGGTACTTGAAAATAAATGTTTTATATCAGTAAGTTGTAATGACTCCTTCAGGGAGATTGTTAGCATGAAGGCGATTAAACTATCGATGGCCGTCCTGATCATCGGCCTCTTCTTGGCCTCTCCGTCCCTCGGAGTGGCGTCGTCACCCTTCGGAGAGGGGTGGCCCCTCTGGAACGATGGGGTGGGGATCGGCGACTCGCAGGTCAAGGGGATCTCCAAGGCGGATGAGACCACTTATCAAGAGAACGCTTCGACAGCAGACGTTTTGAAGGATGCACCTCTGGCAGAGGAGGCCTCTGCCGATGCAGAGTCGTCGGAGGGATATGATGCCGTCGTCGACGACTGGATCATCGACGAGAGCTTCTACAGCGACAGCTCCGGATATGAGGGGGAAGAGTTCGGATGGGGGGACACCATCGACCATCCTGGGATGCCGGGGCCCGATGAGAACGCCCTCTGGATAGTATTTCCCTACAGCACCAACGTCCGGACCACCAAGCTCGTCATCCAGAGGGGGAGGTTCGCGAAGGAGCTGATAATTCCAGGGATGGACGGGAAGCTGACGATCCATGAGGTGAGGCCCGACGGCACCGAGGATACTTACGTCCCCGACTGGCAGGTGAAGGCGAGAAGGGCCTATCGGGTCTGGTTCACCGCCGACTCCGTCGGCGACTACACCGTCTGGTACGAGGTCCAGAACCCGAAGACGATGGTCACCACCAAGAGCAACGAGATCAAGTACCGGGTCTTCGAGAACCTGGCCATCGTCGTCCCCAACGAGGTCAAATGTGAGGGGGAGACCGCCACCCTGAGGGCCCTGGTCTCGGGATGCTACGACCCGATATACCAGTGGTTCAAGGGGATCACCTCCGAGGATGGGACCTCGATCCCCGGGGCGACGGGGAGCGTTTACATCATAAGGAACGTCTCTCCTGAGGACGAGGGCTACTACACCTGCAAGGTCACCTGCAACGGAAACTCCGACGAGGATGCGGGATATCTCCGGGTCTGCACCAGGGATGAAGAAGGGAACAAATGCAAAGGCCGATGATCCGGCGGCCGACCCGTTTAAATGGGCGCGGGCCATGACCTGAATCAGGTCATGGCAACCTCTTTTTCTTAACCCATCTAAGCCCGACCTCAGCCGAACTGGAGCTTGCAATCCACGGATGCCTCCACCATGTACGCCTCTCCCGGGATCAAAGGCTCGCTCCGATCGAGGTGGACCCACCGGCCGTCCCTGTAGCTCCAGAGGAAGGCGGATACGATCCCCTCCTGGACCGCCTGGGGGTAGTCGTATCGCTTGTGGTTCGCCCTGACGGTGACGTTCGCCAGAGAGACCGTCTCGTTCGTGGGGACCCCCACCAGGTTCCACCCCTTCCTCAGATCGACCATGCAGGGGAGGTCCACAGGCTTTCCGGCTATCTCCAGGGTGAAGCTCTCGCGTCCGTCGATGACGTAACCCCTTCCCGGCTCCAGGTCTGTGATGTTGGCGGCGTGGTCCTCCTGGATGGTGTAGTTCCAGCCGTCCCCGGCGAGGGTGAATATTCCCCGGTAGCTCTTCCTATTCAGGAGCTTGGAGATGGAGGGGTCCTTCGGTTTCAGGTGGAGGGAGAAGGGGGTCCACCCCACCGAGACGTTGACGACCTGGACCATTCCCGGGACGATCCGGTACTCGACGGTGAAGGTCCTCTTCTCCCCCAGGGCGGGGCTCAGAACCGGCCAGACCACCCGCTTCTCCGAGCCTACCAGCTCCTCGCCGTGCCATACCGCCCTCCCCCTCTCCTTCACCACAATCTCCTCGGCGTCCCTGTTGAGGAACACCTCGCCGATGAGGGCGGGGGGAGCGTTCAGGCTGAGGTAGCCGTCGGAGGAGTCCTCCATAATCCAGTAGATCCAGTCTCCGGACCACTCCGAAGTCGGCGTGATCGATACCGTGACGTCATTCGATTCGTTCGATTCGGTGACGTTCGAAGTCTCGACCTCGTAGGGGAGGTCCGGGGTCTTCGGGATCGTCGGCCGGAAGGCGGGATCTCCGAAGAGGGTGAAGATGCTCGCCGTCTGGTTGAGCATCTCTTCGATGGAGAGGTACCAGGGCTGGTATTCGTCTATCTTTTCGAGGTCGATCCCCTCGGTGGCCTGGATCTTCGATGCGTAAAGGTTGTTTGCCGCCATCATCGCCTCGCCGATGGTGGCGTTCTCAAAGACCAGGGCCTGATGCATCCTCCCCACATAGTCGTCGGATACGAAGATCCAGGAGTTAGCGCTCGGTCCCGCGTAGTTCACAGCCCCCGCCTTCAGGAAGGCCAGGGCCATGGAGTCCTCGAGCCTCGTCGGTATGTATACGTCGATCCCATCCCTGTAGGGGAAGGTCTGGCCCTTGAGCTTGGTGGTGAGACATGCGGAGGTGGTGGTGGTCTGAGGGGCGAGGGTCAACTGCTTGACCTGCTCCTCGTCCATGAGCTGGTCCATCAAAGCCCAGATCGAGAGCTGCCATCCCCAGTCGACGCCGTGATAGTCGAAGTATACCAGGCTCTGGCCGCTGTTCATCTTCGATGAGACCCTCTGGTAGGTCGCCTCCTCCCAGCGGAGGTTCTCGGCGTTCAGCCCCGCAGCCCTCAGGTACTCTCCGATCCGGAGGGGTATCGGCGACTGAGGCCACGTCGAGGGGTAATCGGCGGGAGAGGATATCACCAGGGCGGAGCCTCGCCATTCGCCGCCGATATCATCGTAGGCGAAGGTTCTGGCTACCATCTGGGAGGCGTCGTAGACGCTGAGGCCTATGATCCTGCCCGTCGCCACGTCCTGATAGCCGTCATCGTCGAGCTCGATCCCGTACTCACGGCATACATCGTACTCGAAGACCCCCGCCGCCTGTTTCATCCCCGTTGATATGAAGGGGAGGGACCCGGGGCCCCCCACCACCATCAGGTACCTCGGCGATATCTCCAGGTCTTCCACCAGGGTCTGGAGGTCCCGCTCCAGGACCGAAGGATCGATGCTCTGGGGGTCGGTCGCCGCATCGAAGACGATCCCCCTCCTGGCCCCGGCCATCTGGGCCGATAGGAGAGATAGCTTCGGGATCTTGGTGTGGCTGAAGGCGGTGACGTTTATGGGGCTCGCAGATGTGGCGACGGTGACGGTGAAGTTCTCGGTCCTGTGATCCACCGTCTCAGAGGCGGTCCAGGCCTCGAGGTTGAAGGTCCAGGTACCGGGCCTCCCCAGGAGGAGGGTGGCGTTCGAGACCTTCCCGGGGCGAGAGTCGGTGAAGACCTGGCTCGACTTCTCGCCCTCGGGGTTGTAGTAGTTGAGGACGACCCGGGCCGGCTGCCTCGTCACCTCCCAGGAGATCGTGGTCCATCCCGGCGAGGCTCTAGAGGGACGGGTTATGTTGATGAAGGGACCGTCGTCGATTCTCGCCCTCTCCCTTCCGTCTCGGCCTTCCTCTTCCTTTCCGGTATAATTGACGGAGATACCGCCATCCAAAGCCTGGGTCCATCCGGCGTCGAGGGCGTGGAGGATCAGCACCTCCAGGTTGAGGGTGGCGAACTCCCGGGGACCCAGCCGATCGATCGTCCAGCTCAGGTTCGTGCCGCTGAAGAAGGCGCTGTCGGGGGTGGGGGAGAGCCCCGTCGAGGGGTCGGTGAGGACGACCTTCCCGGAGGCGGAGCTCCACCAGGCGACCATCCGAGCGGGGAGGATCAGGTCGGTCAGAGCCAAATCCTTCAGCTCATCTTTTCCGCTGTTCTTCAGGGTTATCTTGAGGCGGACGATCTCTCCCTCGCGGTCAGAGGGTATCTCGGTGGGGTTCACCTCCACCTCCAGGACCAGATCTTCGCCGATCTTCGTCCTCATGAGGTCCGACCTGGGCTTCGGGGAGAGGAGGGATATGTCTCGAGAGTTGGTGAGGACCACCGACTCCACCTCGTCGCCCCGGGCCCTCATCTCCCGGATCAGAAGCTCGTTATCCCCATCGATGACCGTCAGGTTCATCTCGGCGAGGCGGGACCTGACGCCTTCGGATATGGGGCCCGCTGATACGACCGTCGTCGATCCGAGCCGGGCCAAGTCGTCTTCGGTGGAGTTCGAGAGGGAGTCCCCGACGAAGAGGACGGGCCAGTTGAGGTAGGATGCGATGGCGGCTGCGGTGAGGCCTGCGCTGTAGTTGTCGCC
Organism: Methanothrix harundinacea 6Ac; assembly: GCF_000235565.1. NCBI lineage: Archaea > Methanobacteriati > Methanobacteriota > Methanomicrobia > Methanotrichales > Methanotrichaceae > Methanothrix > Methanothrix harundinacea. The sequence continues at coordinate 521,983 of NC_017527.1, forward strand.
GATCAGGACCGCTCCCGGCGACTCATCCCACTTCGCTGCGACCTTCGAGGCCATCTCGATGCTGTCGTTGTACTCGATGACGCCGTCGGGGTCCCAGAAGACGTCCCCAATCCCCAGGGTCCGACCCTGGAGCCGGTCCATCAGCCACTGGACCGAGGCGGAGGGGGGCTGGAGCTCCGACCAGAGGGGGGTGTAGACGACGTCGTACTCGAAGACCATCCCGGCAGCCCCCTCCTTCGCCAGATCTTCGATCCGGCGGACGGTCCCTTCCACGTTCTGGGTGGATATGGTGTACTCGATGTAGTCGTCGCTGAGCCTGACGAAGACGGGAGCCGCCGCCATCGACGATGCCACCTTCATATCCGCCGGCTCGACGGGGCTCACCACCACGAAGTCGGCCCGGTCCGATATCTCCGCCAGGTTGTACCCCTCGCTCCGGTCAAAGGGGTCGCCGATGGCCACCCCCAGCTTCGCGGGGCCGAGCTCCCCGGCCATCCGTCTAACCTCGTCGACGACCTCCAGGACCTGCTCCTCCTTCCACCGGCTCCATAGCTGGCGGTTGTAGCTGCTGGACCCTACCCTGGAGAGGTCGACGCCGGTATCGTTGTAGAACTCCTCTTTGCATACGTCGCAGAAACAATGGTTCTCGTCCAGGAACCCGAAGTTGTAGAGGACGACTCCGTCGGCGGCGTAATCATCGATCACCTCCTCGACCCGGTCGTAGAGGTGATCTCTCGCATCGGGATCTATGGGACAGAGCCTATCGGCGACGACGACCCCCTGGGATAGGATGGCGATCTGGGCCGAGTCGGGGTAAAGGTCTCTGTACTGCGGAGGGATCGGGCCGGATAAGCCAGCTCCCTTCGTCTCCTGGTCCCCCAGAAGCATCTTCCCCAGGAGGCTGAGGGCCGCCCCTCTCTCCTGCGCCGCCAGGACCTCCTCCTCGGAGATGCCCGCCTTGGCCTCCTCAGGGACCTCCAGGGTGGCGGTGACGTAGGCCTCGATCCCCTCCTTCTGGGCTGCCTTCACCAGGCTCTTGGCGAGCTCCCCCTCGGCGTCGATCACCAGGGCCGAGATGTTCGCCGCCGCCATGGCATGGAGGGCGGAGGTCGGACCGTACCTATCGAGGTCAGCCCTGTCGATCCATCCGATCCTATCCTTAGCCTGGATCTCCCGCGGCATGACGAGGAGGGGCCTCGTCACGACGTCGCCCTCCTCCGACCATACTGCCAGGGGCGTCGCGGCGACGGCGGCGCGCCAGTCGTCAGCCCCCACCAGGATGATCTCCTCCAGGGAATCCGATTTCGTCCCCCTCTCCATCTGGCCGTCGGCGGCGATCGCCAGGATCGCAAACAACGTCATGACCGTCAAAAAGCCTCTCATTCATCCCACCTCCTCGATGGTCAGCCCCGCTCCCCTCAGCGCCTCGATGGTGGCGGTATCAGCCCCCGTCCCCCAGATGAGGGCCCTGGCGAGGCCCGAACTCACCATCTCTTCCAGGGCCGCGGCGCTCGCCTCGGTCAGGGGAGTGCCGCAGATTATCAGGGGCGCCCCGATCCTCTTCGCCTCCTCGTACGCGGCGAAGGCCTCCATCTCGTCGGCTCCGGCGATCACCACCGCCTCCGTCCCCGCCGGCGAGAAGGCCGAGGCGAAGAGCCACGACGTCTCGCAGATCTCGTCGCCAGCGATCCTCTCCGTCGGCATCATCCCCGATATGGTCCTCTCCACCTCGGAGGAGACGACGGACTCGTTGCCCAGGATCACCACCTTCGCGAGGGGCAGCTCCTCCAGCAGCTGGAGGTCGTCCTCCGATAGATCGCCACCCCGGAGGGTTATGACGGGGACCGTATCGTTTGCCAGCCCCTCGGCGTAGGCAAGCGCGATGGCCCGGTATAGGAGGCCTTCCCCGGTGACGATGGCGAACCTGGCGGATTCCACCGCCAGAAACTCCGCCCTCTCCGTCGGCAGGGGTATGTTGTAGGAGTCGTGGAGGAGGAACTCTATCCTGTACCGTCCGGGCTTGGTGGCCAGAAGAGTGAACTCGCCTATCCCGGACTTCTCCTCTCCGACGGATATCACCTGGCTTTTTGGCATCACCAGGACCTCGGGAGGCGCCACCACCTGGATCGATATCCTCTCGTCGACGTTCAGCTTGATTCCGATCGATCCGATGTGGGTCCTGTTGGTCACCACCACCGCTGGGAGGTCGACGATCGCCTCATATTGCCGGACCTCCTGGTTCAGCTCGATCATCGCCGTCACCGTGGCGTTCTTCAGGGGGTCGCCGAGGGAGGTCGCCTGGATCCCGATCGTCCGGGTATCTCCAGGCCTCTCGCCCACGATCTCCAGGCCGAGGACCCGGCTCACCCCCGATGAGAGGGTGAGGTTGTAGGGCATCTCCACCGTCTCGGTCCCGTCGAAGAGGGTCGCCGTCCATCGGGGTGGCAGGTGGGGGACGTCCAAGGATATCACGTCCTTGAAGCGGCCAGCGTTCCTGACGAAGATCTCAAACTCAGCGGGCTCATCCGGGTCTGCGGTCGCGGAGGATGATCTGGCATCGTCTATGCTGAGGCTCACCCCATAGCTCTCCTCCTCGATCACCGCCACCTCGAACTCCACCAGAAGAGGCAGGGAAGATGCATCGTCGAAGAAGTAGGCGAAACCAGGATACGTTCCAGGGCTGATCTCCGGCGGCGTCGAGAACTTTATCTTTACCTTGACCTCCTCCCCCGGGGCGAGGATCTCGAACTTCGAGATCTCCATCAACACCAGCTCTTTCGCCTTGCCGGCCACGGGCATCGTGGTGATCCCGAAGATGGGCTGGTTTCCGGAGTTCTTGAGGATCAGGGTCCTTTCCGTAATCTCACCGGGATGGAGTTCAACTTCGAACCGGTCTATCTCTGCTGCCAGCTCGGCCGCAGAAACGGCGACCAGCAGCAACGGGATGGCGAGCAGGCTTATAAGCTTCATCTGGGCACCTCACTCGGGTCATCGCGGATCGGTGGGATCTCTCACGATACCGCCTTCGTCCCATCGGCCTGGGGTGGGGCTGAAAAACCCCCTCTCCAGAGTGAGACTGGATTGTGGTCCTGATCGGCGCCATCTGCGGATAGGGTCCGGCGGGTGCCGGGCCGGGAACGCCGGTGAGAGCTCACTGGTCTTACGCCTCTTAGGTTGGACGACCTCGACGATTCCGATTTCAGATACAAATCAATTATATGCGCAGGTTATTTAGACGAACTATGGATGAATAAGCTTTGCGGCCAACTTCCTGCCCTGGGTTCGGCCTTTTCGCCGCCGCCTTAGGGACTCCAGTCGGGGGCGAGGGTCGCGAAATTCTGATTCCAAAGCCGTCCCAACTCCGGGACGGCCATGACAAGTTATAAATGGACGGCGCATAATACTAATATTGTCAACCAAAAATGGGCTATGGGCGCTTATGAAGAGGGGTTTCACCTTCTAGGGAGATGGGCAGTCCCCAGAGCCCATGGGCAGATCGTGAGGTGGAACGATTGGATAAATTTACAGCAGCTGGATTCGTCTTCGCCTTTGCTGTCATCATCTCGATGGCACCGACATCGGCGGCACAGCCGATATTCTCAGAGCCCTATCAGTATCCGGGATACGATCCCTGGTCGTCGATGGACCCCTGGCCTGGCTCTTGGGACGGTAGCTGGTCGCCCATGACGGGGTACGGCTGGCCATACCAGTCGGAGGATCCCTTCTGGACGGCGGAGGAGAACCCGTGGACCTGGGGGTCGTCGGGGGTCTCCTCGGATGGAGCGCCCACTGCTACCAGGCCCAGCGGCTATCAGCCTTCTAGTGCGCCGTCCGCCTCGACGGGGTCGCCGATATCCCACCTAGCCGATGGCATCTCCCTATCAGAGCAGGAGGTGAGCAGCCTTCCCGGTGGTTGGAGCCTCCTCGCCCCTGGGGGCTCAGGCTCGCCGGTGGCTTCGGGGAGGCCGGAGGTCTTCCAGGGCTATTACGGAGGAACCCAGGCTTTCCGGAGATACAGCGGCGGCCTGCAGCATTGGATCTACTACTGCGGGAGGTGGACCTACGGCCCCGCAGCCCTATGGTATGGCCAGCAGACTAACACCGTCATAAGAAATGATCAGTATCAGATGATCTGGTCTTTCGAGAGATACCCGAGCGGTTATGAGGCGTGGCAGTACTGGGGATACTGGTATCCGGGCTACCGTCACGCCTGGTTCGGGGCTGATGCCAAAGGCTGGCACCAGATCGCTGTATGGGGAAGCCGCTCAGGATGGAGCAACCCGATCTGGGTCTACGTCTGGTGATGGGGGGGCGGTGGGGGGAGGGGCCGATGACCCGGGAGGCGGATCTCGATCTATCCTCCGCCCCCATCTTTCGCCTCAGACCACCCGGACCCATGGATGATCGACATCTATTTCTGGAGCGGATGAGAGGGACTCCCATGGCGAAAGCGGCCTGGGGTTGCGGTGAGGCCTTTGGATAAGGAAAGGGCGTATCTGGTGGCCACCCCCTTCAAGAAGAGGGACAAGAGGAGCCTGAAGATCAGCGACTTCGTATTCGCCCTATCTCTGGACCTGAAATGGGGCCCCCCCGAGAAGGTGAGGGCCCTCCTCCAGGAGGCGGCGGATGAAGGGCTCGTCCGGATCGAGGGGGATTACGTCCACGCCGCCTTCGACGATAGCCAGGCCGAGGTCCCCGTCGGGTTCAAACCCCAGAAGGAGGAGGACCTCTTCGAGAAGGCCCTCCGGCTGGTCGTCTCCACCACAGGGATGGGGAGGAAGGAGGTGATATCCATGGTCAACGAGAGGCAGGATTCCCTGATGGGCCTCGTGAACCTGGACGCCGTCGCCCTCCTGGTGGCGAAGGAGGTGGGGGCGGAGGTGACGGACCTGGCCGGGGAGGCCTACCGCAACCTGATCGAAGAAGGGGCGCGGTAGGCCTTAGTGGCGTGGGAGATCATCAGCCCTCGCGTCTTCGGAAGGGCTTTATCCTCAGAGCGCCCCAGATCGCCGGGGAGATCTATCTTGATATCGATCTCGCTTTGGTCCCAGGGAGCCTTGTGCATCCTCCTTTCTGCCTTATTACCTGCGGGGGCGGCCACCGACGGAGGCGAGCCGTCGAGCGGGCTCTTCAGGATCGAGGACGGGGCTGTGGTCATAGACTGGTCCCCGGGGACGGGCTTTTCCCTCAACCCCCCAGGATCCTGGAGGAACCTGACCGATTCGGCGGGGGAAGAGGCCAGCAGCCACCTCCCAGGGGGTGGAGGCGGGGGATCGGATCTGAGGCGGTCCGCCCCAGCCTCCACGGAGGGGTGGGGGGTCTACGGCGGAGGCCTCGGCGGCGCCCATATCGGGTGGGCCTCACGCGGCCTCCGGGGCGGCGGCCATGGCCGCCCCGCCGAGTACGGCCGGAGGGCGACGGACCTGGTGGGGGTATTCTCCATCGATATGACGATAAAGCTCGGATCGAAGGGCCCCACCAACCTCTCGGAGGCGGAGTGGATCGGCTGCCCGTAGGGGTGGGGCCGATCCGTCCGGGGTCAAGGGGATTCGCTCTCGATCGAGGCCTCCTCAGAGCCGACCGTTCCCTTTATTATCTCATACGACGATGCGATCTGGGGGAATGCCATGAAGGCTTTGGCAATTTTATTGTCTCTATCCGCTATCACCCTTTTGGGGGCAGCCGGGGAGGCTCCGACGCTGACCGTCGTCGGTGAAGGGGTCGTTCTCGTGCCGGCCGACGTCGTCTACGTATCTATCACCGCGACGGTCCAGGATGAGAACCTCACCGTCGCCTCGTCGGAGAGTTCCGAGGCGCTGAACCGTACTATAGAGGCCCTCATAGAGGCTGGCGTCGATGAGGGGGCCTTCACCGCCGGCCGGGGCCGATCCGTCTCCACGATCCAGACTGCGAGCAGGGTGTGCAACAACTCGACCTGCGTCGTCGTCTCCGACGGGGCGGTGAACCTGGTCAGAGAGGAGGTGACGATCAGGTTCGATGCCCGTGAGGAGGCTCTCATCAACAGGAGCTTTGAGGTGGCCAGGTCCGAGGGCGCCGAGGCCGGCATCGCCGGTTACGCCCTGGTGGACAGAAGAGCCGCCATCGCCGAGGCTAGGGAGAAGGCGATCCAGAACGCCGAGGCGGAGGCCGGGGCTCTCGCCTCCGCCGCGGGGCTCAAACTCGGAGAGAGGCTAGAGATCTTCGAGAGGTCGAGCCCTCTGATCCGGGAGCCCTCTTACGCCTTCGACCCCCTGGGGATGAGGATGACGGACCTCTTCGACCTCTCGTGGCCCGTTGCTGTCGATCCCTTCGAGACGGCCTCTTCCGCAGAGCCGGGGATGATGGAGGTCATATCTCAGGTCTTCGTCACTTATCGGGTCTCTCCGTGATGGGGCGTCGCGGATCATCCCCATCCACCGCGGAGGCTTTCTATTATTTATTTTTATTAAATTCCGCAGGGCCGAATCTCTGCTGCTCAGGTACTTCTGAAACATAATTTACTTATTCTACAAAATCCATCAGGGAACTGTGATGAAATGAGATGGCTTACCATTATCCTCCTGGCGTCCATAGTCTCGTCGGCTCCGGCTCATGCTCTGGAGTTTTTTAGCGGCGACCCCGTAGTCATCGACTCCCCCGTGGCCGACGACATCTTCGCCGGCGCCAGCACCGTCAAAGTCCTGGCCCCCGTCGACAGCGCCGTCATCGTCGGAGGCGACGTCCTCATTGACGCCCCGATAAGAGGCGACCTCCTCGTCGCCGGGGGGACGGTCGATATAAACTCCGACGTGGGCGGAAAGATCCTGGCTGCAGGGGGGACCATAAACCTCCGGGGCGACGTCGAGAGGAACGTGGTTATGGCAGGCGGCACCGTCAAGGTCCTTCCCACCTCGAATATCGGGATGGACGCCGCCCTCACCGGGACCGAAGTCCAAAATGGCGGTAACGTGGCGGGGACCCTCTGGGTCAGCGCGGCGAACTTCGTCAACACCGGCGACGTTGGGGATCTGAAGTTCCGGATCGTCGAGGAGGAGGGGGCGGAGGGCCCCCGGACCCTCATCTCTACCTTCAGCCTCCTGATGATCCTCGGCTTTCTGATCGTCGGCCTCGTCTCCCTCCGGCTATTTCCGGGGGTGTTCTCCGCCGTCGATGGGGAGGTGAGGCGATCTCCGGCGGCCAGGGCCCTCCTCGGCCTCGGGCTGATGGTGGCGGCGACGATCCTCGTGATAGTCTCGGCCCTCTCCGTCGTGGGGATCCCCCTGGCCCTCCTCCTCCTGGCCCTCGCGGCGGCCGCCCTCCTCGCGGCCAACCTGTTCGTCTCCTTCAGCCTGGGGAGGTGGATCGTCTCGGCCCTGAACCGGGATCTCGCCGACCTTTCAGCCTTCGTCATCGGCTACCTGGTTCTGAGCCTCCTCTTCCTGATACCCTACGCTGGATCCTTGATGGAGCTGATCTCCATCGGCCTGGGGTTCGGAGCAGCGGCGACCGCCCTGAACGAAAGCCGGAGGAGGGGATGACCGCTCTTGATATTACCGTTGAAGGGCGGACCCGCCAGACGGGATGGCCGTGGAGCCCGTCGGACCCGGGGAGAGGATCTGCTCCCCGGGATCAGGTCGGAGGCTCTCGGAGATGCCGCCCTCCGCGGGAACTTTTGGTCTCTTTTGGGATCCCATCTTCGGGGATGGACGGATCGGGGAGGGGATCTGGGGCGAGAGAGAGCTATTTCGAGCTTACTATGAAAAAATCCATATACCAATACGCGTCTAAATCAAGGATGGAGAAGCCCAGGTGATGGACTTGAAGTCGATTATAGATGAGGCTCTTAACCGAGCTGAGCTCGAGGGCCGAACAGCTCCGCCGGGGGCCATGGAGAACGACGACGATCTCGAAGATCGGAGAGTTCGGACTAGGGCCAAGGAGAACGACGACGATCTGGCGGCGGTTCTGGAGCAGCTCACGACGGTCATTCGGGTAGTCGGCTGCGGCGGGGGCGGGTCCAACACCATCGAGCGGCTCGCCGAGACCGGGATCGAGGGGGCCGAGCTCTTCGCCATGAACACCGACGCCCAGCACCTTCTTCACATAAGCGCGGACCGGAGAGTCCTCATCGGCCGGAGGACTACCCGGGGGCTGGGGGCGGGGAGCCTCCCCTCCATCGGGGAGGAGGCGGCGAGGGAGAGCATCGACGAGATCAGGGCGGCGGTGGAGGGGGCGGATATGGTCTTCATCACCTGTGGCCTCGGCGGCGGGACCGGAACCGGAGCCGCTCCCGTGGTGGCGGAGGTGGCGAGGGAGATGGGAGCCCTCACCATATCGGTGGTGACCCTCCCCTTCGCCGCGGAGGGGGCGATAAGGATGGCCAATGCCGACGTGGGGCTGAAGCGGCTCCGCGATGTCTCAGACACCGTCATCGTCGTCCCCAACGACCGGCTCCTGGAGGTCGTCCCCGACCTACCCCTCCAGGCCGCCTTCAAGGTGGCAGACGAGGTATTGATGCGTTCGGTCAAGGGGATCACCGAGCTGATCACCAGGCCGGGGCTGATAAATCTGGACTTCGCCGACGTCAGGACGATCATGTCCAACGGTGGGGTGGCCATGATCGGCCTCGGAGAGGCCCAAGGGGAGATGAAGAGCAAGGACTCGGTGATAAAGGCCCTCAGAAGCCCCCTCCTGGACGTGGACATCTCGGGGGCGACGTCGGCCCTGGTCAACGTCGTCGGCGGCCCCAACATGACGATCTCCGACGCCGAGACGGTGGTGGAAGAGGTCTACGAGAGGATCAACCCGGAGGCGAGGATCATCTGGGGGGCTCAGATCGACCCGAACCTCGAAAACGGCATCAGGACGATGTTGGTGGTCACCGGTGTATCGTCTCCTCAGATCCTGGGAAGAGAGGACTCAAAGGAGGGGCGGATCGTCTCCAAGCACGGGATAGACTTCCTCCGGAGAAGGAGGGCCGATATCTGAGGCCAAATGCTCGGGCACCTCGACGAAAAGGATCCCAGGGCCAATGCCGTCGCCCGCAGAAGCGAACCGCCCGGGTCAGCGGCCCGCCATGACGGGGGCGAGAGGATGGGGTGGGGTTGCGTCCTGATTCTTGCTTGCCTCCCCTCCCCCGGCGGATAGGACCTTCGGGACGTCTCCGTCCACCACCAGCTCCACCTTCTGCATATAAAGGAGGGTCTGGCCGACACAGGGGAACTCTTTGAAGGTGTCAGGGTGAATGTAAACGGTCTTGAGCTTATGACAGGCCTGGAGCATTCTGTAGATTTCCCGGTTTGTGGGGACGAAGGCGATTGCCAGCTCCTCGTCGGAGGGTAAAAGCCGCGCCAGGTCGAACTCCGAGTTCAAGATCCGCATCATATTCAGATCACCGCGAAGATCTCCATCAGAAAGCCCAAGGGTGGAAGCTCCATACGCTGGCCAACTCTTTCTGATTTTACAATACTAGCAATGGTCCTATCGTATTTGAATCTGTTGATTAAAAATAACTGGGGATAGACCCCTCACTGAGCTGAAGGGCATGCTACAGCTTGGCATGATGGATCCCCCTTGGCGCAGGCTGGCTGCCCTCCATCTCGTAGACAAAAAAATAAGACGATATGAGGTCGGTACGGATCGCGACGCCCCGCGGGGCAGTCTTCGACAAAGATGACCCTCGGAGGCTTCTCGGATGGGTAGCCCCCTCCTCGGAGCGGAACCATCGGAGAGCTTCCGTCCTGGCCGCAAATGATAACATGCACCATGTCAATCGATGGGGTTATAAGGTATAGCGATTGCTTAATAAATATTGTTATGGTGGCTGACGCTGGATGTGAGAATATGGTGACTGATAAGGTGAAGCGAGAGCTTGAGATGCTAAAAAGGCACCTTATAATCCTGAAACACGTCATGGAGAATGAGCCGATCGGCATCCTCAAGCTGGCCGAAGAGACGGGGATCCCCAGCCACAAGGTCCGCTACTCCCTCCGGGTCTTGGAGCAGGAGGGGCTCATCGCCGCCTCCGCGCCAGGGGCCGTCACCACGGAGCGGACGGAGGCCTTCCTCCGAGATCTGGACATCGCCATCGACGGCCTGCAGGAGACGGTCCGGGGTCTCAAGGAGATAAAGCTCGAGCGGTAGCTTCCGATGCTCCCTTACCTAGAGATCGCAAGGGCTCTGGAGGCGGTCTCCAGAGAGGAACGGCGAGGGGCCAAGGCTGAAAGGTTGGCGGCTCTTATCAAGCCTCTCCCCGCCGAGATGCTCCGCCCCACCGTCAGGCTCATCTCGGGCCGGCCCTGGCCCCCCTGGGAGCCCCGGGAGCTTGGGATCGGCCCCGAGACCCTGGATGCGGTCCTCGAAGAGATCTCCGGCCGGGTCCCCTCCTCCGAGGAGAGGGCGGCTGACCCCGGGGATCGGGCGGAGAGGATGGTCCGAGGCCGGTCTCAGAGGACCCTCGCGCCGTCGACGATGGACTCTCTGCACGTCTATGAATCTCTCCGCCAGATCTCGGCCCAGAGGGGACCGGGCTCCTTATCCCGGAGAAGAGCCATCCTCAAGGGCCTCCTTCTAGCCGCATCCCCCCTGGAGGCGAAGTACCTGGCCAGGGCTGTCCTGGGGAGGACGACGGCGGGGCTGGGCCCCTCGCTGATCTCGGCTGCGATAGGGAAGGCCTTCGACGTCGATTATTCCCTGGTGAAGAGGGCGTACTCCTACCTTCCGGATCTCGGGATGGTGGCCCTCAACGCCCGCCAGGGGGACATATACGATATGAGGCTCGCACCTTCTAATCCCGCGAGGATGATGTCGTTCCGACGGGTGAAGGACCCCCGGGAGTTGATGGCGGGGGGAGGTCCGAGGGCCTACGTCGTCAGGTATGGGGGTCTGAGGGTCCAGGTCCACAAGTTCAACGACCGGGTGTACATCTATACCAGCCAGCTTCGAAATGTCACCCGGCCCCTTCGCGATCTGGCGGAGGAGGTGGCGATGGCCGGAGGAGAGTTCGTGATGGAGGGGGAGTTGATCCTGGTCCGAGGGGGAAGGATATCCCCGAGGTCGGAGACGGTGGGAAGGATCAACCTCCGGGGGAGGTCCCGGGGCGGGGCGATGCCGTCTCTCGCGGCGTCGGATCTTCTCTACCTGAACGGCGGGGATCTCCTCCAGAGAGGCTATGAGGAGAGGAGGGGTCTCCTGGCCAAGGCTCTAAAGGGGGTGGAAGGAAGGCCCTTATCGTCCAGGATATTCCTGGCGGAGGAGGAGGTGATTGGAGATGGCCAGAGGGCGGAGGAGTTCCTCCGACGGTCTCTGGATCGGGGGTTTGGTGGGGCATGGATCCGCGATCTTGACGGATTGTACATCCCCGGCGAGATGAGTTCCGGGGACGCGGAGGTATCTCGGTTCCCGGCGGAAGGAAACTCCTCCTCCCAGGATCAGGAGCCCCACCGTTAAATTGCGGCCCCTCGCCGGCGGAATGCGGGGTGCGGTCGTCGTCCTTCCGGGGCGGTCCCGACCCTCCTCGCCGAAGATCTCCCCAAGTTCAAAATAGAAGTCTGCGGAAGCGTTTTCTGACGTAATACGGCCACGAAAGTCTTTATATGTGAAGAATACTCAGTTCCTTGAGAGCCGGTCAGCAGGGCGGTTCTTGTCAGAGGGGAGAATATTTAAGCTCAGTATGTGAATAAGTTTAGAGAGGTATCGGAGGAAGGATTAGATGAATAGAGGATTCTTGGCGGTTTCGGCGGCGCTGCTGGTGGCCGCCATCACGTTATCGCCAGTGATGGCATATACCATCTGCAGCTCAGCAACTCCATCTTACACCATAGGATCGGGAACGCCCTACCAGTACTCGATAGGATCAAAGGGCCTCCAGGCCTACTCGATCGGTTCCGGGAGCCCGTATCAGTACACATCGGGGTCCAGCGGCCTCCAGGCCTACTCGATCGGTTCCGGGAGCCCGTATCAGTACACATCGGAGTCCAGCGGCCTCCAGGCCTACTCGATCGGTTCCGGGAGCCCGTATCAGTACACATCGGGGTCCAGCGGCCTCCAGGCCTACTCGATCAGTTCGGGGAGACCCTACCAGTACAGCGTAGCATCGGGAGCCCTCCAGGCCTACTCCATAGGGATGGGAGTTCCTGCGGCCAGTACCGGATCCTGTCCAATAGTGGCGCCGACCGTCGCGCCCAAAGTCGAGGTTCCGGTCGTCGCTGATACCGAGGCCGAGGATGTCGAGGTTCCGGTCGTCGCTGATACCGAGGCCGAGGATGTCGAGGTTCCGGTCGTCAATGATACCGAGGCCGAGGACGTCGAGGTTCCGGTCGTCAATGATACCGAGGCCGAGGATGTCGAGGTTCCGGTTGTCGCTGATACCGAGGCCGAGGATGTCGAGGTTCCGGTTGTCGCTGATACCGAGGCCGAGGATGTCGAGGTTCCGATCGTCGCTGATACCGAGGCCGAGGATGTCGAGGTTCCGGTCGTCGCTGATACCGAGGCTGAGGATGTCGAGGTTCCAGTTGTCAATGATACCGAGGCCGAGGATGTCGAGGTTCCGGTTGTCAATGATACTGAGGCCGAGGATGTCGAGGAGCCGGTCGTCGCTGAGACTGAGCCCGCCCTCCTGAACATCGTCGAGACGGCAGTCGGGGCTGGCAATCTGAACGACCTCGTCACCGCGGTGGAGGCGGCAGGTCTTGCAGACTTCCTTGCAGGCGAGGGGCCCTTCACGGTCTTCGCCCCCACGGATGAAGCCTTCGGACTGTTGGGTGAGATCGACCTCAACGACACCGATGCTCTGACCGAGATCCTCACCTACCACGTAGCTGATGGCGCTCTGATGGCCGCGGATGTCGTGAACATGACCTCCATTGAGACCCTCGAAGGCTCTAGCCTCACCATCGAGGTCACTGACGAGGGGGCCTTTGTCAATGGCGCCAGGATCGTCCAGACGGACGTGGTCTGCAGCAACGGAGTCGTCCACATAATAGACGCAGTCTTGATGCCACCCGCTGAGGCGGAGGTGCCTCCTGAGGAAGTTCCTCCCGTAGAAATGCCTCCGGCAGAGGTGGAGGAGCCTCCCGCGGAGGTCCCTCCCGTGGTAACTTGAGATAGCAGAAGTAGAGTGGCGGGGCAGGGCTGGGAGCGACCCGAATGTCTAGCTCCCGGCCCTCTCCCGAAATCCGTTTTTGATTTAATTTTCGTAGGACAATCCTATCCGACTCAGCCGGTCGAAGCCCGTGCCGGCGATGCCTCCCGCCCGGAGGGCCGGAGGGTAATGCCGCCTGAGGGAATGCGGCGGAGAAGGGACCGATACCGTGGATGACCGGGCGGCGAGAACCCGTAGGCCTGGCTCCCTCCAGTCGATCTCAGAGCGTCGGGATGTAGGTGGGTTCCGTCCAGAGAAGATGCCGAATTCAGAGCCGCCCGTACATCTTGTGCGCCTTCTCAATGGTGGTGATGGCAAGGATCGAAACGACCTTCTCGTCTTCATATATCCGATAGAAGACGGTATAGGACCTTCCCACATGGAGGCGATATAGCTTCTTATGGCCAGCGAGATGGAGCGCCTTCCGGTCGCCCCTTTCGCCTCCAGGGAAGGGATCGTCGGAGAGAGCCAGACACCGATCTGCTACAAGCCGCCTGCTCTTCTCAGGCAGCGATCGGAGGAACTCAAGGGCCTTCTCTTCGATCAGCAGCTGGTAGGTCAAAATCGAAGCTCCACGAAGTTCCCCTCCCTCTCGATCCTCTCCATATCCAGGAAGAGCCGCCGCTTCTTCTCGTGCTCGATCATCTCCGCCAGAAGGCCCGCGAAGGTCTCTCCCGGCCTCTTGAGGTCTGATAGATCCTCCCAGACCTCCCTGGTCACCGGTATCCTCTTATCGGCCGCTTCGCCCATGTAAATGCTGTAAGGGCTGTAAGGGCTTATAGGTTGTGGGTAGAGGGCGAGCGGCCGGGGCGGCGCGAAATTCCGGAGGCTAGCTCCATCCGGGCGATTTCAGAGCGCCACGAAGTAGGTGGATTCTAGAAAATGATGGGTCTTTAAGGAGTGGCGTTCTCCAGGTCTCGCAGCTCGGCTTCGAGGGGAAACGCCTTGTAGCGTTCGAGGGTCAGCAGAAACTCGAATCGCGGCATACCGGCAAGCTCCGCGGCTCGTCCTGAGGAGAGCCGACCTAGCTCATAGAGCTTGACTGAGGCCAAAATCCGCAGCTCGCGCCCGAAGGCCTTCTCGTCGGTCTTCTCGGATAAGAGCACCTTTTCGGGCACGTCGATCGTAATTCTTCGAGCGGCCATATTTCACCATAATACGATTATTTTCATGGCATAACTTATTTTTCATACGATGATTCTTATCGGATTTCAGCCGGGCGAGGCTCGTGGGGGCGGAGCCGTCCAGCCGGAGGGAGCGCAAGGTTCGCACCGCCTGGGCGAAGGCGGACGGCATCGAGCGGCTCGTGGTCGTGCAGGATGTATCTCACGTCTCCGGTTGCCTGCAGTCAAAGACGATGAAATGATAATGGATTACTTTGGCCCACTTTCTAGATATTTATATATTAAATATAGAATCGTCTGCCTTAGGCATCATTTTCGTCTTTTTAAATAACTCAATAGTGCTTCTTGCAAAAACTTCTCAGCTTCTCTTAGGGCGTCCCAATCATCTGAAAGTTGATGTACATTTTTTCCACGCAGTTTTGAAGCTTTACTCACCTTCGAGTATGCACTTTCTTCACTGATATTCATTATACGAGCCATATTTTCGGCCATGATCCTGTTCCGACCCTTAAGGAATACTCGACCTGGATCGGAAATCGCATTTTTGAGCTTATCTAGACGATCAGGATCATTTTTGAGACTTTCAACATTCTTAGCTGATTCGAGAATTTGATTAATCTCATCCTTTGTGAGAAGAGGCTCAGACTTACTGCGAAACACGTGTTCAGTAGCTGCCCAAAGCATCGAAAGTCGGCTTGGCATGCAGTTTTCTAGGTAAGATTGGTTTAGGCCTCGGGCGGCTAGCCTTTCTTTATCAAACGAAAGAATTGCCTCGATATTATTAATTTCTTCTGGCGTTACTGGACGAAGCATTTCTTCCCGCATTCCAGCAAAGCAATATAATCCAATTCGAGGTCTAAATGTGCAGCTAAATTGTTTAATATAAAAACCAACATTTTGTATTATTGCAAGGCAATCCAATAAAAGTAGTAACTTTTCTCGAACCAATTCCCCATATTCCCTATCAGTTTGGTCCAGCTTAATGAAAACGTTAAATGCTCCAACAGCGTCTCCCAACTTAAACTCCCAACCCCAAAGACCATCCAAGCTCTCAACTAAACGATCTAAGTGGGAAACCCCTCCATAAGTGGATCTACCACCTAGAGCGAGACATTGTGCACGAATAGCCATACCAATTGGCTCATTTTGATATTCGATCCGCTTGTTTATTCGATTGAGTATAGCCTGATCTGAAGTAAGTACTTCTACTTGGTGCCCTGTGGGTATATGGCTCAAGACTACTACGTTTTTATTTCTGTTTGATGGATGAAGTGCTTCTTGTAAAGATAGTTCAGTCTTAAAGAATGAAATGAATCCATGGATTTCCTGTGGGGTATGATTCAGTATAGGATAGGACGTCACAACCCGATAACCGTCCTCAAAAAGTTTCTCTAATTCTTCCAGGCTAACCAAGGTGCAACCCTCTTAAGAAGCTACAATCTATTATGAGCTGCCAGCGGATCCTATTCCTGCCCTCTCCACCATCATCCCCATCAGCCGCCACCCGTCGATCGTGCCGCACCCGCCCCGGGCCCCCTCCCGCTCGGAAAACGCCTCCATCCCGTCGGCCTCGATCCCCGAGCCGATCATGGCGAAGGGGACGGGCTCGGCGGTGTGGGTCCGAAGGGCGATGGGGGTGGGGTGGTCGGGCAGGACGGCGACGCGCCACTGGTGCCCCGATCGTTCGAGGCCGGCGAGGACGAGGCCGACGACCCGCTCGTCGAAGCGCTGGATCGCCTCGATCTTCTCTTCGAGCTTGCCATCGTGGCTCATCTCGTCGGGGGCCTCGACATGGAGGTAGACGAAGTCCACCCGGTCGAGGGCCTCGAGGCAGGCGGCGACCTTCCCCTCGTAGTTGGTGTCGAGGACGCCGGTGGCTCCGGGGACGTTGATTACCTCGAGGCCCGCGTAGACCCCCATCCCCTTGAGGAGGTCGACGGCGGAGATGACGGCGCCCTCTACGCCCCACAGCTCGCGGAACTTCGGCATGGAGGGGGCCTTCCCCTGCCCCCAGAGCCAGATCATGTTGGCGGTCCGCTTTCCCTCTCGCGCGCGGCGGAGGTTGACCGGGTGTTCAGCGAGGATCGGGACCGACGCCAGCATCATCTCGCGCAAGGCGGCTGCTCCCTCTCCCTTCGGCAGGTATCCATCGATCGGCTGGCCGGAGATGTCGTGGGGCGGGGTGCAGACCGCCTGGAGGCCTTCGTCGCCGCCCCGGACGAGGAGGTTTCGGTAGCTTACGCCAGGATAGAGCCTCGCTTTTGGATCGCTCTTCTGGAGGGCGGCGATCAGCTCGCGCCCCTCCTCCGAGGAGATGTGGCCCGCGCTGTAGTCGACCATGACCCCACGATCGAGGTCGACGTTGACCAGGTTGCACCGGAAGGCGACATCTTCTGGACCGAGAGAGACGCCCATCGCCGCCGCTTCCAGGGGGGCTCGGCCGGTGTAGTACCTCCTCGGGTCGTAGCCCATCACCGAGAGGTTTGCGACGTCGCTTCCCGGCGGCATCCGCGGCGGGACGTTTCTAGCAAGGCCGCCTCGCCCTTCTCGGGCTATCCTGTCCATATTGGGGGTCTCTGCCGCCTCCAGAGGCGTCTTTCCCTCCAGCGCCTCGATGGGATGGTCCGCCATCCCGTCTCCCAGCAATATAACAAGCTTCATCCTGCTCTCCCAAATTCTCCGGCCCTCTGAGCCTCTCGCCTAGCGCGTCTCCCGTCCTTGGACTATAGCGTTCTATTCAGGCGCAGCCTCTCGCCCTGCCACTTCATAACGGAGCCATACGAAGCCGCCCCTCACCCTCTCCATATGGGTCAACCTGAGATGGACGAACTCACCGCCGGATTCTATCTCACCTTCTTCGAAGAGGCTCGTCCCTCTCCGCCCCCCCACCAGGGTGGGGCTGATGAGGACGCTCACTTCGTCGACCAGGCCCGCCCGGAGGAGGACGCCATTCAGCCTTCCTCCACAGTCCGTCCGCACCGACCTCGCGCCGTACCGGGCCTTCAGCTCTTCGAGGGCCTGCCGGAGGTCGACATGATCTTCGCCGACTATGAAGTATTCCAGGTGCCTCTTTCCCAGATAATCCAGGTAGGATGGTGGCGTCGCCTTTGAGCAGAGGACCACAATCTTCCGCCACCACGGCTCCTGCTGTAGGAGCCTCCAGTTGTGGATCCGCCCCCGGCTGTCGGGGACGACGAGCAGCGGCCGAGGCTCATAGATCAGGCCTTCCGTCCCCGGAGGCGGCTCCTTCCGGGGTGGAGGGGGCTCCTCCTTCGCCATCTCTTCCTCCTCGTGCCCTCCCAGAACGAAGATAGTCTCGCTCCCCGCGAGGATGGCGTCAGCCTTCCAGTGGTACGATAGCTCGTAGTAGAGGAGCATCGCCTCCGGCGAGTCTGCGACCCTGTCCACCCGGCCATCAAGGCTCGCGAGGTTGTATATCGTGACCCTCGGCAGCGTCGCAGCTTTCACCCTCTGAAACCCTCCCCTCATACGAAGAAGGTGCTCATCCCGCCTTCCGCCTTCGCCTCTTCCGCCTTCTTCTTCGCCCTCGCCTTCCTCTCCGCCTCGGGCATCTCCTCCTCCTCCCTCCTCTTCCTCTCCTCTCTCTCCATCCGGGCTAGGTGGTGGTTGAGGACCTTTGCTAGCTGGTTCAGCTTCGCCCTCTGGCACGTGGCGCCCCGGGTGACGCCGTAGACGATCTCGACGACGGTCCCCAGGGTCTCGACCTTGTTCCTCGGGGGCATCACCAGCCTCGTCTTCACCCCCACCTTCGCGAAGTCCTCGAAGTCGACGGGGCTCTGGCATACGATCACCGCCGGGACCTCCGCCAGGGCCAGGACCTCCTTCGCCTTGTAGACGACGTGAGACCTGATATTCCCGAGGTGAATGACGGCGATCTTGTGCCTCTCGATCTGCTCGATCTCCTTGGGGGAGAGGCCGAAGGTGGGGCCGAACCCCTTGGAGGCGGATGGGAAGCTGTCGGGAACCCCCGCCCCCGCCTCCAGGACGAGGACGCTCGTCTGGACCCCCTCCCGCCGCAGACCGTAGGTGATCTCGCAGACGGGCTTGGTTATGTGCCTCCGCCCCGGGGACATGGCGATGGCGATCACGTCTGGTCTGGAGGCCTCGGAGAGGGTTCCGCGCTGGGCCAGGCCGCCGCCCTTGGCAAGCCCCATGCTCTCTCGGCAATCCACAACCTGGGTCGTCCTGCCGATCATGGGAATTTATTCGGAGGCTAACGCATATTAGCCTTTGCTCGCCGTTTTTCCTCGGGCGAGGCCTTTAAGCCTCCTCCTGCTGAGGAGGACCTCATGCTCACTTTCGTTGGCCTGGGGCTCTACGACGAGAGGGATGTCTCGGTCAAGGGCCTGCAGACGATCAGAGACTCCGACCTAGTCTATGCGGAGTTCTACACCTCTCGGCTCATGGGCGCAACTCCTGAAAAGCTCGCCCAGCTCTACGGCAGAGAGGTCAAAGTCCTGACCCGGGAGGAGGTGGAGGTGAGCCCCGAGGGCTGGCTGGGCCGGGCGAAGGAGGAAAAGGTCGCCTTCCTGGTGGGGGGAGACCCCATGATCTCGACGACCCACCTTGACCTCCGCCTCCGGGCCCTCAGGATGGGGATAGAGACGAGGATAGTCCACTCCTCCTCCATCGTCACCGCCGTATCCGGGATGACGGGGCTTCAGAACTATCGGTTCGGCAGGTCCACCTCGATACCCTACCCTTACGTGGCGGGGGGAAGGAGGATCGTCGCCATGAGCCCCCGGGACGTAGTCGTCGATAACCTCGCGAGGGACCTTCACACCCTCCTCTTCCTCGACATCCAGCCGGAGAGGTACATGACCGCCGGGGAGGGGGCGGCCCTCCTCCTGGAGATGGAGGAGGAGGCCTGCGGCGATCGGTTCAACTCCTCCCTGGGCGTCGGGGTGGCGAGGGCGGGCTCCGAGGACGCCGTCGTCGTCGCCGACTGGCTGCGGAAGCTTGTGGATCGGGATCTGGGCGGTCCCCTCCAGATCCTCGTCGTCCCGGGGAGGCTCCACTTCATGGAGGCGGAGGCGCTGGTGGCCCTAGCCGGCGCGCCGCCGGAGATCCTGGAGATGGCAGAGCCCTGATCGGGAAAGGTTTAATAATCTCTGGGTATTCTCTCAGGAATACTGGAGGATTATGGTGCCCAAGATATCGGTGGAGATACCCCAGCACATCATCGACGACGTAAACCGGCACGTCGGCGACGACGGGAAGTTCGTCACCTTCTCCGACGCCGTCCGGACGGCGCTGAGGAAGATGCTCGACCAGCTCGACGAGATAGACCGCCGCCAGGGGCGGCTGAAGGATGGAGAAGAATGAGGATGGGCCTCTCCCTGGAGTTCGACGCCGCCCACCGCCTTCCGGGATACGACGGCAAATGCGCCCGTGTCCACGGCCACACCTACGAGGTGGAGGTGGTAGTCGAGGGGCAGGTCGACGAAAAGACAGGCTTTTTGATGGACTTTTACGATCTGAAGGAGGCCCTCAGATCGGTCCTGGAGGAGCTGGATCACCGCGACCTCAATGAGATCCTCGATAACCCCACCGCCGAGTGTATCGCAGAGCAGATCAGGGCCGGCCTGGAGGAGCAGCTCCTTGGCTCCAACGCCGCCCTCGTCTCGGTGAAGCTCTGGGAGGGGAAGGGCAAGTGGGTGATGACCGGATGACGCCGAAGGCGGTCTGCCTCTGCTCCGGGGGGCTCGACTCGACCGTCGCGGCGACGAAGGCGCTGAACGACGGCTTTGAGATCTCCATCTTCCACGTCCTCTACGGCCAGAAGGCGGAGGAGAGGGAGAAGAGGGCGATCGCGGAGGTGGCGGGGGCCCTGGGGGCGGTGGAGGTACGGTTCGCGAAGACGGACCTCTTCCGGAAGATGACACCCCTGACGACGGCCGGGGCCCCCATCCCCATGGGGAGGGAGGTGGATATCCGGGGCCCCAGGGCCACCCCCTCCACCTGGGTATACTGCCGGAACCTCGTCTTCGGGTCCATGGCGGCGGCGTATGCGGAGTCGGTGGGGGCTGAGAGGGTCTACGTCGGCTTCAACGCCGAGGAGGGGAGGTCGTACCCCGACAACAGGCCGGAGTTCGTCGATAGGTTCAACCTCCTCCTGGAGAAGGCCGTTGCCTCCTTCAGCATCCCCCCGAGGGTCGAGGCGCCCCTCGTCCACCTCCAGAAGCCCGAGATCGTAAAGCTCGGGTCGGATCTGGGGGCGCCGATGGCCCTGACCTGGTCCTGCTACCTGGATGGCGCCCTCCACTGCGGGGAGTGCGAGGCGTGTCAGCACCGGATGTTCGGCTTTCTGGAGGCGGGCGTCCCTGACCCCACCGAGTACCTCTGACTCTGGAGTCTTGGGGGAGATCTTCTCCTCCTTCCAGGGGGAGGGGCCGCTCTTAGGGAGGAGGCAGGTCTTCGTCCGGACGGCGGGATGCAACCTCGCTTGCGCCTACTGCGACTCGGCGAAGTTCCGCCGCGAGGTGACGTTTTGTGATGTTATTGCCCCCGGCCTCCGCCGACGGGCTGAAAATCCCGTATCCTTGGCGTGGACGATGGAGGAGGTCCGGGCTCTCTGGGGCAGAGGGACTCATAGCGTCTCGATAACCGGCGGCGAGCCCCTCTGCCAGCCCGAGTTCGTCGAGGCGCTGGCGAGGGCTTGCTCCGCCGAGGGGATGCCTGTCTACCTGGAGACGAACGGCTTCTCTCACCGCCGGTTCTCGAAGATGATCCCTTGGATCGATATTGCGGCCGTCGACATAAAGCTTCCAAGCGCGTTCTCCCGGGGGGGATCGGAGGAGCTGGTCGAGAACGAGCTCGCCTCCATCGAGGCCGCCTCCCGCCGGGGGGTCTTCACCATCGCCAAGGTGGTGGTCCTCGCCTCGACCCCTAGGGCGGAGATAGAGGGCCTCGTTCCCAGGCTGGCGGGGCTGGACGCCGTGGTCGTCCTCCAGCCCGCCTCGGGGGACGGGAGGCCGTCTCCGGAGAAGCTGACAGAGCTATTCGAGGCGGCAGCGGAGGTCCTCTCCGGGGTGGTCGTCATACCCCAGGCCCACAAGATGATGGGGATCCTCTGACCCTGCCGGGAGGGGTCAGAAGCTGAGCTCCTCTTTCTTCTCCGCAATCCTCTCCTTCACCATCCGGCTTCTCTCATCGGCGTTTCTGTCGTACATATCCCGGTACCGATCGGACCGCTCGTTCCTCTCCCATTTAGCCAGCCTGCGGTCGAGGGCCTCGAACATGTACCTCTCCGCCGCCTTCACCGTATCGAAGTCTCCTCGGAGGACGAGGATCTCCCTCTCCTCGGACTCGCCGTCCAGAAGGCCGACCTTGGCGTTCCGCCTCACCGGCTCCAGCTCGAATCTGTCCACCAGATCCTGGATCACGCTGAGGGGCATCCCTATGGGGATCGCCAGGTCGTAGAGCCCAGAAAGTTCCTCTCTCTTCTCAATTTCAGCGTCGGCCATCTCATCATCACCCTCAGATCCTCATCCCTTGAAGATTTAACTCTGTCGAAGGGCGCAGCGCCGGAGGTGGGCCAGCGTACGGGTTTACATCCTTTGGAAGAGCATCGCCGGACCGGGGGATCCTCGGAAGGTCGAACCTTCTCCGGCGCATAGCCGATCGTCAGAAGAAGCAGATGGGGCGGCCTTATGCCCCCGTCTTCCGGGAGCACCTCTAGGGAAACTGTTATTAAGGGGTGGCTCAATCAGAAAGGCTGCCGGGCCCGTAGCTTAGCATGGTTGGAGCGCACGGCTGATAACCGTGAGGTCACGCGTTCGAATCGCGTCGGGCCCACCAGAAATCCGTTTTCGTATTTTAGGACCTTAAATCCCGCCCTTTTGTCTGGTATCCTCCCCTCTATTGCGTCCCCACCGGCTATACCCCGGAGATATCCCCGCTGAGGTTCGTGTTCATGACGTAATTGAAGCCGAGGGCCGGGGTCCCGCACCATCCCGCCTGCTCGAGGATCCCCATGAAACAGACCCCTATCAGCTTCTTGTGCTGGATCTTTCCCAGAAGGGCTGCCATCTCCTCGATGGAGACCCCGATCTTCGGCATCGCCATCCCTCCCAGGATCACCACCACGTCGGCGTCGGGGCTGGCGGCTTTGCCGAGCTCCATCCCGTACCCCGTCGCCACCAGGGCTCTCGTCTCTTCCACCTTCAGGCCGGGGACGAAGGCCAGCCTCTTCTCCCGGACGGGAAAGCCGAGGAAGGTGGCGAAGGGCGTGCAGAAGCCCGGGGTTCCGACGAAGGTTATGCTCTCGTCCTCCTTCACCAGGTCTCGAAATCCGTTGAGCATCCCGCCAAGGCCCTTTATATCGTTGATCTTCTTCATCCGATTCCTCCTGATCTTCATATAGACGCCCCAAAGGTTTTAAGCTTTAACCATCGACAATCGAGCCGACACTCTCGCAGGGATCCGGACGATTTGGCGACGAACGATCGGGGGTATGAGGGATGATGGGAAAAAATCTTAAAAAAATGTTTGACGTCAGCCGGGACAATTCGGCGGTCATGAAGGTGAGGCGGCAGAGGATCGCCCTCTTCAGGGATCTGGCCGCACCCCTCCCAAAGCCCTTGAAGCTCATAGACGTCGGCGGGACGGAGCTCTTCTGGGAGAAGATGGGCTTCGCCGACGATCCGGACTACGAGATAACCATCCTCAACCTCTCCAGGACGGATAGCCACCACTCCAACATCCGCCTCGTCGCCGGGGATGCGAGGGATATGAGGGGCTTCGCTGATGGAGCCTTCGACGTCGCCTTCTCCAACTCAGTCATCGAGCATGTGGGGGGGCCATCTGAGCAGCGCCGGATGGCCCGGGAGGTGATGCGCGTCGGGAGGAGGTACTTCGTCCAGACGCCGAACTGGAGCTTCCCCCTGGAGCCTCACTTCCTCTTCCCGGGCTTCCAGTTCTTCCCTCTCGCCCTGAAGGTCTTTTTGATCCAGCGCTTCAGCCTCGGCTGGTACCCGAAGATCCCCGATAGAGAGGAGGCGCTGGCGGCCGCAAACTCCGTCCGGCTCCTCAAGAGGCGGGAGGTGGAGGAGCTATTTTCCGGCGGAACGATCCGGGAAGAGAAGATCTTCGGGATCACCAGCTCCTTCATAGTCTATGGTGGATGGTGACCTCCGGCCCGATCTGACGAGGGGGAGATACCTGCCCCGGGCCTGATCTTCTCCGCCTCTGATCGGTCCCGACCCTGGCCTCCCGATGGGCCGGTGGAGGGGAGGATCCCCGTCCTGGCCGAGCCTCCTCAAATCCCGCTTCAAAATGTTTATCTGGATTGAAAATGGTTCTTCCGGCACGATGACCAAGAAATCGGTGAAGGAGAAAAAAGCGGGCACGGAGGGGAAGGATCAGCCGGCTCCGAAGAGGAGGCCGTTGGAACGGATCCCAGACCTTTACATCTACGTCGGCCTGGGAGTCGTATTCCTCTTCTCGCTCTACCTGAGGGTCTACAAACCCATGTCGCGCGTCCTTGTCGGAGATTCCGTCCTCTTCGACGGCAACGATGGATCTTATCACATCATGCTCGCCAAGAGCACCGTCCTCAACCTCCAGCGGCCGTGGTTCGATCCCATGACCTTCTTTCCGAGGGGGACGGAGATCACCTTCGGCCCCTTCAACAGCTGGGCGATCGCGATCCTCTCTTACATGGCGGATCTCGGCACCCCCAGCATGCACACCGTCGAGGTGGTGGGGGCGGTGTTGCCGGCCGTCTTCGGAGCCCTCCTGGTCTTCGTAGTCTACTTCATAGGCCGGGAGCTGGGAGGGAGGACGGCGGGGTTCATGGCCGCGGTCATGATCGCAGTCCTGCCGGGCCAGTTCCTCTCCCGGTCGTTGATAGGGTTTGCAGACCATCACGCCGCTGAGGTCCTCCTCAGCACCACGGCGATGCTCTTCTTCATCCTCGCCTTCCGGTCGGGCGCCGGCAAGCTCACCTTTGCCGCCATCCGGAGGATGGATCTAACCGCTCTGAAGAGGCCGCTTGCCTACTGCCTGCTGGCGGGCCTCTTCCTGGGGCTCTACATAGATGCATGGTCATCGGGCCACCTCTTCGTGGGGATCATCCTCGCCTTCGTCACGGTCCAGAGCATAGTCGACCACATGAGGGGGAGGAACGCTGATTACGTGGGTATCTCCGGGGCGATCGCCTTCTTCGTCACGCTCCTTCTCGTCCTGCCCTTCGTCAGGGCCGAGAACGGCTTCGGCTTCACCCTCTACTCCCTTTTCCAGCCTACGATCCTGATCGTCGGTATCATCTTCATGCTATTCCTCTCCGTACTCTCCAGCCAGCTAGTCCAGAGGAAGATGGATAGGAGCTACTTCCCCCTGATCGTCATCGGGTCGATAGTCGTCGTCTTCGTCATCCTGATGCTGGCGGTTCCCCAGTTTACTGGAGCCCTGACGGCCGGCCTGAAGATATTCCAGCCCAGGACCGGGGGAGGGGCCACCATATCAGAGGCTTCCAGGATACTGGAGAGGGGCTCCATCCAGCGGAACTTCCCAGGGATCGTCCCGATCCTGTCGCCCTTCTGGCTGACCCTCATCGCCCTGCCCCTCCTCCTCCTGAGGTATCGGCGGGACGACAGCCGGAATGGGGATATGCTGATCCTCGCATGGACGGTGATCATCCTCGCCCTCACCTTCGCCCAGAACAGGTTCGCCTACTACTACGCCGTCAACGTCGCCTTCCTCGCCGGTTACCTGGGATCGGTCCTCCTCGAGAAGACCCGGTTTTTGGAGGTCGAGGACGCCTTGGTCAGGATGGCGAGGGGGTCGTCCAAAGAGGCTCCGGATCAGAACCGGGCCATCATCAACTTTGTGGTCGTCGCCTTCCTGGTGGTCCTCTTCGTCTATCCCTCGATGTTTGGGTCAGTCCAGGGGGTTAAGATAGGAAGCTTCTACTCGCAGAACCAGGTAGGACCGATGAACTCCGACTGGTACGAATCGATGTACTGGCTCCGGGATAACACCCCCTCGCCGGAGATGGGGATCTACACCATATACGAGCGGCCGCCCAAGGGCGAACGGTTCCCTTATCCCGACTCCGCCTATGGGACCATGTCCTGGTGGGACTACGGCCACGCCATCGAGGCGGTGGGCGAAAGGCTTGCGAACTCCAACCCCTTCCAGCAGGGGATAGGGAGCATAGAGACCGGGGTTGCGGGTTCGTCCCCCTTCTTCCTCGCCCAGAACGAGTCGGAGGCGGAGGCGGTGGCGGCTAACCTCGACGTCAACAGGTCCCTCTACTCCAACATCAGGTACGTAGTCACCGACGTGGAGATGGCGATGGGGAAGTTCCACGCCATGGCCGCCTGGAGCAACATAAATCCCGGCACATACCATTTCAGCTACTGGCAGGACGGCCAGCCGATCATGATCTATCGGCCTCCCTACTTCAGTTCGATGGTCGCCCGGCTCCACTTCTTCGACGGGACGGAGGCGAGGGTCCAGGAGGGGTGGACGATCGCCTACCGCACCGACGGTCAGGGCGGGGTATCGGTGGAGCCCCAGAAGAGGTCTCGAAACTACCAGGAGCTCCTCGATAGCGTCAACGAGAGCCTGGGGCGGGGCTATGCGGCGGCCGAGGTGGTATCCCAGAGCCCGATCATGACCTCAGTTCCCCTGGAGGCCCTGAGCCATTACAGGCTCGTCCACGAGTCCCCGAGCTCGATCACCTCCAGCGGCCAGAAGTACGTAAAGGTATTCGAGCACGTTCCGGGGGCCACGATCACCGGGACGGCCTCCCCCGGGACGGATGTGGTCATCTCCGTCCCGATATCGACGGGCAGGGGCAGGAGCTTCGTATATCAGAAGTCCACCGCCGCCGGATCCGACGGCCAGTTCTCCCTCGTCGTCCCCTACTCGACGGAGGGTCCAGAGAGCTGGTCCACCAACTTCGACGTGGGGCCTGTCGGCCCCTACACCCTGCGGGTCGGCACCGTCCAGTACGAGGAGGTCCGGGTCCCCGAGGGGGCGGTGATCGCCGGGAGTTCGATCAGCCTATGATGCTCCTCGAGGAGATGACCTGGACCGAGATCGAGGCAGCCCTAGAAGTGACCCGGACTCTGATCCTCCCGGTGGGGGCTACGGAGGAGCACGGCCCCCACCTCCCCACCTTCACCGATACGATCCAGGCCCTGGAGGTGGCAAAGGAGGTCGCCCGGAGACGAGCCGTCTTCGTCGCGCCGCCGGTCCACTACGGGGTCTGCAGGTCGACCCGGGGCTTTCCGGGGACGATCTCCATCAGTCCGGGGGCCCTGAGGGACCTCGTCTCCGACCTCCTCACAGCCTTTCACGACTCCGGCTTCGAGAGGGTCCTCATCCTGACGGGCCACGCCGGCGGCCAGCACCTCTCCGCCCTCAAGGAGGCGGCGGAGAAGGCGGTCGCAATAAGGGATATCCGGGTGAGCCTCGTCTCCGACTTCGACCTGATCGATCCGAGGGAGGTCGAGACCCCCGGGGACGGCCACGCCGGGGAGATCGAGACATCGAGGATGCTGGTCATCCGGGAGGACCTGGTGAAGGGGCTCCCCGAGAAGCACTTCCCCCCCAGGCCGAGGTACCTGATCATGAGGGACGTGAGGCCCCTGATGGGAAACGGTGTGATGGGCGACCCCTCCCGGGCCACCAGGGAGAAGGGGGAGCGGTTCATGGAGATGGCAGTCCAGGGGGTTCTGGAGGCCCTGGAGGAGCTGGAGAGCTATCCATCTCCTTGACCGTCTCTCCTCCTCTTAGTTTTCTTTTCTCCCCGGTCTACTGCCTCGGCGCGCTTCTCCTGAAATCTGAGGTCCGCGACTTCGCGGCGGGCAGGTTTAATATATGGTCCCTCGCATCTGCCTACCCTTGAAGATCGCGATTTCGCAAAGGTTGATCATCATGCCATCAGAAGAGGATAAGCTGTCCGCCCTGTCTCCCAGGGACAGGCAGGTGCTGAAAGAGATCTCGGACGGCCTCACTGACCCCAGGAAGATCGCCGAGAAGCTGGGAATTAAGGAGGTCTCCGTCATCTCCTCGGCGGAGGGGCTTGCCGAGATGGGCCTGATAGGGCTCGATAAGAGGGTGGAGGAGGTCTACGCCCTCACCGAGGAGGGGGCCCGGTACGCCGAGATCGGCCTTCCCGAGAGGAGGATCCTCGAGATCGCCGGGGCCGGGGGGGTCCCCATATCGGAAATCGAAGATCCAGCCCTGAAGGTGGGGATAGGCTGGCTCAAAAAGAAGGGATGGGCGGCCGTCGAGGCCGGCAAGATCAAGCCCGCAGGGGATGCCCCCCCAGGAAAGGACGAGGAGATCCTGGGGGCACTTTCGTTCCAGGGGGAGACGAGCGGATCGGCCCTGGACTCGGAGGCGCTGAAGCTCCTAAAAGGAAGGGGTCTTGTGGAGTCCAGGGCCCAGAAGTCCTGGTCTTTAGAGATCACCGATGCCGGACGATCTGTCTTCAGAAAATCTGTTGAAAAGGATGTCGCAGGCCGTTGTGACTCGATCTCTCATATAAATCAGATCACCCCGGATATGATAAAGAGCGGGGTCTGGGAAGGAGGATACGTAAGTTATAAGGGTTCTCGATACGAGGTCCGCCCCTACGACGTCGCCCTCCCCGCGGAGCGGATCTACCCCGGGAAGGTTCACCCCTACCAGCGGCTCCTATCGAGGATGAGGGAGATCATGCTGGAGATGGGCTTTTCCGAGATCAAGGGGGAGGTCGTCCAGTCGAGCTTCTGGAACTTCGACGCCCTCTTCCAGCCCCAGGACCATCCGGCCCGGGAGATGCAGGACACCTTCTACCTCGACTCCAGGGCCGAGATCCCCGACCACTCCCGGGTGAAGGAGATGCACGAGCACGGCGGCGAGGTCGGCTCCACCGGCTGGGGCGGGACCTGGGACCCGGAGGTGGCCCGTCGGGAGGTCCTCCGGACCCACACCACATCGGTGACCATAAAGTACCTGGCAGACCACCCGAACCCTCCGGTGAAGGCCTTCTCGATAGACCGGGTCTACCGGCGGGAGGCGATAGACCCGACCCACACCCCGGAGTTCGAGCAGCTGGAGGGGGTGATCATGGACGAGGGGCTCTCCTTCGCAAACCTCCTGGGGGTCCTCCGGGAGTTCTACGCCAAGATGGGCTTTGAGGAGGTCCGGTTCCGCCCCGGCTACTTCCCCTACACCGAGCCCTCCGTCGAGCCGGAGGTCTACATCCAGGGGCTCGGCTGGGTGGAGCTCGGCGGGGCGGGGGTCTTTCGGAGGGAGGTGACCGCCCCCTTCGGGATAGACCATCCGGTCCTGGCGTGGGGGCTCGGCGTCGGGAGGCTCGCCATGCTGAGGCTGGGGCTGAAGGACCTGCGGCTCCTATACCAGTCGGACATCGGATGGCTGAGGGACGTGCCCACTCTGTCGAGGATGTGATCGATCGTGCCGGTAGTTAGACTGTACTACGGGGATCTGGAGGAGATGGTCGGTGCCTCCAGGGATGAGATCATGGCGCGGATGGCCATGATGGGCGCAGACATAGGAAAGAGCAACGCAGAGGATTATGTCGACGTCGAGTTCTTCCCCGACAGGCCCGACCTCTACAGCTCCGAGGGGGTCGCCAGGGCCCTCCAGGGCTTCTTGGACCTCAAGAGCGGCCTTCCGGAGTATCGGGTCTCCCCCGGAGAGATAGACCTGAGGGTGGACCCCTCCGTCGAGAGGGTGAGGCCCTTCATAGGCTGTGCCGTGGTGAGGGATCTTCAGTTCAGCGACCCCGCCATAGAGTCCCTGATGGACCTCCAGGAGGACCTCCACTGGGGCCTCGGGAGGAACCGGCGGAAGGTGGCGATCGGCGTCCACGACATCTCCCGGGTCGTCCCCCCCTTCACCTACTTCGCCGCCGACCCGTCCTTCGAGTTCGTCCCCCTCGACTTCGAGGAGAGCCTCTCGATGGAGGAGATCCTGAGGCGCCACCCCAAGGGGGTGAGCTACGCCTCCATCCTGGAGGGGTTCGACCGCTACCCCCTCATCACCGACGCCAACGGCGATGTCCTCTCCTTCCCTCCGATCATCAACGGCGAGCTGACTCGAGTCCGAGACGATACCAGGGACCTCTTCATCGACGTCACGGGGACCGATCCCGTCGTATACAAGGCCCTCAACATCGTGGTCTGCGCCCTGGCGGAGAGGGGCGGCAGGATCGAGACGGTCCGGGTAAAGAGGCCCGAGGGTACCCTCGTCCTGCCCGACCTCGCTCCCGCCAGGTGGATGGTCGAGGTCGAGGAGGCCCGATCCCTCATCGGCTTCAACCTCTCGGCGGAGGAGCTGGCCGCCTCCCTGGAGAGGATGAGGTTTGGGGTCCGGCCCCTCGGCCGGGAGCTGGAGGTCCTCGTCCCCGCCTACCGGGCGGACATAATGCACTCCTGGGACATCTTCGAGGACGCCGCCAAGGGTTACGGCTACGACAGGCTGGTGCCGGTCCTCCCCAAGACCGTCACCGTAGGCGAGCCCCACCCTCTGGAGGTCCGAAAGTCCGACCTCCGGGAGATCATGGTCGGCCTAGGCTACCTGGAGACGATGCCCTTCACCCTCACCTCTGAGAGGGTGAACTTCGAGATGATGGGCCGCCCCCGGGACGAGGCGGCTGCCACCCGGGTCCTCCACCCGATCAGCGAGCTTCACACCATGGTCAGGACCTCGATCCTCCCGAGCCTCCTTGAGATCTTCGCGATAAACCAGCACCATCCCCTCCCCCAGAGGATCTTCGCCCTGGGGGACGTTCTTATTGGAGGAAGGACGAGACAGGAGCTGGCCGCAGCCTCGATCCACAGCTCCGTCGACCTCGCGGAGGTGCGGTCGGTGGTGGGCGCCCTCTTCCGGGAGCTGGACCTGACGCCAGAGATAATCCCCTCCGAGGATGGGGCGTTCCTCGCGGGGAGGAGGGGAGACCTCCTGGTCGAGGGGACGAAGGTCGGGTCCTTCGGCTTCTTCAGCCCCCAGGTCCTGCAGAGCTTCGGCCTCGACCAGCCCGCCGTGGGGCTGGAGTTGAGGTGGGACCGGCTCTGGCCTCTCGGGGGTTCGTAGAGGGCGGCTCGGGCAGGGGCGGGGCCGCCGTCCGGCCCCCAAAAATCGGCCTTTCCATCTCATATCCAGTACCCTTACCCTGATAAGTTTAATATAAGCCCCAAAACAACTTTTACTTCAATGGCAGGGGGGGAGCCCTCATAAAGGTCCGGGATTTGATGACTTACCCCATCCTCGCGGTGGGGGTGGAGACCACCGTCTTCGAGGCGATCCAGATGATGGTTCGCGAGGGGAAGGGGAGCGTCCTCGTCGTCGAGGGGGGTCTCCTCAAGGAGGTGGTGGGGATAGTCACCACCTCCGGATTGTTCAGGCAGGTCTTCGCCAAGGGGATAGATCCCAGGAACGTCGTCGTATGGGAGGTGATGACCCCAGCGCCACTGGTGACCATCGGCCCCAACGAGACGACCAGAAGGGCGGCGGAGATGATGCTGGAGCATAAGGTAAGGAGGTTGCCGGTGGTTGAATGCGGCGCCCTCGTGGGGATAATCACGAGCAAAGATCTTCTCCGGTGTGTCGGCGACGGGGGGGCTGGGGAGACGTCACGCTCCGAGAATACCTCAGATCACCGGAGGCGGTGATCATCGGTGGTTCCGGGTACGCCTCCCGACGCAGAATTTAAATATCGAGAGGATCAAGTTGGGGTCGGGTCGAGGTAGCCAAGCCTGGTATGGCGCAGGTTTGCTAAACCTGTGTCCCTTCGGGACTCGAGGGTTCGAATCCCTCCCTCGGCGCTAATTTTATAAAATAAATAAAAGAGCGGCTCATCCTCCGCTCGAGATGGTTTTGAACCTCTCGGCGAAGTTGAAGCATGAGCCGTCAAAGCAGCCGAAGCTCGGGGCCGGGTTGTCCTTGAAGATCAGCCTTCTCTGGATCTCGAAGGACCCCAGGAACTCCTCCCGTTCTCTGGTGCTCCTCTGACCGGGGATCGTCTGCTTGGCGTCGATGGCCAGATACCCGGTGAAGTTGTCCGCCGTCTGGAACTCCGCCCTCCGGTGGGGGCCGGTGTGGTGGAGGTCTATCTGCTGGACCTCGTACTCCATCTCCTGGAAGTTGTAGCTCTCGTGGACCCTCGGCCCCCACCCCCCCGAAGACCATGGAGCTTCTGACCGACTCGGTCCCCATCAGGGTGTCTCCGGGGTTTTGGGCGACGTAGTTCTCCACGGCATCGCACTCCTGGAAGGTGGGGTTGCCACCTTTCGCCTTCTCCACCAGGTACTCGTTCTTCATCAGAGTGTCGACGCTGCCGCTGAAGTAGATGTCCTTGTTGGACTTGACCCCGGTGTTCATGCTCCGGACGTCTTTGTTCATCGTGAACTGACCGCTACCGCTGACGGAGGTCTCGGAGACGTAGTCGTAGTTTTGAAGCTTGAACCCAGCGATGGCTGACCCCGACTTGAAGCTTGGGGCTGAGGCGGTCACCTGGAAGTCGTAATCTCCCGGCGGCGCCTTCATATCGGGGGTCACAGGAAGGACTTCGGTCCCCACGCTACCCGCCGCTACCGTCATGACCAGCTCGGTCCATCCGAACCAGCCGGGTCTGCAGTTCTTGGGGACGGCCACCAGCTTCACATCCGCGTCGGAGCACCCCAGGTTCTCCACGGTGACGATGTACTCCAGGGTCTTTCCCGGGGTGGCGTAGTTCTGGTCATGGCCGGACTTCGGCCCGGAGAGATCGACGGATACTCGAAGCTCCCCCAGGATCCGGGGCGCGGAGGGCCATACGGTCCCCGATACGGGTCCCGATACGGGACCTGATGCAGGCCCCGTGGCAGCCGCCTCCAAATTCCACTCCGATTCCGGCCCCTGCCTCGTCTCTTCGACGGTGGCAAAGGCCGTCTGGGCCGCCAGAAATAGAAGGATCATCAGGCATTTCTTCACTCTTTAACCCCCATGACGAGTTGCTTTGCGACAAAGGCGGTTGGTTTCAAGCCACGACGGAAAAGGCCTTCCCCCTGGGGACGATCGGATCCGGACCGGCTCCGCCGCAAAAATAAGAAAAGAGGGCGGGCTGCTGACCTCAGCAGTCCACTCCCGCGCACGGGCACGGTCTCGGTTCATATACTGGGTTCTCGTGGAACTTGATCTCCTTCTGGACCTCGAAGTCACCGCGGAAGAGTTCGTGGCTCTTTATGTCCTTGTAGAAGATCTTGTGCATGCTGGCGTCGGTTCCCCAGGTACCGTTGAAGCTGTTGAGGGTCTGGAGGCCTACGGTGTGGACTATCGTCGAGTTCTTCGTCGAGCCGAAGAAGACCGTCTGGTCCTTCTCCATCTCGTTGACGCTGAACATCTCCTGGATGTTCGCACCGATGCCGCCGTAGAACGCCTTGGAGTTGATGAACTTCCCGCCCTGGAGAGGCGCGTTCTTCACCGCGAAGGTGAGCTTGGTGTTCTCATAGAAGTTCAGGTTCGCGTAGGTCGAGTCGTTCTTTTGACAGTCCGTCTCGTTGTAGTTCGGGATCGGCCTCTTCAGCTTGTTCGGC
Organism: Methanothrix harundinacea 6Ac; assembly: GCF_000235565.1. Classification (NCBI taxonomy): domain Archaea; kingdom Methanobacteriati; phylum Methanobacteriota; class Methanomicrobia; order Methanotrichales; family Methanotrichaceae; genus Methanothrix; species Methanothrix harundinacea. The sequence continues at coordinate 554,787 of NC_017527.1, forward strand.
TCCTGCGAGTAGACGTGGGTGGAGTCCATCTCCAGAGTGCCGTCGCCCGACATCATGTCGTAGTACTCGAGGGCTATCTTCTTATCAACGATGGAGGTTGCCACGTCGATGTAACCGGTCCCGCTGACCAGCGCATTCTCACAAAACTGCTCGTACTGAATCGGCTCCTTTAATGGCGGGTTGGCTACAGCTAAGCTACACGCCAATGCAAGTGCCACCAGTATCGCTATTACTCCCTTCATTTACTTGCACCCCCTTCATGTTCTGAATTCGAATCGTTCGTCTCCCTTTTCCGGTGAGACTGACTACTTGTCTATTTAATGTAGGGCTGATATTTCAGTGTTTTGGTCCAAAGATGCTCCTAAGGAGATGGAAAATAAAAAAGTAGGGTCGATTCGGACGCATAGCATCCGAATCCCGCGTCACCGCTCAGATGCAGGGGAGCCAGTCGACCTGGACTTCGCCGCAGGTTCCGTTGCCCCAGAGCTGGATGAACTTCTCGATGGAGAAGACGCCCGTCAGGTCCTCAACGGAGCGGCCCCACTCGTAGTGCCTGCCCTTGCAGTTGACCATGACGTCCTTGGAGAGCCAGCCGATGTGGGCTACACCGATGACGTTGGAGTTGAAGTTCGCCTCGAGGGCGCCGGTGCAGTTGCCGCAGCCGAAGCAGCCGTCAGAGCCGCAGCCCTCTGGGTCCCAAACACCACAGTCGCGCCTGGTCTTGACCTCGGTGTTCTTCTGGAGGTGCTCGGCGTGGGTGTACATCTCGACGACTACAGCTCCGATGTAGTAGTTCTGGACGCAGAGCTTCTCGATCCACTTCTGGTCGTAGGTGCCGGTCTGGTAGCTCACAGGCATGTACTCAAACTCGGCCTCCTTGTTGAAGTTGATGTAGTCGACGCAGCAGCAGGGATCGTTCCAGCCCTCGATGATGCAGGGGCCAGGTGTCGTAGAATTATATTCAGATCCACACGGCTCATTGCAGCACCAGGGTCCGAAGGGGTCCCTCTCGGCCTCGATCTCAGTTCTCTGGGTGATGACGTTTCCGCTTCCAGACTCCTTCTCGACCAGCTTGTTTCCGTTCAGGCCGGGTTGAGTCTGAATGATGATCTCTACGTTCTTGTAGCCGACGCCCTTGATGTTGGCCTTCTCGTACATGTAGTTGGCAGCGCCAGCCATGCCCACCAGGGCGACTCCGATGACTAGTAAAATAGCCAGTTCTCTCTTCATTCAGTTCCCACCTCCGTTCTTCATTCTATACCCTCGTTCGTCCGCCACCACTTCTGGCCGCAAAGGCGGCCCTCGGATGGAGGACAACTTCGCTCCTCAGAGTTTTCGCCTGGATGCACGGGTCCCAGATCCTCGCAAAAACCGCGGAGGCATCAGTCCCGCCAAGCCGGGATACTCCAGCAGAAGCTGCACCACCCCCCCCTTGGAGCTTCAAGCCTGCCCCGAGAGCTTCAATCGTATCAAAGTTCTTTCGGCCAGGCACATCCTCTTCTTCAGGTTGATGGCATATAAATCTATCGAGCCCTCCCCCAATCTCCCACGACGCTGGTCATCACAGCGGTCCCCGGGCCCGAGATTAGAAGGCCGGTTTCCGTCAGCAGGACGATGAGGCGGACGGGATATCAGAGAGGCGTTAAAGCCGCTCAATAAAGGCGGCCCTTGAATGAAGCCAGAAAAAAAGTGGAAGCGGGAACTTCCGTGCTCAGATGCAGGGGAGCCAGTCGACCTGGACTTCGCCGCAGGTTCCGTTGCCCCAGAGCTGGATGAACTTCTCGATGGAGAAGACGCCCGTCAGGTCCTCAACGGAGCGGCCCCACTCGTAGTGCCTGCCCTTGCAGTTGACCATGACGTCCTTGGAGAGCCAGCCGATGTGGGCTACACCGATGACGTTGGAGTTGAAGTTCGCCTCGAGGGCGCCGGTGCAGTTGCCGCAGCCGAAGCAGCCGTTAGCGCCGCAGTTCGTCGAATTCCAGCCGCTACAGTCGCGCCTGGTCTTGACCTCGGTGTTCTTCTGGAGGTGCTCGGCGTGGGTGTACATCTCGACGACTACAGCTCCGATGTAGTAGTTCTGGACGCAGAGCTTCTCGATCCACTTCTGGTCGTAGGTGCCGGTCTGGTAGCTCACAGGCATGTACTCAAACTCGGCCTCCTTGTTGAAGTTGATGTAATCGACGCAGCAGCAACCGTCATTATAGCCCTCGATGATGCAGGGGTCAGACGGAGAGGATCCCCAGGGAGATCCACACTCGGTCCCGCAGCACCAGGGTCCATAGGGGTCCCTCTCGGCCTCGATCTCGGTCCTCTCGGTGATGACGTTTCCGCTTCCAGACTCCTTCTCGACCAGCTTGTTTCCGTTGAGGCCGGGCTGAGTCTGAATGATGGTCTCTACGTTCTTGTAGCCAACGCCCTTGATGTTGGCCTTCTCGTACATGTAGTTGGCAGCGCAGGACATCCCCACCAGGGCGATACAGGCTACCAACAAAATAGCTAGTTCTCTCCTCGTTGTTCTCCCACCTATACTGTTGATCGGTAATTTGCTGGCCTCTCATCCCGGATCTTGCCGGCAGAGTGGCCCGCTCAGATCTCACCCACCGAAACGGGTTATGTCGTCTCAGCAGAGTGACATGGAACCTGCTTTCGCATTCAAGTAGTTATACTTTTTCGTCCAGACGTTGGCAGACGTCAATAGAATATTAACTTCATCATGGCCTACTCGTCGGCGGGAACGCCATCTGGCGGATCTACTAGGGGCGGAGACTCTAAAGAGTGGCCGCGACGTGGCCCTTAGGCGCCGCGGCCTCCATGAAAGGGGCTGCTGAGGGCTGGAAAGATGCTCCGGCCGGGATTTGAACCCGGGTCTTCGGCTCGAAAGGCCGGAATGATTGGCCGGACTACACTACCGGAGCGCTCGATCTTCGGGTCCGATCATCCCTGAGGCGGTCGGGCACCCATCTTCCAGACTTTGGCCCTCTATATCTACGTTTCTCATCTCCGACCCGATAGGCTGCGGGGGCCCCGAGGGCGGGACTTTATAGTCCCGGGCGGATTCGAACCACCGTCCCAGGCTCCAAAGGCCTGCAGGATTGACCACTACCCCACGGGACTCCTCGGCCGCCCTCGGGCTTGCAGCCCCCGCGGGGACATCTATCTGCATAAGATATATATCCGCTTCCCCGCCAGGGATCCGGAGATGAAGCTGATCACCAAGCCCCATTCTAGCCAACGGAGGCTGATAGAGATCCTCAGGGTGATAAACGCGGCGGAGAAGCCGATCGGCGCGAGGGCCATCTCCGACGAGCTATCCAGCAGGGGCTACGAGGTCGGGGAGCGGGCCGTCCGGTACAACCTGAAGATCATGGATGAGCTGGGGTTCACGAAGAAGGAGGGTTACAGCGGCCGAGTCCTCACCCCCCTGGGGCGCCGGGAGCTCTCCGATGCCCTCGTCGACGACAGGGTCGGCTTCGTAAACGCCAGGATCGAGGAGTACATGTACCGGTCGAGCTTCGATCCCGGCTCTGAGAACAACAGGGTGGTCGTCAACACCAGCCTGCTGGATAAGAGGGACTCGGAGAGGGCCCTGGCAGCGATGAAGGCGGTCTTCGATGCGGGCTTTGCCGTCAGCAGGAGGGTTCTGATCCAGGACGAGGGGGAGGAGATGGGGGGGGCGGCGGTCCCCCGAGGTTTCCTGGGGATCTCGACCGTCTGCAGCATCACCGTCGACGGGATGCTCCTCCGGGGAGGGATCCCGGTGAATACCACCTTTGCGGGGGTCGTGGATGTGAGGGAGGGTTCCCTCTACCAGTTCACCGACCTCCTCGCCTATGCCGGGTCGTCCCTCGATCCCATCAGGGTTCTGATGTCCAGGAAGGCCGCCCGGATCACCGGGGCAGTCAAGACAGGGAACGGCGGCCTTTTGGCCAACCTGAGGGAGATCCCGGTCGCCGCCATCGGACAGGCCCGGGAGTTGCTGGAGATGGCGAAGGGGGCCGGCATCGACGGGGTGATGAGGATCAGCGAGCCGGGGGAGCCGAACATGGGGTGTCCCGTAGGGGCCGGGAAGGTGGGGATCGCCCTATGCGCCGGGGTCAACGCCGTCCTGGCGGCGGAGGAGCTGGGGGCTGAGATCAGGACGACGCCCATCTCCTCCATCCAGGAGTACGGCAGGATGAAAGAGCTCCGCTGAGGCTGACCACAGGGTATAAGATCTGCGGTGACGAGGGGTCTCTTGTGGGGATTTTGATTCGCGAAGCCCGAATTCTGATGGCTCCGCTCCTGATCTCGGCGGCCCTCGTCGCCACTTTTATGGCCGTCGCCACAGGCGACCCGTCCGAAAGCTCCGACGTAGTCCACCTTGGATCAGGCCCCCGTCCCATCTACAGGATCGGATACTCTGGGGATGGCTCCGTCGGCATCGACGAGCTGATCGAGCAGGCCCATATCAGCGTCGCGAAGGGGGCGGGCGATACGGCCCCCTCAGGCCTCTCCTCAGATTCGTTGTCACTTTCGCCGTCCTCACCTCTGGAGGCTCCGGAGTTCGACCCTCCATCAGAGGTGGGCGGAGCAAGTCCGCCGCAGCTCGCATCCGACGGAGGATCTGGCACCACCACCTCCACAGCTGCGGCCAGGATCGGCGATGAGAAGCCCCCCTATGTGAGGGTTCCCGTCGTCTCCGACCCCTCCGGCGCGGAGGTCTACATCGACGGGATCTATAGCGGCATCACCCCCTTCATCGCGACGGTGGAGCCGGAGAGCCACCTGGTGGAGGCCTACCGCGAAGGCTATTGGAACTGGTTCAACGTCATCGAGTTCACCCCCTCTACGGGGACTGTTCCCATCACCCTCACCCCCCGGGAGCCGGCGTCCAAAGGGACGGCGGAGGTGGAGGCGGCCCAAAACCTCTCGTCCCTCGAGGCGGCGAACCCCGCGGCAGGGGAGAACGGCTCCCTGGAGTTGAGGCCGCTGCTCCCCGATGAGGCGGACTTTCTGGAGGCGAACTACAGGAAGCTCCTGATAGTCGTGGCCCTCCTCTCCTTCCTGATCGGATCGGGGAGCATAGCCAGCTGGGCGAGGTCGAGGCTCACCACCTCCATCAGGATCAGCTTCCCCCGCGACGGCGAGGACCGGTGGGCAGGCCTGGTGGAGGGTCAGGCGAGCCGGATCCGCGGCTCCAAGAGGCAGGTCTACGTCCTGGTCAGGTACGACGACGAGCACCTCCAGGTGAGGAGGAGGGTGGAGCCGAACCGCGACGGTCGCTGGTCCACCCGGTGCGACGTCGAGGAGGGGACGGTCTACAGGATATACGCGGTGGTGGTGGACAGGCCCCTCCCCGAGGGGGCTTACCTGGAGGAGATCCCGCCCCACCGGGCCATCTCGGAGGTCGGGCCGGTGACGGGGAAGGGGAAGCCCCAGAAGCCCCCCGATGGTAAAAACCCCTCTCCGGATTCGGACCCCGGATAAGGTTTTATATGTGGATGGGGCGTAGTGGTGGCCTGTTCAGTTGCGAGGAGAAAAAAATGGACTTCAGAGTCGTTATCTGTGATCCCCAGAGCGGGAAAGCTTACCAGGTGGAGGCGAAGGACGCCGCCGCCAACAAGTTTCTCGGCCGAAAGGTCGGCGACGTGATCGATGGAGACGCCGTGGGGATGCCCGGCTATTCGATAGAGATCACCGGCGGAAGCGATCGTGAGGGGTTCCCCCTCCGTCGCGACCTTCCCGGCTCCAAGAGGAGAAAGGTCCTGATCGCCGGCGGCACAGGATACAATCCCTCGGAGAAGGGGCGGAGGAGGAGGAAGTCCGTCCACGGCCGCGACATCTCGGCGGACGTAGGCCAGATCAACGTCAAGATCGCCGAACGGGGCGCAAAGCCGGTGGAAGAGCTCCTGGGCGTCTCCCCCTCGGAATGAGCCGACGAGGCCCTGAAAAGATGCCTTTCTTCCAAAGGACCCCCGGTCCGGTAAGCTGGCGGCCGCGGGGCGATCGGCATCCTTTTGGGGCCGGGGTAACGGCCCACCACGAAGCTAAAGGCTCCCTTTACGGCTTCAGATGGGGATGATGGAGGACTTGATTATGGCAGAAGAGGCCCATCAGCCAGAACCCCCGCCTAAACCTCTGCGAGGTTCGACTCATGGTCGAGGTCGAGGCGAAGGAGGAGGGGTCGCTCCTCTCCAGGGCAGCTCTGGAGAGTTCGGTTTTAGTGGCCATGCCGTCGGATCTGGGGGTCGGCGGCGGCTTGGTTCCGGCCCTGGGTAGGATCTCCAAGATCGTAAAGCAGAGCTTCTTCGCCCTCGTCATCTGCTCCGTCACCTCCATGGTGGCAGGCTTCTCCCTCGCCAAGATGTCCCCTCTTTTGGCCCTCTACCCCGGCCTGATAATTCTGATCCCCGGAGCCATAGACATGCGGGGGACGATCTTTGGGACCTTCGGGGCGAGGCTCGGGACCAGCCTCCACACCGGCGAGATCTCCCCACCCCTCGCGAGGTCCGAGCCCCTCCGCCAGCAGGTGGGGGGGGTTGCGGTCCAGGTCCTCTCGGTCTCCTTGATCCTCGCCCTGGTGGTGAAGGGGTTGGGCCTCGCCGTCGGCCTCGATACCCTGAGCATCTACGACCTCGTCCTCATATCGGTATTGAGCAGCATCTTCTCCGGCCTGATCCTCCTGGGGTTCACCCTCCTCGTGATAGAGAAGAGCTTCAGGAGGGGTTGGGACCCCGACAACATCTCCGTTCCCTTCATCACCGTCGCGGGGGACGTGATAACGATACCCATCCTCTTCGGGACTGCCATCTTCGTCACCTCCCTCGGCCAGCCCTTCACCGGGGCTGGGACCCTCCTCTTCCTCTTCATCTCTACCGCCGCCGCGGTTTACAGCATCGGCTCAAACCATCAGCTGATGGCGAGGATAGTGAGACAGTCGATGCCGGTCCTCATGATCGCGACCCTCTTCAGCACCGTGGCGGGGCTCTTCATGGGGGTCTACGAGGAGATGCTCCTTGCCTTCTCGACGATACTCTTGCTGATACCGGTCTTCAACGCCGTCGGCGGGAACCTCGGGGGCATCCTCTCCTCCCGGCTCACCTCGGCGTATCATCTGGGTCTGATCAAGATGGATGGGAGGCTCGAGGGGGAGACGAAGATAAACTTCGGCTGCACCCTCGTCCTCTCTGCCTTCCTCTTTCCCACCCTCGGCCTCCTCGCCTTCGTCGTATCCAGGGCCTCCGGGATGGACGCCCTCGGCTTCGGGGACCTCCTGATGATCTGCCTCTTGGCCGGGCTCTTCACCACCCTCCTCGCCATCTTCGTCACCTACTACTTTACTTACTTCTTCGTCAAGATCGGTGTCGATCCCGACAACGTGACGATACCCACCATCACGAGCATGATGGACGTCCTCGGGACAGCGTCTCTAATCCTCGTGACCATGGCCGTCGTCTCGACCTGATGGGTCCCGATGTGGAGGAGAAAAAGGACAAGAAAGGACAAAAAGGGCAAGGAGAGGACGAGGAACGGGCAAGGAAAGGGGGTGGAAAGGGCGCCGGAGTTGGGGAGTCTCATCGGCTCGCCATCAGGTCTCCGACCCTCTCCAGGGCTTTCGGTATCTGTCCCCTCATGATCGCCTTCATCTGGTCGGGGGGAAGGATGCCGAAGAGGGCGTCCATCAGCCGGTCGCTCTTCATCATCCCATCGACGACCTCCCGGATCCTGACGGAGTTGGCCAGCTCCCGCCCCATCTCCTCCGCGATCCATTCCGGGTACTCCTGGAGGGCGGCCTCGCCCCCGATGTAGCGGGCCGCCACCTCTCCCGCCGCCCGCCCCCCCACCATCGCCAGGGGGATGCCTCCGCCGGAGGTGGCCATCACCATCCCCGCGGCGTCCCCCGCCAGGAGGACGTTCCCCCTCTGGATCGCGGGGGGCATCCCCCCGGCGGGGACGAGACCCCGCATCACCGCCGTGACGGACCCCTCCTGGAGCTTCTCTTTCGCTATCGGGTGCTCTGAGATGAAGGAGTCGAGGACTTCGCGAAGCCCCCGCCCCAGGAGGTAGGGGGGCCTCGTCCCGACCCCCACGTTTGCGACGTCCTCTCCCAGAGGTATGATCCAGGCGTACCCTCCGGGGGCGGACGCCGTCCCGAAGTACATCTCGGCGGCGGCAGGGTCGATATCCACCCCCGCCATCTCGTACTCGAGGCAGACCCCCACCTCCCCCCGCGCGGCCAACCCCGCGCCCCGGGCGGTGGCGGAGCCGGGGCCGTCGGCTCCGATCACCACCTCCGCGTCCATCGTTCCGGAGGCCCTACCCGAGAGGTGGAGCCTTCCCTCCTGAAGCTCCGCCCTGACGCCGACGAGGACCCGGGCTCCGGCCCTCGCCGCCCGCCACGCCAGGTGGCGATCGAAGGACCTCCGGTCGATCACCCTCCCGAGGACGGAAAACTCCTTCGACCTCCCCGAGGGGGAGCAGATCCTCTGGACCCGGGTCCGGTGGAGGACGAGCCCCTCGGGGAGGTCGGCGAGGGCCTCGGGGATCTTTGCTTTCGGTAGGAGGCCCTCCAGCTCCTCTATCTCGGGGAGGAAGCCGCCGCACTGGACTGGGGATCCTATCTCCCTCTTTCTCTCGATCAGGACGACCTCGGCCCCCAGCCGCGCCGCCGTCTCCGCGGCGACGGAGCCCGCCGGCCCCGCCCCCACCACCGCCACCTCGACCTCATCCAGGCCGCCAGCCATCTCCATCACCCGACGGGGGTCGCCGAGAGGCCGAGCTCCAGGAGGGTCTTCTGGATCTCCTGGTAGGAGAGGTAGATCTCGTCCTTCTGCCTCTCGATCATCTCCCTCTTCGGCTCCGCCGAGAGCCAGATCGAGAGCCGGTCTCCCCGGACCATCTTCACCGAGGCGAGCATGTCCGGCTGGGTGAGCCTGTAGATGGTGTCCTTGCCGGTGAGCTCATGCCAGGCCTGGTGCTCTGCCTCCAGCCGCCCCAGAAACTCGCTCCAATCGAGCCTCTCCTCGATCCTGCCGCCGTCGGCGAGGATCGGCGTGAGATCTAGGCGGAGGTGGAGGTGGGCCCTCTCCCCCGAGACCTTCTCCTCGATCTTCCTTGCGATCTTTCCGTACTCCGGATCGGTCCGGTCGGCGGCGAGGGCTCCGTCGCCGTAGACTTCCCTCCCGACGTCCTCGAAGAACGGCGCAAGCCTCGCCGCCTCGGGCCTCGCCGTCGCGAGGGAGACCCCGACGAAGACGAGGGCGCTGAGGGAGAGGCCTATGAGGACGCCGTGCTCCGCCAGGAAGCCGCTCGCGGCGATATCGGGGAACGCCGCCTCCAGGGGTGCCTTCAGGACGAGCTTCTCGTAGGATATGAGGGCTATTTGGGTTCCTCCACCGACGATCACCGCCGCCAAGGCCCCCCATCGGGTCGCCCGCTTCCAGAAGAGGCCGCCGATGATCGGAAAGAAGTAGGAGGTGGTCCCGATCACCGTCGCGATGATCACCGCCTCGACGATGCTCTCGACGTGGAGGGCCACGGCTGCGGCGATGGCGATCATGACGATGACGAGGGCCCTGTTGATCACCAGCATCTCCTTCATGCTCGCCTGGGGCCTGATGTGCCTCTGGACGATGTCCCGGGAGATGCAGGAGGCACCGGAGGTGGCGAAGGTGTCGGCGCAGGACATGGAGGCGGCGGCAAACCCTATCGCGAAGAGGGCGACGAGGCCGCCAGGGAGGCTCTCCTGGATGAAGGTGAGGTAGAGCATCTCGGCCTCGATCTCGCCGGCGGGGAGGGGATAGATCCCCCGGAGGGCGACGGCGGCGACGAGGCAGGCGAGGTAGACGACTGCGAGAAGGACGGCCCCCAGGATGAGGCCGCGCCTGGCGGCCCTATCGTCCCGGGAGGCCCAGATCTTCTGCCAGGGGTCCTGCTCCGCGACCCAGCCGGGGAGGAGGGCTAGCTGGAGGACGAGGGCTCCGGTGACCCCCCCCAGGATGAAGAGGTTCCACCAGTCGGACCCGAGGGAGGCGGAGGCGGCGGCGAGGGTGATCCCCCCCGCCACCGAAGCCCTCGTCGCGAGGAAGGCGACGCCGACGGCGACCCCCGCCAGGAATAGGAACTGGACGGCGTCGGTCCAGACGACGGCCCGGAAGCCGCCGAGGCTGACGTATATCGATACCGCGACGGCCATCAGCAGGACCGCGTACAGGGGGGGGACCCCGAAGAAGGTCGCGAGGACGAGCTTGAACCCTATGAAGTCGGTCACCGCGAAGAGGACCATGGTGATGGCTATCGCCACCGCCACCGGGGCCCGGACGATGGGGTGGTACCTGATCTCCAGAAGCTCCGGCTGGGTCATGGCGGGGATCCTCCTGACCCTCTTCGCGATCCCTGCGATGATCAGAAGCCCCGCGACGTTGGGGAAGACCCAGACCCAGACTGACCCAACCCCTATGTAAAGAAAGAGGCCGGTCGCCAGGAGGAGGGCGGACGCCGTCAGCCACGAGGCTGCGGCCGATAGGCCGATGTTGGCAGCCCCGATCTCGCGCCCCGCCAGCCAGAAGTCCTCGACGGACCTCTGCCCTCGGGACGACCGGAGGCCGATCGCGATGAGGGCTGCTATGTACAGCCCCAGAAGGAGGAGGAAGAGGTGGTAGGAATCCATTCTGTCACCCCTCGTCCAGAGGGATCGCGAATATATAAGGGATGAGATCTCCGATTTTTCTAGCCGGATTAGCCCCCCCTGGATCTCATATCTCTGGGCCACGGCCGAAGGCACCTCATCTTGGAGGAGGATGGTCTCGCCCCCTTACCGCCCCTCGGCCCGCGGAAGACTTAAGGATGCGGCGCTCAAGTCTCTCCTGAGGTTCTTCTCATGAGAAGCGATATCACCAAGGTCGGGCCGGAGAGGGCGCCCCACCGGGCCCTCCTCAAGGGCACCGGCCTCATAGACGAGGAGATGGACCGCCCCTTCGTCGCGGTCGTCAACTCCTGGAACGAGTTCATACCGGGCCACATCCACCTCGACAAGATCGCCCAGGCGGTCAAGGCCGGGATCAGGATGGCGGGGGGGGTCCCCTTCGAGTTTCACACCATCGGCATCTGCGACGGCATCGCCATGGGCCACCGGGGCATGAAGTACTCCCTCCCCAGCCGGGAGATCATCGAGGACACCATCGAGGTGATGGTGGAAGCCCACCAGCTCGACGGGATGGTCCTCATCTCCTCCTGCGACAAGATCGTCCCCGGCCATCTGATGGCGGCGGGGAGGCTCGACCTTCCGGCGATAGCCGTCACCGGCGGCCCCATGTACCCCGGCTTCGCCTGCGATCAAGAGCTGGACCTGATCGACGTCTTCGAGGGGTGGCAGAAGGGGGGCGAGGTCCTGGAGGTGCTGGAGAACCTGGCCTGTCCGGGGGCCGGCTCCTGCGCCGGCCTCTTCACCGCGAACACCATGGCATGCCTGACGGAGACCCTCGGCCTGAGCCTCCCTGGCTGCGCGACCGCCCACGCCGCGGACGCCAAGAAGATGAGGATAGCGAAAAAATCGGGGCTCAAGATCGTCGAGCTGATCGAGAGGGGGATCACCGCTAGAGAGGTCGTGACCCGAAAGTCGATCGAGAACGCCATCCGGATGGACATGGCCATCGGCGGGTCCACCAACACCGCCCTCCACATACCGGCGGTCGCCTCCGAGTTTGAGATCGATATCGATCTTGAGGACTTCGATCGGTTGAGCCGGGAGACCCCCCACCTCGTCAACCTCCGCCCCGGGGGCCCCCACCACATCATCGACCTGGAGCGGGCCGGGGGGATCCCCGCCGTCATGAAGCGGCTTCAGTCGAAGCTCCACCGGGACGTCCTGACGGTGACGGGGAGGACCCTCGGCGAGGAGATCGCTGCCTTCAGCCCCGCAAACCCCGAGACCTTCGCGAAGGTCGTCAGGACCCTGGAGAGCCCTGTCCACCCCGAGGGCGGCATCGCCATCCTGAAGGGGTCCCTCGCCCCCGAGGGGTCGGTCGTCAAGCAGACGGCGGTCTCCCAGGAGATGAGAAGGCACACCGGGAAAGCCAAGGTCTACGACTCCGAGGAGGACGCCCTGGCGGGGATCGTCGGCGGCGAGGTGGTCGCAGGAAACGTCGTCGTCATCAGGTACGAGGGGCCCAAGGGCGGCCCCGGAATGAGGGAGACGCTCTCGCCGACCTCGGCGATCCAGGGGATCGGCCTCGGAAACTCCGTCGCCCTGATCACCGACGGCAGGTTCTCCGGCGGCACGAGGGGCCCCTGTATCGGCCACGTATGCCCCGAGGCGGCCGTCGGCGGTCCGATCGCCCTCGTCGAAGACGGCGACGAGATCAGAATCGACATCGACGCCCGGAGGATCGACCTTTTGGTCGACGCCGGGACAATCGAGGGGAGGAGGGGCGCCTGGAGGCCACCGGAGCCGAAGGTGGCGAAGGGGATGCTGGCGAGGTACAGCAGGTCCGTCACCTCCGCGAGCCGGGGCGGAGTTCTCAGGTAGGTGAGAGATGGCTCCTAAGGGCGCAAGGCCTCAGGAGGCGGGGAGCTCCCCGAGGGGGATCCGGTCTTTCGTCGCCGTCGACCTCCCCGGACCGATCCGCGACGGTATGGCCCGGGTCCAGGCGGAGATCGCCCTCCCCGGGGTGAGGCTCGTCAACCCCGGCCTCATCCACATCACCCTCAAGTTCCTGGGGGACGTCCCACCGTCGAAGGTGGGGAGGGTGGACGAGGCCCTCCGAAGGGTGAGGCGCTCCTCCTTCACCGCCCGGGTGCGGGGCGTGGGGGCCTTCCCCGGCCGGTCCATCCGGGTCGTCTGGATCGGCGCCGAGGGCGAGTTCGAGGGGCTCTTCTCCGCCGTAGAGGAGGCCCTGGTCCCCCTCGGTTTTCCCCGGGAGGGGCGGAGGTTCACATCCCACGCCACCATCGCCCGGGTCGCGAGGCCCGGCCCCGAGACGACCGCCCTCCTCGCCGAGAGGCTCGCCCCCTTCAGGGAGATCGACCTCGGCGAGTTCCGAGTCGAGGAGTTTTCCCTCAAGAAGAGCACCCTCACCCCCGGAGGGCCCATCTACGAGGATCTCGGATCCTTTCCTCTCTCCTCTGACTGAGGAGGTCCTCGCCAGGGTGAGGCCCTCCCCTGAGGAGCGGGAGAGGCTGGCGGCCGTCGCGGGGAGGATCATATCCTGGATCGAGGAGCTGATGAGGGCCGCCGGGATCGGGGGCGAGGCGGTCCTGGTGGGGTCCGCGGCTCGGGGGACCTGGCTCTCAGGGGACCACGACCTCGACGTCTTCATCGGCGTCCCCGAGGGGTCCTCCCTCCTCCCGGCCCTGGAGGTGGCGAGGCTCGTCGCCCCGGAGTTCGAGGAGCGGTACGCCGAGCACGCCTACGTCCACGCCCTCTTCGAGGGGTTTGAGGTGGACATCGTGCCGTGCTATCTGGTGGAGGACGCCTCAGAGATCATATCCGCCGTCGACAGGACCCCCTTCCACAGCCGGTACGTCTCGGCGAGGATACGGGGGCTGGAGGACGAGGTCCTCCTCTTGAAGCAGTTCATGAAGGGGGTCGGGGTCTACGGGTCGGAGCTGAGGATCGGCGGCTTCTCCGGATACCTGGCGGAGCTTCTGGTGATCCGGTACGGTTCGTTCGTCGGCGTCCTGGAGGGGTCCTCCCTCTGGCGGCCGGGGGAGGCGATCGATCTGGAGGACCACTCCAGCCGGTCCCACGAGGATCCTCTGGTGGTGGTCGACCCCGTCGACCCCGGAAGGAACGTCGCCGCCGCCCTCACCCTCGACAGGATGTTCGCCTTCGCCGCCGCGTCCCGTCTATTTCTGAGGGAGCCCTCCTTGGAGTTCTTCTTCCCGCCAGACCTTCCGCCCCTCCCTGACGAAGAGCTCCGCGAGGCCCTCGCGGAGCGGAGGAGCACCCTCATCCTCCTGGAGTTCGCCGCCCCGGACCTGGTGGAGGACGTCGTCTTCCCGCAGCTGAGAAAGGCGGAGCAGTCGGTCCGCGCCCTCCTGGAGAGGGGCGGCTTCTCCCTCCTCAGGTCCGACGCCGACTGGCACCGGGCCGTCCCGGTTCGCGATGATGGGGTGGGGGCGACCGGTCCGTCCGATGACGTCGGCGTCCTCCGGATCCTCCTCGAGCTGGAGGTCGCCCTCCTCCCCCGGGTCGAGAGGAGGGTCGGCCCCCCAGCCTGGGAGGCGGAGCACGCGAAGAGGTTCGTCGCAAGCCACCCCGCCCCTCTATCGGGCCCTTACATCGAGGGCGGGAGGGTGGTGGTGGAGGTGGCCCGGAAGTTCCTCAGAGCCGAGGACATCCTCCGGTCCCAGGTGGCGGGCCTCTCCTTGGGGCGCCACCTCGGCCCCTCCCTGAGGCGTGGCTACAAGATATACGTCGGCCAGGAGATCCTGGAGGTGAGGGACCCCGAGTTTCGGATCTTCATCGCCAGGTACTTCTCGGCGCGAGAGAAGGTCGGCTGATGACCATCCGCCCTCATCGGAAGCAGTTCCAGTAGGGGCTCATCGCCCTCTTCACCTCTTCTATCCTCTCCGCCGCCCTCGGGTCCTCCTCGCCGTCGATCCGGCCCGGGTCCTCCCCCGAGAAGCCCCTCAGGACGGCGACGATCGACTCGGCGAGGGCGGAGAGGTTGTAGCCTCCCTCGAGGGCGGCGACGAGCCTGCCGCCGCAGCATCGGTCGGCGACCTCCTTCACCGCCGCCGCCATGTATCCGAAGGCTCCGCAGGTGAGGTTCATGCCGCTGAGGGGGTCTGCCTGGTGGGGGTCCTGCCCCGCCGAGACGAGGACGATGTCGGGGTCGAACTCCAGCGCCAACGGCTTTAAGATCTCCTCGAAGGCGGCGAAGTAGCCCGAGTCCCCCGTTCCCCAGGGGAGGGGGACGTTCACGGTGAACCCCTCGGCGCCGTCCATCCCCAGCTCTTTTACCCGGCCTGTGCCGGGATAGTGGGGGAACTGGTGGGTGGAGAAGTACATCACCGACCTGTCGTCGTAGAAGATGGCGCTCGTCCCGTTCCCGTGGTGGACGTCCCAGTCTACGATCAGGACCCTCTCCATCCCCATCCTCTGGGCGAACCTAGCCCCTATCGCGACGTTGTTGAATATGCAGAACCCCATCCCCCGGTTGGGGAGGGCGTGATGCCCCGGCGGCCTCACCAGGGCGAAGGCGTTCTCCAGGCCGTCGTTCACCCGTTCTATGCCGGTGATCACCCCTCCCGCCGCCATGAGGGCCGCCTCATAAGATCGGCGCGAGACGACAGTGTCCAGGTCCAGGTATCCTCCTCCTCTCTCGGAGATGGTCCTGACCTGATCTATGTATCCGGGGGAGTGGACCGCTCTCACCTCCTCCAGGGTGGCGGGCCTCGGGGTGACGAGCTCCAGCTCCAGCCCCGAGGATCTTATCATCTCGAGGGCGGAGATGAGCCGCTCCTTCCTCTCGGGATGGCCGTCGGTCTCGTGCTCCAGGTAGATGGGGTGGTATATAAGGCCAGTTCGCGCCATAGAGCCACCTTTGTCGTCTCGGACGTAAAAACAATTCTCCCCGATCTTAAGGGGGCGTGGGGTTTCTGAAACTGAAATAATGGGCATATTTCCATTATTGTTCGATTATTACGGGATATTATCACGAATAAAACTATAATGGTGTATTATGGGCTTAAAAAGTACAAAATATAACTTTTTTACGTAAAATAAGCTTCATAATAATGGTATAATGAAAGATCAAGCCTTAAAATAGTTTTTTATGTTGTTTTTTCCATCTAGCCCGTTCATACGGCCAATAATCCCTCGGAACTGCGGCATAAGTGTATTTTATATTTTTCTCTGGCATTAATCTTGGAGAGTCATCGGGTTCCCTCCCGGCCCATCTCTATATAAACCGCCGACCTACGAATCATAATTTCAGGTGCAGGGAGATGGGGTCTCGCTGGAGAGACCACAAAAGATATATGGTGATATCCTCTATCATATCCCCATAGTCCCAAAGGGATCGGGAGGGTGATGCAGCTATACAGTGTCATATTGATGCCAAACAGCAACTGATGGCGCTCTTTGGCCGCGCCACAGAGGCGGGGAGATCAGTGTGGGCAATAGTTTTAAGAATCATCATACTGTATGCTGTATGAACCTTGCCCCATAGGGGATATGTAGGAGGTTATCGAAATAATGACGAAAGTGACCGCGATTACGCTTACCGCTCTTGTATTGCTGCTAGCGTCAGCTATGGCAGTAAGCGCAGTCGATAAGGTGGAGATCCGCGGTCCTGTGGCCACCGTCGAGGACGGGAAAGTTGTAACTTGGGGCCCGCAGGAGTTCGCCGGTTTCTACTATGACATCGACGACAACATCGGAACCGAGAGCATCACCCTGACCGTCACCGGTGACGCCCTCGAGAAGGACACCGGCGTGATCTACGAGACCGCAGCCCAGAATAAGGAGTTCGACTTCGATGACTGGGGCGAGTACAAGACGATCGGCTTCTTGGCCGACGAGTACTTCGCTGCCTATAACGAAGGAACCCACCTGGCGACCGAGTCCACCGACGCCAACCTGATGAAGGACGAGCAGCTCTCCAAGGTCCTGATGGACGACGACGAGGACCGGACCTTCACCTCTGGCACGCCCCTGAAGCTCGCTGAGGACTACGAGCTCGCCATCCAGGCGATCGACCTCGACGGGAACAAGGTCTACGTCCAGCTGATGAAGAGCGGCGCAGTCGTCGACTCCGCAGTGGTTGAGCCCTCCAAGACGGGCGCTACCCTCAAGGACATGACCTACGTCTACAAGAAGGACCTAGGCGACACCAAGAAGATCGTCGTCATCGCTGTCCACTTCAAGAACGCCTTCCGCGGAGCTGAGGTCGACCTGGCCACCATCGACGGCATCTGGCAGATCTCTGACGCCATCACCGACGTCTCTCAGGACACCGAGTACGACAAGATGACGATCCAGTCCGTCAACGCTGCCGCGATGACGATCACGATGAACAACGACGACGAGAAGATCACCCTCACCAAGAAGAAGGACATCCTTCTGATGGAGAACCTCAGGATCAAGACCGCCGACCAGGATGAGATCACCCCAGAGGAGCCCCTCAGGTTCTACCTCTACAAGGAGATCACCGAGCCCGGCACCTACGAGATCAGAGGGAACGTCCAGGACCTCGGCATGGGGACCGTCGAGTGGGACGCCACCACCTTTGCTGGCTTCTACTATGACATCGACGACAACCTCGGCAGAGAGAAGTTGACGATGACCATCACCGGCGACGCCCTCGAGAAGGACACCGGCGTGATCTACGAGACCTCTGCCGAGCTGAACGACTTCGAGCTCGAGGACTGGGGCCAGTACCGCACCATCGGCTTCCTGGCTGACGAGTACTTCGCCGCCTACGCCGAGGGAAGCTTCCTCGCGACTGAGTCCACCGACGCCAACCTGATGAAGGACGAGCAGCTCTCCAAGGTCCTGATGGACGACGACGAGGACATGACCTTCTACTCTGGCACGCCCCTTAAGCTCGCTGAGGACTACGAGCTCGCCATCCAGGCGATCGACCTCGACGGGAACAAGGTCTACGTCCAGCTGATGAAGAATGGCGCAGTCGTCGACTCCGCTGTGGTGGAGCCCTCCAAGGACGGAGCTGTAACCAAGGACAAGACCTACATCTACAAGAAGGACCTGGGCGACACCAAGAAGATCGTCGTCATCGCTGTCCACTTCAAGAACGCCTTCCGCGGCGCTAACCAGGACCTCGCCACCGTCAACGGCATCTGGCAGATCTCGGACACCGTCACCGACGTCTCTCAGGACACTGAGTACGACAAGATGACGATCCAGACCGTCAACGGCGCCACGATGACGATCACGATGAACAACGACGACGAGAAGATCACCCTCTCCAAGGACAAGGACATCCTCCTGATGGAGAAGATCAGGATCAAGACCGCGGACCAGGATGAGATCACCCCAGAGGAGCCCCTCAGGTTCTACATCTACAAGGAGATGACCATCGAGGGCGAAGAGGCTGAGGAGGCCGCACCGGCCCCCGTCGAGGCCCCTGCCCCCGCAGTCGAGGAGCCTGTAGCTGAGGAGCCCGTCGCTGAGGAGCCCGCCGCTGAGGCGCCTGCAGTCGAGGAGCCCGTCGCTGAGGAGCCCGCCGCTGAAGAGCACGCCGAGGAGCCCGCTGCAGAGCCCGCTGGCGGAATCCCCGGATTCGAGGCGGTCTTCGCCCTGACTGGCCTGTTGGCAGTCTCCTACCTCGTCCTGAGGAAGAGAGAGTAATAAAGTATCTGGAAGAGCATAAAGCTCTTCCATCTTTCCTTTTTATATAATCGTTTTTATCCGCTCTCCGCTATTTTGCTACTCCCATTTCGTAGGGTGGAAGCTTTCTCGACCTTGCATCGGGGGCATAGGCGGTCGGTGGTCCGACTCGCGGAGAAGAATAATTATATGGGATTACATCTCATATAATTTGGGGCGATCTTTATCCCGAATATGGATGGTGCTCTTCATGACTGAAGCCCTATTCTACGATAAGCTGGATGGCGGAGCCGTCCGGTGCGGCCTATGCAACCACTTCTGCAGGATTAAGCCGGAGAAGAGGGGGATCTGCGGCGTCAGGGAGAACTATGGCGGCGTCCTCAAGACCCTCGTCTACGGCCGGCTGATCGCCATGCACGTCGACCCTATAGAGAAGAAGCCCCTCTACCACTTCATGCCGGGCCATCTCAGCTACTCCATCGCCACCGTCGGCTGCAACTTCCGGTGCCTCCACTGCCAGAACGCCGACATATCCCAGATCCCCGCCGAGGGGGGGGCCATCCGAGGGGAGCGGGTCGAGCCGGAACGGGTGGTGGCGGAGGCCCTCAGCGCCGGTTGCAGGTCGGTGGCCTATACCTATACTGAGCCGACGATCTTCTTTGAGTACGCCCTGGACGTATCGAGGCTGGCGGCAGATAGGGGGCTCAAAAACGTCTTCGTCAGCAACGGCTACATGAGCGAGGAGGCGACGAGGACGATCGAGCCGTACCTCGACGCGATAAACGTCGACCTGAAGGGAAATGACGGCTTCTACAGGAAGGTCTGCGGCGCGAGGCTCGACCCCGTTAAGAGGACGATAGAGCTGATGTGGGGGCTCGGGATCTGGGTGGAGGTGACGACCCTGGTGATCCCCGGATACAACGACTCCGACGAGGACCTCCGGGAGATCGCGGAGTTCCTATCGTCGGTGAGCCCTGAGATCCCGTGGCACGTCACGGCCTTCTATCCCACCTACAGACTCAAGGATGCCCCGCCCACGCCAGCGAAGACGATCCGGAGGGCGGAGGAGATCGGAAGGGGAGCAGGGCTAAATTTCGTCTACGCCGGAAACATACCCGGCGAGGGCGAGAATACGACCTGTCCGGCTTGCGGCGAGACCCTGGTGGAGCGGTTCGGCTTTCGGGTGGCGAGAAACGGGATCGTCGACGGCAGATGCCCATCATGCGGCGAGGGGATCCCGGGGGTATGGTGATATCCCGTTCTAGGTCGGCCTGGGGGATAAGAATAGATACTTCCCAGAGCGATATTTGGGTGCCATGATCAGGAAAGTCAGGATGACAAAGACATGAGTATTCAGTCGAGGGAGAACCTTCTTCAGGCCGCCATCAGAGGCATAGAGCCTCCGGCCGTCAGGATGGTGGCCGGGGCTGAAGGGTTAAGCCCAGCCGTTCTTCTGAAGCTGGTGGCCGCTGGACGCGCCGTCATAATGCAGAGAGACGGCAAACCGCCCCTGGGGATAGGGGAGGGGCTGAGGACCAAGGTCAACGCCAACGTCGGGACCTCCGCCGATCTCATCGATCCCGATGGGGAGGTAGAGAAGGCGATGGCAGCAGAGAAGTACGGCGCCGACACCGTCACCGACCTCTCCATGGGTGGTCCCATCGACGAGATATTCAGGAGGATAAAAGAGGCGACTAGCGTTCCCCTGACGACGGTGCCCATCTATCAGGCCGTCGCCGAGAAGGGCTCCTTCAGCTCCATAACCGGGGGCGAGATCCTCCGGACCATCAGAAAGCAGATCGGAGCGGGGGCGTCGTCCGTCGTCGTCCATGCGGCCATCACCCTCGAGATGCTGGTGGATCTGAAGAGGTCGAAGAGGATCATGGGGGTCGTCTCCAAGGGCGGCTCCTTCACGTCGGCATGGATGCTCCAGAAGGGCGAGGAGAACCCCTTCCTCTCCCATTTCGACGAGATATGCGGGGTCCTCGCCGAAAGGGACGCGGTCCTATCTCTGGGAAACACCATGAGGAGCGGGTGCATCTCCGACCCCATGGACGCGGTACAGGTGGCGGAGATGGAGATGAACGCGGATCTGGCGAAGAGGGCGAACGATCTGGGGGTCCAGGTCATTGTAGAGGGGATGGGAGGCCACGTCAGGCCTGACAGGATACCCGAGTACGTCGCCCTCTACAAGAGAAGAACGAGCTTCAGGCCTCTATTCGTCGCCGGCCCCCTGCCCATCGATATAGGTGTCGGGTACGACCACATCTCCGGATCCGTCGGGGGCGCCATGGCGGCCGGTGCCGGGGCCGACTACCTCTGCTACATAACCCCCTCCGAGCACCTCGCCCTCCCCGACGTCGGCCAGGTGAGAGAAGGGGTGGTGGCCTTCAAGATCGCGGCCCACATCGGCGACACCATGAAGTACGGACCAAGGCTCGAGGACGAGATGCTGGCCAGGTACAGGAGGGTCCGGGACTGGGAGAATCAGTTCAAGCTCGCCATCGATGCTGATCGGGCGATGGAGATCCGTTCTCGAGGCGGAACGGACGGCTGCACCATGTGCGGGAAGTACTGCGCCATCGCCATCATGGAAGACCATCTCCGGTGATCTTAGGCGATGGATCCGGCTTCCTTTATATAAGATCTAATGGGTCGATTGAAGTGGATAAACTGGGGCGAATGGGAGGTGGGAAACCCCGGACGTCTCGATCCCCCCCCCTCTGCCCCTTCTCCGCATCCTATCCTGTAAGACCCTTCCTGCTCCTGCGGGCTCAGAGGACCGCACCCTTGAACTTCTCGAATCCGATCTCTTCGATGAACTCGCCGAGCCTCTGTTTCTCGGCGTTGGCCTTGTAGTAGCCGATCACCTTCTCCACCAGGGCGAGGGCCTCTTCGTCGGATAACGCTTCAGCCAGGACGACCCCGAGCCGGGGCTTTCTTGCGGCGTTTCCTCCCACCAGGACGGTCCATCCTTTGGCGGTCCCCATAAGGCCCAGGTCCTTGACGGCGGGCTCGGCGCAGGAGTTGGGGCAGCCGGATACCCCGATCTTGAACTTGGAGGGCATCTCCATCCCATGGTACTTTTCATCGAGCTTCAGGCCGACGCCGACGGAATCCTGGAGGCCCCGCTTGCAGAAGGTGGTTCCAGGACAGATCTTGACGCTCCGGACGCAGAGGCCGATGGCGGCACCGGGCTTCATCCCCAGGTCCGCCCAGGCGCCGTCCAGGTCCTCGGGCTTGAGGCCGACGATGGCTATCCTCTGGGCTGAGGTTATCTTCAGGGCTGCAGCCTTGTACTTCTCCGCCACCTCGGCTATCCTCTTGAGGCTCGCCGGGTCGATGATCCCCCCCGCGATGTGGGGGGCTATGGCGTAGGTCTCCTTGTCTCTCTGGAGGATCGCTCCCTTCTCCATCAGGTCTTTTGCCATATTCTTCAGGCTCCTTCCATCTTTTCCTCTCTATTCTCGATCTTTACTATATCAAAACTATCCAATCGACCTCATCTTTCGGCCCTGGGCCTCGCCGCCCCCGAGAAGGTCCCCGAATCCCTCGGCTCCGCCCTCTTTTCCCTCTTTATGGCGTCCTCGACGGCCTCGCGGATGATGTATCCCGCCCTGTGCAGGATGGTGTCTTTCAGCTCTGGGTCCTGCTCCATGCTGGCGGTGCATGGGTATGCGTGGTGGGCCTCGGCTATCCTCTCCCGGAGGTCGGGCTGGTCGGTCTCGAGTCCCGCCATCCTCTTGGCCACGTACCAGGTGGATCCGCACGGGGCGCTGCGGACGACGTTGGCGGCGAGGATCGTCTCCTTTCCCGGCCGGCTCTCCTGAGCTACGATCTCGATCTCGGGCTCGCCGAAGTGGGCCTTCTGCATGAAGGCGTTTATGGCAGGGGTGGCCGGGTCGGGCCTGAGGGCGCAGAAGGGCTTGGCGAAGGCGGCCTCCAGGCCCATCCTTCTCGCCTCCTCGGCCAGCTGGGTCCGGAGGCCCAGGGGCAGGTCCTTGGGCATCTCGGACCCTCCAATGATCCCTTTGTACCCTTTTTCTTTCAGGATGGAGAGGAGGCCGAATATGATGTCGGGGTGGACGTGGACGACGATGGCGATATCCGCCTCGGGGATCTCGGCGGGGATGTAGGGAGATACGTCGTCGATGAAGTCTTCGAGGCCCTCGGGGTCGGGCATCTCGATGACGGATAAGAGGTCCTCGGCGAGGCTGTACTTGCCGGCCTTGCAGAGGGTGCAGCCGTCGCCGCAGGATATGCAGAACCCCGAGAAGTTGATCAGGTTTCCTATCAGGGTTCGCCCGAACTCGCCGTTGTAGAGGACCACGACCTTCATGATTTAGCTCCTGGCAGGGCATCTGGACCCGTTCATGATATACTTAGGATACCAACGTATATAGGCTAGAAGGTTTCTACGAGGATACCATGCAGGAAGGCTGCACCGTCAACAGGACCGTCAGGTACATCGCCCGGAAGTGGACCCTCCTCGTCCTTCTGGAGCTCTACAAGGGCGAGGGGCACGTGAGGAGGTTCAGCGAGCTGAAGAGCTGCCTTTCCGGGATCACCCCGAAGGTCCTGTCGGCGCGGCTGAAGGAGCTGGAGCGGGAGGGGCTCGTGAAGAGGAGGTTCGACGGCCGCTCCTTTCCCGCCAGAGCCGAGTACTCCCTGACGGAGAGCGGCCTTGAGATCGTCGAGATTGTCAAGGAGATGAAGCGGTGGGCCCTCAAGTGGAAGATCACGAACATCGAGTGCAGCTGCCAGGACTGCTCCGAGTGCGTCCTGTGATCCGATGCCTGTCGCATCGATGGCATCTTGCTTGTAAAAGGGCAGGCGATGGGATGATAAATAGAAGAGCGGTGCGTCCCATGGGTTGGGATCAGAAACCGCTCTTGATCCTCAAAAGCTTGAGCCCCTCCCAGTCCTCGCCGCCAAACCCGCCGGTCTGGTCCACCAGCTGAAGCTCATCCTCGGATAAGACCTTGAGGACGGCCGTTCCCATTATGGTGGCGTTCCCCTTCGGCACGTCGGCCCAGTTCACGCTCACCGTGTCGCCCTCGACGGTCCCGAAGGCGACGCTCGTCCAGGTCGGCTCCTCGGCGGAGTTCTCGGCGTACCACCAGACGGTATCGTTCACCTGTCGGATGTAGATATTCGCGCCTTCCGCCCCCCAGTCTCCCGTCAGATCGAACGCCTCCGCGGTGGTCCCGAGAAGGGCCGCCATTGCCACGATCCAAAAAACTCTGTTCATAGTCCGCCTCCTTAGATTTTAGCACAGCTTTCTCGTTTCCTCCTTTAATAGTTAACCTTTTTTTGCCTGTTCAATCCGAAGAAGACCTCAGGCAAATGGTGGTCGAAGCATATCTGGATATCAAATTTGGGTCGGGCTCGTCGAATGGGGGGAAGCTTAGCGACTTTGCCGCAGAAAACCACGGAAAAAGGTTTTAAATAATAATTATAGGGGGGCTAGATGCCCCCAAAAGAGACGCCGTCCCTTCACCTCGACCTTCGTCATCATCTCCTCGGGCTTCTGCTCCCTCTCCGGTATCTTCAGCTCGGTTTCGAGAGGCCCGTCTCCTCCGGCTATCCGGGCCCCTCGCAGGTCATATCGTACGTCATGGGGCTGTACTTGAGCTCCCAGTCCGGGGGCATCCACCCCGCCGGGACCTCCTCAGCCTCCTCGAAGTCTCCGACATCGACGACGGCGGAGATGGATACGATCCCAAGCTCCGTCCCTCCGAGGGTGTACGCCTCGACCTCCGCGACGTTCAGGAACCTTCCCCGGGTCCGGGCCTCGACTAGGTACTCGATCGTCCTCACCTCCCGGGGGTTCAGGTCCGCGATGACCCAGCTTATCCTACCCCGGGACCGGTCGTACTCTGCCGGCATGACTGAAGCCCCGAGGAGGGATAACCCGGAGGGGAGGGTGTCGACGATGTTGGCCACCACCGTCTCGTTCTGGAGGTTCTGGACCGTCAGCCTGTAGGTTATGATGTTCTCGAGGACGGGGTCGACGGACCCGGTCTTGCTCGCGAAGATCTCGGCGGGGCAGCAGGATAGCCACCCCGCCTCCAGGACGGAGAAGTTGCTGGCGGTGAGGTGGGTATCGTTCCCGGCGCTGGCCGTCGCCTTGACGACGTTTACTAGGGATCCGCCGTCCTCTATGACTTCGAGGACGAGCTCGATCTCGAATCTCCCTCCGGCCCCAAGGGGCGAAACGCTCCATACCGCCCTATCGGCGGCTATCTCCGGCCTGAGAGACGAGCTGATGTACGAGGTCCTCGGTGGGAATACGTCCTCGACGGTTATATCCTCGAGGGGAGCGTTCCCGTCGTTGGTCACTGTGATGGCGTACCTGACCTGGCTGGAGTTCTTATCGGCCTCGCCGATCTTGGATATGGATAGGTGGGGGTGGTCGTACTTGGGGACGCCGGAGAGGACGATCTTCCTCGCCACGGAGTAGTCCCCGGAGTAGACCTCGTCGTAATCGATGAGGGGCAGGTCCCCCTCCCCCTCAGAGCCGGCCCCTTTGGACCTGTTGGCCACGACGACCCTGTACCGGGCAGCTCCGGAGAAATCGGCCTCCGATGATAGATCGTTCAGCCCCCGGAAGGTCGCCTCCCGTTCGAGCCGGTCGATGGAGTAGTACTCCTCGCCGATGTAGCTCACCCCCTCCGCCCTGGAGTAGATCCCCTCCTTCCATCTCATGGCGGCGTTGATATTCGTGGAGTTGGTGAGGTTCAGGGACGCAGGGGCGCTGGTGACGTTGATATCCTTGGCGATGTAGTTGGTGCCGGTCTCGATGATCTCCTCGGATTCGTAGGATCCGGCCCCGGCCTCGTAGGACCTCTGAGATGACCCTACTCTTCTATCTCCGACGACGAGGCCCGAGCCCGAAGCTGACTTCTCGTAGGAGACGCCCCGGCCGTACTCGTCGACCCTCTGGAGGACCTTGAAGCTTCCTGCATAACTCTCTTCCATCTCGAAGGTGGGTTTCGATCTCGGGCCGGAGGAGTTGGACGGCATCTTGAAGAAGCCGAACTGGGCCACCCCATCGAACTCGGCGTCTATCTCCATCACCGACTCGTTCCTGTCGAGGAAGATCCTCGACTCCCGGTCGATGGAGGTGGCGTACCGGTAGGATTCGGTCATCGAGGCTCCAGTGACGCGGTTTTTGGCCCTCGCCTCCTGGCTCCATCGGGACGAGTAATCGAGGACCCTCCCGTTGTAGAGGCCGAGGGTGGTGGGGGCGTAGGCGGCGGAGACCTCCTTCTCCATCGAGATGGACTTATTCTCGGTCCTCATCCGGAGGACCTCATCGCTGTCGTATCTCCCGGAGCCGTGCTCCCGGGTGGAGAGCTCCGTACCGGCCTCGGAGACGAGGACGGTCTCTGTATCCGTGTCCGTATTGTTGGTTTTGTTCAAATCCGTGGCCGTGACGACGTTGGTGAGGGTGTACGATGGCGGTTCCGTATTGTAGTCGTTCGCGACCTTGACGAACCCCTCCCCGGAGACCCCCTGCTCCATCTCGAAGGTGAACTCCTTCCTCAGGGTCTTGATGTGGAGGATGATGGTGGCGCAGGTGGTGTTGTTTCCACCAGGTAGTGTCAAATTCCACTCCTGCCACCGATCGCCGATCTTCAACGGCCGGGGCTCGGCACATACGAACTCCACCGGCCGGTCGAATAGGTCTCGAACATTCACCCGCGTCCCCGCCGGGCCGCAGACGGTGATGTTGTACGTCACCTCGTCCCCCGGCCTCACGGCCTTCTGGAGGGCGGTTTTGGTGACGGTGAGGTCTGATGGTGGCTTCGTTTTATTATCCGCCCCGGTTACATTGACCACGGCGGAGTCCTCGGCGGAGACGGGCTGCTCGCTATCGTCCATCTCGCTTACCGCCACCCCCGTCACCGTCGCGTTGTTGACGACCCGAGGAATGTCTTCGGGGAGGATAGTGTAATCGGCGGTCCCGACGGCGATCTCGCCGGGCTTCAGGGCTGTCCTGTTCAGCTCGATGAAGCGGTCGAGCCGATCGTCGTACAGGAGGAGGCCTTCGACGGGGGCGATCCCGACGTTCTGGACGACGAAGGAGTAGGTAACCACCTCCCCCACCGTCACGTTGGTCCTGTCGGGGGTCTTGATGAGGTCGATATCTGCAGCGAAGGCGTAGAGGGGTACGGTGGCGGTATCCTCATCCGCGATCTCGTCCCCCTGGGGGTCGGTGCCGGTCACCGTCGCTTTGTTCTCGATGGGGCCCGGCAGGTCGGCGGTGACGACGGTGTAATCGGCGGTCCCGCCGGCGGCCTCGTCGGGCTTCAGGGTCGTCCTGTTGAGGTCGATGAGCCGGTCGAGGCGGTCGTCGAAGAGGGTGATGTTCGCTATGGTGGTGCCGCCGACGTTCTCGACGGCGTAGGAATAGGTGATGACGGTCCCGACGGCTGCCGGTATCGGTGATGCCACTTTCGTCAGCCTCAGCTCCGAGAGGTAGGCGACGGTCACGTCGGCGTAGTCGGAGTCGGTGACATCACCCCGGTCAGATCTGCCGGCAGCGGTTACGGCGTTTCGGAGCCGGAACTGCTTCTCCTTGGGGATCCCCGGGGTCCTCCGGTAGTCCCTCTGGATCACCTCCCCCGTCGGGTCTACCCTCTCGATGAGGGTGTCTCCGGTCTTGTAGTCCGTCACCGTCCTGGTCCTGTACCCGGGGGCCGGAGTATCGTAGTCTATCCTCAGCCTCTCCAACATCGAGACCGATAGGAGGCTCTCGGCGACGAGGGCGCCGTCGGCCCCGTACTCCGAGGTGAGGACCGAGTCCATCTCCGGGTTGTAGTACTCCGATCTGGTGATATTTCCCGCGGCGTCGACGAAGAGGACGAGCCGCTCATCGGTGGCGGGGCGGGTGTAGTTTTTGACGAGAACTCCCGGAAGGTCCCCCTCCCGCTCGTCGAAGACGACGCCTGTCGATCCTGGATCGAACCTCCTCGATAGCTCGATCATCTTCGCCATCTCCACCTCCAGCCTCACCCTCAGCCAGATCAGCCCCTCGATGGTATCGGCGAGGCCTCCCCGGCCGACCTGCTGGACCCAGAGGACCTCTTCTCCGGCCAGATCAGCACCCGTGCCGAGGTCGGAGGATCCGAGGACCGTCAGCCCCTCCGCCGACGGGGCGGACGTTGGTATATCCTCCCCGATCTCGGCGACGACCAGGATCGTCGTCTCGTTCCCGGGTCCCAGAGCTCCGAGGCCATCCCAGAAGATCTCCGTCGTCCCGTCGGCGTTCTCTATGACCCTGTCGGGGGCTGGGGAGGCGGAGATGTAGCTCATCCCCGCGGGGAGGGTGTCGTTCACCTCGAGGGCCAGGGGGACTTTCCCGGTGTTTCTCACCACGATGGTGAAGGTGACCTCCGTATGCGGAACCCCCGCGGTCGGTGACGCCGTCTTGGTGACCTCCAACCCGGGGTTGAGCTGCTCAGGATCGGTGTATTCGTTGGTGATCATTACCTGCTTTACAGCATCAGTCAGCCCATCTATGATGAAGGGAGACCCCTCGACGGTGACCGTCCAGACGAGGCCGTTCTCCTTCTCGGAGACGTTGTAGACTCCCGGAGCGAGGTCGTTCCAGGCGAGGACCCCGCCATCGGAGCCCACGGTTTTGCAGCTCTTCCAGGACTCGTTCTCGATGCAGATCTCAAAACCGGTATCAACGAGCGCCCTATGGTCAAAGGGATAGCTGCTCCAGTTTACGACCTTGGTGACCTCGACGGAGCCTCCCCTCTTGTTTATGAAGTTCACCGTCGCCGTCTCTCCAGGGCCGAGGTCGACGGTGGCTTTAGATCCCTCGATGGAGGCGGCTCCGTTTACATCCGCGAGGGTCCAGCCTTCGGGGATGATCTCTTCAATGGTGTAGGTTCCAGGCACCAGAAGTCCCGATGCGTTCGTCTCGCCATCCTTTAGGAGGATCTTTTGGTCGGCGTAGCTTGCAGCAAACTCGAAGACCTCGCCAGACCCTTTCTGCTCTGTGACCTTCCCGACCACGATGGATCCGAGCTTAATGTTGGTGAAGTTCACCGTCGCCGTCTCCCCTGGGCCTAGGTTGACGGTGGCTTTTGATCCCTCGATGGAGGCGGCCCCGTTTATATCCGCGAGAGTCCAGCCCTCGGGGATGATCTCTTCAATGGTGTAGGTTCCAGGCACCAGAAGTACCGACGCGTTCGTCTCGCCGTCCTTGAGGAGGATTTTTTGGTCGGCGTAGCTCGCCTCAAACTCGAAGACCTCGCCAGACCCTTTCGGCTCTGTGACCTTCCCGACCACGATGGATCCGAGCTTAATGTTGGTGAAGTTCACCCTCGCCGTCTCTCCAGGGGCGATGGTAACTTTTATGAAACCGTCCCCCGAGGAGAAGTCGTCGTGCCAGCTGGTGGCGTCGGAGCTGTACTGGGCCGATGCCGCCCCCTCCACCCCGATGCTGGATAGGTCCCAGCCCAACGCCTCCTCCTCTCCAATGACGTAGCTTCCCGGAGGGAGGCCTCCGAACGTCTCGGCCTCACCCCCTGCCAGGGTGAACTCGGTCGGGCCGTATGAGAGGCGGAGGTTGAAGGCCTCCGGGTCCCCCAACGGCTCCGTCTCCTTGATGACGGTGATGCTGCAGGTCTGGGGCTGGATGGTTAAGTTGATCAGAGCGAGGCCATTACATGCGGGGTAGGCCTTGACTCCGGCGAGGACCGAAACGGTGACGTTGGTGGGGCAGTTCACATCGGGGGCCGTCCATACGAACTGGTGGCCAGATGCCCCCTCATGGCTGCCGCAGCTTTTTGTCCCACAGCAGCTCGGATCATCACAGCAGGCAGGATCGCTGCAGCAGGAAGCCTCCCAGTCGAAGATGAAAAGATCAGGATCTAAGTCGGTGGTGAACGTATAGGTCTCGCCAGCATAATAAGCGGCCGGAACCTCTGCGTAGACCCCTGGAAAGAGGAGGAATATAATTAGAAGCAATGCGAAGGTGAAAGGAGATATCGCCCCTCTCTTCCCAGAACGGCGAGTTATCCGATCACTTCCCATAAGAAGGGAGTTCGTTTCCATCTCCATCGGTCCTCCTCGGCCCATATCCTCAGAAGGCCACATTTATCGATGCCTCAGGAACTTTCAAGATCGATAGCGTCATATCATCGCTTGTGCTGAAGGTGCCGCAGGGGCCAATCCCGACGGCCGTCAGGGTGATATTAACCCTCCCCGCCTCCCTGTCCCCATCGCTGGGGTGGTAGCGGGTGCTGAGCCCCCCATCCGGCTCAAAGTGGCCTGTGCCCGAAGTCGTCCAGAGGTATGTGGCAGGACCACCCGAATTCGACCCAGCTATCAGGATCTGCTCTTCCGTCTCGCATATGTAGAGGTCCGCCCCCGCCGAGACCGCCGGCCTCCTCTGAACCAGGACCGTCGTCTTCGCTTCGGTCTCGCAGCCTTCTTCATCGACGACCTTCAGCGTATAAGTCCCAGCGTTGGCCAGGGTGGCAGGATAGATGGTGGTGTTCTGCAGGCTGCTCGCGAACCCCTCGGGGCCGGTCCAGGAGTAGCTGATCAGGCCGTCGGGGCCGCCATACAAGTTGATCGTCGATCCCTCACAGACGGGAGAGTTTGATCCTGCCGTCGCTTGAACTGCTGGATTTACGGTGACATCCTTGACTATGAAGCCGGTGCATCCATGCGAGTCCGTTACGGTGAGCCGAACGGGATAGGTCCCCGGGGCCGGGAAGGTGTACTCGGGGCTCTGCATTGAGCTATCTATAGCGCCGCCGCCGTCGAAATCCCAGCTCTGCGCCGTGATCGTCGGCATGACGTCGGCCGTTGGCGTTGCCGTCGAGAGGTCCGAGAACTGAACTTCGAACCCGCACCCCTGGGCGTAGCTGAAGTCTGCAACCGGGGGGGCCCAGACGTAGTAGCTCTGGGATTTCGTCGAGACTACGCCTTTATTGTCCGTCACCCTCAGGGTGACCGTATATCTTCCTGGAGAGGCGTAGGTTTTGGGAGGGGGGTTGCAGGGAGAGGCTGAAGAGCAGCTGTAGGTGGTGGCGTCGCCGAAGGTCCAGACCGACGAGGCGTAGGGCTTGTAGCCCCCGGTGGTCAGGTCGGTGAACTGGATCGATCCTCCAAGGCAGACATTGAAGCCCGAAAAGTTGGCGATGAGCGAAGCTGGGACGACCAGAGGACCTGGGTCCTTATAGCATTTAGAGGACTGATAATTGTTACAGTTATCGCCGCATGTGGACTTGCTCGCAGACCACTGGACGTATATATTTTTTAACACTATAGGCTCATCGGGGGGGCGAGTTATCGTTGCAAGGGGGATCTCCTGGGGGGACGTCCCTCCCGAGAGGGTGGTAAGCCAGGTGACGTGCTTCAATTTTATGGGAGTCACCCCGTCCCCTCGGTATATGTCCACCACGGAGTAGGGGCAATATCTATCGGTGGCCAGATTCAGGCTGAAGGTCCCCATGAGGGTCACCGAACTCGGGGAGTTCTGGGCGAGGTAGACCCTGGTGACGGAAATATCATTGGCAGTACAGGAGCCTCCGGGATAGTTGCACCACGGGTCCCAGCTCGACTGCCCATCCGCCAGCAGGGCCTGAGAGATCCCGAGGATGACTAAGATGTACGCAATCGATCTACTCTTCACGCCGCCTGCCTCCACATCTCTGGTCTCATCTCTTCTGTCCTCTACCATATCCTTCGGAAAAATAGAGTTTTTAGTTTCCTGTATATGATGATAAAAATATTGAAGCTGGCGACCGAATGTCGCGCTAGCTTCGGCGGAGCCTTCAGCTGAAAGCCACCGATACCGTCACCTCGCCCTCCGGATCCCAGTGGAGGTTGAACTCGAGGTCGCACTCGTAAAGCACATACGGATCAGAGTGATGCTTTGCCCCGTACTCCGAACCGGTCAGATCCTGAACGATCTTCATCGTCACCTTCTGGGGCTTGGTGGGGGCCTCTTTTGATGGCAGATCGTATCCATCATTGAGGAAGTCGGGGGAGTAACATGGCTCCGTGCTGACGGGGGTCTCGGCACCGTTGATGTACCACTCAAACCCGATTGATCTGGACGGGGTGAAGGGAGCTGCGGTGCCGCAGGAGTCGTACCAGCACCATGTATCCTTATTGCTGGTACAATAGTCCGTTTCAGCATCTGGGCAGCATTCGTACACCCTCAGACCAAAACAGTTCTGAGCCGAACATGCGGGTGCCATCTGGTTCGTTATGATCACGTCCACCGTGTAATCTCCAGCCGTGGCGGGCGACGTAATCGCTGATTTGGTGTTATCTACTACCCCAGGAGGATCGAGAAACGTCACTCCTGAAGACGCTGACCAATCGTAAAAGTAGGTGGTACTGTCATCGGGATCCGCTTGGAGCTCCACGTGTTGGTTGACGAATACATTCGCCCAGCTGCTGGGCGTACAGCTTGGGACCGCCACACCTGCAGAGGGCGCCGCCAGGGCAATGGCGCCCACTATGACCAGGGCCCAGATCTCTATCCTAAGACGCATCTTCTTCACCTCTCATCCCTCCAGAATCGGATGGTAGAAGCCATCCCTCCGGCTCCTATCCCGCACCTCTCATCTCCGGGCAATATTGCCCACCGACTTTTTAAGAGGCGCTCCTTTCCTAAATAAGGATATCGCTTCGATGAATTATATAGCCATCCCTCGAAGAGTTTTTGTAGTATCGTATCGTATGATGAGGTTAAGATACGTTTGCAGTCATCGACGGATGAGGTGAATGAACTATGGCAGTCCGATTGGCATCCACATTGATAGCCCTTGTATCCATCATCGCAATCTTCGGCTCGGCGCAAGCGTCGGACCAGCCGACGATAGTCAACCTGATGATCACGGCTGGCGTCCCGCCAGAGGCGACGGCGGAGGAGAAGAAAGCTGGGGAGATTGGACTTGTAAATCTTTACACCAATATATCCAGCAGAGACCTCGTCGCCACGATCTTCTCTACCCAAGATTTCATAGACACTAGGGGCCGAATCCGGCTCACCCGCATGGGCCTCGAGTCGGAGTTCGAGTTCGCCATGTCCGGCAAGCACTCCGATGAGAAGCTCAGCGACCTCTCCTATCTGGAGCAGAGCCGGCTGTTAGAGACCTCCAAGAGGTACGTCGAGTCCACCGTCGTCTGCGGGACCAACGTCATAAACGCGAGGGGCTTCATGCCCCAGTCCTTCGATCAGAATGAGGATACGTACGATGCCCTGGACCTCCTAGAGATCGAGTACAGTGCCGGATTCCAGGCAGGGCTTCTCTTCGAGCCCGGCCATGAGAACGATGTCTGGCCCTACCCGGTGGAGGGGCACAACTTCCTCGCCGTCCCGGTGAGCACCCTCGACCTATCGGGGGATCGGGTCGTCCTCCATGACGGCAGCTTCTCCGATGCCGGAATGGATGGAGATGAGTGGTACGCCGCCCTCGTCGGCAAGTTCGATGAGATCGAGGGAAAAGACGAGCCGATGGTGGTGAGCCTGACCAACACCGTCTCCGGCTCCGGAGAGTATCTGGATGCCCTCAATAGGTTCATGGATTACGCCATCTCCCAGAATGCCACCTTCGTCACCACGATCCAGCTGGTGGAGATGGCCAGGTCCGGGGTCCAGGACGCATCAGAGCTGCCAGAAGCGGCCGCCCCGGAGGAGTGTCCCGAATGCGGTGAAGGCGAAGACGGGATCAATGCCACGATCACCGTCATCGACGATATAGAGGCCAATGCCACCGAAGCTGAAGGCACCTGGTCATAATGGTGGCTTTAGAGGGGCGGCGAGGCGACCATCCCCGAGCCGGGGGATGACCTTTTTTCCGCCCTTCGTGGGCATCACATCCTCCTGGTGCGGATCGACTTCTCTCCGCCGTCTCTCCTCCCAAGCCCAAAAATGGCGGCAGAGCATTATGAAGGGGCCCAGCAGAAGGCCTCCCATGAAGCGGTCCGGTGGTGGTGGGCCGGGGCGGCTCACGCCCTCAAATCCATAAGATGCCGGTTTCTTGTGTCACCAGGAATATGAGTAAATTAATAAAGAGTTACTGACCATAAGGGTGAGTGATTATCATGATCCGATGGCAAACTCCGATAATCCTTATCCTGATCCTCGTCGACTTCGGAGCCGGAGCCCTCCAGGTCGACGGCTCTGGCACCAAGGACTTCTCGAAGATCCAGGACGCCATAGACGCCTCCGAGGCGGGCGACGAGATAGTCGTCAAAAATGGCACTTATGCGGAGAGCCTCGTCGTCGATTGGCCCATCACCCTGCGGGGAGAGGGGATGCCCCTCGTCGAGGGCTGCAATGCGACCTCCCCCGTCATAACTATAAATGCGAGCGGCGTCGTCCTGGACGGTTTTATCATCGCCGGATGCACCAACGACTCCTGCGATTCAGCCTCGGTCAGCGTCCTCTCGGACGGCTGCAAGATCCTGAACAACACCATATACGGCTCAATGAGCCACGGCATCTCTCTCCTCAACTCATCGGGTCACCTGATCTCTAAGAACCGGATCCACGACAACTTCAGGGCCGGGATCCAGCTCGCCGGGGCGAACTCGAGCCAGATCTCCGATAACGAGATCCGCGGGAACGGATACGGAATCTACATCGAGGCATCCGAGGGGGCTGTGATCGCATATAACGATATCAGTGCCAACGGTGCCGATGGAATCGCCATCGTCGCCTCTTCAGGCCAGCAGATCACCGGAAACGAGATCCACAACAACTCTGAGAACGGGGTATACCACCTCGATTCGAAGAACAACATAATCGTGGCAAACACCATCCAGGACTGCAGAAATAGCGGGATCGACGTCGTGAGGTCCTTCAGCACTCTGATCGTCTTCAACACCATCGAGAGGTGCGGCGAGATGGGGATCAACCTCGACGAGACGGACAACATCGTCGTCAACCGGAACTTCCTATCAGCCAACGACATCAACGGGGTTTCCATCCTCGGATCTGACCACAGCACCATCTCCAACAACGTCGTCGAGAAGAACCGGGACAACGGCATCTCCCTCCGCCGGGATAGCAGAAACAGCATGATAGCGAACAACACCATATCGGAGAACAAGAGGTACGGCCTGATCTTGGACGAGAGCAACCTGAACTCCGTCCAGGAGAACCAGATCCACCACAACACCAACGGCATCGTCATGAGATACTCCGCCGGGAACTCCGTCGTCGAGAACGTCGTCCGGGATAACGGCTTCGGCTTGAGTCTGGAGATGGTCGATAACGTGGTCGTCTCGAAGAACGAGATCGCGAACAGCTCAAGAGACGGCATCAGCCTCAATAGATGCGACCACAGCAAGATATGGGCGAACAGGATCCTGGACAGCGCCGCCGACGGGATCCACATAATCCGATCGACGGCGACGATCGTATCGGACAACGACATCCTGAGGAGCGGCGAGTACGGCGTCCAGATCCTGGATCAGAGCACCCAGAACCTCCTCTTGGCAAACCTGATCCAGGACTCGGCCCTGGGCGGAATCTACCTCTTCGAGGGGGAGTTCAACCTCGCCTCCTTCAACGCCCTGATCGATAACAAGAAGTTCAAC
The DNA here is from genome assembly GCF_000235565.1 of Methanothrix harundinacea 6Ac. NCBI lineage: Archaea > Methanobacteriati > Methanobacteriota > Methanomicrobia > Methanotrichales > Methanotrichaceae > Methanothrix > Methanothrix harundinacea. The sequence continues at coordinate 589,651 of NC_017527.1, forward strand.
GGCTGGGATAATGGCGGCAACCTGTGGGACGGGAACTACTACAGCGATCATCAGTGCGAGGAGACATTCTGGCAGGTTCTATGCACCGAGCCCTTCGAGGTCCGCGGCCAGAGGGGGGCGGTCACCCTCGACCGGAGGGCCTTCAGCGACCCCAACGTCGCCCTGGGGAGATGAGCCGGGGGGGGGCAGAAGCCCCCCAATCCCCCATCGCCGGAAATCCTAAAAATATAATCTCATATTTGAACTGAAATGAGCAGACTGATAAAGAGCGACTGACCATAAGGGTGAGTGATTCTCATGTACAGATGGCCAACAGCGGTATTGCTGATCCTGATCCTGGTCGGCCCCGGAGCCGGAGCCCTCCAGGTCGACAGCTCTGGCACCAAGGACTTCTGGAAGATCCAGGACGCCATAGACGCTTCCGAGATCGGCGACGAGATAGTCGTCCTGAACGGCACTTACGGGGAGAACCTCGTCGTCGATCGGCCCATCACTCTCCGGGGAGAGGGGATGCCCCTCGTCGAGGGCTGCAATGCGACCTCCCCCATCATAACTATAAATGCGAGCGGCGTCGTCCTGGACGGTTTCATCATCGGCGGATGCACCAACGACTCCTGCAATTCGGGGTCGGTCCTCGTCCTCTCGGACGGCTCCAGGATCATGAACAACACCATATACGGCTCAACGAGCCACGGCATCTGCGTCCTGAACTCCTCGGATCATCTGATCTCTAACAACCGGATCCATGACAACTTCAAGGCGGGGATCCGGCTCGCCGGGGTGAACGAGAGCCGCATCGCAAAGAACAACATCAGCAATAACGGGTACGGAGTCTTCATCGAGAGATCCCATGACAACTGGGTCTCAAACAGCGATATCTGGGGGAACGGCGCCGACGGCGTCACCATAGCCTCCTCCACCGGCAGCGAGCTCACCTCCAACTCGATCCACAGCAACGCCGACAACGGGGTGTACCTGGTGGATTCCAACAACAACATCTTGGTCGGAAATCGGATCCGGGACTGCATGAATAGCGGGATCGACATCTACCGGTCCTTCAGCATCATGATAGCCTCGAACGCCATCGAGGGGTGCGACGGGATGGGGATCAACGTCGATTCAGGCGACAACAACGTCATGGCCTGGAACTCCGTATTGAACAACGACCTCGACGGCATCTCGATCCTCGGGGCGAGCTACAACACCATCTCCCATAACGTCGTCCGGAGCAATCGGGAGAGCGGCATATCCCTCCGGCTGGATAGCAAACGGAACATGGTGATCTACAACAACTTATCGGAGAACAAGAGATACGGCATCGTATTCGACGAGAGCGACTCAAACTTCGTCCAGGCGAACGAGATCGATAACCACTCGACCGCCCTCATCATCCGGTACTCCTCCGACAACTCCATCGTAGAGAACAGGATAATAGACAGCGGCTTCGGCTTGAGTCTGGAGGTGGTCGATAACGTCGTCGTCTCGAAGAACGAGATCGTCAACAGCACGAGGGACGGGATTCGCCTCTTCAGATGCGACAACAGCAACATCTGGTCCAACAGGATCCCGAATAGCGCCGCCGACGGGGTCCACATCATCAGATCGACGGGGACGATCGTCTCAGACAACGACATCCTGGGGAGCGGCGAGTACGGGATCCAGGTTCTGGATCAGAGCGCCCAGAACCTCTTCCTCTCGAACCTGATCCAGAACTCGGGGCTTGGAGGGATATACCTCTTCGATGGGGAGTTCAACCTCGTCATGTCCAACGGCCTGATCGACAACAAGAAGTTCAATGGGCGGGACAACGGCGGCAACCGGTGGGCCGGCAACTACTACAGCGACTTCGAGTGCCGTGAGATGATCGGAACGATGGTCTGCGCGGAGCCCTACGAGATCCGTGGCCATAGGGGTCTGATCACCCTGGACCACAGGCCCTTCGTTGACTACCACGTCATCCTCGGCCGGTAGGATCGGATGGGGGAAGGGCCCCTAAGGCGGGGCCCCCCTCTCACTTTATAGCCTCTATATCCCTCTTCAGCTCTTCGTCCAAGAGGGTCCCCTCCAGATTCGCCTTCGAGAGGGATACTAGGGTGAACTGGTCGACCTTCGCCCGGATGAGGTTCGCCCCCGCGAGGTCCGCCCCCGTCATCTCCACCGACGAGAGGGTGGCGCCCCGGAGGTCGGCCCCCGTCAGGTTGGCGTCGGTGAGGTAGGTCCTGTCGATGGTGGCATCCCTCAGATAAGCCCCCGATAGGTCCACCCCCCGGAGGTCGAGCCCCTGGAGGTAAGCCCGGCCCATCTTGGTGTTGCTTAGGTTCGACTTTATAAGCCGGATGGCGGTGAGGTCGGCGTCGGTCAGGTCGGCCCCCGAGAGGTCGGCGCCGGTCAAGTCCGCGTAGGATAGCTTCGTTCCCCGGAGGGTAGAACGAGATAGCTTCGCCTCCGTCAGGTCGGCGTAGGCGAAGAGGGCCCAGTTAAGGTTCGCGTCGCTGAGGTTTGCCCGCATCAGGTATGCCCTCGAGAAGTCGGAGTCGGAGAGGTCGGAGCCGGAGAGGTCGGTCCCGTAGAACTCGGCCCTGGAGAACTGGCCGCGGTTGAGGTAGCTTCCTCTCATCTCCGCCCAGTTCATGTGGGCTCCGACGAAGTTGCCGCCGATCAGGTAAACTCCGGTCATCGTCGCTCCGGTGAGGTCTGCCCGGAAGAGCCGGGCGTTCGTCATCTCCGCCCCGGTGAGGTCGGCATCGGTGATGTCCGTCCTCGTCAGATCGGCCTTGGTGAGGGTGGCGTCGACGAGGCTCGCCCCCGATATCTTCGCCCCCCAGAGCTTCGCCTCTGAGAGGTCCACCTCCGAGAGGTCCGCCTCCGAGAGGTCTGCGCCGGAGAGGTCCGCCCCGGCTAGGTTGGCCTTCTTGAGGTTTGCGCCGAGGAGCCATGTGGACCTGAGGTATGCGTCCCTGAGGTCTGCTCCCGAGAGGTCGGCGCCGGAGAGATCTGACTGGTTCAGATGGGCCCCCACCAGGTCTCGGCCCGAGAGGTCGGCGGACCTGAGGTCGCACCTATCGGATATCCTGTCGTCCATCGAGCCTTCGCCGCAGAGGGAGAGGATGAGCAATATCGCTAAGATAAAATCGAGCGACCTGATGATCCCGATCCGGATTTCAATCATATCGACATCTCGCTTAATCTGTGGCCCTTTTTGACTGCAGTACTGAGCTTCTGTGGGTAAAGATCATCCCAATCTCCATTCCGGGTTTATCGCGTCGAGGTGCTCAAACCCCTCGAAGCTGTACGGAGCGGTGTAATATTCATAATCCGTCATGACGCCGTAGTAGCTGTCCACGGCTATCCATAAGTCTGGCCGGTCGCCATCTTCGACTAGGATCCAGAGGTGCCCCTGCCAATCCCATTCGCTCGGATCGTACATATATCTTACTCTATAATTGAAACTTTCATAGGTATCGGCCAGCTTCTTCGATCCGTCGTAACACATCCCCAGGGGCGTCACAGGAAAGATCACCTGCCTCGTCACATCTCGAATGAACTTGCTGTTACCGGTCTTCTCAAACGTCGCGTTCCTCTGGATGGCGTCGGGGAGGATCACCCTCACCGGCCCCGTGGGGGTCGGCGGCTCCGACCAGAGGTCAGCGAGCCTGGGAGCTGCGCCGTTGGGGGTGAGGTAGGCCTTTTCGCCGTCGGAGAAGGTCACCGTCACGTAGCTCCTCATGGGGGTGGAGTTGTATCCGTGGGTCGCGAGGAAGAAGGCGAGGTCGTTGACGGTGATCCCGATGTCCTCGTAGCTGGATATGAGGAGCCAGAGGTCGTTCACCTCGGTTCCGCTAGACGTGCCCGAGATGACCACCAGATACAGGATTATAAGGGCCACCTTCAGATCCCATCGAATGAAGCTCAATTCTCTCCAGCCACCGGCATTAGATCATGGAGATATGGATCCGGAGATATAAAATACATCCCCGATGGAGTCCCGCCCCGCTCTTCCTCAGGATCGTACCCCTCCCGCGGCTTTGTCGGGGGGGGATCGCGGGTCAGATCCCGCCGCCGTGGCCGGGAAAGTATATACCCCTCCGAGGCCGATCTGATCAGAGGAGACCGGAGGAGATGGTCAGGATGGAGGACGAGGTATGACCGGCCTCATCGACGGCTCCTTTGAAGCCCTCATGGCGGCCGCCGAGAAGGTAGACGGGCTACTTCAGGGGAGGCGGTCGAGGTGGGGGATCGTGGCGATTCTTTTCTTCCTCCTCCTGGGGTACGCCCTGGCGCCGGCCCCCTCTGAGCCGGGGACCCCCTGCCCCCCGGAGAAGACCGCCGGCATAGGGCTATCCCCCCCTCTCTGGTGGGTCGGGGGGGGTCCGGAGACGCCGGTCCTGTCGTCAATAGGTCTTGACCCCAACTCCCGGATCGATTACCATCTCCTTCTCGGGGCCGCCGGCGAGGATATGACGCCGGTGGGGAGGGCCCGCGGCGGCCGGGAGATGGAGAGCCTATCCATCAACCTGACGGCCCCCCTCGCCCCCGGCACCGCCTACCAATGGCAGGTGGTGGCCGAGAACCGGATCAAAAAGCGGGCCCCGGGAGAGGTATGGACCTTCACCACCCGGCCTCTCCCCGAGATTGAGCTCTTCGAGGCGGATGCCTCCATCCTGGATCTGGGCGAGGAGGTGACCCTCCGATGGTCCGTCGAGAACGCCACGGAGGCCGATATGGGGCCGGGGGTGGGCCCCGTCCCCCTTCGGGGGGAGGTGAGATCGGCGCCTCGGGAGAACGTCACCTACACCCTCACCGGCCGAAACTTTGCAGGTTCTGTCAGCTCCTCTCTGGACGTCACGGTCCTCTCCCCCCTCGCCATCGACTCTATGGCCGGGGGGTGGAGCACCTACGAGGACGGCAGGGGCTCTGCCATCTCGGGGATCAGGGCGGTCCCGGGGGTGGTGGATGACGCCACCAGGATCTCCTTCGACCTCTCCCCTGGAGGGGTGGCTGGAATCGCCAAGGTCTTCTCGTCGACGGCAGGGGAGGGCGGCCTCAACCTCGCCGGAACCGATGGCCTATCCTTCCACTTCCGGGGCGGCGGAGACCCCACCGCCTTCGAGGTGATGATCGTCGACGGAAACGGCAGCCTCTATCGCCGCCTATGGGATGAGGGCGCAGTCCCGGGGGAATGGGCCCGGATGGAGGCTCGATACGAGGAGTTCGGGGGGGCTGGGGCGGAGGGGATCTGCGAGGAGATCGGGAACGTCATAGAATTCCGCTTCCTGGTCTCCGTCGGCGATGGGGATGAGGGGGCCTCGGGCTGGATCGCCATCGACGACCTGGAGGCCTTCCATCGGTGGCGGAAGTAGAAGGGGAACTGAAATGGTTCTTGGGTTTCGGGCCGATCGCCGGAGGGGGGCGCTCCGCGAGGGCTGGGGTCTTTATCCGCTCCTCCGGACCGACCTCTCCGCGAGGTCCTCCGCGAACTTGAAGTAGCCGCAGACCGGCCTTCCCAGGGGGACGATCCTCCCCCGGACTTCCCCCCCCTCCACCTCCAGCACCGCCACCGCCGGCGGCGATAGGCGGGGCTCCGTGGGGCTTCCGGGGCAGATGAGGAGGCGGTCTCCCCCCTCCAGGAGGGGCCTGTGGAGGTGGCCGAAGACGAGGGCGTCCGCCTCCATCTCCCTCGCCAGGAGGTCGGCGCCCAGGAGGTCGGCGGAGAAGGAGGGCCGGTGGACGAGGCCGATCCTCACCTCCTCCACCTCCACCACTCTCCTCTGAGGAAGGAGGGCCGCCACCGCCGGATCGTCGGAGTTGCCCGAGACCGCCTCGAAGGGGACGAGGTCTCGGAAGGCCTCGTACGCCTCGAGGCTGACGAAGTCCCCGGCGTGGAGGACCAGGTCTGCCTCCCCCGAGAGGTCGATGAGGGGCTTGGGCACCCCCGCCCCCTCCTGGAGATGGGTGTCGGAGATCGCCAGGATCTTCTTCATGCGTGGAGCCTTTTCATCCCCGCCTCTTCTATCCCCAGGAACTCGGCGCCGACGGCGACGACGCTGTTGGTGAAGATCGAGGCGTTGATCTCGAATATCGGGTACCTGTGCATGCTGTACTCCGAGACGAGCCAGCTCGTCGTCCTCCTGCTTCCGCAGATCTGGTCGAGGTACTCCTCGGAGACGGGTATGAAGGCGATATCCTCCTCCCTCCCCCTCTCGGCCATCAGCTCCACCAGCTCCGAGGTGGGGTTAGTCGTGATAGGAAGGACGTCCGCCCCCCTCTTGAAGGCGCTCCTCACCCCTTCGAGGCACTCGTAGGTGTTCCCGCTTCCGGTGATGGGGACGTAGACGTCCCCGATCTGAAAGCTGGGGGTGTTGAAGTCCCTCTCCCAGTAGCTGGTCTTGTTGAGGTGGGTGAACCTCATCTCGAAGGCCCGGGCCACCAGCCCCGACCTCCCCACGCCGCCGATGATGTACCTGCCGTTCCGGGGGAAGAGCCTCTCAAACCACCTGGTGAGCCTCCCCTCGTCCACCTTTGAGATGAGATGGCACTGGCCTGCAAAGTCCTTGATGGTGGAGAGATACCTCTGGCAGTCTCCGCTCTCCTCGCCTTCGATCCTGCTTTGGACCTCCTTGAAGACGGCGTTGAGGAAGGCGAGGACCTCCAGCTCGAACTCCGTCCCCATGGGAGAGAGCTTAGAGGTCCTGGTCAGGTCCAGGTCGTACTTCGTCTTCCCCTTGATCACCAGGACCGATCCGTTCTCGTACCTCTCCACCAGCTGATGGGCGGTGCCATCCTCGTTGGCGGTGATCAGGGTGATATCCCCCCCCTGGTTTATTATGTCCTCGATGTACTTGTTCACTGCTGGGGTCTCCCCCGACCCCGAGACCGCGATCCCCAGGTTCTTCCTGGTGCTCCGGAAGTGCTTCTGGACCGGGTCCTCCATGGTGCAGGGGAAGGCGTTGAAGTGGTTGTAGAGGAGCTGGAGGAAGCTGTAGAGGGAGAGGGCGCTCCTCCCCGCCGCGAGGCCGTAGACGAAGTTCTTCTCGTCCTTTGACCTCAAAAACGACGCCAGCGAATCGGCGAAGCCGTTTACGCTCTCCAGGTCCAGCCTCGTCAGCTTCTCGACGAAGGAGCACTGGAGGGCGGTGGCGTCTTTATACGTGTCGAAGAGACCTGCCATATAAGGGAAAAGGTCAGGCGGGGGGAAGATAATAAAACTTTGCCCTCGCCCGCTAGCTTATGATCTCCGAGAGCCTCCCCTGGTCCCTGGCGAGGCTGATCTCCTGGGCTATCCTCTTCCCGTTGGAGAGGTCCCTCTCGATCAGGTCGGAGTAGGGGGAGCCGCTGATGAAGACGTTCGTCCCGGCGACGATCCGGGCTGAGATCTCGAAGACCTTGAACTTCAGGTCGTCGGTGACGATCGTCTCCAGGCAGAAGGGGCCTATCATCCCTCCGAAGAGATCTAAAGACGCCTCGACGACCCTCTCCCCCAGGTCGAAGGCCTTGGGGAGGAGGGACTCCCTCAGGACGAGGGGTATGTTCCCGGTGACGACGAAGCTTGGAAATATCCCCGCCGCCTCCAGCTCGTCCATGGAGCCGATCCTGAAGATCTCGTCGGCGTTGCTCTCGACCCGCCGGTCGATCCCCAGCATCTCCAGGGTCCCCTTGCTCAGGGTGTAGCCGTGGGACCGGATCGGCGAGTAGAAGTAGTGGATGTAGTACCGGGTTCCCAGGATGAACTCCTGGATGGTGTGCCGCTGGGTGGCGTCGACCTTGCTCAGGTATTCGCCCTTGCTCTTGGATATGAAGAAGCCCTTGCCGCCCTTGGCGCCGTGGTACTTGACGATGACGGGCCTGTCGATCTCCTCGGGGGTCGCAAACCTCCGAGGGAGGTCGATCCCCGCCTTGAGGAGCCACTCCCGCTCCATCTCCCGGTCGCTCTCCCAGGCTAGGGACCTCCGGTTGCCGAAGGTCGGGACCGGCATCTCCTCGAACCTCTCCGTCCCCAGGTACTCCACCAGGGAGCCGTGGGGGACGACGATGGCGTTCTCCTCGACGAGCCGGTCGCTCTCCCCCAGGAGGGCCCCGTAGCTATCGAGGCTGAGGAAGGTGTCGGGCTTGGCCAGGGGGAAGGCGTCGTAGAACTTAGGAGGCCTGCCGAGGCATATTCCCAGGGTCCTGAACCCCTTCTGGCGAGCCCCATGAAATATCTGGAGGCTGCTATGAGAGCACACTGTAGCTATAGTTAGCTCTTTTGTGTCATACTCATCCAAAATTTCTTGTATTTTGCTCTTATCTATCATATCGATAACCTTTGGAACGGAACGACATGATCCAGGGGTACATAAGGGCTTCGATCCGTCCCATCCCCCGGGGTAGATCTCGGGCCCCGACATCCACCGAACTTCCGGGTTCCGGGGCGGCTCCTCAGAATAAGTTAAAATATCTTCGGATAGACCCCTCACCATGCGCGCTTCATTCAGGCGAGATACCGCGGAGACGAAGGTCGAGGTCTCCATCGACCTCGAGGGGTCGGGGTCGTCAGAGGTGGAGACGGGGGTCCGCCTCCTCGACGAGATCCTCAGGCTCCTGGCGAGGGGATCGGGGTTCGACCTCCGGGTGAGGGCCTCAGGGGACCTCCCGACAGGAGACCACCACACCGTCGAGGACGTCGCCATCTCCTTCGGCCAGGCCCTGGCCCAGGTGGCGGTGGCGGGGATCGGGAGCTCTTCCGTCCCCTCCGGCGAGGCCCTCGCCTTCGCCGCCGTCAGGTTCGGGGCAACGGGTTACCGGGAGGAGGTCGACATATCTCGGCGATCCCTGGAGGGGATGGACCTTGAGAACCTCGGCCACTTCATGAGAACCCTCGCCTACAACGGCGGGCTCACCCTCCATCTGAGGGCCTCGGGAGGCGACGACTGGCAGAAGGTGGAGGCCCTCGCCACCGCCCTCGGTCGGGCCCTCAGGAGGGCGGTAGAGGACGGGTGCGGCGATCCGGGAAATAAATGAGATCGCATCTCATCACCGCTCCTTCCGAGGCGGACGACAGACGCCTCCGGTCGAAATAAGACGAGGCGAAAGGCCCCTCATCAGGAGGCAGAGGCTCTCCCGCGCAGAAGGGATGCTATAAGAGGAAGACTAGAAGATCCTGCGGCGGCGTCGGGTCTACCGGAAGCCTGACTGCTGGGTCGGCTTGATGACGATCTCGGAGGTCGCGATGGCGTTTCCGCCCCTGGCGGTGTTAATGGATATGACGATGATGTTTCTGACGTCGATGTCCATGTAGTTGACGTCCGTCGGGACCGATCCGAACTCTCCCCGGCCGGTGACGGTCCTTCCCCTTTCGGTGTTGATGGCCACGACGCCCTGGAAGGTCTCATCATCTTCATCATCGTCGAAGATGGAGAAGCCGGTCAGATCCTGGATGGTGGAGGTGCCGATGGTGCTGCCGTTGGTCAAATCGCTCAGGATCGTGGTTCCGAGCTTGGCGGAGGTGCCGCCCCTGGCGAAGTCATCGTGATAATTCCTAACCCGGTTTAAGGAGTCTGGATATTCCCGCTCCGCTATCGAAGCGTCCCAATCTACAGCGGCAGAAGAACCAAAAATGAGAAGCATGCTCATCAGCGCCAGGCTGATGAGCTGCCATTTTATCTCCATTGTATCCTATTGGGCGATGAATGTATCACAGTCGCAGCAATCACAGCCCGCAGCAGCGCCCTGGGTAGCGCAAACGGATATGCTGTTTCTGGCGATCGCTCCACCGGTGGCGGTAGCGAACTGGTTACCAGAGGAGACTCTCTCTATGTTTACGACCCTGGTATCCCATCCCATCTGGTCCGCGGCGGTACAGGTGCCCAAAGTGGAGGCACACGCCGGCTTCGGGAAGCCTTCCTGATACAGCATTCCTGCATTCTGGTCGTTCTCAACCTTCAGATCGTTGAAGGCCTGTCCATTCCAAAAGGCAAAGGCACGCTGCTCTCCTGAGCTGACGAGCTTCACGTTCGCGTTAGCAGGCCAGTCGCCCAAGGAGAAGTCCACAGCCTGGAAGCCACAGAGGCAGTCAGGCCCGGTACAGTCTGCCATGGCTGGGACGGCGAAGAAAGCCGCCACCAAGACTAATAGCGCAGCAAATTTCTTTATGGTCTCACCCCTTCATTGCTTGAAGTAATCATAGTTAGGCGTCGGTCATATTTGTATTTTTTGGTACTCGCCGGCGGAGCGACCGCCCCTCAGATCCCCTGCCGTTCCTCCTTGGTGGCAGAGGACGCCGATCCTCCCCTCTCGGGGAGGTCCGTCGGCCCTCCTCCGGCGCCGATCCGGCGGAGGAGGAGGATGAAGAAGAGATATCCGCCCGCCCTGGAACCCCTCCAGAAAGGGGCTTCTCGGTCGGGCGGCGGATCTACGGCTACTTCAGAGATCCGGCCTGACGCTCATAGCCCCCGCCTCCAGGATCTCCAGGTTGAGGGGTATCAGCTTCGGCTTCTTGGCGAAGGTCCTCTCGAAAGCCCCGCCGAAGGCCTCCCGGGGAAGCCCCAGGTTTCCCCTCTCCATCAGGGCCCCGAACATGGCGGTGTTGGTCGCCTGCTCCACCCCTCGGGAGAGGGCTATCTCCGTCGCCGGGACGGGGATGGCGGTGACCCCCTCCGGAGGCTCGAAGGCTCCGGCGAGGGCGTCGTAGAGGATGAGGCCCCCCTTCGGGACGTCGGCGGCGAACTTCTCCAGGGACGGCCGGTTGAAGGCGACGAGGATGTCGGGCCGGTCGACCACCGGCGAGCCTACCCTCTCGCCGGAGATGACGACGGAGCAGTTCGAGGTCCCCCCCCTCTGCTCCGGGCCGTAGTCGGGGTACCAGGAGACGAAGCGGCCTGATCGGTACGCCGCCTGGGCGAGGGCGAGTCCCATGCTGAGGACCCCCTGGCCTCCGAAGCCCGCGATCTTCACCCCCTTCGTCTCGAAGGCGGGGTCTGGCAGGACCTCCACCTCCACCTCCCCGGCGAGGCCGAAGATCCGGTCGAGGGCGGCTTTGGTGAAGTCGGACTCCCTCCTCTCGATCGGCTCCGTCTCGCTCGATAGGTCCCGGAACCTCTTCAGGGGGAACTCCCGCTCCATCTCCTCGTTGATGAACCGCTCGATCCCCCTAGCGTCCATCCTCAGGATGGTGGGGCAGGGGGAGAGGAACTCGACGAAGGCGTACCCCTTCTTATCCCGCTGGATCTCAAGAGCCCTTCTGACCGCCCGCCGGGCCCTTCTTATGTGATTTATGTTCGAGAGGGAGACCCGCTCGATGAAGACGGGGGCCCGGAGGGTGTCGAGGAGCTCGCAGAGGTGGATCGGATATCCGGAGTCCCGGGGGTCCCTCCCCGCGGGGGTCGTCGCCGTCACCTCCCCCACCAGAGTCGTCGGGGCCATCTGTCCTCCGGTCATCCCGTAGACGGTGTTGTTGACGAAGAAGACCGCCATCTTCTCCCCCCGGTTAGCGGCCTGGACCGTCTCGTTGAGGCCGATGGAGGCTAGGTCCCCGTCCCCCTGGTAGGAGATGAGGATGGCGTCGTCCTCGGCCCTTGACAGCCCTGTAGCGATCGCCGGAGCCCTCCCGTGGGCAGCCTGGACGTGGCCGCAGTCGAGGTAGTAGTAGGCGAAGACCGAGCATCCGACGGGGCTCATGACGACGCACCGGTCCTGGATATCGAGCTCCGCCATGGTGTCGGCTATGATCTTGTGGAGTATCCCGTGGCCGCACCCCGGACAGTAATGGGTGGCGGTGGGGGCGGAGCCCCCCTTCCTCTCAAAGGTGCTGTAGAATCCCAGAGGTCCGATGACCTTCTCCTTCGCGGCCATTCTAGGCCACCTCCCTGATCTTCTCGAGGATCTGATGGCGCTGGATGAGGTTTCCTCCATACCTCGATACGAGGGCTACCTCCCGGCAGCCTGTAGCGAGGCGGATGTCCTCTCGCATCTGACCGTCGCTCATCTCGACGGATATGAATCGAGAGCCTCTATCGGCAAAGGCCCTCAGCTCCCGGGAGGGGAAGGGGAAGAGGGATATGGGCCTGAAGAGGCCGGCTGCTATCCCCTCTCTCCGGGCGGCATCGACGGCGGACTTGGCGATCCGGCTGCTGATCCCGTAGGAGACGAGGACCACCTCGGCGTCCTCGCACCTGTAAAGCTCGTACTCGACCTCCTCCTCCCGGATCCGGTCGTACTTCGCCTGGAGCCGGAGGTTGTGCTCCTCCAGCTCCCTGAAGTCGAGGTCGATGGAGGTGACCAGGTTTCCTCGCGTCTCTTTATTCCCCCGGACGGCCCAGGAGTCGTCGATCACCGGCTCGATCGCCCTCTTCGGAAAGGTGAGGAGCTCCACCATGTGGCCGAGGACCCCGTCGGCGAGGATGACCGCCGGGTTTCGGTACTTGAAGGCGAGGTCGAAGGCCTTGATGGTGAAGTCGCACATCTCCTGGACGGAGTTGGGGGCGAGGACGAGGTTCCTGTAGCATCCGTGCCCCCCGCCCTTCACCGCCTGGTTGTAGTCGGACTGCTCCGGCCCGATGTTCCCCAGCCCCGGACCGGCCCGGGCGATGTCGACGATGACGCAAGGAAGCTCAGCCCCCGCGATGTAGGATATCCCCTCCTGCTTGAGGCTCATCCCGGGGCCGGAGGAGGCGGCGAGGACCCGGTGGCCGGCGGCCGCCGCCCCGTAGACCATGTTTATCGCCGCCTCCTCCGACTCCGCCTGGACAAACTTTCTCCCCACCTTTGGGAAGTACTTTGAGGCCTCGTGGAGGATCTCGCTCGCCGGGGTTATGGGGTAGCCGAAGTAGCAGTCGCATCCCGCATACATCGCCCCGACGATCACGGCGCTGTTTCCATCAACTAGCTGGGCTGGCATCTATCCCTCCTCCTCGAACTTCTCCTTTGACGGTATGTGGACCTCGATGGCGAAGGGCTCCGGGCAGGTGTAGTAGCAGTTCCCGCAGCCGATGCACCCCTCCCCCGAATAGATCGCGTAATGGTATCCCCGAGCGTTCAGCTCCTCTCCCAGGGCGAGGACGTTGGTGGGGCAGGCGATGATGCACCTCTCGCACGCCTTGCACTCCAGGGCGTTGATCACCGGATAAGGCTTGTCCTTCTCCCTGATCTCAACCCTCCTTATCTTGCCGCTGATCGTCTTCGGGAGCTCTTCTGCGAACTCGACGATCCTCGGGTACTTGTAGGGGGCGGTGATAGCTTTGACGTGGTTTTGGAGCTCATTCTTCAGCTCCTCCGACGGCGCAGAGCCTTTCGTCAGGACGACCGTCGCCTTCACCACCTGCCCCCGGAGGGGGTCCGGGACCCCGGTGATAGCGCACTCCAGGACCGCGGGGTGGGTGAGGAGGGCGCTCTCCACCTCGAAGGGGCCGACCCTATAGCCGGAGCTCTTGATGATGTCGTCGGCCCTTCCGACGAACCAGAAGTAGCCGTCCTCGTCCATCCAGGCGGTGTCCCCGGTGTGGTAGTAGTCGTCGTGCCAGGTGTTCCTCATCTTCTCGGGGTCGAGGTGGTAGTCGACGAAGAGGCCGATGGGCTTGCCCTTATCCGTCTTGATGACGATCTCCCCCTCCTCCCCGACCTCGCAGATCCTGTCGTTCTTGTCCACCAGGACGATCTCGTAGCCGGGGGAGGGCTTCCCCATCGACCCGGGCTTCGGGTCCATCCAGGGGTAGTTGGCTATGGCGACGACCGTCTCAGTCTGGCCGAACCCCTCCATCAGCCGCAGCCCCGTCGCAGCGAGGAACTTTTCGTATATCGAGGGGTTGAGGGGCTCGCCGGCGGTGACGGCGTACCGGAGGGTCGAGAAGTCGTACCTGGAGATGTCCTCCTTTATCATGAACCGGTAGATGGTGGGGGGGGCGCAGAAGGTGGTGACTCTGTACTTAGCCGCCATATCCATCATCCTCCCGGCGTCGAACCGGTCGTAGTCGTAGACGAAGACCGCCGATCCCGCGATCCACTGGCCGTAGAGCTTCCCCCAGACTGCCTTCCCCCAGCCGGTGTCGGCGACGGTGTAGTGGAGGCCGCCATCCTCGACGTTCTGCCAGTACCTCGCCGTCAAGATGTGGCCGAGGGAGTAGCTCTGGTCGTGGTTTACCATCTTGGGGTTTCCTGTCGTCCCGGAGGTGAAGTAGGCGAGGAGGATGTCGGAGCTCTTCGTCCCTTCTGGCCTCTCGAACTCCGGGGATGCCGCCTCCAGCTCCTCCCTCAGGTTCAGCCAGCCGTCCCTCGCCCCTTCTCCGACGAAGGCCTTCAGGACCCCGGCATCTCTCAATTCCTTACAGGCTCCGTCCACCTCCTCGGGGACCCCCTCCTCGGCGATGGATATGATCATCTTCAGGTCCGCCCGCCGGATCCTATAGACGATATCCTTCCTCTTCAGCATGTGGGTTGCGGGGATGGCGACGGCCCCGATCTTGTGGAGGCCGATCATAGAGATCCAGAACTCATATCGGCTCTTGAGGGAGAGCATCACGGCGTCTCCCTTCCTTATGCCGTGCCCCTTGAAGAAGTTGGCAGCCCTGTCGCTCTCGCGCTTCATATCCCCGAAGGTCAGGATCTTCTCGTCCCCGGAGTCGTTGCACCAGACGAGGGCCACCTTATGGGGGTCCTCCTCGGCGTAGACGTCGACGACGTCAAAGGCGAAGTTGAACTCCTTGGGGACTATGATCTTGAAGTTCTCTATAAAATCCTCATAAGATTTGAAATCCGTCCTGGGGACGAACCTATCCAGTAGAGACGACATTTTAAGATCCTCTTTCTGCGGTTACATCACCACGACGAGCATCTTCGCGGGCCTGTCGTCTTGGGCCTCCATGGCGTGCAGGAAGGACGAATCGAACAATATCGAGTCCCCCTCGTTGAGGACGATCTCGTGATCGTGGATCGAGAACTTGAGGGACCCCTCCAGGACGTAGTCGAACTCCTGGCCGGGATGGCTGTAGGCTGCCGGCTTCTCCCTCTTCGGCTCGATGGTGACGATGAAGAACTCCCCCCTCTTGGAGAGGAACTTCCCCGCCAGGTTCTGGTACCTGTACTGCCTCCGCCGCTCCACCTCGACCCCCTCGCCCTTCCTAGTCACCGTGAATATCCGCATCCTCGGCTCTTCCCCGGTGAGGAGGAGGTTCATGTCGACCTCGAGCCGCTGGCCGATCTCGATCAGCTTGCTCGCGGGGATCTCCATCTTCCCCTCCTCGTAGCAGTTGTACGTCTCCAGGGGCACCTTCAGGTGCTCTGCCATCTCCTCCGCCGTCACCTTGGACAGCTCTCGCATCTCCCGAATTCGGGTTGCTATCTCCTCAATGGTCTCCGCCATGCCGATTCACCCACTCACCCTCGATATGCCAAAATGGTATAAAGCCTCCGCCTCTCTGCCGGGGGAAAATTCGATAATATGCGGTCGATAAAAATCTATCGGGGGATCTCTTGCCCTTTCCGGGCCTCGAGAGGGGGACCTCAACCTATTAATAAACCCCCCACCCCTTGATCATATCGAGATGGAACCCGTTGAATATCTGGAGCACACCGCCGACGTCAAGTTCCGGGTCCGGGGCCGGAGCCTGGAGGAGCTCTTCGAGAGCGCAGGCCTCGCGCTGATCGGAGCCATGATAGACCCCTCCACCGTCCGGGTCGAGGAGTCCTGGCCGGTGGAGATCGAGGCGGAGTCCCTGGAGGCCCTCCTCTACGAGTGGCTATCGGAGATCCTTTACCTATTCGAGGTGGAGCTGGCGGCGTTCTCGGAGTTCGAGGTCGCCCTCGATGGAGGGCCCGACGGCTGGAGCCTTTCGGGCCGGGTCGGGGGGGAGAGGATCGACCCAGAGAGGCACCTCTTCGAGACGGAGGTGAAGGCGGTCACCCTCCACCAGTTCGAGATCGGTAGGGAAGAGGTGGGGGGGGAGGAGATCTGGACCGCTCAGGTGGTTTTAGACGTTTGAGGAGATCCCATGCTGAACAGGATAGACGATTACATATTTGAGGTGCCGATCGGCCACCAGAAGGGGATGCGCGTCCCGGGACGGATCTTCATCTCCGAGAGGCTCCTCGAGCAGGTGGAGTCCGGAACCCTCGACCAGGTGGCGAACGTCGCCACCCTCCCCGGGATAGTCAACTACTCGATGGCGATGCCCGATGCTCATCTCGGCTACGGCTTTCCCATCGGCGGCGTCGCCGCCTTCCGGGAGGATGGGGGGGTGATAAGCCCCGGGGGCGTCGGCTTCGACATAAACTGCGGCGTCCGGATGCTGAGGACGGACCTTCTGGCGGAGGATGTGGCGCCGATGATGACGAACCTCGTCGAGGACCTCTTCCACGACGTCCCCTCCGGCGTCGGGGCGAAGGGGAGGCTCCGGGTCTCGGAGCACGAGCTCGACGAGGCCTTCACCCGGGGGGCGGCCTGGGCGGTGGAGGCGGGGTTCGGCGTTCCTGAGGATCTCGAGCACTGCGAGGAGGGGGGCCGGATGGAGGGGGCGAAGCCCGACCAGGTGAGCCTGAAGGCGAGGAAGAGGGGGCGTCCCCAGCTCGGGACCCTGGGGAGCGGAAACCACTTCCTGGAGATCCAGAGGGTCGACGAGATCTTCGATGACGACCTCGCCAAAAGGTTCGGCCTCTTCCGGGGCCAGATCACCGTCATGATCCACTGCGGATCGAGGGGGGCAGGCCACCAGATCTGCACCGACCACCTCCAGGTCCTCAGCCGGGCGGTAAAAAAGTACGGTATAGAGCTCCCCGACAAGCAGCTCGCCTGCGCGCCGTTGGGGACGCCGGAGGCGGAGAACTACTTCGGGGCGATGGCGGCGGCGGCAAACTACGCCTGGGCGAACCGTCAGATCATCTCCGCCTGGACGAGGGAGGTCTTCGAGAGGTACTTCCCCGACGCTCGGCTGGACCTCGTCTACGACGTCGCCCACAACGTCGCCAAGGTGGAGGAGCACGAGGTCGACGGCTCGAGGGAAAGGCTCTACGTCCACCGGAAGGGGGCGACGAGGGCCTTCGGCCCCGGGAGGCCCGAGATCCCAATGGCGTACAGGGAGGCGGGCCAGCCGGTGATCATACCCGGGTCGATGGGGACCCCCTCCTACGTCCTCTGCGGGAGCGCCGGGGCGATGCGGCTCACCTTCGGCTCCGCCTGCCACGGGGCCGGAAGGATCATGAGCAGGACCCAGGCGAAGAAGACCTACGCCGGGGCGGAGGTGAAGGATGTCCTGACGAGGCGCGGGATCAAGGTGATGGCGACTCACCCGAAGATGCTCGCCGAGGAGGCCCCCGAGGTCTACAAGCCGAGCTTCGAGGTCGTCGACGTCGTCCACCACCTGGATATAGCGAGGAAGGTGGCGAAGGTCGTCCCCCTGGGAGTCTCCAAGGGATGAGGATCCGGGTCGTCCTGGTGGAGCCTCTCTACGAGGGGAACGTCGGCTCCGTGGCGAGGGCGATGAAGAACTTCGGCTTCTCCGACCTCGTCCTCGTCCGCCCCTGCGAGATCGAGGATTTCGGCCTCGCCATGGCGTCCCATGCGAGGGAGGTGATCGAGGGGGCGAGGGTCGTCGATGGTCTTGGGGAAGCGATCTCGGCCGCAAACCTCGTCGTCGGGACGACGGGGGTGAGGGGTCGGACCACCGACCGCCACCTGAGGGTTCCAAGCCTCTCCCCGAAGGAATTGGCAGAGAGGCTCCAGGGCGGAAGGGGGGAGGTGGCCCTCCTCCTGGGGAGGGAGGACGACGGCCTCTCCTGCGAGGAGCTCGCAGCCTGCGATGTCGTCGTCTCGATACCCACAAGCCCCGAGTACCCCATAATGAACCTCTCCCACGCTGCCGCCGTCCTCCTCTACGAGCTCTCCCGGGTCGAGGGGGGGGAGGTGGAGCTGGCTCGGCCCGAGAACCTCGCCCGCCTCCTAGACCACTTCCGGGCCGCCCTGGTGGAGTCGGAGTACCACCAGCACAAGCTCGAGAAGACGATGCTGATGCTGAAGAGGATCTTCGGGAGGGCGAGGCTCACCGACCGGGAGGTCCAGACCCTCCGCGGCGTCGTCCGGAACCTCCGGTGGGGGGCTGTCCACCGCGGAGGCGGCTCTGAAGAATGGTGTTTTGGGGCGGGCACCGAGGTCCGGGAAGATGGCCAGGACGAGGGGGAGGGGGCTGCCGGGTCCGACAGGAGCGGGGTTCAGGAGTAGGGCGATGGGTCCTGACCGGAGCTTCTTGAACCGGCTTGCGGCATGTGGCCGCCGAAAAAAAAGCATTATGGGGGGCGAGGCTCTGCCCCCCCAGTTAGGTATCAGACGGCCTTATTGAGATCAGGCGTTGACTACATAGGTTCCCGCGATCTTGTCGTGCCAACCCTGCTTCTTCTTGTCGATGAGGATCCAGAGGTATCCGAGGAGGATCACCGCGGTCGATATGCCCATCCCGATCCACCGGAGGAAGCCCTTTCCGTATCCTATCGGATAGGTCCCGTCGGTCCCTACCAGCTTGATCTTCATCGCCATCATCCCCGGAGTCTGGCCGTTTCCGAAGAAGTAGGTGTAGTACCCGACCGATACCAGAAAGCCCAGGAAGGCGTTTATGCCGCCCAGGGTCTCGCCGACGTTCATCGAGGCGTAGCTGAGGATCGATCCGATCACCCCGACGATGACGCTGTCGATCAGGTAGCCTATGAACCTCGACCCGACGCTCGCCAGGTCGAGGGGCGGCTCCCCCCTCTCTCCGGCAGTTTCCGTCTCCATCTTCCAGCACCTCCATGAAATTTCTTCGGTACCTCTTTACATAACACTCATATAAATAATTTCTCTTAATTTGGTCTTAGCTGTCGTTTGATCGTCTCATCTCTCCATTAAACTGGGCGTGGACGAGGATATCGCCGGAGATGGCCCGCGGATCGGCGCCCCCGTCGAAGGGAGGCGCCGGGATTTCCTGGAGACCCTCCGTCACTCCTTGACGACGTAGGTCCCAGCGATCTTGTCGTGCCAACCCTGCCTCCTCCTGTCGATGAGGATCCAGAGGTATCCGAGGAAGAGGACGACGCCAGATATCTCCATCCCGACCCACCGGAGAAAGCCCCGGCGGAGGCCTATAGGCTCGATTCCGTCGGCCCGGACCAGCTTGATCTCCAGGAGCCTCATCCCCGGCGTCTGCCCCGCCCCGAAGAAGTAGGTGTAGTATCCTATGCCGATCGCCGCCATCAGGAGGTATATCGGGGGATAATCCGATGGGAGGCCGCTCCAGGCCAAAGACCAATCCTCCGCCGGGAGGTCGAAGAGGAAGACGAGGGCGATGTAGATGATGCTCAGGACGACCAGGTCCATCAGGTATGACGCCATCCTCTGGCCGATGCCTGCCAGGTTTGGCACCACCCCTTCCTTCTTATCGTATGGTTCATTCATTCTTCTAACCCCTTCCTTCGGGATCAAACTCCAGCAATGTATTTCATGCAGGTATAAATATTCGACTTGCTGAGAAATAAGAGGTCACGCCGATTCAAATCATGCATATGAGAAAGAAAGGGAAGAAGGAAGGTGGACGGAATGGATTTGAAAGGTGAGGGAAAAGGCGATATATACGCACCGGGAGGTCATACCTCCCAGGCGGCGATCACCTTCTCGATGTTCACGTAGTCTCTTCTTCCTCCGTTCTCCAGGACCAGGACGCCGTCGGCGGAGCCCACCACCCTCCCGCGAAGCCGCTGGTCGCCGTCCCCGCCGAAGTAGACCTCAATATCTTTGTTGTACAGGTGCTCGGATATGAATTTGTCCATCATCGATTCACCACCTTAAAGGATCTATTTAGCAATAATAAGGCTTTAAACTAGATATAACTTGTGGTTAAGCCAAAAATTCGACCAGAAATCCCAAAAAACACGCCAAAATTTAAATCAACTTGATTAAATGATTTTAACTCGGATCAACCGGGGTTGATGATCCGAAGATCTTTCCTCAAGTCAAGTCGAGTTTAAATGGAAGGCCCAGTTCGAAAAGTGCTAAAAGGAGAGATGCACGGTTGAGGGCAAAAATCTGATCAGCGCCCTCGCATTTTCCCGTGAACTTGATGGAGGTATCATCCGGATACCTTGGGCCTCGCCGCCCCCGAGAAGGTCCCCGAATCCCTCGGCTCCGCCCTCTTTCCCCTCTTTATGGCGTCCTCGACGGCCTCGCGGATGATGTATCCCGCCCTGTGTAGGATGGTGTCTTTCAGCTCTGGGTCCTGGTCCATGCTGGCGGTGCATGGGTATGCGTGGTGGGCCTCGGATATCCTCTCCCGGAGGTCGGGCTGGTCGGTATCGAGTCCCGTCATCCTCTTTGCCACGTACCAGGTTGATCCGCACGGGGCGCTGCGGACGACGTTGGCGGCGAGGATCGTCTCCTTTCCCGGCCGGCTCTCCTGAGCTACGATCTCGATCTCGGGCTCGCCGAAGTGGGCCTTCTGCATGAAGGCGTTTATGGCAGGGGTGGCCGGGTCGGGCCTGAGGGCGCAGAAGGGCTTGGCGAAGGCGGCCTCCAGGCCCATCCTTCTCGCCTCCTCGGCCAGCTGGGTCCGGAGGCCCAGGGGGAGGTCCTTCGGCATTTCAGACCCTCCAATGATCCCTTTGTACCCTTTTTCTTTCAGGATGGAGAGGAGGCCGAATATGATGTCGGGGTGGACGTGGACGACGATGGCGATATCCGCCTCGGGGATCTCGGCGGGGATGTAGGGAGATACGTCGTCGATGAAGTCTTCGAGGCCCTCGGGGTCGGGCATCTCGATGACGGATACCAGGTCCTCAGCGAGGCTGTACTTGCCGGCCTTGCAGAGGGTGCAGCCGTCGCCGCAGGATATGCAGAACCCCGAGAAGTTGATCAGGTTTCCTATCAGGGTTCGCCCGAACTCGCCGTTGTAGAATACCGCGACCTTCATGCTCCTCCCTTTTTGTTGTCTTTGGTATCTATCCCTTCCGCCTCCCGACGAGCCCCGGCCACCAGCTCCTCCAGCCCCGGGACCTCTGCAAGAAGCTCGTCGAGGGGCGCCTCCTCCCCGGAGATGTCCAGGGCGATGGCCCCCCAGGGTCCCAGGGCGACGACGGCCGCTGCCCTCTTCCTCCCTGCGAAAGAGCCCGTCCCGCCCCGGAGGTACGAGAGGGATTGGACCTCCGCCACGGGGATGATGGTCACCTCGCCCACCCTGAGGGGGAGGTCGGCGGCGAGGGACCTCCGATTCATCATGCCACCAACTCCATCCGATCACCATATATCTATAGTCGCTTTTTCGTACAAAAATGGTGAGGGTGAGCGGATGGAAGAAGACCTCAGCGGCATAGAGCCCCGCCTCCTATGGAGGCATTTCGACGAGCTCCGGAAGATACCGCGGTGTTCGAAGCGAGAGGAGCGGGCGGCAGAGTACGTCCTCGCCGTCGGAAGGCGGATGGGGCTGGACTGCGGGATGGACGGGGCTGGAAACGTCCTATTGAGGAAGGGGGCGACCCCCGGCAGGGAGGGGTCTCGGGCCGTCCTCCTCCAGGCCCACCTGGACATGGTCTGCGAGAAGGATCGGGGGTCGGATCACGACTTCTCCAGAGATCCGATCCTAGTCCAAGTCGAGGACGGCTTCGTCTCGGCCGTAGGGACGACCCTGGGCGCCGACAACGGGATAGGTGTCGCCGCCGCCCTGGCCGTCCTCGCAGACCCCGGAGCGGTCCACGGTCCCCTGGAGCTCCTCTTCACCGTCGACGAGGAGGAGGGGATGTCGGGGGCCGGGGCCGTCCAGGAGGGGCAGATCGCGGCGAGGATGATGATCAACCTGGACACCGACGACCCCCACGCCGTCTACGTCGGCTGCGCCGGAGGCGAGACCTCCAACCTGCGGCTTCCCATGAGGTGGGACCGCCCCGACCCGGCCGGGGCCTCGGCCTTCGAGGTCGTCGTGGGGGGGCTCTCAGGGGGCCACTCCGGCGTCGACATCCACCTTCAGCGGGGAAACGCCATCAAGCTCCTCGGCCTCCTCCTCTGGGCCGCCGGGGAGAGGGTCTTTCCGGGCCTCTCCTCCCTCAGGGGCGGGGAGAAGCACAACGCCATCCCCCGGGAGGCGGAGGCGGTCGTCGTCGTCCCCCGGGAAGAGGCGGAGGCCTTCTCCTCTTTGGTGGAGGCGGAGGCCCGCGCCCTTCGGGAGGAGTACCGGGCCGTCGATCCGGGGCTCTGGGTGGAGGTCTCGGCCGTGGAGATGCCGGCGAGGGTTGCGTCCCCGGAGGGGTCGAGGCGGGCGATCGGCCTCGTCGCCGCCCTCCCGAACGGGGTCCTCCGGTGGAGCCCCGAGATCCCAGACCTCGTCGAGACCTCGACGAACCTCTCCGTCGCCTTCACCGAGGAGGAGGACCTCTACCTCCAAACGGCCTCCCGATCGTCGTCGAAGGTCGGTCTCGAGGCGACGACCGCCACCATCCGGGCGGCGGCGGCCCTCGCCGGCGCCCGGGTCGAGAGGGGGGACCGCTATCCCGGGCGGCTCCCAGACCTCGACTCTGAGCTCCTTTCGGCCTGCAGGGCGGCCCATCGGAACCTCTTCGGCCGGGATCCGGAGGTGAAGTCGATCCACGCCGGCCTCGAGATGGGGATCATCGGGGAGAAGTTTCCGGATATGGATATGGTCTCTTTGGGAACGTTGATCGAGCACCCCCACTCCCCGGCGGAGAGGGTGAAGATCTCAGCGGTGGCGGAGTTCTATCGGTTCATCCTGGCGGCGCTGGAGCGGATATCGGAGATGTAGGGGACGGGAGGGTGAGGGGGAAGTGGTGAGGATCGGAGGTTGGGGGCTTCGATCCGGATCGGACAGCGGACGCGCTCCCTGGAGCAGTGCTGGAGAGGAGCTTCCGGGGCGAGGCTGAGCGAGGTGCCGAAGAAGATGGAGGTGGGAATGAAAAGGGGTATCCGAGATCGACGAAAATCTCTATATGATGTCGAGCGTATTAGAATGTGGAGGTTCTATAATGGGCGCGAAGATATCAATTTTGTTCGTAATCAGCATTTTGGCATCGATCCTGCCCGTCTGCGGTGGGCCGTTGTTGGCGCAGTGGTCCTTAGAAGACCTGGTTGGCGGCATCGCCATCGGCCCCGGTGGCGAGGTATATGTGACCATCAACAACAGCCACAAGGTGGTGAAGTACTCCCCCGAGGGCGAGAGGCTGGCAGAATGGGACGTCGACGGCGTGATTGAGACAAACGGCATCGCCGTCGGACCTGGGGGCGAGGTATACGTGACCATCAACAACAACCATAAGGTGGTGAAGTATTCGTCCGAGGGCGAGAAGCTGGACGAGTGGGCCGTGGATGGAATGATGAACGGCATCGCAGCGGGGCCGAACGGCCTCATTTACATCTCCTTCACGAACCGTATGATTCAGGTATTTTGGGCCTGATCAGTGTCGATCCTATTTTTTTGCAGATCGACCAGAAGACACTCACGGCTACATGCGCCGCAGCTAAAAGAAGAAACATACTGATCGGCAGTGAACGGGCCCCGCTCCACGGATACCAGGCCCGGACGGCGGAGGAGCTGGCCGCCCTCCTCCCGGCGGTGCTGGAGAGGGCCTTCCGGGGGGAGCTCTGATCCCGCGCCGCCGGGGGTATTCGAGCTATTTTATTATGACGGTGTTTGCTAGGGTGATGAGGAACAACAGGAAGAACAAGGTCCCCAGGAACCTCTCCAAGACCGCCCGATCCTTGTACTTCTTTTCCAGCTTAGAAAATTCGAGCAAGTCGGTGCTGAAGGGCTTTGTGCCGGAGAGGAAGGCTTTGACGCTGAATTTGAGGGCCCGTTTTAAAGGACAATCTCGATATACTGATGCCCAAAACCAGAGTGCGAAAGAGAGAACGACTACAAACGACCAGATTATCGGACGAAGCGGCTTCACGCCATACCCATAAAAGGCCAGCAAAGGCAAGTCGAGGAGCTTATGGCTCCATGACAGATTGGATCGTCGCAATACTCTATGGCTATAGTAACAGTTATCTGCGTCAGCGAACGACCCAATATTCTTGTAATTTTCCACAAGGCGAAGATAAACTTCATCGTCGTGGGCTAGCTTACCGTCGATATCTTCCCATCTAATGTATAACCGACCAAACTTTGATCCCTTCAAGTAGAGCATTTGATCGAATATGGCATCGATGAATGATGCGTCCCCATTGAAAAGGGTGTAATTGAATTGAGCATCTCCGTTAAATTCGGCATTTCTGAAGTTGGCCACTCCAGAAAATTTCGCACTATTGAAATTGGCATCGTGCAATCCAAAATTCGCATAATTAAATAGGGCATCTTTCTCGAAACAGCTATTTTGAAAAATTGTGGATGCATTTGAGAATATAACGCCCGTGAAGAAGGCTATATCCTTGAACTGAGCATCATCGAAATCAGCACCGTTGCTAAATTTTGCATAGTTAAATAGAGCTTTTCCGTCGAAACTGATGCGGTCAAAGGAATTTCCCCCATCGAACTGAACATATTTGAAATCTGCATCTTTAATGAAATGTGTATCTACTAAATGTACTTTCTTTTCGAATATAGTATATAATGGCTTGTTATCGTTTTTTTGTGTATCGAACAGCGTCACTTCATCATTAAATGTCGTGCCGCTGAAGTCAACTTGACCTTCGAAAGTCTTTCCCGCGAAGTTTACAGGTCCGTTGATGATCGAGTTTGTTATCTTTATATCTCCTCTGATCGGATCTTTCAGATTCCTAAGATCGAGGCTTCCATTTATGATAGCACCATCTATTGGTTCGAGATTTCCTGAACGAATATCTTTCAGGATATCGTGAGCGCTAATCGTCTCCATCTCTCCCGCATTCGGCTCACTGGAGCCTGCTGCCTGAATACAGAGGATCGCGAAAGATAAAATCATGAGTAATTTGATTTTGCTGAGCGTAATTCATCACCTGGAGACGATTACACCCCAATATATTTAATAATATCTCATAAGTTCGAAGGCAGAAGATCCTCGTTATTCCAAATTTCCTGGGATACGAAGCTGGCGACGCAGGCCAAACCTATCCGATCGATCGATTCCTTGAGACCTGGATTGATGTCCGATTCTGCATCCCATAGAGAAAGGGCCTTCCGGGGCCGTCCCTGATACCGCGCCGCCGGGTGCATTCGAGCTATTTTATATTATATCTCATCTAAAGCTCTGCCTACACCGCCCGGCATGTGAAGATGCTGTAGTGGAGCCACGCAGTGAACCCCTCCCTCGTCTCGACGAAGACCCCCGCCCTCTCGCCGAACTCGCGCCCCACCTCCACCCGGATCGAGGCGACCTGTGGAGCGCTCAGAACGTACCTCTCGGCGAGGTCGGAGGAGTCGAGGCGGAGGGGCGGCGCCGCCCGGACCTCGCGGAGGAGAAAGCCCGCTTCTTCGAGGGCCGCCTCCAGCTCGTCGATGGTAGAATACCACTTCTCGGTCCCCATCATCCCGTAGATCCGGTTTAGGCAGGCGGCGTCCCCCTCGTCGGCGAAGCAGGCCGACTGGTGGATGAACGCTTCGCCGGCTTGGAGCTGGCCACGGAGGTGGCGGAGGAGGGGCTGGAGCCCCGCCCTTCCGAAGTAGTGGAGGAGGGATCGGGCGACGAGAAGGAGGCTCCGGCCTTCCGCCCCGAGGTCCCGGCGGGTGAGGGTGGCGGCCGAGGCCGCGAGCCTCTCGATCCTCCCGTCGTCGCAGGCCGAAAGCTGCGCCTCGGATATGTCGACATCCACCAGCCGGACGCCTTCGAGGGGACGCCGCCTCAGGAGCTCTTTTAGGATAAAGCCGGTCCCGCCGCCGAGGTCTGCGATGACGTCGGGGCGGGAGGCTTCGACGGCCTGGAGGATGGCGGCGGTCAGGGGCTCCGCCACCTGGGGGTCAGAGAAGTAGCGGTGGTGGAAGCCCTCCCAGCGGGCGCCGTGGACCCGCGCCTCCCGCAGGACCGAATCCTCTTTCCTGGTCAAACGATTCTCCTCCCGTCTCGTTCAGGGGTCCTCTGGGACCCCTTCGATATCAATCGCCATTATCCGGCATTGCCGATAAACCGCCGAGATATTGCCGATAAATTGCCGATAACTCGTAGCTTCTCGCCCGCTTCGAGGGGTCCCTCAACACCAGCCAGCCGTCACTAACCCAGCCGCGGATGAGCACCCGGGCCATCCGGTCGGAGAGCCCCAGGGCCTCGGCAACGTCGGAGGTCCTGATCCTCTCCATCTTCGTAAAGAGGGCGAGGACGGCTCTTGCCCGAGGGTCGAGCCTTCGAAGCTCCTCGGGCTCGGGAGAAATCCCCTCTCTGGCAGAGCGTTGGGCCCCTTCCCTGGCCATGCGAAATACCCTGGCGGTCGTCTCGATGAAGTACTCCAGCCAGGGGGTGAGGTCCGCCTCCTCCCTCCCCTCGTAGTAGTTGTGATGGGGATGGGTGGCCAGCGCCCGATAGTACCCTTCGAGGTCCTGGGAGTGGAGCTCCTCCAGGGAGATGAGGCCGTTGAGACCGTATCCGCCCCTCTGGAGGATGAAGGTCGCGATGAGCCGGGCCGTCCTGCCGTTTCCGTCGTAGTAGGGGTGGATCGTGACGAACTGGTAGTGGACCAGTCCGGCGATTATGGGGACGGGGAGCCCCTCCCTCTCCGCCTCTTGGGCCCACCCTACCATCTCCGCCATGAGGGCCGGGACGTCTTTTGCCTCCGGCGGGAGGTAGACGATGGCTCCTGTCGCGGAGTCCCTGATGACGTTCTGGCCGTCCCGGTAGGGCGTCGGCTTCGGCCTCGCTCCTCCTCTCGCCTCCCCCCTTGGTCCCGTCTCCGAGCCCGTGCCCTTCGTCACCAGGGCGTGGAGGCGGCGGATCAGCTCCTCGGAGAGGGGCTTCTTCTCGGCGGCCCACTCTTCGACCCTCAAAAGTGCCGCCCAATAATTTCGCACCTCGGCGACGTCCCTTTCCCTCCCCTCGATCTCCCGGCCCGAGATAGCCTCCTCCGCCTCGGCGAGTGTCAGCCGGTTCCCTTCGATCCTGGTGGAAAAATGGGTCGAGCGGATTCGGGCGAGGCGGCGGAGCTCCGCCTCGATGGCCAGGGGGAGGGGCGTCTCGGCCACCACAGCCCGGGCCGCCTCGATCTCCATCAGGGAACGGGCTATGGCGGGGGTGATGACGTAGCGGGGGTGCCAGGGGGGTGGGGTCATGGAGGATCTATTCTGGTTAGTGGAGCCAGATCTTATCGTCTTTCGTCAGAATCTGAGCCAAAATTTTGAGGAGTTTATATCCTATATGCCATCTTAGTCATTTTCTCCGTTTGCTTTAGTCAGATCGATGTCGATTTCACCGACTAACTCCTTCATATCGGTTGATAGCTTTTCTAATTCAGCTTCTATTAGGTCCATCCGTTCTGATAGAACCAACAAGAATTCTCCTTTTTTAATAGAGTTTTTAATATAGTTCAATGTATTAATATAATCACTATCTGAATACTTTACATATTTCATTAAATGCTGTATATCCTCTGTCGATTGAGATTTTTCCATCATATTTATTAAATTAATATTTTCTCTATTCTCAATAAATATTTTAAATTTTTTCATTTTTATTAAAGCATCGTACATATACTCCTCATTTAAACATCCTGAAAGGTAATCCGAGAAACTATAATTCTTCTCGGAGATGACCAAAAATTCATTCAGCATTTCCAGTTCCGATTTAATCGTTAAGAGCAAATCTTCTGCCTTGAAATCATCCCTTGATATGTCATTTTTGCTCATAAAACTGAGAATTTCTAGAAGAGCTATATATAGAAAATCTGTATTCCTCAAAAGAGTATAATTGTTTTCACCGATGTTTTTATTGAATTTATTAGTGCCAATTAAATTCTTCATGAATTGTGCGCCGGAAAATAGTATTATAATGCTATCATTTATTTTTTCGTTCAACTCGATTACATATTGAATCGCCTTTGCATCACGATAATTTTGAATGGTTTTATTTTTTCTGCCCCTCATCAATTTCATGAATTGATTTGGATCTTGCTCGTTAATTTCGCGAACTACATTTATATAGTCCATAAAAAGACCCGGCACTATGCTATCAGGCTTTGGGTTAATATAATTTCTCATTAAATTTTTAAATAGATCTATCCCGCCATAAAAACTAGGGCTGAACAAAAACACTAAATCTGGCGCCACCTTGCACAAAGAGTCAAGCAATTCTTTAGAATTCATTTCATTTATTGTATCAAAATGCGCGAAGATCTCATAAATATAATCTATTTTTGATTTGAAATCATTTTTATTATCTATTCTTTCGCTTAATGTAATAAAATCAATACATTCTTCCAAATATGGCGGCAATAATAAAATAGGAACTTCGTATAACATATTCGTCTGTGATAGCAAACCCCATCGACCGATCTCTCTTCTCAATACGCGAGTTTTATCTTCTATACGACGTTCAAAAGGGAAACAATGCTCAAATATGTCATAAAAATCCAACGAAACAATTATTTTATAGTTATATTCACTAATTAATTCAAGATCCCCTTTCAGCATCTCTAAAGATTTTTTATAATATTTTGCCCATTTTATAAATTCATCCCATTCTTCTGGATATTGTTTGAAACCATACTGATTAGGCATAGTAGCATTACAGGCGTTATACTATATCCTTTTTCTCTATACACAATCTACCGTGCGTTAATATATTAATATAAAATACTAATATTAATGTATTACAGTTTTCCGTAAAAAATATATCCTAGATATGGATGTATTAAAAACTACTAAAGCCCCGGAACGGTGGTATAAATGGGCGAAAATAATACCTGCTTTGTTATTGCTCCAATCGGAAGTCCAAACTCTGACATCCGAAAGAGGTCTGATAAAATCCTAAGGTATGTTATACAACCTGCAGCTGAGCAACTTGGTTTCGAGGCTATAAGGGCTGATAAGATTTCAGAGCCGGGAATCATAACTTCTCAAATGATTCAACATATAATTGGAGATCCGATGGTTGTTGCGGATCTAACAGGCTGGAATCCTAACGTATTTTATGAATTGGCTATTCGTCATGCACTTAGAAAACCATATGTTCAAATTATTCGGAGAGGCGAACATCTACCGTTTGATGTATCCTCTGTTCGTACAGTTGAAGTAGATATAACTGATTTGGACGATGTTGAGGCAGCAAAAAATGAAATATGTCGTCAGATGAGATCGATGATGAAAAATGAAATTGAAATAGACAGTCCGATATCTGTTGCAATCGACTTAGAAGTCCTTCGTCTTAGTGGTAATCCCGAAAAGAGGCAAATTGCAGATGTGCTTTCTTCGATCAATGAATTAAGACAAGAAATACAAAAGCTTGGGAATAGGTTAACTGATCCAAAGTCGCTTATGCCTCCTTCTTATATTAAAGAAGTATTATTAAAGGAAGTTGGGCTATTCGAAGATTCGATAACACCCATGAAAAATAAATATATAATTAATAATAAAATAAATAAAACATTAGACCAGCTTAAAAACCACCTTTTAAGTGTGGATAATTCGAATAAGCTTGATTTTGATTGGCTTAAAAAAGCACAAAATCTCGTCTCAGAATTGGATATTGATATTAAAAATTATATGACCTCTCTCGATTTTTACTCGCAATGCAACATCTTAGATTTCTTTGTTAAAGATGATGCGACCGAATAATTGCCTTGTCAAGTTGTGCGACGCACCTGCAGCAGAGCTGTGGGGTATTCGATAAAAATAACTCGCTCAGCAGAGAGCTTGTATTTGGAGACAAGAGCAAGAGCGCCATCAGCAGATTGCGGCACTATTCCAATTTTAGAGTTATATACTTCATGATCTTTCGGGCGGAGGCCTCAGCACACCTCCGCCCCTTCCTCCTCCGCTTCCTCGCCCTCGGCGCCCTCCAGCTTCTCCAGCACCGGCCTCGTGGAGACCGAGTTCATCGAGAGGCCCAGCTCCTCCGGGCCGAGGCCCAGGGCGAGCCCCGCCATCTGGGTGACGTATAAGACGGGCAGATTGATCTCCTCGCCGAACTTCTTCTCCAGAAGCGGCTGGTTGGCGTCCAGCATCAGGTGGCATAAGGGGCACAGCGCGACGACGAAGTCTGCGCCTGACTCCTTGGCGTTTCTCAGGATTCGGATGAGGGTCTCGGCGGCGCCCTCCTCCTCGGGCATGAAGATGGGGCCGCAGCGGCACTTCATCTTCAACCTGAAGTCGGTGGGCTCCGCGCCGAGGGTCCGGATGAGGTCTTCGAGGATCGAGGGGTTCTCGGGGCTGTCGATCCCCCCGCCGGGCCTCGTCAGGAGGCAGCCGTAGTAGGGGGCGGCCTTGAGGCCTGCCAGGGGCCTGGATGTGGTGGGGGCGATGACGTCTCGGCCGTTTGCCGATCAATAAAAAGTGAGATTGGGCTTTGTAATCGAATGCCCCTTCAGAAATCAAACTTAAACGGCCTCTACCCGAACCTTCCCTATGAAAAGGTTCTCTTCGATGGGGGCCGCCACCTCTTCCTCCTTCAAGGCCATGAGGTGAGCCTCGACGGCCTCCTTGGTGTTGCTCAGGGTTTCATCGATCGTCTCACCTTGAGAGTAACATCCCGGAAGCGCAGGAACTTCGGACCAGTAGCCCCCTTCTTCCGCTTGGTGTATCAAAATCGTATATTCCAAGATCCATCACCCCTTCAAGAGCGCGATAAACTCGTCATCATCCAGCCCGGCCTTTTTTATGGCAGACTTGAGAAGGCCTATCTTCAGATCGCCGGAGATGGGAATGGTGACGATCTGACCGTTTGGCATCTTGATATTAACGTGATCGCCTTTGCCGCGGCCCACAACTCCGCCCGCCTTGACAAAGGCTTTGACGGCGTCTTTGCCAGTCACACTCCGAAGTCTGCTCACAACAAGTCCACCTTTGAACTGCCCAAAACCAGATTAAATCTTTAAGACCTTTTTATACATGTATCTTTCGGGAAATATCCTACCGAACATCCCAGATAAAAATCCCTCCCGAAACTCGGGCGGCGGCCTCAGCAGACCTCCGCCCCCTCCTCCTCAGCTTTCTTCCCCTCGATCTTCTCCAGCTTCTCCAGCACCGGCCTCGTCGATACGGAGTTCATCGATAGGCCCAGCTCTTCTGGGCCTAGGCCGAGGGCGAGCCCCGCCATCTGGGTGACGTATAATACGGGGAGGCTGATCTCTTCGCCGAACTTCTTCTCCAGGAGCGGCTGGTTGGCGTCCAGCATCAGGTGGCATAGCGGGCATAGCGCGACTACGAAGTCGGCGCCGGAGGCCCTGGCGTTCCGGAGGATCCGGATGAGGGTCTCGGCGGCCGCCTCTTCCTCGGGCATGAAGATGGGGCCGCAGCAGCACTTCATCTTTAATCTGAAGTCCGTAGGCTCCGCTCCCAGGGTCCGGATCAGGTCTTCGAGGATCGAGGGGTTCTCGGGGCTGTCGATCCCCCCGCCGGGCCTCGTCAGGAGGCAGCCGTAGTAGGGGGCGGCCTTCAGGCCGGCGAGGGGCCGGACGACCAGGTCTTCTGGGTCCTCAGCCTCGGCGAGGGCTTTCGTGATCATCTCGATGACGTGGAGGACCTCCTTTTCTTCCTCGTACTTCTTCTCCAGGGCCTCGTTCACCCGCTCCCTCAGTTTTCGGTCCTTCAGGCGGATCATCGCCGCCCGGAGCCTGCTGTAGCAGATGGAGCAGGAGGCCATCACTGGAAGCTCCGTCCTCACCAGGTTTCGCGCCGCCAGGGCCGTCGAGACGACCTCGTTCGAGACGTGGGTGGCGCCGCAGCAGTTCCAGTCGTCGATCTCCGATAGCTCTATGCCGAGGGCTCGGGAGACCGCCAGGGTCGATATCTCGTACTCCCTCCCCGTCGACCGGGCGACGCATCCGGGGTAGTAGGCGAGCTTCATTTTTCTCCCTCCTCTTTTTCTCCGGCCTTCTCAGACTTTCCTTCTTTCCTCCCGTCGTCGCCGAGAAGCTCGAAGATCCGCCTCATCTCCTCCGTCCCCTCGATCCTCTCCCCCCTCGCCGCCTCAAAGCCGAGCTCGATCTTCCCCTTGGGGACGAGCTCTGCGCCGAAGGCCATGATCTGCGCCGCCGAGCTGGGGCTACGGATCATGTACTCCGCCGACAGCAGGAACTCCGATATCCTCCCATAGTCGCGGATCTGGCGGGCGAAGATCCCCTCGAAGACCGAGTCCTTGCACTTCAAGCCCTCCTCCTCGTAGATCGTCTTGAGGGCGGCGACGACCGCCATCGGCCTGATCTTCCTCGGGCAGCGGACGGTGCAGAGGAGGCAGGAGGTGCAGAGCCATATCGACCTGCTCGCCATGGCAGCAGCCTTCTCCCCTTCGAGGACCAGCTTTACGAGCTTTCGTATGGGCACGTCCATCAGGGAGGCGGTGGGGCAGCTCGCGGAGCAGGTCCCGCACTGGATGCAGGTTTTCACCTCGGCCCCGGCGAGGGCGAGGACCCTCTCCCGAAACTTCTCCCCCTCGGCCGTCATGATCGCCGTCGTCTTCATCGTCGTCACCGCCTCCGCAATGCTAGAAGCCTCCTTTGTCATCTCTCATCACCCCCTTCGGCCTCGGCTGCCGCCTCAGCTTTCGCCTTCCTGATCCTCTCGCCTATCTTCTCCCTCGCCTCCTCGATCCCGCCCCTCTCCCAGACGAACCTCACCTTGGGCTTGTTGATCACCGCCTCGACCCCAGCCAGAGCCTCGTTGATCTTCGAGAGGAGGTCTGGGTCCCTCGCCGGCGCCTCGATCTCGGGTATCGGGACCCGCTCGATCTCCGGCGGCAGCACGATCCCGGAGAGGTCCGGCCTCCTCCTCACCTTGGTGGTGATGGCGGAGATCGCCTCCTTCCACTCCTCCGCCCACGGCGTCTCCTTGACGGGGGTGTGGGTCACCGCCGAGCGGTCCACCTCCACGGCGAAGCAGTGGCAGGAGTTGGCGCAGGCCCCGCAGAAGATGCACTGATCCTTCTCCACCTTTATCCTGCCGTCCTCCCCGACGTACCAGCAGTCGGAGGGGCAGACGTTGAAGCAGGCGTGGCAGCCCATGGGGTCGCATAGTGGCAGCTGCCGCTCGACGAGCCTTATATCCCCCTCGAAGGGCTTGGTGACGTCCATGGCGTCGTAGGGGCAGACTAGGAGGCACCTGCCGCACCCGATGCACTTATCCTGGTCGACCTCGATCTCCCCGGAGAAGACAAACTCCTCCTCCAGCTCCAGGGGATTGCCCTCGACCTTGATCGCCTCCTCGGGGCAGATCCCGACGCAGAGGCCGCAGTGGTCGCAGAGCTCCTCGTCGACGAGGAGCTGCTCGAAGGGGACGAGGTCGGTGGGGGTGGGCTCCTTCTCCTGGAGGAGGAAGGCCTCGCAGAACTTGGCGCATTTCCCACAGAGGTTGCACTTCTCGGGGTCGACCTCGATCTTCCCCTTCCCCTCCCCCCTCTCCTCCTCCCGGAGGGGGCCGAAGACGTCCCTCGTCGGGCGGAAGACGACGGTGATCGCCTCCGTCGGACAGACCGGCTCGCAGAGGGCGCATGGAAGACACTTCTCGTTCGGCTCGGCCCGGGAGACGAGGTGGGGGTACTCCTCCATCTCTTTGTAGTCCCGGTCGTTGGCGGTCATCCTGTAGGCGTCGACGGGGCAGAAGGCGGCGCACATCCCGCAGAAGACGCATTTGTCGAGGTCGATGAGGACCGGAGGGGCGTCGAGGCCGGTGGCGATCTCGATGACGGGGCCGAGCTGGAGGGCGTTTACCGGACAGAGGGCGACGCAGATCCCGCATCCGTTGCACTTCTTGTAGTCGTAGTCCAGGACCTTCACCGAGTCCTCCGACCTCTGGATCGACCTTATGGTGGAGCCCTCCACCTCCATCTCCTTCTCGATCTCCATCGGCATCAGGAACCGCCTCCTACAGGCTTCGGGAGCCTGAGAGCAGCGAGCTCTGATCCCGCCGGCCCCATCTCCTTCAGCTCGCTGACGAACTTCCTGACCTCTTTTGCCAGGATCTCGCCCTCACTGGCGGCGCACCAGATGATCTTGACCCTCCCGGGGTTGATCCCCACCTTCTCCAGGACCCCCCTGAGGACCTGGACCCGCTGGTAGGCCTGGTAGTTCCCCTTGTTGTAGTGGCACTCGCCGAGGCGGCAGCCGGATATGAGAACGCCGTCGGCACCCCCCTTCAGGGCCTCGAGGACGAAGGCTGGGTCGACCCTCCCGGCGCACATCACCCGGATCGCCCTCATGTTCGTCGGATACTGGATCCGGGAGGTGCCGGCCAGATCCGCTCCGGCGTAGCTGCACCAGTTGCAGAGGAACCCGACGATGAAGGGGTACTGCCCCTTGACCGCCGTCGCCGCCCGGACCTGGGCCATGATCTGCTCGTCGGAGAAGAGGGTCATATCGATGGCGTCGACGGGGCAGGCGGCGGCGCAGGTCCCGCACCCCTTGCAGGCCGCCTCGTCGACGAGGGCGGTCCCGTTGACGGAGATCGCCTTCCCCGGACAGGTATCGACGCAGAGCTTGCAGCCTATGCACTTCTCCTGGTCCACCACGGCGACGACGGGGTCGAGGGCGAGCTCTCCTCTAACAAGAAGCCTCATCGCCTTCGCCGCCGCCGCCTCCCCCTGGGCGATGGAGACCTGGATCTCCTTTGGTCCCGAGGCGCAGCCGGCGATGAAGACCCCCTCGATGTGGGCCTCCACCGGCCTCATCTTGGGGTGGGCGATCTCGAAGAAGCCGTCGGGGCGCTTTGCGAGGCCGAGGAGGTTGCCGACGACGTCGGCATCCTTATTCGGCTCGAGCCCCGCCGAGAGGACGACGAGGTCGTAGGGCTTCGAACGGAAGCCGCCCAGGAGGGTGTCCTCGTAGTTGACGCGAAGGCTCCCGTCCACCTCCTCCACCTCGGAGACCCGGCCCCGGATGAAGTTGATCCCGAGCCGCTGGGCCCGCATGTAGAACTCCTCGTACCCCTCGCCCCCCGCCCGGAGGTCGATGTAGTGGATCGAGACCTCCGTCTCGGGATACTTCTCCTTGATCAGCTGGGCGTTCTTGAGGGCGTACATGCAGCAGACCCGGGAGCAGTAGGCGTTTCCGACCGTCTCGTCCCGGGAGCCGACGCACTGGAGGAAGGCGACGGACTTCGCGACCTCCCCCGTCGATGGCCGCACCACCTCGCCGCCGGTCGGCCCTGCGGCGTTGAGGAGCCTCTCGACCTGGAGGGCGGATATGACGTCTCTATACCTGCCGTAGCCGTACTCCTCCTTTCTGGCGGGGTCGAAGGACTGCCAGCCGGTGGCGACGATGATGGCGCCGACGTCGAACCTGAACTCCTCCTGCCTCTGGTCGTACTTGACGGCGTCGACGGGGCAGGCCTCGGCGCAGAGGCCGCAGCCGATGCAGGCCGAGGGATCGATGCAGGCGACGAGGGGGACCGCCTGGGGTATCGGCATGTAGATCGCCTTTCTTTTGCCGAGGCCGAACTCGTAGTCGTCGGGGACCTCCACGGGACAGACCCCGGCGCACTCGTTGAGGCAGCCCTTGCAGAGCTTCTCGTCGACGAACCGCGCCTTCCTGACCCCGGAGACGGTGAACCTTCCGACAGACCCCTCGATGTTGAGGATCTCGGCGTAGGTGACGAGGTCGATGAGGGGGTGGTTGTAGACGTCGGTCATCTTCGGCGCGAGGACGCAGATGGAGCAGTCGTTCGTCGGAAAGACGTCGGTGAGGAGGGCCATGTAACCCCCGATCGTCGGCCTCCTCTCGACGAGGTGGACGGAGAGGCCGCAGTCGGCCAGATCGAGAGAAGCCTGGATCCCGGCTACGCCTCCACCGATGACCAGCACCTCCCGGCTGACGGGCATCGTCTCCCCCTGGAGGGGGTTTAGGAGGGCCGCCTTCGCCACCGCCATCCGGATCAGGTCTTTTGCTTTCTCCTGGGCCTGGGGGGGCTCGTCCATGTGGACCCACGAGCACTGCTCCCGGATGTTCGCCATCTCCAGCATGAAGGGGTTGATCCCCGCCTCGGAGATCACCCGCCGGAAGGTCGGCTCGTGGAGCCGAGGCGAGCAGGCGGCGACGACGATGCTCTCCAGCTTATGCTCTGCGATGTCCTCCTTGATCATATCCTGGCCCGTATCAGAGCAGGTGAACTGGAGGTCCCGGGCGACCTCGACCCCAGGGAGGGTTTTGGCGAACTCGGCGAGGGCGGAGGGCTCCAGAACCCCTGCAATGTTCAGGCCACAGTGACAGATGTAAACTCCAATTCGCATCGACAGGACTCCGGTTAATCATTCGGAATCCATCGACTTAAAGGTACCTGTTAAGGTCGAAGGGGGCGAATCTGCCAAATTGTATCGGGATTTCTCTCCATCTCCGGCGTCGAACCGGCCACGTGAGGTTTGAAAATCGAAAATGACGGTTTTTTTCTCCGCCTATCCTCCACCCATAGGCGAGTACCCTTGCCCGGTGGCAGGATGGTAAAAGTTAGGTGCCGGGAACGGGATCCGAACCCGTGACTTCCAGATGCCTCAGGAGACGAGCGCCTCATTTTCGTTCCCTATGAGTCTGGCGCCCTAACCAGCTAGGCCACCCCGGCACAGCAGATCCCCTAGGGTGATTTGTTAGATAAACGTTGTGCTCATCCGCCGAGGGAGAACCTATTTCTAAGGGGGGCTGGATATGGGCGGCTGACCGAGATGACTTCGACCATATCCTGCACGGTGAGCGATTCCCTATCGGGGAAGTTGATCGTCCTCGCGGTGACGGGGTCCATCGCCGCGGTGAGGACCGTCGACCTCGCCCGCGACCTGATCCGGCGGGGGGCGGCTGTCCACTCCGTCATGAGCGGAGCTGCCACAGAGATCCTCCACCCTCACGCCCTGGAGTATGCGAGCGGAAACCCCGTGGTGACGAGGATCACGGGGAGGGTCGAGCACGTCGAGTTCTGCGGCGTCGGAGGGAGGGCCGACCTCCTCCTGATCGCTCCGGCCACCGCCAACACCATAGGAAAGATCGCCTGGGGCATCGACGACACCCCCGTCACCACCTACGCCACCACCGCCCTCGGCTCCGGCGTCCCCGTCGTCGTCGTCCCCGCCATGCACGAGGCGATGTACCGCCACCCCGCCGTCATGAGTAACCTGGAGGCCCTCCGGTCGATGGGGGTCGTCGTCCTCGACCCCCGGATCGAGGAGGAGAAGGCGAAGATCGCCGAGAGCAGGACGGTGGTCCTGGAGGTCGAGAGGCTCCTCGGACCCAACGACCTCGCCGGGAGGAGGGTCCTGGTGACGGGGGGCGCCACCGCCGAGAGGGTTGATCCCATCCGGATTCTGACGAACCGGGCCTCGGGGAAGACGGGCGCGGAGATCGCCCTGGAGGCGCGGAGGCGCGGAGCCGAGGTGACCCTCGTCCATCGAGGCCGCCTCGGCCTCCCCCTGAAGGAGGTGTACGTCGAGAGCGCCGAGGATATGCTCCGGGCGGTCCTGGCGGAGCTGGAGGGTGGCGGCTACGACGCCATCGTCGCCGCCGCTGCCGTCTCCGACTACACCCGCGACCCTTCCGCCGATAAGATAAAGTCCGGGGGGGAGCTGGTCCTCCGGCTGAGGCCGACCTCGAAGATCATCGCCGCCGTCAGGGCGAGCCACCCCGAGATCAAGATGGTGGGTTTCAAGGCCGAGACCTTCCTATCCGACGAGGAGCTGATCTTTCGGGCCCGGGAGTCGATGGAGAAGAACCGCCTCGACATCGTCGTCGGAAACGATGTCGGAAGGGGAGGGATGGGGACGGAGGATAACCGGGTCCTGATCCTCTCCCGGTCGGGGAGGGTCGCCGAGGTCGCCGGAAAGAAGAGGGAGATCGCGGAAGCCGTCGTCGACGCCCTGGCGGGGGAGCTATCATGAGAGCCTCCGCCCCCGCCCACATCACGGGATTCTTCGCCGCCCGCCCCGATCCCGACCCGAGGCTGGCGGGCTCCGTCGGCGGCGGCCTGAACCTGGACCTTTCGGCCGCCACCACCGTATCTAGGTCGGAGGAGACGGCCGTCCTCCTCAACGGGGTGGTCTCGGAGGCGCCGGTGACGAGGAGGGTCGTCGATACCCTGGCCCCGTCCCCCGTCCGGGTGGAGACGGAGCTCTCTATGCCCCTGGGTTCCGGCTTCGGGGCGAGCGGGGCGGGGGCCCTCAGCTCTGCCTACGCCATCAACGGGGCCTTCGGCCTCGGCCTCACCGCCAACGCCGTCGGCGAGGCCGCCCACGTGGCGGAGGTCGCCTCCGGGACCGGCCTGGGGGACGTCCTGGCCCAGAACACCGGCGGCCTGGTGGTCCGGCTCTCCCCGGGGGCTCCGGGGCTGGGGGTCGTCGACAGGATCCCGGTCCCGCCCCTGGAGGTGGAGCTTCTGGTGAGAGGCCCCCTCTCGACGAAGGAGGTCCTCTCGGACGCCGGGACGATGAGGGGGGTGAACCGGGAGGGGGAGCGGGCCCTCCGGGAGCTTCTGAAGAGGCCGACCCTGGAGAGGTTCGTCACCCTCTCCTGGGAGTTCGCCCGAAGGGCGGGGCTCGCCCGGGGATGGATGGAGGACGCCGTCGAAGCGGTGGAGTCCCGGGGAGGAATGGCCAGCATGGTGATGCTGGGGGATGCGATCTTCGCCCTCAACGGAGGGGACGCCTTGGCGGAGTTTGGTGATGTGATCAGAGCGAGGGTGAGCCTTGGGGGTGCCTCTCTTGAGTGACGTCCCCCCATCCCATCCGAGGTACGCCTCCCTCCTGACCCGGGAGAAGTTGGTGGAGGGGGTCGAGAGGGGGATCACCGGCCTGAACGGCCTCATCGCGCAAGGTAGGGGCGAGGCCCTCGACTACCTCCTCGGCGAGGTGACGACCCCTCCCGCCGAGGAGGCGGAGCGGGCGGCGGCGGCCCTCCTCCTCCTGGCGGAGAGGCCGGTCCTCAGCGTCAACGGGAACGCCGCCGCCCTCGTTCCCCGGGAGATGGTCGATCTCGCGAGAAAGATTGGAGCGCCCCTGGAGGTGAACATATTCTACAGGACCGAGGAGCGGGTCCGGAGGATAGCCGACCACCTCCGGTCCTTCGGCGCCGAGGAGGTCTTCGGCGAGACCCCCGACGCCTCGGTACCCGGCCTCGACCACGCCCGGGGGAAGGCGTCGAGGGGCGGGATCTTCGACGCTGACGTCGTCTTCGTCCCCCTGGAGGACGGGGACAGGTGCGAGGCCCTGGTGAGGATGGGAAAGCGGGTCGTCACCGTCGATCTGAACCCCCTCTCTCGGACCGCCAGGACCTCGACGGTGACGATCGTCGACAACGTCGTCCGGGCTCTCCCGAACCTGATCTCCCTGGTGGGGGAGATGGGGGGCCAGAGGGAGGCCGAGCTTCGGGAGATCGTCGCCAGCTACGACAACAGGGCCGTCCTCCGCCGGTCGGTGGAGGCGATGGTCTCCCACCTCTCCCGCCAGTTCTCCACCTTCGAGGAGTGATCCCCACCAAAATATTTTATACCCGGGTTGATTAACCTCCGGCCATGCCCAAGAGGGTCCTATCCCCCCGAGAGCTTCTGGAATCGGTCCACGCCGCCACCAGCGCCCCCTTCGAGTCGATCTACCCGAGCGATCGCTGCTACCTGGCCCTCTCCCTCTCGGAGGTCTGGGAGCTCGTCCAGTCCTTCGGTCCCGGATCGGTGAACGGAGATCGGGGGGAGACGGATCACCAGGCCCGGCGGCTCTGGTACGCCTTCAAGGAGATGGAGAGCCGGTCCGCCTGCGGGATGGTGAGGCTAAAAAGCCCCCAGCCCCGGGACGTGGTGGGGGTCGTCACCTTCGACGAGCTCTTCGCCGATCCGGGGCCGAAGGACCCCGCAGGCCTCGACGACTGCGTCATCAGCGACGACCTGGCGGAGTACGCCGAGGAGGGCTTCTCCAGCCGGACGGGCCCGAGCACCGGGAACGAGGCCGGAGGGTGCCGGAAGGACGGCGATCCCCTCCACAGCGGGATCGAGATGACCCTCATCGATCCCCAGACGAAGGACGTCTTCAAGAGGAGCCAGGGGGGGACCTTCGGCCCCGGCCAGTGGCGGGTCTCGGAGATCAGGGCGATCGCCGTCTGGTTCTGACGGGGTTCTTGAACCGCCAAAGATGGCGAAGAGCTGATCTAAGGCTTCGGTTCTGCGGGAAAGATCAGACCGTCTCCGACCTTCCAGCCTCCGCTCCGGAGGGGCCGCCCCGGCGGGAGACCTTCTCCTTCAGGAACCTGCCGGTGATGCTCTCCGGGACGGCCGCCACCTCCTCGGGGGTCCCCTCGGCGACGATCCGGCCGCCGGCGTTCCCCCCCTCGGGGCCTAGGTCGATGACGTAGTCTGCGGCCTTGATGACGTCCAGGTTGTGCTCGATGACGACGACGGTGTTCCCCCGGTCGACGAGGTCGTTCAAAACCCCGATCAGCTTCGAGACGTCCTCGAAGTGGAGCCCCGTCGTCGGCTCGTCGAGGAGGTAGATCGTCCTCCCCGTCGCCTTCTTGGAGAGCTCCCTCGTCAGCTTGATCCTCTGGGCCTCGCCACCGGATAGGGTGGTGGAGGACTGGCCGAGCTTGATGTAGCCGAGGCCGACCCCCATCAGGGTGTCGAGCTTGCTTCTGATCGCCGGGACGTTCTTGAAATGCTCCCTCGCCTCCTCCACCGTCATCTCCAGGACCTCGGCGATGGACCTATCCCGGTACTTCACCTCCAGGGTCTCGG
This sequence comes from Methanothrix harundinacea 6Ac, assembly GCF_000235565.1. Taxonomy (NCBI): domain Archaea; kingdom Methanobacteriati; phylum Methanobacteriota; class Methanomicrobia; order Methanotrichales; family Methanotrichaceae; genus Methanothrix; species Methanothrix harundinacea. The sequence goes on from NC_017527.1 coordinate 630,372, forward strand.
CGTTGTACCTCGTCCCCTTGCACTCCTCGCACTCGACGTAGACGTCCGGGAGGAAGTTCATCTCGATCTTGATCAGGCCGTCCCCCTGGCAGGCCTCGCACCGCCCTCCCTTGAGGTTGAAGGAGAACCGGCCGGGCTTGTAGCCCCGGACCCGGGCCTCCTTCGTCCCGGAGAAGGCCTGCCGGATGGGGTCGAAGACCTTGGTGTAGGTGGCGGGGTTCGACCGGGGGGTCCTCCCGATGGGGCTCTGGTCGATGACGATCACTTTATCGATCTCCGAGTCGAAGGAGAGGCGGTCGTGGAGGCCGGGGGTCTCGGTCGACCGATAGATCTTCTTCATAAGAGCCCGGTAGAGGGTGTCGTAGATGAGGGTGGACTTCCCGGAGCCGGAGACGCCGGTGACGACGGTGAAGACCCCGATGGGGATCCTGGCGGAGAGGTTCTTGAGGTTGTTCTCTCTGCAGCCGGTGATCCGGACGAACTTATCGCTCCGCCTCCTCGCCGGAGGGGTCTCGATCCGTCTTTCGCCGGAGAGGTACATCCCCGTCAGGGATTCCGGGTCCGCCTCCACCTCCTCGGGGGTCCCCTCGGCGACGACCCACCCCCCGTGGATCCCGGCGCCGGGGCCCATGTCCACCACGTGGTCGGCGGCCCGGATCGTCTCCTCGTCGTGCTCGACGACGATGAGGGTGTTCCCCAGGTCCCGGAGCTTCTTCAGGGTCTCGATCAGCCGGGCGTTGTCCCTCTGGTGGAGGCCGATGGAGGGCTCGTCGAGGACGTAGAGGACCCCCATCAGGTTAGACCCGATCTGGGTGGCGAGCCTGATCCTCTGGGCCTCGCCCCCCGATAGGGTCCCAGCGCTCCGGGAGAGGGTGAGGTAAGAGAGGCCGACGTGCTCGAGGAAGCCGAGGCGCGACCTTATCTCCTTCAGGACCTGTCGGGCGATCTCCTCCTCCCTCTCGGAGAGGGCGAGGCCGTCGAAGAGGGCGAGGCTCTCGGATATCGATAGATCGGCGACCTCGGCGATGGACATCCCGGCGACCTTCACCGCCAGGACCTTCTCTTTGAGCCTCTTGCCCCCGCACCTCGGGCATGGGAGGACCTTCATGAACCTCTCCAGCTCCTCCCGCCGGTACTCGGAGCTGGTCTGGTGGTAGAGCCGCTCCGACTGGGGGATGAGCCCCTCCCAGTGGCCGTGGTGGGACCAGTAAGCGTCCCCATTCTTCATCGACATATCGAACCTGATCTTCTCTCGGGAGCCGTAGAGGAGGGAGGACCGCTGCTCCTCGGTCAGATCCTTGATGGGGGTGAAGATGCTGAAGCCGAAGTGCTTTGCGACGGCGGCGAGGTGCTGGCCCCTCCAGCCGTCGACGTGGTTGTGGTAGAGGGCGACGGCACCGTCGGCTATGGAGATCTCCGGGTCGGGTATGATGAGGCTGGGGTCGAACTCCATCTTGATCCCAAGGCCGTTGCAGGCCTCGCAGGCTCCGAAGGGGCTGTTGAAGGAGAAGGTCCGGGGCTGGAGCTCCTCGAAGACGATCCCGCAGAGGGGGCAGGCCATCTTCGAGGAGTAGATCCGATCCTCGCCGTCGGTGCCCACCACGATGAGGAGGCCACCGCCCCTCTCCAGGGCGGCCTCGACCGCCTCGACGAGCCTCGACCTCTCCTCCCGGGGGTCGAGCCGGTCTATGACCACCTCTATGTCGTGCTTTCGATACCGGTCGAGGTCGACCTCCTCGTCGGTCCTCTGGATCAGGCCGTCGACCCGGACCCGGGCGAAGCCCTCGTAGTCGAGGTCTTTTAAGAGCTGGCCGTAGGTTCCCTTCTTCTGCCGGATTATCGGCGCGAGGACGGTGACCATCCCACCTCCCGCCCCCCCTTCCATCTCCTCCCCCGACTCCTCCTCTCCCATCTCGGCATCGGAAGCGGCTCTGGCGGCGCCCCTTTCGGCCGCCTCGACGATCCGGTCGGCGATCCTCTCCGGGGAGCTCGCCTCGATCCTGACGCCGTGGACGGGGCAGTGGGGGACGCCGATCCGGGCGAAGAGGAGCCTCAGGTAGTCGTAGATCTCGGTGACCGTCCCGACGGTGGACCGGGGGTTCTTCGAGGTAGTCTTCTGCTCGATGGAGATCGCCGGGGAGAGCCCCTCGATGGAGTCGACGTCGGGCTTGTTCATCTGGCCGAGGAACTGGCGGGCGTAGGCCGAGAGGGACTCGACGTAGCGGCGCTGCCCCTCGGCGTAGATGGTGTCGAAGGCGAGGGTCGACTTCCCCGAGCCGGAGACCCCGGTGATGACGATCAGCCGGTCTCGCGGAAGCTCGATGGTGATGTCTTTTAAGTTGTGCTCTCTTGCACCTTTTATGACGATCGATTTCATCTCGGAATCTCGCTTGGCTATTGAAGGTCATGGCTAGGGCGAGGATGGGGTTAATAGTTTTCGGGCGGCTCCGGCAGCTCTCCCTTCCAGCTCTCTTCCATCCATCCATCAAAGAGCTGGGAAGCCCCGCTCGATATGGAATATCTGGGCGGAAAGGGGGGGATTTGGGTTGAGAAAATAGGTTCGGGATAGGTCCGGGATCACTCAGGGTATTAGGAGCTGGCCGTCTTTATTTAGACCAGACCACCTCTTTCTCTACGGCGGGACGGATGTAGGGGCTGAGCCCTCGGGTCGTCACCAGATCGACTTCTCTTCCAAACAGCTCCTCTAAAAAGAAGACGAGGCCCATGAAGTTTCGGAAGGTCGGCTCCTCAAACTCCACCAGGACGTCGATGTCGCTCGTCTCCCGTCCCTCGCCCCCGGCGTTGGAGCCGAAGATGCCGATCTTTCGCACGCTGAACCGGCTCTTAATCTCTCTCTCGTTCTCCTTTAGGGTCTCGAGGGGGTCCATCTCGGGGCTCCAGAAGCTTCGTTAAGCTGCTTGTGAAGATAGTCTAGATAGTCTAAATAGTATCTTCGATCGGTAATATAGGTATTATAGGTATTAAATCGCGCTGCCTCAGAGAGAAGGTGCTATCTCGTGATGATTTATTGATATGCTTTGATCTTCCTTCAATCTTCCAAAGGCCTCCAGGACCAGCCTCTTCGTGCGAAACTCGCCGTACTTCGCCTCGTCTTTCCTCTTGACGATGGGGAAGGTCTCGAGGATCTGGTCGAGGTCCTCCCGGTCGAGCTGGTAGAGGTGGCCATACAAACCGTCGAGATCGGCCCTGAGGGCCGCCCGCCTCTCCTCGTCCCAGCGGAAGGGCGCAGGTCTCCCCTCGCCGTCCAGGGGATTCTCCGGGAACCACCTCCTCCAGGCCTCCTCCCCCACCTCCTTCAGCACGTCCTCTGCGAAGGGGAGAAGGTCCCAGGCGGTGTAGGTCAGCTCCACCACCCTCGGGACGATGAAGTCGAGGATCTCAGGGGTGTAGCGGTCGGGCGGAATGACGGGGAGCTGCTTGAGGATGAAGTAGTTGAAGTTCTCCCCTCCAATTTTTTGACGGGCAACAAAATCAAACGGAATCGAATTTAAGTTTGCCAAAAGGCAGTTGATCATTGGAGCATTAGCAGCGGCTTCTTTCGACTTACCTGTACCTTCTGTAGAGGTTGTACGTCCCTGAAATGAGCCCCAGGACCGCTCCGATGACGAGGCCGATGTAGCCGGAGCCTTCGTCGAAGAATCTGCCGCCGACGTATCCGACGACGCTACCGATCAGTATCGAGATCGCCATCTCGATGCCGGCAGAGGCGGCCTTGAACGCCTGGTCTAGGTTCTCTATCTTCATCTCGGACGGTCCATCTCTTCTTCAATGATCCGGTCATGACCCAAATCGTTCGCCACATTTATCTAATATTCCCTAGCAGCGATATGGTATGAAGCGAAACGAGGCCCTCCGGGAGGCGCTCCAGCAGAACCCCTATCTCCGCTGGAGGTACACCATACTCTCCGCAGTACTGCTGGTGGCGATTGTGGCGTTCCTCCTCGTCTACGTCTTCTTATTCTGAGGCCACCGGTTGCCGCCGGATCGATCGGGCCGTATATCTCGGCGATCGCCCCCGGCGTTGGAGCCGAAGATGCCGATCTTTCGGACGCTGAACCGGCTCTTGATCTCTCTCGTGCTACTTTAGGGTCTTGAGGGGGTCCATCTCGGAGCTCCAGATCCTCTATGATAACCACGCCATCTTCGAAGTTCTTGATTGGTCCAGGTCCCGGAGTTCGAGGGTTCAGCGGATCATCGGCCAGCGATAATTCTATAAATATCTCTTATATCGCCCCGCCGGGAACCACCCCCTCCCAACCGCCGGGTGGTCCGTCGACGAGGATCTCGCCGTATCCCGGCAGCTCCCAGCCGGTTTCGTCACCTGAGGCCGTCGGCTCCTCGGCCCCCTCGCCTGCGGCCTCGGACGAGACCCCGTAGACCCAGGCGACCCCCTCGCCTCCCGTATCCGAGTTCTGGGACCAGGTGGCGGGGTCTGAGTCTAGGATCATATAATCGCCGGGCCCGATGGCCATGTTCGGCCGCGCCGTCCAGTAGGCGTCGGGGACGCCGCCCGAACCCGGCAGCCCCGAGGCGGGCCACATCCCCAACACCATCCCCCTTTCGTCCTGGAGGCCGATCATCCCCGGCGCCCTGCCCTGGCCATAGTTCCAGTGGTAGGTCTTGATCTCGGTGACCGTCCACTCCCGGTCGACGGCGAAGGTGGTGGGGCTGGTGGGGCCGTTCTGGACGGAGCCGAGGGTATTTCGCTCGAAGATCAGCTCCTGCTCTGAAGTCCGGTCAGCCTCTGATCCGTCTCCCGCTCCATCTTCAGCCTCGACACCTATTCTGTTGCCAAGGGTTGTCTCATCGCCCTCCTCATCTGCGCTCAGATCCAGGGTTCCAGCAAGGCTCCGATTGATGGTCGAAGTTCCGGATTTCAGATACTCGATCTCTCCACCCTCGGCGATCTCAGCTGTCAGCTTCGCGCCGGATCCAATGGAGACGTTCGTGAATGAAACGACCTTCGCTGAAGCCTCTCCAATGGGAGCGATGAGGTCGAGGTCCACGAGGCCGGCGCCGGTCCCCGAGATCTCCAGGCTGTATGCGAGGTCCATCGGGAGGAGGTAGATCTCCACCTCCCCCGACGATAGGACCTCTGCCCCCGGGATCTCGTTTATGACCCGGCCGCCGACGGTCCCCACCCTTCGCCCCGCGGGGTCGGTAAAGACGGCGTCGGCAGGACATCGGACCGCCGCCGCGAATCCCCCCTCCTTCTTTAGGGCCTCGATCCAGCTTTTCGCCATCTCCTTTAGACCCGGGAGGAGGGTGCCCGCCTCCTCCGGGGGCATAGTCCTGAAGACGGGGTTTGCGGCGATCTTGGTGGGGTCCCTGGACCCATACTTTTGTCCACCGCTCTGAACGGAGTAGTAGAGGAAGCCGTCAAGCCAGAGGAGGGCCACGGGCATCGGCTTATTCAGACTATCCAGATCTTGCGCAAGGGTGTTTGAGTCGTAGATGTAGACCTGCTTGTAGTCCTTCCCCTCCACCTCCACCAGCTTGTAGGCGAGGACGGCGTGGCCCCAGGTACCATTCCCGTCCGGTTTATTCCCCCGGAAGCTGATGATCAGAGGTCTCCGATCCTCTTTCAGGGAGCGCTTTACAGCTTCGTAGGTCCTGGCCTGGCTCTCGCTGCTGCTCGATCCGTAACCTCTATCGAAGTAGAGGTTCGCGTCCGAGAGGATCGACCTCATCACCGGGACCATCTGGGCGCGGTGGTAGATGTCTATATTCTGGCTCGCCTCCTCAAAAGACATCTGATGAGTCTTCTTCGATACCGGCCGCAGGGACGGATCGGAGAAGTAGAGGGCGGAGGTGGCGGCCATCCCGTAACAGTGGCCCCCAGCCCCCAGCATATAGCTCTCGTTGAAGTAATTCCAGAGGCGCGTGTAGGTGGTGGGGAAGAAGAGGCGGAGCCAGAGCTCCTTCTCCAGGGAGGTTGGGATGCCGGCGGCGACGGTGGCGATCAGCTCCTCGGCCAGCTCCTCGGTCTTGCTCTCGTTGAAGTTGTAGTTTCTGAAGCCGTAGGCATCGTCGACGGCGCTGTAGGCCCGCTCCCCGTTGGAGGCGTAGTAGACGTTGACGGTGATGGAGATGAAGTCGTCGTCGGGGTCGACGTCGACGGCTCCGGGGACGTAGGCCTGGGCGAATAAAACTTGTTGAAGATGAATTAGAAACAAATCCAGTCGACGTCGACGGCTCCGGGGACGTAGGCCTGGGCGCCCAGGACCGCGCCCTCCACGTTCTCTCCTCCGAGGTCCCAGTAGATCGAAGCGGCCCGTCCCCCTCCCGGCGGGACGCTCCCCACCGGTACGGGGTCGCCGAGCTTCGAGCGCTCTTCGCCGGGCATCTGGAGGTAGAACTGGATGTAGACGTTCTCGGCCACCTCATCTCCGGCGTTGAATACCTGGGCCTGGACCGCCTGCTCGCCGGCGGATTTCTCTTGAAGAGGCCTGTAGTTCTCGCCCCCCAGGAAGGATCCATGGTATTGGTAGCCCATGATCAGGCTCAGGTCCTCCCTCATCCTCAGGTTCACCTGGACCGCAGGCTTCGTCCTCGAGACCTTGTCCAGCCAGAGGGAGGCGATCTTCCTGTCGTTCTCGTCATGGCTCCCGAAGATGGTGCATGCCAGGTTCCTGTACCAGATGTAGGGGCCGGCGCAAGCCCCCTCGCCGCCGAATCGGCTGTCGAGGGGATCGATGACGTTCGAGACGTATTCGAACCCCTCTGGAGGAGGGATCTCGCCATAGACGTCCACCATCGTCTTCTCCCAGGCGGCCCTGGCCTGAGCCGCGGTCTCGTAGACGTAGACGGAGAGGAGGTAGTTTCCGCCGATGCAGTCGTAGACCTCCTCCGGGTCGGGCCTGCAGATGTTCTCGTGGACCTCGACGAAGGCGAACCTCTCCACGTCGGCCTTCCCGTCCCTCATGACCGCCGCCTCGGCGGCCCGGGCCTCGGCGCTTATATCGCCCGCGACGTGCAGGTCGGCGGGGAGGTCAGAGTCCAGGAGGACGTAGTCTGACGGATTTATCTCCTCGATCCAATCGGGGACTTTCGGCTCCTCATCCGCCATCCCAGGAGTTGCCGCCTGGCCCAAAAGAGCCGCTGCCAAAGAAATGAGAATCGCGACTCGAATACTTTTCCATCCTCCGCCGACGTCTTTACACATGTCTACCCCTCGATCAAGATCCTCTCTCTAAATCTCCACCGCAAGAAGTTATGGATATACCATGGCTTTATTTCTTTTCGATAACGACGGCATACCGAAGGAGGAAGATGATGGGAGATAGACCAGCCTGGCTTTACGACGAGACCAAACAGATAGGGACCGACTACGATGACGTCTCCGAGATCCGGATCTACGATCAGAGGATGGCGAAGATCAGGGACGTGGCAAAGGAGGTCGGGGAGGTCCTCGACCTTCTCGACCTCTCGCCGGAGGCGACGGTCCTGGAGCTTGGGTGCGGCACCGGCGAGTTTCCCATCGCTGCCGTGGGCCGGTGCTCCTGGGTGATCGCCGCGGACGTCTCAAAGCCGATGCTGAGGTACGCCCGCGAGAAGGCGGAAGAGAGGCTCCGGGAGGGGGGGGCCGGGGACCTCGATCGTATCGAGTACGTCAGGGGCGGCTTTCTCACCTACCAGCACCAGGGCGAGCCCCTTGACGCCGTCGTGACCCAGTTCGCCCTTCATCACCTCCCCGACTTCTGGAAGCAGGTGGCGTTGATCCGGATAGCAGGGATGCTGAAGCCTGCGGGAAAGCTCTTCATCCGGGACGTCATCTACTCCTTCGATGCCGCCGGCTACGAGGGCTTCTTCGACCGCTACCTATCGCGGATGGCGGAGATGGGCGGCGAGGGGACGCCCCGGGACATCCTGGTCCACATCAGAGACGAGCACTCCACCATCGGCTGGATGATGGAGGGGATGATCGAGAGGGCGGGCTTCTCCATCGAGAGGGCCGATTATCGGGCGGGGTTCATCGCCAGCTATCTCTGCGTCAAGGAAGGGCGGCGATGAAATGGTTTCGTCCAGACCCCGCCGTGCCTCGATTCGAGCCGCTGCCGCAAGATCTTAGTATATCCAGGGATATTAATTTCTAGGGAGGATTTTATCATGATCGAAGAGGACAGGGACGCCCGGACCTGGGCTACCCTCTGCCATCTGAGCGCCCTCTTGATGCTCCTGGGGGTCCCCCTGGGGAACGTCCTGGGGCCTCTGGTGGTCTGGCTCGTCAAGAGAAACCAGCACACCTTCGTCGACGACCAGGGGAAGGAGGCCCTCAACTTCCAGCTCTCCGTCACCCTCTACTGGGTCCTGGCGGGGATCCTGGTCTTCCTGTCGGTCGGGTCCATCGCCTTCTTCTGGCCCGCCGCTCATCCCGGGATGATCGACTTCTGGAACCCGATGGCCATGCCCTTCGCCATGATCTTGGGCTTCCTCCTCATCTTCGGCCTGCTGGCCTTCTCCGTCATCTTCGCCATCATAGCGGCGATCAGGGCGAGCAACGGCGAAGCTTATCGTTATCCCCTCACCATAAGGGGGGTTAGATAGGGTAGGTGAGGGCGGAGGGGTCCCGAGAGCGGTTGGTCGAATGGAGATCGGTTCTGGATGGTCGAAGAGGGGATGACTTTGGAGGACCCGTTGGATGGGATAAGGGAGCGGGTGGCGAGGGAGCCCTACTCCCGGATCCTCGGGATAAGGCTTGTGGATCTCGGCCCCGGCTGGGCGGTGACGGAGATGGACTGCACCGAGGAGATGGAGGACCTCCTGGGGATGACCCATGGCGGAGCCCTCTTCTCCCTCGTCGACGAGGCCTTCGGAGCCGCCGGAAACTCCCGGGGGAGCGTCGCCCTCGCCCTCAACGTCCAGATCACCTTCGTCGCCCCCCCCTCACCCCGGGAGATCCTCCGGGCGGAGGCGAAGGAGATCAAGCGAGAGGGGAGGATCTCCAACTTCGAAATCCGCGTCAAGGGCGAGGCCGGCCGGATCGTGGCGATGGCTCTGGGGACGGCTTACGTCAAGGGCGAGGAGCTCTAGCCCTATTTATTCCTCATTTGAATTTATTTGATTTGGGAGGGGATCACTTGATCCCCTCAAAGCACCTATCGAGGTGCTCGGATTCAGGAGGCTTCGTTGCGAGGCTGACGACGACGGTCGCTACGAAGGCGAGGGGCAGGGCCACCACGATCGGGTCGACGACGGGCCAGGGCATCGATGTTATTAGGACGTCCCTTCCCAGGATCATCTTGGCGATCCCCAGGGGAACCGCCTCCTTCTGATGGACGAAGACCAGCCAGAAGAGGCTGACGACGGTCCCGGTGACGAGGCCAGCGATCGCTCCGGCCCGGGTCGCCCTCTTCCAGAAAAGGGCGCAGGTATACATGGGGAGGAAGGCGGCGGCGCAGAGGCCGAAGAAGATCGCCGTACCGGGAGCTATGATGCTGGGGGGGAGGAAGTATCCCAGGATGACGGCCACCACCACGGCGATGATGATCCCGATCCGGGTTATCAGGATCGACCGACCGCCCCTCGTCCCGACGACGGTCTCGTAGACGTCCCTACCGATCGCCGTCCCCTGGGCGTGGAACTGGGAGCTCAAGGTCGACATCGCCGCTGCAAGGAGGGTGAGCATGAAGATGTAGACGAACCAGCTGGGCATAGCCGTGTTTATATAGACGGGGATGATGCTGTCGGAGTTTCCAGCGGCTGCAGCTATAGCTATGACGCCGTCCCTCTCGAAGAAGTAGACGTTGGAGAGGGCACCGACGACGAAGGCGACCCCCGTCATCATCAGGATGAAGACCCCGCCGATGAGGACCGCCCTGTTCAGCTCCCTGCCCGACTTCACCGTCATGAACCTGACGACGAGCTGGGGCATCGCCAGAACCCCGATGCCAACGCCGAGGACGAGGGTAGATACGAGGGTCCACCACCATGCGGACCCGGCGGCCGGCATAGCCGTCCAGCCCAGATGTCCCATGGCGGCGAGGTTTGCGGGGACGAGGGCCGCGAGGTTCGTCAGAGCCTGGTGGGCTTGTGTGATCCCTCCGAGATGGCTATAGGTCATCACCAGGAGGAAGGCCATCCCAACGAACATTATCGTCGCCTGGAAGGCGTCGGTGTACATTACGCCCTTGAGGCCGCCGATGACGACGTATGCGGCTATGATGAGGGAGAAGAGCATAAGGGCGAGGTTGAAATCAATGGCCAGGGTCGTCTCGATGAACCTTGCGGCCCCGATCAGGACGACAGAGGCGTACATCGGCATCCCGACGAAGATCACAAGGCCGCTGAAGTACTGGATGAACCTGCTCTCAAATCTCCTCGCCAGAAGCTCCGGGAAGGTCATAGCCGAGAGGTTGTAGCCCATCTTCCTCGTCCTTTTGCCGAATACGACAAAGGCGATGAATATCCCGACGAAGATGTTCAGGAAGGTGAGCCATAATAGCCCCATACCGAAGAGGCCTGCGGTGCCGCCGAAGCCGACGATGGCGGAGGTGCTGATGAAGGTCGCACCGTAGCTCATGGCCATGACGTAGGGGTGGATCTTCCTTCCGCCTACCATATAATCCTCGGAGTTGCAGGTCTCCCTCCATCCCTTATACCCCAGGTACCCCACCGCCAGAATGTAGACGAGAACCAGTATGTTGAGATATACTATGTCTATCAAAGCCCCAGCTCCTTATCGTCCATTCTAGCTTCCCCCTTCTCCCAGGAACATTCCTCACGAATTTCCTCGGCTTCCGTCTCCTGCCCTCTGTTCCAGTTGGCGAGGCCGTAGGCCACGCAGAGGAGAGCGCTCAGAACGGATAGGAGATAGACCCCCAGGATCCACGGATCGTTTATGCCCAACATGGTATCACCAAATACCGAAAGCTCGAAGATCTCTCTCGTTTAAGTGATAGCACGTTTCATACTACCACGTTATTAAAGATAACGATCGAACATTATGAACTTTCGTATAAATTTCTATCGAGACGGAATGGATCCTGGGGCGGGGGTATGATGGTCCCGGCTCTAATTGAGCCTCCAATTGCCTGCCGTCCCCATCCACGATCTTTGAAACGCTCCCCATCCCCCATCCCCTGGGGAGATGGGGGGGTGAAAAAAATATTTTGCCGGCCGGGGGATGGGGGGCCAACCCACGGATCAGCCGTTCCCCAGAACCGCTCCCACAGGTCCGGTCCTCAAGATCCTCAGCTGAGCTCCGAGGTGCAGTGGGAGCAGCGGGTTGCGGCCAGGGGGATCGTCTCCTTGCAGTAGGGGCATTCCTTGGTGTTCGGGGGTGCTGCCTCCTCTTTCCTCTTCATCTTGTTCACCTGCCTCACCATCAGGAATATGACGAAGGCGACGATCAGAAAGTCGATGATGGTGTTGATGAAGAGGCCGTAGTTTATGGTGGGCGCCCCGGCCGCCTGAGCCTCGGCGAGGGTGGCGTAGGAGGTTCCGGAGAGGGATATGAAGAGGTTTGTGAAGTCGACTCCTCCCAGGAGCATCCCCACCGGCGGCATGATTATGTCGTTGACGAGGGAGGTTACGATCTTTCCGAAGGCCAATCCCAGGATGATGCCGATAGCCATGTCCAGGACGTTCCCCTTCATGGCAAATTCCTTGAACTCTTTAATCATTCCCATATTCGTTCACCTTCTGAAAAGCTGATCAAATTGTCTCCGCAAAGGTTATTGGATCTGTTGCCATATAAGCGTATTCATCGTCGCCGTCTCCCCATCCAGGCCGAATTAACCCCTCGGCTCGGCCGGACCAGCCCTGGAATACAATTAAAATTAGTATGAGAAATGCCTTAAAGATCGCCCCTCAACTGAAGAGGAAAAAAGGCTGAGTCTTCGGCCCCGCACCCTCGAGGCGGGAGAAGATCCGGATTATTGATATACGCCGAAATCGTAAGCACCTTCATGCAGGCCAGATCTTTATCCTTCACCTTTCTTGTGATGGCGGTCCTCTCGGCCGGAGCCGCTCCCCTTCCGTCGGCGGAGGCGGGGGAGGTCGGCGGGATGGACCTGACGGACCTCCCCGAAGAGTCCCGGAGCCTCGTGGAGTTTGCAGACCGGGCCCTCGAGTACGTCCGGGAGAACGGCCGGGAGAGGGCCCTGGAGGAGTTCAACGACCCCAGGGGCCAGTTCGTCGTCGGAGACCTCCGCTACGTCTTCGCCTACGACTCCAACGGCACCTGTCTAGCCCAACCCTTCAGGCCGGGGTCGGTGGGCAAAAACCAGATCGACCTCAGGGATGAGAACGGGTTTCTCTTCGTCCAGAACCTCAATCGGCTGGCCTCCCAGGGCGGTGGCTTCGCCTACTACGTCAGGCCCAACCCCCTCCACCACGACAGCCCCGAGCTGAAGCTCTCCTACATCGCCAGGGTCGACGACGACTGGTGGCTCGGAACTGGAGTCTGGCTATCGGACGTTTCGGCGGTCTTCAGCGCCGATGCTCGCCTCGATCTGGTGAGGTTCGTCGACGGGGCGGTCGATTACGCCCGGGAGAACGAGAGAAAGAGGGCTCTTGAGGCGTTCAACGACAGGAACGGCAGCTTTGTAGACGGCAACCAGTACCTCTTCGCCTACGACTTCGACGAGAACCGGGTCCTAGCCCACCCCTTCCAGCCGGATCTGGTGGGGAAGGTCCGACGGGGGGGGCTGGATATCTACGGGTTCGCCATGGATCCCTCCGTTGAAACCGGTCTGGGCGGCATAAGAGAGGTGGCTATAGACGGAACGGGCCTCGTCTACTACATGTATCTCGATCCGGCGAGGGATACGACCCCCGCCATCAAGCTCGGGTACGTGAGGGCCGTCGACGACGACTGGTGGCTCGGCTCGGGGATCTATCCGGCTGAGGGCGACCAACTCGGAGCCGAAGGCGCATCTTCGTCCTATCAGCCACCAGCAACGAAAGAGGAGCTGGCGGCCTTCGTCGAGGCTGCGGCCTCCTTCGCCCGGATCTTTGGCAGGGATCTCGCGACGAAGGACTTCATGGACCTCCAGGGGCCCTTTGTGCGGGGAGACGTCTACATCTTCGCCGCAGATTTCAACGGTACGAGCCTCGCCCTCCCCTTCCTCCCCTCAGCGGTCGGGACCAACCGCCTCGACCTTCAGAACTCAGAAGGGGTCCGCATCAACCGGGAGATGAGAGCCATCGCCGAAGACGGGAGCGGCTTCTTCGAGTACCTCTGGACCAACCCCCTCACCGGCGGGGAGGAGCCGAAGACGAGCTACGTGACGAAGGTCGACGACGGCTGGTGGCTGGGGGCAGGGATCTACCTCAGGGATGAGGAGAGGGCGACAAAAGCGTGAGATAGGAAAAAACGTCGGATCTGAGGCCCACCTTCTCGGCGTCAAAGGTGAGGACCTTATTTTTTCCTTGGAAGTTTCAATAGGTGCTTTCTTATACACACCATTTTTTTAATGAGATGGGATTTGCGAATTTAATCAGCATTCTCCAGCCGGAGTAGGTGGATTCTCCCCGACGACTCGCCGGCTACAATGGTGGCGCCATCGGGCGCTATGGCGCAGCAAAGGATCGGACCGTCGGCGGTGAAGGTGGCGATGACTTCGCCCTTCCCCAGGTCCCATACCTTGAGGGTCTGATCATCGGAAGCAGATACCGTTTTTTGACCGTCTGGGGTCACCACTACAGCGTTGACCCAGTCTGAATGACCTTTCAGGGTCCGCAGCTCTTCTCCCCTCTCGAGGTCCCACACCTTGAGGGTCCGATCATCGCAAGCCGATATCGCTTTTCGACCGTCGGGGGTCACCGCCACCGCACTGACCGAAGCTGAATGACCTTTCAGGGTCCGTATCTCCTCGCCCTTTTCCAGGTCCCACACCTTGAGGGTTTTATCACCGGAAGAAGATACAGCTTTTCGACCGTCGGGGGTCAAAGCCACCGCGCTGACTGAAGCTGAATGACCTTTCAGGGTCTGCAGCTCTTCTCCCCGCTCGAGGTCCCATACCTTGAGGGTCTTATCACCGGAAGAAGATACAGCTTTTCGACCATCGGGGGTCACCGCCACCGCGTTGACCCAATTTGAATGACCTTTCAGGGTCCGCAGCTCTTCTCCCCGCTCGAGGTCCCATACCTTGAGGGTCTGATCACCGGAAGAAGATACAGCTTTTCGACCGTCTGGGGTCACTGCCACCGCTCTGACCGAAGCTGAATGACCTTTCAGGGTCCGTATCTCCTCGCCCTTTTCCAGGTCCCACACCTTGAGGGTCTGATCACCGGAAGCAGATACAGCTTTTCGACCGTCCGGGGTTACTGCCACCGCACTGACCGAAGCTGAATGACCTTTCAGGGTCAGTATCTCCTCGCCCTTTTCCAGGTCCCACACCTTGAGGGTCTGATCACCGGAAGCAGATACAGCTTTTCGACCGTCTGGGGTTACTGCCACTGCTCTGACCGAAGCTGAATGACCTTTCAGGGTCAGTATCTCCTCGCCCTTTTCCAGGTCCCAGACCTTGAGGGTGTTATCGTATGATCCCGATACCGCCCTCCTACCGTCCGGGCTGACCGCTACCGCACTGACCCAACCGTAATGGCCTTTCAGGGTCCTTATCTCCTCGCCCCGTTCCAGGTCCCAGACCTTGAGGGTGTTATCGTATGATCCCGATAACGCCCTCCGCCCGTCGGGGCTGACTGCCACTGCACTGACCCAATTGGAATGGCCTTTCAGGGTCCTTATCTCCTCGCCCCGTTCCAGGTCCCAGACCTTGAGGGTGTTATCGTATGATGCCGATACTGCCCTCCGACCGTCAGGGCTGACCGCCACCGCGTTGACCCAACTGGAATGGCCTTTCAGGGTGCGGAGGAGGGGGGTTCCCGGCGGCATCAGGTTCGGGGTCAGGGGGCGGATCCAGGGTTCGTCTCCTTTCTCCCCTGCCCCATCGAGCAATGCCTGTATCGAGGAGGAGGGCAGAGCCATCAGACGGCCCAAGATCTGGCTTGCGAGCTGAGCTTTGTCGACGGAGATGACGTGAGCCGAAAGCCGGAGAGCATCTCGAACAAGGACCGCATCAGGATCGGTGAGAAGATCGTAGTCCACCAGAAGGGAGGGGACGTCTGTGGCCGCGAGCTTCGCCTTGATCCAATTGAAATCGAAGAGAAGAGCCCGCAGCTCATCTTCCTGCCCCGCCTCTTTCAGATGGCGGGCAAGATGCTGGAAGAAGTAGCCGTCTTTGGGGCCTTCGGCCCAGGCACTGGGGGATCTACTATTATTTAAATACTTCGCACTATATGACTCCAGAAGTTGGTCGTGGAGAGTCTTCAGGTCTCCAGCCTGCTTTCTCACGTAGTCGAACGTGAGGTCGTGGAGGCTGAGGCGGCCTTCGTCGTCCCTCAGAAGCAGCGACCGATCGACCAGGAGCTTGATCACCTCGGGAGGAGTGAACTCTTTTCCTTCCCAGAAAGTCTGGAGCGCTGCCTCCGGGATGGGGATATCCTCTGGAAATACGGCCAGATCGAGGTATCGGGCCCGAAACTCCGGCTCCAGCGCATCCACGCTGACTTGAATGGCCTTCAAGAGGTCTGGATAGGGATAATCCGGGAACTGCTCTCTGATCTTCTCCAGATCGGCGTTTTGTAGCCTCTCCAGCGCGACTGTCCATAGATCCGGCATCCCCTTGACCATAGCTCCCAC
The DNA here is from genome assembly GCF_000235565.1 of Methanothrix harundinacea 6Ac. NCBI lineage: Archaea > Methanobacteriati > Methanobacteriota > Methanomicrobia > Methanotrichales > Methanotrichaceae > Methanothrix > Methanothrix harundinacea. The sequence continues at coordinate 646,042 of NC_017527.1, forward strand.
CATGGCCAGTGCCAGAGGGAGGTTCCCGCACTCCTTTGCCACTTCGAGGGCCAGAGAAGGCAGCTCTTCTTTGGATTGGCCGGTCCACTTTGCCAGGAGCGACAGAGCTTCGTCGTCGTCCAAAACGCCCAGCCTGTGCTCCTGGGCGTCGAGGGCTGTGATTATCTTCGCGTCCCGGGTGGTGATCAGCATCTTGGAGCCCGATCCCAGGATGTTGAACCCTTCGACGTGCTCGACGTTCCAGACGTCGTCCAATATTATAAGACAGACCTTATCGGCCAGAAGGCTGCTGAGATGAGATTTGCCCTCCTGGATATCGTTGAAGGCATGGGGGACGTCCCCCAGCATCACCGCTAGGTCGGACTGCCTCTGGAGGAGCTTAGGATTTATGCCCAAGGTCAGCCACAGGATACCGTCGGGAAAGGCCCGCTGCGTCTCCTCATCACGGGCCACCGCCGCTGCCATCACCGACTTTCCTATCCCGCCCATGCCATGCAATCCGACCTTGGATGCTCCGGTGACCACCACTGGTTCGTCGGCTTTGGCCAATATCAAGTCCTTTATCTTATCGAGATCGTCAGGACGGGGCAGGAAGTGGGGCGGCAGCTCCGGGACGTTGATAATCTTGGTTTTTGGCTTGCTCCTGTCGGATTCGTCCCCACTAGTCTTCTTTCTTAGCCATCCTACAATTTTATCTTTAATTTTACTCAGCATGTGGTATGTCCATTCGATCAGAGCGAGCGCTGCTGTTAGAATCGCAATTATTACTGCAATTATTTCATAAGAAATATCATAACCAAAAATATTCAAATAACCGCTGGAAATGCTTTTGACGATATCCGATACCATACTCCCATTCTGCCCATCGTCTCCAGCTTCGATCTCCTCGGCTTGGGATGAGGGCTTGCTGTCTATGATCGCCGGCTCATCGCTGGCATAAGCTGAAGACAGCACCAGTGCCAGCACCAAGAGAAGCCAGAATTTCATCTTTCCAAGATCTGCATCTTGCTATTACTTGAAAAATGCTGCGTTGGTATAAAAATTGAAGGATCCGAGGTCCTCCCTTCTCGCAGTCGAGATCCGCTGCATCGAAGGGTTGGACCCCGGATCTCTCTCCACAGCGGTTTGCGCCTACCTCCACTCCGGGGGGAAGGCGACGCAAACGACCCCGCGCTTCTCGCACTCCTCGTTGAAGATCTCCACCGCCTCCCTCGCCGGAAGCCCCTCCGCCTCAAGCTCTGCGACCCACTCTCTCGTCACGTTCGAGAAGGCCGCGTGCCAGCGCGCCTCCTCCTCGGGCGGGAGGGAGGTGAAGACGACCCCGCTCTCGTTCAGCTCAGCGATGATACTGTCGTAGGTCCCTTTCGTCATCCCGCCCGTTGTCCGGTAGGGGTTTTCGCAGACCTCCTCGATGATCCCTTTGAGGTCCTCGGGGGTCCTCTCCCAGGCGTCCTGGTTCATGAAGAGCCCCTCGCCGACGCAGCCGAAGGTGACGAGGGTGCAGTGGCGGGCGACCCCATCGAGGCCGAAGGGCTGGATCATGGAGGGGCAGGTGACGATCCCGTCTATCGTTCCATTCTCCATCGCCACCCGGACGGCGTCGAGGGGGATGAAGACCGGGACCGCCCCGAGGGCCTCGATGCACCTGGTCTGGAGGCCGCCGGGGGTTCTGATCCGCAGACCCGCGACGTCTTCGATCGTCTCGACCGGCTCATTCGTCCAGAGGTGGGAGTTGACGCAGGGGTTCACCTCCAGAACCTTCACGCCGGCGAACTCCCCCCTAAGGGCCCGGCCGTAGACGGCTCTTCCGATCTCCGTCGCCGTCTCCTTCCCCTCGATGGTCGCCGGGAGGGATAGGACGTCGGATAGGGGAAACCGTCCCGGGGTCCAGGTGAGGGTGGCGTACCCCATATCGGAACGGCCGGAGGCGACGATCTCGTAGTGATCGGGCCCCGACCCGAGGGCTCCGACGTCGAATAGGTTGCAGGAGATCCTGCCGCCGCTCCTCTCCTCCAGGGCCTGGAGGACCGGGAGCCAGACGGTCTGGACCTCGAGGCTGTCGTGGAGGTGCCAGGTGCTGAAGTTTATGCTCATCCTCCCCCCATCCTCCGGGAGGTCGGAGGGGTTGATGGTGCCGATCCCGCCGGCGACGAAGAGGCAGGCCAGGAGGATCGCCGATGGTAATCTCAAGCTCCTCATTCTCATGCTCCTCCTCCAGGTCCTCTCACCCTTTCAACCTGTTCATCCAGATGGGCGGGCTTGGGCTCTGCCGCGTGTCTCCGGTCCGGACTCGTCCGGCAAGGTCCGCCCTCATAAGCAGCTATCCCTCTCCCCATGCCTCCCTTATCTCCTCCGGAGCCGGTCGGCCTCCGCCCCCAGGATCCTCTCCAGGATGGCGAGGGCGCAGGCGTAGGTAGCCTCGATCCCCTCGTATCCGAGGCTCTTGCTGAGGAGGCTCGCCCTCTGGCTGTAGGGGGTGTCGGAGGCGTAGTGGAGGATTCCCAGGTCCAGATTGCCCCCGCCAGGGCGCCCCGAGATCTCGCCGCCACCGACCTTCCCTGGCATCCGTTCCCGGAGGGCGGAGAGGTAGGGGCCTGCCTCCATCTCGATGCTGTTGTAATCTTCCCGTTTGAACTCCTCCATCATCTCCCGGTTGTGGAGGAAGGTGCCCCTCACCGTCACAGCCTTCTGGTCGTCGAAGACGGCCGCCTCCCGGAGATGGCCCCTCACCTCTGTAAGGGTGAAGCAGTTCTCGAACTGGAAGAGCCGTCCTGAGTGGACGTCCCAGACGGCGGTCGGGATCATCACGTCCCCCAGGCGGCCGTACATCGTCGCCGCCTTCCCCATGACGTAGACTCCCCGGAGGTCCGGGAGGGCGAGGATCACCTCCGAGAGGAGGCGGTGGGCGGCGAGGCCCAGGGGGTAGTCGACGTTCAGGATCAGGGCCCGGCTCTCGGCGAGGGTGGAGGCGCCCCTGACGGGGAGCCGCCCGTCGATCCGGTCGGGATCGAGCCTCCCGATCTCGACGATCTGAGCCCGGAGGTCGAAGAACCTCGACCTCTCGTACCGCCGGATCCCCACCCCCTCCTCGGCGGATCGGAGGGCGGCGGAGAGCCTCCCGCCGGACCGGAGATATCCCTGGGCGGAGTAGTAGAGGAGGTCGTCGACGAAGGCGGGGTCGTCGTCTCGGAAGATCTCCCACCTCTTCCTGAGCCGCGGGTCCCGGAGGGCGAAAGCCAGGATCTCCTCCCGGTTATCGGCCACAAATCCGGAGAGGAGGTTCGGGAGGCTGTGGTCATTGCTGGAGACGAAGTAGACGGGGCGACCTCTGGCCCCCAGATCCCGAAAATGTTGGAGGAGCTCCTCCAGCCAGGAGGCTATGGGGACCCGGCCACCGCCGGGGAGGGCCGGGGCGAGCTCGAGGGTGATATCCTTGGGTCCTCTGGCGATGGCCGAGAGCTTCTCCCTCCATCCCTCCCCCCAGGTCTTCGTCATCATCTCCCAGTCCTCCCTCGATATCCTCAGCACCCGTCTCGCCTCCTCCCCTGAGCCGGGCTCGGGGCTCTTCGATATCCCCCTTCCTAGGTCGGAGCCGGCGAGCCGTGCGTGCATCTTGTTCCACTCCATCTGATAGCAGGTGAGGGCGGGGACGAGGTCGTCGAGGTCCGAAGGGCTGGATATGGCGGCGGCAAGGATCGATCGCCCGTCGAAGAGGGTCAGGCGGCGCCGGGAGAGGGCCCGGACATGCCGGCAGAGGGAGGGCTCGATCAGCCCCGAGGATCGGAGGGCCTCGTCGCCGTCCCCCATCACCACCCTATCGACCGCCGCCATGCAGTCGGGAAGCCTCCTCGCTGAGTAGAGGAAGGCGGAGGCGTCCACCTCGCCGGAGGGGGCCAGGTGGTGGAGGCTCGATCCCATCCTGGCATGCCCTTCCTCCAGGAGGCGGAGCCTGAGGGGCCCCCTCCTCAGGAGGTCGCGGTAAAGCCTGACGTGATCCTCGATCGGCCCGTCCTTCAATCTCATCCCCGACCGCACCCTTTCAATGAACGAACCGCTCCAGGTCTATCAGCAGGAGGAGGGAGAGGAGGGCCATAGCCCACATCGCCGGGGGCACCTGTCCCCTCTTGCCGCAGGCCGCCTTCAGGACTGTCCAGCTGAGGCACCCCCAGATTATCCCCTGGGTTATCGAGTAGGTGAGGGGCATCAGGAACATCGCCAGGAAGAAGGGGATGGCGTCGTCGAGCCTCTCCCACCGGACCCGGACGAGGGGCCTCAGCATGAAGACCCCCACCAGGACTAGGACCGGGGCCGTCGCCAGGGGCGGGACGAGGGCCAGGAGGGGGGATAGGAATAGGAACGGCAGGAAGAGGAGCCCCGCCACCACCGCCGAAAGGCCCGTCCTCCCCCCCTCCTGGACCCCGGCGGCGGACTCGACGTAGCAGGTGGCCGGGCTGGTCCCGAGGAAGGCGGAGGCGATCACCCCCAGGGCGTTCGCCTTCAGGCTTCTGCCGAGGTTTCTGGGGTCCCCCTCCTCGTCGATGAGGTTTCCCGCCTCGCAGACCCCGACGCAGGTGGCGAGGCTGTCGAAGAGGCAGGACGAGAGGAAGACGAAGATGATGGGCCAGAGGGCGATCCTCAGGGGACCCCAGAGGTCGAGCCGGAGGAGGAGGCTGAAGTCGGGGGAGGCCCACCATCCGCTCGCGATGGAGGGCGGGCCCATCCCCAGGGCCGCCTCCATCCCCCAGGCGAGGAGGGCGGTGGCTCCGATCCCCAGGATGAGGCTTCCCCGGACCCTCCTCACCATCAGGACGGCGGTGAAGATGAAGCCGGCGAGGAAGGTGAGGGTAGCGGCGTTGATCTTCCCCCAGCCCATTACCCCGCTCTCCAGGGGGAGGACGAACCCCGCGGACTGGAAGCCCAGGGATGCGATGAAGAGGCCGATCCCTCCGGCGAAGCCGTACCGGAGCATCGGAGGGACGGCCTCGAGGATCAGCTTCTTTCTGTCGAGGAGGGTCAGGAGGAGGAAGATCGCCCCGGCCCAGAAGACGCAGCCGAGGGCCGTCTCCCAGGGGACGGCCTCCACCTCCACCACGGTGTAGGCGAAGAGGTAGTTGATGCTCATCCCCGGAGCCACAACAATCGGGTTTTTGGCGTAGACCCCCATCAGGATGCTGGAGAAGGCGCTGACGACGACGGTGGCGGTCAGGACGGCGCCGTAGGGGAGCCCCGCCTCCGAGAGGACGGCGGGGTTCACGAGGATTATGTACATCGTCGCGAGGAAGGCGGTGGCCCCCGCCAGAGCCTCGGTCTTGATATCGGTCCCGTTGTTGTAGAGGTCGAAGATCCTGGAGATCCTCGTCGTCAAGTCCAGTTCCATCCCTCCCATCCATCTTTGCCGATCCGATCCGCGCCGATCCGATCCGCTTCTTCTAGTTCTCTTCCGTCCCCCGAAGTTAAGACGGTTTTGACCCGGGCCGATCCGGAGGAAAAGGATAAAGACCGGCCCTGACCTTCGTCCTCGAAGAAGAGCGGATCAAACCGGTGAACTCCCATGAATCTCGAAGAGCTGATCGCCGCGGCCCGCGGCGAGGTGGAGGTCGACCTCCTCCTGGAGGGGGCGGATCTGGTGAACACCCTCTCCGGCGAGGTCCATCGGGCCGACGTGGCGATCTTCCGAGGGATGGTGGTGGGGTTCGACCCCTCCAGCGCCCGCGAGACGATCGACCTATCCGGGAGGGTCCTGGCGCCGGGGTTCATCGACGGCCACGTCCACCTCGAGTCGGCGATGGTGACCGTCCCTGAGTACGCGAGGGCCGTCGTCCCCCGGGGGACGACCGCCATCGTCGCCGACCCCCATGAGATCGCGAACGTCCTGGGGGCCGAGGGGATCAGGTACATCATCGCCTCGGGGAGGTCGTCGCCCCTATCGGTCTACGTGATGCTCCCCTCCTGCGTCCCCGCAACCCACCTCGAAACCTCAGGCTCCAGCCTCGACGCCGGGGCCCTCTCGGAGCTGATCGACGAGGAGGGGGTCCTGGGGATCGGGGAGGTGATGAACTACCCGGGGGTGATCTTCCGGGACCCCTCAGTCCTGGCGAAGATCTGCCTCGCCGGGATGAGGCGCAAGGACGGCCACAGGCCAAGGATCGACGGCCACTCCCCCCTCCTCTCTGGGAGGGACCTGGCCGCCTACGTCGCCGTCGGGATCGGGTCGGACCACGAGTGCACCTCTTCCGAGGAGGCGAAAGAGAAGCTCCGGCTGGGGATGAGGATCATGATCCGGGAGGGGACGGCGGCAAAGAACCTCGACGACCTCCTGCCTCTGGTGACGGAGGCGAACGCCAGAAGGTTCCTCTTTGTCTCCGACGACCGCCACCCCTCCGATATCCTCCGGCAGGGGCACATCGACTCCATGGTGAGGAGGGCGGTGGGGGCAGGCCTCGACCCCGTCGTCGCGATCTCGATCGGAAGCCTCAACGCCGCCGAGTACTTCGGCCTCTCGGACCGGGGCGCCGTCGCCCCGGGACGGAGGGCTGACATCGTCGTCCTCGACGACCTGGATGGGTTGAACGTCCAGAAGGTCCTGAAGGGAGGGGCCGTCGTCGCAGAGGGCGGCCGCATGATCGTACCCCTCCCGAGGGCGCCGTCGCTCCGATCGTCATCGATGAAGCTCGCGGGGCTGGGTCCCGGATCCTTTGATATAAAGGCCGAGGGGGACCTGGTGAGGGCGATCGGGGTGATCCCGGACCAGATCATCACGAGGTCGCTTCTGGCCAGGCCGAAGGTTGAGGGGGGAAAGGTGGTCTGTGACCTCGACTCCGACCTACTCGAGATGGCCGTGGTGGAGAGGCACCGGGGGACGGGGAACGTCGGCCTCGGCCTCGTCTCCGGATTCGGCCTATTGAGGGGCGCCATCGCCACCTCCGTCGCCCACGACTCCCACAACATCGCCGCCGTCGGGGTGAGCTCGGAGGAGATCTTCGCTGCGGTCTCGGCGGTGGCAAAGATGGGGGGCGGCCTGGTCGTGGTGGACGGAGGAATCGTCGCCGCGTCCCTATCGCTCCCCATAGCCGGCCTCCTCTCGGACCGATCGATGGAGGAGGTGGCAGAGAAGATCGAGGAGGTGACGGGTGCCGCTAAGAGCCTCGGCTCCGCCCTGGACGACCCCTTCATGACCCTCTCCTTCCTATGCCTGCCCGTCATTCCGGAGCTGAAGCTGACGGACAGGGGGCTCGTCGACGTCACCAGGTTTGATTTCGTCCCCCTCTTCGTCGGCGATGGCGAGGAGGCCTGAGGGGTCGGATCTCGTGCCGGGGAGATCTTTGCTGGATCGGGGTGGCGGCGGAGTTCCGGGGCTGGGAAGATGAGCCCCAAGAAGAGGCCCCTCGACTCCAGCCCCGCTGGAATCTGGTTTCGCTGGAACAAGAGGAACAGCTACAGCATCGCCGCCCTTCTTCCCCTGGTGGAGGGAGCGGGGCTCGCCGACGGTCCCCGGGACGGGATCATGCTCTACAGCTTCGCCACCGCCCAAGCCGAGGAGGTCTATCGGGAGGTCGCCGGCTCAAAGGTCAAGGCGGTCTATGTCGCCGGAGGGCCTCACCCCTCGGCGAGGCCGGAGGAGGCGCTCCGCCACTTCGACTACGTCGTCATCGGGGAGGGGGAGGAGACGCTTCCGGAGCTCCTAGGCGTCATCAGGGGTGGGGGCGACCCCGAGGGCGTCCGCGGCATCGCCTATCGGCGGGAGGGGGCGGTCAGGATCACGCATCCGCGTGAGCATGTCGACCTCGACCTCTACCCACCTTTCAAGCCGCCGATCTTCTCCCCCCTGGAGATCAGCCGCGGATGCCCCTGGGGGTGTGCCTACTGCCAGACCCCCTGCCTCTTCGGGCGGAGGATGCGCCACCGGTCGATCCCAGTGATCCTGAGGTACGCCCGGTGCTACTCGGACCTCCGGTTCACCTCGCCGAACGCCCTCGCCTACGGCTCCGACGGAGTCCACCCCCGGATCGATAAGGTAGAGCGGCTCCTTGCGGCCCTGTCGGATCTGGGAAAGCCGATCTACTTCGGGACCTTCCCCTCCGAGGTGAGGCCTGACTTCGTGACGGAGGAGGCGGTGGAGCTTTTGGCGAGGCACTGCACCAACCGGACCATCAGCATCGGGGGGCAGTCCGGAAGCGATAGGATCTTGAAGATGGTAGGAAGGGGCCACGACGTCGAGGCGGTGAGGAGGGCCTGCGACCTCTCCCTCGCCGCCGGCCTGGTCCCGAACGTCGACCTGATCGTCGGCCTCCCCGGGGAGACGGCGGAAGATCAGGCTCTGACCCTCGACCTCGCCCGGGAGGTGGTCGGGGGAGGCGGCCGGGTCCGGGCCCACCACTTCACCCCGCTGCCGGGAACCCCCCTGGAGGGGAGAGAGCCCGCCCCCCTGGCGGCGGAGGTGGAGAAGGCGATGGGGGAGCTCGCCCTCCGGGGAGTTGCGACCGGCCGGTGGGATGCGGCCGGTCAGAGGTAGAAGCGGCGGAAGGGGGTCCTGTAGTCGTCGAGGAGCTCGTACTTCACCACGATCCGGTCGTTCTCGACGTGGATCTCCCTCACCGCCTGGGAGAAGAGGTACCAGGCGTACCCCCGGTCCGGGATCTTCAGCCTCTCCGGGAGGCTTGCGGAGAACTCCGTCTCGTTCAGGATGTAAGATCGGAGGAGTTCGCTCCCCGAGGCGAAGAGGAAGGGGAAGCCCACCCGCTCCACCTCCTCCGCCATGCAGGGGTCGGTCAGCCTCAGCCTCTGCTTCAGATGCTGCCGGTACTCCTCCTCCGTGATGACAAGCTCTTTCAGTTCGCTCAACGTCTGTTCACCCCCCAACCCTGAAGCGAGATGAGAGATAAAAATTGCGGGGCCGGGGGAGGCCCAGGCCGATGAGGAAAAGGGAGATCCCTTCCCGGGCGGGCGGCGGTCGTTGGCCAAAAAGGAGGGAGGGCCTGGGCCGCCACGCCTTTCGGGGGATGGACCCGGGGGACGATCCGGAAGGTTCGCGCTCCGCCCACTGTTCATTTATCCTGCGCCATCTCACCGGAGCCGGGAGCTCCTTCGACGGAGACCTCCAGGTCCAGCCCCGAGAGGGCGCCGACGACGTCCTGGGCCATCGTCGCCCTCGTCTCCGGGTCGAGGTCCTGGGATAGGACGACCCTGACCCTCCTCCCCTCCACCTCGATCCCGTCGACCCTCTTCGCCGCTACGATGTTCAGCCCCTTCGCGGGGTCGAGGACCCCCGTCATCATCCTCCGGACGAAATCCTCGTCTATCGACCTCTTGCCCTTTATCGCCTCGTACTTCATGATCGCCGCCTTCAGGCCGGATGTCGCAAGCTGGGCGCAGTGGACCTTCTGCTTGGGGAGCCCCCCCAGCTCCTCCACCACGTCCTTGAAGTGGATCCCCCTCGCCTCCTCCAGGGTCTTGCCCTTGGCCAATTCGGTGGTGGCGCTGGTGCTGGCGATGTTCGCGGCGCAGCCGAAGCTCTCGAACTTGATATCCTCGATCACCTCCGTCTCGGGGTTGACCTTCATGTAGAGCTGGACCATGTCGCCGCAGGCGGCGCTCCCCACCCTCGCCGTCACGTCCGCGTCCTCAATCCTCCCGGGGTTCCTCGGGTTTTTGAAGTGGTCCAGGACCTTCTCGGTATATCCAAGGTTCGTCATTTATCAGGCCTCCACCTTCTGCTCCTGCCTTCCGCCCGAAATGCCGGCGGCGTCGGCGGGACAGGCCGCTATCTTCTCGACGAGCTTTGCGAGGACCTCCTTCCTCATACCGCCGACGAACTTGATCGACCCGACGACGAGGTGGCCGCCGCCGTTGACGCCCCCCGCGGCGATCTCCTCCCGGAGCTCCCGGACCATCTTCGGGATGTTCATCCGGACCCCCCGGCTCCTCAGGACGGCGAAGTCGGGGCCGTAGCCGATGGTCACCACCGGCTTTCCCTCATACCTCTTGCAGAGGAGGTCGTGGACCTCCCCGGAGGTCTTCCCCGGCGGCGGGAAGGTGAACTTGTGGGCGTAGTTCTCGACGTCCAGGACGTTCATCACGGCTCCGTTCGGGAGGGTCTGGGTCTTGACGTGGGCGAGGGAGGCCCGGAGCTGCTCGTCGATCGCCTCCTTCGCCTGCTCGCAGAGGAGCTGGACGATCTTCCTGTGCCGGTCGAGCCTCCCGAGGCAGAGGATGTCGTTGACGAGGCCGCGACCATCGTTGAACCGGAGCCAGAAGGCCTCGTAGTCCAGGGCGAGGGCGATCTTCTTCAGGTCATCGATGGAAAACCGATCCTCCACGAGGCGGATGTACCGGGCGGCCTCGGGGGCCTCGCTCCGGTCGCCGACGGCGGAGACCGCCGGGAAGTGCTTGATCTTCTCCTCCACCTCGGGGTTGATCATCCTCGCGATCTCCGTTCCTATCATCCCGGTGGTGATCCCGAAGTCCCCCCCCTGGTGGGCGGGGTTGACGTGGGCGATGAGGTACTTGTCGACGGCCTCGTCGGGGTGGTGGTGGTCGACGACGAGCATCTCCAGGCCGTAGATCTGGGCCTGCTTCATCGCCGGGACGTCCTCCTCGGTGGAGCCGTTGTCCATCAGGACGATGAGGGGCATCTTCTGGTCGTGGCGGGAGTGGTCCTCCAGGGCGTAGGAGAGGTCCTTGGTGACGTCCTCCAGCTCGTAGAAGGGGGCCTTCGACGGCGCCCGGCGATAATTATAATATTCGGCGTCGGCCCCTCCCACCTCCCGGATGAGGGGGAGGATCGCCGCCTCGATCGCCACCGCCGCGCTCATCCCGTCGGCGTCGGCGTGGTGCCTCACCACGATCGGCTTCGACTTGAGGATAGCCCGCCGGATCTCCTTCGCCACCTCCCTCATCTTAGGCCGGAGCCTCGATATAACCTCGCTCTCCACCAGGAGAGGGAGGTCGGCGGGCTCGGCTCGCTCGTCGATCGCCCTCTCGATCCGGTCTTTGACGCCGGAGGCCTCGCCCCCCCAGAGCTGCCTCATCGACCTGATCTCGATCTGGATCTGGCCGTTTCTGACCGAGACCTCCCCGATCGCCCTCACGATCATCTCGGTGTCGACCTCCGGGTAGGCCCGGACCCCCGCCCTCTCGAAGGCGGCGCAGAAGACGAGGCCGCTGTCGTCGGCGACGGTGAAGATGGTGGGGCCGCCGGTCTGCTTCACCTGGATCACCTCCCCCTCGATGGAGACGATCTTTCCGACCCGGCCCGGCAGCTCAGTGACCCTGGTCCTGGGGAGCTCCTTTCTCACCTCCAGGGTGTGGTGCTCCCCCACCTCCACCGGCTCCAGCTCGATGTTGCCGTTGGGGGCGATGTTCCTCACCCGGACGACCATCTCCTCGCCGACCTCGGGGGTCCTCTTCAAGAACTTGTTGTGGGCGAGCCCCCGGACGTGGTCGTTCAGGTCGACGAAGGCCCCGAAGTTGGCGATCCCTGAGACCTTCCCCCGATAGATGTCGCCGATCACCAGGTCCTCGGTGTCGCAGGCCCTCTCCAGGACGTGGACGACGGGCTTTTTGGAGCAGTTGGCGCAGAGCTCGCTCCGGGTGGAGAGCTTGGCGCCGCAGATGGCGCAAGAGTACTCCCGCCCGAGGCCCCCGCAGGCCTCGCAGGTCTCGGTGACGGGGATCTTCCCCTCGCCCTTGCAGACGGTACATCTCGTCGCCCCCTTCGTCACCAGCTCGTCTATCTCGCTGGCAGAGGCCTCGCCAAGGCTGACGGACTCGATCCTGCCGGTCCCCTTGCAGTTCGGACAGGCCTTCTCTCCGGTGACCGAATAGCCTTTGCCCCCGCATCTATCGCAGAGCTTCATCGCCGGGGAGAAGGCCTCCAAGGGATTTATCGGTTTTGGAGGAGACGAGGGGATAAATAGCATCTCCGACCTCTCCCGGCCATGCGAGTTGTGGTCTTGCGCCTCGGCCACCGGCCGGAGCGGGACAAGAGGATCACCACCCACGTCGGCCTCGTCGCCCGGGCCTTCGGGGCTGAGGAGATGATCCTGGCGGGGAGGGACGAGCGGCTCGTCAGCGGCCTTGAAGACGTCGTCCACCGATGGGGCGGGGAGTTCCGGGTGAGGTCCGTCGGGAGCTGGCGGGGCGAAGCTCGGCGGTGGAAGGAGGCGGGGGGGAGGATCGTCCACCTCACCATGTACGGCGAGCCGATCTCCGAGAAGATGGATGAGATCCGGTCTTCAGGGGATCTGATGGTGGTGGTGGGGGCGGAGAAGGTCCCCGCCGAGATCTACGAGATGGCGGACTGGAACGTGGGGGTCGGAAACCAGCCCCACTCGGAGGTGGCCGCCCTCGCGGTCTTCATGGACCGGCTCTGGGAGGGGGAGGAGCTGGCGCGGGAGTTCTCGGGGAAGATAGAGGTCGTCCCCAGCCCCCGTTACAAGACCGTCATCGAGCGGCCCGAGGGTGAGGGGGGGTGAGGGGAGATAGGCCCCGGCGGGTCCTCGTCGTCGGCCAGTCCGTCCGGCCGATCGCCCTCTCGGCGGTCCGGGCGGGGCATGCCGTCTTCGCCGCGGACTGCTACTCCGACCTGGACCTGGTGGAGTCCGTATCGAGGTCCGTCCACCTCGACTGGGATCCGGCGAGGCCGGAGGCCCTCCCCCGGAAGGCGAGGGCCGTCATCGAGGCGGCGATCGATGCCGGCTCCATCGACTGCCTCGTCCTCGGCCCCGGGGCCGAGGGGATGAAAGTCGATGGGGTCAGAGTACTGAACAACCCGCCGGAGAAGTTCGCAGAGGCCTCCGACAAGCTCCGCCTCGCCCGCTGGCTAGAAGAGGAGGGGTTTGCGGCGGTTCCGACCTGGCGGGTCGGTGACGCCCCGACGGCCGACTTCCCCCTCATGGTCAAGCCCCGGCGGGGGGCGGGCGGGGGCGAGAACCGGCTCGTCTACGCCGAGGAGGAGCTTGCCCTCCTCGAAGGGGATCTGATCGTCCAGGAGTTCGTCCGAGGGACCCCCGCCAGCGTATCGGTGATCGCCGACGGGGAGCGGGCGGTGGCGATCTCCGCAAACGAGCAGCTGATCGGGACCGAGTGGCTCGGCGGAGCAGGCTATCGATACTGCGGCAACATAACGCCCCTGGCCCTCCCCCCCGACGCCTCCGCGGAGATGATGAGGATCGCCGAGGAGATCGCCTCCCGCCTCCAGCTCGTCGGATCCAACGGCGTCGACTTCATCCTCGCGGCCTCTGGACCCCTCGTCCTGGAGGTGAACCCCCGGTTCCAGGGGAGCCTCGACGCGGTGGAGATATCGACGGGCCTAAACCTCTTCCAGGCCCACCTCCTCTCCTTCGACGGCCTCCTTCCCAAAAGGCCCCAGCCCCGGAGGTCTGGAGGGAGGGGGGTCTTATATGCTGAAGATGGGCTGAAAATAGATGGGGACCTCCGGGCCGTCAACCGATGGATCGCCGACGTCCCCAGCCCCGGATCGTCCCTTAAGCGGGGCGACCCCGTCACGTCGATCCTCTCCTCGGCGGCGGACCGGGATGGAGCCCTGGCCCTTCTCCGGAGGAGGAGCTCATCGATCCGCAGGGCCCTTAGAGGCCTCTGAGGCTCACCAGGACATGACCCGGTAGAACCAGTGGGAGATTATGGTGATGAACTTTTCAAAGCCGCTTCCCTTCTCCAGCTTCTTTCGATCCTCATCCCGGTACTTCTTATCCTTCATCCAAGACATGATTTTTGGGTTGTCGATCTGGAGATATAACGATATCGGTCTTTGGCCCAAACCGGCAGGCGGCCAGGAGGCGGCCTGCCCATCCATCTGGAGCTTCGGCGGACCGGGACGGCGGCTTTGGGGAGGATTTCGGAGTTTTTGGCCGGCCCCTGAAGAAGACGTCGGCGCGAAACCAAAATCTTTATGATACATAAGAGCGGCTCTCATCCCCAGTGATAGATATGGATATAGTAACCACCATCCAATACCTTCAGGCTCTGATCGTGCTGGTGCTCTTCTTTGGGATTCTGGCCGTCGGGTTCAAGGTCTGGCGCTGGAACTACGCCTGACCCCGCCCCGAGGATCTCTTTTTTTCGTTCCGCCGCCCACCCTCAGCCGTAGCTTCGCCGGCCCTCGGCTAGTAGCTTCCCAGGACGACCACCTTCGTCCCCTGGAGGTCGAGCCTGGAGCCCTGGCCGGGGCGTATCTGGACCGATGCGGAGCTGAACTTGTACCCGGCGGCGTAGACTGAGATCGAGTGCCATCCGGGGGCGAGGGATGCGCCGTAGCCTCCGTCCCGATCGGTGGTGACGGTGAAGATCCCGTCGATCCGGACCGTCGCCCCGGGGACGGGGGCTCCGCTCCTGTCGGTGACGACCCCCTCCACCCAGCCTGCTTCATACGCTCCGGGGTCGGCCTCGGGGGACCAGCCTGTCTGGTACCCCACCACCGTCCCCGCCGCCGAGACCGCCCCGGTCCAGACCCGGGCTGTCGAGGGGCTGAAGGTGAACCCCTCCTTCTCCGCCGTCACGGTGTAGCTCCCCGAGGGGACGTCCATCCCGTAGTAGCCCTGGAGGTCCGTGGCGGTGGTGAAGATCCCGCCCGCCGATCCTGTCATCCTGACGAGCGCCCCCGGGATCCCGTTCCCGCGGGTGTCCACGACCCTTCCCACCAGGCCGTAACCGGTGGGGTAGCCGGCGGAGCTGACGGCTAGGGGGACGGGGTTGCTCCACCTGCTGGTGTTGAACTGATAGCGGTGTTCCTCCAGGGTCTCAGCATATTGGTCGATCCGGTACCAGCCCCGGGTCACCAGCCCCTGGTACAGGATCCTCCTCCCGCCGTCGTAGACGGAGAGCGGCCCCCACTCGCCGACGTAGAGCCAGAGGGTGTAGGGGGAGCCGAGGCCGACGACCCCCTCCGTCACCAGGAGGCGACCGGACTGGAGGTAGAGCTGGTTTCTGCTCGAGACATCGGCGCCGATGGAGAGGTTGTATTCCGGGGCGAAGGGATCGGCGGAGACGATCCGAGGAAGGTCTCGGCTCTCGGGGGAGAAGGGGTCCCAGGGGGGCCTCCCAGGGTAATAGGTCGATTCGTAACCTGGGCCGAAGGGGTCCCATTCGGGCCTATCGGCGGCGAAGGGATTTGGAAGAAAATCCAGCATCGTCATCTCGTCGGCGGCGGTGCCGCCGGCGGTAAAGGCTGCAGCATAGACCAGCACCAACATCCAAAACGCAGATCCTACGAATGATCTCAAGGCTTGAACCTCCCCAAAATAAACGACTACCGCCATCGACTTAAAGATTGCGGGTTTGGAGAGCCGACCGTATCCGGCGAACCCTAGCCGCCGGGGACGGAGGATCTTTAGGATCCGTCACCAGGGCTCGAAGTCCTCTGAAGAAACGTCCTTTTACGAAAACGCTTAACTCAGAAAAGGTCGATTTCAGGGCGGCCTGGATTGGATCCGTCAACTAAAGGCGGACCTGTATCTCCCTCCCCGGCGAACGAGGCGGTGGAGGCGGCACCAGGGAACACATATATAAGCCCGAAAGAAGGCCATCATATAAAGTCTATATTGTTTGGAGGAGAGTCATGAACCACCGTAGGGCTGGAGGACTGCTTTGCCTGCTCCTGGTCACCGTGGCGGCAGTTCTGCCAATGGGAGCGTTGGCGCAAGTAGGGGATGCTCCAGATGAATCGGTCCTTACCGGGGCCGGCCCCTCGAATGAAACGGGCGCTGTAAACGATACCGCTGAAGAGGAGGCCGGAGTGGAGGAGCTGCCTCCCGGAGACGTCGAGGAAGGGGTGGAAGATCTGGCGCCTGAGGGATCCGAGGCGGGTGCGGAGGATCTTGCGCCCGAGGGATCGGAGGCGGGTACAGAGGATCTTGCGCCTGAGGGATCTGAGGAGCCGGTTGCAGAGGATCTGTTGCCGCCCGAGGGATCGGAGGCGGGTGCAGAGGATCTTGCGCCTGAGGAATCTGAGGAGCCGGTTGCAGAGGATCTGGCCCCTGACGGATCCGAGGAGGTTGCAGAGGATCTCGTGCCTCCAGAGCCGGTCGACGAGGCGCCGATGATGGATGCGCCGATGGAAGATGCCCCCAGGGACGACGTCCCTCTCGCAGAAGCTGCCCTGGCGGCGGCCGTCTCCGATCTGAACTCATCGGAGGAGAATGAGACGGTGGAGGAGGAGATGGTCGAGGAGAACGAGACGGAGGAGGAAGAGGTGGAGGAGGCGCTCTCAGAGACCGATAGGATCTGGCGCGAGGGGAAGAACCCGGCCACCTACACCTGGACCCCCCAGACCTTCTCGGGGTTCTTCTACGACCTCGACGACGACGTGGGGACTGAGACCCTCACCGTTCACCTGAGGGAGTCGGGGGGAAGTTACGACCGGTCCATCCGAGAGGATGAGCTGGAGTACGTGACGGAGGCCGATTCCATAACCTATGAGTTCAGCGATTGGGGCCAGTATCAGGTGATAGGCTTCATGGCTCAGAAGTACTTCGCCGGATATGAGGGGACGGACTCCGCCGTGGTGAGCAAGGGGATCAGCCTCCTGGACGAGGAGGAGCTCCACGAGGTTCTGATCGACGACGATCAGGAGTACACCGTCGACACCGGCTCGGTCCTCCCCCTGGGCGAGGGCTACGAGCTCCGGATCAAGGAGATCGACCTCGACGGGAACAAGGTCTGGCTCGCCCTCGCCAAGGACGGCTCGGAGGTGGACAGCCGAGTCGTCGACCCCACCAGCCTCGGATCTTCGACCTACAAGTACGAGGCCGACCTCCGGGGCGATAAGTTCCCTCTGGTGATGGCCCACGTCAGAAGCATCTTCAGAGGGGCTGAGACGAGCCTCGTCACCATCGACGGCCTCTTCCAGATCTCCGACAAGTTCGTCACCGTCGCGAGCGGCGACACCTACGGGAGCATGGAGGTCGACTCGATATCTGGAAACACCATCAGGATGGCCAACGACAGGACCATCACCCTCCGGATGGGGAGGACCGTCCCGGTGATGGGGGACGTCAGCTTCCTGGTGGCCGACGCCAGCGAGCTCCGGTTCGCTCCGACGGTGAAGAGGACGGGGAGCTACGAGATCCGGGGGACGATCGTCGACCCGGCGGAGGGCGAGTTCACCTGGACCCCCTACAACTTCGAGGGGTTCTACTACGACATCGACGACGACGTGGGGACGGAGACTCTGACGGCCCGGTTCTCCGGAGAGAGGATCGCCGACGGAGATCTGACTTACGGGACCTATCCCCAGTCGGTCCCCTTCGAATATGCCGAATGGGGGAGCTACAACGTCATAGGCTTCTTGGCCGAGAAGTACTTTGCAGGGTACAACTCCGAGACCGTCTTCACCAACGAGTTCAGCCTGATAAACGAGGGGCAGCTGAGAAAGGTCCTGATCGACGACGACCAGTCCTACACCGTCAGGAGCGGCACCACCTTCCCCCTGAAGGAGGGGTATGAGCTGCGGATAAAGGAGGTGGACCTCGACGGTAACAAGATCTTCCTCTCCATCACCAAGGACGGTGAAGAGGTGGACAGCAAGGTCGTCGAGCCGGGGAGGACCGTCACCGGCTCCACCTTCACCTATGAAGAGCGGATCAGCGGCGAGAGGGTGCCGATCGTCGCAGTCCACGTCCAGAGCGTCTTCCGGGGGAGGGAGGAGGATCTGGCCACCATCGAGGGGATCTTCCAGATCTCCGACAAGCCCCGATCCGTCGAGGAGGGCGAGACCTACGACAAGATGGAGATCGATAGCGTCTCTGACAGCGGCATAGTGATGACGAACGACGGCTCCATCAGCCTCGGCAGGGGGAGGACCGTCTCCATCATGGAGAACATTATGTTCAGGATCGCCGACAGCGACCAGAGGCTGGTAGTCCCGATCGTCGAGGTGAAGGCGGATCTGAAGCCGATGACCCTCGGTATCCCGCAAGCTGTGGTCGGGACCCCCGCCGAGATCAGGGCGACCTCGGAGGGAGCTCCGATCATCGGGGCGATCATCACCATCGACGGCGAGGAGGTCGGAACCACCACCGCGGATGGGATCTACCTCTATACCCCGCCGGCGGCCGGAAGCTTCGAGATCTCGGCGAAGAGGGACGAGTACACCGAGGTGAAGGGGGTCCTCGTCGTCAGCGAGGTCGCGGAGGAGAGGATCCTGGCCGTCACCGCGCCTCAAGAGGTGATGAAGGGCGAGAGCTTTGTGATCAAGGCCACCATCGGAGTCGACCTGAGGCCGGTGGAGGGCGCGGATATCGGATTCGAGAACGTCACCATCGGGACGACCGACTCCCTCGGGACTTTATCCTACGCCTCCGATTCCGTCGGCTCTTACACCATCACCGCCTCCAAGGAGGGTTATGAGAGCGGCTCGAGGAGGATCGTCGTCGCATCCCCCATCAGAATAACGGGGATCGAGATGCCTGAGACGGTCCGGGCCGGAAAGACGGTCGAGATCACCGCCACCGCCGAGAACCCGGGGGCTGTCAGCGACACCACCACGGTGGAGCTGAGGGTGAACGGGGTCCCCGAAGGGACGATGGAGGTGACCGTTGGCCCCGGCGAGACGGGATCTGCGGCCTTCGAGTACCAGCCTCTGGAGCCGGGGCTCTACACCGTGGAGGTGAGAGGGATTCAGAGGACGTTGACGGTGGAGGAGAAGAGCTCCGCCGGGACCATCGTCGGGATCCTGGTGATCCTCTTCGCCCTGGGTGGAGGAGCTTACCTCTACTCCACCGGAAGGCTGAACGAGATGCTGGGGCAGATCAAGAACCGCTGATCCTGCCCCAAACCATTTTTTTCGCCCACCATCCGAACCGGAGGTCTCTTTGGGTGGGGTGGAGGCGGAGGGGTCCCAGGGAATGATTGATATACCCCTGGCGGGCTCTCTCACGGCAGAGTGTAGCATATCGGTTTCGGCCGACTAAAATTTCAGGACAGTATTCCCATGAACTTCTGGCAACCGAAGATCGAGACGATGAAGAGGTCAGATCTGGAGGATCTGCAGCTGAGACGTCTGAAGGAGACGGTGAAGAGGGCCTACGATCGCGTCCCCTTCTACCACCAGAGGATGAAGGATCTGGGGGTGACGCCCTCGGATGTCGCCTCCCTGGCGGATGTGAGGATCCTCCCGGAGACGAGGAAGGGGGACCTCCGGGAGAACTACCCCTTCGGCCTCTTTGCGGTCCCGAGGGAAGAGGTGGTCCGGGTCCACGCCTCCTCCGGGACGACCGGCAAGCCGACGGTCGTCGGCTATACCGCCCGGGACATCGAGACCTGGTCGGATATGGTGGCGAGGGACCTGGTGATGGTCGGCTGCACGAAGGAAGATGTATTCCAGAACGCCGTCAACTACGGCTTCTTCACCGGGGGGCTCGGGATCCACTACGGTATCGAGCGGATGGGGGCGATGGCGGTCCCCAGCGGCACCGGGAGCACCAGGCGGCAGATCGAGATCATGATCGACTTCGGCGTCACCGCCCTCCACTGCACCCCCTCCTACGCCCTCTACCTCGCCGAGACGGTGACGGATATGGGCCTCGCCGACGACCTCTCCCTGAGGGTGGGGTGCTTCGGGGCCGAGCCCTGGTCGGACAGGGCCCGGACGGAGCTGGAGGAGATGCTGAATATAAAGGCCTACGACTCCTACGGCCTGTCGGAGATGTTCGGCCCCGGGGTCGCCTTCGAGTGCCAGGAGCAGAACGGCCTCCACATCTGGGAGGACCACTTCCTGGTGGAGATCCTCGATCCCGACGGCCTGCCCTGCGCCCCCGGCGAGCGGGGGGAGCTGGTCCTCACCTCCCTCACCAAGGAGGCGATGCCCCTCATCAGGTACCATACCGGGGACGTCACCTTCATGATGGCGGAGGAGTGCCCCTGCGGGAGGACGAGCGTCAAGCTCCACCGGTTCCTGGGGCGGGCCGACGACATGCTCGTCGTAAGAGGGATCAACGTCTTCCCCAGCCAGATCGAGGACGTCCTCCTCAAGATCCCCGAGATTGGGGACTACTTCCAGGTCGTCGTCGACAGGAAGAGGCACGGCCTCGACGAGATCTCGATCAAGGTGGAGATGAGCGATCGGGCCTTCACCGGGGAGCTTGCGGACCTCGCGCGGCTCCAGAAGAAGGTGGAGGACGAATTGAAGTCGGTGATGAAGATCAGGTCGAAGATCGAGCTGGTGGAGAAGGGGAGCCTCCCCCGGACCGAGGGGAAGTCGAAGAAGATCGTCGACCTCCGGGATCTTTAGCGCCGGCGACGGGGGCGGAGGTCCCGTCCCCCTCTACGGCCGGAGATCCGCCTTTTCTTTCGCCATCTCGGCCACCCTTTCGGCGAGCCTCTCCAAGATCCCCTTCATCCTCTCGGAGTTCTCGCAGTGGGAGCCGGTCTTGGGGTTGCAGACCGAGAGGGCGTCCATCGCCCGGTCGGCGAGCCGATCCTCGCCCATCTCCTCGAGGCTCATCAGAAGCTCCGCCATCCTCCGGTTGAAATCCCGGCACTTCTCGGCGTCGCAGATGGCGTCGCCGTGGAGCTGGCGGAGGGCCTCGACCTCTTTAAAGAGGGATTCCCAGGGAACCCTCTCGGCCTCATCGAGATCTAGGCTCATCTTCACCGATGTACTCCCCTCCCTTCACCATGATCTGCTTTGGACGTAATATTCATTCATCGGCATCTTGTATCCATAAGGTATAACCATGATCCCGATCAGCCACCTGAAAAATTCAGTAAAATATACAGCGGCCAGAGATTTTGGAGCAAAAATGAAAAAATGAGTTATGAGGCCCCAGCCTGGCGGTCTATTGGGTGAGGATCTGCCCCTTTTAGAGGAGCTCGATCGAATCGGCGAGGAGGGCTTTTGGACCTGAGATGGTACCATCGATGGCGATGCGAACGTGATCCTTTATCTCCATCGCTCCTGCAGGATGGCCTCTCCGTTTTATCTTTGTATCGGGATGAAGCCCGATGTGATACAGTCCATCGGCTGCCTCGATCGATAGCTGAAGCGGCCAGGTTTCGTACACCTCGACTACTGTTCCTTCTATCCTCATCATAGGTTCTTCCAGTTGACGAGGTTATTAAAGACATCGTCGTTGATCCGTGTAGCACCGTTGTAAGGCGACCCTCCCGTGGTATGAATGCCTATGATATGCCGCTGGCCGTCCTTATAACGCCATACAGGGCTTCCGCTCTGTCCTCCCATGGTGTCGATGCGGTAGTATAACCTTCGGCCGGTCACCGCCAAGATGTTGTTGGAATTCCACCATTGGGTACCGTAGGGCTTATCGCCGGGATAGCCTGAGCTGTTGACGTTGAGGCCGAGGAGGCTCCCCATCGAGAGGTTTGCCAGCCCCATCCAACCGACGGTGTTGCCAAGCTTCTGGTTGGCGGGGAGTATTATGACGGCGTAGTCGTAGTCGCTATCTTTGTTGTTCACCCATCCTTTGACGCTGGTGTACTGGGTAGCGTCGGCGTACCCATAGGGACAGACGCTGCTGGTTCCCGAGCTGGGACAGGATGATCCACCGTTGCGCCCTGGTATTACCCGGATCTTCCGGGCCCATCCACCGTCTGCATGGAGATAAACACAATGCCCTGCGGTGAGGACGACCCGGGGCCCGATGAAGGCTCCAGTGCCTATGTAAGCCTTGCCGTTGGGAGCGGCTATCTCCAGGTGGCAGATGGTCCGCCAAGGATAGACGGTGGTGTTGCCGACCCGAACCCTGTCGTCGGCCCCGTGGATGATCTCTATTACGTCAGGGATGGTGGGCGGCTCCACCTTGAAGCCCGAGACCTCCACAATCCCTGATACGTCTGCGGCTTCAACAATGACCTCCTCAAACCTCTCTGCTTCGGCGAGGGCCATCTCTGGGGTCATTTTATCCACTTCTGGCGCAGGGCCGAACTCAGACCCGCCCTTGACGGGGCTGTGGCCATCCTCTATCGATTCCTTCTTCGTCTCTTCTTCGACCGCGGCTTCGATCTGAAGCCATCTCTCTCTCATCTCCATGGTATTATTCACCTCTTCGTCTCAGCTGTGATCTTCAGTTCAAGAATTAATTGTTATATTTATCCTCCAGCATAGTTCTGTATTCTGAAATACTTTCTTCATCATATCCTGCTACTTCTGTGGGATTAGCCATAGATATATCTCTAAATATAGTTAAAATTTCTTCTGTTTGAATCTCACCGATAAAGCCATCTACCTTCTTATCCATCATCTTCACCGGACTAACATGTTATCTTTCTTCATATTTAAGAGTTGCCAAAAAACTTATATATATAAATAAGATGCAAAGTAAAATTTTAATTATTTTAGCTCCATATCGGAAGAAAATTTATTTAATTTATATCTCTGATTTAAGGCCAGAAAATTAAATTAGTCTTAATCGCATTTTCTATAAATGGGTGGAATATATAACCTCCGGATGGAAAAATAAAAAAATAAAACAACGTATCTGTGAAGGATGGAACTGCCACCCGGGTTCATATCGACGACCACAGACGGCGTGCCCATCTGCGGGCCATGAGCAATAGGCCCCTGGAAGAGCCGGTCTTCTGGAAAAGATCTTGGTCCTGTATGAGGTCTTCAGCCCGGGGAGGGCTTGGATTATTCCTCGGCCTCGGCGTTATCCCAGGCCCCTCGCCCGGTCGAAGGCCTCCTTCGCCGCCTCGTCCTCCCCCAGCATCTGGTGGGCCCAGCTCTTGCTGCTCCAGGCGGAGGCAAGGCCTGGATCGATCTCCAGGGCCCGGTCGAAGCACTCGAGGGCCTCGGAGTAGCGGCCGAGCCTGTTCAGGGTCGATCCCCTCCGGTTCCAGGCCTCGGCGAACTCCGGGTCGATCCTGAGGGCCTCATTGTAGCACGCCATAGCATCTTCAAACCGCAGGAGCATCTGGAGGGCGTTCCCCTTCCGGCACCACCCTGCCGCCGAGGCGGGATCGATCTCCAGGGCCCTCTCGTAGCTCCTGAGGGCCTTGTCGTACCTGCCGGTCATCATCAGCCCGTCCCCCTTCCCGGCCCAGGCGGCGGCGTTGGCGGGATCGATCTCCAGGGCCCTCTCGTAGCAGGTTATCGCCTCGGGGTACCTGCCGGAGCCGAGGAGGGAGTCGCCCCATCTCGTCCAGTCCCCGGCCGTATACAAAGTGACCTCCGGAGGTTCATCGACCGGCTCTTCGGCGGGGGGCTCCCCGGCGGCGGACTCGTTCGTCTCCTCCTCGCCCCGATCGGCGTCGACGATCCCATCCCCGGCGGCGGGGGCGAAGGGGTCGATAGCGGCCTCTTCCTCCTCCTCTTCCTTAACCTCAGCCTCCTTTGCCTCCCCCTCCTGGGAGCCGCTCCGGCTCTGGCTCAGCTCGATGATGCTGATCTGGTGCCTCTTCCTGGATTCGGGGGCTGCCGGGGCTTCAACGGTGAGATTCGATGGAGGGCTCTCTACAGTAGACCGGTTCATCGGATCGATCTCGGTCTGGTTTAGTCCTCCGTCCCCCGGGGCGCCGCCGTCCCCGGAGGGGGCAGGATCTGGCCTCAAGGCCAGATCCTGGCTTTCAGCCTCCTCCCCGGCTATCGCCTCCGTTG
This sequence comes from Methanothrix harundinacea 6Ac, assembly GCF_000235565.1. Lineage (NCBI taxonomy): Archaea > Methanobacteriati > Methanobacteriota > Methanomicrobia > Methanotrichales > Methanotrichaceae > Methanothrix > Methanothrix harundinacea. The sequence goes on from NC_017527.1 coordinate 669,611, forward strand.
CCGGCCCCGATCCTGCGGCATCCTCCGCCTCCACCGGGGGCTCAATGGCGGCCTCCTCAGGGCCGGAAGGAGAGCGGTCGACGCTGGACAATCCGCCCACCTCGTAGAAGGGCCGGGACCCGTCGTAATCGTCGTAGAAGTTCCCCTCCCAGAGGTTCGTCCCCAGGTCGAAGGCGTTGCGGTTCTCGTTCTCCTGGAGGACGTTCTTCCTGACGAGGTTGCCGCTCGACCCGGCGTTGATCCATATCCCGTACTTGTTATTCCAGATGACGTTCTCCTCGATGACGCACCCTTCCGCCCCGTCGAGGTAAATGCCGTACCACCGGTTGTCGGTGATCAGGTTTCCCCGGATGGCGTTCTCCTTCGACCTCACCTCAATCCCGGCCCAGCCGAAGCCTCCGTTTTCGAGGACGAAGCCCTCGATAGTGGCGCCGTCGGCGAGGAGGGTGACGGCGCTCCCCCCTCCGGCGGCGTCGACGATCGGCCGGTCGGTGCCGTCTCCGGCGTCGCGGAGGGCGATGGGCCTGTCCACCACCAGGGTCTCGCGATAGGTGCCGTTCTGGACGGAGACGACGTCTCCGGGGCGCGCGGCGTCGATGGCCTCCTGGATGCTGGAGTGGTCGCAGCCCTCAGGGCCGACGGTGATGGTGGCCGCCTCCGCCGGGGGGAGGGCGAGGATCGCCATCATCAAGACTAATATGGATAGGGTGGTCTTCGAGGTCATGGAGCCTCCCGCCTCTGGAGGTCCTTTGTACCTCGATCTAAGAAAATCTTTTGGTGAGGGCCGGGGTTTTTGTCTCATGAAGGCAGACAACGTAATCGCCGCAATTTATGAAACGGGGGTTTCGCTCCCCCTCCACCATGGTCCTGGGGAGGGGTCTTCGACTCGGAGGTCCCTCCGGAGGGGCCCCTGGATCCGGGTTGGTGCGAGGAGGCTCGTATCCAGTCACAGATCTAATAAAAACGGAAATTATATTTATAAATGATAAAAATACCCGGCTCTATGGATATCGACTCCCTCCTGCGGATACTATATATCTTTTATTTATAAAAACCACTGAAAATCCGAGATTTTAATCAAATCTAAAAATACTACATATCGCCGTCGGGATCCGACGACCCGGATCGGGACTTAAATCCAGTAATAACCGCAATTTCTGGATAGTATGGGCGATTCTTCCTCTGAATTGAAAGGCAAATCAACTGAATTCTGTTTTATTGATTCCTATTTGATAATTATTTATCTCTGGAGGTCCAAAACGTTATCTGCGAGTCAATTTTGTCATAGAAGGGAATTAATCTCCTTTTAGAGAAAAGTACATATATCAAGAAATTATTGTTTATGTTCATATAATCTAGGGCTCTGGAGGGAGCGATCACCCATCTTATGACTCGAGTGCAACCTATAATCGGGGCTGGAGCATCATCGAGAGTGCTTGTTGATGGATATAACCCCCATAGAGCCTTTACCGCTTCAAAACACAATTTTATATATTCGGGGTGGGAAAAATATGAATATATATAGGTCCATATTATTGCTATCTCTATTAGCAGCGACCCTATTGCCATCGGTGGCAGAGGTGGATACGATAACCTTCTGCGACTCGCTGCCCCCCAAGGAAGGGGGCTGGTCAGACCGCCACATCCTCCCTCTCTTCGATCCGACCATGGGCGAGCTCCTCCGGGTCGATCTCTCCGTGGACCTGGTGGTAACGCAGGATTTTCAATTTGAGAACGAGGGTCCTGCCGGCGCGACCGTAGACGTCGACTCGGTTTTTGAGCTATCGATCACCATGCCCGACTCCAGCAACATCACCGCCGCCGCCACCAGCTCCATCAGCGAGGACCTGGCTGGCTTCGACGGCGAGGTGGACTTCTCGGGCCCCTCGGGGAGGACGATCAAAGGGCTCGCCTCCACCGGCTCAGTTGCGGAAGAGTACCTGGAGCTGGCCGCCTTCGTCGCCTCCATCCCGGACGAGACGATCAACCTCCCCGCGAGGGCTTTAGCCAATAGCAAGACCCAGCTGTCAGGAAATACCGTATCCAGGATCTCCAGCCTTGTGGGGTCAAAGGTCTGCGTCACTTATACTTATGATGCAGATGCTGGAGGTGAAGGACGATGAGACCTATGAGAAATATCCTCCTCTTCGCCACCTTAGCTCTGATCTTGGCCCCCGCCGCCCTGGCCACGGAGAGCATCACGTATTGCCAGCAGTTGACGCCCTTGAATACGAATTGGGATCGGCAGAGCGTCCTTCCGAAGTTCGACCCGAGCCTGGGAACTCTGGTCAAAGTTGAATTGAACGGTACGCTGAACTGGACCCAGCTTGTGAGGTTTGAGCACGTCGTTTCTGAGAGTGATGCCAACATCACAATCGAGCAATGGGTATATTTCGAGTTGACCATGCATGACAATACTCTCCTCACCAATGAGTGGGAGAACTATAGCGAATGGTATGTCACTAAATATGATAATGTGACAGATTATGGTGGCACTTCCGGGTTCAACTTTACAAATGTAAATCTCACGTCTACCTCGAGGAAGAACTACACCGATTGCGATGATATCAGCGAGTACATCGCCAGGTTCCCGGGGGAGACCAAGAGCTTCAGGACTAGGGCCAGGGCTACTGTAGGTGCTGACGGCTCTGGAAACTACGTACTCTCCCCCACAACATCGGCCAGCTCCATAGTCTGCGTCACCTACTACTATGACCCTCCGACCTGCATCGAGGGCTACAAGCTCGACGCGGCGAACAACCAGCCTCTGGAGGGCTGGAACATCACCCTCCAAGACTGTGACGGGAAGGTCATCGGGTGGGATATAACCAACGAGACCGGCTTCTGGAAGATCTGCGGCCTTCAGTGCTGCAACTTCTCCGTCTGCGAGATATTGAAGCCTGGATGGATCGCCGTCGATCCGGCATCCGGATGCTATTTAGATCTAAACGCCTCGGAGGGGAACCTCACAGGCTACAACTTCACGAACAAGAACCTATCCTGCATCTCGGGCTACAAGGTGATCGACTGCGAGGACGTGGACCTATCGGGCTGGAATATCACCCTCTACAACGAGACCGATGTCCTCATCGATACCACTACGACGAACGAGACAGGCTACTACCAGTTCTGTGGCCTCGATCACGGGAACTACAAAGTCTGCGAGGAGGTGAAAGATGGTTGGCAGAATCTGACCGATATCTGCATAGATGTGGACCTCGGATACGATAATGCCACCGATAAGAACTTCACCAACGTCCCGCTGTTGTGCATCGAGGGCTACAAGGTGATCGATTGCGAAGGGTTTGACCTCTCGAACTGGACGATCACCCTCACCAACTCGAGCGGCACCGTCGGAACGACCCTGACTAACGCGACCGGCTGGTACCGGTTCTGCGACCTGGTTCCGGGCAGCTACACGGTCTGCGAAACCCTCAAACCCGGTTTCACGAACGTCACGCCGACCTGTCTTGATGTGCCTTTGACCTGCGATAACGCTACGGATAAGAACTTCACCAACGTTCCGCTCCTGTGCATCGAGGGCTACAAGATCATCGACGGGTGCGAAGGAGCCGACCACTCGAACTGGACGATCACCCTCACCAACTCGAGCGGCACCGTCGGAACGACCCTGACCAACGCGACCGGATGGTACCGGTTCTGCGACCTGGTTCCCGGGAGTTACACGGTCTGCGAAACCCTCAAGCCCGGTTTCACGAACGTCAGCCCGACCTGTCTTGATGTGCCTTTGACCTGCGATAACGTTACGGATAAGAACTTCACTAACATCCCGCTCCTGTGCATCGAAGGCTACAAGATCATCCATGGTTGCGAAGGAGCCGACCACTCGAACTGGACGATCACCCTCACCAACTCGAGCGGCACCGTCGGAACGACTCTGACCAACGCCACCGGATGGTACCGGTTCTGCGACCTGGTCCCCGGCATCTACACGGTCTGCGAAACCGTCAAGCCCGGTTTCACGAACGTCACGCCGACCTGTATCGATGTGCCTTTGACCTGCGATAACGTTACGGATAAGAACTTCAGGAACGTCCCGCTCCTGTGCATCGAAGGCTACAAGATCATCGATGGTTGCGAAGGAGCCGACCACTCGAACTGGACGATCACCCTCACCAACTCGAGCGGCACCGTCGGAACGACTCTGACCAACGCTACCGGATGGTACCGGTTCTGCGACCTGGTCCCCGGCATCTACACGGTCTGCGAAACCGTCAAGCCCGGTTTCACGAACGTCACGCCGACCTGTATCGATGTGCCTTTGACCTGCGATAACGTTACGGATAAGAACTTCAGGAACGTCCCGCTCCTGTGCATCGAAGGCTACAAGATCATCGATGGGTGCGAAGGAGCCGACCACTCGAACTGGACGATCACCCTCACCAACTCGAGCGGCACCGTCGGAACGACTCTGACCAACGCGACCGGATGGTACCGTTTCTGCGACCTGGTCCCCGGCATCTACACGGTCTGCGAAACCGTCAAACCCGGTTTCACGAACGTTACACCGACCTGTCTTGATGTGCCTTTGACCTGCGATAACGTTACCGAAAAGAACTTCAGGAACGTCCCGCTCCTCTGCATCGGCGGCCACAAGATCATCGATTGTGAAGGCTCGGACCTCTCGAACTGGACGATCACCCTCTACAACGCCACGACGAACCAGCCGATCAATACGACGACGACTAACGCCACGGGCTGGTACATCTTCTGCGATCTCGTCCCCGGCGATTACGCTGTAGAGGAGACGGTCAAGCCCGGCTACGTGAACTTCAGCGCGAAGAGGGTTCCCGTGACCCTCGACTGCGACAACGTCCTGGACAAAGACTTCGAGAACGTCCCGCTCCTCTGCATCGGCGGCCACAAGATCATCGATTGTGAAGGCTCGGACCTCTCGAACTGGACGATCACCCTCTACAACGCCACGACGAACCAGCCGATCAATACGACGACGACAAACGCCACGGGCTGGTACAGCTTCTGCGGTCTCGTCCCCGGCGATTACGCTGTAGAAGAGACGATAAAACCCGGCTACGTGAACTTCAGCGCGAAGAGGGTTCCCGTGACCCTCGACTGCGACAACGTCCTGGACAAAGACTTCGAGAACGTCCCGCTCCTCTGCATCGGCGGCAATAAGACCAACGACACAGGCGCCAGGCTCCCCGGCTGGACGATCGAGGTCTACGTCAACGGCACCCAGACCAAAGTCGGCGAGAACACCACCGACTCGGAGGGTGAGTGGATCGTCTGCGACCTATTGCCTGGGACCTACGACGTCAAGGAGGTTGTCGATGCCGGTTGGACCCCCATCGACCCCGCCGACGGCTGGCATCGGGGAGTTGTCCTGGATTGTGAAAAGACGACTCTCGGGATCGACTTCGTCAACAGCAACAAGTCCTGCCTCGGCGGCAAAAAGACGAACGACACAGGCGCGAGGCTCCCTGGCTGGACGATCGAGGTCTACGTCAACGGCACCCAGACCAAAGTCGGCGAGAACGTAACCGACTCGAAGGGTGAGTGGATCGTCTGCGACCTATTGCCCGGGACCTACGACGTCAAGGAGGTTGTCGATGCCGGTTGGACCCCCATCAACCCCGCCGACGGCTGGCACCGAGGCGTCGTCCTCGGCGGCAGCGAGACGAACCTCGAGATCGACTTCGTCAACAGCAACAAGTCCTGCCTCGGCGGTAAAAAGACGAACGACACAGGCGTGACGCTTCCCGGCTGGAAGATCGAGGTCTACGTCAACGGCACCGAGACCAAGGTCGGCGAGAACACCACCGACTCGGAGGGTGAGTGGATCATCTGCGACCTGCTTCCGGGCGTATACGACGTCAAAGAGGTCCTCAAGGTCGGTTGGGAGCCGATCGATCCAGTAGACGGCTGGCACCGGGGGGTCGTCCTCAACGGCAGCGAGACGAAGCTCGAGATCGACTTCATGAACAACTTCACTTCCAGATGCATAGATGGTCACAAGTACGATTACTCCAATAAGACCCCCCTCGAAGGCTGGAACATAACCGTCACAGATAGCTCTGGCACGGTGGTTGGAAACGCCACCACCGACGATGAGGGATACTGGAAGATCTGCGGCCTCGCTTTCGGCGAAAATTACACCGTCTGCGAAGAGTTGAAGGAAGGGTGGACCTCGATAATTCCTCCCGACGGCTGCTTCTACAACGTCGTATTGGTCTCAGATCAGAACCTGACCTTGGACTTCTACAACGACCCCCGTAACCTCACCATCAAGAAGGTGGCGGACAAGTACGAGGTCCAGGAGTGCGACGAGGTCACCTACACCATCACCGTCTGCAACAACGGCGGCGTCCCCGTCAGAAACGTCACCGTCTGGGACAGGTTCGATAAAGAAGTCGAGATCCTCTCGATGACCCCCGCCCCCGGCCCCGACCGGAAGTGGCACTTTGACGAGATTCCAGCGCGGACGTGTGTGACGATCACGATAAAGATCAAGGTCCCCGAGCGGCAGGACTTCGAGTTTGGGATGGAGCAGGGCGTCCGCGGCGAGGGCTTCGTCAAGGTGGCCAACGACTACAGCACCACCTTCAAGGAATACTGCATCTGTAACTGCGCCTACGTCACCAGCGACTGGAACGAGAAGCCGCTCTCCGATTGTGTCTGTATTACAGTAGGCGCGGATATCGGAACGGAACTCCAGACCCGGGAGTACGGCTCCGGCCTCTTCGAAGCCGAGGAGCGGGTTGCGGTCTTCACGAAGAACAAGTCGATCGAGTGGGAGGAGGACGTCTCGGCGACCTACAAGCCTACCTCGATCACCCTCTACCAGAACCGCACCGTCGACTACGACTCGGCCTGGGTTAAGAAGGCGAGGGCGAAGAACTACGTCACCGGGACGACGATGACGGAGACGTACCACGACGCGACCTGGCTGGACCGGGAGTCGAGGATGTTCCTCGACAAGAACCAGTCGGTGATGGAGGTCGACAGCTCCTTCGACGGCCGGGGCCACGTGGGCTTCCTCAAGATGCCGACGAACAGGTCGTCGCCCCAGACGACGCCGCTGATCGAGGTCCGGGAGGACTACGTCGGGAGCTTCAAGGTCGTCCAGAAGATCGACGAGTACGGCAAGGGCGTCTCCTACGAGAAGGCGGCCTCCGGCGGCGGCCTGGTGGTGGGCGACCGGCGTATCGGAGGGAGCCAGAGGAGCTACGAGTCGGGGTCGGGCGCCTACGACTCCGAGGAGGTCATCGAGACCTATACGAACTACATAGCAAAAGACATCAGCCTCGTTTACGCCCCGACGACGACGAGGCTGACCGACGACGTCTGGATCAACAGCTCGATGAAGTGGAAGGAGGGTCTCTATTCGAGGGTCCCGGCCAGAAGCTACATCGGCGAGGAGTACACTGGGGTCACCGAGCTGGATAAGGAGACGGTGGCGAGGGGCTTGAACGAGATGGAGACCTCGGCCGACTTCTCGGGGCAGGCCCGGTACAGGGCGGTGTTCGCCGATCCGAACGATACGAAGAGGCCTTTCGTCGAGTTCGATGAGGTTTACGCCGGCGACTACTCGATCGAGCGGCGGGTCCTCCTAAAGGGTACGTCCAAGTACGACCGGCCCCACCTGAACGTCACCAAGACCCTGGACGGGATCGTCGAAGAGAAGGACAAGTGCGACGGCGACAACTGCAGCAAGACGAAGTACATAGCGACCTACACCATCCGGATTGAGAACGACGGGAACAGGGCGTTTATACCTGTCAACGTCCAGGACCTCTTCCCGCCGGGGGCGGTCTTCCTCGAGTCGTCTTTGAGGCCGACGGAGCTGACGGATAGTTACGCCAACTGGAACCTGACGCACCTATCGATAGGTGACGTCGCGGTGATAACCCTGAAGCTCGACGTTGCCAAGTACTATCCGTCGGAGCTGGTGAACAGGGTCGAGGTCTGCGGCGAGTACGATGGCGAGTGGATCTGCTTTGCTAACTCCAGCGCCCTGGAGGTGAACTGGCTTACATGTTGTTTGAACGAGACGGTCTCGGTGGTTAAGAGCTGCGAGGTCGACGGTGCTGACGGGATGGTGGTCCTGTACCGGATCGATATCGAGAACCACGACGACGTCACCCGGGTGGCGAGGGTCACAGACCATCTGCCCGAGGGGATGACGTTCCTCGACTCTTCGACACCGGTCGCCTCTTACGATGGGGTCGAGGTCGTCTGGAACCTGATCGATATCGGGCCGTTCGAGACGAGGACGATCGAGCTCTCGGCCCGGGCTTCGGCCCCCGGCCGGTACACCAACGTCGTCATCGTTGACCCAAGGTCCGTCGACGGGCCCGTCGTCCAGCCGGTGACCGCCTCTTGCGTCGTCGAGGTCGGATCCCTCGAGGAGTGCGGACCCACCTCCTGCGAGATCTGGAGCCCGCCGAACTGGGACCTCCAGCACATCGGATACGAGCCGGCCGAGGTCGCCTCCGAGGGTCTGGCCTGCGCCGGCTCCGATGGGAGGGGGTCGTGCCCTGCGCCGTGAGGGGGCGCTAGGTCCCGACTATTTTTCCATCCACCCCAGAACCATTTGGGGCGAATTTGGCCCCCTTCCCCCTCTTTTCCGGGAGATTTGACAAGCCCCTTCGGCCCGGGATGATCTGGGCATGGAAGATGGAGCATATCGGTGGAGTTGGTTCCCGCAGGACCCCGCGATCGGGGGATCTTGAAGACGGGGTGGCTGGGAGGTTGGAAGAAAAATAGATGGGGGAAGATATGGGCTGTTAAAGCCGTCTCCCCTTCAGCAGTCCACTCCGCCGCAGGGACATCTCCCCTCCTCAGCGGTCGGATTCTCGTGGAACTTCAGCTCCCTCAGCACCTCGAAATCCCCCGAAAACCTTTCTCGTCTCTTGATATCCTTGTAGAAGATCTTGTGGAGTCTCGAATCTGTCCCCCACATCCCTTCAAAGCTGTTTTGGGTATTCGATCCCACCGTCCGCCTGATGGTGGAGTTGCTCGTCGTCCCCAGAAAGACCGTCTGGTCGGCCTCCATTCGTCGGACGCTGAAGTTCTCGTGGATATCGGCGCCGATCCCCCCGTAACGTTCTATGGATCTGATCGACCTGCTGCCGACGAGAGGGGTCTCGCCCTCGTAGACGACCTTCGTATTATCGAAGAAGTTGAGCCTCTGCATGGTGGTTCCATTGGGGTCGCTGCAGTTCGGTATTGGCCTTCTGAGCTTGTTGGGCTCCTGTGAATAGACCTGGGCCGACTCGAGGCCTATATCCCCTTCCCCGAAGATCTTGTTCTGATAGTCCATCGCCAGCTTCTTGTCCAGGACCGAGGTCTTGACGTCTAGATACCCCGATCCGGTGACCAGCTGACTCTCGCAGAACTGCTCGTACTGGCGTGGCTCGTCGTGGAGGGCGCGGTAGTTTCCGGAGTTGAGGTCCTTTATCGACCTATCGGTTATGGTGACCTTGGCGGGCCTCCGGGATGAGATCCAGCCGATCTCTCCCCTGGGCGGGCGCTCGGATATGTAGTAGGTGCCGGCGGACAGGTTGCAGATCTTCCAATACCCGTGGATGTTGGTGGCCGTCCACCAGGTGGTGGACTCCCCATCAACGGTGATCGTCCAGCCGCTGAGATCCCCCTCCTCGGGATCTCGCTCTCCGTTCTGGTTCTTATCCCAGTACTTGCGGCCCGATAGGCAAAATTTTGGTGGCTCCGTGCTCACCCGGTCTTCTTTGTCATCGGTTCGAGGAGGCGTCTGGCGTACCATCCATCGGCCGCCATCGTCGGTCCGCCCTGGAGAGGGCGCCTCCTCCTCTTGAGATAGGACGCTTTCATCCGCCGGCAAAGGCTCCGAAGGAGACTTGCCGGCCGGCTTCTCGCAAACGACCTCCTCATCGGCGATACCGGTGGCTGCATGGATCAGCAGGATGAGGAACGCAATGGTGAGCCTATGAGTTAGAGCTGAGCTGCTACTCCCTTTCATATGAGATATCTCTCCCCCCTTCGACTGAAGCTTCCAGGGCTCCCCTTCTGGCTCCAGGCCCGCCCTTCTCGAGCTGGAGACGATCGGTTCTCTTAAGTTGAGCCCTGAAGCTTCATCTGTACATGCCTTTTAAAGAGATCTCTTCTACCCTTCGGTATATACCCTTTTATATCCCCCCACAAAGTACTTAACATTTTCTGGAGGACCCCCCCCCGGGGCGGAGGATCTCGTACTCCGTCACCCCGAAGCTCAGCCCCCCCCTCGAAGATTGATCCCCTCGGCTCTGGATCCCGCCGACGATCTCGTCGGTATAGTCTCCTCCTCCCCCCGGCGGAACGATGAGATGTGACCTCCTTCCCCCTCTAAAAATCGAAGATCGACCTCTGCTCCTCGCCCCTCTTCTTCCCCATCCTCTCCCCTCTCACCCCCTCCTCCCCGGAGGCCCGGAGGGCGATCGTCCCGTACTTTCCACCTCCTCCTGGCTCCACCACCACCTCTCCGGACCTGAAGGCGGAGATGGCTTCCACCACCCTCTCCTCCCCAGCAAGCTCTGAGAGGTCGGCCTCCAGAAGAACCTCGATCTCGCTTCCTCCCCGGATCAGCTCCTCCCAGGTTCTCTGGACCCTCGCCGAATGGACGCTCTTCACCCCCAGGGCCATGGCGATGATCTCGGCGAGGGGAATCAGATGCACGTAGGGAGGGCGGTGGTCGGGATGGACCGGCTCGGGAAAGTCGGCGAGCATCTCGACCCTATCCCTCACCCCCAGCTTTATCAGCCCACCGCACTCGCACCTCCCCCTCCTCTCGGCCATCTCCCCGGGGGAGTAATGCCGATAGCATCGAGTGCAAGCGGTCCTGTTATACTTTCCCTCTTCGGGGGGAAAGCCGACGTTGAGGGTGGGTCGGAGCCCCTCCTCCCGCCCGATCGCCCTCCTCAGGTCCTCGAAGGAGAGGTCCTTCATCTCCATCTGGTTGAACTCCCTTCCGAGCTTATCCGGCCACGGCGAGTGGGCGTCGGAGTTGGTGAGGAAGGTCATCACCCTCAGCTCGGCTATCCGGTCGGCGTAGTCGGAGTCGGCGCTCAGCCCCAGCTCGACGTACTTTATCCGATCGGATTGGTCCTGGTAGCATTCTGCGAGGGAGGGATAGTGGGCGTACATACCGGTCCAGGGGGTGAAGGCGTGGCTCGGACCGATGAGGCAGCCGGCCTCCAGGGCGGCGTCGGCTATCTCCGGGGGGGTCATGGGGAGGGTGGGCCTCCCGTCGGATTCAAGGTTCCCGCCCCGGCACGAGAAGGCCTCCGCCAGCTCCAAGGCCTTGGAGAGGTCGGGGACGATGATGAGGTGGTGGACCTTCGCCGAGTCCTCCACCTCCGCGGTGAGGACGAAGGCCGTCCCTCCGAGCCGAAAGAGCCCTCCCTCTTCGGGGAGCTCCCTCACCTCCGCCATCCACCCAGGATGGAGGCAATCCCCGGTGGCCACGACCCCGATCCCCTTCTTCGCCGCCTCCCTCCCGATGGTGGGAAGGTCCATATTGCCGGAGGTGGCGGCGGAGTACCGGGAGTGGATGTGGAGATCGAGGTTGATCTTCATCGTCCTTCAGATCGAACGGCCCAGGATAAACCATTTATCCCCAAAAGAGAAGGTGCATCTGTTGACTAGAAACCATAGAGCCGTCCTGGAGAGGTTCGCCCGGGGCGAGATCTCCTTGGATGAGGCCATCCGGGAGGTGAACCTCCTCTCCTATCGGGAGGTGGGAGAGATGGCGAAGCTCGATCCCCGCCGGGTAGACAGAATCGGGGTTCCAGAGGCGATCCTGGCGGAGGGGAAGGGCCCCTCAGACCTGGTGGCGATAGCCCTCTCCTTCCTGGAGGCTTCGAGGGCGGTCCTCATCACCAGGGTATCCCCCGACCAGCTCGCGGCCCTGAGGGAGGCCCCCCTCCCCGCCGGCGCGGAGCTCCGGGTGGAGGCGAGGGCGAAGGCGGCGGTGATCTCGAAGGGTTGGCCTCCTGAGCCCTCGGGGGGGAAGGTGGGGGTACTCTCCGCGGGGACCGCTGACATCCCCGTCGCCGAGGAGGCGAGGGTTACCGCCGAGATGATGGGCTGCAAGACAGCGGTCGAGTACGATGTGGGGGTTGCGGGGATCCACAGGCTCTTCCCGTCCCTGGAGAAGATGCATGATATGGACGCCCTGGTGGTGGCCGCAGGCCGGGAGGGGACCCTCCCCGCGGTGGTGGCGGGGCTGATGGAGGCTCCCGTGGTGGGTCTCCCCGTCTCTACGGGGTACGGCGCCGGCGGCGGGGGCGAGGCCGCCCTCCTATCGATGCTCCAGTCCTGTTCTGTGATGGTCGTGGTCAACATCGACGCCGGGTTTGTGGCTGGCGCTTTTGCGGCAAAGATCGCGAAGATGGCGGCGAAATGTAGAAATATGTAATGGAAGTTTTGAATTATTGGCCGGAAAACTATTTATATGATAAGACAGAGGTATAAACACGAGCGGGTAAACTAATTTTTCACTAACCCCCACTCCCCTACCCGCTCACACCTACTTATGTCTCGATGCTTCTATGGTGGTTGGATGGGGCCGTTGGTTCTCCATATTGTGTTATTTATCAATTCGGATTGATAGAATAGTCAGCGACCGATATCTTATGAATAATATTGCTATTAAGAATTAATCTCCGCCTCCGGCGATGATCTCTCTCGAGGGGGGGAGATCCCCTCAACCCCCCTTCCCTGGGTCGGCGGGGGCGGGCACCGGCTTCTCCACCGCCCGGTCCTCCTCTCTGCCGACGACGGAGACCTCTATCTTCATCCCGCTCTGGCGGCAGTACTCCTCGATCCGCCGCCTCGCGTGCTCCACCATCCCGCCGTTGGTGAGGATGAGGACCGCCTCTCCGCAGAGGGCCCGGAGGACCGTCCTGTCTATGACGTTCGATCCTATATCTGGAACGATGCCCCTATCCTCGGCGAAGGCCCTGCTCTTCGTCCCCATAACCCCCACGAGGTCTATCCTGGCGCCATCGAGGAGGCTGGAGAGGTCTTCGGGGTCCCCTACCTGGGTGTCGTATATGACCACCCGGCCGATCCTTGTCGGCCTCTCTAGGGGCTCCACCACGGCTCTCCCGTCCTCGAGATGGATCACCCTCATATCACCGGGCCTCTCCCCCCCCGATCTTCCGCTTCCCGTCCCGTCGGGAGAGACGGTCTCGCCCACCTTGGTCCCGGGAGGGACCCTCATCCAGCGCAGGTTCGGCGGGCTGAGGTGGCCGACGAGCTCCGGGACCGTCCTCGGCCTCTTTCCGGAGGCAGCAAGGTCCCTCTTCGAGATCTCGTCGTAGACCTCCAGGATGAGGGGCTGCCGGAGCCTCGATCCGGAGAGGAGCCTCAGATCTCCGAAGATATCCTCGGGCCGCCCCTCGTCCACCACCCTCCCGTCGGCGAGGAGGTAGATCCGATCGGACCAGCGGTAGGCGAGGTCGACGTCGTGGGTGGATATGATGATCGTCGTCCCCCTCTGGTTCAGCTCCTCCAGAAGCTCCATCACCTCCTCCGACCCCGCCGGGTCGAGGTTGGAGAGGGGCTCGTCGAGGATCATCACCTCCGGCTCCATGGCCATCACCCCGGCTATCGCCGCCCTCTTCTTCTGGCCGCCGCTGAGGTGGTGGGGGGGGCGCCCCTTCAGCCCCTCGATCCCCACCCCCTCGAGGGCCGTATCCACCCTCCTCTCCACCTCCTCCTTCGGGAGGCCGAGGTTTGCGGGGCCGAAGGCGACGTCCTGGCGGACGGTGGGGGCGAAGAGCTGGTCGTCGGAGTTCTGGAAAACGATCCCCACCCTCCTCCTCGTCTCCCGGAGGGATCGGGGGTCGTACTGGAGGGGCCTGTCGCGGAGGAGGACCTCTCCCGCCGAGGGGCGGAGGGTCCCGTTGAAGAGGAGGAAGAGGGTGGACTTTCCCGAGCCGTTCGGCCCGACGAAGGAGATCCTCTCCCCCTCCTCGATCCTGAGGTTGATCCCCCGGATCGCGGGGTTTCCGTCGGGATAGGCGTATCGGAGGCCTCTCGTCTCCAGAAGGGTCGCCGTCATCGGAAGCCTCAGATCAGGGCGGTTCCCCGGGTGAGGTAGGCGAGGGCTGCTATGGCGGCGACGTACCCGCAGGCCCCCAGGAGCTCCTGCGCCTTCACCGGCCTCTTCTCCTCGAAGAGGGAGAGCCTCCCGTCGTAGCACCTCGCGTCCATGGCGGTGCAGAGCCGCTCCCCCTGCTCCCAGGACCGGATGAAGAGGGTCCCCGCCATCATCGAGAAGGAGCGGATCGACCGGAGAAAGCCGTCGTAGCCGAGCCTCATCGCCTGGGCGTGGGTCATGCTGATCGCCACCTCCAGGAGGACGAAGATGTACCTGTAGATCATCATCGAGAGCTCGACGAGGGAGTCGGGGATCCTGAGGCCCTTCAGGAGGGCGAAGAGCTCCACCATGGGGGTCGTCAGAGCGAGGAAGAATAGGCAGCTCGTCCCGCTGACCGTCCTGGATAAGACGAGGAGGGAGAGCTCCGCCCCCTCGACCGTCGCCCCGAGGCTCTGGCCCAGAAGGCTGAAGGAGAAGATCTCCGGGCCGGACCCGAAGAAGAGGAGGATGACGGCGGTCCCGAAGAGGGCGAAGGCCAGGGGCGGAGCCAAGAGCTTCGCGTAGAAGCCGGCCGGGACCTCTCCGAGCCGGATAGAAGCGAAGCTCATGGTGAGGGCGATGAAGAGGGGGGCGACCGGGGAGGTGGAGGAGATCCCCACCAGGAGGGCCGCCGCCACTATGGCGAGCTTCAGCCTGCTGTTCTTATGTCGCAGAGGGCTCTTGAGAGCGTAGTCGTCCAGGATCGATGGGTGCAAAGGAGATACCTCATGCCGACCGTCTTCCCCGGTAGTAGCCGAAGAAGTACCCGATGACGATAGCCCCCAGAGCCGCCTGGAGGCTGAAGAGGAGGCTCTCTATCTCGCCGCTCGGCGGCTCCCATAGGGGCTGAAACCAGGGCTCATAAGCTCCCCCGGTCAGCTCTGCGATGACACCTTCCGCCTCGCCGTCGGCCCCGCCCCACTCGGCTCCGGTGTTGGAGGCGGATACGTAGAGGAAGAGGGCAAAGAAGAGGATGACGGCAAAGCCCGCTATCATCTCACCCCTCATGCCGGGATCGCCCCCTTCAGCTCTCCCAGCCTCTTCTCGTCGATGACCCTCAGCCTCACCATGACGTCGCCTTTCACCTGGATTATGTACTTGAAGATCAGGGCGATCACCACCCCCTCGAGGATGGCGAGAGGGATCTGAGTTACGGCGAAGATCGCCCCGAAGGCGTAGAAGGACCCCACCACCCCTCCGGTCGCCGAGGGGAAGGCGAGGGCGAGCTGGAGGGAGGTGACGATGTAAGTGGCCAGGTCCGCCACGGTGACCGCAAGGAAGATCGAGATGTAGAAGTTCAGCTTCAGCTTCCCGGCGGATCTGTAGATGAGATAGGCGACGGCGGGGCCTGCGATCCCCATGGAGAAGAGGTTAGCCCCCAGGGTGGTGAGCCCGCCGTGGGCGAGGAAGAGGGCCTGGTAGACGAGGACCACGAGGCATAGGACTGCGGTGATCGCCGGGCCGAAGAGGATCGCCCCCATCCCGGCCCCGGTGGGGTGGGAGCAGGAGCCGGTCACTGAGGGGAGCTTGAGGGAGGAGAGGACGAAGATGAAGGCCCCGGCGAGGGCCAGGAGGGGGAGGGTCTCCCTCCTCTCCTTGACCAGCTGGTTCATCCTGTAAATTCCGTAGACTACGACGGGGAGGGAGAGGGCGTACCACGCCTCCCACCAGGGATGGGGGAGGAAACCTTCCATGATGTGCAAAATATCACTTCCTCTTCGATGATCGGGTCTTCCTCCTGGAGGTGGGCATCATGGCATATAAAGTTTGCTTGAGATGGGATCAATTAACTTTATTTGCGGCCGTAAAGGTCGACGGCGACCCTCCCGGAGAGCTCTACCCACCCATCTCGGTACCGGGCGGCGAGGGCCATCGCCTCGACGCCCCCGGCCGCCGCCTCCCGGAGGGCGGCCCCGAAGGCGGGGTCGGTCTCGTCGTTGGGCCTCAAGGCCGGAGCGCCGCCCCTCATGACGACGAAGACGATGGCGGCCCGGCAGCCCTCCCGGACCGCTCCTGCCAGCTCCTGAAGGTGGCGGCGCCCTCGCTCGGTGGGGGCGTCGGGGAAGAGGGCGACCCCATCCCGGACGAGGGTGCAGCTCTTCGCCTCCAGGAGGCAGGGCCTCTCGCCCGCGAGGAGGAAGTCGAGCCTGCTCTTCCCCCGGGCCGGCTCGGACCTCACCAGCTCATACCCCTCAAACTCCAGGAGCTCCCCGGAGGAGAGGGCGACCCCCAGGATCTGGTTTGCAACCCTCGAGTCGACGACTACGGTCTACCCATCGGCGACGGCGGCGAAGACGTCGAACTTCGTCTTCCGCCCCGGATCTTTTGCCGGCCGGAGGAGGATCTCCGCCCCCGGGACGAGGAGCTCCCGGAGCCTGCCGGGGTTTGGGAGGTGGCAGCTCTGCTCCTCTCCATCCGCCGGACCCTCTGCCACCTCCGCCGTCACCGAGAACCGGCTCGTCCTGGAGAGGAACCTCCCCCGGACCATCTCCCCCTCGATCTTCATTCGGGCCATCTCTTTCGCTCTGCGCCGCGAGCCCTTAAATATGGTAGAGCTCCCCTATCCCCCCATTGAACCGAGCATTCACCGTCACCGAGCTGAACCAGAGGATCCGGGACCGGCTGACCGGCGACCTGAGGCTATGTGATCTCTGGGCCCGGGGGGAGCTCTCCAACGTCGTCAACCACCGCTCCGGCCACCGATACTTCACCCTCAAGGACGGAGAGTCTCAGATCCCTTGCGTCCTCTTCCGGGGGAACGCCTCCCGCCTCGACTTCGACCTCGCCGACGGCCAGAACGTCCTCGTCTTTGGGGACGTGGAGTTCTACCGCCCCCAGGGAAGGGTCCAGATCCTGGTGAAGGCGGCGAGGCTCGACGTCGGCCTCGGCGAGAAGCACCGGGAGCTGGAGCGTTTGAAGGAACGGCTAGCCGCCGAGGGGCTCTTCGACGCCGAAAGGAAGAGGCCGATCCCCGCCCATCCCGCCTGCATCGGGGTCGTCACCTCCCCCGACGGAGCCGCCCTGAGGGACGTCCTGAGGGTCCTCGGCGCCTGCCCCGCGCGGATCGTCATATCCCCGGCGGTGGTCCAGGGGGACTCTGCCCCCGCGTCGATAGCCTCGGCGATATCCGCCCTCCAGGGGATCGCCGACGTCATCATCGTCGGCAGGGGCGGGGGCTCGGCGGAGGACCTCTCCCCCTTCAACTCGGAGTTGGTGGCGAGGGCGATATATCAGTCGGCCCCGCCGGTCGTCTCCGCCGTAGGCCACGAGACGGACGTGACGGTGGCCGACTTCGTCGCGGACCTCCGGGCCCCCACCCCCTCGGCGGCGGCGGAGATGGTGAGGCCGGACCTCGAGAGGCTCCGGGAGGCTCTGGCGGGGGCGGAGGCGAGGATGGTCCGGTCCCTGGCGGCGAGCCTGGAGCGGAGGCGGGCGAGGTACCTCGCCTTCGGCCGCCTCCTCGCCGGTCGCAGGATGATGGCTATAGTCTCGGAGGAGCGGCAGAGCCTCGACCGGATGACCGACCGGCTCGTCTCGGCGGAGGATCGGCGGATGGAGCTCTTCGCCGGAAGGCTGGAGGTGGCCGCAGGAAAGCTCGACTCCCTCTCCCCCCTATCGACCCTCCGGAGGGGCTACTCTATCGCCCTCGCCGATTCAGGGGTCATAAGGCGCGCCTCGGATCTCGCTCCGGGCGAGCTCTTCGAGCTCGTCTTCGCCGAGGGGAGGCTCCTCTGCCGGTCGGTGAAGGTGATGGCGGATAGGAGTTGATGGGTTTGAAGGATGCGGTATTGACCGATTTGAACGCCCCGGAGGATCTCAGCCTCGAGGCGTCTCTGGCGGAGCTGGAGGGGATCGTCCGGTCCCTGGAGGAGGGGGAGCTGACCCTGGAGGAGAGCCTGAAGGCCTTCGAGCGGGGGGTCTCCCTCATCAGGAGGTGTAACTCCCTCCTGGACGGGGCGGAGCAGAGGATAGAGATCCTCGTGGGGGAGCTCCCCGAGGACCTGGCGAGGTGACCTGCCATGGGTGAAGCCGAACTTTGTCGGTCCTTCACTCGGCGGACGAGAGCCCTCCTGGAGGCGGGGGCGGAGGCGAGGATCGTCCTCTTCGGCGACTCCATCACCGCCGGATTTGCCGTCCGGAGGGGCTTCGACCATTTCTGGCTATCGATGCTGAAGGAGAAGTACCCGAGGGCCGGGATCGCCATGCAGAACCAGGGGGCGTGCGGAGCCACGAGCTTCGACGGCCTCGCCCGCCTCGACTGGTCGGTCGTCGCTCACAACCCGGACCTCGTCACCGTCAACTTCGGGATCAACGACATGTATATGGGGATCCGGCTCGGCGAGTTCAAGGGCAACCTCATCGAGATCGTCGAGAGGATCCTGGAGGGTCCTGGCTCAGGATCGGGCCCCGAGCTTCTCCTCCTCAGCTCCGAGCCCCTGATGACGCCAAAGTTCGATAGGATCGTCCTCAGCTACTATCAGGTCTTAGAGGACGTCGCCGAGGAGATGGGGGTCGGCTTCGTCGACGTTTACGGGGCGTGGATGCGGCGGGTCGGCGAGGGCGTTCCTTTAGACAGCCTGATCCTCCCCGGGCTCGACCACCCGAATGAGCTGGGGTACAGAATCATCGCCGAGGAGCTGATGCGCTTCTTTTAGCTCCTGCGGCGACAGAAAGCCCTATTCGCCCTCCTCTTCCTCCTCCTCCTTATAGAGCCCATCAAGCCCCAGTCAAGCCCCCGGCTTCGCCCCGCCTTTCACCTTTTCCCCTCCATCGAGTCGACGAAGGCGTTCCACCTTTTGACGTCCTCCACCTTCTTCTTCGCCACCTCCCGGCCCAGGTCGGTCCTGTGCTCCCTCTTCGTCAGGATCTCCCGCAGGTCCAAAAGGGTCCTGATGACGGCAGCCGTCTCCTCGTAGATCCGGTGCGCCTCCTCCCGGGTCAGCCGCGCCTCTTTCAGCATCTCCTCGTCGGCTGCCTCCTTCGCCTTCAGGACGCGGATCAGCTCCCTCACCTCCATCTCCTCCTTCTCCGATAGCTCCGAGAGGTGGATCAGCCTCCATACGAGGTGGCGGAGGTCGACGGTCCCCGTGGCGGGGTGGACCTCGGGCGGGAGGTCGGCGGGGGCGATCCGGTCTCTTGCCATCTCCTCCTTCAGGAGGTCGGGGTCGATCTCGAGCCTCTCGGGGTCCTGGACCCCGAGCCAGACGAGGGTCCGGTGGAGGTTGGCGAGGAGCTGGCCTCTCTCTCGGTCGGTGAGGAGGTCGGCAGGGGCGGGGGATTCGGGGTCGGGGTTGGAGGGATTTGGGGGCATGGTCATTATATTCTGCTTTCCTCATCATTTAACGTATCGGCGTTTTTTACTATCTGCCAATCGGGCGGTCCCATTTAGAGTATATGCGAATTTGTTTTGGAAAGTTTTATCAGCGTTTGGACCAATCGTACAAGACTGCCGAGCTGGCGCTGCAGGAGGGGAAATGAACTGAAAAATAAATGTTCGGATCTGGGACCAAATGCCATCGTCGAAGGGCCCATCTTCCCCGAGCCGATCGAGATAAGCATGACGGTGTCCATGGGGGAGTCCGTCAAGATAATCGGCAAAGGGCTTAAGACCGGCCGGTTTTATGATCCGGTTCTGTCTTCAGAACAGCTGAAGACTCTCAGAAATATCGGATCAAATATGGAATCCTTCGACGGGGACGCCTTTAACTTCCGTTTGGGAATCGAGGCTATGAGGCTGGGAATGGCTCACGAGTACGACCCCTTCTTCAGCCTCTCAATCGCCCGGGTGGACCCTCTTCCCCATCAGCTGGAGGCTGTGTATGACTACTTCCTCAAGCTCCCTCGCATCCGTTTCCTTCTAGCAGACGATCCTGGAGCTGGAAAGACCATAATGGCGGGGCTCCTTGTCAAGGAGCTGAAGATGAGGGGCCTGATAATGCGAATTCTGATAGTCACCCCTGCAAATCTCACCTTTCAGTGGCAGCGAGAGATGAGGGAGAAGTTCGGGGAGCGGTTCGAGGTGATAAGAGGCGTCGTCTTGAGGGCGAACTACGGCACCAATCCCTGGCAGGAGAGGGATCAGGTCATAACATCGATGCCGTGGGTGGCTCGGATCGAGGATGCCAAGGAGAGCCTGCTTCACAGCCATTGGGATCTGGTCATCGTTGACGAGGCTCATAAGATGAGTGCTTACTCCTCCGAGAAGAAGACCCTGGCCTATCAGCTTGGCGAGGCGCTCTCGGAGATGACGGATCACTACCTCCTCATGACCGCAACCCCCCATAAAGGCGATCCCCAGAACTTCTGTCTCTTCCTCCGGCTTTTGGATGAGGATGTTTACGGTGACGTGAAGAGCCTGGAGGAGGCGATGCGTCGTCACGAGGCGCCCTTCTATCTTCGGAGGGTCAAGGAGGCGATGGTGACCTTCCCAGATCCGGATACTGGGGACGCAAAGACCCTCTTCACCAAGCGGGACGTTCGGACGATCGAGTTCGAGATAGATAGCGATGAGCTGGATTTCTACGATGAGCTTACGAGGTACGTGGAAGACCAATCGATCAAGGCCTATGAGGATGATTCGGCACGGGGCCGGGCGCTCGGGTTCACCATGGCGATGCTCCAGCGTCGGTTTGCCTCGAGCATTTACGCCGTGAGGAGGAGCCTTGAACGGAT
The DNA here is from genome assembly GCF_000235565.1 of Methanothrix harundinacea 6Ac. NCBI lineage: Archaea > Methanobacteriati > Methanobacteriota > Methanomicrobia > Methanotrichales > Methanotrichaceae > Methanothrix > Methanothrix harundinacea. Next base: position 690,426 of record NC_017527.1, read on the forward strand.
GCGCGATCGTCGAGAGAAGATCTTGGCAGATCCCGATGGCTATCGGAGAAAGCTCGTCCTCAAAGGGGTTCCCGAGAACTTCGACGACCTCCCCGAAGAGGAGCAGCAGAGGATCATCGAAGATCAGGAAGAAGCGGTAGCATCCCTCAACCCTGCCGATCTGAAAGCGGAGATTAAGGAGCTCGCCCGGCTTATCGATCAGGCCCGAGCATTGGAGGAGAGGGAGATCGAGACGAAGCTCGCAAAGCTGAGGGAGGTCATCACCCAGGAGGGGATCTTCTCGGACCCGAAGATGAAGCTATTGATCTTCACCGAGCACAAGGACACCCTCGACTATCTGACAGAGAAGCTGAGGGGCTGGGGTCTTTCAATAACCCAGATTCATGGCGGGATGAAGGCGGGGAGCAGGGACGAGCCCGGAACTCGCCTCTCTGCGGAGCGAGAGTTTAGGGAAGATTGCCAGGTGATGGTAGCGACTGAGGCTGCTGGCGAGGGGATCAACCTTCAGTACTGCTGGTTCATGATAAACTACGACATCCCCTGGAACCCGGTCCGGCTGGAGCAGAGGATGGGCAGGATTCATCGCTACGGTCAGGAGAAGGACTGTCTGATCTTCAACTTCGTGGCCATCAATACCCGGGAGGGGCGGGTTCTTCAGAAGCTCTTTGAGAGGATAGAGAAGATCGAGATGGATCTCGATCCGGATCATACCGGCAAGGTCTTCAACGTTCTCGGAGACGTTCTGCCCTCAAACCAGCTGGAGAAGATGTTGAGGGAGATGTACGCTCACAACTTGACCGAGGACGTGATCAAAAGCAGGATCGTGGAGCAGGTGGATTCTGCCCATCTTAAGAAGATCACCGACTCGACTCTGGAGAACTCCCTTGCCAAGAAGGAGCTGAACCTTTCGGCCATCGTAGGCAAGAGGGTGGAAGCGAAGGAAAGAAGGCTAGTTCCGGAGGTCGTCGAGGACTTCTTCGTTCAGGCGGCACCTCTGGCGGGGATGAGGCCGAAGGAATCGAGAGCCGATCGCCACATTTACCAGATCGGCAAGGTTCCCCGATCGTTAAGGGCGGTTGGGGACCGCCTGGAGTCGGAGTCGAGGTGTGGCCCTCTTGGAAGCGAGTACAAATGGATCGTCTTCGACAAGGACCTTTTACAGGAGGACGCAACCCTCGAATGGGTGACGCCCGGCCATCCCTTATTCGAGGGCGTGAGGATGCACACTCTCGATTGTGTAGAGGATGATCTCAGGCGGGGCGCAGCCTTCTTCGATCTGCATCGAGAGAAGCCCGCAAGGTTGGACGTTTACTCGGCTGCTCTAAAAGACGGGCTGGGCGCCACCCTGAATCGAAGACTCTTCGTCGTCGAGACGGGTCTGGACGGCCAGATGTCGGTACGTCAGCCGACCCTTTTTCTGGATCTGGTGCCGGCGCCTCCGGGTACGAAGGTTCCAAAGGTTCCTGGTGGGGAGGAGCTTCCCGGCAGGGAGGAGGTGGAAAGATTCCTTTACGAGGTGGCGCTACAGCCCTTCAGGGAGGAGGTGAGCTCCCAACGAAGGAAGGAGGTGGAGACTGTATTGCACCATGCTGAGATCAGCCTTAACACCATCATAGATCGGGTGCAGTGTCAGTTTGCGGATCTTCACCTGAAGAGAGAGTCCGGCTCGAAAGAGCCGGGACTGGAGGGAAGGATCAAGCTCTTCGACGATCGGCTAGCCGATCTGAACAACCGCCTTGAAAGGAGGAGGGCTGAGCTGGAGAAGGAGCTTCACTGCACCATCTCTGATCTTCACCGGCTGGGATCTGCCTGGGTGATCCCCCATCCAGAGAGGAACGATCCCGGAATCGCGCCGATGGTCCGTGATGAAGAGATCGAACGGATCGCCGTCGACGCGGTGATCGCCCGCGAGGAGGCCCGGGGCTGGAAGGTTGAGAGCGTCGAGAGCGAGAATCGAGGATTTGATCTGATCTCCCGGAGGCTCCATCTTGAAGATCCGAAGACTGCGTTGGAGGTCCGGTTCATCGAGGTGAAGGGGAGGGCGACGGTAGGCGAGGTCGCCCTGACCGAGAACGAGTACAAGACCGCCGCCCGTTTGAAGGAGGACTACTGGCTCTATGCCGTCTTCAACTGCGCCAGCGAGCCCGAGGTGAAGCCGATCCGAGATCCCGCCAGGCTCGGCTGGTCGCCGGTGGTGAGGGTGGAGCATTACAGACTGGGGGCGGAGGAGATCCTGGGGGAAAGAGATGATTGATCACCATCGACTTCTGGAGCTGATAGCGTCGGGGGAAGCTCTCGATATCGAGTTCAAGTCGGATCGTCGAAGGATCTCAGATCGTGAGATCTACGAGGAGGTGGTCGCCATGGCAAACACCAGAGGAGGTGTTCTCCTGATAGGGGTGGAGGACGATGGCCGGGTTACGGGCGCGTCCCCAAGACACGGAAAGACGACCGATCCACTGAAACTACAGTCTGCCATATTCAATAATACGGTCCCCAATATCAACACGCGGATCAGCTTGGTCGCGGATGCGGATCCAGAGGGAGAAGTTCTGGCCATCGAGGTGGACTCTTATCCAGAGCCCTGTGCCACAACGGAAGGAAAAGCTCTTCACAGGACTATTAAGGCAGATGGTAAACCTCAGACAGTCCCATTCTATCCTCGAGATCAACGATCACGCCGGGTTGACCTTGGTCTCCTCGATTTCTCGTCTCAGGTGATGGAGGAGGTCTCTTTTGACGGCCTGGACCCCTTAGAGTTTGAACGACTGAGACAGACGGTATCGAGGCTTCGTGGCGATCGAAATTTGTTGGAACTCTCTGACGAAGAAATAGCCAAAGCACTCAGGCTCGTCGAAACCAAAGATGGACAGCTCATCCCCAACGTGGCAGGTCTCTTGATACTCGGCCGAGAGGATGTCCTCATGAATTATCTGCCCACAAATGAAGTCCACTTCCAGGTTCTCGATGCTCAGGGCAACGTTAAGGTCAACGATGCCGTTCGTTGGCCTCTACTCCGTCTAATACAAGAAATTGAGGCGAGATTTGTTGTTCGTAACCAGGAGAATGAGACTGCAGTGGGATTTTTCCGGGTGCCGGTTCCTGATTACTCTCTTGAGGGCTTCCGTGAAGCGTTCAACAATGCAATCCTTCACCGGGATTATACCCGCTTGGACGCGGTTTATGTCCAATGGCATCACGATCACATTTTAATGACCAACCCGGGAGGGTTCCCGGCGGGCATTACGGTGGAAAACATTCTCGTCCACGAACCGAAGCCCAGAAACTCGAGGTTGGCAGAGGCCTTCAAAAGGATTGGCATAATCGAGCAGACCGGAAGAGGTGTGGATAAAATCTATATGGGACAGCTGCGGTATGGGCGGCCTGCACCAGATTATACCAGAAGCGATGCCGATAGCGTACGAATCGTCCTTCATGGTGGAAAGGCATCTCTGGAGTTTTCTGCGTTTGTCTACGAGCAAGAGAAACACGGTTCCCGATTGAGCTTAGATGAACTTATGATCCTCAATGCCTTGTTCTTCGATCGCAGAATTGACTCTGAGGCTGCAGGTCGTCTCATCCAGAAAGGCGCGACGGAGGCGAGACGGACTTTAGAGCATCTCCATGAAATAGGGCTGGTTGAGGGTAAAGGAGAGGCACGAGGGCGAGTATACCATTTGAGTGCGGATATGTACCGCAGACTTGGCCAGCCGGAGAGCTATGTGCGGACCCACGGAATCGCTCCCATAAGGCAAGAAGCGATGGTTATGGAGTACGTCCAGGCCCACGGTCGGATAGAACGAAAGCATGTTATGGAACTGTGTGGGCTGACGAGTCCACAGGCTGGTCGCATCTTGAAGAAGATGGTCCAGAATGGGAAGCTCAAGCGACGAGGAACCCCGCCCAGGTGGACGTATTATGTCATAGCAGAGGAGGAATCTTGATCGTCCTATCGTCCTATGATGCAGCTATAGACGTTCTTTCGACATGTTCGATATCTCTATCGACGCGTCGATAGAACTTGCGTTAGAAATGCGTTAGAATTGCGTCAGAGATTCACGAGTTCAGAAGGTAACCCAAAGATGACTCATACCGCGACCCATCACCCCAAGCGGCTGATCGAGGTGGACCTGCCGATAAAGAGGATCAGCGAGCACGCTCGGCGGGAGAAGTCGATCCGGCACGGCCACATATCGACGCTCCACATCTGGTGGGCGAGGCGCCCCCTCGCCGCCTGCAGGGCCGTGGTCTGCGCCTCCCTCTGGCCCGACCCCGCCGATCCCCTCTGCCCGCCGGAGTTTCGAGAGGCCGCCGCATCGGCGATGCGCCGGTTTGACGAGGTCAGCCGCGACCCCCTCGGCCAGGACCCCCGAGACCTCGACGACCCCGACGAGCTCCAGAGGGCGCTTCTCGACTTCATCGCCGAGTTCGCCAACTGGGACCGCTCGACCGACCAGGCCTACCTCGACGCCGCCCGGACCCTCACCCAATCCGCCCACGAGGCGCTGGGGGGCCTTTCCGGCACCCGGCCCCTGGTCGTCGATCCCTTCGCCGGGGGCGGCGCGATCCCCCTGGAGGCGCTGCGGGTCGGGGCCGACGCCTTCGCCTCGGACCTGAACCCCGTCGCCGTCCTCCTGAACAAGGTGGTCCTGGAGTACATCCCCCGGTACGGCCAGGCCCTGGCCGATGAGGTCCGCCGGTGGGGCGGCTGGATCAAGGAGGAGGCCGAGCGCGAGCTGGCCGAGTTCTACCCCACCGACCCCGACGGCGCCACACCAATCGCCTACCTCTGGGCGAGGACGATCACCTGCGAGGGGCCGGGCTGCGGCGCCGAGGTCCCCCTCATCCGCTCCCTCTGGCTCGCGAAGAAGCAGAACCGCTCCGTCGCCCTTCGGATGGTCCCGAGGATGGACGAGCGGAAGGTCGAGTTTGAGATCCTGGAGGGTGTGAGGGCGAGGGAGGTCGGCGAGGGGACGGTCCGCCGGGGCTCGGCGACCTGCCCGGTCTGCGGCTACACAACGCCGGTCGCCTCGGTCCGAAGGCAGCTGAAGGCCCGCCGGGGCGGCGCCGCCGACGCCCGACTCTTCGCCGTGGTGACGACGAGGCCCGGCGAGCGGGGGAGGTTCTATCGGCTCCCGACGAGGCAGGACCTCGCGGCGGCAAAGAAGGCGGCCGAGGAGCTTGAGCGGAGGAAGGCGGAGCACGTGGGACCTCTCAGCCTGGTGCCGGATGAGCCAACCCCCATGGGCGGCGGAAGCGGCGCGGGCCGGGCCTTCTCCCAACGAAATTACGGCATGGACCTCTTCGAGGATCTCTTCACGCCTCGTCAGGCTCTGGCGCTGACGACCCTGGCGCGGCTGGTCCGAGAGGCCGGGGAGAAGGTGGCCGAAGAGCAGGAGAACGGGCTGGCGGCGGCGGTGCAGACGTGTCTGTCGTTAGCGATTGATAGATCGGCAGATAAATTATCGTCTCTAGCTCGCTGGGATACTTCAAGGGAAAATCCTCAAGGAACATTTAGTCGTCAAGCTTTGCAAATAGTTTGGGATTTTGATGAAGTCAATCCACTTTCAGGTTCTGGTGGAGATTGGAATACAGCACTAACATGGATTTCGCTGGTTTCAGAGAGCGTATCATCATTTTTTCTTGATTTCCAAGGGCATGCAGAATCGAAATCTGCCAATAAAAATGATCTTCCTGACGAATTCGCCCAAATCCTCTTCACCGATCCGCCTTATTACGACGCCGTGCCCTACGCCGACCTCTCAGATTTCTTCTACGTCTGGCTGAAAAGGACTTTGCCGAAGCCGCTCCGCTCTCAGTTTTCTGATCCTCTGACCCCTAAGGGCGACGAGATCATCGTGGACGAGGTGAAGGGAAAAGATAGACCCTACTTCGAGTCCACCATGACCCAGGCCCTGGCCGAGGGCCGACGGGTTCTTGCACCCGAGGGGATCGGGGTCGTCGTCTTCGCCAATAAGACCACCACGGGCTGGGAGGCGATGCTCCAGGCGCTGCTGGACGCTGGCTGGGTCATCACCGCCTCCTGGCCCATCGACACCGAGATGGGGACCAGGCTTAGGGCCATGAACTCCGCCGCCCTCGCCTCCTCCGTCCACCTCGTCTGCCGCCCGCGCGAGAATCCGGACGGGACCCTGAAGGAGGAGGTCGGCGACTGGCGGGACGTACTTGCAGAATTGCCGCAAAAGATCCACGGCTGGATGCCCCGCCTCGCCGAGGAGGGGGTCGTCGGCGCCGACGCCATCTTCTCCTGCATCGGCCCCGCCCTGGAGGTCTTCTCCCGGTACTCGCGGGTCGAAAAGGCGAGCGGCGAGGCCGTCGCCCTTGGAGAGTATCTGGTGGAGGTCTGGGCGGCGGTATCGAGGGAGGCGCTGAATATGATCTTCGAGGGGGCGGACGCTACCGGGTTTGAGGAGGATGCGAGGCTGACGGCGATGTGGCTCTGGACGTTGTCCACAGGCGCGAACGGAAACGGCAACGGAAACAACGGCGGCTTAGGGGGCGAAGAAGACGAGGCCGGTGGAGAGGTCGGGGGCCGGTCCGGAAGGGCCGTCCGGGGCGAGTATTCTTTGGAGTACGACGCCGCCCGGAAGATCGCCCAGGGGATCGGAGCCCACATGGAGACCCTCCCAGACCTCGTCGAGATCAAAGGCGGCTCGGCACGGCTCTTATCCGTCGCCGAGAGGTCGGATCGCCTCTTCGGAAAAGGAACAGGAAAAGGCGCAAGCCCGGCCGAAAGGGCCGGGCCGAGGCGAACCGGGAAGAAGAGGCAGGCCCAGGCCAGCTTCGAGGAGGGCGAGATGGTGGTGCCCCTGGGCGAGGACGGCTTCGGGGCCGGAGGCGGGGGCAGCGGCGGGACGGCTGCTCAGCCCGTTCTCGCCGAGACCGTCCTGGACAGGGTCCACCAGGCGATGCTCCTCTTCGCCGAGGGGAGGAGCGAAGCCCTCCGGTCTTTCCTCGTGGAGGAGGTGGGAGGCGACCAGAGGTTCTGGAGGCTCGCCCAGGCCCTGGTGGCCCTCTACCCGGCATCGACCGAGGAGAGGCGGTGGGTCGAAGGCGTCCTGGCGCGGAAGAAGGGGCTTGGTCTCTGATGGAAGCCGCCAAAATCGCCCGCCGCTGGCAGGAGGCCTTCCTTCAGGCGCTTCGGCCCCTTGAGAACTCCCGGCCCCTCAAGGAGGCCGCAGCCTCTGGAAATCTGGGCGGGTGGACCTCCGCCCTCACGAGTCTCGTGGTCAAAAGCTGCGAATCCCTGGGCTGGCAGGCCGCCGCCCTCGGCCATCCCTGTCGGATTCTGCCCGTATCCAGGGAGGAGTACCTCTCCCTGGACGTGGTGGCCTTCGCCCCCGCCGCCCCCTCGAGCGGCGGCGGGGATCGAAAAGGAGGGAGATGGCCCACCCCCCTGGCGGCGATGGAGCTTGAGAACAGCAGATCCGACGACGCCGTCGCCTACTCCCTCTGGAAGACCCTCTGGACGAGAGCCGACCTCCGGGTGGTCTTCTGCTACCGGCAGACCGACTCTGAGGGCGGATCCCTCATGAAGATCCTCCAGGAAGAGGTCGTCGGGTCGATGAGCATCGAGGAGAGGGTCGCCCTCGGAGGCGAGACCCTGGTGGCCGTCGGCATAAAAGAGAGGCTTGCGGCCTTTCCCTACGGCTACTTCAAGTGGTGGCGGCTGGACAGCCAATCGGGAAATTTTTGGCTATTCTAGAAGAGCTCCTCCAGCTCGTCTTTTCCGATGCCCGCCTGCTTCAGAATGGCGAGGGCGGTTCCCGTTGGCAGACTCTTTTTGTGGAAAGGGACGACGACTCTCCTCTTCGTCTCAGGGTTGAGGCAAATCCGATGGCTTCCTCGGGTTCTGTCGAGGACAAACCCCTCTTTTCCAGCACTTTGATGATCCTCGGAGGGGTGAGGTCGGACACTTTAGGCATGAGCCTCTACAGAGAGGGCGTACTCCAGGGCGTCCTCCTCTGTCGGTATCTCTTCTCCGTCCTCTCTCAGGCTCTCCAGATACAGCTCGATCGCCTCTATTGCCATCTTCACCGCCTCTTCGATGGTATCTCCATAGGTGACGCAACCAGGAAGCGAGGGGACGGTCACGGTGTATCCGCCTTCTGGCTCTCTTTTGAGCAGGACCCTGTAGGTCAATGTGCTCATGGTCATTGCTAAACGCGTTTATGATATTAGAAACTCACTGAGGATCGACGCTCCACGAGAACCAGGGCTCACCGAATCGCCGGACCCTTTCAGATTTTTACTTACGGTGAATTTAAGTCCTGAAGATCTGATAAGAAACAGGAGACCTTTGGAATCAGATGGAAGGAGGGAGAAGATGGCGCTCAAACCCTGGTACAAAGTAGTGACGCCGAGAGAAGATCTGAGATTGGCAAAACCCCTGGACGCCTCGGAGTTTGCAGTCCACCTGGACAAGGTCCGGGACGAAAGCGCCGCCGAAGATTATCGAAACCCGGAGAAGTTCTTCGAGCGGACATACCTCACAATAAATCTGGCCTCCATGGCCGCCGAGGTCGTCCGGCGCCTCTCCGGCGAGAAGACCGAGGCCTCTGCCGTCTTCAACCTGAACACCCAGTTCGGCGGCGGAAAGACCCACGCCCTCACCCTCCTCTACCACCTCGCCAAAAACGGTCCCAAGGCCGAGAGCTGGCCCGGCGCGAATAAGATCCTGGCCAAATCGGGCGTTCGGGGGATCCCCGAGGCCGTCACCGCCGTCTTCGTGGGAACTGAGTTCGACTCCATCAAGGGGCGCGGCGGCGACGACGGAACGCCCCTTCGAAAGACGCCCTGGGGTGAGATCGCCTTCCAGCTCGGCGGCGAAGAGGCCTTCGCCACCGTGGCCGAGCACGACCGGCTGATGAGAGCCCCGGCAGGAGACGTCATCCGCCAATTCCTGCCCAAAGGTCGCCCCTGCCTGATCCTCATGGACGAGCTGATGAACTACGTCAGCAGAAACCGCAAGACTGACCTCCCATCCCAGCTCTATAACTTCATCCAAAACCTGTCGGAGACAGTCCGGGGCGAAGACCGGATGGTCCTGGTCGTGTCCGTCCCCGCCTCGGCGACGGAGATGAATCCCGAGGACCACTCCGACTACGACCGGCTCAAAAAGCTCCTCGACCGGCTCAGCAAGGCCGTCATCCTCTCGACGGAGACCGAGATCTCCGAGATAATCAGACGCCGCCTCTTTGAGTTCGACTCCAAATCCCTGGACCTGAACGGCAAGATCGTCCTCCCCGACGAGGCGAGAGCCGTCTGTGAAGAGTACGCCCGATGGGTGCTCGACCACCGCCAGCAGGTACCAAGCTGGTTTCCCGTCGACAACGCAAGAGCGGCCTTCGAGGCCGCCTACCCCTTCCACCCCATGGTCTACTCGGTCTTCGAGAGAAAATGGCAGACCCTTCCTCGGTTCCAGCGGACCCGGGGCGTCCTCCGTCTCCTCGCCCTCTGGATCTCCAGAGCCTACAACGACGGCTACAGGGGCGCCCACAGCGACCCCATAATCGGCCTTGGAACCGCTCCTCTCGATGACCCCTTCTTCCGGGCGGCAGCTCTGGAGCAGCTCGGCGAAGAGCGCCTGGAGGTTCCCATCACCACAGACATCTGTGGTGCCGGCGACTCTCACTCCATCCGCCTGGACGCGGAGGCGGTCGATTCTATCAAAAAAGCCAGGCTCCACCAGAAGGTGGCGACGTCCATCTTCTTCGAGTCCAACGGCGGCAGAACCTCTGGCACAGACGCCACCATCCCTGAAGTACGCCTTGACGTGGCCGAACCAGGCCTGGACATCGGAAACGTGGAGACCGTTCTGAGCGCCCTCGAAGCCACCTGTTACTACCTCAGGGCTGACGGGAGCCGCTACCACTTCAGTCTGAAAGTGGGGCTTCCCAAGCTCATCGCAGATCGCAGGGCGGGAATCTCTCAGCCAAGGATCAGAGAGCGGATCATGGCCGAGATATCCCAGGTCTTCGCAAAAGGCCCGGAATTGGATCGGGTCTTCTTCCCTCAGAAGAGCAACGATATCCCGGACCGAGCCTCTCTGACTCTGATCGTCCTTCCCCCAGATAGATCGATGCAAGACCGAGAAGCCGTTCTCCGTTCAATCGATTCGATGACCGCAGAGCACGGAACCTCGGGAAGGACCTTCAAGAGCGCCCTGATATGGTCGGCGGCCGAGAGCGATTCTCATCTCGATCACGTCGCACGCGATCTTTTGGCCCTGGAAGAGATACAAGACGAGGAGTTGAAGCTCCAGCTCGATGACTCTCAGAAGCTACAGCTGAAGGATAACCTCAGGAGATCTGAGCGAGACCTGAGGGAGGCCGTCTGGCGGACCTACCGGTATGTGGCCCTCCTGGGAAGAGAAAATGTGGAGATCATAGACCTGGGGCTGGTCCACTCCAGCGCCGCAAGCTCCATGGTGGACCTGATAATCTCGAAGCTGAAGCGAGACGACCTGGTGGCGGATTCTGCAAGTCCCGGCTTCCTCGTCCGTAATTGGCCTCCTGCCTTCAAGGAGTGGAGCACAAAGGCGGTGCGAGACGCCTTCTTCGCCTCGCCCATCTTTCCGAGGCTCTCAAATCCAAATTCGATCAAGGAGACAATCGCCCGAGGGGTCAGCGGCGGAGTCCTCGGATACGTCGGCAAGATCGGCAGCAAGTACGATCCCTTCCTCTACAAGGAGGGAATTTCCGTGGCGGAGGTGGAGATCTCCGAGGAGATGTTCATCATCACGGCTGAGACGGCGGAGGATTACATAAGAGACCATTCAGATCCACCGGTTCTGACATCGATCGAGATCTCTCCTCGAACCTTCCAGCTCAAGCCCGGGGATGTCCAGTCCTTCGTGGCCAGAGGCTTTGATCAGCGAGGCAATGATTATCCCTTGGATCAGGTCGCCTGGACCGCCACCGGCGGCGTCATCGGAGATAGGGGCAACTTTCAGGCTGGTGATGATGACGGTCGCTTCACAGTGACGGTGAGCAGCAAAGGGGTCAGCTCCTCGATAACAATCACGATCGCTGCTGACGGAGGAAGCAAAGTCATCGACGAAGGCGGAGATGACGGATCTGTCAAGACCGCTTCATGGAAGGGAGAGGTCCCCCCTCAAAAATGGATGAACATATACAGCAAGGTCCTCTCCGGATTCGCTCGGGAGGGCAGCCTGAGGCTGACCCTCAATGTAGAGATCTCATCTGAAAAGGGCATACCCAAAGATAGGATCGAGGAGATGAAAGTCGCATTGAGGGAGCTTGGCCTGAACGACGAGATAACAATCTAAAAGCCTCTGAAGTAAGAAAATAACATGACCTCAATTGCGTTCGAAAAGCAGTACGTAGTAAATGAAAAGGGCGACCGAATAGGCGTCCTCCTCAGCCTGGAGGATTACAAAAAGCTCCTCGACGAGCTGGAGGAGCTGGACTCCCTTCGAGCCCGCGATGCTGCCAAAGCATCCGGCGAAGAGGCGATCCCTTTCGAGGAGGCCATCGACGATATCGAACGTGAGAGAGATCGTCTATAGCATTCTCGTTCTTCCATCCAGCTGCTTGGTCTTATAAGGGTCTGGCGCCGCCAGCGCGGGACCTCGACCCTCCTTCTCCCTTCTGGGGAAATAGGGGATCAAAGGCCATCTAGCGCCCATTCCCTGCGCCGGCAAGAAAACGTTTTCAACCAAGGAAGCCAACTCTCATCCATGAAGCTCAAGGTGACCCTCGAAGAGGCCGAGGAAGGGGGGTACATCGTCAGCTGTCCGGCACTGCCGGGCTGCCATTCTCAGGGGGATACCGCCGTGGAGGCCCTGGAAAATATCAGGGAGGCGATAGAGGGCTGCCTTGAATCCTTCTCGGAAAATTTGTTCATCTCGAATAGATGAAATGGGCTGCGGAAGTAGCGGAGAGGAGCCGCTACCCCGGCCTCACGTACCGCACCCCCTCCGGCGCCGAGTCGTCGACGAGGACGACGATCGTCTCCGAGAGGCGGTTGAAGAGCCGCTGCCCCGACCCCGGCATCGCGATCCAGCCGATGAGAACGTCCACGGGGAGGAGGAAGGCCTTCCCGAAGGACTGGATGGCGGCCCGGGAGAGGTCGATCGCGTCGCCCCGCCGGTCGGTGACCTTCAGGCCGAGGGCCATCTTTCCGAGGGACTGGCCCCGGGTCCCCTCCAGGACCGTCCAGTAGGCGAATAGGATGAGGGCGTCGCCGGAGCCGAGGTGGACGAACCAGGCGGAGAAGATCGGCCCCGGCGGGAGCCAGAAGTGGAACTGCGTGATGGGTCCGGCCGCCCCCGCCAGGAGGTCCCAGAGGATCCCCACCAGGATTATGTCGATCAGCCAGGCTCCGACCCTCCGCCGCCAGGAGGCGATCCGAACCTCCCGAACCTCGCCATCTCTGCCGTTCATCCGATCACCAGCCAGACCGTATCAGGAAGAGTTATTTGTTTTTTTGGGTGTGGTGGCCTCGCGCCGGCCGCCGCCGGAAGCGGCGCCTCCGCCCGCCACCTTTCGCCCCTCAGTAGACCCGCTCGTTGTGCATCCTCGTGCTGTAGAGCCGGTATTCGTCCCTGTTCTTCTCCTGGAAGAAGATGTAGTTGTACCGGGAGTCGGTCTTGTGGGCCTCGTACTCCTCCCTCGCCTCCTCGCGGCAGCTCTTGCAGGCGAATAGCGGCACGAATACCCCAAAGCCGCTCTCCGACTGGCCGTATCCCCTGACGGCATCGGTGTCGATGGTCATGTAGCCGGGGCAGCTTCTGTCGGGGCACATCTTCACCGATTCGGTCTGCCGCTCCCGGATCCCGTCGGTATCGTAGAAGATGTTCTTATGCCTCCGGAAGAAGGGCCCCGCCCTCTCGACGGCCTTCTCCGTCAGCTCCTCCCTCGCATCCCAGACCCCCTGGAGGTACTCGACGGTCCCGGTGATGTTCGCCTCCATGGACCTCGACATCGAGAACCTTCCGGGGTGGTAGTCCGGCTCCCGGACGTTGGAGTAGTCGAGGCCGGCCATGGCGAGGATGATCCCGCAGTTGACGTAAGGTAGGGCGGACTCGATGGCGTACCCCCCCTCCAGGACGGCTATGTCCGGCGCCAGCATCTCGTTGAGCCGCGCATACCCCTGGGCCGAGAACCGCATATTCGCCAGGGGGTCGGTGTAGTGGTTGTCCTGGCCTGCGGAGTTGACGACGAGCTGGGGCCGGAACTCCTCCAGGATCGGCAGGACCAGCTCCTCCAGGACGTAATGGATCCCCTCGTCGGGGGTCTCGGGCGGCAGCGGTATGTTGATCGTCCTTCCCATCGCCTTGGGGCCGCCCTGCTCGTCGACGAACCCCGACCCCGGATAGAGGGTCCTTCCGTCCTGGTGGAAGGAGATGAAGAGGACGTCGGGGTCGTGGTAGAAGATCTCCTGGGTCCCGTCGCCGTGGTGGACGTCGGTGTCGATGATCGCCACCCTCCGGATCCCGTACTTCCGGCGGATGTACTCCACCATGATCGCCTCGTTGTTGACGTTGCAGAAGCCGCGGTTCCCGTGGGCGACCCTCATGGAGTGGTGGCCCGGGGGCCTCACCAGGGCGAAGGCGTTGTTGATCTCGCCCTTCATGTAGGCGTCGGCGAGGACGAGGGTGGACCCGGCAGCGATGAGGTGGGCCTCGGTGACGAGGGCCTCGACGGAGGGGATGCAGAAGTGGACCCGGGCAATGTCCTTATGCTCCGCGAGCCGCGGCTTGTACTCCTCCACCTCCGGGAGGTCCATCAGCCCCTCCTCGAAGATCTGGTCTCTGGTGTAGAGGAGCCGCTCCTCCCTCTCCGGGTGGGTCGGGGTTATCGCCCAGTCGAAGGCGGGGAAGAATATCAGCCCCATCTTCCTCGCCCCGCCGTTCAGCTCTCGGGGGCTCTTCATCCTCTACCACCCCCCGTCCACTCGGGGATCAGCCCCGCAGGGATCTGCATGGTGACGTCCAGGATCCGGCCGCTCGTCGACCACCCCCGGACCATGTTGAAGACCTCGCTAGCCGTCAGGACCGCCTCTGCCGCGTACTCTTCTATCCCCATCCTGCCGGCCCGATCGATTATCAGCCTCTTTGCCATCTCCTCCGCCTCCTTCTGGCCGAACTTTCGGTCCCGGATCTCTCCGGTCGTTCCGTCCTCGGCGACGGTGTAGAAGCCCCGCTCGGTGTCGGCCCTGAAGGTGAGGGTGAGGGTGGGCCGAGCCACGGCGGCTCCGATGGCGTTGGCGACGGTGGCGTTCTCGGGGATGATCCCTCGGGCTCCGAGCCTCTCCGCCACCAGGGGGACGAGGCCTAGGGACCCGCCCCCGACGCCGACGACGTTCTGGGGCCGGATCTTCTCCTTCTGGAGGATCTCCCAGACCCTATAGGCCGGCTCCTCCTCCCAGGCGAGGAACATCCCCTCGATCTCGCCGAGGAGCATCTCGACGGCAGCGTCCACCACCATCTGGGCTGCCTCTCCAGCGGAGCATCCGATCTCCCGGCCGAGCTTGGCCATCGCCTCCTCGGCCCGCCCTCTCTCGCCGATGGAGATCAGGTTCAGGAGCCTCATGGCGTCGGTGGGGGTAGGCTCCGGGCCCCCCAGACAGAAGGCGGGACCCGCCCTATCGGGCCCTATGGCGACCCTACCGCCTTCCGCCCTCACCCTGCTGTCGCCGCCCAGGGCCACCGACTTGACGGCAAAGGCCCGGATGTGCGTTAGATAGCTGTTCACCCTCGCCCCCTCCGAGGAGATGAGGGGCGATCCGTCCAGGATCAGGGCGAGGTCGGTCGTCGTCCCGCCGATGTCGACGACGACGGAGGTCTGGCCCGCCGGCGTGAGGGCGAGGACCCCCATGGTGCTGGCGGCGGGCCCTGAGAAGATAGTCTCGACGGGGTGATCGACGGATGTCGCCAGGGGCAGGGTTCCGCCGTCGGCCTTGAGGATGTAAACCGGAGCCTCTATCTTCCGGCCGGCTACGGCCTTGGCCACCTCTTCGGCGAACTTTCGGTACTCGTCCATGGCGGCAGCTTTCAGGGCCGTCGTCGCCGCCCTCCGGGGGAAGTTCAGCCTCCCCGAGGCCTGGTGGCCCATCTCGACGTGGACCCCGGGGATAGTCCCCAGGGCGATCTCCCGCATCCTCTCCTCGTGGGCGTGGTTCCTCTGGCCGAACTTGCTCGCCACCGCCACCTTCCTGTAGCCCCGCTCGGCTATCTTGGCCGCGGCCCTCTGGACCTGATCTTCGTCCAGGGCCTCGATCTCCCTTCCCCGGTAGTCGATCGCCCCCCGGACGATCTGGACCTCCCCCCCCAGGGAGTAGCCTTCGGGGTTCATCCCCGGCCCCGGCTCGATGATCAGGGCGACGGGGTCGGTCTTCCCCTCGGCGATGAGGTTTGTGATGAGGGTGGTGCTGAGGACTACCCGCTCTATCCTCTCCGGCGGGACGCCCCGGACGATCTCGTCGAGGGCGGTCAAGAGACACTCCAGGAGGTGGTCGTGGTCGGTCGGGACTTTTGACGTTTTTATGACTTTTCCTTCGTCTATCAGAACCGCATCTGTAGTGGTTCCGCCGACATCGATTCCGATCAACATGATTTTATCGCCTTCGCCGATCGGATTGGCCCGGGGGTATATCGCGCTTTTGGTTTGGATGATGCCTTCTGGAAAGAGCGGTCCCGAGGACGGGAAAAATAGACGGCGAGAGGCGGAGGACCAGACCTCTCCGCCTCGATATCCGATTCGAATAAATCTATCTATCTTGAGGTCTCAGCAGGAGGCACCTTCGGTCCCCTTCGCCTCTTCATCCACCTCGATGGGCGTCTCCTCCGCGGGAGGCATCAGGACCGCGTCGATGACGTGGATGACGCCGTTGCTGCAGAAGATGTCGGCGGTCGTGACCTTGGCGCCATTATTGACCAGCACACCCTCGTCAGTGGCCTCAACGGTGAGGTTTCTGCCTTGGAGGGTGGGGATCGTTGCCATGTTGAGGGCGTCCGCTGCCATGATGGCGCCGGAGGCGACGTGGTAGGTGAGGATCTCGGCGAGGGTCTCGGCGTCGAGCTCGTCAAGCCCTTCCACAGCGGCGAAGGCCTCATCCGTGGGGGCGAAGACGGTGAAGGGCCCCTCCCCGTTGAGGGTATCCAATAGTCCTGCGGCCTCCACTGCAGCCACCAGGGTGTTGAAGTCCCCGGCCTCTACAGCAGTCTCTACGATCGTCTTTGCTGCTTCATCCTCGGCTGCTGAAAGTCCCATCGACAGCATCGAGACGACGAAGAGCACTATCAACGCTCTTTTCATCATATGTCTAACCTCCACTTTCTTTTTATATAGGCCTTTTTGCATCAAAGCTGAATATAATCTTTTCCGTCTCCCGGATAAAATTCTAAAAAGATAATTCTCCCAGCAAATTGGACTAATCGCCCCAGATCCGAGTCCATATGCTGGCGACCATCATGCCGGAAAATTCTATAATATCCGGGTCTATCGGTTCACTATCGGCGCGAGGGTCTGGTCGTTCATCGGTCCCCTCTCTACCATCTCAAACTTCCATGCCGGGCGGACCTCCATCTCAAAAGAGGCTCATGCCACCTCCATCGCCACCTCGTTTCGCCGGATGAAGGGGGGCGTCCAGGGGTCGTTGTACTGCATGAGGACCGGCTCGCCTCGGGCCATCATCCCGTGGGCCTTCAGGGTCTCATTGAGGGCGCTGAGGTGTCTCTTCTGGCTCTCCTCGGTGGCGTATCCTGAGAAGCGGACCGCCGCCATCCTCCTCCCCTCCACGACCTCGATCTTCACCCTCTCGTCTTGGGGTCGGGGCGTCCCCTCCAGGTCGAACCCCTCGGGGATGACGAAGGCGATGAACGGCCTGCCCTCAGCGACGCCCGTCACCACCGGCGCCGTCATCTCGATCTTCCTCCCCTCATCGTTGGCGCCGGAGATGTATCTGAAGAGCAGGCCAAATCCCCGGTCCTGATCATCAGCGAGGGTTACAGCCCAGATCTGGTCGGCGTACTCTCTGATCTCGACGTCGTTTTCTAGGGTCTGTATGACCTGGTAGGGGGGCTCTTTGACGCTCATGGATACGATCGCTCCGTAAAGGGTCCAGAGGAGGAGGGCCGCCAGGATCGCGACGGCTGCCTTCTGGATCTTTGACATCCTTTTCATCTCATCAGCTCCGAGTTCGATTGATCCAGTTTCCGCGTTCAGGGCCGAACCTATCAACTCATCCTCCAAATTTCGAGATCAAAAGCAATAACCCTTTCGATACCCCTGATGATGGAGACAAAGGGATAAAGGGGTAGGTGCATCACTTCCGAATGTAAGCCGGCAGGAGAGAATCGCCCCGGGGGTTCTCGGGGCTTCTAGGCGAATCTGGAGTTCCCGGAGATGGGTCGGTCCATGCGGTGAGGAGGACTATAGTGAAAAGAGAGGTGCGCCCTGAAGAGGGGCCCGAAGAGGGCGCTTTCCGCGGCTTCATAGAGATAGCCGGCCGCAAGATTGAGATGAAGCGGGCCCGGGGGGGCCTTGTCGCCACGGCGGGCTTCCTCCTCTCCCCCGTCTCCTGGTGGAACGACCTCTTCGTGAACATACCGATCGCCTACGCCTTCGGGGCCCTCGCCGGCCTCGTCTCCGAGGAGCTCTTTCTCCCCGCCATGGTCTTGGGATACTGGATCACCAACGTTCTGGGCCTGTTTCTCATGCACAGGGGCTTGGAGGATCTCCTCTCCAAGGACGGGAGGTCCGGGCGGCGTCGGAGGCGCATCCTCACTGACCTCTCCGTCTCGGCCGCCTATACGATCGTCGTCGTCCTTCTGGTGGAGGCGGGGGTCCTCCGGCTTCCTGGCGAGTACTTCCCTTGACGGTCCGTCCTGGGGATCCTCGACGGGATGGGCCTAGGCTGGCGGAGGCCGTCGCCCCCACTTTCCTTCGTAAATTCCTTATACCATCCGGACAGCCTGAAGGCCATGGCTGCAAGTTGTGAAAGCTGCCCCATCAGAAGGCGGGCCGAGAAGAGGCCGAACTCCCTCATCGCCAGGATCTGGAGGTGGCACACCGGCTGGTGCCCCGGCTGGAAGGCCTACCAGAAGTCCCTCGCCGAGGAGCCTCGAGCCGACTAGAGCGGCTATGACCACCATCCTCCTCCAGCCGCTGGGAGCCGTCGACTTTGACCTGATATACTCTCTTCAAGGTGAGCTGGGGTCGCTCTTCGGAGCCGTCGAGGTGAGGCCGGAGGCGCCGATCCCCGAAGCCGCCCGCATCCCCGGGAGGGGCCAGCTCGCAGGCGGCCTCGCCCTTTTGGCCCTGCCGGCGCCGGAGGGGGCGGAGGCCGTCCTGGGGGTGATCGAGGAGGACCTCTCCGTCGCAAACCTCGACTTCGTCTTCGGCCTGGCCCTGGGGCGGAAGGCGATGATATCCCTGGCGAGGCTCAGCCAGGAGTTTTACGGCCTTCCTCCTGACAGGGGCATCTTTCGGGAGAGGGCAGAAAAGGAGGCGGTCCACGAGCTCGGCCACGTCTTCGGCCTCCCCCACTGCCGCAACGCGGGTTGCGTCATGCGCCTATCGAGCTCCATCGCTGAGATCGACTTCAAAAGCTCGCGGTTTTGTGGGGGGTGTCGGAAGGTCCTGGAGAGGTCTCGCACGCTGCCGATGGCCTGACCGGCAGGATCTGCCCAGGCCGCCTCTGGCAGTCCGGGGCGGCTGGCCACCCCCCCCGTCTGGAGCCCTCCCTCTCGTCGATCCAAAGGGGCGTTGACGCCCCATCTTCAGCCCACGCCCAAGCGATCGGCCCTCTCGAAGGCCTCCTCTGCCTCCTCCACCCGACCGAGCCCTTCGAGGACGAGCCCCTTGTTGTGCCATCCCTCCCCCAGGTCCGGGTTGAGGGTCAGGGCCTCGTCGAGCCGTTCGAGGGCCTCCTCGTACCTCCCGAGCTGGTAGAGGGAGAGCCCCCAGTTGTTCCAGGCGTGGACGTAGAAGGGGTAGATCCTGACAGCCCTCTCACAGCACCGGGCTGCCTTATCGTACCTCTTCCTGTCGGCGAGGATCAGCCCCATGGCCATCCAGAAGTCGGAGTTATCGAGGATGAACCTCTTCGCCAAGGCCGCGGCGACCGCCGCCGCCAGGAGGAGGGCGAAGAGGGCGAGGAGGATTGGGTCCATATCTAGCCTTAGGGGCGCGACCTCCAATATACTTTCCTCCGGATCTCCTCTTCCCACGATTCCGCCCTCCCATCCTCTATCCCCCCTCCCTTCCCCCGAACCTCGACCCTCTCCTTCTGAAGGCCTCCTCCCTCCCGAGATCCTCCTCGGTGGGAGAGGTCGCAGATTTATATCGGCGGTAAGACAATCTTATTATGATGGGAAGATGATGCCGAAGAACCGCCTCCGCTCCGAAGAGGAGGGGCACCTCACCAGCCGAGGGTTCCACCTCCACGCTCACGGCGCCGCCGACCCCGCCCTCCTGGCGGCCGAGAGGGGGATTTTGGCCGTCAAGGTCTCCTTCATCGCCCTCCTGGCGACGGCCCTGGTCCAGGTGGCGATAGTCCTCCTCTCCGGGAGCGTCGCCCTCCTCGCCGACACCGTCCACAACCTCGGAGACGCGGCGACGGCCATCCCCCTATGGCTCGCCTTCCGGCTGGGCCAACGCCCCCCGACCGACCGGTTCACCTACGGTTACGGCCGGGCCGAGGACCTGGCGGGGCTCGCCATCGTCCTCGTCATCGTCGTGAGCGCCCTCTTCACCGGCTACGAGGCGGCGATGAGGCTCTTTAACCCCCGCCCCGTCGGCCACCTGGAGGCGGTGATCCTCGCCTCCCTCATCGGCTTTGCCGGCAACGAGGCGGTGGCCCTCTATCGGATGAGGGTGGGGAGGGAGATAAACAGCGCCGCCCTCGTCGCCGACGGCCTCCACGCCCGGGCCGACGGCCTGACGAGCCTGGCCGTCTTATTCGGCGCCTTCGGGGTCATGGCCGGCCACCCCCGGGCCGACCCCCTGGTGGGGCTTCTGATCGCCGGCGTCATACTCCAGATAGGCTGGAAGTCGGGGAGGGTCGTCCTGACCAGGCTCCTCGATGGGGTCGACCCAGAGGTCGCCATCGAGGTGAGGGAGGCGGCAGCCGGCGCCCCGGGGGTCGAGGAGGTGGCGGAGGTGAGGGTGAGGTGGCTGGGGATGAGGCTCCACGCCGAGATCAACGTCGTCGTCGACCCCGATATGACCGTCGAGAGGGGGCACCAGGTGGCCGAGGAGGTCGGCCATCAGCTCCACCACGCCCTCCCCTACGTCTCCAGGGCCACCGTCCACGTCGACCCGCCCCGGGCCCCCGGGGATGCCTATCATCGGCAGGCAGGCCGTCCCGGCGGGCCTTCCGGCCGCCGGCACCGCTGACGGTTAAAGGCTGCGGAAAGGGATAATAGCGGGAAGCCATAAAGAGAGCATCATGACCGAAGAGCTCTCTTTTTACAATGAGGTGGCCTGGGAAGGTGGGGCGGTGGGGGAGGTGGCCTTCCCCTCCGATCACCAGATAAAGGTCGCCCTACCGGCGGAGTTCGGCGGCGTCGAGGGGTTCCCGTCCCCGGAGGACCTCTTCGTCGCCGCCGCCAACGCCTGCGTCTTCACCACCACCCTCGCCGTCGCCGGGAGGAGGAACGTCCGACTCCGGTCCTACACCTCCGAGGCGGAAGGGGTCCTGGAGAGGCTGGGGGACGGGCGGGAGGTGACCAGGATCGATATAAAGGTCAGGGTCGCGGCGGATGAGGACCCCTCGGTCCTCACCGAGATCTTCTCGGAGGTGGCGGATAGGGTTCCTGTCATAAGGTCGATGACATCCTCGGTGAGCATCGATTTTGAGCTGGTGGGGCCGTGAGGACCCTTCCGCTCATCCTCGCCGCCTGGGCGATTCTGGCCTCGGTATTCGGGGCTGCGTCCCCTCTGGCGGCGTCTGCCGCAGACGCCTCCGACGAGGCGGCAGAAGATCCGGGCCGCCTCGACCTCCAAGTAGCCCTGGGCTTCGACATCTTCCCTGAAAGGTACACCTGCGACGGCGAGGACCTGTCCCCGCCGGTCGAGATCTCTGGCCTGGAAGGATCCGTGGCGTCTATCGCCATGATCCTGGAGGATCCGGACGCCCCCCGGGGGCCTTTCGTCCACTGGCTGATCTGGAACCTCGCGCCCCCGGTGTCGATCCCCGAGGGGATATCCCCCCTGGAAGAGGTCGCGGCGCCGGAGGCGCTCCAGGGGAGGAACGGCTTCGGGTCGATCGGCTACAGAGGCCCCTGTCCGCCGCCGGGGGACCCCCACAGGTACGTCCTGAGGGTCTTCGCTTTGGACTCCGAGCTCGACCTTCCGCCGGGCTCCGGGAGATCTGAGCTGGAGGCGGCGATGGAGGGTCGCGTCCTCCAGTCGGGCAAAGCCGCGGCCACCTATGGCGGGTGAAGCCCTCGCTGCCCGGGCGGTTTGGCTCGGATCCGGCGGGAGGCCGAGATCGGGCTATCGATCACCATCGAGGCGATCCCGGTTCGGACCCTGGCCCGCCGTCTCGGGATAGCGGCACCTGGGGCTGGGGATGAACCTGGGCACCTCATCCCGGTATTCCAGGTATGCCGCCCCGAACTTCTCGGCGAGGATCCTCTCCTCGTGGACCGATCCGAGGATGAAGTAGACGGTGGCGATGAGGTAGAGGACGAGGAGGTTATCGGTCATGATGGGGGTGAGCCAGAGGACGAGGAGGGCGAAGAGGAAGAGGGGGTTTCTCGTCCTGCAGTATAACCCCCGGACGATGAGTTTGCTTCCGCCGTCATCGGGGCGGATTCCCAAAAACTGGAGGGGTCCTGCCGCAAGGAAGGTCTTTGCGAAGGCGAGGGCGGCGATCCCCTGGCCCGCCACCATCCCCCACCGCCAGGGGGCGGGGACGGAGTAGAGGACCTCCCCCGGATTTAGATAGAAGAGGCGGAGGAGGGGGAGGAGGGTCGCGACAGCGACGAGGGTGAAGAAGAGGCGGTACCACCTCATGGCACCGTCGCCGAGGGCCCGGCGGGCCCTCCCCTTCGCCCAGAGGCTGGCGAGGAGGCTGTGAAGGGCTGCAAAGCCGACGAGGTATAGGGCGAGGATGAGGGTGGATATCGTGAACATGGGATTTGCCTCTCTGCCACCTATCCCATCAACCTTCGGGGCGGAGCCTTCCCCTCCAGGGTACGGCCCTCGGGACCCGCCTCTGATACGAGCGGTACTCGTCCCCGAACTGGGCGAGGAGCCTCCTCTCCCAGTGGAGGGACCCCAGGTAGAGGTAGAGGGTGACGGCGACGTATAGGATCAGGATGTTCGTCGTCATGAAGGGGGTCAGCCAGATGATCAGAAAGCCCGATAGGAGGAACGGATCTCTTATCCACCGGTAGACCCCCCTGGGCTCCAGGCCCTCCCCCCCGGCGGCCCCGGGCCCCAGAAGCTGGAGGGGCACCTTGAACCGGTGGGGGGCGTCGACGAAGGCCCTGACCGAGAGGAGCCCCGCCAGGAGCTGCCCTGCCACCATCGCCCACCGCCAGGGGGAGGGGACGATGTATAGGATCTTGCCGGGGAAGAGGTAGACGAGGTAGACCAGGGGCGCGATCATCACCAAGGCGGAAGCCGAGAAGATCGCCGGATACCACGGGTCCATCCGCCTTCCCAGGATCTTCGCGGCCCTCCTCTTGAAGGGGAGGCTGGCCATGAGGCTGTGGACGGCGGCGAAGCAGGCGAGGTAGAGGACGAGGAGGAGGGCGGAGTCGGTGGGGGACATCGATGGGTTATTTCGTCGGGATGGTATTTGGGGATGGTGGCAGGTAGATGAGAGGAGATAGGCCGAAGCACCAAGCGCGAGCAGGGTTATCGCAATTGATTCTGTGGATAGCCATAATAATGGCATCTATATAGTACACATATGTTATTACATCGGGAGCGCGGAGGGTCACGAATACCCCAACCTTTAGGTTGGGGATGAAGTGAACCCTCGCCCGGTATTCATATTTTCTTAGATTGATTAACAAGGCTGCTCCGGTAGCCGAAAGCAGAGTCACAATAATTTCTGAGGTGGAGATTTGGGCAAACGAAGACTCGACGATTTCGGATTCCGTCAAACCGGGGCGCGCGGCCACCCCGCCCTTTAGGGCGGGGTGGCCGCGCGCAGTTTGATTGGTTAAGGGAGAAAACGCGATGTAGTGGTAGGCTTGGTAGCAAGTCCTCTGAGCTTGGCCGGATTAAAATATTGCTGCGCAAATCTCAGGGTGGGCTTCGCTTTCATCTCAGGCCTAAAGATCGGGGATTTCCCGCTCCGCCCTCTCCCCTCCCGCGAGTTCAGAACTATAGGTGCGAAATGTGGGATATAAAATTAATTTATTCTATGAAGAGATTTTTTAATTTATTTTTATAATTTTCTCCAACTGCACTTTTCGGAAATTTGTCAATAAATTTTATGTATTGAATCTTTTGATTTGCACTTAATCCAGCATTTATAGTATCAATCAATATATTCTTATCAATATCATTAGTCTTTAATCTTATGACGGCTGCCGGTACAGTACCTTCCTCAGACTCTAAGCCAACGACTTCAACTTGCTCAACACATGACAATTTTTGGATCTTATGTTCAAGTTCAATAGTGTATATTCTTTCATTATTTCGGATGAAAGAATTATTCATTCTATCCTTGATATAGAAATATCCTTCTTCGTCTCTGAGTCCAAAATCATCGGAAAAAATAGTATCGCCAATAATATATATTGAGCTTAGATCATATCTTTTATTGTAGCCACTAAAAGCGCAATTCGTTTTTCCGGCTATGCGTCCTATTTCGTTGTCTGGCAGCTTATTATTATTTTCATCCATTATGAAATTATCATCACATAAGAAAGGTCTTCCTATAGAATTTGGCCTAATTTCAACGTCGCTTGCTTCAGTAATCGTCCCTAATCCTTCCGAATTTCCCCAAGATTCAATGATATCCACAGATAGTAAATCTCTGGTCTCTTTCTTTAAACCAAGTGGGACAGGTTCTCCCATTATTAGTATCTTATCACCCATATATATTCTCAGGTGATGGGACTTTATATAGGAAATAAATTCCTGTAATCCGCTGGGCGAAAAGAAAGAAATATCGATATTATTTATTTTCAAATATGAGCTTAAAATTTCAGATGAATGATTTCGAAAATTTACCACCGTTCCACCCGTCATTAGCGATGTCGAAGCTAGAACCAATCCTGCGGTTAAATAAGGCGGTATTGAGGTGTACAAACGAGTTTTTTTTGTCATCTCTAATTCGATGAACCAATGCATCAACTCACAAAAAATTGAGATATGTGATAGAATAATTCCTTTAGGAATGCTCGTAGTTCCAGATGTATAAACAATTCCCCAAGGATCATATGGATTTGGTAAAGACCAGCTTGCTTTAGCAGGTATTTTATCTAATTCAGATAAATATATCGTCATATTAGGTATATCAAGCTCTTTGATGATGCTATTACTGATTATTGAAGTCTCTTCATCAACCAATAATAATTTCGCATCACAATCCTGAACGCATGATCGAATATTTTCTATAGCCAGTTCAGCATTCATGATACAAGCTACATTATTGCTGCGTAATATGGAGATTAATGAAATAAAAAAAATTATAGGATCAGTTTGATAGATAGCGATCCGCTTATTTGAACCTTCATAGGCATTTAACCTTTGAGCCAAGGATTCGACAGCTTTATCTAGATCATTATATGTTATAGTTCTTGTCTCAGAAATGACCGCTGCTTTATTTCTGCAGTATTTCCCCCAATGCAAAATTGCTTGCGAAAGACCCATTCTAAAATTACCCGGATTACTCATAATATTCCCTCATATTTTTTCGCGGCAGGTTAATATCCAGATTCGACTCCGTACAACAGAATAAACTAATTCCTTTGTAAGGCTCCCTCAATCCCAGATCATCCTAATCAAGCTTGATAGCAGCACTCAATGAGTAGCAAACCAACCAATCCACAAATTAATAAATATAAAGCAAAAAATAAAAGTTATTACCGAATATTTATCAAATCTTCGAGATAAATTTATATTATTTTTAAAACTATACAAATAGTACGATATAGAAGATCCGACCATGGATAGAAATATTGTTACGATCCCTGCAAAAGTTATTGTGTCAGCTAAGGTCAAATAATTAACTGCTGGTTGCAAAGCCAGTACATTGTAATAATTGGCTACAGCTGCAAAAAGGGCACCAACACCAACTATAAAGCGAGGTGCAAAATTTGGTCTCAAAGTAAATGTAATCATTGCCACAGCAACTGCCACAAATAAGCCCTGGAACAGCTTGAAGTAAAATCCCCAGCCATCTCTCACTAATCCGATGCCTAGCCTAATTTGAGAATATGTTGAAGGCATTTGCTCTTGCCAAGGAGATCCAAAATCGGTTGGATATTTGTGATTTTCTACTATCGTAGGCAGGGATTTACTTTTATATCCTGGAATGTAAATTTCTTCGCTGCAGCTTGTGTTTTGAAGATTTTCAGGAATATATTGAAGCCAATAAATGGAACTAATACAATCTTCAATCTTGATTATCAGCTTGTGATTATCAAATGGATAAAGCATAACATCAAATGGTTGTATTATGCTTGCACTTATTTGATATTGTTCATAATTAGTATCATTTTCATGCAATTCAGCTTGTAGCTCCATAGAATTAATTTCGCCATTGATGATCTCCATACCCTCACCAGGAGCGACATCATCGCCTTTCCACTTGAACCAAACATAAAAGTCCACATCAAAATTAGATTCCTTCATAGAGAGACGAGAAATCTTGGTGATATAAGCCCCAAAGAGAACATCAGTATGAAGTGGTGTATCATTGCTACTTACTGGGACTAAATTCAAGTTAGTATGATCATTAGAAGCTATCTCATGGTGTTCGAACATCGAGGATATTGCATAACTCGCGATCGCGGTCAGGCAAATCAAGAAAATTATCCAGATGGGAATAACCAAGGGATAAATATCTCTCTTTTGAGTCATATCATTAGCTCATATCATCCTAGAAGATTTCACTCCTAATATGCATCGATCTTCTATTTATAGCCATCGTCCATCAACAGTTTTTTTATTTTTAAAAAATTTTATATAATTTAAAATAATTATATTACCTAAATCTCTGGGAGGATTGAGATCGTAAATGAGGCTGTAAAAATGATTGCTTAGGAAGGTCTTCAAGAGCCTCATGTTTGCCTGCCCGCCAGAATAGCGATAGAGAGAATGATAGCTACGCATTCATGGAGGATCAAAATTAGTGTCAAAGGCTGGAATAATCGCTGGGCATGAATTCCCGAACACCATAAGGCCCATCAATTTACTAGCGCTCAGCGCATTACATAGCCCCCAGGGGCCGGATCATGGGCCCCTCAGGCCCCTCTCCAGAGCCTGTCTTGTGTGCTCGATTAAGATCTCCACCACCCGGGGGGTATCTCCCATCCCATGTAGGTTTAAATCGACCTCGAATCCCGCCTCCTCGAAGGCGCTCTTCCAGGATTCGGGATCGTCCCCGGCCAGGTCTTTCGTGGCGTGGCCTCCAGCCACCAGGAGGAAGGGAAGGAGCCTCACCCTTCGGACGTCGGCCGCCTTCGCCTCGGCCATCACATCCTCCAGCCCCGGAAAGCCGTCGATCGTCCCCAAAAAGACGTTCCTGTGATCTCTCTTCAAAACCCGCGCCATCCGGGAGTAGGCGGCGTCGGCGGGGTGGGCGGTCCCGTGGCCGACGAGGACGACGGCCGTCTCCTCCGGGTTACGCTTCGAAGCCGCGCCCTCGCCCTCGCCCCCGGCGGTGGTCCGGTCGAACTCCGGGGCTAGGGCTTTTGAGACCGCATCGTAGTCCGGCCCCGATGCCAGGAGCGGCATCCCCATGGAGAGACTGCGGAAGCCGAGCTTCCCCCGGACGGTCCCCAGGGCGGAGACGAGGGCCGCCAATTCATGAAACTCCGATCCGGGGGCGACGTGCAGCGACTGGACGACTACGTCCTGGTAGCCGGCGTCGTGAAGCTTTGCGAGGGCCGTCAGGGGGCTGTGGACCGCCGTCCCCTCGCCTCCGGCGAGCCGTCGGCGGATGAAGCCGGCGGTGAAGGCGATGTCGACGGCCGGGGCTTCAAATTCACGTCTGTATACGGCTCTTATCCTTTCGTAGGTCTTCCTCGCTTCGAGGTCGAGGCTCCCATAGGCCACCAGGACGATGGCGGGCGGTTCATCGGCAGACAAATTCTCAGTCCTCCCATCTTAGAAATAGATGTATCCTAATAATTATAATAGCTTGTGGTTAAAATAGATGGAACAAGTCTCATTTATTCGTCCTGTTGTGCATCCAATCCAATTGTAATTCAATTGAATTATATAATGTTTAATTTCGGTTAAAACTACACATGATTTACATTACACCAAAAACTATAAGTTGATAAACCTAATTAATAAGCCATCGGCCATGATGGCCGATCGAGGAGGCAAAAATTTGGAGCACAAATCGATATTGTTGGTCGCCATTTATCTCTTGATGGCAACTGCATATGCTTATGAGGGGACGCCCCAGATAAGGCTCTTTATAGAAGGGCCGACAGATGAATTTTCAGGTACTGGCTGTACAGATTCGGTCTCGTATCTTATTAGGGTTTATAATATTGGAACGGATTCCACAGCGAGAAATTTGGATATAAATCTGTTTGGAATGAACTTGCAAGTGGCGGATTACCAGGATTGGCTGGGCAACATGGGGGCACCTTATATGGAAGTAACGGCTCCGGGTTCATCTTACAGTCCTGACTGGGCTATGACTTGGTATGTCGGAGATTTGAAATACGAAGAAGAACGGGACCTATTGGTTACTTTTTGTAAGTTGGACGATTTTACTACCATTAGTGGTAGCGCTTGGTTTGAGGGCGCGTTGGACGCCGTAAACGCGGAAAAAAGAGAATGGATGGCTGTGTAAATGAGGAAAAAAAGACTGTTATTAAAACGTCCCTTAAGCAAGCTTTAGCAAGAAGGTGTGAACTCATCTCAATTTGGTTTCGAAAGACCTCTGAATCATGAATTGGCGTCTAATCTATCTTCCGTATATTTAACGGAGGTCTCCAGATCGGAGGTCAATCGGAACAATCTGGATTTCTCTCAATTCTCGAAGGGACCATCTACCGTTCGCCCCTCAAAGATCTCATGGAAAGTTCTGGGGTACAGCGCCAGGATCTTCTTCTCGCCGATGGCGATGAATAAAACGTCCAGGGTCTCGTCCTTCGATCCGCCGTCCCTCCGGGAGGCGTTGATGTGGACCTTGATGCACTTTTCATCTCCTGCTCTGGCGGCAGCGGCGATGGTGACCAGCTCAGCAGTCCAGGCGTCCAGGCTCTCCGGCCGTAGGGCGTTGAAGTCCTTTGAGTCTCCTTCGGAATCTCCTCTCGCACGAAGTCTGCGCTCCCCTGGAACATTTAGATCAGATCGAGCTTTCCCGGCTTCATCGTTGTCGGCGCCTTTGGCGGATGATCAAGCTTATCCAGGGATTCTGTCCCCTAAGCTGATACGAATCCTCAATATCATCGACTCCGGATTAGGCGGTTTTCCTCTCGGAGCCGCTTCTCCTCCCTCTCCCTCCGCCTCGCGGCGGAGATGAGGATGGCGGCTCCGGCGGCGATCGACCCGAAGAGGGCGGCGAGGCCGAGGCCGATCTTATACAATGCTCCTCGGAAGAAGTCCGTCCCGATCGCCAGGACGGCCTTCGGCCCCTCCGATCCTGCGGGGTATCCGCTATCGATCCTGAAGGTGCCGGGGCGTTGGACCTCGAAGGTGGCGATCGACCTTCCCGAGCGGCCGGCGAAGTCGTAGGTGACCTCCCCTGCGGGGGGGCGGAGATCCACCCCCTCGCCGGAGGTGAGGTCGACGACCTCGATCACGAGCCCCGGCGGGACCCCCTCCCCTGCAGAATAAAATCGGCCATCTAAGAAGCTTCTGTTCTCGTAGTAGATGGTGTAGTCGCCGACCTCCTGGAGGTTGAGTTCGGAGGTCCCGGGAGCCTCGATTCGGGTCAAGCCGTCGCCGATCTCCGATATGGCCGAGAAGATCGTCCAGCCGAAGATGAACAGCCCCGCCAGGACCACCAGGGCGGCGAGGCCGAGATTCCGCCGATCGATGAGGGGGGAGGATTCCGCCATCTAATAAACACCAGGGGCGGGTATGTCGCAAGACCTATATAAAATATTTGAAGACTCCATCAGCCGACGAGATCGTAGTGTCTGTACCCGTCGCCGCCGATCCGGAGGAGGGCGAACTCCCCCGCCGGGGGGATGACGCTCTCCTGCCGCGTGCCATCGTGGAGGAGCTGGTAATCCTTAAGGCCGATCTCCACCCGATCCTCGAGCCGTTTTAGGATGCGGTCCCTGGCCAGGGACCGGACGCCCTCTCCGACCACCCCAGAGAAGAAGGCAGCAGAGCAGCCGCTCCCGTAGGAGCCGAGGCCGATCCGCGCTCCCGGGGTGAGGAGGTCCTGCGCCAGGAGGCTCGCCAGGCCCAGGTAGATCGAGCCGGTGTAGATGTTTCCGACGGCCGAGGAGATGAGGGTCGAGGGTTTGACCTTCCTCTCGTACGCCTCCAGAAACTTCGCCGACTTCGAGAACCTCCTCTGGTAATCGGCCGACTCCTTAGCCCCCTCTTCGCCTCCGACCTCCTCGGCCGCCGGCTCGGCCCCGATCTCCTCCTCTACCTCCTGCCACCGGGGAAGGGGCCGCCACTCCCGGCGGAAGAACGAGGCGGCGGCGTACTCCGCCATCCGGGGGTAGGGGATGTGGAAT
Source organism: Methanothrix harundinacea 6Ac (assembly GCF_000235565.1). NCBI lineage: Archaea > Methanobacteriati > Methanobacteriota > Methanomicrobia > Methanotrichales > Methanotrichaceae > Methanothrix > Methanothrix harundinacea. The sequence goes on from NC_017527.1 coordinate 720,268, forward strand.
ATGATCTGGCGGAGGTGGTCTGATAAGCACCCGCCTTCTCCTATGCGGATCATCCCCCGGGAAAGGGCTCTCCTCTGAAAGGAGGAGAAGGCTCCGTCCATCGCCGCCAGGTAGCACTGGTTGCTGTACTTCCCGTTGACGACGGCGCACCTCATCCCGACGGGCCGGAAGAAGTCGTTCTCGTCTCGAGTATAGACCCCCATGACGGGGTCGAGGGCGAGGATCCTCGGGTTTCTTTTGATCAAAAGGGCGACGGAGCCCGCCCCCTGGGTGTACTCGCCGGGGGAGCCGAGCTCGTAACGGGCAACGTCCGTCGCCACCACGATCCCCACCCTCCCCCGCCTCCTCCCCGGCCCGTCGGCGTCTTCGCCTCCTCCATCGTCTCCGGCCTTCAGCCAGCAGGCGACGCTCTCCAGGGCGTGAGTGGCGCCGATGCAGGCGGCCTTGAACTCGACGGTGGAGCACTCCGAGAAGGTGCCGGGGCCGTAGACCCGCTCCAGCATCCCGATGACGTAGGTACCGATCGCCTTCGCCTCATCGACCCCCGACTCGGTGCCGATGTATATCTTTCCCACCTCGGCGGGGCGGAGGTCGTTCTTCTCCATAAGCTCCAGGGTCGAGGCGGCGGCGAGGGTGGCGGCGTCCTCGTGGGCGTCGGGGACGGCCATCTTCTCGACCCCGATACCCCGGGCAAGCTTAGCGGGCTCGATCCCCCTCGCCCTCGCAAACTCGCCAGTGGTCGATATGAAGAGCTTTGGGAAGGCAGCGGCGATGTCGTCGATCCCGACGGCAGAGTTGGGCGAATCTATCATGGTGATCTCCTCGTATGGGCGGCATCTCCTCGGCGGTTCTCTTCGATGGTATTTATGGTCTGGGGTTTTCGGCAAGGGCTATATCCCAGGAGGTATCGACCTGGACCGAGGCGTTCAGATTGCTGGAAGAGATAGAGCAGCTTGCAAAAAGGCTTGACGCCCTCGGATCGAAGGACCGGATCGAGGCGGCGGCGCTGTTGAAAGAGTACGCCGGGGGCGAGATGAGCCTGGAGGAGGTTCACTATAGACTTCTGGACGAGGGGCTGATCCCGATGCCCGCAAGGTGCACCATGCGCCAGAAGCCGCCCATCACCCCCGAGGCGGAGGAGGCGGTGAAGGCCCTCATAAGGGAGAGGATCCCGGGCCGTTGAGGCCTCCGCCCCCCGGAGGTCCGGTTCCTTCTCGGCCCTCCTCCTGACCTGGCCCATCCCTGAATACGCTTCTGGGGGCTTTAAATACAATCCGATCGTAATTTTGTTCTGAGGAGATCGTCTTGGACGTTGTCAAGATCCCGAGGATGGATAAGGGGGAGCGCGACCGGCTGATCGAGGAGGAGCACCTCTGCAGGATAGCCTTCCGGGGGGATAGATACCCCCACATAGCTCCCTTCGTCTACTTCTTCGACGGACGGTTCATGTACTTCTTATCGACGAAGTACGGCAGCAAGATCGAGTTCTTCCGAAGAGATCCCCACGTCTCCGTAGAGGTGGAGCGGTACGCCCCGGACCTCTCCAGCTATCGGTTCGTCACCTTGCGGGGCCGCCTTGCCGAGGTCTCTGACCTCCAGGAGAAGAGGCGCGTCCGGGAGGGGTTCGTCGATCTGATCCGGAGAAAGGACCTCTCTTTAAACGTCCTCCTCGCCCTCGGCCACTCCCCCGAGGACCCCCTAGATTCGATCCTCGAGGAGGAGAGGTCCCTCATCTGGAAGCTCGCCGATGTCGAGAAGGTCGTGGGGCTGAAGGGCGGGGACGGGATCTGACCCTACCCCGAGTCCTCGAAGATCTGGGAGCGTATACCTCACCTCTCTAAATCCTCCCCTTTTTATTCCCAGGAGCCCTCCGCCTAAGCCAAGAAATCTTTATATATAAGTTGGCCGGAAGTCCCATTCTGGTAAACCCTCCCTCCCCGGGGCGGGTCCCGCCCTGGGGGAGATGATCTGGAGACTTATGGTGGATTTTATGAACCTCAGACAGCCAAACGCCAACGAAGCGATCGGGACCTTCAACCGGTCGAGGAACGTCGCCCCCATGTCCGGGATCTGCACCCGATGTGTCGACGGCTGCAGGGGCGGCTGTGACATCTGGTTATCCTCCTTCCGAGGCCGGGAGGTCCTCTACCCCGGCCCCTTCGGCGAGGTGACCGCCGGGGCTGACAAGGACTATCCCATCGACTACTCTCACATAAACATCCAGGGGTACGCCGTCGGCGCCCGGGGCCTCCCCCCCGGGATCGAGGGGAACCCCGACACCGCCGTCTTCAACGAGGTCGATACCGAGACCGAGTACGGCTGGGATAGAAAGGTGAAGATGAAGGTCCCCATATTCACCGGAGCCCTCGGCTCCACCGACATCGCCGGGGCGAACTGGGAGCACTTCGCCATCGGTGCCGCCATATCGGGGATCACCCTCGTCTGCGGCGAGAACGTCTGCGGCGTCGATCCGGAGCTCGTCCTCGACGGCAGGGGGAAGGTCTCCCGGTCTCCGGAGATGGACCGGAGGATCGAGACCTATAAGCGGTTTCACGAGGGGTACGGCGAGATCCTCGTCCAGATGAACGTCGAGGACACCCGCCTCGGGACCGCCGAGTACGTCTCGATGAGGCACGAGCTGGACACCCTGGAGCTGAAGTGGGGGCAGGGGGCAAAGTGCATCGGGGGCGAGATCAAGGTCCGGTCCCTGGAGAGGGCCCTGGAGCTGCAGAAGAGGGGCTACATCGTGAGGCCCGACCCCTCCAAGAGGGAGGTCCAGCAGGCCTTCCGGGACGGGGCGATAAAGGAGTTCGAGCGGCACTCCCGCCTCGGCTTCGTCACCAAAGAAAGCTTCCTCGAAGAGGTGGACAGGCTCAGGGACCTGGGCTTCAAGAGGATCACCCTCAAGACCGGGGCCTACTCCATGGCGGAGCTCGCCATGGCCCTCCGGTACGGGTCGGAGGCGAAGATAGACCTCCTCACCATAGACGGCGCCCCCGGAGGGACGGGGATGAGCCCCTGGCCGATGATGAACGAGTGGGGGATCCCCACCTTCTACCTCCAGTCCCTCGCCCGGGAGTTCGCAGAGCGGCTCGGAAAGAGGGGTATGAGGGTCCCCGACCTCGCCATCGCCGGAGGCTTCTCCTCCGAGGACGGGGTCTTCAAGGCGATCGCCATCGGCGCCCCCTACTTCAGGGCGGTCTGCATGGGCAGGGCTCTGATGATCCCGGGGATGGTCGGAAAGAACATCCAGAAGTGGATCGGCTCAGGAGAGCTTCCCAAGTCCGTCTCCAAGTACGGGACGACCGCAAAGCAGCTCTTCGTCACCTACGAGGAGCTGGCCGAGAAGTACGGAAGAGAGGTCGAGGAGATACCCCTGGGGGCGATGGGGATCTACACCTACGCCCAGAGGTTCCAGGTCGGCCTCCAGCAGCTGATGGCCGGGAGCAGGAACTTCAGCCTCAAGAGCATATCGAGAAACGACGTCATGGCCCTCACCGAAGAGGCGGCCCGGGTCAGTGGCATACCCTACGTCATGGACGCCTACCGGGACGTCGCCGAGGAGATCCTCGACGGCTGAGGCGTCCCTATTTGGCGGATGAGGGGATGGGGCCGGGATCGGCTCGACGGCCGAGCCGCCGAAGATCCCCCCCCGCTGCCAAATACAAATTTATTAATAAAGTATTATCTCTTTTATTCTCGTCCCTCCTCCGCCCCGCCATCCAGAATGCTTAAATATTAATTCCCGGCCAGGATGGTCCATTTAGTCATAAATAAATGTTACTCATAAGATTTAACTATGGGTTGCAGACATGGCCTTCCTCCTAACTCGTTGTGATCGATGGTTTGGCGGAAGCCAAGTAGGGTGATATAGGGATGGCAGAACTCAACCCATTTGAGATAGCTAAAGAGCAGCTGGATAACTGTGCAAAAATAATGAATCTGAGTGAGGGCGTCCGCGAGATGTTGAAGCACCCCATGCGGGAGCTTCACGTCTCCATCCCGGTCCGGATGGACGATGGAAGCACCAAGGTCTTCCAGGGGTTCCGGGTCCAGTACAACGACGCCAAGGGGCCGGCTAAGGGCGGCATCAGGTTCCACCCCGATGAGACGATCGACACCGTCAGGGCCCTCGCCGCCTGGATGACCTGGAAGTGCTCCCTCCTCGACCTCCCCCTGGGGGGTGGGAAGGGCGGCGTCATCTGCAACCCCAAGGAGCTCAGCATGACCGAGCTGGAGCGGCTCAGCAGGGGGTACATCGACCGGATCTGGCAGTTCATAGGCCCCGAGAAGGACGTCCCCGCCCCCGACGTCTACACCACCCCCCAGATCATGGCCTGGATGATGGACGAGTACTCGAAGATCACGGGGAAGAACGAGTTCGGCTGCATCACCGGAAAGCCCCTCTGCATAGGCGGCTCCTGCGGCCGAGACGACGCCACGGCCCGGGGCGGCATGTTCACCATCCGGGAGGCGGCAAAAGAGCTGGGGATCGACCTCTCCGGGGCTACAGTCGCCATCCAGGGGTACGGGAACGCCGGATGCCATGCCTCCTTCCTCTGCCGGGAGCTCTTCGGCTCCAGGGTGGTGGCGATCAGCGACTCCAAGGGCGGGATCTACAACAAGGACGGCCTCGACCTGGAGCTCGCCTGCAGCGTCAAGAAAGAGACCTGCACCGTCGTCAATTCCCCGAGGAAGACGACGGTCAAGATCACCAACGAGGAGCTCCTGGAGCTCGACGTCGACATCCTGATCGTCGCCGCCCTCGAGAACGTCATCACCAAGGAGAACGCCCCCAGGATTAAGGCGAAGATCGTCGCGGAGCTCGCCAACGGCCCCACCACTCCCGAGGCGGACGAGATCCTCTACAAGAAGGGGGTCCACGTCATCCCCGACTTCCTCTGCAACGCTGGCGGCGTCACCGTCTCCTACTTCGAGATGGTCCAGAACATCGACAGGTACTGCTGGGACGTCGAAGAGGTCCGAAAGAGGCTCGACGCCAGGATGACCCGGGCCTACCACTCCGTCCTCGAGACCTCAAAGGATTACAACATAAACATGCGCCAGGCAGCCTACGTCGTCGCCGTCGGCCGCGTCGTCGAGGCGATGAAGATCCGGGGCTGGATCGGGACCGACTGACCATCTCTCTTCTCAACAGCCAGAGGGGAAAAAACGGGACGGCTCGGAAGATGGTCGCCGGGGAGGGTCCGATCCTCCCAATTTCTCTTCTTTTTTCCGTCTCGCTTCGCCACCTTCGCGCCGGACAGGCTGGAGGAATGGGCGTTCCTGATGGGGATAATATATCATTTTCCCCTCAAGTTCCGCCGCCGGGGTCGAATTTTTCCATCAGACGGAGAACTGATATATTGATGGAACGACCACGCCTAATAATTGTTAAAGTTCGTGACGGAGGAACGTAAGATGAAACTGAACCTTACCGCCGAGATATGGGAGGGGGACCGGTCTTACATCTCAAAATGCCCGGAGCTGGGGATCTCAAGCATAGGCGCCACCCCCGAGGAGGCCCTCGGCCGGCTGGAGGAGGCGGCCTGGTTCTACCTCGAGGATGCCGAGAGCCGGGGGGTCCTCGGCGACGTGGAGTCGGCTGCGATCTCCCCCCACAAGTTCGCCACGAGGATAGAGCTGGTAAGATGAGAGTTCTGACCAGAAAGATCTCGGCTCTATTTACATTATGAGACGGCCTAGCTGGAGCAGGCAGCCTTCTTCTTATTCTTCTCCTCGGACCTCCCCAGGGTGGGGTTCAGAGCCTGGGGCGCCAGCTCCACCAGCCTGTGCCAGTTATCCCTCTCCCAGAGCATGTGAGACCGGTCCTCCTCGGGGATGAACTGGCGGAGCCGGAGGGCGAGGGTCTCCCAGTTGACCTGGTGGCCGTCGAAGTCCGGGCCGTCGACGCAGGCGAACTTCGTCTCTCCCCCCACCTCGACCCGGCAGGCGCCGCACATCCCGGTCCCGTCCACCATCAGGGGGGTGAGGCTGACGATCGTCTTGACCCCGAAGGGCTCGCTCGCCCTCGCCGCCTCCATCATCATGAAGGGGCATCCGTGGACGAAGATCCGTTCGATCTTCTCCTCCGCAAGCCTCCGCTTGATGAAGTCGTTCGTCCATCCGGCATCGCCACAGCTTCCGTCCCCCGCCAGGATAACGACCTCGTCGCTAGCCTCCCTCAGCCTATCCTCCCAGAAGATGAACTCCCGGCTCCGCCCCTCCACCGCCGTAATCACCCGGTTTCCCGCCTCCTTGAGGGCCTTTATCAGGGGCATGGTGGGGCCGATCCCGAAGCAGCCGCAGGCGCAGATCACCGTACCGAAGTTGCCGACCTCGGTGGGGGTCCCCAGGGGGCCCGCCAGGTTGAGGACGGAGTCCCCCACCCGCAAGGTTCCGAGCTTCATGGTGGAGGTCCCCAGGACGTAGAAGACGATCTCGATCGTCCCCTCTTCAGCGTCCCAGCCGGCGAGGCCCATCGGTACCCTCTCGCCCGTCTCGTCCACCCTGATGATCACAAACTGGCCGGGGCGGGCGGCCTTGGCGACCTTGGGGGCCCTGATCTTCAGGTAGATGATGTTGGGGACGAGGGCCTCCTTCTCGACTATCTGGTACATCTTCAATCACCAACCGCTTTGGATAGGCTGACGGCGCAGACCTTCAGCTCGGGGATCTTGGCGACGGGGTCTAGGGCCGGGTTTGTCAGGACGTTGGTGGGGGTCTCGGCGAAGTGGAAGGTCATGAAGACGACCCCCGGCGAGGACTTCTCCGTCAGCCTCGCCTTCGCCCTCACCTTCCCCCTCCGGGAGGAGACCTCCACCAGGTCTCCGTCCCCGATCCCCAGGACCTCCCCATCCCCGGGGTTTATCTCCACCAGCTCCTCGCCCCGGAGGTAGTTCAGCCCCGCCACCTTCCTCGTCATCGTCCCGGTGTGGAAGTGGCAGAGGACCCTCCCGGTGGTGAGGATGAAGGGGTAATCCCCGTCGGGAAGCTCCGCTGAGGGGCGGTAAGATAGGGGCGTGAAGAGCCCCTTCCCCCGGGTGAACCCGTCTTTGTGGAGGTACCTCGTCCCGGGGTGGTCGGGTCCGGGGCACGGCCACTGGAGCCCAGCTCCCGCGATCCTCTCGTAGCTGATCCCGCCGTAGCTGGGGGTGAGGGAGGCGATCTCCTCCATGATCTCCGAGGGGTGGGAGTAGGAGAACTGATCCGGGTACCCCATCCTCCTCCCGATCTCCGAGATGATCCTCCAGTCGGGCCTCGCCTCCCCCGGCGGCGGGACCGCCCGCCTCACCCTCTGGACCCGCCGCTCGGTGTTGGTGAAGGTCCCGTCCTTCTCGGCGAAGCTCGCCGCCGGAAGAACCACGTCGGCATGCATCGCCGTCTCCGATAGGAATATCTCCTGGACGACGAGGAAGTCGACCTTCTCCAGGGCCTCGACGACGTGGGTGGAGTCGGGGTCGCTGATCTGGGGGTTCTCGCCGATGATGTACAAGACATCTACGCCCCCGGCGTGGATGGCGTTGAAGATCTCCATGAGGGTGAGCCCCGGCCGCTTGGGGAGCTCTCTATCCCAGCGGGCCTCAAACTTCCTCCTCAGGTCGTCGTTCGTCACCGCCTGGTAGCCGGGGAGGACGTTGGGGAGGGCACCCATGTCGCACGCCCCCTGGACGTTGTTCTGGCCCCGGAGGGGGTTTATGCCGCTGGAGGGCTTTCCGAGGTTTCCGGTCATCATCGCCAGGTCGGCGAGGGCGAGGATGTTCTCGGTCCCGTGGGAGTGCTGGGTTATCCCCATGGAGTAGACGATAGACGAAGGGCCGTTTGAGGCGTAGATCCGGGCCGCCTCCTCGATCAGACCGACCTCTACGCCGGTGATGGCGGCCGCCTCTTCCAGGGTGACCCCGGCCAGGGATTCCCGGAACTCCTCGAACCCCTCGCACCGCTCCCCGATGAACTCCTCGTCGAGGAGCCCCTCCTCCAGGATCACCTTGCAGAGGGCGAGGACGAGGGGGACGTCCGTCCCCGGGGTCTGCCTCAGCCAAACGTCCGCAAATTTACAGAGCTCGATCCACCGGGGGTTGGCGACGATGATCTTCGCCCCTCTCCTCTTCGCCTCCTTGATCCTGAGGGCGATGACGGGGTGCTGCTCGGTGGTGTTCGACCCTATGATCAGGATGCACCCCGCGTCCGCCAGCTCCTCGATGGAGTTGGTCATCGCCCCGCTCCCGAAGGCCGTCGCCAGGGCGGCGACGGTGGAGGCGTGGCAGAGGCGGGCGCAGTGGTCGACGTTGTTCGTCTCCATCACCAGCCGCGCGAGCTTCTGGGCGAGGTAGTTCTCCTCGTTGGTGCATTTGGCGGAGGAGAGGAGGGCGAAGCGGTCACCTTTGGCGCGGGAGAACCTCTCGACGACGACCGAGAGCGCCTCCTCCCAGGTGGCGGGGACGAGCTCCCCTCCCTTCCGGATGAGGGGGGTCTTCAGACGCTCCCGGCTCTCGACGAAGTCGAGGCCGAACCTCCCCTTGACGCAGAGCTGGCCGCGGTTCGGGGTCTCGCCCCTCTTCCCCCGGATCGTGACGATGTGTCCGTCCAGAACGCCGAGATCCATGACGCAGCCGACGCCGCAGAAGGGGCAGACGGTGGTGACGGTCTCCTCGGGCCTCCCCCACCTCTCGGCCCTGGCGAAGAGCGCCCCCGTAGGACAGACGTCGACGCAGGCGCCGCAGAACTTGCACTCCGACTCGAAGAGGGAGACCGGTCCGATGGTGTGGTGGTGATGGTAGTTGACGTCGAAGGTGAGGACCCCCTCCCCCCTCACCTCCTGGCAGGTCCGGACGCACCGGCTGCAGAGGATGCAGAGGTTGTAGTCGCGGTCGAAGAAGGGCTCCCGGAGGACCGGCTGGTTTCGGTAGCTCGTTTCGTACCTGATCCTCTCCAGGCCGACGTACTCCACCACATCCTGCAGCTCGCACCGGCCGTCGTTGGGACAGTACTTGCACCCCACCGCCGCGGGAAACTTCCTCATGCACTCCCGGAGGTCTGAGCACTCCTCCTTCCGGTCGCAGAAGAGGCAGCTCGTCGGGTGGTGGGTGAGGGCGAGGATCAGCTCCAGGGCGGATCGGCGCATCTCCTGGAGCTCCTCCGTCCTGGTCAGGACCACCATCCCCTCCTCGGCCAGGGTGGTGCAGGAGGTGGGGCGGAGGCTCTCTCCCTCGATCTCGACGATGCAGAGTTTACACGATCCGATGGGCGTCAGGTCCGGATGGTCGCATAAGGCCGGTATGTAGATCCCGGCCCCTCGGGCAGCTTCCAGGACCGTAGCCCCTCTCCTGGTCCTGACCTTCCGTCCATCAATGGTTAGGGCGATCTCGTCCACTTTCACCACCGCTCAGTTTTAGGAGTTCCGTCGTCATATTTCTAAGTTGCTCTCGATTTTCCGCTTGAAATGGAACTTCTAGATGGTGTATTTGAATCAAACGGGGCGACCGCCGCCTTGATGGATAATATATATGTACTGATGGGCCGGAAAGATCTCTCCGCCTCGTTCGGGCCTCCTCCAAAAGAGTTTAGACCGGTGGCGATCGAGGGACGCCGGAAGGCGAAAACCGAAAAGATTTAAATATCCTGGATTAGGTTGAATGCCACAGCCCATCGAAGGGAGGATTTCGATGGCAGCAAGCCAGGGGGCCCCATCTTATCGCCGCTTTCGTCTAGGCAAAGAGGGCTCCCACGCCGAAGGTGACGGCGCTGGGAAGGCGTCATCCGAAGAGCCGGGAGAGCATCAGGATATCGAAGCGGGATAAGATGTCTGATAATAAGAAGAAGCTGAACCTGAACCGGGTATCGATGCCCAAGCAGTCTCCAGAGGAGCGGCGGCATAACTTCTCCGAGGTGGCTCTCGGCTACGCCGAGGATCAGGCCGCAGAAGAGGCCGATAGGTGCATCCAGTGCAAGAACCCGAGATGTATGGAAGGCTGTCCAGTGGGGATAGATATCCCGGCTTTTATAAGGGCGGTCCGGGATGGCGAGATGGAGGATGCGGTCCGGATCATTAAAGCCAAAAACAGCCTCCCCGGGATATGCGGACGGGTCTGCCCCCAGGAGGTCCAGTGCGAGAGCCGGTGCGTCCTGGAGAAGAAGGGCGCCCCCATCGCCATCGGCCGTCTGGAGAGGTTCGTCGCCGACTGGGAGTCGAAGAACGCCCTCCCGGATCGCCCCCGCCGGTCGGCGGAGTTTCAGGCGGGAAAGAGGGTGGCGGTCGTCGGCGCTGGCCCCGCGGGGATCACCGCCGCCGCCGACCTTGCCAGGATGGGCCACCAGGTCACCGTCTTTGAGGCGCTCCACGACGCCGGGGGGGTTCTGATCTACGGGATCCCGGAGTTCCGCCTCCCCAAGGCGATCGTCCGGTCGGAGGTCGAGTACGTCAAGAGCCTCGGGGTCACCTTCGAACTCGACTCGGTGGTGGGGAGGCTCGTCCAGGTCGATGAGCTCCTGAAGAACGGCTTTGACGCCGTATTCCTCGGGATCGGCGCCGGAGCGCCCCGCTTCCTCGGCGTCCCCGGCGAGAACCTCAACGGCGTCTACTCCGCCAACGAGTACCTCACCCGGGTCAACCTGATGAAGGCATACCGGTTCCCCGAGTACGACACCCCCATCAGGCAGGGGAAGAGGGTGGCGGTCGTCGGCGGCGGGAACGTGGCCATGGATGCGGCGAGGTGCGCCGTCAGGCTGGGGGCGGAGGAGGTCCACGTGGTATACCGCCGGTCGGAGGCGGAGATGCCGGCGAGGCTCGAGGAGATCGAGAACGCCAAGGAGGAGGGGGTGATCTTCGACTTCCTGACGAACCCCACCCGGTTTGTAGCAGACGACCGGGGTAGGGTGGCGGGGATGGAGGTGGTGAGGATGGTCCTCGGCGAGCCGGATGAGAGCGGTAGGCGCAGGCCCGTTGTCGAGAAGGGCTCCGAGCGGATCGTCGACGTCGACACCGTCATCATCGCCGTCGGGACCACCCCAAACCCCCTCCTCCCGGGGAACACCCCGGGGCTCGAGACGACCCGGTGGGGCACCATAGTCGTCAACGACTCCGGGAGGACCTCCCGGGAGGGGGTCTGGGCCGGAGGGGACATAACCACCGGCGGCGCCACCGTCATCAGCGCCATGGGCGCCGGGAAGAGGTCGGCCGAGGACATCGACCGCTGGCTCCGAGAGGATGGCCCTTGGTCCCGCTGACCGCCCATCCGGCCGGGGCCGTTGCTCCAGCCGAGGCGGGACCTCTCAGCCCCTCGAGCTCGGCCGGAGGTTGGACCGAGGCTCCGGGGGCCTACAGCCTTCATTTTTAAGATCCGTCTTTGAGATGAGATAGATTTCAGGGAGAATGATCGATGGGATTCAAATCGCCAAAGGAGACGACCTGCTCGGTCGACAACATCGGATGCAACAAGATCGGTATGGCCATGGGACCTCTTCTCGCTCTCGGTTTTCTCGCCGGAGCCTTCATCGCCTTCGGAGGGCTCCTGGCGGTGATCGTCGGCGGGGGGGTCCCCGATATCAAGCTGGCAAATCCCGGCTTGCAGAAGTTCATCTTCGGGGCCGTCTTCCCGGTGGGGCTCATCCTGGTGGTGGTGGCGGGGGCAGAGCTCTTCACCGGCAACACCGCCTGCTGCGTCCCGGCGGTCCTATCCGGGAAGGCCTCCTGGTCGGGGCTCGCGAGGAACTGGACGTTCTCTTACGTCGGGAACCTCATCGGCTCGCTCTTCGTCGTCCTCTTCCTCACCTATATGACCGGCCTCTTCGCCTCCGATCCGTGGCTTTCGAGCATCACCGGCATCGCTGAGGCGAAGGTCTCCCAGGGGTTCTGGCCCCTCTTCTTCAAGGGGGTCGGATGCAACTGGCTCGTCTGCCTCGCCGTCTGGCTCGCCATCGCCTCCGACGACGTCGCGAGCAAGGTCTTTGGGGTCTGGTTTCCGATCATGGCCTTCGTCGCCATAGGGTTTGAGCACAGCGTCGCCAACATGTTCTTCATCCCCGCGGGGATCATGTACGGGGCCGCCGTCACCTGGGCCGACTTCTTCATCGCCAACCTCATCCCCGTCACCCTGGGGAACATCGTCGGCGGCGCCCTCTTCGTGGGGGCGATCTACTGGTACATTTACGACCGTTAGGGTCGAAAGAAGCTTTGATGGGGCGGTTTTATGCCGGAGGCTCCCGGAGCCCCCGGCCCCAAGGCCCCTCCGAGGGCCTCAGCCTCAGGGCGGGGAGAGCCCCATGGGAGCGATCCTCTCCTCCAACCTCGGGAGGTTGAGGGAGAGAAGAGCTGAGTAAAATGTCTTTACATCACGTCCGGACGCCGATGACGTTCTCGCAGCAGTCGTCGCCGGAGCACATGCACTTGGTGTACCTAAAGGTGCATCGGGGGTTGAGGTTCTCTACGGCGGACCTGACGTACTCCTGGCAGGTCGCGGACAGCTCCCCACAATCTGCTCCTATCTCCATCGCTTCCTTCAGGAGGGGGCAGCCGGTGATCTTCATCACCACCTCCCCGCCGGAGGAGCCCGAGACGACCCAGGAGAAGTTGGGGCCGTAGATCACGTTCGATACGACGCAGAAGACCTCGCCCGCCTCAGAATCTCCATCCCAATCTATCAAATCTCTTGCCTGCATACATCACCGCCTCTTGAAGTTGTTTTGGAGTCGGCTTAATATGTATTTGTTTGAGATGTTTTCACAATTTTTATGAAATTTTAAGAATATATCATAATGGCAGGGGAGGATCGACCGCCAGGACGGCGAAGGGCCCAAAGAGACGATAGCCGAAAGAGATTCATATCATAACATCGACATATTAGTGGAGATGTAGGATGGAAGTGATCGTCAAGAGGTCGCCCCGGCGGAGGAAGACCCTCCAGGCCCGGATGGTGGAGGGCACCCTGGTGGTGATGGCGCCGGCGGCCATATCGGACCGGGAGCTGGCCGAGCACGTATCGCGGTTCAGGGCGAGGATGGCCCTGAAGATGGGGGAGAGGGACGACGCCCACCTGGCGAGGAGGGCCGATCACCTGAACCGGAAGTACTTCGACGGCCTCCTCCGCTGGAGGGGGATCTCCTACTCCGACCGGCAGATGAAGAGGTTTGGGAGCTGCACCATCGAGGACGGGACGATCAGGATCAGCTCCCGGCTGAAAGACGCCCCCCAGTGGGTCGAGGACTACGTCGTCGTCCACGAGCTCGCCCACCTCCTCGAGCCGAGCCACGACAAAAGGTTCCGGGAGCTGGTGGGCCGCTACCCCCTGACGGAGAGGGCGATCGGCTTTCTCTTCGCCCTCGACTGGATGGAGCGGCGAAAGGGGAGGGAGGGGCTCACTCCAGGGCTATCATGACGCTCGTCGCCTTGACGACGACCAAGACCTCCTTTCCCTCCGAGAGCCCCAGCTCCTCGGCGGACCTCTTCGTGATCACGGAGACGATCTCCTCCCCGCCGGATAGCTCCACCACCACCTCGGCGCTGACGACGCCGTAAGTCACCGACTTCACTCTGCCAGAGAGGACGTTCCTTGCGCTTATCTGCATCTGATATCACCTCCTTCAATTATCTGATATCGAACTTTTTATAGATGCCGATCTCACCACCTCTGGGTATTGATACCCCACCGGTCGGGGGAGGGCGGATGGTATCGAAGAAGAAGCAACCAAAAAAGAGGGCCCACCAAGATGGGAGATGCGATCGTCGCCCCCACCTCTCGCCCTCCCGGGAAGCAAACCAGCGAGACCGACCCGAGAGGCGGAAAGGGTTTCGATGCTCGCAGAACCGGGCCCGCGTATCCGGCGACAGTCGGGGCGGGAGAGGTGGAGAGGGGAGGATCACCGCCCCGCCAGCGTCTCGCCCCCATCCTCACTTCAGATCGTACTTTCCCCCAGCTTGCGGCACGACGACCTCGGCGTCGAACTCGCTTCTTATCGCCTCGGCGAAGGAGCGGCTCGCCTCCGGCTCCCCGTGGTTGATGAAGACCTGCCTGGGGAACTCTTTGAAGGAGCGGAGCCAATTTAGCAACCCCGTCCGCCCCACATGGGCCGAGAAGGCGTCGAGATATTCGACCCGGGCCCGGACGTTCCAGTCCCTGTTCATCATCCTGATCTTCTTGGCGCCGTCGAGGAGCATCCGGCCGGTGGTACCCTCCGCCTGATAGCCGATGAAGAGGACGGTGGATTCTCTTCGGCCGATGTTTTGGGCAAGGTGGTGGACGACCCTGCCGCCGGTGCACATCCCGCTGGCGGAGATGATGATGTGCGCATCTTTCATATCGTTTATCGCCTTCGACTCCTCCCTCGACCTCACATACTCGATCCCCGGAAAATCGAGGGGGTTGTCGCCGGATGAAAGGAGGCGGAGCGTCTCCTCATCGAAGTACTCCGGGTGGCGGCTGTAGATCTCTGTAGCCGAGATGGCCATGGGGCTGTCTACAAAGGTCTTTACCCCCTCGAGCCTTCCCCTCTCGGCGTAGTGATTCAGCTCGTAAATTATCTCCTGGGTACGGCCGACGGCAAACGCCGGGATGACGACGTTTCCGCCGCGGTCTATCGTCTCCAGGATCACCTCCATCAGCCTCTTGCCCCGATCGGCCATATCTCCATGATCCCGGTTCCCGTAGGTCGACTCAATCACCAGCCAGTCTGCCTCCTCCACCCTATCGGGATCCCGGAGGAAGGGAGCGCCGCGCCGCCCCATATCCCCGGTGAAGAGCAGCCTCCGTCCGCCGACGGAGAGCTCCACCATCGCCGATCCGATGATGTGGCCTGCGTCCAGGAACCTCGCCGAGGCGCCTCCGATATCCTGGACTTTATAATAATCGACGGGCTTGAACCGCCTGAGAGCGTAGGAGACGTCTTCATCCGTATAGAGGGGAGGTCGGGGCTCGCCATTTCGCTGGTCAGGATGGCGGCTTTCCCGGTCAGCCTCTTCTTTCATCAGGTAAGCGGAGTCCTTGAGCATGATCTCGCAGAGGTCTTCGGTGGCGGGGGTCGAGTAGACCTCTCCGGAGAACCCCTCCTTGACGAGGAGGGGGATTCTCCCGCTGTGGTCGACGTGGGCATGGGTGAGGATTAGCGCCCCGAGAGAGCGGGGATCGTGCCCGAACCCCCCCCGGTTCCGATCCGAATCGCGCCCCTGAAAGAGGCCCGCATCCACTCCGACCCGGATATCACCGGCGTCGAGGACTGTGTGGGAGCCCGTAACGCCGGCGGCCGCCCCGTAGAAGTGAAGCTTCATAAGGAAGTCAAAAGCGTCATCTCCAGATTAAACTTCCGGAGAGTGAGATTTTAGCTGGTCAATTAAATACCACCAGCCATCTTCGCTCCGATCTCTGCCGAGTCAGCCCCCAGGTCAGTTCCTCCGCCTTCCCAGAGCCGAGGCCCTAATCCCGCCCTCCCGAGAGAAGGACCGCCCCTCTATCGGGCTTAACTATTTTTATCTCCCCTTCCAAACCTCGGAGAAAGAGGTCCTGACCATGAAGTTTGCAAGCCACGTCGAGGAGATCGACATCTCCGGGATAAGAAAGAGCTTCGAGGGGGCGGGGCCGGGAGCGATCAACCTCGGCCTCGGCCAGCCCGACTTCGACACCCCCGACCACATCAAGCAGGCTGCGATCGAGGCGATCGAGGAGGGGTTCACGGGCTACACCATGAACCTCGGCATCCCTGAGCTCCGGGCCGCCCTATCCGAGAAGCTAAGGCTAGAGAACGGCCTCGATTACGCGCCGGCGGAGATCATGGTGACGAGCGGAGCCAGCGAGGCGCTCTTTCTCGCCATCGCCTCCGTCGTCGAGGAGGGGGACGAGGTCCTGATGGGCGACCCCGGCTTCGTCTCCTACGCCGCCCTCACCCGGGTCTCCCAGGGAAGGCCCGTCTCCGTCCCCATGGACGAGCGGTTTCACCTCACCGCCGAGGCGGTCGCCGAGAGGGTGACGCCGAGGACGAGGGCCCTCATCGTCAACTCCCCCAACAACCCCACCGGCTCCGTCCAGACGAGGGAGGAGCTCCGGGCCCTGGCGGAGCTGGCCGAGGACCACGGCTTCGCGCTCATATCCGACGAGGTCTACGAGCAGTTCATCTACGAGGGGGAGCACGCGAGCCCCGCCCTCTACTCCGAGAACGTCATCACCATCAACGCCGTCTCCAAGACCTACGCCATGACCGGCTGGAGGCTCGGCTACCTGGCGGCTCGGGGCGAAGCCCTGGAGAATATGCTCAAGGTCCACCAGTACGTCCAGGCCTGCGCCTCCTCCATCAGCCAGAGGGCGGCTCTAGCCGCCGTCAGCGGCCCCCAGGACTGCGTCCGGATGATGAGGGAGGAGTTCCGGCGGAGGAGGGACGTCCTGGTGGAGGGGCTCCGGCGGATGGGGGCCGAGATGGATGTGCCCGCCGGCGCCTTCTACGCCTTCCCGAAGGTGGGAGACGGCGACGCCGTCTCTGCGAGGCTGATCAAGGCAGGGGTCGTCGCGGTTCCGGGATCTGCCTTCGGATCGGCGGCAAGAGACCACATCCGGATCTCCTATGCCGCCTCCATGGCCGATATAAGGACGGCCCTGGAGAGGATGAGAGAAATTCTTTAAATAGGAGCTGCAGTATTCGTCCGGAAGGTGACGAGATGAAAGAGCAGGTGGAGGCTAGAGAGCTGAAAGAGGGAAGGTACGTTATCATCGACGACGAGCCGTGCGTCATCAAGAGCATAGCCAAGTCCAAGCCCGGAAAGCACGGCGCCGCCAAGGCTAGGGTCGACGCCGTCGGGATCTTCGACGGCCAGAAGAGGTCCACCGTCCAGCCGGTGACGGCCAAGGTCTACGTCCCCATCGTCGAGAGGAAGTCGGGGCAGGTCCTGACGATCGGGGAGAGCTCTGCCCAGCTGATGGACCTCGGGGACTACAGCACCATCGACGTTCCCATCACCGAGGAGGACCGGGAGAAGCTGGAGGAGGGGAAGGAAGTCCCCTACCTGCTCGTCATGGGCAGGACGAAGATGGACATCCGTTAACCTCGATGTTCAACAGGTCCAATTTTGCGGACGCCGACGCCGACCCGGAGGTGGCGGATTTCATCATCGTAGGGGCTCCCTTCGATGCCACCACCTGCTTTAGGTCCGGGACCCGCGAAGGCCCCGAAGCCGTCCGGCGGGCATCTTACAACTTCGAGACTTACATTCACCGTTACTCCATCGATTTTAACGACCTCCTGGTCGCCGACCTCGGGGACCTCTACCTGGGGGCGGACCCCGCCGACGCCATGGAGACGATCCGGGAGTCCTTCGGCTTCATCCCCGAGGGGGCGACGCCGATCTTCATCGGCGGAGAGCACTCCATTACGCCGTCGATCGTCGCCGAGGTGGCCCGGAGGCGCGGCGAGATCGGCGTCGTCGTCCTCGACGCCCACCTCGACCTCCGGGACGAGTACGGCGGGACGAGGTACAGCCACGCCTGCGCCAGCCGCCGGATCCTGGAGGTGGAGGGGGTAGCAGGCTACGCCTCCATCGGGATTCGGTCCGGCGACCTGAAGGAGTACCTCTACGCCGAGGAGCGGGGCGTCAGCTACCATTCCAGCGACGAGGTCCGGGAGCGGGGGATCGAGGCGGTCCTGGAGGAGGCCCTGGAGGAGGTGGGCTGCGACGAGATCTACCTCTCCATCGACTTCGACGCCATCGATCCCGCCTTCGCTCCGGGGGTCGGGACCCCCGAGCCCTTCGGCCTCTCCTCCTGGGACGTTCGGCACATTGTCGAGAAGGTGGCGCCGAAGGCCGTAGGCCTGGATGCAAACGAGATCGCCCCCCAGTACGACGGGGGGCAGACCGCCTCCCTGGGCGCGAAGTTGATCCGGGAGTTCATCGCCTCAAAGGCGGCGGCTAGCCGGTAGCTTTTCGAGGCTGGGACGATCAGTAAATTAAGACCGCCAGCTCTGAGACCTGGGAGATCTTCTCAAAATCTCGATCCCGGGATATCAGCCTCTCCGCACCGTTTGTTATAGCGATGCCCGCAATCAAAACGTCCAGGGCGTTCACGGGGGTCCCCTGGCCCAGGAGCTGGCCCATAATAGCGCCAGCCTTTTCGGCAGCCCTCATTTCGAAGTCCAATACGTCGATGCCGGAGAAAAATCGCCTGAAGAACTGCTCCTCCCTCTCAGATCTTCTGTGGCTGATCCCGGCGAAGATCTCGTAGCAGCTTATCATGGTGGTGGCCGCGTCCTCGCCGACGAATTTTCTGATCTCTTCAGATCCTCTGAAGAGGTCGATGAGGGCGCTGGTGTCGAGGACGATCATACCCTCGACCTCGATAGCTCTCTGATCTTCCTCGCGTCCTCTTCAAGTCCCCTCAGCAGCTCCTCGTCCTCGATGGCGCCGAAGTAATCTGCGAGGTTGAACTTCTACCGCCTCATCAGCCTGTCGATGACGTCGCTGAAGCTCTCTCCCTCTCTCTTTTCGCGCTTCAGCATCTCGTAGGTCTCTTCCCTTATCGAAAGGGTCCTGGTCCCCATGCATCTGTGTATGTATGCATAGAGATATATTAGCTTCGCCCTCCAGGGCTCAGAGGGTCGAATCCCTCTATAACCCCCTCTCTTGCGAGGAGGCTCGGGATATATTCCCCGGGCCGTCGGCCTCGAGGTCCGGAGAGATGGCGGTACTGGGAGCGGTAGTTCATCGCCGCCGAGGCGGCGGCTAGCCGACAATCATCCATAGGGTTAATCCCCGGGGGCTGAAAGGGATCCGCATCCCTGAGCGGATCCTGAGGGGCCTTCATCGGCCTTCTCTCCACATGGCCCGGAGGCCGCCTCTCATCGGATCCAAAAAATTTATCTCGTTGGGGGTTGAAGCTCGATCTGGGGAGAGGCCTGACCAGCCATCTTCGAGGCCTCCCGCCAGTTTTGCCGTCCAGAAGATTTCAGAGGTGAAATCCGATGAGAATAGAGGTCATGGTCAAACCGGTGCTGCTGCTCGTCCTCATGACCGCAGCTTCTCTAAATGTTGATGGAGCGCCGACCCTCCCCAGCGGCATGGAAAATCCCCTGGTATTGAGATATCCGGAGCTGGCCACCGCTCCAGCGCCATCCTGGCTGACGGAGGGGACGAGGGCCACCTACTCCGTCATCGCCAGCACTCCCGAATCCGAGTACAGCGAGAAGATCGAGTGGACCACTGGATCTACAGGGCACGGTTTATCTCAGGTGGACGTCGTGGCCCTGGAGGACGGGGTAGCGGCGACCAACACCAAACCCTACGCCCCGTACCTCCAGGGGGGGATGAGAAAGCTCGTCGGCTTTGGGTCGGTCGTCCCCCAGGGCTGCGGCGACTTCTGGGCCAGCCCCGAAGTGTTGAACGGGATCCCTGAAGAGGCCGGCGATAGGATGACGGTCCAGCGCCTCCCGGTGACCGTCGGGGGGGAGGAGTATCAGGCGATCAGGTTCGATTACCGGAATGAAGGGCTGGAGATGGCCCTCGTCTACGACCTGGAATCGGGGCTGATGCTCTACCACACGATGGACTATACGTCCCTCGGGATGGATGCGGGCGTAGTGACCAGTTCCCGAAGCACCCACGCCATCTATGAGCTGAAGAACCTCCGGAAGGTGAACATACCCTGGGCGGATGGAAGCCTCCCCTCATGGCTGGAGGCAGGGCAAGTCTACTATTATCAGGGCCAGTCTCAGAGCCAGATTCAAGGAGCTGCTCCTGTGGCATCCCCTCTGGCGGTCAAGATGTCTATGGGGTCAGTTCACCATCGATTTGCTGAGGCGAGGGAGGATACCATCTACCAAGACCAAGCGCCCTATGTCAAGACCGTCTACGGAGTTTCTCAGCTGATGGGGGGCTTCATACCACCAGAGGCGAGCTCCCTCGGCACCGGCATAGTTGACACCGATCCCGACACCGGGATGAGGGTGGCAGTGATCCAGAACGATGCGAGCGGGATCGCCCTGGAGATGACAAACCAGGTCGACTTCCGAGAGGTCGTAACCTACGACAGTAGTGGCCAGCTCCTTTCGATCTATCAGGAGTACAACCCCGACGTCATCACCTCCAGCGGCTTCACTTCGGTGAGGGTGGTCTACTTACAGCTGGTGGGGTGAGGGGAAAAAAGAGATCTAAACGCGGCCTCTCTTTGGCGGATTGGACCCCCGGATCATCCGGTAGTCCTCTCCAAGCCAAGACCGCGAGTTCGGATGCTCAAGCGAGATCGCGCCATCTCAAGGCGGCAAGCCTTGGGCTGATGAAGGTTGCCGACAAGGGCTCGCCGAAGAGGCGGATCACTCCTCCCCAAAGTAGTCCAGATCGACCCTCTTGACCCTGTAGGTGGCGACGTCGGCGACGCCGATGTCATGATCGATCATGAACTGGGCGAGCTGCTCTCCATCGATCAGGACTATCTTAGGCTGCTGGATCCCCTTGACGTAATCGTTCGCCTCTTTTGTGAACTGAGACGTCGTGATGAAGACACCCTTCCCTGCCCGGTTTCCCATCAGGCTTCCGGCGAAGGCCTGGACCGCGGGCCTTCCAACCGTCCCCTCCCACCTCTTGGCCTGGATGTAGACGGCGTCGAGGCCGAGCTTATCCTCCTTGATGATCCCGTCGATCCCGCCGTCGCCGCTCCTGCCGACGGCTTCCCCGGCATCTCTTCGGGATCCGCCGTAGCCCATCGCCACCAGCAGGTCCACCACGAGCCTCTCGAAGAACTCAGGAGAGCATCCCATTATCCGATCGAGAAGGTCCTGGGCCAGATCCCTCCTCAGGTTCTGGTAGCCGGCCTCCAGGATCTCCTCGGGGGTTCTCGTCTTCTCAGTGACATCATCGTTGAGATCGATGTCGTCATCTTTGGAGGATCTACGATGAAATTCCTGAAACTCTGGAAACTGCTCAAGAGACTTGACGTTGATCTCAGCCGGGTCGGATCTCAGGATCGAGAGACCTCGATCGTTTATCCGGAACTTGCCCCTCCCCGTGCTCTCCAAAAGTCCAGCCTTCTTCATGTACGTCCTGGCCCAACCCACCCGGTTGGCTAGCTTCGCCTGCCTTCCGCTGGGGAGGAGCTCGCGCCTCTCTTCGTCGGTCAGCTCAAACTGATCTGCCAGGCTCTCTATCACCTCGTGAAGGCTGTGCTCTTCACCATCTCCCAAGACCCTCAAGAGGGGGAGCATCAATCTTTGAAAATCTGGAACCGCCATCTCTGCCGACCTCGCAGCCTTCCCTATCTCAGTCCGGATAATTAAGTTCTGTGCCAGAGGAGGCCCCCAGCCTCTCGATCCTCCCCCGGAGCTCCTCCTCAAACCCCTCCACCTCCTCATCTTCGAGCCGGACATCCCGGACGCCCCCGTCCTTGAGGTAGAAGAGCCGCGCCCCCAGCATAGGCCGGAATATCTCCCGGGCGAGGTAGAGGTAGAACTTCATCTGAAACTCGTAGGCGGGAGCGTGGGCGGAGGAGTCGGCGAACTTGAAGTCGACGATATGCCACCCCTCTCTCGTCTTCACCAGCTTATCGACCCTCCCGACGAGGGTGTGCCCCCCGAAGGGGCGGAGGATCTGGTACTCCGTCCTCGTCTTTTCGGCGGCCTCGATCTCCCTCACGAGGCGGTGGCCCTTCAGCCCGTCGAGGACGGTCCAGACCTCCCGAAGCTCGTCCTCGGTGAACCTTCCGGCCAGGAGGTGGGGGGGGCGGCGGGGCCGCTCCGCCGATCCGAGGGCTTCGAGGGTCTGGCCGCCGACGCCGAGGCTCTCCAGAATCTGGTGGGCGAGCCTCCCCAGGTCCTTCGGCTCCAGGGGCTCCTCCTCATCGGCGAGGTCCGCCTCCCCGGTCTCCATCTCCACCTCCAGCTTCACCTCCAGCTCTGCCGCCTCAGGCTTGCGAGCGGGGGCCGGCCCGGCCGGAAGGGCTGGTGCTCCTCCGGATCGACGAGGCGGGTCGGAGAGATCCGGAGGCTCCCGTCCTCGACCTCCATCGGATCGATGAGGGTGAGGTCCGGGAGGATGGCAGACCCCTCGCCCCCGGGGGCGGGGCCGTCCTCCCCGGGCTCCAGATCCGCCGCCCTGACGACCTCGAGGACCCCCAAGAAGGCGGGGGTGACCTCCGGGTTTCCGTCCTCTCCGGAGACGATGGATGCGAGGAGGTCCCGCCAGGGCCTCGCCCCCCGCCTCTTGGGGCCAGATAGGGTGATCGCCAACAGGTCCCTCGCCCGGGTGGCGGCGACGTAGAGGCTCCTCTCCTCCTCTTCGGCCTCCCGCCTCCTCTCCTCCTCCGCCATCTCGGAGAGGAACGTCCCCTCCCCGGCCTTCTCTTCCGGGAGGAGGGAGAAGATGGGCCCACTCCCGCCGTCGCCCCCCCTCCTCAGGAGGAAGGGAGGCGGGGTCGCCGGATCGCTCCAGGAGGTCTCAGCGACGATGACGATCGGAAACTCAAGCCCCTTCGCCTTGTGGACGGTCATCACCTTCACCGCGTCCGTCTCCTCGCCCTCGACGGAGGCGGGCTCCACGTCCTCGAGCCCGGAGCCGTCGAGCCTTTCGATCACCTCCCGAAGGGAGAGCCCCGCCCCGTCCAGGGCCTTCGAGGAGTCCATCAGCTTCCGGAGGTTTGCGGTCCTCCTCCTCAGGGGGTCGGCGAGGGCGAGGTGGGCCTCGTAATCGAGGAGCTCTGCCGCCTCCTCCAGGATGGCGGAGGGGGTCAGGAGTTCTTTACGATCTGCGAAATTTTCCAGAACCTCCCTCAGCCGCCCGACCCGCCTCGCCCTCTCGGGGGAGAGATCTCCCTCCTCGATCCCGCCGAGGGCGTCGAAGAGGGGGGCCCCGGGGCTGCCGGTGGGTGGGGAGCGGGGGCGGCCTTCTGGATCCGTCTCCCCCTCCCCGGCGATGGCCTTCGCCTTCGCCCTCGCCTTCAGCCGGGCCAGGTCCTGGAGGTCGAGGCCGACGGCCGGGGAGAGGAGGGCGGCCGTCATGGCGAGGTCGTCGGCCGGGTCTGCCAGGACTTTGAGGATCGAGACGAGCCCCCGGACCTCGGGGAGGTCGAAGAAACCAGCCTCCCCGACGACGTAGCAGGGGATCCCCATCTCCCTCAGGGCCTTGGCGTACCGGTCCCCCGTCCCGCCCCGAAGCTTCCTCAGGAGGAGGGCGAAGTCTCTGTATCTGACCTTCCGCCTCTCCGGGACGAGGTTCACGCCGCCGGATCCGTCCTCCTTCCTATCCAGAAAGTCGAACTCCCTGCCCACCATCCTCCTTATGAAGAGGGCGGCGGCCTTCCCCTCGTCCTCGGGGTGGAAGAGGATCCTCGCCCGGGGGAGGTCGCCGGTCTTTCCCGCCACCGGCAGGGGAATAACAGGGCTGTACTCCGGACCGCCGGAGATGCCGGCTCCATCGAAGATCCCGGCGAAGAGGCGGTTGGCGAAGTCGAGGACCCCCGGGTGGGACCGATAGTTCGTTGAGAGCTCCAGGACGGTTCCGGACCCCGCCTCCACCTCCCGCCTCGCCTCGGCGAAGACCTCCACCTCCGCCCCCCGGAACCTGTATATCGACTGCTTCGCGTCGCCGACGTAGACGACGCGCGTCTTTCTCCCTCGGAGGAGGTCGACGATCTCCTTCTGGAGGTGGTCGGTGTCCTGGAACTCGTCGACGATGATGTACCGGAACTGGCCGGAGAGCCGCGCCCTCAGGGCGGGGCTATCCAGGAGGAGATCCCGGAGGGCGAGGAGGACTCCGAGAAAGTCCGTCTGGCCGAGCCGATCCATCTCCCGGCGGCGGGCTCCGTCGAAGCGGCGGAAGAGCTCCAGGAAGGCCCGGTTCGCCTCAGCGAGGGAGGCGGCGCTGGCCGGGTCTTCGACGAGGGGGAGGCCCCCCTCGACGGCCCCCGCCGGCCTTGCGGCGATGACCTTCCCCCTCCCATCGACGCCGACGGCGAGGGCTCCGAGGAGGTCGTCGAGGCCCGCGACCCTCAGGATCGGCTCCGCCAGGGCCTCGTTCTCCCAGACCGTCCGGAGGGCCACCCTCCGGACGAGGGCCGAAGAGCCGGCGGCGGCCTCCACCCGGAGGCCGGGATCGATCCCGGCGAGGGCCCCGTTCTCCGCCAGGATCCGGCCGGCGAAGGAGTCGATCGTCCCGATCCAGGCGAAGGGGATGGAATAGAGGAGGCCCGTCCACCGGGGATCTGTCTTCTCCCGGATCCCCTCGACGATCCTCCTCTTCATCTCCCCCGCCGCCTTCCTGGTGAAGGTTATCGCCGCCACCTCCCCGACGGAGATCTCCTCCCCCGCCTGGAAGGCCTCCTCGAAGATCTCGAGGTACCTCTTGGATATGGTGTAGGTCTTCCCCGTCCCGGCGCTCGCCGATATGAATAGGTCGCCCTTCATCGGGACCCCTCCCCCGCCATCCAGGCGGCGATGGCGCAGGGCTCCACCTCGAAGGGGCACCCCCAGCACCCTCCCGTCGACCCCTCCACCTCGGCAGCCCGCCGAAACTCTCTCCCCTGGAAGATCCCGTCCAGGGCCTCTCGGAGCTCCCCGTCCACCTCGGCGAAGGTGGGGTCTGGCTTCGACCTCTGCCGGACCATCCTTCCCTCCCCGGCATGGACCTCCAGGACCCGGGAGATCCCCGGCCTCCGGACGATCCGGAATAGGGCCCTCATCGATCCGGGCCGGGCTGGGACCTCGGGGAGGCCGAGGGCGAGGAGGGCGAGGGAGTAGAGCTGGAGCTGCTCCCACTCGGCGCCGGAGGTGGAGGACTTGTAGTCGGAGAGGACGACTTCGATCTCGCCCTTCTTCCCGGGGGCGCCGAGGTCGATCCGGTCGATCCTCCCCCGGAAGGTGAGGTCCCCGTAACTCTCGGCGGAGCGGGGGAGGAGCTCTCCCATCCTCGATAGCTCGAGGCTGAAGGGGACCTCCGCCATCCGGCGTCGGCCGACGGCGGCCCTGACCGGATCCTCCGCCTCGAATCTGAGATAGCCGAGGAGGTCGGAGGCGACGGCGCTGACGATCCTCCGGCGGACCGCCTCCATCCTCCTGACCTTCTCGTCGGCGAGGAACCTCGCTGCCGTCCTCTCCACCTCCCCGCGGACCAGGTCCTCTCCTCCCCCCTCCCGAAGGTCGGCGCCGGGAGGGGCCTCCCCCCCGACGGCCCTGAGGACGGCGTGGTAGGCGGTCCCCCTCTCCAGGGGGGTGAGCTCGAGGCTTCCGGGGGCCGGCTCCTCGATCCCCAGGGCGCGGGTGAGGAAGAACCGGAAGGGACAGCTCCGATAGTCCCGGAGCTTCGAGTAGCTGAAGCTCCTCACCACCAGGGTCGAGGAGACCCCGGGGTCCTCGATCCTCCACTGGAAGGGGGGCTCCCCGGCCCGGAGGCGGAGGGGATCGACCTCTCCAAGGAGATCCGCCGGGACCTCCAGGCGGCCGCCCCCCGCGATGGCTCGGGCGTACTCCACCCTCAGGTGGCGCCGGCTCAGGATCGTCGGCGATTTCGATGGCTCCTCCTCCGCCTCGGCGGCGGGAGAAACCCCTGCCATCCTCTCCAGCCAGAGGGAGGGGACGAGGGGCGCCCCCTCCCGGGAGGCCCTCGGATAGGTGACGACGGTCCGGGAGGAGGAGGCGATCGCCTTCCGGAGCCAGTACCGCTCGATCCGGTCGTTTCTCAGGTGGAGGTTTCTCTCTCCCCTCCCGGAGGAGAGGTCGTTCAGCCCGTAGAGGGGGTTTGCCGATCGGCTGGGGAAGAGGCCGTCGTTGAACCCCGCCACGAACTTCACCCGTCGGTACCTTTTCGAGGAGAGGGCGGGGGAGAGGATCTCGACGGCCCCGGATCGGGCGGATCCGGCCCAGGCCGGGACCCCGAGGGCCGCCACCAGGATGGAGAGGAGCCGGTCGAGGGGGAGGTCGGCCCGGCCGAGGGCCTCCAGGGTCAGGGCGGTCCTCGTCACCGCCTCCTCAAACCCATCGAGGGCAGGCACATCTCCATCGGAGTCGGAGAGCCTCGGCCGGAGAAGCTCGATCAGCCGCCCCAGCTCGGAGGCGACCGCAGCGAGGCCGGAGCCGTCGATCGCCGCCTCCATCGACGCGAGGCGGTCGAAGAGCTCCTCGGATCGGCTCATGACGAGGGCGCAAGACTCGGCCCGCCGGGCCGCCGCCGCCACCTCGCTTTCCAGAACCGTCTCGTCGGCGGCGAGGACCCGCTCCATCTCCCGGAGGGCGGACTGGTGCTCCGCCAGGGCGGCGATCCAGCTCCGGCGGGCCGAGGCGAGGTCGCCCGCCGGCAGGAGGAGGAGGCCGGCGGCGGAGGCGAGGGCCTCCAGCTCCCGGGGTGAGGTGGGGAGGGAGCCGTCGAGGAGGGTGAGGATCAGCTCGGGGGGGTATCCCGAGGCCGCCGCCCTGAAGGGGAGGAGGAGAACCTGTACCGTCTTCTTCTCCAGGAGGCTCTCCCCGGCGAGGAGCCTCGCCGGAACTCCGGCGTCCTGAAGGGCCCGGAGGATCTCGCGCCCCCGGGTGGCGGGGTCGGCGACGACGATCGATATATCCTCGGGGCGGAGCCCCTCGGAGATCAGCCTCTTCGCCTCCCGGCATAGGGCGAAGGTCTCCGCCTCCGGGTCGGGGTGGCTTTCGACGGAGACGAGGCCCCGGAGGTCGGAGGCCGGGTGGGGCGGTCCATCCAGGAGGAAGGAGTCGAGGCCCTTCGATAGGGGCTCGTCCCGGGGGCGGCATTCGATCTCCTCGAACCCCCCTTCGGCCAGAAGGGCGAGGAACTCCTCCAGCCCTCCCCGGCTCCAGAGGGCGGGGTCGAGGGTGATCGTCGCCTCCTCGAAGAGGGGCAGAAGGCGAAGGAGAAACCCCATCTCCGCCCCCGGAAGGTCGGCTATGCCGTCGGCGAAGAGGCGGGTCCCGTACCTATTCCGGAGTTCCTCCATAGCGCCGGCCGGATCGAATCCGCGGTAGGCGTCGGCCAGGTCGAAGACCCCCCGTCCCCGGACCCGTTCGACCCCCCTCCGGACCGCCCTCGCGAGATTTAGCGCCTCCTCGGAGGCGAGGAGGTCGGCGATCTCGGCCTCGCCCCGGATGGCGAGGTCCCAGGCCGCCTCGGCGGCGGAGCGGGCGAAGGTGGCCGAAGATCGGAGGGGGGAGAAGACCCCCAGCTCATCGGCGGGGAGGTCGGAGAAGGCGTCGGCGGCGAGGAGGTTCACCACGCTCCTGCTGAGGAGCACCTCGCCGGGGTGGGCGAGCCGGTGGAGGTCTTCGGCTACCTTCGAGAGGGTGACGAAGTTTCCGGCGGGGACGGGCCCCTTCAGCGCCCGGGCGAACCTCTCGGCGAAGCTCTCCGCCTCCTCCGGGGTTGGGGCGATGAAGGTGTAGGAGGTGGGGTCCTCCCGGTGGGCCTCCGCCATCGCCGCCATCAGCCTCTCCGTCTTCCCCGAGAGGGCGGGGCCCCGCAGGATCTGCCTCCTCAACTCTCTCCTCCTCCTTCTCCTCTTCCTCCGGGAGATCTGCCGCCGTCGTATATCCCGTTTGCTGAATCTCGCCCGAAGGGCGGAGATGACCAGACCGGTGGAGGAAGGGCTTATGACCCCGGGGCTCGATGGGGTCGGCTATGGCGAGCCCTGAGGATAAGGCGAGGGCGGCGGCGAAGATCCGCCCCCGGTCCCTGGAGGAGGCGAGGGGAGCGGTGGAGGCGCGAGGCCTCCTCTTCTTGAGGCGGCTCGACCGGCTCGAGGCGGGCCTCGCGAGGGTCGGGACGGGCCGGGAGGCCGAGAGGTTCGGCAGGGCGACGGCGATGTTCCTCCTCGACTCGCTGCCGCTGAGGCCGGAGGCCTGCCCCTTCTGCGTCCAAAACGCGGGCGCGAACCGCTGCGGGTCTTGCGGCTACGCCGAGACCCACGGCGGGGAGTGCGACGCCGAGACCAGCGCCTTCGGCCAGCTGATCGAGGCGGTCGTCGACCTAGCCGGAGAGATCCACGAGATCCGTGATAATCCCTCCACCGGAGCCGTCGATCCCGAGGAAGCTAAAAAGGAGCTGGAGGCTTCCATCGCCCGGTCGAGGGAGGCGGCGGAGCGGCTCCTGGCCGAGATCGCCGGGGCCGACGTCTCCGGGCTGATGGAGGCGAAGAGGGCCTACATCGGGGCTATCCTGGAGGCCCTCCCCGCAGGGATCATCGGATCGCCCCAGGTCGATCGGGCCATCGAAGCCGTCCGGGCGAAGCTGGTGCGGTACTGGTAATAGGCGATCCCCAAAAAGATATAAATCAAACCTCAGTCAAGATAGAGAGAGGGTGTTTTCATGGACATAAAAGAGACCTTGCGCCGGTATCCCTGCATCGTAATCTTCAGCCTCTTTCTGCTGATCATGCTGATAGTGGTAATATACACCAAGTGACAGGATGGGCATCCTTTTCTCCTATCTCTTTCATAGCGTCTTCATCGGAGTGCCCGCGTCTGCGGTCATGCCAAAGGTCGATCCGGGGGTCCGAATAAAACCCGGCGGATGCAGCCCCGACGACCTCTCGATGATGATATACAGGACACTCGTGGAGACGGCGGAGGACAGAAGCGTTTTTTATTGTCCTTCGCCTCCATCGATCAGATAATCCGGTTTCTGCCGTCAGGAGATCGAGGAAAAAGATAGATCGAATCAGACCTGATGGCCTCAAGGATTGAGTCAAGACGGGGATGTCTCGGCCAATTCTGCCTGGATCAGAGGCGATGCAGCAGACAATGATAATTCCAGTCTCTCCCGTTCCTCCAAAGACGACGGCCCGGCCTTTGCAGAGAGAGCTCATCCTAAGGAAAAAGGGAGCTTGCGCCATCGGCGCAGCCCGTTTGCTTATTCTGTTGTATGCTCTCTCTCTGCGTGTGATTTCATACGTTATGCTTTACGAAGGAAGTAGCTGGATCCGCTTGCATTGTGTCTCTCTCCCTTCTTGTAGCATGGACCGGTGGTCGATCCGCTGGGACGATGGAGCACCTGACACTTATCGCACCAGCGCCATGGAATCGGATCGTCCGTTATAGAGGGGTCCATTCCAATGGCGTACTTTAAGTGTTCCCCAATGTGCTCATTTCCGTCACGACACTTCCCTGCCTTTTCCTTGTCTCCAGCAAAGAATAGGCTGCGGCACTTCGTGCACCTGCGCCATCCCTGTTGACCGGGAGCATCCGGGGAATCATAGACCAAGACATAACGTTCTCCACTCGCCTCTTCATGGGGGCCATCATCCACAGGACAATGGTTATAACGGGGGTTAGTATTGCTGAATAGCCCATGGCACTTGGTGCATCGTCGCCAGCTTTGCTGGAGCTTGATTACAGGCACTTTTGCGACATAAGGCACGAAGTTCCCCTTTCCGGTCCCGAATTCGGAAGACACGACCGTTAAGGTGATCTCTGTCAAATCTTGAGGGATGGATGGTTTAAAAGATGCCATGCCCTGGCCATCTGTCAGTCTGGACTCCAGGACCACGGGCTCCTGCGAAGAATTGGTCCACCCACCCATCAGAGTCACTCTCTGCAGAGCCATGGGCGAGTCTTTATTCAATACGCAGACCTCAAAGGGTCCGTCATACGGTAGCTCCAGATAGTCCGGGCGGACGACCTGATATTTTTTTGGCACCTTCGTCCAGACGCGCATCTCCGGATCTCCGTACAGTATCCGCTCGTAGACCGACCATAAATCTCGATCTGGCCAGCTCTGGTCTCCTGCCGCAGGTCCCAATCGTCCATTGCGATATAGGCTCCTCCAGAAGGCTTTATGCCGGGCATCATTTCCAAAGCCCATGCGAGTATTGCCGATATAGGCCACTGCACCACCACCTGGATGCAGGACCAGCTTCTCTCCCAGAGATTGATTTCTGTTCTCGGGCGTATGGACATCATTGATATAAGCGTCCGGCTCGGCTGTGTGACATGAGCTATAAGCTACCGCGATGAAGTATTCATTGTGATTCTTAAAATCATCGCGGGCCCCGTGCCCTTCATCGCACCAGACCATAGCGCACCTGCTTGGGTTACCGTGACTCTGCAGGATGGCTAGATGACACCCCCTGTCGAGAGCTGCACGGATGTTCTCCACCTTCAGTGGCTGAGCGGGCGGCAAGCTCGCAGTCCCCCAAACCTCCTTATAGTCCGAGTAGTATCGCTGGTAGTCGTCGAATTCTCCGAAAAGTCCCGAGAGGCAATTGCGCATGCCCTCTGCCTGCCTGGTCCAGGTATCACCACGGGGATAGCCATAGAACCAAATTATTCTCTTGGGAGCAACTTTGAGGGCCGATCCCGTCAGCTTTACATATTCGGTGGGAGTGCTGGAGGAACCCCAATAGTACTTTCGCCCCATACCAACCCTCCGCTCTACGAAACGCCAGCTCAAGAATCCTGTAATTGGGACCGATGACCCATCGTCATAGATGCAGCTGATATCTGTCCCGAACTCTCTATCGGCCTCGAAGAATCTCGCAACTACGTGGAAATTGGATTCTTTCCACAAATCTCTCAGCACTTGAAACAGTTTTTCTTGGAGGTGGATCAGAACAAAGTCATCCTGCACCGAATAGATGAATTTTCCGCTATCTGGTGTTTCCCTAATCCGGTCTGGGTCCTGCCAGAGATTGTTCGTAGTATCCTCTTCGAGGTCTACTGCCATAATCACCCGCTTCAGGTAGGTGGGATCGACGACTTCAGGGACTTCGTTATCTCCAACTGGTGTCTGAAGACGTTCATACGTCAAGACTCTATCGACAAAGGAGCGAGCGTCTTCACCTGTCCTTACGGGAGCGCGCCCCACCCAGATGTCGGGGATGCTGGGATCGGAGCTGTCGACAGGAGTCTCTTCGCCGTGTTCGCCGGTTTCATCGTCCACCCAACGGTACTGGCCATAATAGCCATTATCGAATAGATCGAAGTCGTGTTTATCGGACGGCTCCGAGTCCATACAGGCGTAGTAGAGATCAGAGGGAATCAGCCTATCCTTCTCAAGTATCCAATAAAAATCATCGTTTATGTCTGACTCAGGTCCCTCAACTATGAGGTTACATACCGGTGTGTCCTTGGGTGTCTCAGAGTAACCCTTTTCGGAATTATATGGTTCAGGCTCCCCCTTTAAATCCTGATTGTTGTCCTCGTATAGCGGACGATAATCCCTCTTTGTGAAGTACCACCCAAGTTCACCATTGCCGATCTCCCTTCTATTTTCCTTGAATTTTATCACTTTTCCCCGGGAGCTGCATAGCTTCGTCAGGGAGTTAACGGTGAAAAATCTGCACTCGTGACAGAGGCGAGCTTTTTTGGGATTTCCAACCAAGACGCGTCCTCTTGGTGGTGGATTTGTTCTTGAAGCTTCTATGTCCTCCCCATAATCACAAAAATCCCAGCCAGGATATTTTCCTTTGCAGGTTGCATAACCGAGCAATTTTCTCATGGGGACTATTTCGAGGGAGCCTCCGAGCAGCAGATATTCAAGGCCCCAGTTATTATGAGCCCATTTGATGAAGTTGCGGATAACCTCCTGAAGATCCCGAGCAGGATTTGCAGAGTTGGCATGTGCAAAATCTCCATAATCTCCTGCGAGGATGGACTCAACGGTCACAACTCGTGTGCGCATGCCGCGTGATGTCTTCCATTCCGCCAGCCGCTCGAAGTGCTCTACTGGCCCGGGTCCATTAACATTTAAAGCCTTCTTTCGAGGGTCATTTTTTTCGGGGGCACCGTTCCCGTCTGTGCCCTTCTCAGGCCATGTAGAATTATCGGTGATGATGACATAGGGTATGCTTGGAAGATCGACCACTTCCTTAACGCCAGACCCAACATCTTTGGCCATGAAGACGTGATCCCTATCCAGAACAGACTGGATCCGCTGCAATCTGCGCTGTCTGAACGTGCGATCAGCCGCAAGTGCCTTCTCAGCAGGTCGGGCCTCCTGTAAATCATAGTGAACAGTGTAGCGCAGGTTCGGGTGGAATATGAAGTTGCGCTTGACGGGATCGAACTGGACGGGCCGGACGAGCATCCTGAGGATCTGAACAGACTCTTTCTGTCTGATCGATAACCGGACGACCATATCTGCTGGGTACGGCTTCGTCTGCTTCAGATAGCTGGGATAGACCTGCATGAGGGAAACACTCCCGGGGAAGATGGGTTCTGGGTCTATCCGGTCTCCCCAGTCCTGCTTTGGTGCCCTGACCGGTAGTGGATTAACCTCCGCCGGCAGACGTATCGATCTGCCCGGCTGAACCTCCACCTTGAGGACCTTTGCTCCAAGAGGCAGGACGATGTATTGGATCTTCTCTGGCAGCGAAGGCGCTCCTATCAGCCCTCCGTTATCCCATCCAGGCAGGCGCGGGATGTCGAGCATATCCACCTTCTCCATCTTCAGATCGCTCTGTAAGAGATTTACCCCCGCCTCGACAATGCCGTCAGGGCCGGAGGGAGAGAGCTGGCCGAGCTTTTCGCGAGGTATCTCTAGCTCGATATGCTCTTCATCTTTCGCACCCCACTGCATCTTCTCTTTGGTATCCATCAGGAAACGAAAAGGTGGCGTGAAGATGCGGAGGAATATCTCAGGACGGGCCTCAAACAGGTCTGGAGCTGCGTCTTTCTGATAAACCATTTTAAAACTACCATCGGAATCAGTTATAGTCGTTTTAAGGGACTTGTCATATCTTCTGCCTCTATCATAGGATCGGACAATTAATCCACTGATGCCGAGATGGCTTTCAAGCTCGCGTATGCGTCCAGATATAGTATATTGCATATATACACTCCAGCCAATTTTTTACTTTAGTTATAGTTCATGATATATATCTATTTCTGTCAAAGTGGAAAACTAGTACAAGAAAATATATTATTATGTATATGTAATATCATCGATCGAATCAACGAACTTTATAGTTGGAATTTATAGCAGAAATTTATATTGTATATGGATTAATAGTACTTCTTTACTGACGAAGTGCTGCTACATAATGATCTGATCTCGTTTAATCAATTCATCCCTTAATAAAATATTCCGTATTATCTGTATAATATCTTTCAACAAAAATTTATCATCCCCCTCCTGAAGCTATCGATTATTCCTGGTGATTTGAGGCTTTTAAGGATGCCTGAACTCTATCAAACAGCTGGACCCGCTCGAAGCAGGTCTGGAGGAAAATAATCGGCCGGTCGAGGGAGGCGGCGGAGCGGCTCCTGGCCGAGATCGGCGGGGCCGACGTCTCCGGTCTGATGGAGGCGAAGAGGGCCTACATCGGGGCGATCCTGGAGGCCCTCCCCGCAGGGATCATCGGATCTCGAAAGGTCGACCGGCGGATCGAAATGGTCGCATTGAGGCTGGAGGGGTACTGGTGAAGGCCCCCGAAAAGATATAAATCGGGAAAAGGCGGAATATATAGAAGGTGTTTTCATGGACATAAGAGAGACCTTGCGCCGGTATCCCTGCATCGCCATCTTCAGCCTCTTTCTGCTGATCATGCTGATCGTGGTATTCTACACCAGGTGAGGGGACGGGGGCTCTTCCCCCTACCTCTGAAACCACCTTCGTACCCTTTTTCAGCCATCGTTCGATCCTCCAATTTGATGATCTCTACCGCATCCGACCCCCCAGATCTCCGGGCCTCAAGCCCCCCTCAGGATGATATTTAAGCCTTGAAGTCCTATTGATCCTCATGGAATGCAGCGAGCCCTGCCGGGAGTTCTGTCGGTGGATAGAGACCCTCCCCCACCACAGGAAGTACGTCCTCAGGAAGGAGGAGTACCCGGCCCTTCCCAACTGCTTCAAGGAGACGCTCCTAGGGGAGGCGGTGCCGGGGTCGGTCCGGCAGCTCCGGGGGCCGGCGGGGTCCCACGTCCACGAGTTCCCGGATCGGTGGGTCCTCCACCGGGACATCGCCGACGCCGAGGCCGACCCCCTGGGCCACCTCCTCAGCGACGCCCCCGAGTACCTCGTCTCGGCGATCGCGGGGCTAGCCACCGCCCTCCTCGCCAAACAGAAGAGGGACGGGAGGAACGCCCTCCTCGCCGGATGGTCGATGACCGCCTTCCTCCTCCTCCTGGGGAAGATGGGAAAGACGATCGGCGAGGACGACTCCGAGAAGGAGGCCCAGGCGCCCCGCCTCAAGTCAGGGTTTTGAGGCGGCGGAGGAGCGGGTCCGGATCTTGAGCTCTCCCCCCCCTGAGGGGGGCATTTTCGATGGTTTAAAGGTTTAGGGGTGGATTCGACGATGGTGGAGGTGGCAGGCCATTTCGCTTACTTCTTCTACGCTCTCGCCTCGGTCTTCATCATAGTAAACCCCGTAGAGGCGACGATGGTCTTCATCTCCCTCACCCCGGAGGCCTCCGCCGGGGAGAGGGCGAGGATCTCTTTGCGGGCGGCAGCGGTCGCCTACGTCATCGCCCTCCTCTTCGCCCTCTCGGGGGACCACGTCCTCCGCTTCTTCGGGGCGACCGTCGACTCCCTCCGGGTCGCCGGAGGGATCCTCCTCTTCATCATGGCCATCGAGATGCTGAAGGCGAAGCCCCGGAGGAAGGTGACGGAGGCGGAGCTGGCCGACGCCAGCGACCGGGAGGACGTCTCGGTCTTCCCCCTGGCGACCCCCCTCCTGACCGGCCCCGGGGCGATCACCACCGTCATCGTCCTGATGGGGACGGCTTCAGGCCCCGCCGAGAAGGGGGCGGTCCTCCTGGCCATCACCGCCACCTTCGCCGCCACCTACCTCATCCTCCGGTCCTCGGAGTACGTCGACCGGATCCTGGGGCTGACGGGGATCATGGTGATGACGAGGATCATGGGCCTCCTCCTGGGGGCGATCGCCGTCAACTTCGTCGCCTTCGGAGCCTGGAACATCTACGCCGGGATGGCGGGGCTCTCCTGAGGGCTCCCGCCCCGAAAGGCTGGGATACGTCGGCGAGGATCCTCATCTCTTCGGCCAGCTCAGGGCGGTCCGATGGCTCTTGCCACCAGATCGACGAGGTCGATCACCTCGACCTCGGCTCCGACCCCGGCCCCGGCGTCGGAGAGGTTTCTGATGCAGAGGGGGCAGCAGGAGACGATGGCATCGACGCCAGCCGGCACGTCCTGGAGCCTACGCTTTGCGATCTCCAGGGACAGCTCCGGATAGCCGGCCCGGACCCCGCCCCCGCCGCCGCAGCACCGGGCATCCTCCCGGCTCCTCTTCATCTCCACGAGGCGGCAGATGGCCTTTATCACCTCTCGCGGGGGGTCGAAGATGCCGGCGTGCCTTCCCAGGTGGCAGGGGTCGTGGTAGGTGACGGTCAGGTCGAGCCGCCTTGGTCTGAGGACCGAGAGCCGCTCGGCGAGGAACTCGGGGACGCTCACCACCTCAAACTCGGGAGGGTAGGAGCTCTTGAGGGTCGAGAGGCAGCCGGCGCATCCGGTGACGACGGTCTTCGCTTTCATCTCCCGGATCTGGCGGAGGTTCTCGTCGATGACCTTCAACGCCGAGGAGCCGGTCCTGATGAGGGGAGAGCCGCAGCACTTTTCGTCCGGGAGGAGGGCGACGCCGAACCTCCGGAGGATATCGAAGGTCTTGGCCGCCACCACCGGGTAGCGGTAGGAGTCGAGGCAGCCGACGAAGTAGACGGCCTCGGCCTTCTCTTTTATGGCGCCGGCGTCCGAGAGCCAGGCGAGCCTCTCGCCGACCTCGCCGAAGGTGTTGCCGCTCCCCGCGACCTTCGTTCTGAACCCGGCCTGGGCCTCGGTCATGATCCCCTGGGAGACGAGCCCCCTCCTCGCCGCCTGGACGATCGCGGGGGGGTTAGCCCCCGCGGGGCATTTGGCGGCGCAGATCCCGCAGGTGGTGCAGGTGTTGAGGCTGTCGAGGACGGAGGCGTCGGGGGCGAGCCCTTCGCCGAGGGCTTTAGCCACCATGACCCGGCCCCGGGTGTTCTTTGACTCCCAGCCGAGGACCTCGAAGGCGGGGCAGACCGACCGGCAGGTGCCGCACCGGACGCAGACCTCCAGGGCCCGTTGGTCTATCTTCGCCTCCTGCTGGTCCTGGGTCAACTCGTTCCCCCCGGAGTCCCGTCCGCCCCCGTGCTACACCCACTTCCCCCTACCTCGGCCGGGCCGTCGTCGAGGCCGAGCTTTCCGGGGTTCATGATCCCTCGCGGGTCCAGCGCCTTCTTTATCGCCCTCATCACCGAGAGGGCGCCGGAGCCCACTTGTTCCATCATGTAACCCGACCGGGCGGCGCCGATCCCGTGCTCGGAGCTGACCGTCCCCCCGAGGCGGATCGCCGCCCGGTGGATGGCGTCGGCCGCCCCGGCGAGCCTCGCCCACTCCCCCTCGTCCAAGACGTCGATGAAGAGGGCGACGTGGAGGTTTCCGTCGCCGATGTGGCCGTACTTCATCGCCGGGATCCCGAACCGGTCTGAGATCTCCGCCACCTCCCTTATCAGCGCCGGGATCTCCTTGATGGGGACGCCGACGTCTTCCCCGACGTAGATCCGGCTCTTCGCGGGGTCGAGGCGGGAGATG
Organism: Methanothrix harundinacea 6Ac; assembly: GCF_000235565.1. Classification (NCBI taxonomy): domain Archaea; kingdom Methanobacteriati; phylum Methanobacteriota; class Methanomicrobia; order Methanotrichales; family Methanotrichaceae; genus Methanothrix; species Methanothrix harundinacea. Next base: position 756,725 of record NC_017527.1, read on the forward strand.
GCCGCCCCCACGAGGCGGCGGGCGGCCCAGATCTCCTCCATCTCCCCGGACCCGGCAACGACGGCCACCGAAGCGGCCGCAGCGGCCCCGGAAGAGGCGGAACAGAGGGCGGCGATCTCCGCCGCCGCCTCGGCCGCGGCCCCCTCGGAGCCGTCCACCTCGAAGAGGAGGACGTCGCCGTCGGGCAGTTTGAGGGAGGGGTCGCAGCGCCGCAGGACCGCCACCGTCATCCTGTCGAGGATCTCGCAGGCGGAGGGGACGATCCCGGCGGCGAAGGTGGCGGCGACGGCCCGGCCCGCCTCCTCTGCCGAATTGAAGGAGGCGATGACGAGCCTGCGGGCCTTGGGCAGGGGCGCGACCCGCAGGACCGCCTGGGTGATGACCCCCAGGGTCCCCTCCGAGCCGATGAATAGGCGGGTCAGATCGTAGCCCGCCGCCGCCTTGAGGGTCCGCGAGCCCGTCCTGACGACGGAGCCGTCGGCGAGGACGACCTCCAGGTCGAGGACGTAGTTACGGGTCGTCCCGTACTTGACGGACCTCATCCCGGAGCCGTTGTTGGCGATGAGGCCGCCGAGGGTGCAGAAGGCTGCCGAGCCGGGGTCCGGCGGGAAAAAAAACCCATGGGGCTTCAGCGTCTCGTTGAGCCGGGCCTGGACGACCCCCGGCTCGACGACGACGGCCAGATTCGCCAGATCCATCTCGACGATCCGGTTCATCCCCGAGAGGTCGAGGACGATCCCGCCCCGGACCGGCACCGCCCCGCCGGCGAGGCCCGTCCCCGCGCCCCTGGCCGTCACCGCAACGCCTTCGGCGGCGGCCAGGCCGACGACGTCGGAGACCTCCGCGGTGGAGAGGGGGCGGACTACGTAGTCCGGGGTCCCCCTCACCTGGGAGGCGTCGGAGGAGTAGCAGAGCCTCTCGGCGGGGGCGGCGGAGGCCCTCTCGCCGACGATATCGCGGAGCTTCTCGATGATATCCATGGGAGACCTCATAATCGGGAGAATTGCGGCGCCGAAGGGCGGGCGGAGTCGGAGGAGGAATTCCGTCGGGGGGATATAATAGGGTGTCGATGGGCGGGGCGATCGGGTTATTGGCAGGAAGTAAGCAGATCCCGATCGAAATCCATCGGAAGCTTTTTCGGGTATTACTGATATCGGAGGCTTGGAGATGTAGAGTGTGGCCGTTCCGGAGAAGATCCTTGAGTTGGTTGAAAAATTCGAATTGGTCATTGATAAATATAAATCTAGTTATAAAGAAGAAGAAATTAAAATTGAATTTATAAATCCTTTTTTTGAAGCTCTAGGCTGGGATGTCCGAAATAAGAGCAATAACCCCCCAGATCAGAGAGAGGTCAGGTTTGAAGATACCTTGAGGTCAGAGGGGGAGACCCAGAGGCCCGATTATAGCTTCTGGCTTGACAGGGAGAGGAAGTTCTTTCTGGACGCCAAAAAACCTTCAGTGAATATTGAAGGAGGAATAATCCCAGCATTCCAGATAAAGCGTTATGCATACTCTTCTACCCTGCCGCTTGCCATTGTAACCGACTTTGAAGAGTTTGCCGTTTACGATTGCAGGATCAAACCGTTCAAATTTGATAAGCCACAAAAGTCTAGATTATTATTAATAAAATATTATGAATATGAAAAGAGATGGGACGAGATCGCCTCGTTGTTCTCCAAAGAGGCCGTTCAGAGAGGCTCCCTCGGCTCCATCCCTCCGCCAAAAGGAAAAAAAGTCGACGACGCTCTTCTGGAGGACATCTCTGATTGGCGAAATGCTCTGGCGGCGAGCATCACTAAGATGAATCCAGAGATCTCTCAGAAGAGCCTGAACTATGCGGTCCAGATGACGATCGACAGGATTCTATTTCTAAGGATCTGTGAGGATCGGTCTATTGAGGACAGCGAGCGGTTGAAGGGGCTTCTTGATGGGGATGATGTATATAAGAGGCTGTTTGAACTCTTCGAAGAGGCCGATAAGAGGTACAATTCGGGGCTGTTCCACTTCCATCCTGAGGAGGAGAGGAACAACTTCGACGCCATCACCCCGTCGATAAAGATCGAGGACAATGTTCTTAAGAATATAATTCAAAGCTTATACTATCCTGACAGCCCCTACGTCTTCTCTGAGATCCCTGCCGATATTCTTGGTCACGTTTACGAGCAGTTCCTGGGGAAGGTCATCCAGCTGGACGAGAGCCACAAAGTGAGCGTGGTGGAGAAGCCTGAGGTGAGGAAGGCAGGAGGCGTTTATTATACTCCATCATATATTGTAGATTATATCGTTAAAAACACCGTCGGCAAGCTCTTGGAGGGGAAGACCCCCAAGGAGGCCTCTGACCTTCGCATCCTCGATCCCGCCTGCGGTTCGGGGTCGTTTCTGATAGTGGCCTATCAGCACCTCTTGGATTGGCACCTCGACTGGTACAAGGCCCATCTCGTCCCTCTCTTGGATGCTGGAGAGAAGCCGACATCAAACGGGGTGCAAAATCTCCTCCCGTCTCCGATCGAGAGGCCAGGGAAGAACGCCAGGTCCCGATCGAAGAAGATCTGGGAGAGGGCTTCGGTGGCGACCCTCCCCATCGAGGAGAGGGCGGGAGAATGGCATCTGAAGACCGCCGAGAGGAAGAGGATCCTCCTCAACAACATCTATGGCGTGGATATAGACACTCAGGCCGTGGAGGTGACAAAGCTCTCCCTCCTCCTCAAGGTCTTGGAAGGAGAAAATAAGGCCACCATCACCGATCTCAACATGTATTCAGATGAGAGGGCTCTGCCAGATCTTGGAAATAATATAAAATGTGGCAATTCCCTAATCGGTTGGGATATCCTTGAAGATAAGCCCGATCTCTCCCAGGAAGAGCTGGAGAGGATCAATCCATTTATATGGGAGGATGAATTTAAAGAGGTCTTCGCCAAAGGCGGTTTTGATGCGGTAATTGGAAATCCGCCTTATATTAGAATTCAAATGATGAAGGAATGGGCTCCTGTAGAGGTGGAATTTTACAAAGAGCATTACACGGTCGCCAAGAAAGGGAACTATGACGTTTATGTCGTATTCGTCGAAAAGGGATTGGCCCTCCTGAACGAAAGCGGTCGTTTAGGTTTTATCCTACCAAATAAATTTTTTAATGCACAATATGGTTCACCGTTGCGTAGTTTATTATCAAATGGAAAAAATTTAGACGAAATTGTTAATTTTGGGCATGGACAAATATTCTGTGGCGTAACTACCTATACATGTCTGATCTTTCTGAATAAAATGCCAAAAGATTCATTCAAATATACATATGTCGAAGACTTGAATTCATGGAAAGAGGACGCATTATCAATAACGGGTGAAATTCAAGCTAAGAATGCAGCATGTGCTGAATGGAATTTTATTGTTGGAAAAGGTTCAGATCTTTTTGATCGTTTGAGTAAGATGCCTGTGAAGTTGGGAGATGTGGCTGAAAGGGTGTTTCAAGGGATCATTCCTGGAATGGATGCAGTTTATTCGATAAAATTGATCGGGGAAGATGATATTGTAATATGTTATTCGCGGGCTTTATCTAAAGATATTCAGATAGAAAGTAAAATTCTTCGTAAAATCGCCAGCGGTTCTCAGGTGAAGGCTTATACAATTGTAGATGATAAATCAAGAGTTATCTATCCTTATCACTTTGAGGGAGATAATTGTGTTTTAATTCTGCCAGATAAGATGAAACAGGATTTTCCTTTGGCTTATGATTATCTTCAAAAAACCAGAGATCTATTGGACAAAAGAGATCGTGGCTCGGCTAAAGGAGCCCAATGGTATCGTTATATTAGAACCCAAAATATTGGATTACAAGCATATCCTAAGTTGGCCATCCCTCGCCTCGTCCATCGCTTGTGTGCAGCCTATGACGCAAATGCAGATTTTTGTTTGGATAACGTGGATGTGGGTGGAGTGATTCTCTCTGAAAATAGCCCTGTTGGTTATATTTATATACTTGGCTTATTAAATAGCAAGCTACTCAACTATTATTTTAAAATTAATAGTGTTCATTTTCGAGGTGGTTTTTTCTCTGCTAATAGGCAATATATTGAACGTCTCCCCATTCGCACCATCGACTTCTCCGACCCCCAGGACGTCACCCGCCACGACAAGATGGTGAGCCTCGTGGAGACGATGCTCGACCTGCACAAACAACTCCAGGAAGTCGGCACGCCACATGAAAAAACGCGCATCCAAAATCAGATCGGTTATACGGACAAGCAGATAGATGCCTTGGTCTACGAACTGTACGACCTCACAGAGGAGGAGATCGCCATCGTGGAAGAGAGCACAAAATAGCGTTCCTGCACTCATTTTGAATTATAAGCTCCGGCGCCAGCCACACCGCAAGACCCTTATTTCACAGAACCCTCCCCACCACCGGAATCCGCCTCAGCACCAGCTCGCTCGCCACAAAGCACAGCGGCACCGCCACCGCCGCCGCCACGGCGAACTTGGCGAGGGGGTGCCACGCGAATCCCCGCAGCGCGGCGGTGACGAGGATCAGGATCACCGGGTGGAAGAAGTAGACGGCGAAGCTGTTGTCCGCCATGAACCGGGCAAGCCTCCCGCCGGAGTTGAACCGCTCCCGGAATATGACGACGATGCCGAGGCAGGCCCCCACGCAGAAGAAGGCCTCCCAGAGGGCGTAGGCCGCGCTCTGCCAGCGCAGGCCGCCATTGATCATCGATATCTCGCCCTCCGGCCCGATCCCGACGAGGAAGAGGGCGAGCCAGAAGGCGGTCCCGCCGACGAGGGCGGCCTTCAGCCAGACGATCCCGAAGGGATAGGGGATCCTCGCGAGCCAGCGCCGCCGGCGGGCGGCGACCCCCACGACGAAGAGGGCGACGTAGGAGGCGAAGAAGGAGAGCTGCATGTTCAGGACGGCGGTCCCGATCGGCTGGACGAGGCGGATGGCGAAGGCGGCGGCCGCAATGACGAGGATGAGGGCGATGACCTCCCGGTGGCGGGGGAGCGTCGCCTCCTCTCCCGCCCCTTCTGCCCCACCCGCTCCTTCCACCCCTTCCGCTCCTTCCGCCTTCTCCTCGTCCCTCTTCTCCGGATCTCCCCGAAGGAGCCTCGCCGCGGCGTAGGCGGCGGAGAAGATGAGGAGGGCGATGGCAAACCACATCGGCCCCGACCCGCCGAGGAATTGGAGGCCGAGGAGGTATCCGAGGTAAAACCCCCCCGGAGCCGGCAGGGGTGCCACCGCCGAGAGGCTCATCACGTAGTATAGAATCGCCGGGTTGATTATGAGCATGTAGATCAGGGCCGGTACCCCGAGGCGGACCGCCCGGTCCCGCAGGAACCTGCCCGCGCCCTTCCGGCGGAAGGAGGCGGGGACGAAGTAGCCGGCGACGAGGAAGAGGAGGCCCAGGGAGTAGGCCTGGATGAAGGATTGGATGATCCCGAAGGAGAGGGTGGTGAGGGGTTCAAGGGCCGCAGCCTCTCGGTAGTACCACATCCCCAGGCCCGAGTAGGTGACGGCGGCGTGGAGGATGACGACCTGGACTATGACGAAGGAGCGGATGTTGTCGATGAAGTAGAGGCGGCCTTTCTCAGCCGCACCTTCCGGCATGATCATCCTTAAGCTCAACCCATCCTCACGCTCCGGAATCTTCTATTATTTTTCAAATTTCAGCTAAAATGCGTCCACATATTTAACTTAAGCCGCCTCCACCGAAGCCCTCGGCCCAACCCCACCCCACCCCACCCCTCAAAGCTTCCGGCCGGCCATCCCGAAATCGCCAGGGATCATCCGGCAGAGAGATGATAGAGCTTGAGCGCGGCCACCAAAAGATGCCTCATCGGACCCGGCCGCCCTTCTCCTCGACGGCGAACTCCTTTATGTCGAGGAACCGGAGCATCCCTCGAGAGACCGCCTCCGCCTCCTCGATTCTGAGACTATTTTCGAAGATGGGGCCGTCGAGGACTAGGGTGTGAAACTCGCCATTCTCGCCGCAGGGGTCGATGGAGGGGTCGAGGGCTTTCAGCTCCGAGACGAAGCTTCCATCGATCCGGCGGCCGAGCCACTCGTCGCCGAGGAGGTCGGACCGGACCGCGACGATCGCCGCCTCAAAGCCGGAGGCGAGAAGCTCCCCGATGACCTCTTCAGAGTCCATCATCCAGATCGGCATCATCGGCTCTATGCCGAGGTCGGCAGAGATCCGGAGGACGAGGGCGTCGTGGGTCTTTATGTGGCCGAAGATGGCGGTCCCGATCCTCCTTCCCCGGCCCCTCTCGGCCTCGTCGAGCTGGCGAACGATCCGCTTGAACTCCTCCTCGTACGAGAAGAAGCCGGTCCGGATCAGGGGCAGCCCCATCGATTCCGCCTGGGCGGCGAGGAGGGCGGCCTTCACCTCGTGGGCCCCCTCCCGGCCTCTATTCCAGAAGGAGAGGAGGTAACCCACCTTCACCCCCGCCTCCATCGCCCTGTAGGCGGCAAGGCACCCGTCCTTCCCCCCGGTCCAGGAGGCGACGGCGATGGCCTCTCCCGCCAGGTCGGCCTCCTTCCCCGGATCCCTCCTCATCTTCACCCTCCTCCCTCCAGGGTGGAGACTATCCTTCGGTCGAGGGCCCCGGCCGCCTCTCGGACCTCCTCCCCCTCGGCGGCCAAAAGCTTCGCCAGATCCCGCCGGAGGGGCCCGATCCGGAGCGCCTCCTCCTCCGCCGGCAGCCCCCGGGCCGCCGAGACCGCCTCCTCCATCCGGGCGAGCCTCCTCCTTTGGGGGTCGTCCTGGAGGGCGTCGATGAGCCCCGACAACGCCGCCGCCGCCCTATCCCCCCGGGGCGTCAGGGCGAGCCTCCGGATCCTCCCCTCCGGCTCCGAGGTGACGAGGCCCATCCCCTCCATGGCCGCCAGGACCTTCAGGGTGTGGGGGACGGTCGAGTCGATCGCCTTCGCGACGGCGGAGACGTAGGCGGGGTCCAGCTCCCGGATGGCGAGGAGGGCCATCGCCGGCTTATCCCTCAAGAAGAAGAGCTCAGGCCCCCCCTTCATCAATCCCACCTCGGCCGCCGTATCCGGGGGATTCCTCAGGGCTCAGGGAAGCCCTCTCCCTCCGGAAGGTCGGGGGGGAGGACGGGGGCGGACCTCGCCTCCTCCGGGAGGAGGACCACCACCGGCTCGCCGTAGCCCCCAAACCGCCTCACCTCCAGGGTTTCGATCACGATCTCCATACCGCCGGCCGCCTCCGGGGGCATCCTCAGGATCCCCGGCCCGGCGGAATAGACGGCAGAGATCCGGCTCTCCACCGGGAGCCCCGTCTCCTCCGAGACGAGGACGGTCCATTCCAGCTCCGATCCCCTCTCAAAGAGGCGGTCCATCTCGATCAAGAGGGGGATTCTGGGGTCGATGGAGCTGATCTGCCCCAGCATGATCCCGAAGGCGGTGTCCTCGTCGGGGGCGACCTTGAGGCTCCAAACCCTCTCGCCGTCGACCCGGTCCGTCCCCTCAACGGCCACCTCGCCCCGATCGATCATCTCCATCATATGGGCGAGCTGATCGGTCTTCTCCATCCTGAAGGCCGGGTCCGGCTCCAGGAGGCCGATCCACTCCCCTCCCATCCTCTGGTACCGGGTGTTCTTCAGGAAGTAGACCTCGACGGCATCGTCGGCGGTCCGGTCCCCGGCGAGGGTCGTCCTCCTCGACTCGATCTTCTCCATCGAGCTGAAGCCGGTGAGGTTGATCTCCCCCCTCCACCGGAGGGAGATCCTCTCCCCCTCCAGGGACCCCTCTCCGCTGAAGTTCCGGTACTCGACGGTCTGGTCCATCTCGATCTCGAACCGATAGGATTCGAGATCTTCGACCGCCTCCGCCATCATCCCCCTCACCTCCTCCTCCGTCGGCGCCGGCTCCCTCTCGAGGCATCCGGCGAAGGCCACCGCTGCCAGGGCCACCAAGAGCAAGATCCTCTTCACCAAAATCCCCCTCTTCCCTCCCATCGGCCCCCCCGCCCCTCGGCCCTCCGGGCCGAAGGAGGGCGACCTCCCCGGTCTGGGGCAAAGCCTCACGAGCGGCCCTTCCTCATCCGGAGCTCTCGAACTTCTCCCCGGTGATCATCTCGAAGAGCCTGATGTATATCTCGCTCGTGGTGGCGACGACCTCCTCGGGGAGGGGCGGTATATCGGGCTCCGCTTCTCCCTTATCCCGGGCCCCGTAGAGCCGGTCCTTGTACCCGGTCCTCCGGTAGTGCTGGCGGACGTGCTCCTTGGAGAGGTCGACGAACTCCCCCTCCTGATACTTCGCCCTGTCCCAGAACCGGTCCTCGTCGGCGGTCCCGAAGACGTCGATCACCATCAGCTCCCTATCACCATCGAAGGCGAACTCCTTCTTCCCATCGACGTGGATGAGCCCCCGGGGCTCCACCTCTCTTCTTATATCCTCGTCGATCCTGAGGACCGTCTCGCAGATGGCCTCGTACTCCTGGGGGGTGATGCCGGCGAGCTTCAGCGCCTCGCCCCGGTCGAGGAGCCTGTCCACCCTCTCCAGCTTCGTCGATACCTCGATGAACGGATCGGGGAGGGGCTCGCCGTACTCGACCTTATGCCCCCCGGGGAAGCCCAGCTCCTCGGGGCCGACCTTCCCGGTGACGAGCCTGTCGAAGATCGATCCCGCCGCGTACCACCGGCAGATCACCTCCAGGGGGATCAGGTAGTTCCTGGATCCAGGCCCGATGTCCTCAGGCTGGATCACGTCGACCTTCTTGACCAGCATCCCGTTGGGGGGGAGGAACTCCTCGAAGTGGGTCTTTATCCCCATCCTCTTCGCCCGGTTGAACCAGTGGACCCCCTCCCGGCAGAGGGTCTCCCCCTTGTGGGGGATGAGGGTCGGGATCACCTTATCGAAGACGGATATCCTGTCCGTGAACCTGAACTCCAGCTCCCGGCCGAGGTCGTAGACCTCCTTGACCGAGCCCTTCCTCAGAGGCTTCCTTTCCATCGTCCCCCCATCTCCTGGCAGATGGATAACTCTTTTGCTGAACGGAGGTCCGGCGGAGATCTTCGCAAGGTGAAGACCTTCAGATAGGGATGGCTAAGACCACGCCCCCACCCCGGAGGCCGGGCCCCGGGATGATGGGGGCGGCAGGACCCCTCCGGGGTGGAGGGGGGAGGACGCCCCGCCGGGGGGTCCGGCCCAGGAGCCCCGGGCTTCGCCGGTTCCAAGAAGCGCCCCCGGCGCATAGATGGCGTACCTCCCCCCAGCCGGGCTCGTCGAGAGGCCGATCCAGAGCCTGACGAGGACCGGCTCTCCCAGGACTACGCACCGGAGGTCCAGCTGGTTATAGGTCACCTCCCCGGCGGCGGCGACCTGCTGGAGGCGTACGCCCGTGGTCATCGTCCCCTCGCCGAAGATCTGGCCTTCGGCCTGGTAGAGGGTGAGGTCCAGCCTCCGGGGCGCCTCCCCCTCCAGGGTGATCGTCCAGACCCCCGCGGCTTCGGAGGCCCTCGGCCCGGGCGCCGGCCAGGGGGGGACCCTGTCAGCAGATAGGTTCATGATCCCGAGGAGGTAGCCCTCGGTATGGTGGACGTCGGCGATCCTCAGGCCTTCGATCCCGAGCCACTCGTTCCCGTAGTATCCGTAAGCCGACGCCGGAAGGGAGGCGGCGAAGATCGCAGCCGTCAAAGCCAGAAGAATTTTCATATCACAAAACCCTCCTAAAAGTCCGGGGGAAAAAAGATGATATTGGCCTCCGGTCAGGCCATGGCGCTTCCGCCCGATACCCCCATCCCTACTCTGACCGTACCGGAGGAGTCCCCCGGGGCGGTCAGGGCGGTGGGGTAGAAGCGGCTCCCATTGCAGTTTCCGGCCCAGGTGACGCCGTAGGATGAGTAGGCGGTGTAGGTGCCGAAGATGCTGTTTCCGCTCACCATCGTCCGGAGCCTGTACATGTTGTCTCCGCCGACGGTGACGAGGCGGAGGGATAGGGAGGACCCTTCCACCGACCCCGCCGCCGTCACATCCTGGAAGCTGACCCCCGTGGTCAGGACCCCCCTGCCGAAGACCTCGTTTCCGATCTGGTAGAGGGTGAGGTCTGAGCTCCTCGATTCGGTGTCGACGAGGTTGAGGGTCCACCTTCCGGCGACCGCAGCCCAGGGCGACCCCGGGGTCGTCGTCGGCGGGGTGTATACGTTGCCTCCGCCGGCGGCACCGGGGCTCATCCCGGTGACGGGATCGATGTAAAAGAGGGACTCGTTCCTGAAGGAATCCCTGATATCCGCCCGGAGCTGGCTTCCGGTCAGGTCGTCCAGATTCGGGCCGTCGGCCGCCCCTGGATGGGCGAGGGCTGCCAGGGCGATCACGGTCAAAGCTATTTGAAGTCTCATTTCGCGTAAACCTCCTTTATCGTAATGGTGATGGATGGGGCCGGGCCCCGGACCCGGCCTCAGGTTGGCTCAAGCCCTTCGAGAGCCGGAGACCGTCCCCGACCAGTTGGACCCGTCGGTCCCGTAGGCGGAGTAGCTCCCGGAGACGAGGTTTCCAGTGAGGGTGAGGTCGAAGCGGTATAGAGAGACCGAATCGAGGGAGACGAGGTCTAGGACGAGCCCATCTCCGACGACGGTTCCGCTGGCCGCCGCCTGGCTCGCGGATGAGAGCCCCGAGGGGGGCTGGTTCAGCCAGTCGATCATCGACTCGATCCCCCGGTCCCCCGTGGAGGAGCCGACGGCCTCCGATCCGCTCGCAGGTCCTAAGACCCCCTTACCGAAGACGAGGTCTCCCGTCTGGTGGAGGGCGAGGTCGAGGGTCCTGGTGGTGCTCTCCGTCACCGCCAGGGACCATCTCCCCGAGAAGTTGGAGGGCTCCTCCGCCTCCACCTCCGCCGGCGCCGTCGTCCCGGTGGAGGTGCCGATGGCGTACACCTCCCTTCTGGCCCCCGGGGTCGGCAGGGTGGCTATCCCTCCGTCGGTGGGCCTCAGGGTCGTATTATTCGCCGGGCTGCTCCCGGCCTTCTCTAGGTACTCCGCGGTGTTGTTCACGTCGGCTATGCTCATGCTCCACCCTCCGAGCCAGTCCTGGAGGGCCTGGCCGGCGGAGAGGATCGATATGAAGATGACGAGAGATAGCAGAGCTCTCTTGCCGTTTATAGTCAAATCTTAACCCCCGTTCCCTTTAGGTGAACTTCAGGGTATAAAATCATTTGGTCATCAAAAACCGCTTTCGGTGAGGGTCATCTCTCCGGATCGAAGATCTCAGGATGGGCCCGCCTGAACTCCTCATCCTTCATCATGCACCCCTTTGGCCTTCTCCGGAGCCAGCGGTCCCGGCCCATATCCCTCCAGATATCCCGGAGGCTTCTATCCCGGACGTTCCCGAAGGGGGTGGGCATGTAGGCGCAGGGGAGGACGTCCCCGGAGGCGTCGACGTGGAGCCACCTCCTCCCCGCAAAGCAGCCGAACATCTCGGGGCCGAGGAGGTAGGGGAAGGCCGAGACCCGGGGCCCATCGGGCAGGCGGTTCTTATCGAGGTGGAACCGGCCGAGCCGCTCGACATCCGCCGCCGTCAGGACCTCGTCGGCGTGGGAGGACCACCTCCCCACCGCCACGATCTCGTAGAGGGAGAGTTCCTGGACCGAGAGCTCCGCCGCCAGGGAGTAGGCCTCCTCCAGTTGGTCGATGTTCATGGGAGAGGCGACCATGAAGAGGTCGACCATCAGCCCCGCATTCAGGGCGTTTCTTATCCCGGCGAGGGCGTCGGAGAAGGCCCCCTCCCGGCCGCGGAACCGGTCGTGGTCCTCGGGGCGGGGGCTGTCGATGGAGATCCTGACGGCGTAGAGCCCCGCCCCCTTCAGGGCCCTCGCCCGCTCCTCGGTGAGGCCGAAGCCGCTGGAGAAGGTGGTGGTGATCGCCCTCTCGTCGACTCCGGCCACCAGCTCCGGGAGGTCCCGCCTCAGCATCGGCTCGCCGCCGTCGAAGGTGATCAGGTAGGAGCCGAGCTCCAGGGCCTCGCCGATCGCCCTCGATATATCTCCGGAGGCGAGGACCTCCCCCCCCCGGGAGGGGGCGCTGCAGTGGAGGCAGTCGTTGGGGCAGGCGCGGATGATCCCGATGGAGAACTGGTCGGGGACCTTTCGCCGGGTCAGGGCCGCCACCTGGGAGGAGATCATCCGGTCGAAGGCGAGGCTGGGAGCGGGGGGGATCCAGGTGGAGAAGACGATTCCCTCGGGGCCGGAGCTGATCGGCTTCTCGCCGGCGAAGGTCTCGTTGATCTTCCTCATGACCGGGGCCGCGACCCGGGAGAGGGGGCCCGTCGCCCGGAAGGCGATCTTCTCCCCCTCGGTCTCGGCCTCTATCTTCAACAGCGGCCTTTTTGCGACTTGCATTCCTCTCCCCACATGTCTACGATGCTTCCGAGCCTCGCCTTGACCTCCTCGTCCCCCCCCGCCTCGGCGAGGGACCCCTTCGCGGCGCGGCAGTGCTCCCGGATCGCCTCGGCGCAGAGGCGGACCGTCGCCTCCGCCGAGTGGTCCCTCCGGTATATAACCGGAAGGGTGGCGGAGGTCTTAGCCGAAGACTTCCCCTTCTCCATCCCCAGAAACTCGTTCAGGTCGTCGGCGATCTGGTAGGCGAGGCCCAGGTGTCTCCCGTACCTCTCGAAGAGGGCGACGTCTTCGGCGCCTGCCCCTGCTATCATGCAACCGATCTTGGAGGAGGCGGAGATGAGCGACGCCGTCTTCTTGCATATGCAGATGTAGTAGTCCTCGGGGGTCGTCCTGCTGGCGAGGTCGAGCATCTCCCCCTCCGACATCTCGACGCAGGCCTGGGAGAAGGCCTCGATCACAGGCTGGCGGTAGCCGGAGATGAGGCCGATGGACCTGGATATCAGGTAGTCGCCGCAGAGGAGGGCGGCCTCCATCCCGTACCTCTTAAAGGCGCTCTCGGCTCCCCGCCGCTCGATCCCCCCGTCGAGGATGTCGTCGTGGACGAGGGAGGCGGCGTGGACGAGCTCCAGGGCGAGGGAGGCTTTGACCGAATAGGCGGGGTCGCAGCCGAAGGCCTCCGAGGAGAGGACGAGGATGAGGGGCCTGACCCGCTTCCCGGGGGTGTTGAGGACGTACCTGATCACCTCCCCCAGCCCCGAGGCAGGAAGCGTCTCCGTCAGCCCCAAAAGCTCCCCGTTGATCAGATGGTACTCGTCCCAGGCCTCGAACATCTCTGAGGTGGTTTGCGGGATCAATATTTAGTTGTTGCGAAACATGACCTGCAGTTACGTATTTTTGATGAGGCCCCCTCCCTTGATCTTCGAGGCGTCTTCTCCGTTTTATCAGGATATTTCCATCAGGACTTACGCCTTTATCTAAAGAATACGCGGGCTGATGCCAACCTTATCCAGGATAACTGCATCGAATTTTGGATGGATTAGACAAAAGATATTATACTACTTATGCATAATCTGGAGGGAGGCGATTCTGAGATGAGGGCGATATGCGGGATGTGGATGGCACTCCTCGTCCTCCTGGCGCTGGAGGGGTCGGCCACCACCCTGGAGAGCGGCTTCGGCGAGGGGGATGAGGGATGGATCTCGGAGGGAGGCGGCCACGTGAGATGGCAGCGGTTCGGAGGCGATCCGGGCGGCTTTCTGGAGGGGGAGGGCGACGGCATCTGGAGCTATCGGTCGCCCCCATCCTGGGCTGGCGACTGGAGCCGGTACATCGGAGGGGTATTCAGCTACGATCTGAGGCTCATCGCCTCCGGCGGCGCCGAGCCCCCGGGGGTGGAGGTCAAGATCCTCTCCTCCGACGGGACGGTCCTCTCCTCTTCTCCTCCTCCCTCCGAGAGGTTCTGGACCCGGGAAGAGGTCGTCTTAAACGCCTCCAACTTCGGGGTCTCGGAGGCTGACCTGCGGAGGGTTATGAGGTCGGTGGCGGGGATCACCGTGGGGCCCCTCGGGTTTGAGGCGAGGACGACCCTGGGGCTCGACGACGTCGTCGTCGCCCCCCCCTCGGGGCTGGACCTGGCCACGCCCTTCGACGACGGCGACGGGGGGTGGAGGCCCGAGGGGGACGTCTCCATCGCCTGGGTTGAGCGGGGCGGAAACGGCGGAGGCTTCCTCTCGGGCCGGGACCTCGGAGACGGCAGCACCTGGTACTTCGCCTCACCCCGGTCCTGGTCGGGGGACTGGACCCCTTACGTCGGCGGGTCGTTGAGCTTCGACCTGAAGGTGATCGACTCGGGGAAGGGTGGGCCTTACGAGGCGGATCTGGTGAGGATCGTCGGGGCCGACGGGTCGGTGGTCACCGTCCCCTCCTCCCCCTCCGGGCCGAACCCCGAGTCGGGATGGACCCGCCTCCGGGTCGACCTCACCCCCGCCGCCTTCGGGACGACGGAGGAGGCCTTCTGGAGGGTGATGAGGTCGGTGGACCGGGTCGTCATCCGGGGCGAATACTCGGATAGGGGGGACGAGGAGGGGATCGACAACGTCGTCGTCTCACCGCCGGTGGCAACCGACCTCCTCAGCACCTTCGACCTCGGGGACGAGGGGTGGCGGGGAGGCCGAGACGTCGCCCTCACCTGGCGGGAGTCGGGAGGGGATCCGGGAGGCTATCTCCGGGGGGATGACCAGGGGTCGGGCCAGACCTGGTACTACGTCTCTCCCCCCTCCTGGGCGGGGGACTGGACCGGCTACATCGGGGGTACTCTCAGCTTCGAGATCGTCGAGATCGACTCGGGGAACGGCAGCTCCACCTTTGGGGACGTGGTCCGGATATACGGCAAAGACGGGTCCTACCTCTCCTGGTCGTGCGACCCCCCCGGGAAGAGCTGGACCCGCCGGCAGGTATCCCTCGTCCCTTCGAGCTTCAGGGCTGTGGGTAAAAGCTTCGAGGGGGTGATGGAGGAGGTCTCGGAGGTCTGGATCCGGGGGGAGTACAGCAACATGAGGGACGTCGGCGGACTAGACAACGTCCTGGTGACCCTGGGGCCGGGGGGGTAGGCTCCGGTTTTTCCCTCCAGGCCGCCGCCCCAACCGCCGCCCCCATCCGCAAAGTTTTTGGCAGATCCCGGAGAGATATATCCGGCATGAAGGGCATTTTCCGGCGGTCAGCCCCGGGGCTGATCTATGCAACTTTTGTTCTTTTGATGCTGGCGACCTTGGGATATTCTCAGATGGATCCCAACGAGCCGAATAGCGAGCTTGGAAGCGCCACATGGATCAGCCCAGGGGTTTCCGCCGCGGGGACCATAAACCCGGCGGGGGACGTGGACTTCTTCGGCTTTGAGGTCGAAAGCCCAGGGGTCCTGGAGGTGAAGTTGAACGCCCTTCCCCACGATATGAGAGCGAGGATAGACCTCTACGGCAAGAACTTCAACTTCATCACCAGGAAAGACGCCTCAAACCCCGGAGACCTGGTGGCCCTCACCCTCGATCTGGCAAGCCCGGGCCGGTACTACTTCGGGATCGTCGACCTGGCGGGCAAGTCCCACGATACCGGGTACTCCTTCGATCTTTCCTTTGGGCCCGTCGTAGACGTAAACGAGCCGAACGGCGAGGCTGGCGACGCCAAGTCAGTCGGATTCGGCGATCTCATCTTGGGATACATCTTCCCGAAGGGGGACGCGGATATCTACAAGCTCAATGTAACCGGCTCCGGGATCCTGGAGGTGAAGGCCGAGTCCGTCCCCGAGGGGATGAAGACGAGGATCGACCTCTACGGCAAGAACTTCAACTTCATCACCAGGGTCGATGCATCGAACCCCGGAGATCTGGTGACCCTGAAGCACGACGTGGTCAATCCTTATAGCTGGTATCCGGTAAGTTACTACGTCGGGATCACTGACCTCTCGGGAGGCTCCTACCACGTCCCCTACACCTTCAAGGCGGACTTTGAGCCGGTCATCGACGAGAACGAGCCGAACGGCGAGATCGGGGATGCGGTGGCCATCGCCTTCGGCGATCAGATAGAGGGGTACATCTTCTCCAAGGGGGACGTAGACTTCTTCAAGTTTGAGGCGCCGAGCCCCGGAATCCTGGAGGTTAAGACGGCATCCGTCCCCGAGGAGATGAGGACGAGGATCGACCTCTACGGCAAGAGCTTCAACTTCATCACCAGGATTGACGCCTCAAACCCCGGGGATAAGACGACCCTCAGGTTTGATGTGAAGAGCCCGGGAGTTTACCACATCGGGGTCGTCGACCTGGCGGGCAGATCCCATAAGGTCCCTTACAGCTTCGCCGCCTCCTTCGAGCCGGTGGTGGACGATAACGAGCCGAAGAGCGAGATAGGGGACGCCGCCCCCATCAGCCCCGGCGAGGCTGTCGGAGGGGTCATCTTCCCGGCGGGGGACGTCGACTTCTACAAGATATGGGCCGACAGCCCCGGCGACCTGGAGGTGATGCTCGAATCCGTCCCCGATGAGATGAGGGCGAGGATCGACCTCTACGGCAAGAACTTCAACTTCATCACGAGAGCGGACGCCTCAAACCCCGGCGACCTGGCGACCCTCAAATATGGGGCTCCCGGACCAGGCTGGTACTACATCGGGATCGTCGACCTGGCGGGCAGGTCCCACAGCACCGGCTACTCCTTCCGGGCCGTCGGCGGAGGCCTTGGGGGGAGCGGTTCCGGCCCTCAGGAGGGGGGAGCCGTCGGGACCAAGGCCGGAGGGGTGAAGGTGGTATCTGATGGTACCGCCAATGGGACGGCGACTTCGTATCGAGAGGCGACCCTCACCCATTCGGGGTTCGACTTCTCGTTGGGTGAAACCGGCGAATATCCCACCTTCGACGGCGAGATCATAACCTGGCAGCCCAGCGCTGAAGACCATCCGGATTATCCTCGCGACGCCGGCTACCTCTGGTGGAGGAACACCCACCTCGACGACCAGAACCGGGTCAGCCAGACCAGGGATATGGGGTCGGTCGATCTGGAGGCGGTGCGAACCGTCCCTGCGGAATGGGACAGATCTCCCCTGATACCCCCTCTCCTGGAAGGGCATACCATCGTCGCCAGGTGCAATGACGGCTACGTCAAGTTCCAGGTGATATCGGTGGATCCCGAAGCCGAGTCGGTCGTCGTCAGGTATTTCCACTCCCCTGATGCCACCTTCGACGATGGCGCGAGCTGAGGGGACCGATAAAAGGCCTCGGTTTGATGCCGGGGCCGAGCCGGGGAGGAGAGATCTTCATCGGGAGATGGGGCGGATATGAGAGATGAGGTGCTGGAGAGGGCGGAGCTGAAGGAGGTGAGGGGGGTGAAGATCCTCCGCCTCGCCGGGAGCCCCTACGAGATGGGCTACCAGCACGGACGGCTGCTGGCCGAGGATATCGATCTCATGGTCGATACGACGCTAGCGGCCACCGCCGCCTACGTCGCCCTCCAGACCGGATCGGAGCTGGAGCGGGCGGAGGAGATGCTCTGGATCGGCCAGAGGCGGGCGGAGCCGTTTCTTCCCCGCTTCTTGAGGGAGGAGATGGCGGGGATCGCTGACGGCGTCCGGGATGCCGGGGGTAAGGCGACCCTCGAGGAGATCCTCCTATGGAACACCAACTACGACCAGTGGTGCATCTACTGCCATCCTCACTATTGGAACTGCGAAGGCGACGTCGGTGAAGACGGGGGCGTGGAGGGATCCACGCCAGCAGCCTCTCCGCCCCCGGCGCCTCCTGCAGGGGGGTGCAGCAGCTTCTCCGCCTGGGGCGAGGCCGCCGGGGGCGAGGGCGAGCTGATCTTCGGGAAGAACGAGGACAACTTCAACATGCCAGGCCAGCTCGACCGTCGGATGATGGTGGTCGCCGCCCCCGACGACGGCTTCGGCCACGCCTTCATGACCTACCCCGGGATGATCGGCCTCGACGGGGGCGTCAACGAGGCGGGCTTCGAGATGATGACCCAGCTCAATTCGATGCGCCACGAGTCGATGGCGGGATGCGGCATCGCCGTCTTCACCCGCCTCCTCCTCGCTCACGCGAGGAGCGTCGAGGAAGCCATCAATATATTCCGGGACCATCCCCGCTGTGCGGGGATCGCCTACCACGTCGCCGACGCCGGGGCGAGGGAGGCGGCGGTCGTCGAGACCTCTTCAAAGAGGGTGGCCGTCCGCCGTCCCCCGGAGGGGGTCGACGCTCTCTGGCAGACGAACCACTCCAACTGCTATCCGGGCTGGATGGGCTACTGTGGCTACAACATGGTGAGAGATCAGGCCCCCGTCAACGATCTCCTCGACGTATCCTCCGTCGAGAGCTGGCAGAAGAGCCTAAAGGACCCCTACAACTTCTCCGTCCAGGCCCCCAGCAGGTTTGAGAGGTACAGCCAGCTTATCCACGAGCACTACGGGAAGATAACCCCTGAGGTGGCCGTAAAGATCCTCAGCGACCGCTACGACCCCTACACCAGGATGACCAGGCCGGTGGGATTTCCCTCCTGGACCAATAACATCCTCTGCACCATCTCCGCCCTCTACCCCGACTTCGCCTACCGGGCGAAGGAGCCGGTGGGGTCCTTCAAGGCCCACATCGCCAACATGTGGTCCCTCGTCTCCCGCCCCGCGAGCGGGGACCTGTGGCTCGCCATCCGGGGCTTTCCCGCCCAGGAGGGAGGCTACGAGCACTTCAACCTCCACGACCTCCTGGAGGAGATCCGCTGACCTGGGACCGGCAGGGAAAGGGATTTATTACCTTTTGGAGGGCGATTCCGGGCATGAGCTCCACTCGCAGGCCTCCTTCACCGCCCAAGGCCGGAGCCGGCGTCGCCGCCGCCACCTTGGCCCTCCTTTCCCTTCTTCTTCTTCTTCTTCTTCTATCGGCCCCTCCGGCGGCCGTCGGGATGATGGACGGGGATGAGCCCTCTTCAGCCGGAGGAAACGTCACGGTGGGCGAGATCAGATTGTATTACGAGATCCACGGCGAGGGTGAGCCCCTCCTCCTGATCATGGGCCTCGGCGGCCACATCCTCGACTGGGGGTGGGTCCTCCCCGAGAGGCTCGCCGAGGGCCGCTCCGTGATCGCCTTCGACAACCGGGGAGCAGGCCGCAGCGAGCAGCCCCCCGGCCCCTATTCCATCGAGGAGATGGCCGACGACACCGTAGGCCTCCTGGACGCCCTCGGGATCGAGCAGACGGACGTCTTCGGCGTCTCCATGGGCGGTATGATCGCCCAGGAGATGGCCGCCCGCCATCCGGACCGGATCGGCCGTTTGATCCTCGGCGCCACCAGCCCCGGGGGCGCAGCCTCGGTCAGCGCGCCCCCGGAAGTCCAGGCATACCTGGAGCCGCGGCTCGACCTGACGCTCCACGAGGCGCTCTGGTGGTCCGCCCCCGCTGGGTATCCCCAAGAGTTCATCGACTCTCACCCTGAGATCGTCGAGCGGAAGGTCCAGGCGAATATGGCCCACCCGAGCAGCCTTGCAGCCTACGAAGCGCAGCTAGCAGCCTACCGGGCCTTCGAGATAGGCGACCGGATATCCGAGATCCGCGCCCCGACGCTGGTCATGGCCGGCGACTCCGACGTCCTGATCCCGCCGGAGAACGGTTTGATTCTGGCAGAGAAGATCCCCGGCGCGGAGTTCCGCGAGATCGAGGGGGCGGGGCATCTATTCTGGATCAGCCATCCGGAGGAGACGGTGGCGGCGGTGGTGGAGTTTCTGGAGGGGGGAGGATAAGGGTATGAGTATACTAAAATAATATTTATATATAAACATTCTTGACCAGAATTGTCGAATCAATCGGGTGCCTTCGCCGACCTCGCTCCTCAGCCACTGGAGCTCCCTCCTCTCCCGCGCCTCCGAATGATCACGCTGTGGTCGCGCAGAGCATCGGAGACGACCGTAAGGAAAGTCTTTTTATCCGAAGCCCCTGGATATAAGGAGAGATCGATCGGTTTGGCCCCGATGAGGCCGAAGTTATAAGGGAGTCCCTCGGCCTGATTTTTTGGGCATCGATGACAGGAATGGAGCTGATCGGCAAGCTATACATGAGCGTGATCGGGCGAGAGTAGAAGGGGGTTATTTTCATGCCAGGTGCTTCTAAAGGAGTTCAGGGTTCCAGGGACGGCGGGCGGACGCCCCGAAGGGCGGCCACCGGGGTCCGTCTCGCCATCGGTGGCGTCATCGGGATCATATTCCTACTGAGCCTCATCGGCCTATCGGCCCCGGCGGCCCCGGATGGCGGGGGGCCGTCCCCGGCAGGACCAGAACCGCCATCGGATTCGGATCTGCCGGGAGGGACGGTCCGGATGGTCCTGGAGGCGGGGGAGCTCTCCATCGCCAAAGGCGGGGAGGGGTTCGACGTGGTGGCGATGGAGGGCTTCGCCTCCACCACCTCCCCGGGGGACCCCCTCCTCCTTCACCGGGTCTACAACATCCTCGTCCCCCCCGAGGCGATCGGGGAGGATCTCACGATGAAGGTCGTCTCCCAGGACGTCGAGATCCTGGAGGGGACGTATGAGATCGGGCCGGTGGGACCCCTCGCCCCTGCCCTCGCCGGCGACGAATTTGGTGGGGTGGCCTGGGCCGAGTACTGGGGCCTGGGAAAGACGATATCCGACGGGAGGAACCTCGCCGTTTACGAGAGGGATGCGAACTACCCGGAGCCCTTCGCCGTCCTCCTCCCCTACTCCGAGATGAGGAAGTGGAAGTTTGCCCGGGTCGACTTCTTCCCCCTCCAGTACAACCCGGTATCAAAGAGGCTCACCCTGATCAAGAGCTGCGTCGTCGAGATCAGCTATCGGTCCTCCCCCGAGCCCTTGGATGAGGCCTCCGCGGCGGACTTGGTCATGGACGAGGTCGCCCCCCAGATCTTCGACAACTACGAAGAAGGGAGGCTCTGGTACCTCGGGGCCGAGGGTGACCGGCTCGATTCGCGGGCGGAAGGGGCTTACGATTACGTCATCATCACCACCAGCGCCATCGTCGCTGGGAGCGGAAAGCTCGCCGACTTCATCGCTCACAAGGAGAGGATAGGATACCGGGTCCTGGTGGTCACCGAGAGCGACTTTCTGCCCCTGACGGGCCAGGCCCCGAACAACAGGGCGGAGAGGATCCGCCAGTGGCTGAAGAACAACTACGCCTCCCTGGGGATAAAGTACGTCCTCCTGATAGGCGATCCCCGGCCCTTCGAGAGCGGCGAGGGGGAGATCCCCATGAAGATGTGCTGGCCGAGGTATGCCGAGACTACCTATAAGGAGGCGCCCACCGACTACTTCTATGCCGACCTCACCGGCAACTGGGACAAGAACGGCGACGGGATCTACGGCCAGTGGGGGTCTAAGAAGGACTATCCCGTCGCCGGAGGCGTCGACTTCACCCCCGAGGTCTACGTCGGCAGGATCCCCGTATATGACGCCGATTATCCCGCCCTCGACAGCATCCTCGAGAAGACCATCCGCTACGAGCTCTCCGCCGGCACCGACTGGCGGAGGTCCGCCCTCCTCCCCATGGCCTTCAGCGACTCCGTAACCGACGGGGCCCGCCTCAGCGAGCAGATGAGGGACGATTATCTCAACCCCGGAGGCTACTCATCCTGGCGGATGTATCAGCAGGGGACGGTCGGGTCGTGTGCAGACTCCAAGTATGATAGCGAGGAGGAGCTTCACGGAGGGACGGTGGTCAGAGACCGGTGGTCCGCCGGCGACTACGGAATAGTCTGCTGGTGGGCCCACGGGAGCCCGACTTCGGCGTCCATAGGCTATTCCGGATGCAGTGGCGGCCTCCTCTTCGATAGCTCCTACGCCGCCAGCCTCGACGACGCCCACCCCTCCTTCACCTATCAGTGCTCCTGTCTCAACGCCCAGCCTGAGACTACCGATAACCTCGCCTACTCCATCCTGAAGAACGGCGGGATCGGGACGATCTCGGCGACGAGGGTCTCCTGGTACTACGTAAATCAGTTATATGGCAACTTCGATGGGAGCCCCTCAAACTCGGGGCTCGGCTACGAGTACGTGAACAGGCTGGTCGATGAGCTTGCCGCCGGCGACGCCCTATACCAGGCGAAAGGGACCGTCTACCCGGGGACCTACAGCGAGACGACGATGAACTGGTACGTCATGAACCTCTACGGCGACCCCTCGGTCTCCCTCAAGAACCCCCCCGTCCCCCCCGTCCCCCCCGAGCCGGAGGTGACCGCCGTCCAGAAGAGGATGGGGATCTGGCAGCGACCCCGATAGGCGGATAGACGGCTGAATCCCTCACAGAGATTCTTGGTCCAGGTGGAGGAGGATTAAAAGAGATCGGATCTGCTCAAGAGATGGAACTAAAAAGGAAAGGAGGATGGAGGGAGGTGGGAAGGTTGGCCTTCAGATCACCTCCTCCCCCGTCCTCACCCGGACGGACCTCGCCACCGGGATGACGAAGATCCTCCCGTCCCCGGGCCGCCCGGTCCGGGCGGCGGCGGAGATCGTCGCGATCAGATCGTCGACCGCCTCGTCTTTTACGATCAGCTCGATCTTGACCTTGGGGAGGAGGTCGACGTCCATCGTCCTCCCCCTGTACTGGAGCTTGATCCCCTTCTGCTCGCCCCGCCCCGTCACCTCGGAGACGGTCATCCCCACAAAGCCCTTCTCCTCCAGGCTCTTTTTGACCTGGTCCAGCCGCTCGGGCCGGATTATGGCCTCAACTTTCATCATCGCCAATCACCACCTCTCGCCGCTATGCGTAAGCCTTCTCTCCGTGCTGGGATATGTCGAGGCCGACGTACTCCTCGTCCTCGGTGACCCGCAAGCCCATCGTCGCGTCGACGACCTTCGCAATGGCGTAGGTGACGACGAAGGCGTAGACGACGGCGGCGACGGCCCCGATCACCTGGGCGACGAATTGGTCGACGTTCCCCTGGAGGAGGCCGGAGGCGCCGCCGACGGCCTCGACGGCGAAGATCCCCGTAGCTACGGCCCCCCAGAGGCCGCCGACGCCGTGGACCGCCCAGGCGTCGAGGCTCTCATCGAGGCCCCTCCCCACCCTGAAGAGGAGGGCTCTGTAGCAGAGGACCCCGGCGACTCCTCCGATGACCAGGGCTGATAGGGGATCGACGAACCCCGCCGCCGGGGTTATGGCTACGAGGCCAGCTATGGCGCCGCTGACCATTCCGAGGGCGGACGGCTTTCCCCTCACCCAGGAGGCGAAGAGCCAGGCGAGGGCCCCCGCCGAGGCGGAGACGTTCGTCACCACGAAGGCGCTCGCGGCGAGGCCGTCGGCGGCGAGGGCGGATCCGGCGTTGAACCCAAACCACCCGAACCAGAGGAGGGCGGCCCCGATCATCGTCATGGGGATGTTGTGGGGCTCCATGTCGTGGTCGCCAAACCCGATCCTTTTGCCGATGACCAGGGCGAGGGCGAGGGCGCCGAAGCCTGAGCTTATGTGGACGACGGTCCCTCCGGCGAAGTCGAGGGCCCCGAGCTGGCCGGCCCAGCCGCCGCCCCAGGCCCAGTGGGCGAGGGGGTCGTAGACGAGGGTCGTCCAGAGGAGGCCGAAGACGATGAAGGAGCCGATCCTCACCCTCTCGGCGACGGCGGAGGTTATGATCGCAAGGGTGATCCCCGCGAAGACGAGCTGGAAGGCCATGAATAGGAGGCCCGGGATCGTCCCCTCCCCCGCGTCCATCCCTACGCCCTTCAGGCCCAGGAGGTCGAGGCCGCCGATGAAGCCTCCGACGTCCGCCCCGAAGGAGAGGCTGTAGCCGACCAGCACCCACTGGACGCTGACCAGGGCCAGGGCCAGGAAGGAGAGGCCTATCATGGAGACGACGTCCTTCTTCCGGACGAGGCCCCCGTAGAAGAGCCCGACTCCCGGTATCATCAGCATAACCATCGCCGTCGAGACCAGGACCCAGGCCGTATCGCCGCTGTCAAGTACCATTATTTACCACCCGTAAACTTCCAGGTTCGCGTCTGGAATTTGCCATCGACGCGTCCGACCCGTTTTACAAGGCAGAATGGGCCCCTGGGGATTTAAAAAGAGATTTGATAAAGCTTCATAGGTATTATGAAAAGAGCTTACCCGGTATGCCCCGATCTGAGAAAAGAGGAGCCTAGACCATCTCCCCTATCCCCCCGTCTCAGCTCCTCGGCCATCCAGGAATGTCTGGCGATCCGTTATATTTGACCGCCGCCCGAGGAGAGCCGCTCTGCGGAGCCGAAAGGGGGAAGAGGAGGCTCCCGGGAAGGGATCTTTCCTGGACGGGGCCCACCGCCTCCGGTCCGATCATCTCCTTTGATCGATCATCTGGGGGGCAGGATCTCGACCCTGATCTTCGAGAGGTCCTCTCTTATCTCGGCCCTCCTTCCCATCTTGGAGATGATCTCTTCGATCTCGGTCCGGATGAACCTCTTTGGGACGTCGTACCCCAGGATCAGGGTGAATTCCGTCTCAGAGGTCCTGATCAGCTTGAAGAGGTTGCAGGCCTCCAGCCTCCGGAGTACCGTCTTAATATCGTGGCTCTTTTGTATGAACTCCTCGGCATGGGCCTGGGATACCTTTTGATGCATCTCCCAGAACTTCTCTTTATCAGGGTGCGACTCGATGAACCTCAAAAAAAGTATCCAGTGGTCTATGTCCAGGATGACGTGCTCCCCCTCCGAGAGCATCTCCGTATAGATGCGGAGCCGATCACCGTCGAGGGATTCGAAGAGGGCTTTGTGTCTGCTGTAAAACTTCAGCGCCGTCCTCAATAGCTCGCTCTGAGATCCCACCAGCCCATCCTTCATCTCCCTGAATATGCCCGCGGATTCGCGGTCGAAGGAGATGGTGACCAAGAACTTATCCGGACCCTTCTCCTGGGACCCCTCCCCTCCCCTCATGATCCCGCCCTCTGGGATGGCTCGGTCTCAGGATCGCCGAGGGGCAAGTCGACGACCTCCTCTCCCCTCCCCGGCGGATCCTCCTCCATCTTGCAGCCTCTGGCCCGGATCGCCCTCGTCGGAAGATTCACCTCGCCACAAACCTCCAGAACTCTCATGGCATTTTTGCCATCCCCGCTTATATGGAGGTATTTGAGATTTCTGAATACAAATTAATACAAATTATGAATCATCATTATAACAATATACGAACCGATAAATTTCATTTATGGCAATATAATCCATTCTGGGCCGCCGAAGGGCTCTTTACAGCCGAACAGAGTTTTCGCTCTGCTGGATGGGGATCGGAGGCGGCCCAAAAGGCGGCTCCGGCAGATCCGGGTCGTAAGAAGGCTTACCCCCCGCATCATCTCGTTACAATAGAAGATCTCTTGGGCGAAGGCTGCCACGGCGTCATTGAGATATAGCTGGCGGGACTATGCCTTTCCCCAGTTCCATGAAAGATCCCGTATGGACTTCCAACCGGATCCTCCGGGAGATCTCCGGATCGATGGGAAACTTCGGGACGGTCCTTCCCATCCTCCTCGGGGCCGCCCTCGTATCGGAGGTAGACCTGGGGCCCGCCCTCCTCTTCATCGGCCTATGGTACATCGTCATGGGGATCCATTACGGGATTCCCATGTCGGTGGAGCCGATGAAGGCGATCGGGGCCATCGCCATCGCCGGGGAGCTGACCTCCGGGGAGATCGCGGCCTCGGGGCTGATCCTGGGGGTGGGGCTCCTCGCCCTGGGGTCCTTTCGGGGGTTTGAGCGGCTGCAGGGGCTGATCCCGGAGGGCGTCGTCCGCGGGGTCCAGCTGGGGCTCGGCCTCATCCTCATCAAGACCTCGGCGGGGATGATGGTCCAGGACCTCATATTTGCGGCCGCCGCCGTGGGGATCTTCCTTTTATTCCTCCTGGTCAGGAGCTGGAGAGGTCTCCCGGACGTATCCATCCTCGCCGTCTTCGGCCTGGGCATCGGTTACGGCATCTCCACCAGAGGCGTCCCCGATATCCAGCTCATCTCGATAGGGGTCCTCCCCGTCCCGGACCCGGCGACCTTCATCTGGGCCGGATGGCATCTGGTCCTCCCTCAGATCCCCCTCACCCTCACCAACGCCACGGTGGCGACCGCCCTCATCGCCGAGGACCTCTTCAAGAAGAGGATCGAGCCCGACAGGCTCTGCGTCACCATGGGTATCATGAACATCATCTCGGCGCCCTTCGGCGGGTTTCCGATCTGCCACGGGGCGGGGGGGCTCGCTGCCCACCACCGCTTCGGGGCGGTGAGCGGCCTTTCGACCGTCATGGGGGGGCTCGTCCTCCTCGTCGTCGCCCTCTTCTTCGCCGGCGCCGAGGCCCTGGCGATCCTCCCGATCGGCCTCTTCGGGGCTCTCCTCCTCTTCGTCGCCCTGGAGATGGGACGGTGCGGCCTCCGGACGGATGCGCCCCTCCTCACCGGCAGCATCGCCCTTCTGGCCTTATTCACCAACGTCGGCCTAGCCTTCCTCTTCGGGATCGTCCTCGCCGCGGCTCTGAGGCGCTAGATCCACGTCCGGTACCAGCCCTCCTCAGCGGAGTGGGGCCCCTCATGGGCCGTATAGCCTCTCCACCCCGTCGAGAAATCGGTCCATGAGCCCGTTGATCTCCGGTATGGTTTCTAAGCCTGCGAGGATCTCCTCTGCGGCCTGGACGAACCTCCCGCCGCCGGCGAGCTCGTCGGAGCAGTATCTGATGAGGCTCCTGATCCCTTCCGCCGTCGCTTCCAGGTGGAACTGCAGCCCGATGGCCCGGCCGAGCTGGAAGGCCTGATTTGCACAGCCACCGCTCTCCGCCATCCGGACCGCCCCCGGGGGGATGTCGAAGGTGTCGCCGTGCCAGGAGAGGGGGAAGAACTCCTCGGGGAGAAGGCCGAATAGGTCGGACTTGGACCCCTCGGAGGTGAGGTTGACGGGATGCCAGCCGATCTCCCGGTCTTCGTTCTTCCTGACCCGGCCGCCGAGGACGTCGGCGATCAGCTGGGCCCCGAGGCATATCCCCAGGACGACCTTTCCCTCATCGATCGCCCTTCGGATCAGCACCTTCTCCGGGGCGAGCCAGGGGTACCTCTCCTCCTCGTAGACGTTCATGGGGCCGCCCATGACGATGAGCCCGTCGAACTCCCCCGGGTCCGGGAGGCCTTCGCCGGAGAAGAGGCGGGTCCAGGAGACGGTATGGCCCCGCTCCTCCGCCCAGTCTCCGATCGATCCCGTCCCCTCGAAGGGGACGTGCTGAAGGGTGTGGATCCTCATATTCGTCGGCAGAATGATCCCGGACGATTTATACGCTTCTTCCTATCTGCCGCCTCTCTCCTTACCAGACCCTCACGAAGGGCACCCCTCTCCTCTGGGCATCCCTCAGCTGGTCTCCGAAGGTGAAGCGGTAGTCGTACCTGTATGCCCTTCCGTCCGTCATCGTCACGGTGATTGGCATGTTGAACGCCCCCCAGGTCCATAGCTCCAGCTCGAAGTTGTCTCGCGGGTTTGTCATGGTCTGCTCCGACGGGCTGAAGGTCGGGTGGAGCTGGTAGTGGACGGACCTGATCCTGTAGAGGTCGGGGCCGGTCACCAGGACCTTGATCCTGAAGATCTGGAGCCCCTGTGGGTTGTAGGAGTAGTAGACCCGGTTAGTCTGCGGGTCCACCGCCTGGGTCACGATCTGGATGTTGGGCCTCCCGTCGGGGGCGGGTGGCGGAACGGGGACGCCGGCTCCGACGTAGAAGGTCAATACGTCGCTGTAGGGGCCGTTTCCTATCCTGTACCTCAGCTGGTGGATCCCCGGGGCGTCGGCGTAGAACCATGTCCTATATTGATTATGCGCCCAGACGTTCCCCAGGTAGCGGGTCTGAACGAGGCCTGAGGGAGTCCTCTTCTCCACCATCAGCGACCCCGAGGATGAGGGGATGATAAGGAGCCTTGCATAGTGGTAGACGGGGATGTTTACGGCCTGCCAGTAGCGGGAACCGTCGCTGCTGACGATCCAGAAAGCGTTCTGGCCTCCACCGGGGGCGATGGAGAAGGGGGCGACGGTTGGAGCCGGGGATGAGGCCGGCCTGTACTCGAAAGACCCTCCCTCCTCGATCAAGGTCTCGGGGCTCTCCAGGATGCTGCTCGGGAAGTCGGCCTCTCCCGTCTCGGAGGTCTCAGAAGGTGGCGGCTCCGTCCAGCCGAAGGATGACGATCCCTCCTCTTCCCAGGGGCCCAGATCCCCCGGACTATCCCACCCTCCGAACTGGGCTAGGGAGGGCGAAGATCCGAATAAGATCAGTCCAAGAAGAAGGACCGTCGGCTTGAAGGCGGATCGGACTATCATGATATATAACTTGATAAAGCGGCATAAAAGCTTTTCATCCGCCTTTATACGCACCGCTCCACGGCCTCGCTCCCATAGGCGGGGTCCTTTGATATGGATCCGGCATCGGAGGTTATTTTAATAGATGCGTTATTTTAATAAAATGCTGAGGGATGGCCGCCAATTCCTCAAGGGGCATCGGCCATCTCGACACAGAGGACATAGGGATCCGCCGCAGATCGCTGGTACCAGAGCCTCGCCTGACTTGGACCCACCTGGTCCAGCATGGAACTCAGCTCCTCCGGCGCCACCGCCTTCAACGTTCCTTCGTAGACGTCGAAGAGGTAGCTCGTCCCTCCCTTCAGGGTGAACGGTCCATAGGCCTTCCAGTCGTCGGATACCCCGATGTATCCGGAGACCCTCTTTCCGCTCCAGATCATGTATGTCCCGGGGTCTAAGAGGGGTCCTGCGGTCTTCCTCTCCGGGGAGGTGGCCCCGAGGTCGGCATAATCGACCACATCCTCGGGCAGGGGGTCGAAGCTCTGGCATGGCGCCCCATCCCTGCAATCGAAGTCTGCACACTTCGGCCTTCCTCCGACGTGACCCATCTCTTCCGACCCGTCGATGCTCTCATCAGAGAAAAATTTCTGAACATCGTATATCGCGACCCCTCCTATCAGCCCATGGGTGTCCCATCTCCACGAGTCTGTTCCGATGAGGACCGTCGCGTAATTAGGGTTTGGAAGCCCGCCGGTATGGGGTTTCGTCCCCCTAAGAATCCCATCGACCCAGATCTCCAGCCCCCGGGGCCCCCAGGTCCCCATGACATGCCGCCATTCTCCGATGAGATCTTCTGGAGGTATGCCGCTATCTGCCACCTTCCATCCGCCAGCCCATATCATGAAGACCAGGTTTTTGGAGTAGCTGCTGTGGGTACCCAGGTAGAACCCGTCGTCGAAGCTTCCGCCGTACTCCCTCCCGGACGCCGCCAGGACGAAGTTGGTGGGGGCGGACTCGAGCTTTACCCACATCTCTATAGACCCCTGACTGAGATCTCTAGTCGGGTCCTGATGGACGTTCCCGACCCTCACATAATCTCCGCTCCCGTCGAGCTTCAGGGCCGGAGCGGATCCCTCTTCTGCGACGAAGGATGCGTCACCAAATAATTCTCCGGGATGCCGTCCGGTGGCATCGTCGGCATCCCCATCGAAGTGGTAGCGGGCGACGACGTTTTCTTCGATCTCTCCGTTTGCGGCGGGGGAAGGCTCCCTCAGCACCACCGAGACGGGGTTGCTCCGGGCGATCTCTTCATAACTGCCGCTTCCGGCCCAGTTCTCAAACATCCTGAACTCGTAATCCCCCAACTCCTGGGGGGCGGTGAAGGTCAAAGTCCCGCTCTTTTCGCCTCGGAGGTAGCTCCACTCCCCGTACCTTTCATTCGCTTCGTCTATCCTGTAGATGGCGATCCAATCGGTATCGAACCCTGGTGCGCCAGAGTAGACGACGGTTATCTCATCTGCGGGGTTTACTGCAGACGGCGAAGCAGAAAGGGTTGGCGGCTGGCCGGCACCGAGGCTGGCGACGGCGATGAAGAATACGGCCATGACGGCAGCGCATAGAAAAGGTCTCCGTTTCATCTGGTCACCCTCATGGCGAAGTATACCATCAATGATCAATAAATATTACGGTTTAGACGCTGCAGATTGAATTTCCCCATTCCCGCCTGGTGAAGGCGCCACCGCCCTCCCCTAGCCTCCCAGCTCCCGGCCCCTGGAGAAGGCGGCCTCCGCCTCTTCCCCCCTCCCCAGGGCCTGGAGGGCTGCGCCCCTCCCCACCCAGGCGTCGCCGTCCTCGGGCCTCTGCCGGATCACCTCATCGTAGATCAGGACCGCCTCCTCGTACCGCCCCAGGCTCCTGAGGGCGAGCCCCTTGTTCATCCAGGCGTGGTGGTAGGCGGGGTCGAGGCTCAACGCCATATCGTACGCCTCGACCGCCTCCGAGAGCCGCCCCTGGTCGTAGAGGGCGACCCCCTTGTTGTTCCAGGCCTGGGCGTATCCGGGGTCGAGGACGATGGCCACGTCGTAAGCCTTGATCGCCTCCGAGAGCTGCCCCTGGCCGAAGAGGGCGACCCCCTTGTTGTTCCAGGCGTTGGCGTCCTCGGGGTCTAGGCTGATGGCCATATCATAAGCCTCGATCGCCTTCTCGTCTTCTCCCATCTCGTCGAGGGCTATCCCCTTGTTGTACCAGGCGTGGGAGTACTGGGGGTCTAGGCTGATGGCCACATCATAGGCCTCGACCGCCTCCGAGAGCCTCCCCAGGTCCCGGAGGGCGACCCCCTTGTTGTTCCAGACGTAGGGGTCCTGGGGGTCGAGGCTCAAAGCCGTATCATAGGCCACGACCGCCTCCGAGAGCCTCCCCCCATCGTATAGAGATAGCCCCTTCCCCCCCCAGGCGAGGGGGGAGGCGGGGTCGATGCTTATCGCCTCGTCGTACCGGCGGGCCTCGATGAGGGGCGCCACAGCCCTCGGATCGCCGATGATGACGAGGGCCTCGGAGGCCTTCTCGGATACCCCCGGATCGGCGTCCCTCAGGGCGGCGATGAGGGGGGTTACAGCGGCGGGACCCCCGGCCTCGGCGAGGGCCTCGACCGCCTCCCCTCTCACCCCGCCGTCCGGATCTTTGAGGGCGAGGTAGGCGAGGGGCTCTATGGCCTGGGGGTCGCCGATCTCCCCCAGGGCCCGGGCAGCCCGCATCCGGACCGAGGAGTTTTCGTCTTTGATGGCTCCGATGAGGGGGGTTACCGCGGCGGGATCCCCGGCCTCGGCGAGGGCCTCGACCGCCTTCCCTCTCACCCCGCCGTCCGGATCTTTGAGGGCGAGGTGGGCGAGGGGCTCTATGGCCTGGGGGTCGCCGATCTCTCCCAGGGCGCGGGCCGCCTCTCTTCTGACCCCCGGATCGGGGTCCTTCAGGGCGGCGATGAGGGGTCCGACGGCCCGGGCGTCCCTGACCTCTCCCAGGGCCGCCGCCGCCTCGCACCTCACCTCGGAGGCCTCATCCTCCAGGGCCGATATCAGCGGGTCCACGGCCCCTGCTCCCCCGGCCTCTCCGAGGGCGCGGGCCGCCCCCGCCCGGACGTCGGCCTGGCCGTACTTCAGGTCCAGGATGAGGTCGTCCACCACGGTGGCCCCGGCAGGGGTTGACGCCGCCAGGAAGAGCAGCGCCAAAATGAGCTTTCCTATTTTACCCCCCTCCATGGATATCGATACTGTCTCCGACGACTAAAAATGCTTCGGTGATGCCTGCATGACCGATCCCTCAGCCTCGCATGAGCCCTCCCGCTCCGAGGCCGAAGACCAGAACCAGCGGCGGAGGTCCATCGATCCCCGTGGGAGGGGCGGCATGGTCTCCGCCCGGGGGAGGAGAGAGCTCCAAAGGAATCGGATCTTCCATATTCTATTTATTCTCAAAGAGGATAACCTATCGAGGTGATCCCATGAGCCGTCTTATAGCTGCGTTCATCTTCATCCTGATATCATCACCGCCGTCCCTGGCGGCGACGATCACCGTCGGGGAGGATGGCTGCGACTTTTATAGAATCGGTCCGGCCGTCGAGGCGGCGAACGTCGGCGACGTCGTCGAGGTTCACAGCGGCGAGTACCTGGTGAATCTGAACATAACCACCCCCTTTATCACCCTCCGGGGAAACGACACCGGCGGCGGTATGCCCGTCCTCCGGGCGGGAAGCTCCACCGCTGAGATCGAGAGCGAATCCGCGGGATTGACCGAGATGGTGCAGATGAGTGGTGGGACCGCCGTAGCCATAAGGGCCGATTTCGTCACCGTCGAGAACTTCGTCATCACCGGCGCCACCTGGCCGAGACCTTACGACACCGGCGAGCATAACGACGTCATCGGCCACGCCGGGATAAAGGTCTACTCCGACTTCAACAAGATCGTCAACAACACCTTCGAAGGAAACGACCTGACCGCCATAGGCCTGATCAACGCCAGCAACAACCAGATCCTCGGAAATACGATCAAGGACGTCTCCTTCGGCTACGGCATAACTATGTACAACTCTCCTGAGAACACCATCGAGGGGAACTCCCTCATCCACAACAACTGGGGGATCTCCCTTCAGAGGAGCGACTCGAACACCTTCAGGGAGAACGAGATCCGGGAGAGCGTCAACGACGGGATCTGGGCCGTAAACGCCAACTTCACCTTCATCACCGGGAACATCATATCGAGAAACGGCTTCGAGAGCGAGTTTGAGGGGAACGGCAAGGGAATCCATCTGGTGGGGTCGACGGGGCTCATCGCCAACAACGTCATCTCCTTCAACCGGGACCATGGGATATACATCCAGAGCATCTTCTGGGAGTATTGCAGCGAGCCGCCCTGCGGCGCCGAGGAGTCCAGCGAGAACCTGGTCATCGGAAACAGGATCGAAGGGAACGGAAGAGACGGGATCCGGCTGGAGAAGACCTGGAAGAACAACATCATAGACAACAACATCACCTCCAACCACGGAAACGGGATCAGCTTCCTCCAGAGCCACAACAACACCGCGGATCTGAACAACGTCACCAGAAGCGACCACGGTATCTTCCTCGACCGGTCTAACTATACGAAGGTCAATAACAATACCATCTCGGAGGGGGAGAAGACCGGGATCTTGTTCTGGTCGACCATCGGAGCCTCGGCCTACAACAACACCATCTTCGATAGCCCCGTCGGCGTATCCGTCGAGGAGTCCTCTTCAGGCCTCGCCATCACGGAGAACAGGATTAAAAACGCCACCGAGGGGATGAACATCTCCGGCGGGTCGAGGGAGAACCAGGTCACCGGAAACAACGTATCTTCCTCGGATGTGGGCGTGATCCTCGTCGGAGCAACCCGGAACCTCATAACCGGAAACCTGATCTTCGATAGCATCCTCGGGATCGTCGCCGACTTCGCCTCAAGAGGAAACTCGATCTATGGAAACGACCTCTCCGGAAACGGCGAGGCGGCGAGGGACGAGGGGGATAACCTCTGGGACGACGGGTCGAGGGGGAACCTCTGGGGGCCTGACGTTTGCGATGACGCCGATGGCGATGGCGTCTGCGAAGGACCCAGGATCATCCCAGGTGGTAAGAACACGGACAGGTTCCCGCTGGCGAGGAGGGCGGGGTCGTGAGAGGACGATGGGGCCACTTCTGAGCCCATCCTTTCCCCCCGGTTCCTGGGGCCTCTAAGAGGACCGGCCTCCTCCGGGGGGACCTCTAACCAACCAAGCAGATACAACGCCAAGCCCGCCTCGCAGCCCCTGGCGGGCTTTCTAGCCCTCTCTTCATGGAGGGCCGCGGGTCCACGCCTCCCTATTTCTCCTCCGGTTGGTGGATGGAGCAGATCGTTAAATTTATAATGTTTAATCGTTACTATTATAGTCTGAGAGGGGCGAGTATGAGGGCCTCTCGACTGCCGATATGATGGACAGATCTCATATCTCCCTCTGCCTGAGTTGTGCCCTCTCCTGCCCGTGGCCCCTCTCCCTTCAGCCCTCGAACCGCTGGCATCGGTCTATAGGGCCCCGGATGAATGCCGGCCTTCAGGGATCCCTCGGAGCTTCCGACTCCTCAAAACAGAAGGTGCAGACCTGGTCACCTTTGCATATCTGCGATTTCAGGCTGAAGGATATCTTCAGGTCGCCGCCCTCGAACTCCGCTGCCCAGGCGGCGTACTCGGCGTTGCAGATCGTCGTCCCCACCCTCTCGGATAGGGGCTCTCGACCGGATCTCACGAGAAGCTCGTGCCATGGGCACTTTGATATGATCAGCCTCAGGAGGCGGCCGTCTTCGTCCATCTCGGCCTCAAAATCGAACCCCTCGGCCGAGTGCTTCGCGGAGATGCACCTAGCAAGCCCCTCTATCCCCTCGTCGGCCTTCAGCATCGTCCTCAAGGTCCGGGCCTGGATCTTGGGGAGGACGGACCAGACCCGGCGGTCCGCCTCCAGCGCCTCCTCAAAGCCCCTCATCTCCTCTACCTTCATGAACCAGAGGCCATCGACGGCGGTGTAGCTCCTCCGGAAGTACTCCGCCCGCTCTCCGTCGGTGAGATCCGTCATCCTCTAGCCCTCTCCTCCCTTCCGTCTTCCCTCCACCTTCTCCTCCGGTCTCCTCATACCCTCTCGACGTGGCGGAGCTCGACGGCGATCCCCCGGGTGGCCTCGACCATCTCCCAGCCGCTCATCTTCGCCCTCCCGACCCCGAAGGCCGCCTCCCCGGTCACTATCACCTCGTCCCCGGGCCGGATCTGGTCGTCGGCTCTGGCGACCCCGGGGGCGAGGACGTCCCCCCGGGGGACGAAGTCGCCGATCTCAACGACGTACCCGCCCCGGGAGAGAAGCCTCCTTGCCCCCTCAGGGGAGAGGGCGATGGTGCCGTGAGGGGTGAAGGAGGCGAGGGGCTTTCTGTCAGCGGAGGAGAGCTCCCTCCCCCTAACCCGCACGCCTCCGGCGAGGAGGTCGCGGCCGGCTCCGAGGCCGAAGGAGTAGTCGGCGAGGGCCCGGAACTTCTGGATAAAAAACCCCTCCAGGGGTCTCGCGTCGCAGGTAGCCTCGGCGACCGCCTCCGAGAGCCTCCCCAGAGCCTCGCCGTCGGTCCCCCCTCCGGTAAAGACGGCGTCGATCCCGCTATCGACGACCGCCTCCTCCAGCTCCCCTTCGATG
Organism: Methanothrix harundinacea 6Ac; assembly: GCF_000235565.1. NCBI lineage: Archaea > Methanobacteriati > Methanobacteriota > Methanomicrobia > Methanotrichales > Methanotrichaceae > Methanothrix > Methanothrix harundinacea. The sequence continues at coordinate 791,544 of NC_017527.1, forward strand.
TGGGCGACGATCCTCCTGTACCGGTTCCTCTCGAGGTATCTCTCCAGGCACCTCGTCAGCCACTTCCGCTCCAAAAGGTCCCACCTCCCGGTGACGGGGACGTCGTAGCTCGCGGCGGGGTAGACCTCCTCCAGCTCCCGGGGGACCAGGGCCAGGGGCGAGGTGAGGATCAGCTCGTGGAGCCTCCGCCTCGCCTCGCCGAGGGCGGAGGCGAAGAGCCGGTGGGACCGGGATGTCGAGTAGGGCTTCCGAGCCGAGCAGGGGAGGAGGAGGAGGACGTCGCTCTCCGGGGCCCTGTACCTCTCCAGGACCCGCTCGGCGAACCGGGTCACCTCCACCCGCTGGAGGGACTCGGCACAGTTCGCGTACATGACGCTCCTCCTGGCGGTGGGGGTCCTCCGCTCCAGATACCGGTGCTCCTGGTCGAGGAGCCTCAGGGCCGCCGTCTCCTCGGGGGCGACCCTCACCTGTCTTTCGGCGTACTCGCGGAGCGTCCCCGACCGGATCATCGTCTTCACGATGGAGAGCTCCTCCTCGAGCTTCAGCTGGTTGTGTTCTGCCACCAGCTTCGGATCCTGTTCCTCCTCCAGGGCCCTGCAGAAGGGGCAGCGGCAGGGGAGCTCCTTCAGAGCCTCGACGGGCCAGACCCCGTCCCGGAGGTGGTACCTCCCCAGGAGGCCGTCGACGACGATCCTCGCGCCGTCCACGAGGTCGACCCCCAGGTAGACGAGAAGGGCGAGGTTGGCGGGGGTCGCGAGGGCCGGGGCGTAGAGGGCCGAGTCGGGGGGGGTCATCTCCCTGATCTTGACGATGGAGGCCACAAGCTCCCTCGGGTTTCGGAGGGACCCCGCCGCCCCGAGGACGTAGACGTCGGCTGCCGGGGGCCGGTCCATCGTCAGGGGGTGGACGACGACTCCTGAAGGTCCGCCCCTCGGGATCGGAGGGACGGCCAGGGTCGGCTCGGTGTGGAGGGAGAAGGGGGCATGGGGTCCGATGAATATCCTGCCCCCCTCTTCGGAGGACGCCGACCCGGCCGAGACCGCCTCCTCGATCGACGGGAAGGCCCAGATCGGTCCCACCGACTGGATCAGGTCCCTCGAGAGGATCGCCGGGGTCTCGACCGGCGCCGCGAGGCGGAGCCTTCCCATCCTCGCGGGGCCGTCGCGGTCCTTCACCTCGAAGTGGCGGGTCATCTCCCCCTCCCACGGAGGTCGGCCCATCCCCCGGGCAGCTCCTTCAGCCGTATCTCAAAGGTGGCGGAGGGGTTTGACTCCATCAGCCTCTTGAGGTTTGCCAGGGCCTGGGCGATCCCCGCCCCGTCCGCCTCCGCCGGGACCTCGGCGTTGAGGGGAGCCGTCTCCGCCAGCTCCTGGGGGTACGGGCCGAAGGGGGGCACAAACCAGAGGATCTGGTCGAACCCATCCTCCCGGACCCCCCTATCCGCCACCAAGACCCTCCCCGATAGCTCGATCCTCTCTATCCGGGCCCCATACCTCAGAACCTCCGGCCTCGCCGCCGACTCCGGCCCCATGTAGAAGCAGGTGGACCGCGCGGCGGGGTCGAGGGTCTCGATCCAGCCGGCGTGGGGTATGAGGGCCCGCAGGCCATCGATCATCTTCGGATGGGACCTCGCCCTCCTCTCCACCAGCTCCCAGAGGGACCCCTCCCAGATCGACTGCCTCACCCGCCGGACCTCCGCTAGGGAGACGGAGAGGTTGTGGCGGGCGAGGAGCTCCGTCCTCTCCGGGTCCTCTGCCAGATCCTCCGCTGCCCGGTCTCTGCATACCTCGCAGCAGCAAGGAAGGTACTTCAGCTCCTCCAGGTGGAGGGTTCCGCTGGTGGTGAGGTAGCGCCCCTGCCTCGCGCTGAGGGCGTAGGCGGCGGAGTCGAAGAGGTCGCATCCGAGGGCTGCGGCGAGGGCGAACATCATGGGGTGGCCCGCTCCGAAGAGGTGGACCGGGGCTGCCGGGCCGAGCCCCTGCTTCGAGGCGGCGACGACCTCCACCAGGTCTCTGAACCTGTAGGCCTCCATCAGGGGGACGACGGCCCCTATGGGACAGAGGTCGAAGCCCATCTCTCCGACCCGCCGGCCCGCCCCAAACCGGAGGTCGGGGTAAGTCGAACCCTGGATCGGCCCCGCCAGGAGGGATCCGCCTTCGCTCCAGTCCTCCCGCGCCTCGGAGAGCCTCTCCTCGGTGATGGCGAGCTCCGCCTCGGCCCTCGACCTGGGGACGTCCGGGGGCGTGGGGATGTCCAGGGGGACGCAGATGTCGGAGGCTATCAAACGCTGAAAATCGAGGATCTCCAGGGGCTGGACGTCGATATTGCCGTAGACCGAGAGCTGAAAGGCCCCCGAGTCGGTCATGATCGGCCCCTCAAACCCCAGGAGCCGGTGGACCCCCTCCTTCGCGGCTAAGTCGTGGAGCTCCGGGTCCTGATGGATGATGTAGCTGTTGGTGATGAGGATCTCGGCTCCCAACCTCTCGAGATCGGCAGGTTCGATCAGCCTGAGGTGGGGGTTCACCACCGGCATCAGCGCAGGGGTCTCGACGACGCCGTGGGGCGTCCGAAGCCTGCCGATCCGACCTGCCAGATCCTTGTGAAGGACTTCAAAGCAATCTGGCATCTCCTCATCTCACTGCAGATAAGGCATAAATAGGTTGGTACCGATCAAGGTGTATCGCATCCCGATTTTGAAAAAATTGGTGGTGACCAGAATTGAAATGTGCAGTTATGATCATGCTGGCGTGCCTGTCGGGCATCGCATCGGGAGATGGGTATACAACTACCCAGGACGTCTTCCTCATGGGAGATACATCGGTGATGACGTGGACGGGAGAATCGCGGTTCTCGGATTATGCAGACTTGTACTGGGCGTCTTATGTATCGAACCCCGACCGATCCCCCCTGGCCCCAGCCCTCTTCGGACAGACGGTGGACGTCGAGAATACCATGGGGATCTGGAGGATGAACTTCCCCTTCAACATCTCCGCCTCCTCCTTCGGCGATGGGACGACGCAGTCAGCGGCGGTCGTAAGCCCGAGGTATGATTTCGGGATCGGCACCTATTGGCGCTATTCTAAGCCCATGCCTATCGAGGGCTCCACCTTTGGTCAGGGGACGGCGACCAACATGACAGCGGTCCAGAGGAACACCGAGTCTATATACCAGGAGATAACAAATAAGTTCGGCCTGTAAGGGCACAGGCCGACGACTTTTCCTTTCTGCTATTTTATCATCCCCTTTTTCGTACGGTGTAGGGGAGGAGCCCTCCAGCGGCGACCATCTCCCTCTGGCGCCGGCTCAGCACCATCTTAAGAATAACCTTCTTTTCCGCCGTCCTATCGAAGGCCTCCACCACCTCTGCTCCGCCTTCGAGGGCATCCCGGATGCCGGGGATCTCCAGATCGTCATCCCTGCTGAGGAGGTCGTAATCCGATTCCGAGACGAAGGTGAAGGGGATTATCCCGAAGTTGACGAGGTTTGCGGCGTGGATCCGCTCCATCGACTTCGCCATCACCGCCTTCACCCCCAGGTACATGGGGCAGAGGGCGGCGTGCTCCCTGGAGGACCCCTGGCCGTAGCTCACCCCCGCCACGATCAGGTTCGCGATACCCCGGTCCCTCCGCACCGCTGCCCTCTTGCTGAACTCCGGGTCCAGGGGCTCAAAGACGAACTCCGAGTACTTGGGGACGTTCGACCGGTACTTGAGGCGGGATCCAGCGGGCATGATGTGGTCGGTGGTGATGTAGTCTTCCACCTTGATCGCGATCTTGCCGCAGAGGTCCTCGGGCATGGGGTCGTTGGTGGGGGGAACCCCGATGTTCGGTCCCCGATAGATCGAGACCTTCGCCCTATCTGCCGCTGGCAGGGGAGGGATGATCATGCTGTCGTCCACCTTGAAGCGATCTGGCATCCTCACCCGCGGAAACTCCATCTCCAGGTCCCTCGGGTCGACGATCTCTCCCCGGAGGGCCGCCGCCGCCGCCGCCACGGGGCTGGCCAGGTAGACGTTGGCGCTCGCGGTCCCCGATCGGCCCTTGAAGTTCCGGTTGCTGGTCCTGATGGAGATCGAGTCGGTCTTGGGGGAGATGCTGTTACCTATGCAAAAGCCGCAGGCAGACTCGAGGATCCTGGCGCCGAAGGCGATGAGGTCCGCGAGACTTCCGTTCTCCGCGATCATCATGAGGACCTGCCTCGAGCCGGGGGCCACCCCCAGGGATACCGATGAGGGGAGGCGGCGGCCCCGGACCATCTCCGCGACGGTCATAAGGTCCGCGAAGGAGGAGTTGGTGCACGACCCTATCATCACCTGGTCTACAGGGGTCCCCGCGAGGTCGCTGACGGGGACTATATTCCCTGGGCTGTGGGGTGCGGCCATCAGAGGGACCAGGTCGGAGAGGTCGACATCCAGTTCGCGATGGTACTTCGCGCCGTCGTCGGCCGCCAGGGGGGCCCATTGGCCCCCTCTATCCTGGGCCGCGAGGAACTTTTGGGTCTGCTCGTCGCTGGGGAAGAGGGAGGTCGTCACCCCCGTCTCGGCGCCCATGTTGGTTATCGTCGCCCTCTCGGGGACGGTCAGGGACTGGACTCCTTCGCCGACGTACTCGCAGATGCAACCCACGTTCCCCTTGGTCGTCAGCTCGCTGAGGACCTTCAGGATCACGTCCTTCGCCGTGACCCATTCTGGGAGCTCTCCCTCCAGGTTGACCCGGATCACCCTGGGGCAGGTCAGGTAGTAGGCGCCGCCGCCCATGGCGACCGCGACGTCCAGGCCGCCCGCCCCGATGGCGATCATCCCCAGGCCGCCGCAGGTGGGGGTATGGCTGTCGGAGCCGAGGAGGGTTCTGCCGGGCCGGCCGAACCTCTCCAGGTGGACCTGGTGGCAGATGCCGTTTCCTGGCCTCGAGAAGTGGATCCCATACCTCTCAGCAATCGTCTGGAGATATCGGTGGTCGTCGGCGTTCTCAAACCCCACCTGGACGGTGTTGTGGTCCACGTAGGATACGGAGAGCTCTGTCTCTATCCTGGAGAGGCCCATCGACTCGAACTGGAGGTACGCCATAGTCCCCGTGGCATCCTGGGTCAGGGTCTGATCGATCCTGATCCCGATCTCCTTTCCCGGCTCGTACGATCCATCTAAGAGGTGGTCCCTCAAAATCTTCTCCGTCAAGGTGAAATCCATAAAAAGCCTCCAAAACCCCTGGGATTCTGCATTTCAGCCCTCTTGCCCAGGTTTGATCTCCCTGTTGGTATTAATAATCGACGAGGATATCTGGGCCCCTCACCTCCCCCCTCCATACCACAACATTTAAATACCCGGCTGGTATTGGGGGAGTTCGCCCGTCTGGCAAAGGGGCGCGAGATTCGCGCAACCGGTCGAGGGGGGCGGAGGCCTGAGGTCTGTCGGCGGGCTCAAAATTGAGCGCCTCGACAACTCCGAAAGGCTTAAATAGCATCCCCTGATACGGGGATAGGCTGTCCGGGGTGGTCCGGTTCCGGTCCGACGTCTCAAAGGCGTCAGATCGGCGAGGCGGGCTGGACCGGTAAGCTTAAATACAATGGGCCCGTACAGATATGGGCCGCTGGGGCGCAAGGTCCCAGCACCGCGACATAACGGCGTAAGCCCCGATGGCGTAGAACGCACACGATGAAGGGCTGACCTCCAACAGTTGCGGCATATATGACTGTAGTGGAGACGGGATACAACTTGTCTCGTCTGACATACGCTTATGGCGACTCGGCCAATTCCGACCGATACTGTAAATACTTCCATAATTCTGGTTGATCCTGCCAGAGGTTACTGCTATCGAGATTCGACTAAGCCATGCGAGTTGAATGTTCTTCGTGAACATGGCGGACTGCTCAGTAACACGTGGACAACCTACCCTTGGGTCTGGCATAATCCTGGGAAACTGGGGATAATTCCGGATAGGCCACAGATGCTGGAATGCGCTGTGGCCGAAAGCTCCGGCGCCCAAGGATGGGTCTGCGGCCTATCAGGGTTGTAGTGGGTGTAATGTACCTACTAGCCTACGACGGGTACGGGTTGTGAGAGCAAGAGCCCGGAGATGGATTCTGAGACACGAATCCAGGCCCTACGGGGTGCAGCAGGCGCGAAAACTTTACAATGCGGGAAACCGTGATAAGGGAATCTCGAGTGCCAGCATATAATGTTGGCTGTCCAGATGCCTAAAAAGCATCTGTTAGCAAGGGCCGGGCAAGACCGGTGCCAGCCGCCGCGGTAACACCGGCGGCCCGAGTGGTAACCGCTTTTATTGGGTCTAAAGGGTCTGTAGCCGGCCAAGTAAGTCCCTTGGGAAATCTGGCAGCTTAACTGTCAGGCTGCTAGGGGATACTGCTGGGCTTGGGACCGGGAGAGGTGAGAGGTACCTTGGGGGTAGGGGTGAAATCTTGTGATCCTCGGGGGACCACCAGTGGCGAAGGCGTCTCACCAGAACGGGTCCGACGGTAAGGGACGAAAGCTAGGGGCACGAACCGGATTAGATACCCGGGTAGTCCTAGCCGTAAACGATGCTCGCTAGGTGTCAGTCACGGTGCGACCGTGATTGGTGCCGTAGGGAAGCCGTGAAGCGAGCCACCTGGGAAGTATGGCCGCAAGGCTGAAACTTAAAGGAATTGGCGGGGGAGCACTACAACGGGTGGAGCCTGCGGTTTAATTGGATTCAACGCCGGAAATCTCACCGGGGGCGACAGCAATATGAAGGTCAGGCTGAAGACCTTACCCGATTAGCTGAGAGGTGGTGCATGGCCGTCGTCAGTTCGTACTGTGAAGCATCCTGTTAAGTCAGGCAACGAGCGAGACCCACGTCCACAGTTGCCAGCATACCCTCCGGGGTGATGGGTACACTGTGGAGACCGCCGCTGCTAAAGCGGAGGAAGGAGTGGGCAACGGTAGGTCAGTATGCCCCGAATCTCCCGGGCTACACGCGGGCTACAATGGTTGGTACAATGGGCATCTACCCCGAAAGGGGAAGGAAATCTCTTAAAGCCAATCGTAGTTCGGATTGAGGGCTGCAACTCGCCCTCATGAAGCTGGAATCCGTAGTAATCGCGTTTCAACAGAACGCGGTGAATACGTCCCTGCTCCTTGCACACACCGCCCGTCAAACCACCCGAGTAGGGTCTGGATGAGGGTGTGTTTCCTTGACACATTCGAATCTGGGCTTTGCAAGGGGGGTTAAGTCGTAACAAGGTAGCCGTAGGGGAATCTGCGGCTGGATCACCTCCTAACGACGATGCACAAACGTGCATAAGTGTGCTTCAGTGTCGGTCGGAGCCGAATAGTCGCCAGAGCGGAAAAACTATAACGTTCAATTGCTGGGTGAGAATGACCCGGTGATGGGTGGGCCTCCAAGGGCGTATCTGGGCTCGTAGCTCAGCTGGAAGAGCGCCGCCTTTGCGAGGCGGAGGCCCTGGGTTCGAATCCCAGCGAGTCCATGTATTAGATGCACCAAGTGATGATATGTCGCTTGGGAAGGGCAGACGCTGCCGATCTACGCGGCGGCGGGTGAAGCCACGTATAAGCTTTGCAATCCAGACGCTTACTGAGTTCAGTGGGACATACGCTGTGTATGCCAACCAGTGGATGGCTTGGCTCAAGCGCTGAAGAAGGACGTGCCAAGCTGCGATAAGCCTCGGCGAGGTGCATGGAACCGTCGAACCGAGGATATCCTAATGGGAACTCCCAGCCTTAGGGCTGATCCTTAAGGATCGGGAACGCCCCGGATTGAAACATCTTAGTAGGGGCAGGAAGAGAAATCAAATCGAGATGCCGTCAGTAACGGCGAGTGAACGCGGCAGAGCCCAAACCGAATCCCTTCGGGGAGATGTGGTGTTATAAGCCTGGCTCATTACAGTTCTCTCTTGCGAAGTTGAAGTTGCCTGGAACGGCACGCCAAAGAGTGTGATAGCCACGTAAATATAAGCAGATAGGGCTGGAGCCTTGTCTTGAGTACCGTGGGTCGGATATCTCGCGGAAATTTGGGAGACACCAACTTCCAAGGCTAAATACGTCTTGAGACCGATAGCGCAGTAGTAGGGTGACCGAAAGCTGAAAAGTACCCCATAGAGGGCGGTGCAAAGTGCCTGAAATTGGTTGGTGATGGAGCGATGTGGCGTCAAAGGATACTCAGCACGAAGGAAAACGTCGCGAGGCGTCGGTACGAGTGCTGAATGCCAGCGTCACATCTTACGTTTTGAAGAACGGGCCAGGGAGTGCATTTGAGTGGCGAGGCTAATCCGTTCAACGGAGAAGCCGGAGCGAAAGCGACAAGCGCGCATCTTCGGAAAGGCGCGACGTATACAAGTGCGTGGAGTCACTTGGATGCTACCCGAAGCCGGGCGATCTAGGCGTGGGCAGGTTGAAGCGTGGCGAAAGCTGCGTGGAGGACCGTTAGCGGTGTTGATATGCAAATCACTCGCGTGACCTGTGTCTAGGGGTGAAAGTCCAATCGAGCCCGGGAATAGCTGGTTCCTTCCGAAACATGTCGCAGCATGACCTGACTGGAGGCCGTCGGCGGAGTAGAGCACTGATTGGGGAATCCGGGAAAGAAATTTTTCGCTCTCTTGTCAAACTCCCAAACCGTCGTCGCCTGAGAAGGTCGGAGTCCGGACTGGGGGGTAAGCTTCCAGTCCGTAAGGGAAACAACCCAGACCGTGGTTAAGGCCCCAAAATGTCGGCTAAGTGTTAACACTAAAGGGAGTCCTAGGCCCCAGACAACTGGAAGGTTAGCTTAGAAGCAGCTATCCTTTAAAGAGTGCGTAACAGCTCACCAGTCGAGGTTTAGGGCCCCGAAAATGGACGGGGCTAAGCCGACTGCCGATACCACGGAGCACCGAAAGGTGATCTCGTAGGAAGGCGTTGTGCGTGGGCAGAAGCGCCTCCGTGAGGAGGTGTGGACCACGTGGAAACGAAAATCCTGGCAGTAGTAGCAGCAAAGTCGGGTGAAAATCCCGATCGCCGAATGGGCTAGGTTTCCTCGGCAATGTTCGTCAGCCGAGGGTCAGTCGGTCCTAAGATATGCCGCAACTCGAGCATGTCAAAAGGGAAACAGGTTAATATTCCTGTACCATTCAACAATAAAACTGACGCTTCTGGGTAGGCTGAGCACCTTTGCCAGGGTGTTCAAGCGCCGAAACCTGCGGAGAGCCGTAATGGCGAGAAGCAGGCGAATGCGTGATGACGTAAGTCAGCTCGCCCCAGGAGCCCGTGAAAAGGGAGTTGAATGGCCGTACCGAGAACCAACACAGGTGTCCCAAGCTGAGAAGGCTAAGGCGTGTCAGGTTAATCTGGCTAAGGGAATTCGGCAAATTAGCCTCGTAACTTCGGGAGAAGAGGTGCCTGCTTTGAAGAAAGCAGGTCGCAGTGACTAGGGAGCTCTAACTGTCTAATAACAACATAGGAGATTGCAAACCCGAAAGGGCTAGTACAATCTCTGAGTCCTGCCCAGTGCAGGTACCTGAAGACCCGGTTCAACGGGAAGAAGGGCCTGTCAACGGCGGGGGTAACTATGACCCTCTTAAGGTAGCGTAGTACCTTGCCGCTTAATTGGCGGCTTGCATGAATGGAACAATGAGAGCTCTACTGTCCCTAGCCAGAACCTGGTGAAACTTTCCTCCTAGTGCAGAGACTAGGGACCCCTAATGGGAAGTGAAGACCCCGTGGAGCTTTACTGCAGCCTGTTGTTGGGTTGTGGTTTCGGATGTAGAGGATAGGTAGGAGGCGTAGAAGCCCGGGCGCCAGCTCGGGTGGAGCCGACCTTGGAATACTACCCTTCTGTGGCTACGACCCTAACTCCGAGAGGAGGACACCAATAGGTGGGCAGTTTGGGTGGGGCGCCACGCCCTAGAAAAGATATCTAGGGCGCCCTAAGGTTGACTCAATTGGGTCGGAAACCCAATGAAGAGTGCAAAAGCATAAGTCAGCCTGACGTCATCTCGCAAAGCAAGAGACGACGAGACGAAAGTCGGGTTTAGCGAACCTCTATACCTCCTTGGTGGGGGTTTTAGATGACAGAAAAGCTACCCCGGGGATAACAGAGTCGTCACCGGCAAGAGCACACATCGACCCGGTGGCTTGCTACCTCGATGTCGGTTCTTTCCATCCTGGCCGTGCAGCAGCGGCCAAGGGTGAGGTTGTTCGCCTATTAAAGGAGATCGTGAGCTGGGTTTAGACCGTCGTGAGACAGGTCGGTTACTATCTATTAGGGGTGTTTTGTGGTCTGAGGGTAAGCTGGTTTTAGTACGAGAGGAACAAGCCAGCGGCGCCACTGGTCGATCGGTTGTCTGGCAAGGCACTGCCGAGCAGCTACGCGCTAACGGATAAGGGCTGAAAGCATCTAAGCCCGAAGCTGTGCCTGAAAAGAGACCACTCTGAGGACCCTCGTAAAAGACGAGTTTGATAGAGTCGGGGTGTACGCACCGAGGCAACGAGGTGTTCAGCCCGCGACTACTAAAAGTCCGCTCAGCAGTCCCGCTGGGCTCGGGCGAAATCTGGATTTGCAAAGCGAAATGATCTCATTGCCAAGGTGGCGGAGCGGTTACGCAATTGCCTGCAGAATATAGGGGCCTCCGGCCCCAGTGCAGCCAGCAATTCCACTCCGGTTCGAATCCGGACCTTGGCTTCGAGTGTGGCGGCCATAGCGGCGGGGCAACTCCTGAACCCATTCCGAACTCAGAAGATAAGCCCGCGTGCGTTCCATACTGTACTTAGGTGCGCGAGCCCTCGGGAACTATGGATCGCTGCCACCTCACCTAATCTTTTCTACAAAGTTCTTATCTTGTATCGGCTCTTGTATCGCCTATAGATTTGCAGGTTCTTACTATATTTGTTGATTTATATTAGAAGCTATATTGGCATCTGCTCTATCTCATCGAATAGGTATTCTCCTTTACGCCTTCCCAGCAGCACCTCGAACTCCGGCGGCGTCAGAACCGGAACGGGGTACTTGGCCTGGTCGTCCAGGGCTATCCTCGGGCAGGCGGTGGAGACGGCGGCGTCCACCCCCAGGTTGACGAGGGCGTCGGGCTCCATCCGGTCGAGGTAGACGAGGATCATCCTTTTTCCCTGCTCCTCCCCCAGCGACATCATTCTTCTTGCGAGCTCCATCCTCCGCTGCCCCGGCTTCTTCGAGACGATAACCGCGATCCGTTCGGCATCACCAGCCCTGGCTATGGCTCCGTATCGGCGCCTCAGCATCGGCGCAGCGTCTATTACGGAGACGTTACCGGTCACCGGGTCGGCGGCCACCACCCTCTTTCCCGTGGCGAGGGCGACCCCGAGGGGATGAAACTGACCCGTCCCCACGAATAGATACTCATCGACGTCCGCGTTCCGGGCGGCTTCATAGTTGCATCCCAGAACCTGGCCGGGGTATCTCGTCCTCCCGCCGGGCCGGACGATCCCCTCAATCCCCCTCCCCCCCAGGAGCTCCAGGACCTCCGGGAGCTTATGGATGTGCTGGACTGTGGTGACGACCCCGACCCTGCTGGTCTTTAGGAGCTCGGCCGCCCCCTCGACGGCCTCCCTGACGTCGGCCCTCATCCTCGCCTCGACGTAGACGACTTTATCGTGGAGGGGGTCTCCCTCCAGCATCTCCGAGTGGCCGACGTGTATGACCAAATCCGCCGCCCTGCAGAGGTCGAGATCGACGTCGCAGGCGCCGTAGCACGGGTCTCCGGAGAAGATCACCTCGGCGCAGGTCTCCTCCTGGATATCCCTCGCTAAATCGGAGGCCATCCTCTTCAGCCCTTCGGGGACCTGAACTCCAACGACCTTCGCGCCAGATCTCTTGATCAGATCAAAGGCAGGGTCGAGGTCCAGGTTGAACAGCTCGAACCTAGAACCATTTGTCAAGGGTGCTCTGACCAACCTTCACCGCCTCCATGAGCCTTTTTACCGCCTTCTCCACCCTTTCCTGGGAGAAGTCCCGCTCGTCGCAGAGAAAGGCCAGGATCTTCTCGGGGTCAGGCCTCTTCGTCTCGATCTTGTAATCCTCCGTCACGGGAGGATCCAGGAAGAGGTCCCGGATCTCGGCGGCGTCCTCGATCGTCTCGCCCCTCGCCTCCAGGACCCCCTCCAGGTTGCCGTGCTCTTTTATCAGCTTCAGGGCGGTCTTGGGACCGACCCGTTTCAGCCCCTCGTTATAGTCGGTCCCGCACATTATCCCGATCTCCACAAGCTGCCTCCTCGCGATCCCGAGGCGCAAAAGCTCTTCGTCGAGGCTTATGACCTCAGGCATGACCTCGACGTAGACGTTCTTTCCCGGAAGCTTCCTTTTTCCGGTGATGGCCATGTTCCTCACCACCCGGGGCGCTCCGAAGAGGAGGGCGTCGTAGTCCTGGCTCCCCACGAGATCGACGTCGCCTTTGATCGCCATGAAGGCGGCCTGGGCCTCGCCCTCGGAGGGGGCCTGAACCGCTGGAATCCCCATCGCCTCCAAAAGCCTCATCGCGTCGGCGATCATCTCGTCCTCGAGGCGGGATGCAGCCTGGGCGTACTTGAAGCCGTCAAGCCCCTCTTCCTTCGCCCGCTGCCACATCTCCTCGGCCCTGGACCGCGTCTCGGCCCTCTGGTCGAGGGTCTCTCGCTTGAAGCGGGGCGGCTCCCCGTCGAAGACGAAGACGACCTTCGCCCCGGCCTCCAGGAGGTTGGTCATCCTATAGAGGATCCCCGAGAGGTGGGATGTGGTCCTGCCGGACCCATCCCGGAGGGGGGTCCCATCCTGCTGCCTGATTATGCTGAGGAACTGGTAGAGGGTGTTGAAGGCGTCCACCGCTATCAGCTTCCCCGCCAGCTCCTCCAGCTCTATCTTCTCCCTTTCCAGGAGATCTCCCAAGTCGACTCCCATCAGACTCCGACCTCAATGTCTCCTTATCCATCCCTTCTCATCAGATCCGTCTCATCGGACCTATATGGTCCCAAACTTAAATATTAGTTGAACGAGTCTTAGATAAAGACTGCAGGTTGGTGATGACGATGATCGAGATAACCGATGTGGCCGCCGAGGTATTGAAGGGGAACATGATCCAGGGGAGGGTCGTCAGGATGATCCTGGCTGCCACCGATGCCACCGGGGCAAATTACGTCCTCGCCTGGGGAGATCCTGCCGAGGATGATGTCGTCTTCGAGAGCAACGGGATAAAGGTCCACATGGCCCCCGAGGACGCCGAGATCCTGGGAGACAGCCCCACCATCATAGACTACGTCGATACCGAAGATCTGGGGACGGGCTTCATCATCGAGGGTCCGGAGGCCGAAGGATGCGGATGCGGCCATGATCACGACCACGATGATGGAAGCTGCGGATGCTGACCTTCCGAATCGCTCCGGCGGTCTGACGGCCGCCGCTATTTTTTCTTACCATCGAAAAATAGTCGGTTGAGGGGGATGCTCCCCCTCAACCCGCTCCTGATGCTATCCTCCTCAGATGAGGGGGATATAATCGACGGCCTCGGGGTTGGCGAGGGCGGAGGTGTCTCCGGTGGGGTTTCCGAGGGCCTTGGCCTTGATGACCCGGCGCATGATCTTGCCGGACCTGGTCTTGGGCAGGTCGTCGACGAAGTAGACGCCGGCGGGTATGGCCAGGGGTCCCATGGTCGTCCTGACGTGGGTCTTGAGGGCCTTGGCCAGGTCGTCGGAGGTCTTGACCCCCTCTTTCAGGATGACGAAGGCGATGATCGCCTCGCCCTTGATCTCGTCGGGCTTGCCGATGACCGCCGCCTCAGCGACGTCCTTGTGGGCTACGAGGGATGACTCGACCTCGGCGTTGGCGATCCTGTGGCCAGCGACGCTGAGGACGTCGTCGATCCTTCCCTGGACGAACCAGTATCCGTCCTTGTCCCTGGTGGCCTTGTCTCCGGCGAGGTAGGTGCCGGGCTTGACCTTCCAGTACATGTCCCAGTACTCTTTCTTGTACCGGACTTCGTCCTTGTAGAAGGCCCTGAGCATCGACGGCCAGGGGGTGGGGTTGACTATGTTCCCGCCCTCTCCCAGGGGGACCTCGTTTCCTTCCTCATCGTAGATGGTGGTGTTGAAGCCGGGCAGGGGGTACGCCACGGAGCCGGGCTTGCAGGGGGTCATGGGCAGCGGGGATATCACGTGACATCCGGACTCGGTCTGCCACCAGGTGTCCATGATGGGGGATATCTCGTTCCCGAAGTACTTCCGGTACCAGATGTAGGCCTCGGGGTTGAGGGGCTCGCCGACGGACCCCAGCAGCCTGACGCTGGATCGGTCGAACTTCTCGGGCCACTCGTTGCCCTGCTTCATCAGCATCCGGACGGCGGTGGGGGCGGTGTAGAAGACGGTGACCTTGTAGTCCTGGATGATCTTGTACCAGCGGCCGAAGTCGGGATAGTCGGGGGAGCCCTCGTACATGACGCTGGTGATCCCCAGGCAGAGGGGGCCGTAGGCGACATAGGAGTGGCCGGTGATCCAGCCTACATCGGCGGTGCACCAGTAGATGTCATCCTCGTTCAGGTCGAAGACCCACTTGCAGGTGTAAGCGGGGCCAACGCAGTATCCGCCGTGGGCGTGCTCGATCCCCTTGGGCTTTCCGGTGGTGCCGGAGGTGTAGAGGATGAAGAGCCTCTCCTCGGCGTCCATGACCTCGGTTGCGCAGTCGGCGGACTGCTTGTCCACGAGCTCGTGGAACCAGACGTCTCTCCCTTCGGTCCATGGGACCTCCAGGCCAGTCCTCTTGAGGACTATGACGTTCTTGACGCTTGCTGCGTCCTTGACGCCCTCGTCAGCCTGGGGCTTGAGGGGCATCGGCTTTCCACGCCTGTAGAAGCCGTCGGCGGTGAAGACGACCTTCGCCTCGCAGTCCTGGACCCTGTCGCCGAATCCCTTGGAGCTGAACCCGGAGAAGACGAGGCTGTGGATGGCGCCGATCTTGGCGCAGGCGAGCATCGCCATGACGGTCTCGGGGAGCATGGGCATGTAGATGGATATCCTGTCGCCCTTCTTTACGCCGAGGCTCTTGAGGCCGTTGGCCAGCTTGTTGACGGTCTCGTAGATCTCCTGGTAGGTGTAGGCCCTCTCGGGCTGGTCGGTGGCCTCGGGGATGAAGTGGTATGCGACCCTCTTGCCCTTCCCCGCCTTGATGTGCCTCTCGACGGCGTTGTAGAACATGTTGATCTTGCCGCCGATGAACCACTTGAAGTAGGGCTTCTCAGAGTCGTCCATCACCTGGGTGTAGGGCTCGTACCAGTCGGCGTAGGTCTTGGCCATCTCGTCCCAGAACTCGAGGTAGTGCTCGCCGCACCAGGCCCGCATCTCCTTCTCAGTCTTGAACCCCTTCTTCTTCGCCCACTGCCATGCGTTGCAGTTCTCGGCCAAGGCCTTTGGCGGCTCGAAGATCCTAGTCTCTTCCATCAGAACCTTGGTCGTTCCAGTTTTTCCATCAGCCACTTTTCTACCTCCTTTCACCTTTTAGCTTGAAGCGTCTCCGGAAAAGGCCCTTCCAAAAGACGAGATCGATCTGGAGAAGGATATGGGTTGGATGGAGCCGCGTCTCCCAGCTGGCATGCAGCTCAGGTTGGCGTCTCTCTTTTCGCGATCGACCGCCAGCAAACTCCATTTTATCCGGGGCATTTTCGGAAACACTGATGGGATCTCCCCCTTATCGTTTATAAATGTGTCGAAAAATGTTCTTTTATAAGGAATTATAACGATATATGATTGTAAATTGTTAAGAATTATCGCAAATTTTAATTCTCAAAGTGGATTATCTCTTTTCATCAACTTGGAGGAGAAAAGATGGGGATGTAGTCCATCGGATTGATGGGAAAAAACGCACTTTTCCTCCTTCCGATCGGTCTGGACCTTTGATCCCGAGCCATAACGAGCAAATCGAGATGCTTCAATCCATCAAGGCACCACCTCAGGATGGCCTCGAGGCGGTCCTCCCTTCATCAACTGGAGGGAGACCCTTTGGAGGAATGGGGATGGACCGCAGTGATAAAATGCCGACGTCTCTCCGGCCTCACGATGAAAAAAACATGATGACGAGGCTCATATCGATCTCGTCCCAGCCGTCAGCCCCGGGGACTTAAAAAAATAAAAAAGGTAGAAGGTGGCCTCCCGCCTTCAGATGAGGGGGATGCCGTCCACAGCCTCGGGGTTGGCGAGGGCGGAGGTGTCTCCGGTGGGGTTTCCGAGGGCCTTGGCCTTGACCACCCGGCGCATGATCTTGCCGGACCTGGTCTTGGGCAGGTCGTCGACGAAGTAGACGCCGGCGGGTATGGCCAGGGGTCCCATGGTCGTCCTGACGTGGGTCTTCAGCTCCTTGGCGAGATCGTCGGAGGGCTTGACGTCCTTCTTCAGGATGACGAAGGCGATGATCGCCTCGCCCTTGATCTCATCGGGCTTGCCGATGACTGCAGCCTCAGAGACGTCCTTGTGGGCTACGAGGGATGACTCGACCTCGGCGTTGGCGATCCTGTGGCCAGCGACGCTGAGGACGTCGTCGATCCTTCCCTGGACGAACCAGTATCCGTCCTTGTCCCTGGTGGCCTTGTCTCCGGCGAGGTAGGTGCCGGGCTTGACCTTCCAGTACATGTCCCAGTACTCTTTCTTGTACCGGACTTCGTCCTTGTAGAAGGCCCTGAGCATCGACGGCCAGGGGGTGGGGTTGACTATGTTCCCGCCCTCTCCCAGGGGGACCTCGTTTCCTTCCTCATCGTAGATGGTGGTGTTGAAGCCGGGCAGGGGGTACGCCACGGAGCCGGGCTTGCAGGGGGTCATGGGCAGCGGGGATATGACGAAGCAGCCCGTCTCCGTCTGCCACCAGGTGTCCATGATGGGGGCCTTGTCGTAGGCGAAGTTCTTCCGGTACCAGATGTACGCCTCGGGGTTGAGGGGCTCGCCGACGGACCCCAGCAGCCTTATGCTGGAGAGGTCGTACTTGGCGGGCCATTCCTCGCCCTGCTTCATCAGCATCCGCACCGCGGTGGGGGCGGTGTAGAAGACGGTGACCTTCTGCTCCTGGATGATCTTGTACCAGCGGCCGAAGTCGGGGAAGTCGGGAGAGCCCTCGTACATTATGGTGGTCGCGCCGAGACAGAGGGGTCCATAGGCGACATAGGAGTGGCCTGTGATCCAGCCTACGTCGGCGGTACACCACCAGACGTCGTTCTCCTTCAGGTCGAAGACCCAGTGGAGGGTCTGGGCTGGGGTGACGCAGTATCCGCCGTGGGCGTGCTCGATCCCCTTGGGCTTGCCGGTGGTCCCGGAGGTGTAGAGGATAAAGAGCCTGTCCTCGGCGTCCAGCTCCTCGGTCTTACACTCGGCAGACTGGCCCTTGATCAGCTCGTGGAACCAGACATCTTTGGCGTCGTTCCATGGGACCTCGATCCCCGTCCTCTTGAGGACGATGACGTTCTTGACGCTCTGAATCCCCTTGGTCGCCTCGTCGGCCTGGGGCTTGAGGGGCATCGGCTTTCCGCGCCTGTAGAAGCCATCGGAGGTGAAGACGACCTTCGCCTGGCAGTCGTCGACCCTGTCGCCGAATCCCTTGGAGCTGAACCCGGAGAAGACGAGGCTGTGGATGGCGCCGATCTTGGCGCAGGCGAGCATCGCCATGACGGTCTCGGGGAGCATGGGCATGTAGATGGAGACCCTGTCGCCCTTGACTACGCCGAGGCTCTTGAGGCCGTTGGCCAGCTTGTTGACGGTCTCGTAGATCTCCTGGTAGGTGTAGTCCTTCTCGGCTTGGTCGGTCGGCTCGGGGATGAAGTGGTATGCTACCTTTGCGCCCTTTCCTGCCTTGATGTGCCTCTCTATGGCGTTGTAGAAGACGTTGACCTTGCCGCCAGTAAACCACTTGAAGTACGGCATCCCGGAGTCGTCCATCACCTTGGTGTAGGGCTTGTACCAGTCGGCGTAGGTCTTGGCCATCTCGTCCCAGAACTCGAGGTAATGCTCGCCGCACCAGGCCCGCATCTCCTTCTCAGTCTTGAACCCCTTCTTCTTCGCCCACTGCCAGGCGTTGCAGTTCTCGGCCAAGGCCTTTGGCGGCTCGAAGATCCTCGTCTCTTCCATCAGAACCTTGGTCGTTCCAGTTTTTCCTTCAGCCAATTAAAATCCTCCTTTTAGCCCTCAAATTGAGATGTTCCCGCTCCTCCGAACTCTTTTGGGGATCAATCTGACGATGGGTTTCCATTTGGATTCCATCTCTCTGGATAAATGAGCACATATAGCCCACCATCGTCGGCATATCTCCGTTCCATTTTGGAGTAGCTCCGGAAACACCTGGGTACACTGTACTTCCTTTGTTTATAAATCTATCGAGAACGAATATTATAATGATTTATCGTGATGTATTCTGCACAATTATTAAGAATATCCAAATAATCTAATTCTAAATGTTGATTTGCGAGTTTCGAATACAAAGCCTCCAATGGGGAGGTTCAAAATCTGCTATAATTGAGGACCAGATCGGCTCAAACCCGGTGGACCCGTCGCCTTATTGGTATAAATAAGATCCGATGGTATCTTCATAAAAATAAATATAAAAAATATGTATTTAATTTTTTCAGCCCCGAGCTGGATGCTGAGAAGCTCCCTGCAACCCCTGAGGGTGGCGAGAAGAACCTGTTATTAATTTCCATAGTTTTTGATTTATTAAAAACATTTCCTCACAATAATGATGTTAAATCCCACGAAGATCCCAAGGGTTGAAATGATAATTACAGATTTCTCCCTGTATCTGGGGATTATCTGCTTTGTCAATCTCTGAAGGTGTTGGGCCGAAGCGGATCCTCTATCTAGGGGGAAAAGCGCCCACACCAAAAAAGATACAAATATAAATATAAAAAATATTAGTGGCCGCCCATCTAAACGATGAGCGGGATGTGCTCGACAGCCTCAGGGTTCATGAGGGTCGATATGTCTCCGACGGGGTTTCCGAGGGACTTCGCCTTGATCACACGGCGCATGATCTTGCCCGACCTCGTCTTGGGGAGGTCGTTGACGAAGTGGACCTCAGAGGGCGCTGCCACTGGGCCGAGGGTCTTCCTGACGAAGTTGATGGCATCCTTGGCCAGCTCTGGTGTCGGATCATTGCCAACCCTCAGGATGACGAAGGCTACGATCGACTCTCCCTTCACCGCATCGGGCTTGCCGACGACGGCAGCCTCAGCGATCTTGGGGTGAGCGACAAGAGCTGACTCAACCTCGGCGTTGGCGATCCTGTGGCCCGCAACGCTGAGGACATCGTCGATACGACCCTGGATCCAGAAGTACCCGTCTTTGTCTCGGGTTGCCTTGTCGCCGGCGAGATAGGTTCCGCGCTTAGGAGTGTCCCAGTAGAACTGCCAGTACTCCTTCATGAACCTCTCTTTGTCGCCCCAGAAGGCCCTGAGCATCGACGGCCAGGGTGTCTGGCTCACGATGTTGCCGCCCTCGCCGAGGGGGACCTCGTTCCCTTCCTCGTCGTAGACTGAGATGTTGAATCCTGGCAAGGGGAAGGTGCACGATCCGGGCTTCAGAGGCGTGATCGGCAGCGGCGAGTTGAGGAAGGTCCCCGTCTCCGTCTGCCACCAGGTATCCATGATCTGGAGCTTGCCTGCGCCGATGTGCTCACGGTACCACATCCATGCCTCGGGGTTGATCGGCTCGCCGACGGACCCCAGGAGCCGCAGGCTCGATAGGTCGTACTTGTCGGGCCACTCAGCGCCCTGCTTCATGAACATCCTTATCGCCGTGGGGGCGGTGTAGAGGACTGATACCTTGTTCTCCTGGATGATCTTCCACCATCTCCCGAAGTCCGGGTAGTCTGGAGCGCCCTCGTACATGACTCCCGTCATACCGAGGACTAGCGGACCGTAGACGATGTAAGAGTGGCCGGTGACCCATCCGATATCCGCGGTACACCACCAGACGTCGCTCTCCTTCAGGTCGAAGACCCAGTGGAGGGTCTGGGCCGGTCCGACGGCGTTTCCGCCCTGGGCGTGCTCGATCCCCTTCGGCTTTCCGGTGGTGCCGGAGGTATAGAGGATGTAGAGCCTGTGCTCCGGGTCGAGCTTCTCCGGTTCGCACTCTTCAGACTTGCCAGCGACGAGGTCATGCCACCAGACGTCTCTTCCGTCCTTCCATGGGACCTCGATGCCCGTCCTCTTATAGACGATCACGTGCTCTACGGATGGGGCACCCGCAAGGGCTTCGTCGACATTCGGCTTCAGAGGCACCGGCTTTCCGCGCCTGTACAGGCCGTCTGTGGTGATGATGGCCCTGGAACCGCAGTCGGCTGCTCTGTCCGAGAGGCCCTTAGAGCTGAAGCCTGAGAAGACGACGCTGTGGATGACGCCGAGCTTGGCGCAGGCGAGCACAGTGATGGGTAGCTGGGGTATCATCGGCATGTAGACGCTGACCCTGTCCCCCTTCTTTAGGCCGAGGCTTTTGAGGCCGTTTGCCAGCTTGTTGACCTCTTTATATAGGTCGCCATAGGTGATCTTCTGGGTGGGCTGGTCCGTCGGCTCCGGGACCCATATGTAGGCGACCTTGTCCTTCTTGGCCCCCTTTGCATGCCTGTCGACGGCGTTGTATGTGATGTTGACTTCGCCGCCGGTGAACCACTTGAAGTAGGGCATCCCCGAGTCGTCCAACACCTTGGTATAGGGTTTGAACCAGTCGATATACTCCTTTGCCATCTCGTCCCAGAACTCGATGTAGTTCTTGGAACACCACTCCCGCAGCTCCTTCTCGGTCTTGAACCCCTTCTTCTTCATGTACTTCATCACGTTGGAGTTCTCGACGAGCTCCTTTGGCGGCTCAAAAATTCTCGTCTCTTCCTGGAATACCTTCGTCTTTCCGGTTTTTGCTTCAGCCAATTTCAACCCTCCTTAATCAAAGATCGAATATTTTGCACTCTTCTCTCCCCAGATCCCCGGGCAGATACCAGCTCCAATACGGAGATTTCAAACCAGAATCTGCCACGCATTCTCTCCGTTTGTCTATAGAGAACGCTCGACTGGACCATGTCGATTAGTAATCTTCATGATTAATAAGGTTAGTGGCCTTTTAATCATTATAGATTCCAAAATATGGAATATCGGCCGGGTATAAATCCTGAAAATCAAAAACAGCTGAATCGACGGCTCCTAATGGTATTAGGCTATTCGCGAATTATCGCCTCACCTTTCAGGTAGAAGGGGGTGGTCCTCACGATCTTGAATCGATGGACGCTTCCAAGAGGGAGGGGCTCGTTGACCACAATCTTCCTGTAGTTGGCTGACCTCGCCATCACCGTCCCCCCTCTTCCCATCTCCGTCACCTGCGCGATGATCTCCTCCCCGAGGTAGCGGCCGTTTCTTCGCCCTGCTATCTCCTTCCAGAGGCGGGTCATCCTCCTCGAGCGGTCCTTCTTGAGCCGGGACGGCATATCCTTCAGCCTGCTCGCCTCCGTCCCGGGGCGGGAGGAGTACATGGTGACGTTGACCTTGTCAGGCTCTGCCTTTTTGATCAGCTCCTCGGTGGCGGCAAAGTCCTCCTCCCTCTCGCCGGGGTGGCCGGCGATGACGTCGGTGTAGAGAGTGAGGCCGGGGAAGGCCGCCCTGAGCCGCGCCGCCATAGAGAGGAAATCCTGGGGGGTGTAGCCCCTCCTCATCGATCGGAGGACCTCCGCCGATCCGGACTGGACCGGCAGGTGGAGGAACTTGTAGACCTTGGGGTCGTCGTAGGAGCGGATCAGCTCCTCCAAGATCGGCTTCACCTGTCCCGGGTTCATCATTCCTACCCTGATCCGAAAGTCGCCCTCGATCTCGGCGACGGCGTCGATCAGCTCCGGGAGGGAGGAACCCAGGTCCAGGCCGTAGGCAGCGGCGTCCTGGGAGGCGAGCTGGACCTCCACCGCCCCCTCTTTCAGCCGGCGACGGACCTCCTCGGCCACCTCCTGGACGGTCCTGCTCCGGAGGGGGCCCCGCGCCCTCCGGACGATGCAGTAGCTGCAACTTCCGAGGCACCCCTCCGATATGTTGACGACGGCGCAGAGGTCCCTCGTCATCCGTCCGGATCCCGCAAGCTCCGGCTCTGGGGGGAAGGCCTCGCCGATCCTCCGCCCCGAGGGGGCGGAGAGGATCCCCAGCACCTCGCGGCACCTCAGGTCCCGGACCGCCTCGGGGATCGCCGATGGGAGGCAGCCGGCGACGATGAGCCTCTCCCCCTGGAGCTCTGAGAGCCTCCTCCGAATATCCCTCTCCGTCCTTTCGGTGACGGCGCAGGTGTTGACGATCACCAGGTCCGCCTCCTCCTGAGACGATCGTCGGTGGCCCGCCTCCACCAGGGCAGAGGCGAAGGCCTCCGAGTTCCCCCGGTTTGCGGCACAGCCGTAGGTCTCGATATAAAATCTCATCCGGGATCTGTCCATGGAACCCGGGGCCGGGGCGGCATGGGGCGGCTTCTCATCCATCTCATCTCCCGGAGCCTTGGCCACCCTCCGGAGGCAGGGCGGACTCCGATCCGCCAGCCTCCTCCTCGACCTCCGGTGGATCGGTCCCCTCCGTCGGCGTCCCGTCTCCAGAGGATGCCGCCATCTTCTCCTCCTTGTGGACCTGATATACCCCGACGACGACCCCCATCAGGGCGGGGGCGAGGAAGAACCCTCCAAGCCCCGCCACCAGAACTCCCCCGACGAAGGCGAGGACGACGAGGAGCGGATGGATCGTCGACTTGACGGAGACGATGTAAGGCCTGATGATGAGGTCGGAGGGGATGTAGATCATCGCCGAGGAGACGACGAAGAAGAGGATCCCATCGAAGGGGCTCAATTCGATGTACATCCAGGCTGATATCGGTATGATGACGAGCCAGGAGGAGAGGATGGGGATCACCCCCGATATGAAGACCAGGGCAGCCAGGGCGAAGGGGTTCGGTATCCCGAAGGCGTAGAAGACCAACACCGAGAGGATTCCGCTGAGGATCGAGGTGTAGATGGCGCCGATGAATATCCCGGAGAGGATGCTGTCTATCCTCGCTTCATACTTCTTGTATATCGCCAGGTGCTCTGTGGGGAGGATGGTGGATATCCCCGTGGCGAGCTTCCCTCCATCCATCAGGAGGAAGTAGCAGACGTAGATCGAGGCGATGAGGTTTAACCCTATCAGAATTATCGACATGCCGTATGAGAAGACCGGGAAGCTCGATAGGATCCTTGCCAGAAGCTCTATCATAGTCTTTAGGCTTCCCGTCAGATCGTCATAGATGGCTGGGGGTATCTCGTAGATCGCCGGTAGTATGTCGTACCCGGCCAGAGGGGTCTCAAGCTCGGCCAAAAAGGACCCCGCCCTCTTGACGATCTCGGCCTGGTTCTCCACAACCCAGTTCAGCTGGGATACCACCTCCACCCCTCCTAAGCCGAGGATGAGGGCTATGGGAAGGACTATCGCGGTGGTGGCGACGGCCGAGCCGAGCCGCTCGCGTCTGCCGAACCTCTCTTTGATCGGCCTTCCGACGTAGGCGAAGACGACCCCCAGGATGATCCCGTCCATCAGGGGGAATAGAAAGTAGGTTATCAGTAGCAGCAGGAACAGGACCGGGATTAGGATCCAGGCGTTCTTGGTGATTTGTGATCTGAGGTCTCTCTCCAACAGATTCTCCCCACTTCAGATCTCGTAAGCATATCGATAAATAGCTTTGCCGAGGGGTTGGAAGGAAGATCCTCCAAACCCCCTCCCCCCCATCAGGGTGCAGATTATGAAGCTCTATCTCATTTTGGCAGGACGAATCCGATAAAGCCGGCCAAATTCCATAACCTGGGTCTGTCTTATCTAGACAGGTTATTTTGGTGGATCGATCACCGCTTGGGAAGCTCCACCGTCGATAGGACCCTATCCGCTCCCTCGACGATCTCCTGCTGGGTGACGCCCCGGAGGCTTGCCGCGAGGACGGCTCCGCCGGCCCCGACCCCCTCCTTGGCGCTCCCCCGGGCGTAGCAGCTGAGGGGCGGCATCTTCGACCTATCCAGGCCCGGGTCCGCCATGTACCAGCTCCTCCCGAGGGTCTCCACCGTCTCGACGAAGCTCGCGTTCCGATCCTCTACGATGTACCTGGTGGTGGCGATGGAGATGTCGCCTTCCAGGCCAAAAGCATCGGCGGCGCATAGGACGGCGGCCATCTGGGTTCCTCCCGCCAGGACCACCTTCGACCCCCCCATCCCCCTCAAGAGCCCCAGGACGGCGGGGATCATGGGGTCGCCGACCTCTTTCAGCGCCCTCAAGGGGTCGGACCTCATCGATCCGAAGGAGGCGCCGCAGCGGTCCAGGGCGGCGTCGACGATCTCCTGCTTCTTGGCCAGGGGGTGGTCGAGAAGGCTGCTGGAGACCCTGCCCGGATACCCCAGGGCCTGCATCACCGCCATGGCGGTCGTCGTTCCGCCGGCGATCGACTCGCCGATGAAGATGCAGTCGGAGAGGCTGGCGAGCTTCTTTCCGAGAAGGGCGGACCGGTCCATGATCTCGGCGGCGTCGGGGACCGCCGGAGCGAACCGGATGTCGCTTCCGGGAGAGCCGTTCATGTCGACGTAGGGGACGGCGGGCTTTCTCCGCAGGCCGCTGGTCACAAAGAGGGAGGGGATCCCCGAGAGGCTGAGGGCTGCCTTCGTCACCACCGCCGGGGTCGTCGCCCCCTCCGGGGACTCGGGGATCGCGGGGATCGTCACGATCTTGTGGAGCTCGACAAGCTCCGCGTCGGCGCTGGGGGTGTAGTCGGTGAGGTCGGGGGAGGCGCCGGCGGCGCTCACTCCGGGGATTTTGCCGGTGTCGGTGTTGGAGAGGACGCAGAGGAAGAGGGGCCTCTCTGGCCGGTAATCAAAGTGAGGGTGGATCCAGTCTCGCATGATCAATATGGTGTCGTCCGGGATATAAAAACTCAACGCCAGAGGAGTTAAGGCAAGTAAATTTTACTTGATAGGCGGAAAAGCGGGGTTGCCGATCGAGGGTGCCCCAGAAGAGATCGCGCCATCGATGAAGTAGGGATGCGGATGGTTGGCGGACTTCTTCTGTCCGCCAGTCGTTTTCTCCGGCAGCAGCAAAGATCGGCTCCACCGTATCCGCCCCCATCACTCGATCAAATTCACCTCCACCATCTCCCCCTTCTCCCGCCCCTCCAGCTCCTCCGGCACCAGGACGTACCCCTCGGCCCGAGCCACAGAGCTGAGGATCCCGGCTCCGGTGGTCATGATCGGCGTCGCGACGCCCTCCTTGAGGCTCACCCTCGCGAAGGTGAGGTAGCCGGGGCGCGAGACGATCTTTCCGGCGAGCTTGGCGGGGAAGGTTCGCGGAAGGTCGGTCCTGTGGGCCATCATGGTGATGAGGGGACGGGCGAAGATGTAGAGGGCGGCGAGGGCGGCGACGGGGTAGCCTGGAAGGCAGATAACCGGCTTTCCATCGATGACTCCGAGGGCGGTGGGCTTTGCGGGGGTGATCCGGACGCCGTGGACGAGGAGCTCCCCCATCTCCTCGATGATCGGGGGGGCGTAGTCCTCCTCCCCGATGGAGGTGCCGCCGGAGATGAGGATCAGGTCGGCGTCGAGGCTTCGGGCGATAGCCTCTCGGATGAGGCGAGGGTCGTCCTCGACGATGGACGTCTTCTGGGGCGACCCGCCCCAGATCTCAGCGTACATCTCGCAGATCAGCCCATTCGCCTCCCGGGCTTGGCCGGGCAAGAGCTTCTGGTCGGAGAAGAGGGGGACGAGTTCCCCCCCCGTGGGGATGATCGCGACCTTCGGCCTCGCGAAGACCTGGACCGTCGAGAGGCCGAGGGAGGCGAGGAGGGCTATGTCGGGGGGCCTGAGCCGATGGCCTTCTTTTAAAACCGTCTCCCAGAGGGCTACATCCTCGCCTACCCGGGCTAGGTTGCGGTAGGGGTGGACCTCCGCCGTCGCCTCCACCTCCCGTCCCCGGAGGAGGGCGTCCTCTATCATCAAGACGGCGTCCGCCCCTGGAGGCGCCGCCATCCCCGTCCGGACGGGGACGCACCTCCCCTCTCCGGCCTCGTCGCCGACCTCGAGGTATACTGGGGCGAGGGGGGTCGCGCCCCTGGTATCCGCCGCCCGAACGGCGTAGCCGTCCATGGCGGCCCTGTTGAAGGCGGGAAGGTTCACCGGAGAGGCTAGGTCACCAGAGAGGACCCTGCCCCGGGCGCTGGCGAGATGGACCGGCTCGGACCTCGTCACCGGTCTGCACCTCTCAAGGAGATCCTTCAGGGACTCGGAGGCGCTGGCAAGCTCTTTGAACATGTTTCCAGCTATTTCCGTCCAACCCATCTTTAGCCTTCCGTCGGGATGAAGTCCCTCCATCCGGGGATCGGCGGTCCTATCCTTCTTCTTCTTCCGCCCCTCCCCGTGAAAACAGATATATACGGTCCCGCCGCCATCTCCCCGCAACAAGATCGAACATTATAGATCGAAATTTCGCTTCCTAGATAGAAGGTGGAGATCCCATGGCTGCTGTAGTTTGGCTGGAAGAAGTTGGAAAAGAAGACGTCGCCGTCGTCGGCGGGAAGGGCGCAAGCCTTGGCGAGATGATAAACGTGGGCGCTCCCGTGCCCGGGGGCTTTGCGGTCACCGCTCAGGCTTATCGAGAGTTCATCACCCGATCGGGAATCGCGGAGGATATATTCGAGGCTCTGAAGGTGGACGTCCACGACCCTGAAGCCCTCAGCGGCGCCGCGGAGAGGGCGAAGCGGCTCGTCCTGGAGGCGAAGGTCCCAAAAGAGATCGAGAAGGCGATCAGGGACCGGTATCTAGAGATGTCCAAGAGGGAGGGAAAGGAGGTCCTCGTCGCCGTCAGGTCCAGCGCCACCGCCGAGGACCTCCCCGACGCGAGCTTCGCGGGGCAGCAGGAGACCTTCCTGAACATCCTGGGGGAGGACCAGGTCTTCGAGGCGGTCCGGAAGTGCTGGGCCTCTCTCTACGGGGCGAGGGCGATCTTCTACCGGGTCGAGCAGGGCTTTGAGCACGAGAAGGTGAACATCTCCGTCACCGTCCAGAAGATGATAAACTCCGAGAAGTCCGGGGTGATGTTCAGCTCCCACCCCAGCACTGGCGAACCCCATGTGATCATCGAGGCTGCCTGGGGGCTCGGGGAGGCGGTCGTCAGCGGGAGCGTCTCGCCGGACAACTACGTCGTCGACAGGGCGGACAAGAAGATCGTGAGCAGGTTTGTCGCGAAGAAGGAGATCATGATCGTCCGGGACAAGAAGACCGGCAAGACCGTCACCAAGAAGGTTCCCGCCGATAAGAGGGAGAAGGTCGTCCTCTCCGACGAGGAGATCCTCCAGCTCGCAGCCCAGGGCGAAGCCCTGGAGGAGCACTACGGCATCCCCCAGGACATAGAGTGGGCCTTCGAGGGGGGGAAGATGTACATCCTCCAGTCGAGGCCGATCACTACCATATCGAAGGGCGATGGAGGCGGGGCGGAGAAGGCTATGGGAAGCGGAAAGGTGATCCTCACCGGCCTCGGCGCCTCTCCGGGGGTGGCGACTGGCGAAGTGAAGATCGTATCGGGTTCCGGGGACCTGGGGAAGATCAAAGAGGGGGACATCCTGGTCACGGTGATGACGGAGCCGGATATGGTCCCGGCGATGAAGAGGGCGGGGGCCATAGTCACCGACGAGGGAGGGATGACCTGCCACGCCGCCATCGTCAGCCGAGAGCTGGGGTTCCCGGCCGTCGTCGGGACGAAGGAGGGGACTAAGATCCTCACCGAGGGGATGATCATCACCGTCGACGGAGGGAAGGGGAAGGTCTACGAGGGGCGGCTCAAGACGCCGAAGGCTGCGGAGGCGGCCGCGTCTCCCGTATCCTTCGTCTACAAGCCGATAACTGCGACCGAGATCAAGGTGAACGTCAGCATGGCCGAGGCGGCAGAGCAGGCGGCAGCGACCCTCGCCGACGGCGTCGGCCTCCTCCGGATCGAGCATATGATCCTGGGGCTCGGCAAGACCCCCCGGTACTACATCAACGCCGGCAAAGAGGATGAGTACCTCGACGAGCTGGTGGGCGGCGTCAGGACCGTCGCGGAGGCCTTCTACCCCAAGCCCGTCTGGGTCAGGACCCTCGACGCCCCCACCGACGAGTTCCGGGGGATGGAGGGGGGGGAGAACGAGCCCCACGAGCACAACCCCATGCTCGGCTGGCGAGGCATCCGAAGGGATCTGACGGAGACCGACCACTTCCGGCTGGAGATGAGGGCCTTCAAGAAGCTCCACGAGATGGGCCTCTCCAACGTCGGTATCATGCTCCCTCTCGTCCAGCACGTCAGCGAGTTTCAGAGGGCTAAGGCCCTGATGGTGGAGGAGGGGCTCGACCTGGAGAAGATCGACGTCGGCATTATGGTCGAGACCCCCGGGGCCGCCCTCACCATCGACGACTTCATCGAGGACGGGATCGACTTCGTCTCCTTCGGGACCAACGACCTCACCCAGTACACCCTCGCCGTCGACAGGAACAACCAGAACGTGGCATACCTCTATACCGAGCTCCACCCGGCGGTCCTAACCCTGATCGAGTACGTCGTCGAGCGGTGCAACCGGGCCGGGGTCACCACTTCCATCTGCGGCCAGGCCGGGTCCTACCCCGAGATGGCGAAGCGGCTCGTCGAGATCGGGATCACCAGCATCTCCGCCAACATCGACGCCGTCGCCACCGTCCGGGAGACGGTGGCCCGGGCGGAGCAGATAATCATGCTGAGGGCTGCAAGAGAGGAGTGATCCCGAGGAAGAGACGGCGGAAGAGGTATCCCCCTTGAGAGATCGAGGCCTATCCGAAGAGGAGGTCATGAGGGGCCTCCTGAAGATGAGGGCGAAGGATCTGAGCTACGATCGGATCTTCTCCTCCATGTGCACCCCCCCCCACCCGATAGCTCTGAAGGCGCACCAGCTCTTCCAGGAGACGAACCTCGGGGACCCGGGGCTCTTTCCCGGGTCTGCCGAGCTGGAGGCGGAGGCGGTGAGGATGATGGCGGAGCTCCTCGGCCATCCCGAGGCCTGCGGCTACCTCTCGACGGGGGGGACGGAGTCGAACATCCAGGCGATCCGGGCGGCGCGAAACTCCGCCGACTTCCGGGATGGAAACATCGTCGTC
Organism: Methanothrix harundinacea 6Ac; assembly: GCF_000235565.1. Classification (NCBI taxonomy): domain Archaea; kingdom Methanobacteriati; phylum Methanobacteriota; class Methanomicrobia; order Methanotrichales; family Methanotrichaceae; genus Methanothrix; species Methanothrix harundinacea. The sequence continues at coordinate 820,649 of NC_017527.1, forward strand.
CCTAGGTCCGCCCACTTCTCCTTCGACAAGATCGGAGACCTTCTATCCCTCGAGATCAGGAAGGCGGACCTCGACGGCGACCTGAAGGTGGAGGTCGGGTCCGTCGAGGAGCTGATCGACGAGAAGACGGTATCCCTGGTGGGGATCGCCGGGACGACGGAGTTCGGCCAGGTCGACCCCATCGACCGCCTCGGGAGGCTCGCCCTGGACTGGGGGATACCCCTCCACGTCGACGCCGCCTTCGGAGGCTTCGTCCTCCCCTTCCTCGGAGGAGACTGGAGGTGGGACTTCTCCGTCGAGGGGGTCACCTCCATCACCATTGACCCCCACAAGATGGGGATGGCGACGATCCCCGGAGGAGGCCTCCTCTTCCGCCACCCTGAGGACCTGGAGCGGCTTGCCGCCTACGCCCCCTATTTGACGGTGGCGAGGCCCAAGGCCCTGACGGGGACGAGGAGCGGCGCGGCCGCGGCCGCCATCTGGGCGGTGATGAGCCACCTCGGGATGGAGGGGTTCAAGGAGGTCGTCAACGGTTGCATGGCGCTATCGCGGAGGATGGCCTCTGGCGCGAAAGAGATCGGGATCGAGCCCGTCATCGAGCCGGTGATGAACGTCGTCACCCTGAGGATGGAGGATCCCGAGGGGGTGAGGGCCGCCCTCCTCGGCCGCCGGTGGAGGGTCTCGACGACCAGGTCCCCGAAGGCCCTGAGGCTGATCATGATGCCCCACTCGACCGCCGAGAACGTCGACCTATTCCTGGGAGACCTGGAAGACGTCCTGAGAAAGAAGGCCTGACTCCCGGGAGAAAGCGGAAAAATAATGGTTTGATCAGCCCTTCTCGGGCTGAGATATCTTTTTGACGTCCTCTCTTGCTCAGACCTTGTGGCCGATGGCGAACTTTCGCATCACCCGGTCCACGGCGATGGTGACGTGGTCTCCCACCTTCGTCTCGGGGACGAATATTACGAACCCCTCGACTCTGGCGATCCCGTCGCCCTGTTTCGCGATGTCCTCGATCTCGACGTCGTACTCCTTTCCGACCTCGACAGGAGCTGTGGACTCAAAGCTGTCGTCCCGGAAAGACCCTCTATCACTTCTGAACAACTACTTCACCTTCCTTCTGGAAATGGATAATGATCAAAACGCTCAGGCCTTGTGGGCGATGGCGAATCTCTGCATGACCCTGTCGATGACGACCGTGACGTGGTCCCCGACCTTGGTGTCCGGGACGAATATTACGAACCCCTCGATCCTCGCGATCCCATCGCCCTTCTTGGCGACGTCCTCGATCTCAACTTCATACTCCTTTCCGGCCTCAACGGGGGCTGAGGGTGCGAAGCTCTCGCCTCGGAAAGAACCTCTATCGTTGCCGTACAAACACTTCACCGTCCTTAGCGAAAAACCGTAGAACAGTTTGCCGCATTGTCCACAGATCACTACCACTATTAAATCCTTGTGCTCCCGAGGAGGGGGCCGGACCATGGCAGGAGATGCCTGGGACGGATCTCTGGGACGGGGATGAGGGGGTGCCTCCGGGGGAGCGAGGCCCGATCCTCCGACTGGGAGGGGCCGAGGACGGGGTCCAACCCTTCCAGACGGCGGGGAATATATCCTATAAACGCGAACTGCGGCGGCATGAAAGGTCTGGAGAGGTACAGGGAGGTGATCCCCGACTTCGACCTCTTCGTCGAAGCGATAAGAAGGCCGCTTCCTGTCACTGCGAGGATCAACACCCTCAAGGCTGATCGGGATCGGCTGACATCCCGTCTGCGGAGGGGGAAGGTGGCCTTCACCCCCTTCTCCTGGTATCCCTTCGGCCTGCGGCTGGAGGTGGAGAAGCCCGGAAACCTCCTCGAGAGCCTGATGGGCCAGATCCACATCCAGGAGGAGATATCGATGGCATCGCCCGTCGTCCTCAGCCCCGAGCCGGGGGAGAGGGTTCTGGACCTCTGCGCTGCTCCCGGGAGCAAGACGACCCAGATCGCCATGATGATGGAGAACCGGGGGCTTTTGGTGGCGAACGACCCCGCCAACACCCGGGTCGCCTCCCTCAGGTCGAACTGCGAGAGGGCGGGGGCGGTGAACGTGGCGGTGACCAGATACGATGGCCGCCGCTTTCCCGACCGGGGGTTCGACCGGGTCCTCGTCGACGCCCCCTGCACCGGCCAGGGGATGGCGAGGAAGGACATTACCGTCCTGGGCCGGTGGAGCCTGAAGCGGTCCCTGGGGATTCAGCGGCTCCAGCGGGCCCTCCTCAGGAGGGCGTTACAGGTGACAAGGTCCGGGGGGACGGTCGTCTACTCCACCTGCACCTTCGCCCCCGAGGAGAACGAGGGGGTCGTCTCCTGGGCCCTGGGGCAGGTCTCCGGGGTCCGCCTCCAGGAGGCCTCCGTCCGGGGGCTGGCGGGGAGCCCCGGCCTCGCGGAGTGGGCCGGATCCCGGTTTGGAGACGAGATGGAGCTCTGCACCAGGTACTACCCCCACCAGAACGACGCGGGAGGGTTCTTTGTCGCAAAGCTCATTAAAGAATAGGTCGCCCCTCCAGCCGATGGATCGGGCAACCGTGGCGGAGATTATGGGATCGAGGTTCGGGATCCCTCCCGAAGCCTTCGAGGGGGTGAGCTTCTTCCTCCGGGGGAGGAACGTATGGGCCTTCAGCCTCCCCGAGATCCCCGACCTAGCCTGGGAGACGGTGGGGCTCCGTTTCATCTCGGTCCGGGGGCGGGTCCCCAAGCCCACCACCACCGCCCTCCAGCTCTTCGGCCGTCATGCCACCAAAAACGTCGTCGACCTCGGGACGGAGGAGGCCCTCAGGTTCGCGGCGGGGGAGCGGCAGAGGATCCCGGCACCCGTCGAGGAGGGGTACGTGGTGGTATCTCATGGGGAGGACGTCCTGGGGTGCGGCCAGTACCTGGATGGGGAGCTGATCTCCCTCCTCCCAAAGGAGCGGAGGATCGGGAGGGCGGAGCCGGAGGAGGATCGGTCGGGGGGGAGCGACCTCTGATCTCATCCCTGGTCCGGAAGGCAGGTTCGGAGGGCACTGGTCCCTCTCGGGGAGGCGGGATCGACCCCGCCGCCCTCCTATCTCTATACCGCGAGCCATTGAGGCTCTTTCGGCTCGCAAACCTCCTCCGGGAGGAGATCTGCGGCGACGAGGTCTCCTACGTCGTCAACAGGAACATAAACTTCACCAACCGGTGCGTCGGAAGCTGCAGCTTCTGCGCCTTCAGGAGGGCCGACGGCTACCTCCTCACCGAGGAGGCGATCCTGGAGAGGGTGGAGGCGGCGGAGAGGTCTTCTGCCACCGAGATCTGCCTCCAGGGGGGGCTGGCCCCGGGGCTCGTCCTGGAGGACTACTGCCGGATCCTGGAGGCGATTAAGGAGGATTATCCGCTGATGCACCTGCACGCCTACTCCCCCATGGAGGTCCTTTACATGTCGGAGAGCTCCGGGACTACCCCGGCGGAGTCGATCCGGGAGCTACAGCGGGCAGGGCTCGGATCGATGCCGGGAACCGCCGCCGAGATCCTGGTGGACCGGGTTAGGGGGGAGATCTGCCCCTCCAAGCTCTCCACCGCCCAGTGGCGGGAGATCGTCACCACGGCCCACCGGCTGGGGGTTCCCACCACCTCCACCATCCTCTACGGCCACGTCGAGAGGCTGGAGGACCGGATAGCTCACCTCCTCCTCCTCCGGGAGATCCAGGCGGAGACGGGCGGCTTCACCGAGTTCGTCCTCCTCCCCTTCATGCCGAAGAACAACCCCCTGGGTGCCCGGGCCCGGAGGATGGAGATCCTAGAGAACCTGAAGATGCACGCCCTCGCCCGGGTCGCCCTCCACCCCCTCATCCCCAACATCCAGGCGAGCTGGGTGAAGCTGGGGAGGGACCTCGCCGCCAGGACCCTCCTCTGGGGGACAAACGACCTTGGCGGAACCCTCATGGAGGAGAACATCTCCCGGACCGCCGGGGCCACCGAGGCGGAGGGGATAACCCCCGGGGAGCTCTCCGACCTGATCGAGAGGCATGGGCGGATCCCGGTCCAGAGGACGACCCTCTACGGCCGGGTAGGGTGATCTCGGGGATGGGGCCCGCTGGTCTTCCGTCCAACATCGCCCCTCCCGTTGGCGGCAACTTCATCCGGGCTGCTTTCCCCTCGCCCCCGGTCCGGGGGAGGCTCTGAGGCGGCAATGACGACAAGTATGATATACTACGAGCAATTCTATTTTGGGGAGTTTATCCGATGACCAGATCGGCATCTTTGATCCTGATATCTTCCGTGATCTGCCTCCTGGCCCTGGCCGGGGCCACCGAGACGGTCACCGTCACCGGTTCCACGACGGTGATGCCCCTGGTGGAGGTCTCCGCCGAGAGGTTCAACCTGATCCAGGATCGGGTCATGGTGACCGTCAGCGGCGTCGGGGGATCGGGGGTGGGGATAAAGAACGTCGCGAGCGGCTTCTCCGACATCGGGATGTCCTCCAGGATGGTGAGGGAGGACGAGGTCGAGCTCTACGGCGACAACTTCTCCGTCTACCTGATAGGCTACGACGCCATCTGCATCGCCGTCAGCGAGCCGATATACGAGGCCGGCGTCACCAGCATCAGCCGCCAGCAGCTCCGGGCGATATACGACGGGAACCTGACCAGCTGGCGGGATCTGGGGGGTCCCGATGCCGACATCTACGTCGTGGCGAGGATGGTCGGCTCGGGGACCGGCGACCTCTTCAACGAGATGGTGATGGGGGACCTCCAGACCGAGACCCTCGGCGCCGACACCTACGCCCAGAACAACGGTGAGATGAAGACCGCCATAACCAAGAGCGATAAGGCGATCGGCTACCTGGGGTTCAACTACGTCCAGGACGGTCCCCTGAGGCCGATCGCCTACGAGGGGGTCGCCCCCTCGGCCGAAAGCATCAGGGCCGATGACTATCCCCTATCTCGCCCCCTCTACGTCATGACCTGGAACGAGCCCGACGCTGGTGAAGAGGCCTTCATCGACTTCCTTCTGGGGGAGGAGGGGCAGTCGCTGGTGGAGGAGATAGGCTTTCTCCCGATCGGCTGAAACTGATAAATCGATTAAAAAAGTTGGAGGGAGCGGCGCTTGGCCCTAAGGCGGCAAGCGCCTCTCAAATACCATCGTGATCTTCTCATTTGCAGTCTTCACAGTATTGGGCCTTGGAGGTGTCGTTCCAGGCCTGGCCCCAGGCCTTCTCGCGGCAGGTGCAGTCGAAGATCTCCTCCTCGCCCCAGAGCTTGTCGGAGTCCTGCATGGAGCCGTAGCCGCCTATGCAGCAGGAGAGCCAGTCGTCCCTCGGCTTTGATCCGGTGCAGCTGGTGCAGATCTCCATGTTCTTGGTGATCTTGAAGGTGCCGATGTAGTTCTCATCGATCTCGACGAGGGGGTTTTTCAGACCGTACAATGATCTGGTCGTCGGTTTATTAGTCTTTGTGTCATAGGGCAACGCCCTCGTCACAAGCTGGCCGATGTGCACCGTCCCTTCCGTGACCTCCTCCTCGATCTTCATTTTGGTGAGGCTGGAGCCTTTCGTGGGCTTTAAGCTGTAATAACCCGTGGGAGGCCATTTGTCGATGTTCTTGAGGGTAACCCCGATGTCCTTTTTGAACGCCGAAGCATACTCAATCTGATGGACCATGGAGACGCCCTCGTCTGAGCACGAGCCATCGTAGTTCTTGGCCTCCGTCCTCTCCTTCAGCTTTGAGTTGAAAACTATCGGATTTTCAGCGTAGTATCCCGTGCCGTAGGCCATAGCCACGGGGGCATAGGTCATCTCATTCTGCTCGAGAAATGTGATGTTCTCCGCATGGGGTTTCTCACAGCCTTTGTATGGATCGCAAGTGGAACTGCATATTGTTTTGTTACCTTTTTTCTCGGTTTTCCACGATTCATATACCCACGTGTTCCGATCATTATAATCTCCGCTTACGCTGGATTGGTTGGAGTAAATCAGGGTTGCACCATCCATGGTGCCGCTCCCGTGAAGGTAGTTCTTGAGCTGGAGAGACTCGGTGTTCACCCTCTGGTAGACCATGACGTAACCTTGTCCCTCGACATCCTGTTCGAAGACTTGCTCGTTCTTTACGTAATATCCGTCCGGGTTATTGGCCGCCCACGCGGGGCCTGAGATCGCGAGCAACACCAGAAGCAACGGCCAGATCCTCATAATCGTCCCTACACCGCTCATTTTCATCCCGTCCTCCGATATCTTAATATTAAACAGCGCGTACATGACATTTATTGCTATATATGCTTTTCTAAGTCTGATTTATCCTTAAAATCAGGAAAAAGTTAACATTATATCTTAAAATAATGACCTTTTAACCGAAATACCTCGTCGCCGGGACCTTCCCATCGCCTTCCGGAGGGGGCGGAGGCTCTCCGTCAGGTCCTCAGAATCGACGGGGATTGGATCTTTACATCTTGGAAGGGCGGTCCAAGGGGCGCAGCCGGGGATTTAATCAATTTATATTGACTTATAGCAAACATATTTGATTGTTATTTATCTGCTTATACTTAAATTCACCTCCCCCACCCTCGGCTGAGCCCTAAGGATCGGTGCGGAGAGGGAGGCCGATTTTTGTCGCGGCCCTCAGAAAGATCCGTCGCCCCGGGCCACGGGGGATCGGCGTCGTTCTTTCATACGTATCTATGGAAAAGAATATATTCATGCGAAGCTCAAATTTACAATCCTGGGAGATGAATTTTGTATGTTCGATAGAGGAATCTTCTGCATCCTGATCGCCCTCTCGTTATCCCTTGCCGTCCAATCGACTTCGGCGCAGGATGGCGATCCTGGGGTGAGGCCTGTCCTGGATGATCTTGATGGAGAGGTTGAAGAAGGTGGATCTTTTAACGAAACATCGTCTTTCAACGAGACCGCCCCCTCCGGAGGTGCTGCGATCTTTGGGGAGGGGGCCGAAGATACCGGCGAAGAGGGTCTGATCGCCGTTGATGATGGAAACAAGACCGCCTCCGAGGTGCTCTCGCCCGAAACGCCGGCAGGCGAGATCCCCGGCCACCCAGCGGCGTATGGCTGCCCAGGGGCGGTCTATCTGGCAGCCGAGGACGTTTACGTGGACTTGATGGAGGAGATGGTCTACAACGACGACCATCTGGTCTGCGAATACCTGAAGGGCCGCGGTTACGAGGCGGAAGAGTTTCCAGCGATGGCCATGATCCAGTTCAACATATCCGACCTGGTGGTGGAGGAGGACGACGTCGCCGTCCTCGTTCTGAAGGCGGAGGCGATCGATAAGGCGGGCGACGAGAATTCGGGATTGATCCTCGTTCCCATAACCTCCGAGTGGACCGAAGGCTCGAGCTTCCCAGCCCTGGCGTTGAACCTCCTCTCGATGATCTCCATCCTGGAGGATAGCTCCGAGATCGACCTCGGCCGGATCGGGATGAGCTTCGGCCAGGACCGGATCGTCGTCTTCGACGTAAAAGAGCTCCTCAAGGCGGCGGAAGGCGAGAGGTTATCCTTCGCCGTGATGGCGGTGGCGGATGTCGACTACAGGGTAAGCTTCAGGTCGAGGGAGACGGGGGAGGGGCCCGCCATCCTGATCGCGCCCTATCCGACGGCGGTCTCCGGCTGAGCCTCCCGTCGGCGGCCCGAAGGATCGATAGGGAGGCCGAAGGGGGAAGCGGCCGCCCTTGGGACCGAGTTCCCTCTCCTCCCACCCTCCTCTCTCAAGATCGGGGCCCTCGGGCCCGCCGGGCCTGAGGGATGCGGCCCCCTTTTCTGCGGCACTGGCCGAAAGCTTTAATATCGTACGCTTAAGTTCTCAAGCCAATCGCTAGAATATTCAAGGCGATCATTATGTGCCACGGACAAAGCCAGGCCCTGAGAGAGGTTCAGAGGTGCATCCGCGCTCTCCACTGCCCCACGAGGTGGAGGATCATCCAGTGCATCGGCGCGGAGGAGAGGAGCACGAGGGAGATCTTTGAAGAGCTGGGGCTGGGGGAGGAGATATCCCTAGCCGGGCTTTACTATCACCTCTCCGCCCTCAAGGGGGCAGGGATCGTCGAGGTGGCCTCTTATAGAGAGTCAAAAGCCGGAACTCCGGAGAAGGTCTGGAGGCTGAAGACCCGGAGAATTGTCATAGATCTTCTGGAAGATTGCGAGGTGAAATGATATGCGCTGCGGAGATGATGCAGGTTATCGCGCACCCCCCCTGGGGAGGGGTGCCGGCAGAGATGAGGGTTGCGGATGCCAGGGCCACGGCCACGACCAGGCCGGCCACCACGGTCTCGGCCGTTCCGGAGAGGGCGGAGGCTGTTGCTGTGGAGGCCACCCCCCCGTCAGCCGGGAGGAGATGATATCGACCCTGGAGGAGTACAGGGGTTCCCTCAGGAGGGAGCTGGAAAGGGTTGAGGCGAAGCTGAGAGAGCTGACCGGGGATTGAGGCTGGAGACCCCCGCCTTTTTGGGGAGGGCGTTGGCAGAGGGACCGTTGGGTTTTGGGGGTGAGGTTTGAGATCGATTGAAGTCCGGGGGCTGACCAAGCGGTTCGGCGATCTGGTCGCCGTCGATGGCATCAGCTTCGATGTAGAGGAGGGGGAGGTCTTCGGCCTCCTCGGCCCCAACGGCTCGGGGAAGACCACCACCATCAGGATGCTCGTCGGCCTCTCCCGGCCGACGGCGGGGACGGCCAAAGTCCTCGGATACGACCTCTCCTCGGGGATCGTCGAGGCTAAAAGGCGGATCGGGGTCGTCCCCGACAGCTCAAACCTTTACGAAGAGCTGACCGCAAGAGAGAACCTCCTCTTCATGGCTGGTCTCTATGGGGTCCCCAAGGCGGACCGGGAAGATAGGGCGGAGGAGCTCCTCAGGGCCTTCGGCCTCAGCGGCCGGGGCGACGACAGGTTCGGAACCTTCTCCCGGGGGATGAAGCGGGCCCTCACCATCGCCGCAGCTCTCATCCACGATCCCCACCTCCTATTCCTCGACGAGCCGACGGTGGGGCTGGACGTGGTGGCGGCCCGCTCCCTCCGAAGCCTGATCTCGGATCTCCACGATAGGGGGCTGACGATAGTCCTCACCACCCACTATCTGGAGGAGGCGGACCATCTCTGCGATCGGATCGCCATCCTGGTCCGGGGGAAGGTCGTCGGGATCGATACGCCTGAGGGTCTGAAGAGGTCCGCCGACGAGGAGCCCGTCATCGAGGTCACCTTCGGCAGATCCGCCTTTGACCTTTGGCCCCGCCTCTCGGAGCGGCTCCCCGGCTCTGGGGTGGTCCTCCTGGAGGGGTCCCGGGTCAGGATCACCGGAGGAGACCCCTCCCGGGTCCTGGAGGAGGTCTTCGAGTTCTCGCGAGGCCACAACCTGGGGCTCCGGGCGATAAACAGCTTGACTCCGAGCCTCGAGGACGCTTTCGTCAGGATAACCGGCCTCAGCCCGACGGTGATGGCAAAGGAGAAGGGGGGGAAGGGGGTATGATCCAAGACGACCTCCGGTGCATATGGCTGATAGCGGCAAAGGACATGAGGACCTACTACCTCAAGCCCCCGGCGATAAGCTGGGGGATCGTCTTCCCCCTGGCCTGGACCCTCGCCTTCTTTCTTAGGAGCCCCGGGGACTTCGAAGACCTCGTCCCGGGGCTGATCGCCATGACGATCCTCTTCAGCACGACGGCGGCGGAGGCGGTGGTGATAAACTTCGAGCTGAGGATCGGATCCCTGGAGCGCCTCCTCCTGGCCCCGGTGAGGACCGACGCCGTCCTCCTGGGGAAGGTCCTGGGCGGCTTTCTCTTCGGGCTGTTGATGACCTCGGTGGTGACGTTGAGCACCGTCGTCGGCCTCCGCCTCCGGCCCGATCTTGCGGCCCTGATCCCGGTGGTTTTGATCTCCCTTTTGGTCTATTCGTCGATGGGGGCCCTCTTCAGCGTCGGCTTCAAGGAGGTCTTCGAGGCCCAGACCTTCTTGAACCTCCCCAGGTTCCTGATGGTCTTCCTCTGCGGCGTCGTCTATCCGATATCAGCGATGCCCGAGGGGCTTCAGCTCTTGAGCCGGGTCCTCCCCCTCACCTACACCGTCGAAGGGCTCCGAACCGCCTTCTTTTCCGGATCATCAAGCCCGCAGACCGCCTCCCTCGTCCTCGCCGGCTTTCTTTTGATCTTCATCTATCCGGCGGCGAAGATCCTTCAGAAGAGGTTTGAGTGATCGGTCGAGGGATCTATGAGATCTTCTGGACGATCTTTAGATGAACTTCAAGATGGGGCTTCCTTGGTCGCCGAGATCCGATGGATATTTAGCTTGTGCTGACGAGATAGAATACAAGATCTGGATGAGCCGGATCTTTGACGTAAAGGGAGTTGAGATGAATTGAGATCGATAGTACTGTTGGTCCTGGCGATGATGGCCCTCGCCCCCGGGGCAGCGGCCTGCGGCTGCAGCGGCGGCCTCGACGGTGTGGGGGGGCCGAAGATGATGAGCGATATCTGCCCTGAGGATTACGCCATCCGGGGGCCCAGGATGACCTTCCAGGAGGACGCCCGGTATGGGGTGGCCCTTTCGATCGACCCCGCCGGAGGCGCCAGCATGGCCTTCGTCGGAGGCGAGGACGGCCGCAGGCTCGGGGCTCCGGCCCAGGGCGGAAGCCCGGCCCCTTCGGGCGGCCTCTCCTTCAGCCAGCAGGTGTCCCACCGCCTCAACCTCGTCCCCGGGGACCTGGGGGCCTTCCGGGGGATGATGGGGGTGTGGGGCGGGTCCGGCCCGTGAGGCCCTAGAGGGCGATAGGTCCACGGCAAGGCCCCCCGGCCGGGGGGCCAAACCGAAACATTTTTCGCCGTGGAAGCCTGATGTGAGGGCGGTGATCTCCGATGGGGTTGGCCAAGAAGCTCTTCAAGGCCCTGGCCCTCATAGGCCTCGGCAAATTCGTCTCCCGCCTCAAAAAGGGGCGGAAGCGGCGTAGGTAAATTCTATAATTTTTTATCTCATAAACCTGAGGTGTGCGGGCCGGAGCCCCGAGGAGATCTCGCGGCTCATCCTGACCCACGCCCACCCCGACCACATGGGGGCGGCCCGGGCCGTAAAGGAGGCGTCGGGCTGCTCTGTGGCGTGCCACCCGGCCGATAAGGGATGGATCGAGGACGTTTGCCAGCAGCTCGCCGACCGCCCCGTCCCCGGCTTCGAGGACCTGGTGGCCGGCTCCGTCGGGGCCGACGAGGAGCTCCTCGACGGGGACCGGATCGACCTCGGCGGCGGGCGGGATCTGGAGGTGATCCACACCCCCGGCCACTCCCCCGGCTCCATCTCCCTCTGGATGGCCGAAGGGGGGGTCCTCTTCTCCGCCGACGCCATCCCCCTGCCGGGAGGGATGCCGATATACGACGATGTCTTGAGCTCCGTCCAATCGGTCCGGAGGTTGAGGGGGATCGAGGGAGTCCGGCTCCTTCTATCGGCCTGGGACGATCCCCGGACCGGGGCGGACGCCCGCCGGATCATCGACGAGGGGGCTCCTTCATCTCCAGAGGATCCACGCCGCCGTCATCAGGGCGGCGGGGTCTGCCCCGTCGCTGGAGAGGGGGGAGCTATGCCGCCGGACCCTCCGGGAGATCGGCCTCCCCGAGGCGATGGCAAACCCCCTCACCTGCCGGTCCTTCGCCTCCAGCCTCAAGCTCCTCCACCGAAGGGACCTCCCGGAGGGTTAGGGTTGAGGTGGGGCGGCCCATGCCATCTCACCCCCTCAAACTCCGTAGGGACGGGGGCCTGCATACTTCAGAGGGGGCTCGCCTCCGCCTCAATCCCTCATCTCGAAGGGGTAGGGGAAGATCTCCGAGACCATCTTCGTCGAGTAGTTCCCCTCCTCTCCCAGGACGACCAGGATCCCCCGGCCGAACTCGAAGAGGATCTGCCGCTCCTCCCCCGTCGGGGCCGCGGCCCTCCCGTCGGGGAGACGGTTTATCACCGCCCGGATCTCGGAGTCCCCCTCGGAGATCGCCTTATAGATCGCCACCTTCAGGGCGCTGGTGGTGAGGCCGTAGAGGGCGTTCTCGACGTTGCAGCCGGTGTAGATCCTCCCCGAGGAGGTGAGGACCGCAGCGCCGACGGGGTAGCGGGAGTAGGGGGCGTAGGCGGACAAGCTAGCCTTCCGGGAGGCTTCTGCCAGGGCCGAAACCTCCGAGTCGTCCAGCTCCTGGACAAACCAGCTGCGGTAGAGCTGATCATATCTCCCGTCCTCCAGGAGCTCCACCATCGCCGCATCGATGGACCTGAGGAGCTCCGGATCTCTCACCCCAAAGTAGAGGGAGTGCATCTCCCAGGGGGTGGCGAGAGGCCTGATCCCGGAATCGTCATGCAACCTCATCCAGAACCGGGTGGTGGAGCCTCCGCCGACGAAGGCGTCGGCCTCTCCCCCTTTGAGGGCCTGGAGGGCCTCCCCCTCGGATTCGTAAGCCAGAACCTCGATGCCGTTTCGATCCTTCAGGAGGTCGAAGGAGATGCTCCCGTTCTGCACCGCCACCTTTCTCCCTGCTAGCATATCGGCCGATATGACGTCGCCGTCATCCCGGACGAAGGTGAGGATGTCGAAGGTCCCGTGGGGGCGGGCTGTGAAGTTGAACTCGGCGAGCCTCTCCTCGGTCTTGACCAGACCGCCGATCACCTCCGCCACCCCCCGCTGGAAGGTGCGCTGCGCCTCGGTCCAGACCATCGGCTCGGGGATCAGCCGGAACCCCACCTCCTCCCCCAGGAGCCGGAGGAGGTCCAGCTCGAAGCCCCGGAGGGAGCCCCCCTCCTCATAGGTGAAGGGGGCGAAGTCCCGGTCGAATACAAACCGGAGATCGGCATCGTAGGACGCCTCTTCCGAACCATCGGCGAGGGCGCCGGAGGCGGGAGATCCGGCGGCAAGGATGATCGAAACCAGAAAGCCGATAAATGGCCAGATGCCTCTCATGGATGTACATGGCGGACTTGAGAATAAATTCTTTGTCGGTCCACCTTCATAGGTCCCGGTATCCCTCCCGGAGATCTCATCTTCTGGACGGGTGGGAGGTGGGATGATAATAAATTAATATGATCAAATCGAATATTCTCCTCCATCCTGGGATAGAGCGAGGGGTCGATGATGATCAAGCTCTTCAAGAGAGATAAGGAGATGACAGAGAAGGAGAGGGAGAGGAAGAAGAAGCAGGAAGAGAGGCGAAAGAGGGCTCAGGCCAGGGGTGAGAAGCCCATAAAATAGGTCCCGGGAGGCGGACGGATTTGAAGATTGCCGTGGACATCGATGGGGTGCTGGCCGATCAGGTGGGTGCGGTCCTGGAGGTGATCGAGAGAGAGTATGGCGAGAGGTACCATAAGGGCGACGTCGACCGGGCAGACTGGACCTTCGGCGGGCGAAGGTTGTGGTCGGAGGTCGGGAGGCTATTGGCAGACCCGGAGTACACCTTGAACCTGCCGCTGATAGAGGGCTCTCAGGGTGGGGTAGAACGGCTGAAAGACCATGAGGTCTTCGTAGTGACCGCCAGGCGCCCGGATGCGGAGGAGGCCACCAGGCGTTGGCTCAAAGCCCACTTTCCGTGCCTGAGGGGCTACTTCACCGCCGGGACCGGAACCAAGCATAAGATCCCCTCCGACGTATTGATCGACGACCTCGACCTCAACATCGTGGAGTTCGTCAGGAGCCACCCCCATCGCCGCGGGATCCTCTTCGTCCATCCCTGGAGCATCAACGGCACCGATATCGAGGATTACGCCGACCAGGTCTATTATTGCCCCGGATGGCCGAGGGTGGTGGAGGCGGTCGAGGAGATCGGAGGTCTGGGGTTGCCTCCATCCACCCATCGGCGGCCGCCGGTCTGACCCCTCCTGGGATTTTGTCTCCTCTCCGCCGCATCAAGATCATGCCAGCGCCTTCAGCCTCCGGATCTTCTCCATCACCTCGGCGTGCTCCCTCCTCTTCTCCTCTTCAAGCCGCCTTATGATCCCCTCGAGGGGGGTGCTGAGGGAGTAGACCGCCGGAGGGCGCCCTTTCCCCTGGGGCTGGGCCGTCCGCTCATCAATCCAGTCCTCCCCCCGGAGGCCATGAACGGCGACGCTCACCTCGGACTGGCGTAGCCGCGTCGCCTCCTCGATCTCCTTTGATGTGGCCTCGCCAGCCTTGGAGATGTATGTGATCACCACCGCCATCGCCCGCTGGATGCCGAGGCTCTGGAGGATCTCGACGAACTCGAGGTCCCCGTCGTCCAGCGACCTCGTCGATCCTTCGGTCATTTATCTCACCTCCTCCCAGCCCTCTTCTCCGGCCTCTCCTCGGCCTCGATCGAGGATATCGCCCCCTTGAAGATTATCAGCCTCTTACTCTGGCCCAGGTCTATCAAAAGCTCGTAGTTGTTGTATGCCTCAAGGACGCCCTTGATGGGCCGACCGTCCTTCATCCTGACCATGATCGGTCGATGGAGAAGCGAATCGAGGAACTGGGGAGGCCCTCCCTTAAAATCGTCCTCAGAACCCCCTGAGACGCTCTCCGGTTGGTCATCGACATTCTGGCCTATGCTAATGCTCTCCTTCATTGCCGGCTCCCTCAGAGAGTAAGGGGCGCTATAAAGATATATATTTTTTGATATCTAAAATCCGCCGGGCCGCCGGTGGAGCGAGGGCGGAAGGAGGCGGGCCACCATCGGCGATGGTCTCTCTGGTCCTTCGGATTCAAAAAGGGGCGGCGTCCTTCGAGGTGCCGCCGACGCATCCGATGGCGGATCACCTCCAAAAGATGGGAACGAACCGAGGCTCAGGTTTGTATATGGGCCTATAGCCTCGCGGATCCTTCCACCAGCTGCCATCTATGTGAGCCGGTTGGACGGGGCCGTAATAATACATCGGCGGGGCGGCATCATCCAGGAAGGATCGGGCAACGGGATACCATTCGTCCTGGCCGGCTCTATCATCGTAGAGCCCCCCGAAGATGGGATAGCTGTAGAATCCGTAGCGGCTCCGGTAGATGCTGCCATCCAGGAAGGATCGGGCTACGGGATACCACTCATCGTGAAATAACCTGTCATCATAAAGGCCGACGGCGATAGGATAGCCGAACCGGCCATAGGTGGTGATGAAGCCGACGTCGGATGAAAGCCAGTCCGGCGGCACCAGGCTTGATCCCTCTTGGAACGGCTCCGCCGCATCCCTCCCCGTTGGCGCCTCCGGTGGCGGCATCCCTCCGGCGGCCGATGCCAGAAGGAGGCAAAATATAGCCAGCACAGGTCCTCTCATATCACTAACCTCCTCTTCTCCGGTATAGCATTTTATGATCAAGGTTTATAACAATTACGCCGATACGAAAAGCTGACACCTAGCAGATCTGGGAGGCATAATCCGCAGTCCCATCAATCTGGGGACTGTGGGCCGTCCAGAGGGCGCCCCGCCGCCGCCATCCTCCATTCTTCATGCGTCCACCCCCGAGAAGGAGCCTCTCCCGGTCGGGGGCGGCGAGAAGCCTTTAATGGAGGAAGGAGAATATGGATAGGAGGATAATCATGGTTAAGCTATCAGGTGAGCCGGGAAAGAGCTCGATGAAGTTCAGCGCTGAGAAGGGTTTTGATCAGTTCAAGCAGAAGTTCTCCTTGACCAGCTCGGAGGCCGCGGCCTTTCTGAGGGCGCTCGCCGAGGAGATCGAGGCCGGAGGGGCGGTCAGCATCGCCTACGGCGAGGTCTCCATCTCGGTAAATGCCGCGCCTCCCATCGAGCTTGAGGTTGAGCTGGAGGAGGGCGAGCTCGAGATCGAGATGAAGCTGAAGGCGAGGGCCTGAGCCTTGAAACGGACGGCTCAAATCTGAGATCGGCCCGCCAACGGCGGCCGATGGCGTCCGCCATTTTTCCAACGCCCCTTATCCTTCCTTGATCATGGGCCGCGGCCCTTCGGAAGGGCGGATCTTCCCTCTCGCCACCCCATAACCTCTCAGGATCGAGGATGAACGATGGTTCTTGCCATCATCCCGCCCCGCCCCTCTCCGCCTGGGCCCTGACCAAAGCGCCGTAGGCCTCCCCCGCCTCCGTCAGGGCGATGGTCCCGTCGGCGACCTCGATCAGTCCCGCCAGCTCCAGCCGATGGAGGTGGTAGCCGAGCATCTTAGGGCCGACGGCCCCGGAGATCCCCTCGACCGAGAGGCACCCCTCCACCATCAGGATGATCATCCTCCTCCGGATCGGGCTCTCGAGGGCGTGATGGACGAGGGCCATCTCCTCGGGGGACTCGGGCTTCGGCTTCTTTCCGATCTTCATGGAGGTCTGATGGCGGAGGGGGAGTATCCCCGTTTCGGTGGCGGATTGAGGGTCGGCGGCTGAACGATAATCTCGGAGCTCCGGTCCCTCGGTCCGCTGGACCATCGGTTTCTGGGGCACCGGGTTGAGAAAGGGTCTAGAAAAAAAGTATGGTGCGGCTCCAGCGCCGTCGCCATCATCCTTCAACGATCCTTGAACCTCGTCCTCGGCTCCTCTCTGGCCATGCCGTCATCGGGGGGCTCGCCCGGCCCGCTGCTATGCTCTTCGCTGTGGTCGTAGTAGTTCTCGTCGCCGGAAGCCACGTCGGCGACCCCTCCACAGAATATGCCGAGGGCCGCCAGGGCGGCCAATATGAGAAGGGCTCTCTTCATCGAAGACGCCTCCATCTTTAATGTAGTATGTAATTATACTTAAATGCTTTGAAATTATCCTGAAGGGATGGAGATGGTCATCGGCAAATTCCCTGATCGAAACCCTGACGATAATTGATCTGACATTAGCGATGGGCTTGGATTCGATGGGTGGGAGATCGGCCACCCAGGGAGGCCCAACCGGAGGCCTCTGGGGCAACTCCCCAGATTTCGCCGTTTGAGCCTCTTCAGAGCCGGTCCGCCCTCCTCCTCTTGAGGTCAAGGCGGCCGGTACTCCTCAGGCCGATAGGATCTTCTCAGCCTCCAGCTCCTCCGCCGGAACCGGCTCCTTCTCCTCGTCGGGATAGCCGAAGGCGATCATCGACTCAACCCTGATATATTCGGGAAGACGAAGAATTGAACGGACGTACTCCTCACTGGTCACGGAATCGGTGTGCATCCGGAGCCTTATCTGGATCCAGCAGGATCCGAGGCCGAGGCTCTGACCCGCCAGCTGCAGGATGATCGATGCTATGGAGCAGTCCTCGATCCAGACGTCCGACTCTCCCTCGTCGGCGCAGACGACGACCCCTAGCCTCGCCCCCGCGAGGAAGGACGACCCGCTCTCCTTCGCCCTCGACAGGGCCGCAAGCTTTCCTCGATCTGTGACGAAGACGAACCTCCAGGGCCTGAAGTTCCTCGACGTGGGCGACCTGAGGGCCGCCTCCTTCAGAAGCTCCACGACCTCGGCCTCTATATCCTCGTCCCTGTACTTCCTCACGCTCCTCCTCTTTCTCAGCAAATCCAGCATGAATCCTGCTCCGATCTATTCCGTGGCTTTTCATATATCACATAAATAATCTTAATTCTTCGGCCAGAGGCGCATGAAATCCTATTCGAATTTTCCTCAATAGCGTTGATGGTTCGCGATCGCAGAGTCGTGAGATTCATAGTCTTTGACTTAGCATTGAGGAATCTCGTCTTGTTTCAGCTCTATTCGCCCTTAGCCTAAACCGCTAATTCTATTAGCGCTATCATATTAGGCTATTTAAACTCAATTATATCAGATTGCATAAGAGTATATGATGTCGTTATGTTTATAAATGATTGGGGACACAAGGGACTAGATATGTTAAAAGAATATGTTGAAAGAATTAGCATGAATATGGTAATCTTCGCTTTATCTCTTGTTTTTTTTTGTCTCTGCCAAGTATCTGGCGCCATAGGATGCGGCGAGTTGTCTACTAATCATGCGATATCCGAGACATATACTGATACAACAATTCCGCAATCAACGGCAACGATTTATTGTAGCTATTCTAATGCTAAAATCTTGCGTAGAACTTATTCTAATGGTATCCTCAGTAAATGGAAAAATATAGGCACAACTAATGATCAAGGAAGTATTTCTGTGAATAATTTGTCTCCGGGTATCTGGTATAAATTTTATTGTGAAAAGAAATCAGGCAGTTGTACGTACTATGGATACTCTAGATGGTTTATGGCTTATTCAGGAAGAAATGAACAGGTGTATATATCAATGATGAAAAAATGTTAGATTTGACAAAATTTGATCTATAAGGGAATATGATGCTAATAAATTGTATTATTCGTGTATGTTTGATATCCCTTCTACTTGTTTCTACTCCTCAGGCCCAGTTATATTGGGGGTTTGATAATAATTTTGATGACTGGAAACGTATCGGTTCTGCGCCTCAGTGGGAGAACTATAGCCTAGAAGAAGCGATTAAGTGGTATGATCAATGGGGTGGGTATCAAGGAGTAATTGTTATTGATGCAGGATACCATCCCAGACTTGGCATTGATGCAAGTGGTGGAATTGAAAAAAAAATATTGTTGCCCGAAAATGCTCGTAATATAATATTTAATATCGCAAAAGAAGATCATGATGGCGGTTTTCGAGCAATATTAATAGATCAAAACGGTTATCAACATTCTTTAGGGGATATTATTCTTAAATCTGGAGATAAACGACAGATTTGCTACGATATATCGACCTTAGCCGGATCAAGAATCACCTTGCAAGCTTATGCATTTGGAGCTGGAACTGATAATTCAGGTTGTGATTCAGATGCCGGAAAGTGTTGTTTTGAGTATATTGGCATAGATTCAATTGAAATTAAATCTTCTGAAGATATTTTTCCAATCCAAGAAGTGAATGATGCTATTAATCCACCTGATTATCTAGAGAATAATATTAAAATAATTTATGCCAGCGATATTTTAAAAAATATTTCCTATAAAAATCATGTAAATTATGACAACTGCGTGATTAAAGGAGATATTGACTTAGAAGACAATGTTATAGATTCGCCATTATATATAACTAATTCAATATTCGAAGGAGATATCAACTTTAAACGCACTAAATTTAATAATAATATTAGTTTTTATGGATCACATTTCCTAAACGATGTTCACTTCGAAGAATCTGTCTTCAGTAGAACTGCTACTTTTACTTATGTTTATTTCTATGGATTCGCCTTCTTTAAGAATTCCCAATTTAATAATGATTCTTATTTTAATTATGCCGATTTTAGTATGGATGCTTACTTTAGCATGTGCAAATTTAGTGGTTATGCATCCTTTCTGAGATCGCAGTTCCTCGGCGATTCTAATTTTGATGATACTGAATTCCAAAAATACGCTGACTTCAAAGAATCAAATTTTGTAGGATTAGCAGATTATTCGAGAGCTATTTTTATAGTTGATGCTGACTTTATCGGTTCGCATTTCTCAGATAATTTAATTTTTAATGAATCTAAGTTCTATACATTGAAACTAAATAGCATATCGCTTGATAGTGATTCTGAATTGTCATTAACAGATTCAGGAATTACCCGATACGATTACAGTAACATTTTAGTTGATTGGAATGATATTAGAGATCATCTATCCTATGATGAAGTTGTATATTTAAGTTTAATAAGAAACTTTAAAGATTTAGGTGTATTCGACGATGCTTATAATTGCTATTATCAATACAGAAGAGAAAGCCAATCAATAAAGCCGTGGAAAGATCTAACTAAATACGTTGATATTTTAAGTGGTCTATCCTGCGGTTATGGGGTACGTCCCAGTTATCCTCTCGCTTGGAGCTGTAGCTTAGTGCTTTTTTTTGGATTACTATTCTGGAGCCAGAAGAGTCTTCAAAAATCGATTTGTCCTTTCATGCCAAGAGATGTAAATAATAAAATTAGCTCTTCAAATAAAAACGAGAGATCAAGCGAATCGATATCAATCTCAGAAGCTATCTATTTCAGTACTCTTATTTTCTTTCACACTCATCCACCAGCTCATTGGTATCCTTCAGGAAAATGGAAGTTTGTTGTAGTAATCGAAGATATAGCTGGATGGCTATTCTTAGCTATTTTTGTAGTTGTTTTAGTAAATAGAATTATCACTTGGTAGCTATCCTTGATTAGCTCCATTAGGAGAAAATGACGAATAATATTTATGAGGAATTCAAGTTGAATAATCCTTCAACCTCAACTTAAATCGATACATCTCTCCAGCCGTCTGATGGCGTCGTACTTCTCCCTCCGGTCGAGCTTCCCGTTCTCAACCGCCTCTTTGAGGGTCGATATCGAGCAGTCGAAGGTCTCCCGGTCGACGGGGTAGGGGTGGCCGTCTTCGCCCCCGTGGGCGAAGCTGTACCTCGCCGGGTCCCTCCAGCTCGTCTCGGCACCGTAGATCAGCTCGGAGATGAGGGCGAGAGCCCGGACCCTCCTTTGCCCCATCCCCCGCAGGGAGATCAGCTCCTCGTAGCTCTCGGGCTGGATCTCGTAGGCCAGCTCCAGCGCCCTGATCCCGTTCTCCTCCAGGTCGTCGGGGAGGAGGAGGTTTGCGGTGCCGGTTCTGATATTCGACCACCATCGGAGGGTCTGAAGAGCTCAAAGTCGCCGGAAGTTCTATCTCAAGAGCTAGATCGCCGAAAGACAGCGGACGAATCGTTTATTATCTCTATCGAGGAGCGATACGCCTTGAAATCTTCGATCGAGCCCTGCCGTCCCCGAAGAATTTCCTCCTCTCCTATCTCACATCTCCGTCCGTTTCCACCATCGGCGACCTGATTTATTATCGGCTCATCGTCCCTTCTCCCTTCTGCCACCGCCCCGGCCCCCGTAGGCATAGTACCTGCTCTGGTCGATCAGGTCGGCGAGGGCCTCCTCAGGTCCGGCCTCGCCGCCCCGGCCGAGGGGGCCCAGGATCTGGGCGATCTCCTCCAGGGTCGGAGTTTCCTCCTCGCACCTCGATACGACCCGGGCGAGGAGGTCGATGATCGGGTCGACGGAGGGGCCGGAGGTGAGGAGGAGGAGGAGGACGTCCCCGTGGGTGAGGCGGTAGTCCCTCCTCATCTTCGCTATCGCGAGGAGGGCCGAGGTCGAGATCGTCCGGAGCTGCCCCGCCTCGTCCCCCTCCAGGATCGCCTCCTCGACCCGGAGGACCTCGGAGTCGTCGGCGACTAGAAGGCCGAGGGCGCTCAGCTCCTCTCCTCCCTCCCCCTCCCTCTCCGCCGCCTCCGCCCCTTCCCTCCGCCCCTCCCCCTCTACCCCGGCCGTCGGATCGCCGGCCTCCCCCGCCGGTGGGGCGGAGGCGGCCGATTCGATCCTTTCAATCCTCCGAGCGACGGCGGCGAGGTCCGGGGTCTCCCCCTTCCGGACGATCTCGAGGAGGAGGTGGACCCCCGAGGGGGAGATCCACTCTCCATCAAACCCCGGGCCCGGCGAAAAGCCGAGGGGAACTCCGAGGGCCCACACCAGGTCCCGGAGGGCGATATCATGCTCGAGGTCAAAGACCAACGCCGCCGAGGCGAGGAGCTCCACGATGGCGTCGGCGTCCTTCGTCGATTCGAGGAGGAAGCGGCGGAACCGGTCTCGGTTCCTCTCATCGGCCAGGTCTCCAGCGAGGGCGAGGATCTGATCGAGGTCGACCTTCATCGATCGATCCTTATCGATACGGCTTTAGATATAGCTATCTAAGAGCCTCAGGAAGACAAAAGGATCCGAAGGCATCGGGGGGCTTCCAGAAGGATAGGGATCGCCTCGTCGATCTTTCCCCCTGGCGATGAACTGGAGCCGAACCTATAAAAAGATTCACTGTTTTTCCAGTCGATTCCGGCTTTTATTTGAAGAGCAGATCGGGACAATGGATGATAGGAGTGCGTATGGAGGCCGAAATAGGCCCGATGAGGCCGGCGAACTCGCCGGAGCGGACTAATTAAATATAGGATATTATACCCATTACTACAAAAAGAGGTGCTTACATGAAGGCCAAATTGATGGCAATTCTGGCGATCCTTCTCCTCTCTGGAGGGATCTCTATCGCCTCGGCGGAAGACCAGGCTCCCGACGTCGCCGGCGCTCATCCCGCGACAGACCTCGGGGTGATCGGGGCGGGAGGCGAGGCGATCTCCTCCAGGGCCGACCTCGCATACCCCGGCGAGATCGACTGGTTCAAGTTCGCCGTCGAGACTCCTACCGCCGAGCTGGTCATCTCCTCTGATATGACCAAGGCCCTCCGCTTCGTCCTATACGACGAAAGCTTGGAGTACATCGACCACGGCGAGGACCTCCTGAGGATGACGGCGGATGCAGGGACCTACCTCCTCCGGGTAGATTCGATCCTCTCCCAGACCGGAAACTACACCGTCTCCATCAGCAACGTCATCTCCGAGGCCGAGCCGAACGACTGCATCACCGAGGGGAACATCCTCGGTCCCCTGGCCAATACTACGATCCTCTCCGGCTCGATCGATCCCCTCGCCGATACCGACTTCTTCCTCTTCGAGATAGGTCCGGATTCGGAGGGGTATCTCAAGGTGACGAGCGAGACCTACGAGGTGGACGAGGAGGATGAGGAGGAGTACGACCTCTGGTCCTATTCTGACTACCTCTCCCTCGTCCTCTACGGATTCAACGAGAGCGAAGGCCGCTACATGCCGATAGAGAGCGGCGACGGCGAGATGGCCGCCGACCTCTCCGCCGGAAGGTACGCCCTCAGGGCCCAGTCGGGGAGCAGCGACCCCATCTCGGGGTACGTCATAACCCTCTCCCTCCAGGACCTCGAATGTGACGACGAGCCCAACGACTCTCCCCAGGATGCCCTGGAGCTGGGGGTCCTCACTGGGGGAGGGGAGCTGACGGCGTCCGGCTGTATAATTCCCGGCGACGACGTCGACTACTACCTCCTGGTGTTGGAGGAGGCGATGGAGGTGGTCGTTGAGACCTCAGGGGACGACCGCGGCGATTCTTACCTATACCTCTACGACGACCTGGAGGAGGAGATCGATTACGACGACGACAGCGGTGAAGACTCCTGGTCCAGGATCGAGGAGGAACTCTCGGCCGGAACCTACTACATCAAGGTAGCGTCCTTCTGGAGCGGCGATTCGTTCCAGTACACCCTGAAGGTCGCGGGGACCGGTTCTGAAGAGAAGGGGGAGTGATCCCGGGCGGAAGGTCTCCCTTCGGCATATCCTTCCAGAAGACGGCGGCTCGCGGGCGGGGATGCCCGGCCGCCGCCTTTCTGCATCCATCTCCCTTCTACCTCAATCTTTGCGCCCCGGCCTTCTCCCCATTCAGATCCGGTCCCTCGGGTTCTTCTTATCGCGGAAGAGCTTCTCCGGCCCCCCCGCCTCACCAGAATGCCATCACCCCGAGGGCTACCAGGGTCATCATCACGTTCCGCAGGCCCGTCGAGCAGATCACGAGCTCGGTCCCGATCCGGGGGCCGAAGATCCCGGCGTGGGATGGGATGAGCCAGCGAACGGCCCAGCCTACGCTGGTGATGACGTTTCCTATCATGAGGGTGACGACCACATCCTTCCCGGAGAGCTCTCCCGCCGCCAAAAGGCCCCCAGCCACGGTGTAGGCGGCGACGTATCCTGCGAACTGGGCGGCAATTATGCTGATCCCCGCCGCCGGCAGGGGGAGGAGGCCGCCGATCCCCCTCAGCTGTTGGGATAATAGGTCGAAGGCCCCCACCTGGATCAGAACCGAAACCAGGAACATGATCCCCGTCGTCATCTTCACCACCCTCACCACCTTGGGGCGGGCAGATCGAGCGCTGATCTTCAGGGCCTCCCCCAGGGGCGGGCGGTTCTTCCTTGGGCTTGCGATCCTGCCCCTGAGATCTTCGAGGGCCATCTCCGCGGCCTCGGCTCCGGGTCTCCCCGGCAGGAGGAGGCGGCCCGCAGCCATCACCAGGGCGGTCTTCAAGAGCCCCACCAGCATCAGAAGGCCGAAGTAGACGAGGCCCGTAAACCCCAGGAGAGGTATCAGCACCGGGAGGAGGGCCCTCCAGTGCATGGTGGTGGCGGGGAAGGAGTTGACGAGGGAGGCGACGAAGAGCTCTCTCTTCTCGATGATCCCGTCGTGGTAGTAGCCGGCGAGCATCGAGTTTGCGCTCGCCGCCGAGAAGAAGGCCATCATGAAGCTCGCTCCTGCGGCGTCGCTGAGGTGGGAGAACCGGGTGATCGGCTTCGCGAGGAAGGCGATCCTCTCCGCCGCGTCGTAGACCACGATCAGCTCCGCCAGAATGAGGCCCAGGACCATCGGCGGCAGGGATTTGGAGAGGAGGCCGAAGGAGGTGGATGCCGATTCGATCAGGATCTGGACCATCTCCGTCATCGCCCTACCTCCCCCCCTGGGGCCATCACCATCATGGGGATACCCTCTAGTCTGAACCCCTTATTAAGTAGCACGGAAGAGCGCACCTTTCACATACTCCGGCGGCGGTCTGGATTCCGAAGGTATCCAAAAGAAATTAGTAACCTTAGCCCATACTCCGGCACCCATGAAAGAGAAGTGGATGATGGCCAGCGACGGCCCCTGGGAGGAGATGAAGCCCCGGATCACCACCGCCCTCGAGTCCGGATTCGACTGCGTGGTGGCGAGACAGGAGGACGTCGAGAGGATAAGAAGGCTCGGCGATATCAGGATCGGCTCCTTCGGCACCGAGAGGGGGGGCGAGGATATCCTCATCGTAGGCCGGGGCGGCGAGGGGGACGGGTCGGTCCCCCTCCCCGAGGATCTCGGCGCCTCTCTGGACATAAGCCTCGCCCGGGCCGCCGACGGGGTGGTGGCGGGCTACGTCGAGATCCGGGGGAAGAGGTACGAGGAGTTCGCGGTGGAGCTGGGCAAGAGCGTCGACTACCTGGTAGTCGTCGGCACCGACTGGAAGGTGATCCCCCTCGAGAACATGATCGCGGGCCTCCAGGGCGCGAAGGTGAAGATCATCAGCGGCGTCAAGACCGCCGAGGAGGCGGAGGTCGACTTCGCCACCCTGGAGAAGGGGGCCGACGGGATCCTCCTCGACACCTCGGACCTATCGGAGATCAAGAGGGTTCAGAAGCTGGCGGAGAAGGCGGGGATGGCGAGGCTGGACCTATCCATCGCCAGGATCACCACCGTCAGGCCCGTCGGGATGGGGGACCGGGTCTGCGTCGACACCTGCACCATGATGCGGCCAGGAGAGGGGATGCTCGTCGGCTCCCAGTCCAAGGCCGCCTTCCTCGTCCAGAGCGAGTCCGAGGAGAGCTCTTACGTCGCAGCCCGCCCCTTCCGGGTTAATGCGGGGGCGGTCCACGCCTACGTCAAGGTCGGTGAGAAGACCCGGTATCTATCGGAGCTGAAGGCCGGGGACGAGGTCACCATCGTCGACGCTGAGGGGGGGACGAAGACCGCCGTCGTCGGCAGGGTCAAGATCGAGAAGAGGCCTCTCATGCTCATTGAGGCGGAGGTGGATGGGGAAAAGATCAGCACCCTCCTCCAGAACGCTGAGACGATCAAGCTAGTCGGCAAAGGCGGCGGACCCAAGGCGGTGACGGACCTCCAGCCGGGGGACGAGGTCCTGGTCCACTTCGAGGGGAAGGCCCGCCACTTCGGGATGAGCATCGAGGAGAGCATCCTCGAGAGGTGAGGTCGGCAGAGCATCGATGATGCGGTTGAACGGAGGCTGGAAGATGGTAGCCGGGAGGGATGAGGTGAGGATCGGCGATATAGGTCATGAAGGGCGGGATCGGATCGAGCTTAGGCACCATCGGCGGCGGCTCGAAATCGGGGACCTGGAGATCGAGGTCCCGGCCGTCGTCGCCGTCCTCAGCGGTGAAGGCGCCGGCGGGGAGGCTTATATCGCGGAGGGGCTTGGGGCAGACCTGGTGGAGGTGAGGCTCGACCTCATCCCCGGGGACGGGATGAAGATCCTCCGGGAGGTCCGGCAGGCGACGACCCTCCCCATCATCGCCACAAACCGTTGGGCTGTGGAGGGGGGCGCCTTCCGGGGCGGGGAGGACGAGAGGATCGAGATCCTGGCGGAGGCTTCGGCCTGGGCGGACCTCGTCGACGTGGAGGTTATGGCCGAGGGGCGCGACCGCCTCCTGGAGATGGTGGATAGGCCGGCGATCCTATCCTACCACGACTTTTCTGGGGTGCCGGGGATCGAGGAGGCGGGGTCGATCCTCAGAGTGGCCTTCGAGGCGGGGGCCGGGATCGCCAAGCTCGCCCTCACCCCCGCCTCCCTGGAGGAGTGCCTGGCCCTTCTGAGCCTCCTCCTCTCCGCCCCAGGCCCCACCTCCCTCCTGGGGATGGGGGACGTAGGAAGGCACCTGCGGGCCCTGGCTCCAATATACGGCTCTGTCCTCACTTACGGATACATCACAGCTCCGGCGGCCCCAGGCCAGATCCCAGTGAAAGACCTGAGGGGGGTCCTCGACGTGCTGATGGGGCGGTAGGGTCGAGATTTTGGCGGAGCTGCCGTCCCGCGATGAGCTTTTTCCCCGTTGAAGTTGAAGGCGGGGGGAGGGTCCAACTGAGCCCTCCCGACCGCTGATCGATTAATGTAAAATATTTGCCCGAATTTTTCTCCAATTTCTCACCATATGGAGGGAGAATTTTAACATAATTTTGTCAAATATTAGTTTTCCATCCTATCTTCTATCTGGGGCATGGCGGAAAAAATTGTTCCATTTCTTTGTAAAATGATTCTTTTAAATTTGGTCTTTCAACCATTTGTAAATCCTATTTATTCGATTTAAATGTCAAATATACATCCACTTTATATGACATGATCCCACAAGGTTTATATCAAGCAATTAACCCACTATAGCGCGCGGATATTTGTCAGATAGAGGTGAAATGATGGATAAGATGGAAGGCAGTTTCTCCGTTGAGGACATGCAGAATGTCCAGATCAACATCGGCGCGGTAGTGAAGGAGGTGGAGGAGTGGGACCAGCCCATGGGACCGTTCCCGTACCCGAGCATCGCCACCCTTCGAGACTGGGACTTTAAGCTGATAAACAGGTACAGGGTGTTTTACTCGCCCATCTGTGACCGTTGCACCCTCTGTACCTACGGCCCCTGCGACCTGACGGGGGACAAGAGGGGCGCCTGCGGCCTGGACCAGGCGGCCCAGCAGGGGAGGATCGTCCTCCTCGCCGTTCTGATGGGCTGCACCGCCCACTGCGCCCACGGCCGACACCTCTACCACTGGACCCTGGAGAAGTTCGGAGACCTCCCCTTCAAGATGGGCGACGAGATCCTGGTGGACGCGCCTCTGACGAGGACGATCACCGGGACCAAGCCCAAGACCCTGAAGGAGTTCGGGCCGGTCCTCAGCTACGTCGAGGAGCAGGTGGCCCAGCTTCTCGCCTGCACCCACACCGGCCAGGAAGGAAACTACAGGGACTTCGAGTCGAAGGCCCTCCACGCCGGGATGCTCGACTCCCTCGGCAAAGAGGTCTCGGACATGATCCAGATCATCGCCTACGATATGCCCCGGGGTGACGAGGACGCTCCCCTGGTGGAGTGCGGGATGGGGACCCTCGACAAGGAGAAGGCGATCCTGATCACCTACGGCCACAACCTTGCGGGCTCTGCAGAGGCGATGTTCTACGCCGAGGATAACAAGCTCTGGGACAAGGTCGACATCGGCGGCGTATGCTGCACGGCCATCGACAACACCAGGATCGGCGAGGGCCTCGGCTACCCTGAGGAGATCAACACGAAGTACAGGATGGTCGGGACCAAGGCCAAGATCGCCGGAGCCATGGGCTGGTGGAGGAAGATGGTCGAGGCAGACGTCATGGACTGCGTCATGGTCGACGAGCAGTGCGTCTATACCAACGCCCTCCAGGAGTGCCAAGAGAAGAAGGTGCCCCTGATCGCCACCAACGAGAAGATCATGCTCGGCCTCCCCGACAGGACGAACGATCCCGTCGACGAGATCGTCGACGACCTGGTTAACTTCAGGATGCCGGGCGTCGCCATCATCGACCCGATCAAGGCCGGAGAGGTGGGCGTCAGGACCGCCATCGCCGTCAAGCCGAAGCGCGCCGATGAGAGGAAGAAGGCCTTCATCACCGAGGAGGAGTTCAAGAAGTACGCCGAGTCCTGTACCTACTGCCACTCATGCCAGTTCGTCTGTCCTCCCCACATCAAGATAGGCGACGTCGTCCAGGAGGCGGCGAAGGGCAACCTAGAGCCTCTCAGCTCGACCTACGAGATCTGCGTCGGCTGTCGAAGGTGCGAGCAGGCCTGTCCCCAGGATATACCGATCCTCAGCCTCTACGCCTACGCCAACCAGGAGTACATAAAGAACCAGAAGTTCAAGATGAGGGCCGGAAGGGGTCCAGTCAAGGACACGGAGATCAGGCGTGTGGGAGCGCCTCTGGTTCTGGGAACGATCCCCGGGGTCATCGCCATCATAGGATGTGCGAACTACCCGAACGGGACGAAGGAGTGCTACGACATCGCCCGGGAGTTTGTGGACAGAGGCTTCATCGTCACCACCACCGGCTGCATGGCGATGGACATGTCCCTCTACACCGACGCGGACGGCAAGACGATCTGGGAGCAGTTCCCCGGCGGCTTTGACGGCAGAAACATCTGCAACATAGGCAGCTGCGTCTCCAACGCCCACATCCACGGCGCTGCTATCAAGGTGGCTACCATCTTCGCCGGGAGGAACGAGCGGGCTAACTACGACGACATCGCCGACTATATCCTCTCCAAGGTGGGAGCCTGCGGCGTCGCCTGGGGAGCCATGTCTCAGAAGGCGGCCTCCATCGCCACCGGGTTCAACAGGCTCGGGGTCCCGGCCGTCGTCCAGCCCCACAGCGTCATGTACAGGAGAGCGTTCCTCGGCAGGACCGACAAGAAGGAGGACTGGGAGATCATCGACGCCCGTGACGGCTCGCGGGTATACTGCGAGCCCGCTCCGGAGCACATGCTCTACGTCGCCGAGTCGGTGGAAGAGTGCATGCTGATGATGGCCAAGCTCTGCTTCCGGCCGAGCGACAACAACTCGGGCAGGATGATCAAGCTGACCCACTACTGCGACATCAGCATGAAGTACTTCGGCTGCATGCCTCCAGACTGGCCGATCTACGTCCGCCACGCCTCGGACCTTCCCCTCAAGTGGAAGGAGGATATGCTCAAGGAGCTGGAGTCGAAGTACGGCTGGGAGATCGACTGGAAGAGGAAGGCGATAGTCAGCGGCCCGATCCGGAAGTCCGACGTCAGCTTCGACCCGACGAACATCGAGAGGAAGATCAGGGTGAAGAAGTGAGGAGGCGATAAAAATGGCAGTCGACACCACCAAGAACGCTGTACCCTTTGAGATGGCCCAGATCCCGGGGCCTGAGATGGCTAAGGCCTACAACACCGCGGTGATTGGGGCCATCATCAAGAAGGCGAAGAGGCCCCTCCTCGTGGTGGGGGCCGAGCTCTTCGAGGACCCCGTGATGTTCGATAAGGCGATCGCCATCGGGAAGACTGGAGTTCCCATTGCGGCCACCGCCCACTCCATCAAGGGCTTCGTCGAGCGGGGCTACACCGAGAACGTAACCATGATCGGCCTGCACCCCCTGACCAACTACCTCCGGTTCAAGGACTGGCAGGGGCTGGACGGGAAGGGCCAGTACGACGTGGTGATCTTCACGGGGATCTTCTACAAGTTCGCCAGCGCCATGTTCTCGACGCTGAAGAACTTCAACCGGGATATCAAGCGGGTCTCCATCGACCGGTACTACCACGTCAACGCCGACATGACCTTCGGAAACCTGGCCTTCGACCCGGAGAAGTACCACGAGGCTGTAGACGAGGTCATCGCAAAGCTGAAGGCGTGATCTCCCACCCCATTTTTTGGGGGATGATCCGACGCTTAGACCCAGCGGATCGATCAAAATCGAGATGATCGAGCTCATGAAACTCGGATGATCCGGGTTTGAGCTCTGTATGGCAGCGGAGGGGGGCGAAGATGGGCGGGGTCAAGGCCGGCGGTCCATCGCTGGGAGATCCCGCCCCAGAGCCTCGGCTCAAGTGGCCAGAACGATGGACCGATGATATGGAGGGTGATGGCTTGACCTCCTTTGCCCTCTGGTTTGCCTGCGGACTTCTGACAGGGCCACGAAAACGGGCGACGGATCTCTTGACCTCCTTCGTCCTCCCTCCGACTTCCATGCATCCAGATCGAGGCTTTGAAAGATCTCATCCTCTCAGGAGGGTACGAGCGGCTCTATTTTTCCTTAAAACGGTCCGTGAGAGGTTTCTAATCAGCGGAAATGGGCGTGAATGCCGCTTCGAAATATGCGAATTTTGTTCTGATCATGGAATCCCAGACGGGAGTTGTAGAAATGGCAGAAGAAATCGAACTGGACATGTCCCCCATGTACGAGGGGGAGCGGATCAGGAAAGGCGATATCTGGGTAGAGATGGGCGGTCCGAAGGCGAAGGCCTTCGAGCTCTCGGTCGCAGGGTCGATGAACGAGGTTCAGGACGGTAAGGTTACTGTGGTGGGCCCCGACATCAGCGCGATCCCCGAGGGTAGCACCATCCCCTTCGGCATGATCTTCAAGGTGGCCGGCGAGCTCATCGAGAAGGACTTGGAGTCGATCATAGAGCGGCGGAACCACGCTCTTCTCTCCTACGTCCACGGCCTGATGCACTTAAACCAGCGTGATGCGATCTGGATGAGAGCGGGCCTCGACCTGAAGAAGGCTGGAGTAACTTCCTTTGAGCAGGTCTTCAAGAACGTCATGAACCTCTACAAGGCTGAGATGCCCTTCATCGAGAAGATGGAGGTCACAGTCCTGACGGACCCCGCGGCCGTGGAGAAGGGTCTTGAGCAGGCCCACGCCGCCTACCACGCGAGGGACGAGCGGGCTAAGGGGCTCCACGACGAGGAGGTTGACGTCTTCTACGGCTGCACTCTCTGTCAGGCCTTCGCCCCGACGAGCGCCTGCTGCGTCACCCCCGACAGGCCATCGCTCTGCGGAGCCATCACCTGGTTCGACGGCCGTGCTGCGGCGAAGGTGGACCCCGAGGGCCCCCAGTTCGCGATCCCCAAGACCGGGGTCATCGACGAGATCGCCGGCGAGTACGAATCTGTGAACGAGATGGCAGGTTCGAGATCCGGCGGCGAGTATTCGAGGATGGCTCTGTACACCTTCTTCGACGCCCCCCACACTTCCTGCGGCTGCTTCGAGACGATCGGCTTCTACATGCCCGAGGTGGACGGGATCGGCGTCGTCGACCGTGACTTCAGGAACCCGACCCCGAACGGTCTTCCCTTCTCGACCATGGCCGGCCAGGCTGGCGGCGGCAAGCAGGTAGTCGGGTTCCTGGGCATGGGGATTCTCTACTACTTCTCGCCGAAGTTCCTCCAGGCTGATGGCGGCTGGAGACGTATCGTCTGGATGCCGAAGCAGCTCAAGGAGCGGGTGAAGGACG
Organism: Methanothrix harundinacea 6Ac; assembly: GCF_000235565.1. Classification (NCBI taxonomy): domain Archaea; kingdom Methanobacteriati; phylum Methanobacteriota; class Methanomicrobia; order Methanotrichales; family Methanotrichaceae; genus Methanothrix; species Methanothrix harundinacea. Next base: position 851,991 of record NC_017527.1, read on the forward strand.
GTATCGACCCCGAGATGTTCAGTAAGATCGCGACCGAAGAGGACGCGCCAGACCTTGCTGCTCTGAAGGCCTTCCTTCTGAAGGTCGACCACCCCGTCGTCGACGGCGTCGAGCGGAAGGTCGACGGCAAGAAGGTCACCGAGGGCTGGAAGGTGGAGGACCCGTCGGAGTACGAGGAGCAGGTGATCGCCTTCATCGAGGAGACGGGCGGCGACATCGACGTCGATGCGATCAAGGCGAAGCTGAACATGAGCGAGGGCCAGTTCATGCAGGTGATCGAGTACCTGCAGAACGAGGGCATACTGGAGTAAGAATTTATAGTATCTCTGTATTTGAGGGTGTAGGAGGTTATAGGAATGGCCAAGAAACTGTCACTGAAGCTGAAGTCGAAGGAACCTGGAGCACCTGCCGCGGCGGCTCCGGCCGCAGCAGCAGCCCCGGCGGCAGGAGCTGCCCCCGCCTTTGCCATGTCGGCGGGCGGAGCGGGCGGGATCAAGCTGATCCTCAAGGACGCCAAGGTTACCATCGAGAAGGTGACGCTCGCCAAGTGAGCGTCCACCTCTTCTTCATTTATCCTCCCTTCCTCTCCTCCCGTTCTCTCTCCTCCACCTGGTCCTAAGCCCGGCAGTTCGTAGGGGAAACTCCGTCCATCTCCCGGGCAGCCTCTCCTTCTGGACGGCCTCTCTCACGATTTTCCCTACCTCCCCGGCCCCGGGGGCTTCAGGCCCCCCCGTGGCCCTCTCCTCGCTTCCTGGTCGGCGGGGCTGGCCGGAAGATCGGGGCCTTATTTTACCGCAGGCCTCTTAATTTTCCCACCTCCGGCGCTCCACGAGGATCGAGGAGACCCTCAAAGGATATGGAGGAGGGCCCTCCAGATCAGGCCGGTGGGGGGAAGGGGAGGTCCCAAGATCCGCCAGAATTATTATTCGATACCAAAAATGACCAGAAGGGAACGTTTAAGTATTAGTTTCTCAGGTAGGTTACTCTCAAATGAAAAGGATGGTTGGACGGAGTCGGCGTGGTTTAAAAAGGAGGATATAAGATGGCGTTTTACACCCTTGGTCTCACCTTCGGGATCGTGATAGCCCTTACCGTAGCAACCTTGGCAATCTGGATCTACGGCCTCTACTTCAACTTCAAAAAGTGGGGGATGGGGTCGACCGGTTATCAGGACGAGCTTCGAAACAGCTTCTGGCTATTTATTGCAACATGGATTCATCAGGCCTTCAAAGACGGCGTCTGGGTATTTGTCAAAACCCTCATCCTCGACGTCCTCCTTCTCAGGCGGACCCTGAGGAGGAGCCCCATCAGATGGGTGATGCACATGACCATATTCTACGGTTTTGTCGCCCTCGCCGCCATGTCTGGCTTCGCCCTCTTTATGGACATAATTGAGCACTTCAACCTCTTGGGGCTCGCCCACGAGGCTGAGATGGTGAAGGAAATGATGGCTCTCCCCTTCGACATCTTCGGCTACCTCCTCCTCTTCGGGGCGACGATAGGGGTCGCGAGGAGGATCTTCCTCCGAGAGGTGCGGTCCAGGACCTCGGCCTACGACGTGGTCCTCCTAGGCGGAGTATTTCTGATCACCATCACAGGCTTCTATGCCCAATGGATGCGGGGCAACTCCTTCCTCGTCGGAGACGTCTTCGCGTACCCGATATACGCTCCCCACTTCGCCCTAGTCCATACGATCCTGGCCTTGGCCCTCTTCGTAGTGATCCTTCCCTGGAGCAAGTACATGCACATAATAGCTGCACCGATGACGATTCTAGCAAACAGAGGAGGCGAGTAAGATGGCAGAAGCAGGAAAAGAGAAGAAGCCCCTCGTATCAGGATTCCTCATGTCCACCCAGCTGATGGAGCTGGACGGATGCACCCGATGCCAGGAGTGCATGAAGTGGTGTCCGACCTTCGACGTGAGGCAGGACCGCCCCGAGATCACCCCCATGTACAAGATCGCCAAGTTCAGGGAACTCCTGGGAAGCCAGCACGGCCTCCGGGCGAAGCTCTTCGGCCCCAAGCCCCTCAACGAGGATGAGATCAACAGGTTCACGGAAGATACCTACTACTGCACCACCTGTGGGGTCTGCGGCACCGTCTGCGAGTCCGGGATCAACACCGTCGAGCTCTGGGAGGCGATGAGGCCAAACCTCGTAGCTCGGGGGAACGGCCCCTACGGGAAGCAGTCCTTCTTCCCCGGCCTCCTCGGAAAGGACAGGAACCCCTTCCAGGCAAAGCAGGAGGAGCGGCTCTGCTGGGTTCCCAGTGATGCCACCGTTCTGGAGTCGTCGGAGATCGCCTACTTCGCCGGCTGCACCGCTGCCTATAGGCAGCAGGCCCTCGCCGTCGCCTCCGTCCGGCTGATGAACGCCCTGGAGATACCCTTCTGCATGCTCGGAAAGGACGAGTGGTGCTGCTCTTCGGCTCTGGTGAGGACGGGCCAGCGGAACATCATGAAAGAACATGCAGTCCACAACGTCGATGCTCTAAAGGATCGCGGGGTAAGGACGGTCCTATACGCTTGTGCGGGTTGTCAGAGAACCGCCACCATCGACTGGCCTAGGTGGTACGAGGGCTACATCCCCTACAAGAACATCCCCCTCTCCGTTTACCTGAGGGAGAAGATCAGGAGCGGCGAGGTGGAGTGGAAGCGGCCCCTCAACTTCAAGGTCACCTACCACGACCCCTGCCACAACGGTAGGCACCTGATGCACGTCAATGGGAGGGACGTGGCCTTTGAGGCCCCCAGGGACATCCTGAAGTCCATCCCCGGGGTTCAGTTCGAGGACATGGCCCGTTCCAGGGAGTTCCAGAGGTGCTGTGGCGCTGGCGGCGGCGTCAAGGCCGGGATCCCCGATCTCGCCCTCGACTGCGCCAAGGCGAGGATGGGCGACGCCCAGCTGATAGCAGCGGACGTGATCACCAGCACCTGTCCCTTCTGCAGGCGGAACATCATGGACGGGAGAGCAGCGATGGAAGGATGCGACGTCAAGGTCTTGGACGTAGTCGAGATGATGACTGCAGCCATGGGCTTGGACATCACGATCCCCGACAATCCCTACATGAAGTTCCAGGAGCAGGACGTTCTGGTATGCGATGAGGACGTCTGCAAGGTCGAGACGATCGAGAGGAAGGCTGAAGGGAAGGACCTAGTAGGAGAGGCCCACTGAGCCCTTGAGGATCAGGCCCGGGTATTTTCCGGCCCCGGGCCTTCAATTTCTCCTCTTTTTCATCTCCGGAAGGATCGTCTATCCATCCGTTGATCCCCTTAAACCTACAGATCGCCGTTTTTGCTCGTCCCTATCATGAAATAAAAAGATTAGAGGTATCTGCAGCGATCCTGGAGGGTCTGCCCATCAACCGATCCTCTTCCAGTGCTCGTGCTCGTGGGTCCAGAGGTCTTTATTCATCTCCACCAGTCTGCGGAAGTGTTCCCTCATCTCCCGGTGGACTTCCTCTTGCTCGGGATAGACCTTCTTCTCCCTGATCGCCTCGACGAGGGACTCTCCGAGAGCGAAGGCCTTCTCCTCCGCGGCCTCCATCTCCCCCGGTATCCGGGGCGAGGCTCCCGCCTCCCCGACGACGTTGGCCCCGAAGCCGATCAGGATCTTGTTCAGGTAGCCTGTCACCTCTCCCGAGGCGGGGCTTCCCGCGGTGGCCACCGAGCAGCCGTACTTGCCGGTGAGGAGCTGACAGTGGACGGCATCGGCCATCCTGTCCACCAGTGTCTTCATCTGGGCTGTGACGGTCTGGAAGTAGTTGGGCGATCCGAGGACCAGCCCGTCGCACCCCAGGATCTTCTGGTATAGCTCGTCGAAATCGTCGTCGTATACGCATCTGCCTGTAGCAAAGCAGGTGGCACAGGCGTTGCAGTACTTGATATCGAGCTTGCAGAGGTCGACCAGCTCCGTCTCCGCCCCTCCCTCTCGGGCTCCTTCCAGGACTGCCTTCACGAGCCTCAGGGTCTGGCTCTTGGAGCCCCGAGGGCTCGCATTTATGCCGATGATCTTCAAAACCCATTCACCTCAAGTCCGTCTTCTGAAGGAGGTTATCCTCCACCCCCATAGAAAAGTCTTCTCTCCGTCTCGTATTGGGTCTGGCTCAGGGGTCGTCACCGGATCGACCATCTCATCTCTCTTAAGAGGAGGGTTGGGGGGCTATGGGATGACGCCTCATATAAGCCAGCGGTTCTGCCTGGAAGGGAACCAAACTCCCCATCCCAGGTACGTTGATATCGACATCGTGTCTAACCCATCACCAACGAGTACCTCGTTCTATAGTAGTACCCGGTGGGATACCTGTAGTATGGGTAGTAGTAGCTGTACGGTGGAGAATACGAATAATAGTAGCTGCTCGGGTAGTAGTAGGTGTAATAGTACCCGCTCGGGTAGTAGTAGGCGTAGGGATAATAGGTGTAAGGATAATAGTCGTAGGGATAATAGGTGTAGCTGTAATAAGAGCTGTAATAAGAGTCCCAGGGAGAGAGCCAGTCGTGGGGAGGGGTATGATCTGGAGGAGCGATAGAGGATCTCGGACCTTCATCTCCCGGAGGATGGGCGGAAGCGGTGGCGCAGAGGAGCGCCAGGGCCACTATAGGTAGCATAATAATTGCCTTAATAACTAACACCCCAACTCTCTGAGGGGCGATCCGAGTATTAAAGCCTGTTGCTCCTGCTCGTCTCTTTTGGGAAGTTGGGCGGATCGGAAGATATCGGGATGGAGTTAGATACGTTCAGGGGGCGCCTCAGAGCCTGATCTGGATAATCCTTGGCGTACGGTCAGAAGGGCATGGGGGGCGACGGCTCCCTTCCCCAGGCCAGGAGGGCGGATTGGGAGGAGCCTACGTTCGTCATCGATGGCAGCGAGAGATCTTCCTCGGCGGGTCCTCAACCTATGACCAAAGGATAACCGGCCCTGCCATAGAAGTACCCCGTGGGGTACCTGTAGTAGCTGTACGGAAAGTAGTACCAGGTGTAATAGCGGCCCATCGGGTATGGATAGGTATAATAATAACCCGCCGGCCTGGAGTGCGCGAAGCAGGATCTTTTATGGTAGCAGTAATCGTAGGGGCAGTTGGCTTGGCTGGAGAACGACTTATAGTTCGAGGGAGACAACCAGCCCTTCGGTGGCTCCTTTTTATACAGAGACTCGGTCCCATCCCCCGACCCCCCGCAACATGGAGAATCTGCGGCTCCAGTGGTGCAGAGGAGCCCCAGGGCCAACAGTGGAAGTAAGATCATAGCCTTCATAGCTAACACCCCAGAATTTAGGGGCGATCAAAGTATTAAAGTCTGTTGCTCCTGCTAGGCTCTTTTAGTAAGTTGCCGGCATCGGGTCGGGGGCAGGGCCAACGGCTGAGGTCCTCCAGAGGAAGCCCCCCCAATTGACCATTTTTCCTCAGATCGGATAGAGGATCGGGCCACGCCCTTGGCGCTTCCTCGATCTTCCATGCCATGAACGATAACGGCATCATCCGATCTTCTTCAGGTACCTCGTCAGGTATATGAACGCCACCGCGCCGACGGTGGCTGCTATGATCGATCCCACAAAGCCGTGGGCAGAGAGGCCCACCAGCCCGAAGAGAAAACCGCCAACGAAGGCTCCGATGACCCCCATCACCATGTTCCCTACAAGGCCGAAACCCTTCCCTCGTGTGATGCGGCCTGCCAACCAGCCTGCGATGATCCCAATGATCAGAAACCAGAGCCAACTGAACATATTCAGATCCTCCTGCCTGATTTAGGATCTAAAAGGAGCTCTGGGGTTAAAGACTTTTGGTAACTGATCAAATTCAGGTGAATACCGATGCACCATTTAAAGAGAAGGACTCTTCCATTCAATTCCACAGTAGGCCAGGAGAACAGCCCCTGGGCGACCGATCGGGAATGAGGAGGCCCCAGGGGTCCACCACCTCTTTCCCGGCTCTCCGGCGATAGGGAGTTATGCAATGTACGCATTTAGCTCGCCAGAGAGCTCTCGGGGCGGCGGGTCCCCCAAAACATCCTTGAAGCTGGGTAGATCTTCCCGCCCCGGGCCCCATGCGCTTTGCAGCGATGATGGTGACGGAAGGGTTGAGGTTAACGATCAGCCGCGGATTTCAGGGCCGGGGCAGGAAGTCGGATCTACGGTTATCAGTCATTGAGTATTAACTTATCGATCAAAAAAACGTATCTACTAATATTATAAAGAATTTTTTTGTTACAACGCCCGAGATCGGGGTGATGGGGAGGAGGTGCGAGCCGGTCTGGAGCCGATACCGCACGTCACCATGAACTCGGACATGTCATGGAGCATCCCCGGGTCGTTTGTCGGCACCCCCGGCGGGATGGTGATCCCCCGGAAGAACCTCTTTCGGGAGAAGCCTTCGGCCTGGCCCGTCCTCGCGTTAATCTCCTCGGCTACATAGCCGTTGGTCGTTCCGGCGATGATGACGACGGTTCCAGATTTCAGGGCAGCTTCGACGGCTGGATGGATCGTCAGGGCTTTTCCGATCAGATGCTTTAGCGTTGCTGGGGGGCGGACGAATGATCTGATGGGCCGCGTATTTGCTACCATGGGCGAATATCTCTCTGTTCTGACAGCTGCGACGGACGGGATCATCGAGGGGTGCAGTCGAACGAGTTGGCGTAAGCAAAATACGAGATTAGAACATACGAATGGCGAATATCAATCCAAAAAGTATATGTATCTGCACCGATATGTCGATGCCGATATAATGGCGGCGGGTATCTTGAAGATGATGACGCTTCACTTCATGAAAGAGGGTGAAGTATCAGGCTATGACATAATGAAGAAGGTGGAGTCTCTCACCGGAGAAAAGCCCAGCACGGGGTCGGTCTATCCGCTATTGAAGAAGATGGAACGTGAGGGCTGGATCTCCGGCAGGACCAAAGACGGAAAGACCTGCTATAGTTTGACCGAGGTCGGGAAAGAGCATGTAGCCCAGATAAAAGAGGCAAAATGCGGCTTCATCAAGAACATCTATCAGTCGATAGCCCTGGCCAACGAGACCTTCGATGACGCTGAATTACAAGCCCTCATGGAAGACATGCACAACCTTCACAGGGGCTTTCATCCTCCCGATGGGCAGGGGAGGACAGGGTCCGTCTCCTCAAACTCCGATATTGACGCTCTGGAGAAGGCGAGAATAGAGCGTCTGAAATTGAATCCGAGAGAGGAGTTCGTTCAGGCGGTACTTGATAACGATCTCGCCCGCTGTCTTTTGAAGACCGCAGAGATCCACGGCCACTTCTGCCCCGGAAGCGCCCTCGGCGTCATGGCCTCGGCGTACGGCCTCAACCGGCTGGGGATGGAGTCAATATCCTCTGACGGATTGGAGAACCTCATGGCCGTCGTCGAGATCAACGCCTGCTTCGCCGATGGGGTTCAGGCGGTCTCGGGCTGCACTTTGGGGAACAACGCCCTGGTCTATCGGGATCTGGGGCGGCTCGCGGTGACCTTCGCCGTCCGGGGAAGGGATACGGGGGTGCGGGTCCGGGTCCTGCCCGACTTCCGCGAGAAGGTGGCCGAAGCGGCTCCGGAGTTCTATCCCCTCATGGAGAAGGTCATCAAGGACCGGGCAGGGGACAAAAAAGATGCTGCATCCTTCAGAGAGACGGGCCGGGAGGCGGCCTTCGCCCTTATCGAGCTTCCCTTCGAGGAGCTCTTCGCCATCGAGACGGTCCGCCCAGATCTGCCGGATTACGCGCCAATAACCGAGAGTGTAATCTGCCCAGGCTGCGGTGAGATGATCATGGCCACAAAAGTCATCGCCGAAGGGGATGGTCGTGGCCTCTGTTTTTCTTGCGCGGGTGGGGAATATCGCCAGGTTGAGGGCCGGGGTATCGTCGGAAGGTGTTACTATGACTGACAATGATCGGCGGTGTTGTCAAGAACCTGGACAGAAGGGACAGAGGCGAGGTAAAAGCAGCTTCTGGATGCAGGACCCTGAGCTCGTCTTCGGCGCTCTTTCGCTGGAAGAGGGGGACAGTTTCCTCGATATGGGTTGCGGCCCGGGAGATTACTCGATGAGAGCTTCCGAGATCGTCGGGGATTCGGGTGCGGTCTATTCTCTGGATCGATGGCAGGACGTCATCGACGATCTGGCTGAAAAGGCCCGTTCTCGGGGATTTCGGAATATCAGGGCTGTTGTCTCTGATATCTCCGAGCATCTTCCTGTCGATGATGAATCTGTGGATCTCTGCTTCATCTCCACCGTCCTCCACTCCCTCGATCTAGCCGATGTTGAGACGTCTCTATTCGGCGAGATTCGCCGGGTTTTGAAGCCCGGCGGCCGTGTGGCGATCATCGAATGCAAAAAAGAAGAGCAACAATTTGGCCCTCCGATGTCCATGCGCCTTTCGCCGGAAGAGATCCAGGGTTCAATAATTCGATATGGGTTTGAGACGATGGATCTTGTCGACCTCGGTTACAACTATATGATAACATTCGTTAAAACTTAATTGGATAGTTTTGGCGATTTCTATGCGCAGAACCACCTGTAATCCTTTGTCCAAAAGGAGTGACAAAATTGAGAGAAGATGACGACTTACGCGACGAAGAACAAACCGGCTTCATAAAGCCGACCGATATGACGCTGCGACCAGTGGGTTTAATCAAAAACAGGATCGATGAGCTTTCCCTGGTGGCAGGAGGCGCGGGCCTGGAGATGCGAGGAGAACTCGACGCCACCATGGAGCAAGTTCGTGAAGTGCGCCAGGCGATCTCAGAGATCGTCATCGACGAAACTCTGACTGGGATCCTCGACGGCATCGAAGAGTACTCTCATCTGGTGGTCTTGTACTGGGCGCATAAAGTGCCAGAAGAGGGCCGCTCCCTGGTCAAGGTCCACCCCATGGGGAGAAAGGATATCCCCGAGGTGGGCATCTTCTCTACCTGCAGCCCCGCCAGGCCAAACCCAGTGCTTACGACCGTCGTCCGGCTCTGCGGACTAAGAGGTAACGTGCTGGAGGTGGCAGGCCTTGACGCCGTCGACGGAAGCCCTGTTGTCGATATCAAGCCTTACGTCAAAGACTCTTATCCCAAAGATGGGGTTACGGTTCCCGATTGGATGGAACGGCTCCAGAATGAAGTGCGTGGACGAGGGCGCAGGGATGGTTAAACGCCATTTGATTTTCTTGTCATAAGGGCTTCACTATCGACTAAGGATAACGGAGAAATCTGCATGAAAGGGAAGTTATCGATGGGATCGGCTATCGGGCTGCTCCTGGCGGCAGGATTGCTGATCATGACGGCCCTCAGCGGTGCAGCAGCCGCGGAGGAAGATGTAGAGGTATACACTATGGGAGATGCCACCGGCGACTGGGGCTATCCCTCTCCTTACGCCCACTACGTGAGGGGGCCGGGGATCGTCCGGATGACCTTCATCTTCGATACCCTGGTCTGGAAGAACGATACAGGCCGCGTTCCAGCCCTGGCGGAGAGCTGGGAGATGGAGGGGGACGACGTCTTCCTCTTCCGCCTGCGAGAGGGGGTCACCTGGCACGACGGTGAGCCCTTCGGCGCCGATGACGTAGTCTTCACCGTGGAATACAACAAAGAGCATCCCTATCCGTTGGTGGACAACGGGATCATAGACCGCGCGGAGAAGGTGGACGACTATAAGGTGAGGATTTACCTCTCCGAGCCCTATGCTCCTTTCCTCGATCAGGTGGCTGGGACCCTGCCCATCCTCCCCGAGCACATATGGAAAGACGTCTCCGACCCGACCAGCTTCCTTGAGGATGAGGCCCTGATCGGGACCGGCCCCTACACCCTGGCGGATTACGACAAAGTCCAGGGGACCTACCAGTACAGGGCTTACGACGATTACTATCTGGGCGCCCCTCGGGTCAAGGAGATCCGATACGTCAAGATATCGTCAGCCATTGCCGCTGCATCCTTGATGCAGGGAGACGTCGAAGCTGTGGATATCCAGCCGGGGATGATAGATCAGCTGAGCGGGTTTGAGATCCTCGAAATGCCGGAGCACGCCTCCGTCTACAAGCTGATGATCAACCACCAGAAGGAGCCGATGTCGGACAAGAGGTTCAGGCAGGCCCTCGCCTACGCCATCGATCGGGACGAACTGGTGGAGATCGTGGTCCAGGGTTATGGCCTTGCCGGAAGTCCTGGGTTCATACCCCCCGACAACGACTGGTACAACCCCGAGATGGAGGGGCTTTACCCCCACGACCCCGCCAGGGCAGAGGAGCTTCTCGAGGATATGGGATATGGCGGGGAGACGGTCGAGCTTCTCATCAACGGTGGCGACACCAGGGCCGGGAGGATCGGCGAGCTGATAAAAGAGGACTTGGAAGCGGTCGGGATCGGCGTAGATCTGAGGGCCATGGACTCGAAGACGATCGACTCCAAGGTCCAGGGATGGGAGTTCGATCTGACGGTTAACTCTCATGGCGGCCTCATCGGCGATCCCAGCATCCTGGCCCTTCTCACCACCAGCTGGGAGCACTTCAACAGCGCCCGATACCAGGAGAGCGACGAGCTGGCCGATCTTCTGGAGGCGCAGGTCAGGGAGATGGACGAGGACGAACGGGGCGAGCTGATCGATCGGGCCCAGGCGTTACATGCTGAGGAGGTTCCCACGTTGGCGCTCTTCTATCCCGACTCCTTTGTCGCTCACGATGGCGTGGTGGACCTCTACTACACCTGGAACGGGATAACCTTGGGGACTCCCACCGCCCTCGGAAACAAGCTGGCCTTCGTCGGAGTCTAGAACTCGGCAAATGGGTATCACTGACGAAGAGAAGGAGAAGCTGAGGGTGTGACTCGACGTCGCACCCTTCTCCATTTTTTGGCCGCCGTTGTCATCCATCCGGCATTCTCATGTAAAACCATGTGAGATAAATAACTTGGGCTGCCATCATCCGGCTTAAGTAAAACCAAGGATATCTGATTTAGTAATACCTATTTTCTATCAAGACAAAAGTTTTATTAATTACCTTCTCTATCTTATGATCAAAAATCAGGCACCCGTGGTTAAAATCCGCTGAGCAGGAAATTACGGAGGCTGTGATTAGATGAACCTGATGATAAGAGCATCATCGTTCAATCACATAAAGGTGGTATTAAAATGAATAAATGCGCTAGAGTGCTATTTTCTGTGCTCCTATTGCTGACGTTTGCCGTCCTAACGGTAGAGCCGATCGGAGCAGAGGAGTTCAAAACCGTCACGGACATGCGCGGCGTTGAGGTATCGATCCCAGAAGATCCCCAGAGGGTCGTAGCCATCAGCCGCTCCCTCATCGACACTACGATGTACATATTCGGAGTGGAGGATAAGCTCGTAGGCGGAAGCGTTTGGAAACGAAACGACGGATATGAAGACTACACCTGGGGGAGTGAGACGTACCACGTATGCCCCTGGATCTCCTTTGTGCTCAACCCCAACTATAGGAACCTCACCAACGTAGGCGGATTCGGCGGCCCTTACGGGACGGTGAACGTGGAGACGATCGCGTCTTTAGAGCCCGACCTTCTCATACTGAGAGACCTCGGGAACGATGACGAGGCCGTCCAGAAGTTCCTGGAGTCCATGGAACAGCTGAACATCCCCACGGTCGTCCTGAAGTACCCCGACTGTTACGACGATATCGACGTCAGCACCATCTACGAGGAGGTCAGGCTTCTCGGAGAGGTCTTCGACCGACAGGAAGAGGCGGAGAGGATCGTCGATCATATGGATGCGCAGGTGCAGCTGATCCGGGAGAGGACGGCGGATGTTGATGAAGATGAGACGCCTCGCGTCCTGTACTTCGGCGCTCCGAGCCAGGCTGCTGACAGCGGCGGCGTAGGCTACGCCTTCGGCACCGAAACCATCGAGTCGATTTTCCTTGAGGATATCGTCAACGCCAAGAACGCCTACGATGGCACGGGGACCGACATCATATCGACGGAACACCTATTGGCTCTGGACCCGGACGTCATAATCCTCTCGACCTACTCCGGCTACCACCCGCCAAGGGAGATGTACGAGGCCGAAAGATTCGGGAAGGTTCAGGACCTGAGGGCCCTCAAAGAGGGGAAGGTCTACTCCCTATCCGCCACCCCATGCAAATCTGAACGGCTGGAGTTTCCGATAAATCTGATGATCGAGGCGAAGGCGATATATCCGGAACGGTTTGAGGACATCGACCTCGACGAGTGGATAAGAGACTACTTCATGGGACTGTACAACGTCGATGAGGAGAAAGCAGAAGAGCTGATGGATTCGCTCCTTCTCCGATATCTGGAGATAATTTGATGGGATTTTTTAGGTTAGGATAGTATAATCCTAATTACTAATTTTTTACCAAGTACTCACGGATTTATTTATAGCAGACGGTCACAATTTAAGTCTGATAATCTACTTAATTTTCATATTTAATCTGAATTTTATTGATCAAAATCATTATATATGTGATTAATAATCACTAAATTAGCAATAAACTGGATGGATTGATTGGATGTGCGAATGGCAAGGATCAGATAAGCGAAAGTTACGCAGACTTGGAAGCTGGAATTCATATCTGCAAAGAGCCTGGGCTGGCATTAGATTGCGATCATCTCTTGCTACGGTGGCATGTATCCTGATGCTATCCTTTGCAGTAATGCCCGCGAATGCGGAATATTGTGAAATAGTAGACATGATGGACAGAACCGTAAACGTCGACAGACCTATTGACAAAGTAGTTACCGCGGGTTATGGATTCATTCCTTGTGCCATGGCAGCACTTGGGGTGGGGGATAGGATTGTCGGTACGGGTGGGGCCATTTCGGCATTAACAAATGAAACGATAGCTACATACCTCGTTCCACAGATCAAGGAACTCCCGGATCTAGGTAGGGGTTACAATCTCAACTTTGAATCTGCAGCTGCACTAGATCCTGATGTCATAATATTGGAGAGAGATGGAGCAGGACAGGGGACTGGCTTGACAGAATACGACAAACTCATCGAGAAGCTAGAGCTTTTTGAAGATAGTTTTCCAACAGTTGTTTTAAATAATCCCGCCTGCTACGCACCGCCAGATGTGAGTTCCATCTACCGAGAGATCGGTATTTTGGGGGAACTATTCGATATGGAGGATAGGGCAACTGAGATTGTGGATCATCTTGAGGCAGAGGTGCAACTCATAAGAGACAGGACGGCAGATATAGACGACGAAGAGAAACCTAGGGTTTTGTATATGGGTCTTATGGGCGGAGTTGATTCTGGAAAAGGAGCCGTAGCTCTCGCACTTCCAGATTATGATTGTGGAACATTATATCCTGACATCACCAAAATAAAAAATGCCTATACAGAAGAATCTAGAGGCTACCTTTCTACAGAGCAGATATTGGCAGTAGATCCAGACTTGATAATTCTAGTTCGAAGTCCCGGTGGATACGAAGTACGACAGCTGTATGAGGAAGATTATTATACCGGTCTTAGCGAACTGAGGGCTATAAAAGAAAGGCGAGTATATTCTACAGGCCAATTTCAGCTACACAGAAATTTAGCAGGTTTGGATTATCCCATCGAGATGATGATCGAGGCCAAAGCTGCATATCCTGCACGATTCGAGGATGTCAAGGTTGGCGAATCGCTGACAAAGCACTATAGAGCGCTTTACGGCCTGAACGATGAAGAAATCGATGAACTCAAGTCCATTATGGGGCTGAGCTGGATGGACGATGCAGGATTTTGAACTAAATCCTACAAAAATTTTTTATATTTTTGAGGAGTGGACATGTATCTCAAGCAGCTAACCGGGATTGAAGGTGTCTTGAAGGTGAATATATCATGGCTGAAGAGTTGAAACGCCTCAGCATCCTGGAGCGGCTGGGATATGAGCGGATCGAGGGCTTTTCGGACGAGCGAAAGGTCGGCGTTCTAATATCGCTATTGTCTTTGATGATAGTCACAGCAGCCATCGCCATATCCCGTGGGGTCTATGAGATCTCGGTGGTCGACGTATACACCATCACTCTGGCCCATCTGTCACCTATCGTTGACGTATCCACCGTCAACAAGCTTCAAAACACCATCGTATGGGATCTGAGGATTCCGAGGATACTGTTAGCGATCACTGTCGGGGTTGCCCTCGCCACATCCGGAGCCGTCTTTCAGGGCTGTTTCAGAAACCCTCTGGTCGAGCCCTACATACTAGGCGTATCATCGGGGGCGGCCTTCGGCGCATCCCTTGGCATCGTATATCCCCAGTTCTTCCTCTCGATCCAGGTCTCTGCTTTCATATTCGGATCGGTGGCGGTGGCCCTCGCCTATCTTCTGGCACGGACGAGAGACGAAACGCCCATAGTCACCTTGATTTTGGCAGGAGTGATCATCGGCTCGGTCTTCTCGGCTCTCGTATCCATTTTGAAGTACATCTCCAATGACAGCGCCCTTAGAGAGATCGTCTTCTGGCTGATGGGAGGATTTTACTACGCCTCATGGAAGGACGTGGCTCTCGTATCGCCGGTAGTCATCGCCTCGTTTCTGGTTCTCTGGTTTTTTGGCTGGAAGCTTAACATCCTCTCCATGGGGGACGAAGAGGCTAGGACCCTCGGCGTAAACCCCGAGAAGTACAAGTTTCTCTTGATCTCTATTGCTACCCTCATCACGTCCCTTGCGGTCTCCACGGTGGGGATCATCGCCTGGGTGGGGCTGATGATGCCCCACGCAGCGAGGCTGATACTGGGCCCGGATCATAGGTTTGTCATTCCGGCAGCGGCGATGCTCGGCGGGACGTACCTCATCGTCTGTGATACCCTGGCGAGAACCCTGACGTCGGCGGAGATTCCTGTGGGGATCATCACGTCGATCCTGGGAGCTCCTTACCTATTCTACCTTCTGAGAACGAGGGGTCGAGCCATATTCGGGTGATCTATCATGCTCCAAGTGAACGACTTGTATTTTAACTATGGAAAGAAGGCCGTCTTTGAAGGGGTCTCCTTCGACGTCGATGAGGGGGAGCTCTGCGGCCTCTTCGGCCCGAACGGCTGCGGAAAGACTACGCTCTTCAAGTGCTGCCTCAAATTTCTGAAGTACCATCGGGGCTCGGTGGTCATGAACGGGATCGACATCACCGACCATCGGATCGAGAATATGGCGCGACTTGTCGCCTACGTCCCCCAGGAGCATAAGCCACCATTTCCCTATCTAGTCAAGGAGGTGGTGCTGATGGGAAGGACTCCCCATCTCCGGGGCGTCTTTGGGATCAGCCGGAAGGACAAGGAAAGAGCTCTGACCGCCCTCGAAACCCTCGACATCGCCCACCTTGCAGACCAGCCCTACAACCAGCTCTCGGGAGGCCAGCGCCAGATGGTGCTGATGGCGAGGGCGATCGCTCAGGATACGAAGATCATGTTCTTGGACGAGCCGACATCGGCCCTCGATTTCAGCAATCAGATCAGGATCTGGAATATAATGCGACGGGTGGCAGAGGAAGGGGTCACCATCCTGGCCTGCAGCCACGATCCCAACCACGTATCCTGGTTCTGCAACAAGGTGGTGGTGATGAACAGGAACGGGATAGTAGCCGAGGGCGCGCCTCATCATGTAATAACGGAGCCGGTCCTGGACGAGATCTACGAAGGGATATGCTCAGTTCGGAGCGTTGGGGGCACCAGGATGGTGATGCCGAGGAAGGTGGCGGAGAGGGAGTATGGTGAGATATCTTTAGAGAACCTACGAGGAATACGACGCGCCTCAACTGTTGAGATGAAGCGCCTATGAGGTCGATAGATCTGATAGATTGATCAGAAATCTGAACGGATTCAATGAAATATTTACATAAACATATGAATGCCAGCATCGAATGTGAAGGGCGGTCAGTATCAGGCTGAGGCCTACGATCAGAGGTCGAAGTTGAAAGTCAGCCTGTCGCAGATGGTAGAAAAAATAACTAATGTAACGATCTGGTATCAATCTCTATTAATGATGATTTGGTGGGATAAACGCCACCAAGAAAAGCAAATGAGGATACGAATATGAATCGTTTGAGATGTTGTATTCTTGTAGTCGCATGCGTCGCGCTCATTTTAGGAGCAGGATGTGCGGACGGGTATAGAACCATAGTCGACAGCAGAGGGGTCGCCGTCCAGGTGCCGCTGGAGATCGAGCGCGTGGTCACCATCAGCGATGGTCTGGTGGAAGGGGTAATGACCAGCTTGGGCGTAGAGGAGAAATTGGTGGGTTTGGGAACCGATTGTCTTCCCAAGCTGTGGGAGTGGGAATATCCCACAGTGTATGGGAAAAATTACACATTGGAGGGGATGAACACCGTAAATTATCTGAATCCGTGGATTCGCGATCTTCCATTGGTCGCCTCATACGGCATGCCGCCTAACTACGAAATGCTGGTCAGCCTGGATCCGGACTTGGTCATCATCAGGGGTGGAGACTGTACCTTTTGGACGGACGAAGATGGCATGCAACAGGCCATCAATACGATAGATTCCCTTGGTATCCCTCTCATCGTAACGTATGGACCAAACACCTACGATGAACCGAACATGTCAATTATCTCCGAAGAGATTCGAATCATTGGTCAGATATTCGGCATAGAGGAGGAGGCTATCGAGCTTGCAGATTACCTGGAGAGAGAAGTAGAATTCGTGAGAGAGCGGACGGAGGACATACCAGATGACGAAAAACCGCGCGTTTTATTATTCGGCCTATCGCCGCGATCCAGAGATGGTGGGGGAGCTGGAGATATTGAAGGCATCGACACCATTGAATCGTTCTTCTTAGAGGAGATAGTCAACGCCAAAAACGCCTTTCAGGAGCCGGCCCATTTCAGGTTGGTTAGTGCCGAGCACGTCTTGGCACTGGATCCTGATGTGATCGTTCTGCCAACAGATTGGGGATATCACCCCCCACGAGAGCTTTACGAAGCGCCTTACTATCAGAACCTGCAGGAGCTGACAGCAGTCAAGAATAGACGAGTAATTGCTCTTCCATGGTTGCCCTGCAACTGTGACAAGCGTCTTGAGTATCCGATAGAGGTGATGGTGATGGCCAAGGCTGCCTATCCTGAGCGCTTCGAGGATGTCAATCTTGCAGAATGGCTGCTGGAATTCTACATGAACGTTTACGATGTCGATCGGGAGACTGCAGAAGGGTTGCGCACAGCCCAGCTGATGGACTGGACTCTCGGAGACGGCAGCTGATTCAACCCATCTATTTTTTTCAACGATGGAGATGAGAATTTGGAGTCTTTGAGATCGAGAGGCTGGGTAGTCGTGATATCACGCCAGTATTTAGCCTTCAACGCGGGATACACCGCGTCAGTTGGGGTGGAGGGAATCCGATGGCGACATATCCGATAGAATGGTCAGAGGTCTGGATTGACCAGATGAAACGGCACAACGAGATGAACGGCGGCATGGACTGTGCAGCTTACTGGGACAGCGAGGAGGAGGCCAGAAATTACTGGAGGATGATAGAGCGTGACGGCGGAGAGTATGTAAAGGTCCTGCTAGACAAAATCACAATCAAATCCACATATAGAGTTCTGGATATAGGTGCAGGGCCCGGAACCCTGGCGATCCCCTTCTCCAAGGTGACCGCCCATGTAACCGCCGTCGAGCCCAGCGCCTCCATGGCCAGGGTGCTCCAGGAGAACCTCGAAGAGCGCAGGATCGGAAACGTCGACTGCATTCAGAAGAGATGGGAAGAGGTGGATGTCGAGAGGGATCTAAAACCTCCTTACGACCTAGTCGTCGCTTCTTTCTCCCTGGGGATGACCGATATCAAAGCGGCTGTCCAGAAGATGACCAAGGTTTCGTCAGGGTTTGTGTACCTGGCCTGGTTTGCAGGTGATACCTCCTGGGACGTTCAAGCCCGGGAAGTGTCTGCCCTTCTATTCGGTGATGTTGAATACCATCCGATGCCGAAGTCGGACGTGCTATTCAACGTCCTCTACCAGATGGGCGTCTACCCCAACATTCGGGTCTTTCCTCTCAAGATGTGTCATCGTTTTCCCTCCCTGGACGACGCTTTGAATTATTTTGGCGGCCAGTACCGGGTCGAAACCGACGATCAGATGGCAAAGCTGAGCGGCTACCTGTCGCAGGTCGTCGAAGAGGATGGCGAATCCTGGGTGCTGAAGTATGATTTCTTAAACATGATGGTTTGGTGGAATAATAACCACCGGGAAACGCAAGGAGGATAAGAACATGGATTTTGTGAGATGCTGTATACTTGCGGCCGCATTCCTCTGCCTCGTATCGGGAGCGGCGTGCTCTGATGAGCATATAACAGTAACGGACATGCTCGGACGGACGGTGGAAGTTCCGGCTAACATCGAACGGGTCGTTGCCATCGACGATGGTTTTGTCGAGGGGATCATGTACCGGTTCGGAATGCAGGAGAAGATTGTAGCTCTGGGAGCTCCCTGCTGCAGTAAAGAATACAACTACAGCTTTGAGACAGTAGATGGCGAGACCTACGAGTTCGAGGATGGGATGAATACCGTTAGGTACCTCATGCCTCACCTCGCCGAGATGACTGTGCTCGTTGAAGGCGCAACTGCCGTCAACTACGAGATGCTGGTATACCTCGATCCGGACGTCGTTTTTCTCCGAGAAGGGTCGTGGGCTTTTTCAGCCGGATCCGACGAGAAGATCCAAAAGACCATCGAATCCATCGAATCACTCGGAATTCCGCTGGTGATCCTGGTGGGCCCTCCATATCAGGAACAACCGAGCGTGGATTACATCGGGGATGAGATCCGGCTGGTGGGCGAGGTCTTTTCTCGCGAGGAAGATGCCGAAGCACTTGCCTCTTACCTTGAATCTCAGATAGAGGAGATTCGATCTCGCACCAAGGACGTTCCCGAGGACGAAAAGCCCAGCATGATGCAGCTCGGGCTTTCGCCGCGAGCCAGGGATGGTGGAGGTGCCGGCATGGCCTGGGGCCTTGATACGATCGAATCATACTTCATCGAGGATATCGCAAATGCAAAGAATGTGTATGATGGCATGGGTGCCTTTGTAGTAGTCTCCACCGAGCATATCTTAAAGATGGACCCCGATGTCATCGTTCTCCCGACTGCGCAGGGTTACCACCCTGCAAGGGAGCTATACACTGCACCGTACTATCAGAATCTTCAGGAGCTTACTGCCGTCAAGAATGAGCGTGTATACGCCCTTCCCTGGACTCCCTACAACTGGGCAAAGCGCCTGGAGTATCCGATCGAGGCGATGATTATCGCCAAGGCCGCCTATCCTGAGATGTTTACTGACGTGAAGGTCCACGAATGGGTGCTGGATTTCTACCAGAGCGTCTACGGAGTGGATGAGGAGACGGCCATCGGCCTGAGGTCGGCGCAGTGGCTCGACTGGATGGAGGAGGAGGATTTCTAGATAGGCTGATGAGACAATGAAATATTTTATGCTGCGACGGTGGGGTTTCTCCGTCGCACCTCTTTGTTTTGCCCTAAAAGGGATTAAAACCCTTCAGAGGATCTTAAAACGCGACGCGATCTCTTCATAAAATCGCTATCAAGAAAGGTAAGTTGGTGCGGGGGATGGGATTCGAACCCACGAACTCCTGCGAGACAAGGCCCTCAACCTTGCGCCTTTGACCTGGCTTGGCAACCCCCGCCCGTGGTCTTAACTTCGCCCTCACTAAGCCAAATCGCTCAACTGCTGGCTGAGCGACGTCGCGCGCCTCCTGATTTCGCCTGCAGCCCCTGTCACCAGGTCCTTTGCAGGCATCGACCCGTCGGTATCTATCTTCATGACGAAGACGTCCTCGACGGCGGAGACGTTGATCGCCCCGACATCGCACTCTCCGATGCAGAGCTTGCAGAGGGAACAGCTGATGGGGTCGTGGACCCTCACCTTCCCCTCGCCCTCTCCGATGACGAGGACCTTCCGGGGACAGACCTCGACGCACTTTCCGCAGCCTTCACACCGATCGCTGATCGTTATCTCCGGCAGGTTCTTGTAGCCGCACTGGGTTCCGGCCTGCCACTTGGCGTGGACCGTCCCCCGGTTGAGGGTGACGATCCCCTCCAGCATCAGCTTCTCGCCCTCGCCCAAGATCGCGATCGGGATCTTCTCGAAGACGACCTTCACCCCGGGATCCGAGAACCTCAGATCGCCGGAGTGGACGGTGCAGGGCCCCTCCGCCGAGAGGGTCATCCCCACCTGGCATGCGGGGCACCCCGCCCCGCCGCACTCGCACTCTTCGGGGACCCGGAAGAGGCTGAGGTCGTCGGCCTTGATCGGCACGAGGCCCAGCCTCAGGGAGAGCTGCTCGTCGAAGAGGACCGACGTATTGTCATAAATACTTATCTCATCGATGGCGAGGGACGGCACCTCCGCAAGGCAGGCCCTCCTTATGGCGTTGGCGAAGGCTGGAGTCACGCCCCTGAGGAGGAACCGGGCCCGGCCCTCTACCAGCTCGATCAGTTCAACCTGCAAAGCTCACACCCGTCTGCCCCGCCGTCCGCCGGAGGGCTTGGTGCCGTCGTGGGGGATGGGGGTCACGTCCTCGATCCTGCCAATCTTGAGCCCGGCCCTCGCCAGGGCCCTGATCGCCGCCTGGGCTCCGGGTCCCGGGGAACGCTGACGGTTTCCGCCGGGGGCCCTGACCCTGACGTGGACGCCGATGATGCCGTTGGTCATCGCCTGCTCCGCGATCTGGCCTGCCATCTGCATGGCGGTATACGGGGAGCTCTCGTCTCTTGCGGCCTTGACGACCATCCCGCCCGAGACCTTGGCGATCGTCTCGGCGCCGGTGAGGTCGGTTATGGTGATGATCGTGTTGTTGAAGGAGGCGTATATGTGGGCGACGCCCCATTTTCCTTCTGCCATGTTTATCCTTCCACCTTGAGTATTCTGGTGGCCCTCTCAGGATGAGCCTCCTGAGCCATGGGAGAGCCAGGGTAGTAGTCGATGGTCATCTCTTCGCCCCGCTTGACGTAGTATCCAGGAACGGTCACCTTCCGGCCCGTGATCTGGATGTGGCCGTGGGTTATGAACTGCCGGGCCTGCCTGAGGGTCTTGGCGAGGCCCTGACGGTAGACCTGGGTCTGAAGCCTCCGTTCCAGAAGGTCCTCCACCTTTATGGACAGGACGGCGTCGAGATCCCCATCTTCCTTCAGCATCCCGTATTTCTTGAGGTGCTCCAGCACATCCTCCGCCTGAGATCCGACGGAGGCCTCTCCCCGGGTGGTGGCTGCCAGAAGCTGACGGCTTACCCGGCGGTACTTTCTTATCAGGCTCTGAGCCTTCCAGACCTCTCTCTTGTTCCGGAGGCCGAAATTCTTGACGAGCTCCAGCTCCTGAGCCATCCTGTCGGCTTCCCAGGGGTGGCGCGGAGTATCGTAACTCTTCCTACACTTGCCAGGATATCCCATAATAGCCCGCCTCGCTCACTTCTTCTTCCTGCTGACGCCCACGGTGGCTCCCCTTCTGCCTGTGGACCTGGTCTTCTGGCCCCGGACCCGGAGGCCGCGCTCGTGCCTGATCCCTCTATAGCTGCGGGTCTTCCTGATGATATCCATCTCTTCCCTCAGGGCCATGACGAGATCGGTACCCATGACGTGGCGGTCCTCTCCGGTGAGGAGGTCCTTCCTCCTGTTCTTCATCCAGACCGGGAGGTGCTCCTGGGCCGACTCGACGATCTCCCTCAGCCTGGATATCGCCTCGTCCGAGAGCTTTCCCAGGGTCTCGGTGGGTTCGATCTCCGCCTTCTGGGCTAGGAGCCGGGCGTTCCTTCTTCCCATGCCGGTGATGCCTGTGAGCGCCATCTGAACGGGCTGGTGACCGTTGAGGTCGGTGTTCATTATGCGCACTATATGTTTCAGCTCTTCATTCTCTTCTGCCAAATTATTCCTCCAGAAATCTGAGGCCTCTGGATTCGGAATCCGGAGGCCCTCTGGAGCAGCCCCGGACCCCAAGTCCGACGCCGCCCGCGCATCGGCCGGGGCCGATGGGGCGAACCGAATCGCAAACGCTGATCCAAGGCTGAGATTCGCTACAGGTACATAAGACTTATGGAGGCGATCTCCGGCTCATTCTCCGCCGACCTCGACGGTGGCGCCGATCCTCGCCATCTCCTCGAAGAAGCCGGGGTAGGAGACGGAGACGGCCTCGGCGGTCTCCACCATCGTATCTCCCGCGACGAGCCCCGCCACCGTCATGGCCATCACTATCCTGTGGTCGTGATGGCCGTTCACCCTGGCTCCCCGAAGCCCTCCACCCTCGATCACCAGGCCGTCGGGCCTTTCTGATATCTTAGCCCCCATCTTGGAGAGCTCCACCGCCATCGCCCTGAGCCTGTCGGTCTCCTTGTGGCGGACGTGCTCTGCGTTTCTGACGACGGTCCGTCCTTCAGCCACCGCCCCCAGGACCGCTATGGTGGGGACGAGGTCGGGGGTGAGGCTCGCGTCCACCTCGACCCCCGATAGGTCGCGCCCCTCGATCTCGAGAACCCCCTCTGACCGGTCCCAGGAGATCTTAGCCCCCATCTCCTGGAGGATGGATACTATCGCCGAGTCCCCCTGATTAGAGGGGCGGAGGCCCCGGACCGTGAGGCGCGATCCGGTGACCGCCGCCGCCGCCAGGAGGTAGGAGGCGGAGGAGAAGTCGCCGGGGACGGTGTAGCCGCCCAGGTCGTAGCTCTGGCCGCCCCGGAGGGAGAACCTCTGAAAATCGGTCTCTATCACGGCACCTGCCTCCTCCAGCATCTCGAGGGTGATCTCGGCGTAGGGGCGGCTCTTGAGCTCGCCCTTAATCTCGATCTCGGAGTCCTCCTCGGCGAGGGGGCAGGATATGAGGAGGGCCGATAGGAACTGGGAGCTGACGCTCCCGTCGAGGACGGTCCTACCGCCCTTGATCCTCCCCCGGACCACCAGGGGGGCGCAGTCGTTCTTCCTTATCGAGAAGGCCTCCGCCCCCAGGTCCCCTAGAGATCTGAGGAGGGGGCCGTTGGGCCTCCGCCGGATGGAGGCGTCCCCGGTGAGGACCGCCCCGTCGGTGAGGGCCGCCACCGCCGCCATGATCCGGAGGGTGGTTCCGGAGTTCTCGACGTCGATGACGTTCTCCGGGGTCTTCGGCCCACCTCCAACGCCGGCCACCGCCAGCGTTTCGCCCTCTATCGCGATCTCCGCCCCGAAGGCCTCGGCGGCCCGGATGGTGGCCCTGGTGTCGGCGGATAATAGCGGTCTCTTGACGGAGCCGCCGGGTCCCAGGGCGCTGATGGTGATCGCCCGGTGGGTGTAGCTCTTGGAGGGCGGGACCGAGACCTCCCCCGAAACCTGCGAGCGCTCGACAGATGCTATCATCGGTGGTAGAGTGGGCCGTTGAGTATAAAAAATCGAGGCTTCCGCCCCATCTGGACCCCCTCACCGGCCCGATATGGCCTCCGCCATATCGACGACCTCCTCCAGGGAGAGCTCCTCCGGCCTCCTCTCCAGAACGGCGGGGTCGATGCGCGACAGGGCATCGGGGGGGACCTTCATGGCGGCGAGGGCTCTTTTGATCTTCTTCCTCCTCATGGAGAAGAGGCCCCGGGTGAGGGCTTCGAAGCCTGCCCAGTCGACGGGGGCCGGCGTCTTCCGGGGCCGAAGGCGGACGATAGCAGACTCGACCTGGGGCCTGGGGGAGAAGGCCCCCCGGGGAACGGTCTCCAGGACCTCGGCCTCGGCCCAGAAGGCGACGTTGAGGGAGAGCCTCCCGCGTTCCCTCGTCCCCGGCGGCGCCACCATCCTCTCGGCGAACTCCCGCTGGTACATCAGGACGGCAAGGTCGAAGGGCCTCGCCAGGAGCCTGAAGGTGATCTTGGAGGAGATCTGGTAGGGGAGGTTCGAGACGATTTTATTGTACTCTGGCAGGGGGACCCGGAGGGCGTCGCCTCGGATGATCGAGACGTTCTCAAAGCGCCCCTCCAGGGACGACGCCAGGGCCGGGTCGACCTCTATGGCATAGACGCTCCCCGCCCGCTCCGAGAGGACGCGGGTGAGGTTTCCGGTCCCCGGCCCGACCTCCAGGACGGCGTCACTGCGGCCGAGGGAGGCGTAATCTCCGATCCTGGAAAGGACCCGCCGGTCGATGAGAAAATGCTGGCCTAGCTTCTTCAAGGCAGGGTCCCCCCTTAAAAGCAGGATCGGAGGATCTTGGGGCACCGCCCCGTATCCCTCATCGCCGGCGCGGATCCGCGGTGAAGATCCGGTACTTGATCCGATCGTCCGCGATCTCGTCCTCGATCCGCTTTGCCAGAAGCTTCTCGGGGTTGTATATCCCCTTGACCCGCTCCGATAGGTCTTCAAAGCTCTTGAAGGGGCCCTTCTTCCGCTCGTTCAAGATCGCCCACATCAGCTTCTTCCCGATGCCGGGGAGGAGCTCCAGGGCGTGCATCCTCGTCGTAAGCGGCCCCGCCTCGTTGAAGAAGCGGAGGTAGTACGCCTCCTTATCCAGGACGATCTTCTGGATGGCGTAGGGTAGCTCCACCCTCGCCCCCTGGGAGAGCTCCTCGTAGCCGATCCTCCGGTTGACCCGGTCGACGATAGGCCGGTCTTTTCCCACCAGGACGGCCCTGACGCCGATCTCGGGGACCGCCCCCTCCTTGGGGGCCATCTCCATCAGGACGAAGTCCCTCTCCCCCACCCCCTGGATGAGGGGCCTCTTCTGAAACCTGCCCATGGAGTCCGATACGTGCCCGTAGGGGAGGTAATCCAAGACCCAAGCTATCTCTTCGCGCCGTGGGGGTCTCTCCGAGGTCATTGTTCGTCCTCACAATCGGATGGTCATCCTCTCAGAACCACGTCGAGGATCGCGTCCAGGTCCTCGTCCAGGAGGGTGAACCTCTCCTTGGCGTAGAGGGCCCTGATCTCGTCCTTGGTCTTTGGCCGGATGTCGGCGATCTTGATCGCGATCTCATTGGTCATCTTCTCCAGCCCCATGAGCTCCTCGACCATCTTTCTGCTCTCGGCCGCCTCGCCCTTGGAGAAGATCTCGGCGTGCTTGATCGCCCTTCTCAGCTCGTAGCCGAGCTCCTCCGGCTCCTCGGCCCTCCGGAGCCTTATCTCCTCCAGGGCCTCCTTCACCTCGGCGAGGGTCATCAGATCCTCGCTCAGAATGCTCTTGACGATCATCTCAATTCTGGGGTTTCAGATGTTCCGGAAGGGATACCACCGTCTTCTTGGCGTTTCCGTCCCTCACTTCCAGGACGTAAGCCCTCCCCCTTCGGCCCAATACCTTGCCGGTCTTACCGTGGAACTTGGGGTTCGGCATCCCCCTGTGGATGCTCGGGTCGAGGACGATGTGGACCATCTGGCCATCGTCGAAGTCCTGGATCGCCCTGCTGACGGGGGAGATCCCCCGCTCTCTGACCGATTTGCTCAGCCTATCTCTAGTCCGTTTCCGTATTCCGTGTGACTTGGGCATCTGCCTCTCCACCTACGTTTATAACGTCCAGCTCCGCCACCCTCGCCTCGACCTCGAGGAGTCCCGAGAGGCTCGGCTTCGTCCTTCCGCCGTCTCCGCTGACCAGCTCCTTTACGTAAAGGCCGCTCGTTCCCCGGAGGGTCATCTTCGCGGTCTTCCCCGAGAGCTGGTCAAGCCTCATCTCGAGGACCTCCCTCCTCCGGACCCTGTCGGCCCGGCGGTGAGATACCCGGGTGGGGGTGCGCTGTTCAACCAAGCCGACCAGTTTGTCCAGAACTGATTTAAGCTTTTCTTCTGGTACCTCCTCTCCGAGCTCCACCACCATCGAGTAGCTCTTCTCGAAGAGGGCCTTCTTCAGCCCTTCGACGGTCTCCTTCCCGGTGAACTCGAGGTCGCTCACCTCCACCTTCCCGGAGGCCCGCCGGTTGATCTCCTCTTTGAGGCGGGCGAGATCTAGGGTCCTCACCCGGGGGGAGACCGCCTCCACCACAAAGGGCCGTCCCGTCCCCAGCATCCGGGCGTCGATGTCCTCCCTCCCCGAGCCGTGGAAGACGGTGTCCTCGCACCTGGCCGCCTCGATGATGGGGTCTCTTATCAGCTCGTCCACCGACTCCTGATACCTCCGGCCGGTGAAGCCGCAAGCCTCGCAGCCACTCCCGCCGCAATCGCGGCATGGCCACCTCGTCTGGGGAAAGCCCCGGACGAGCTTTCTGTACCTCCCCTGGATGTAGAGGGAGGAGACCTGGACCTCCACCGCTCCCTCCTCCAGGTCCAGGACCGCGAGGACGTCGGGAGAGGTGAAGCTCGTCGCCTTCCCCGTCCTCTCGGCGATCCTCTTTCCCACCTCGCGGTTCAGCTCCGACTTCATCGGCTCGGCGTGGCGGGAGCCGCCGTCCGCGAGGATCAGCTCCTCGTTCTCGGCGAGGAGGCCGCTCATCCTGGTGCCAACGAGGAAGGTCTCGTGCTCGAGGTGGCGAAGCTCCCTCTCGGCGGCCTCGGCCCACCGGTCGAGCCTCGCCGGCTCCATCTCCCCGAGACAGACCCAGCACCTCTCGCCCTCCCCCGGAAGGCCAAGCTTCAGCCTTGCGCTCTTCGAGCTTGGGCCGAGCTCCTCCAGGATCTCCCGGCCTCCTTCGTCCATGGAGCCGGCCATGGAGAGGAAGGTCTTTATCGCCTCCCCCCTCCCGGCGTTAGTCAAGCCCGTCGATAGCATCGCGAACTGCCGGCCAAGGCAGCTGTCGCAGATGGGGCCGAGGCGGAGGATCCTCCTCGCCCCCTCCGCGAGGTCGGCGACCTCTTTATTCTTATCAATCGTGCTCATGCTGACGCGTCTCTTCTTCGTCCCTTCTCTTTATTCGTCCCCCTTCGTCGCCCTCTCTCGTCCTCCGGCCGGGTGGGACGGCCCCTCCCTCCGGTCCAGCTCGTTATTTAATAGGACGATGCAGTGGTCGGCGTGGAGGCTCTTCGGCCCCACGGAGACGATCTCAGCCCCCAGGCCGGCGAGGAAGGCCTCGTCCTCCTCCGATAGGCCGATGTGGTCTCCGAGGACGAAGGTCCCGTCTCCAGCCAGGGGGAGGCCTCGATGGTCAGATCCGTCCTCCCTTAAATAGTAGGTCCTCCCCTCGGCCCGGATCGGGAGGTCCGCCAGGTCTCCGGCCCGGACGGAGATCCCCGGCGTCGACTTCGTCCAGGCAAAGTCCGCCTCCAGGGCGAGGGCCTTCTTCAGGAGCGCCGCCGTCGTCCTCTCGTCGGGGTTGAGGTGGCGGAGGTCCCGCCCCTGGAGCCGAACGGTTTTTGGGGCACCGCCTCCTCGGAGGATCAGGTAGATCTGGACGTCCCTTCGGATCCCGTGGGAGAGGACGAAGGCTGAGTTGATGCAACGGCAGAGGATGTCGATCCGTCCTGAGGTGCCGGGGAGATCCTCGAGGGAGAAGTCCGGCGTCGTCGTCGCGAGGTTTCCCACCACTACGAAGCTTCGCATGGGTGGGGGATGGGGGCCCTGGTAGATCCTTTTTTCGTCCTCTCCTCCGGGTTGGAGGAGGATGGCCGAGGTTCGGGATCTTCGGCGGGCAGACCCCCTTTCCAGGCCCCCCGAACTTCATAGAAATTGAGAAGGTCAGCTCGGATCCCATAACAAAGGTATACGCGGCAAAAGGAGATCTATGAGGATATTCTTATATAAGATACCTCCCTTATCATTGAATTGAAATTAAGACGGACGTGACGGCACCCATGAGACTTATATCGTTTATACTCATCAGTCTTTCAGCTCTGGCGATCCTCGCCTCTCCATCAACATCCGGGATTTGCGATGGAGATGGTCGGGCCCTTTACGGAGGCCTCCTCGCCTCCGGAACTGGCCCTGCCCCGGCGGAGGGAGAAGCTCTGTCCTCTCCTCAGATCGGCGCAAGGGACGACGGCAAGACCCCCCTAGGATGTGTTTTGTCGGACGAAGGCGGATCGATGGGTATAGACGGATCTATGGACGAGGAGGGATCTGAGCCGGTTCTGGACTCCCATTCCCTCCGGCGGATGATGGATATTACGGGGATATCCGCCCTCCACGCCCGGAATATCACGGGTCGGGGGTTGACAATCGCCCTCCTGGACAGCCAGTTCTACTGCGACCCCGAGACCGCCGGAAAGCTCAACGCCGATATCGTCACCCTCTACGATGATGAGAGCTACGGCAAGGATGAGGTCCACGGGATCGCCTGCGCCGAGCTGATCTCCTCGATAGCCCCGGGGGTCAAGATCTACCTGGTGGACGTGGGGATCACCGAGGAGGGGGTAGCCCGGGCGGTGGAGAGGCTCCTGGAGCTGGAGGAGAGGATCGACATCGTATCCTGCTCCTCGGACTTCCCCTTCGGGGGGTTCGACGGCGAGGACGCCGTCTGCCAGGATGTCGAGAAGATGACCTCCAACGGGACCCTCTGGATCAATGCCGCCGGAAACGAGGCGCTCTGCCACTGGTCCGGCGAGTTCAAAGATCCCGACGGCAACGGTTATCTCAACTTCTCGCCGGAGGACGAGAGCATCAACCTCACTCTGGAGAGGGGGAAAGAAGTCTCCATCTGGCTCAGCTGGAAGGACGATTGGGAGGCTGCGGCCCTCGATTACGACCTCCGCCTCGATCATCCTGGCCGGGGGCGGTCCGTCTCCGACAACCCCCAGAGGGGATACATGGGCCAAAAGCCGGTGGAGACGATCCGCCTCGTCGCCCCCAGG
Organism: Methanothrix harundinacea 6Ac; assembly: GCF_000235565.1. Taxonomy (NCBI): domain Archaea; kingdom Methanobacteriati; phylum Methanobacteriota; class Methanomicrobia; order Methanotrichales; family Methanotrichaceae; genus Methanothrix; species Methanothrix harundinacea. The sequence goes on from NC_017527.1 coordinate 880,605, forward strand.
GGCGGAACCTATCAGATAAAGATCCGGAGCTACGACGGCGCCGATCATCCCGGTCGGCTCCACCTCTTCACCACCTGCGACCTCGATGAGCACCAGGTCCAAAATACCAGCATCGGTATCCTGGGATGCTGCCGAAACGTCGTCACCGTCGGGGCGATCAACATATCCACCCTGGAGATCCAGCCTTACAGCTCCCGGGGCCCCACTGAGGACGGCCGTCAGAAACCCGATCTGATGGCCCCGGACAACGTGACGACCTCCTCCTACGCGACCGAGGGGTTCGTGGGGACTTCGGCCGCTGCCCCCTTTGTGGCGGGATGCGCCGCCCTGGTCCTGGAGCTCTTCAAGGACGATCCCGACCTGGATGTCAGGAGGGTCCTTTTGGAGAGCGCCACGGACCTGGGGCCGCCCGGCCCCGACGAGATCTGCGGGTGGGGCCTGGTTAACCTGAGCAACCTGGAAGTGAATATATGATCAATCGTGGATATGCGTTCTTGATCCTGGCCCTCTCCGCGGCCCTGATCGACCCGGCGAGCTCCCAGACTGAGGAGTTCGAAAGCCTGGAGTTCGGCTTCTCGGCAGAGTACCCGAGGGAGCTGGATATCAACCTCCTCCCTCAGGACGTTACCTCAGGGGTTGAGGACCCCGTCGTCGAGTTCTCCGCCTCCGGCGTGATGACGATCCTGGTGGGGGCCTCAGAGAAGAGGGGCCTCTCTCTGGAGAGGTTCTCCTCCCGGGCGGAATCGGGCTACCAAGAGTCGAGCGAAAACTTTGAGGTGATGAAGTCCGCCGCCGGAGATCTAAACGGCGTCAGGTCCCTGGAGAAGGAGTACCTCCTGGAGGACGAATCTACCTCCATCATCATGAGAGACGTGTTTCTGAACGGCGAAGACCTGATCTACCACATCTCCTGCAGGGCGGAGCAGTCGGCTTTCAGGAGGGCCAACCTCCTCTACTTCGACAGCTTCATAGGCTCCTTCAGGCTCCTCACCATCGACGAGGGCGTGACCGGAGAATGGATTCAGACCTCCAGCCCCGTCTGGTCTTCCCCAGCCCTCGCGGATATCGATGGCGACGGGGAGCTGGAGATCGTGGTGGGGACGAATGAGGGGCGGCTCTACGTCTTCAACCGGGATGGCTCGAAGGTTACAGGCTTCCCTAAGAGGGCCGAAGACTACATCCGCTCCTCCCCCGCCGTCGAAGACCTGGACGGCGACGGTCTCCTGGATATCGTCGTCGGCTCCGACGACGGCAGGCTCTACGCCTGGAACGGCCGGGGCGAGGAGCTCTCCGGCTTTCCCCGGCTCACCTCTAACTCCGTCTGGTCCTCTCCCGCCATCGGAGACCTGGACGGCGACAGCGGCCTCGAGGTGGTGGTGGGGTCGACCGACCGGGGGATATACGCCTTCAACGGAGACGGATCCCCCGTCTGCGGCTATCCGCTGATCACCTCCAACTCCGTCTGGTCCTCTCCCGCCATCGGAGACCTGGACGGCGACGGTCTCTTGGATAGCGTCATCGGCTCCTCGAAGATGGGGACTGACATCTTGGCGATCTTCCTGGGGCTTTACACCGGCCAGGTCTACGCCGTCGACGGCCTGGGATCCCTTCTGCCGGGATACCCCGTCGACCTGAGCAGCCCCTCCCTCACCGACCTCTCCGGCAGCGCCATAGGATACTCGTCTCCGATCCTCGCGGACCTGGACGGTGACGGCAGCCTCGAGATCGTCATCGGCGCCAGCGACGGTCTCTACGCCCTGACCCGGGTGGGGGAGGATTACAGGGGGTTTCCGCGGAAGACGACAGGGTCTCTCCAGGACAGCTTCATCGCCGCAGGGGACGTGGACGGTGACGGGGAGGTCGAGATCGTGGGTGGAGCCACCGACGGCAGGCTCTACCTCTGGAGGAGCGACGGCTCCGATCATCCCGGCTTCCCCATCCAGACCGGCGGTTATGTCAAGAACATCGCCCTGGCGGATATCGATGGCGACGGCCAGCAGGAGATCATAGGAGGCTCCCTGGACAACCGGGTCCACGCCTGGAGGCTGGACGGAACAGAGGTGGATGGCTTTCCCAAGGTCACCCTGGGGAACGTCGACACGACCCCGGCGATCGCCGATCTGGAGGGTGACGGCGTCCTCGATATGGTGGCGGGGTCTGACGACGGCAGGATATACATCTGGGAGATCTCCGGCGCCTTCGGAGACCACGAGTGGCCCATGGTGAGGCAGAACCTCCGCCACACCGGCACCTTGCTGCTCCAATAGTGATCGGTGGGAGAAAGGATGGGGAGGGGTTAGGGTAGGTCTGGCCGTCAGCCCCGTTCTTGGGGTTGAGCCCGGGCCGGCCCCCCCTTCGCCGCCGAAGCTCGAGATATGCCGAAATCTGAGGAGTCCGACCTTGCGGCATCATCTATATATCCGGCGATCTAATTGAGGATGGTGATCCTTTGAAGAAGACTAGTTCACTTCTCGCGGCCTTATGTTGCTTTGCGGTCCTATCTCTGGTTGGACCTTCTATCGCCCAAGAGGTCTCGCAGGATCTTCTGATCCAGGACAGCGGAAATGAAACCATGGTGAACGTAGCCACCTATCGCAGCCCGGGATATCTGAAGGTTGCAGAAGCGGTCAAGTTCACGCCGCCGAGGCCGAGCTGGACCCTGGACGGTGTCCAGATCTGGAGCTTGGTACCGTATGGTGAGAATGGTACGCTTCCCGAAGATCGGATAATAAGCATGGAGATCAGGGATGAGAACCTGAACCTCCTCTACAGGTTCACCGACTCCCATCTACCATACTTCGCCAATCAGGGACAGCCGGGGATCAGCGTCATCGAAGTTCCTTTCATACCCATTAACGGCGACTTCTACGTCTGCTTCTATGATCGAGGAGCCGTCGCGGTGGGAGTGGACCTTCACGAGGTTGAGGGAGATTCTTACTTCTACGACTTGCAGACGGGGGAGATCTTCCTGGCGGAGGTCGCCATCGACGAATCGGAGGAGATGGTGCCCGTGAACTGGATCATCAGAGCTGTAGGGCACTGATAGAGCCCGGGCGACCTCCACCATGTCCCAGAAGATCTTCGGACCCTGCGTCTGCATCGGCGGCATGCCCGGCATCGGCAGCGTCGGTAAGGTGGCGGCAGATTACATAGCAGCCGCCCTGGAGTCGATCACCTTCCAGCTGATGGTCTCCACCGGATTCCCCCCCGAGGTCCCGGTGGAGGATGGGTTGGCGAGGGCCCTCCAGGTGGAGCTGAAGGCTCCGGAGGGGAGGGACGACCTCATAATCCTATGCGGGGACGCCCAGCCCCTGAAGCCGCCCCACATGTACAACCTGGCGGGAGAGATCCTGAAGGTCCTCGCCTCCTACGAAGTGACGGATCTCGTGACCCTCGCCGCCTACGTCGGAACCTCTGAGGATACGGTCTACGGCGTCGCCACCGATCCCGACCTCGCCCTCGCCCTGGAAGGGGGCGGCGTCACCCTCCTCCGAAGCGGGATCGTCGGAGGCCTCAACGGGATCCTCGTCGGCCTAGCCCCCCTCTACGGGATCCGGGGCGTCTGCCTCATGGGGAAGACCGATGGGGAGAAGGCCGTCGACCTGGCGGCGGCCGAGAACCTGATCGGGGCCACAAGCGACCTCTTGGGGCTCGAGATCTCGACGGAGGTCCTGGGCTGGAGCCGTCAGGAGGAGCCGAAGGATGGGGAGGACGGGGAATCGAAGCGTCGTCGTCGGGATGAGGAGGATCCGGCGGGGTATGCATGACCCGATGGCGTCTCCGGGCCTAGACCGACCTCACCACCAGGCTCCCCCGGGGGACTCCCAGGGCATCGGCGACGGGATCGCACTTGGCCCTCATGACGTAGATCAGCCTCCCCGCCAGCATATCGTCGAACTCGGTCATCGTCTCGAAGTTTCCCATCCCCTTGGCGATGACGAGGACCCCCTCGTCCATGAGGAGGTCGAGGAGCTCGGGCCTCGCCTCCTCCAGGGAGAGGCCGATGACGGGGCCCGTAGGCTCCAGGGGGAGGGTGGTCATCGATCTAAGCTCATCAGAGGTGACGTCGTTTAATATGGGCTCGGTCTTGGGTCCGATGACGACGGCCTTTCCCATCTCTTCCAGCTTACCGATGACGAAGAGGTCGAAGACCACCTCCCCGGCGTTGTCGGTGAGGTAGAGGACCCTACTGAAACGGTCTATCCGTCGGCGGGCCTCCTCCAGGTCGCCGTCGAGGTTCTCTTTGAGGGTGTCAAAGAAGACCTCCTCGAAGGAGTCGACGTCGAAGTCGTGCCCCTTCACCCCCCACTCCATGGAGTTGGCGGCGGCGGCGATCCTGATCAGGGCCTCCAGCTTCTCCTCGGACAGGTCGTAAAACCTCTCCGTCAGGGGGAGGAGGGCGGTCGCCACCCGGTTGCTCTCGGCCTTCATCTCCCGATAGGGGTCGGGGTTTTTGCTCCTCCTCTTCATGATCCTCTCCCTCTCGGTCCCCACCACCGAGGGGACCTCTCTTTTATGACAGACGATGAAGTCGAGGAGCTCCTCCATGGCCTCCATCTTCTCGGCATCGTCGGAGAAGAGGAGGTCGGCCTCGAACTTGGCCCGGTCGAGGATGCAGCTGTAGCAGCCTGAGCCTATCCTCATCAGATCACCTCTCCGCCAGGACGGCGATAACCTCGGGGATGGCCCTGGCGGCCACCTCGGGGACGGAGCCCCCGCTGAGGACGAAGACGATGGACCTCTCCCCAACAGCCTCCTTTATGATTCGGGCCATCTTGGGGTAGGCGGCAACTGTCAGCTCGAAGCCGCCGTAGTCGTCGGCGTGGGAGTCGTGGCCGAATACTACGAAGCAGATCTCAAAGTCGAAGTCCTTCGCCATCTCCATGCTGCCGGCAAGCTCCCTCAAAAACTGCTCGTCCTCGGCATCGAAGCCGATGCCGATGTCGTAGTTGTTCAGCTCGCCGTCGAAGTTGGAGCTCTGCTGGTGGTTGAAGTTTATGTGATAGACGTTCGGGTCGCCGCCGAAGAAGTTCCTCGTCCCGTCCCCGAAGTGGGGGTCGACGTCGACGATCAGAAACCTCGCGAGACCCATCTCTCGGAGCCTCAGGATCGATATGGCTACATCGTTGAAGTAGCAGAACCCCCAGCAGCTCCCGGGGCTTGCGTGGTGGCCTGCGGTCCCGGTGAAGGCGAAGGAGTGGCGGGCCTCGCCCCTCGCCACCATCTCCGCGGCCTTTAGGACGGACCCCGCTGAGAGGAGGGCGACGTCGTAGTACATCCTCTCGGAGGGCTCGGTCCTCATCCTCTCCATGTGCTCTGGCGTGTGGGCCCCCTCGACGAGGGAGAGGGGGGCGGGCTCCGCCTCGAAGACCTGGACGTCGGAGCCCTCCAGAAGCCCCGACCTCTTCAGGGCCTCAAAGGAGGGGCGGATCCGGTACTTCAGGACGCTGTGGCCCTTCGACCCGAAATCCTCGTGATAGATGACGGAAACCAACATGGCTTTCCGGTCTTCCCGCGGCCCTTATAAAACGTTCCTCCTCGAGGCCTAGATCTGGGAGTACCTCGGATACCTCTCGAGGAGCATCCCCTCGACGACGATGGGCATATCCCGGAGGGCGTCGTTGGAGGCCCGCTCTACCTCCCAGTCCTTGCTCGAGTGGATGGTGAAGAGCGGCTCCCCCTTCTTCACCACCTCCCCCATCTTCTTGTGGATCCGGACCCCGGCCTGCTTATCGGCGGGAGCCCCCGCGTTCCTCGCGATCTCGACGATCCTCTTGTTGTTGAAGGAGATGACGTAGCCGGTCGTCGGGGCGAGGATATCCCGGCTGTGCTCTCCGATCTCGATGTCGCTGCTCTTGATGGTGGGGTCTCCCCCTTGGGCCTCGATGATCTCCATCATCTTCTGGTGGGCCTTGCCGCTGGTGAGGATCCTCTCGGCCATCGCCTTCCCCTCTCCCCGGGCGGCGACACAGCCCATCCCGGCGGAGCATCCGATCTCCAGGAGGATCCCGGCGAGAGATAGGCTCTTCTCCCGGAGGCTGTTGGGGCCCTGGCCGCTCTCGAGCATCGTGAGCGCCTCCTTCACCTCCAGGGCCGGGCCGACCGTCCTCCCCACCGGCGAGCCGCCGAAGGTCATGGCGCACTCGACCCTGATCCCCAGTCGGTCACCAAGGTCGATGAGGTCTTTGGCCATGGACCGGCCCGCGTCCACCGTCGGAAGCTTCGTTCCTGGTCCCACTGGCATGTCCATCACCACCGAGTCGGCGCCGACCGCCCCCTTCTTCGACATGATCGACGCCAGCATCTGGCTGTAGGGGTCGATGGTGAGGGCGTACTCGGCCTTGATCAGCTTGTCGTCGGCGGGGGCTATATTAGTCGCGCCGCCCCAGGCGAGGATGCCGCCGACGTTCTCGGCGATCTCCTTGATCTCATCGGCGGAGAACTCCACGGGGGCTAGGATCTCCATCAGGTCCGAGGTCCCCCCCGCCCCGGTGATCGCCCTCGAGCTGGTCTTGGGGATGAGAAGCCCCGCCGCCGCCACGATCGGGACCACCAGGAGGGAGACCTTGTTTCCGGGGACCCCCCCTATGCTGTGCTTGTCGACGACGGGATGGGTGTCGAAGTGGATCCGCTCGCCGGTATCGATCATCGCCCTAGTCAGCCACTCCGTCTCCTGGGAGTCGAAGTTTCTTATGTAGAGGGTGGTGAGGTAGGCGGAGATCTCGACGTCGCTGAGGTTGTTGTCGACGATGTCCTGGACGATCGTCCTGATCTGATCCTCGGTGAGCCTCTCGTGGTCCATGATCCTCTTGATGTAGCTGATGGAGGCGGGCTTCGGCGCCGGGGCGACGTCCACCTCCCTCGCCTCCCCGATCCTCCGGTGGGCCTCGGTGAAGATCCCGACCTTCCCCGGCTCCACCATCTGGGTGGTGACGTCCAGGATCGCGGTGATCGACGCCCCTTTCGCCTTCACCCGGACCCGATCGCCGGCGTTCATCCCCATATCTCTGGCGTCGGCCAGGTTGAGCATCACCTTGTACTGTCCTATCTCTATGTCGAAGGGGTTGACCTCGAATAACATGTTGAACCTCTCTCGTGCTTCTGGGAGCGTCAGATGCTCCCATATCTGTAACTCAACCCTTAACTAACCCTCCGTCCGGTCTCGGGGGGGCCAGCTCTGGGAGAGCGCCTTCAGGCAATCGATCATCTCGGAGACCTTCCCCCTCGCCTCGTCGTGGTCGGTGGTGCAGACGATCCGAAACTCCTCTTTAGATTCGAGGATCATCACGTCCGCCCCGAAGATCGGCCAGGAGAGGTCCACGGCGGCGGCGGAGATCTCCCGCCAGGCGGAGGGCCTCTCCCGGACGAACTCCCCCGCCGTCGTCAGGGCGGCCTCGACCCCTGCCCTCAGCCGGTCGGAGAGGTCGATCCTCTCCCAGAAGTCGTACTCGGGCCGGAGCTCCGGGTAGAGCTCTCTAATCGCCGTCTCCAGGTAGAGGTTGTAGGCGACGGTCCTGGTGGGGTCGAAGGAGAGGACGCCGCACCTCGCGATCCGATCGAGGTTCTCCCGGGCCGTCGGAAAGTAGGAGGGGAAGATCTCCGGGTCGGTCCTCTGGACTAGCCTCTCGATCCCCAGATCGACGAGGAGGTTCGTCATCTCCAGGACGATCTTCGAGCAGAAGGCGCAAGATGAGCCTATGTGACGCTTCATCACCCTCTCCTCGAAGAGGACGTGGTAGAACTCGTGGAGGAGGGGGTAGGGCTCCGCCTCCGAGAGGTATATCCGGTACCCGTCCTTCTCGTGGACCGTCCTTCCCAGGACGAAGGGCTCCTCGGTGATCTCGACCGCCACCTCCACCTCGAGCCTCCAGGACCTCTTCAGCCCTTCCACCATCTTTTTGAGGCCCTCTCCAGCAGGGTCAGAGACCGGATCCACTCTCCTCTCGCCTCCCTGGTCGTCCCCACCACCAGCCTCCTCCCGGCATCCGTCTCTTCGACGACGCCGCAGGCCTCGATCCTCTCCCCCGGGAGGGCCTGGCCCGCGTAGGTGTGGGTGTAGCAGAGGATCTCGGGGATCTCCGGGTGGTCGATCTCGAAGACGGCGGGGTTGTCGAAGGCGAACTCCGCACCGAGGACGGTCCCCTCGATCCTCCGCCGGCCCACCTTCTTCCCCGGCGGGAAGGGGGGGGCGATCTGGTCCCAGTCCCGGGTGAAGAGGAGGTCGAAGTAGGTCCCGTCGACGAGACCCCGGTTCCCCTTCCTCCTCTCGTGGAGGACGAACTCGGCGAGGCCCGTCTCGGGGACCCGCTTCTGGTATATCCTCTCCCAGGTCGCCTCGTCCAGCTCCTTTATCCTGCCGCCGAGCCGCTTCGCCTCCGATATCGCCGCCCTCGCCCTCCACCAGTCTCTGCCGTAGACGAGGAAGTCTATGTCGGAGCCGGGCCCCTCCAGCCCCACCAGGATCGATCCCGTGATCCCCATCTTCTCCCGGGGGACGCCGCCCTTATCGAGGACCGCGACGATCTCGGCTATCCTGTCGTCCCTCTCCGCCGCCCGGGCAAGCTCCTCCTCCGGCCTGAAGGTCCGGAGGACGTCCTCCTCGGGGACGACGTGGACGTCCCGGACGTAATCAGGCCTCGCCCGCCGGAGAAACTCGAAGGCAGCCTCGAAGTCGAGCTTACGATATCGAACTCCCCCGCTGGCCCTCTCTCCCTTCGGGTCCGGGACGTACCGGAGGATCGACCTGATGCCCTCAGGGTGGTGGTAGTCGACGACGGCGAAGATCCAGCCGTCGACGGTAACAAAGAAGTCTCTGATCCTCGCCCTTTTCATAAGAGCCCCTCCAGCCTCTCCATCCCCGCCCCCTTCCGGATCACCTTTCTCTCGGCGAGGTCGACGAGGGTCGAGGGGAGGCCGTACCTCGACCTCCCACCGTCCAGGACGAGGTCGACATTCTTCCGGATCTCGCCGTCCAGCTCCGCGAGGCTGGCGGGGGGCGGTAGGCCCGAGAGGTTAGCGCTGGTGGAGGTTATCGGCCCCGAGAGGGCGATCAGCTCCAGGGCTGCGGGGTGGTCCGGAAACCTGATCCCCACCAGCTCCGATCCGGCGGTGACGAGGTCGGGGAGCTTCGGCCCCCTCTCGACGAGGAAGGTGACGGGGCCGGGGAGGACCCTCCGGAGGAGGGGGAGGTCACCATCGTCGATCCGGGCTATCTCCCCCATCATCTCGAAGCTGGCGACGGCGACGGAGAGGGGCATCCCCCGGGGGCGCCCCTTGATCTCGAAGACCCGCTCCACGGCTCGGGGGATGAAGACCGAGGCCCCTATCCCGTAGACCGTCTCCGTCGGGTAGACGACGGTCCCGCCCCTAGCCAGCACCTCCGCCGCCCTGGATATCTCCCTCGTCGTCATCTCTTCTTGATGGAGGCGATGTCGCCGAGGGTGAGGCCGCGGCCCCCCTTCCCCGACTTCCATCCCTCGTCGCTCGATTTGTCCGTCAGCTTCACGCCGAGCTCCCGCTCGAGCTTGACCCTCACCGAGTCTTCGGGGACTATCTCGTGCCTCTCGATCTTCCTGATGAGGGAGGCCTTCTCCTTGATCTTCAGCCCCAGCTCCTCGGGGGTGAGGCCCATCCCCTCCCGGGCCTCCTTCACGATCTGGCCGTATTCGGGGACGATCTCCGGCATCTCCTTGAACTCGTCGCGACGGGGCCTGGGCTTGGGGGGGGCTCTGAAGGCCCGCTCCTGGGGGATCACCTTCCTCGGGACGGGGGAGAACTTGTCTGCGACCTCACCAAACCGGGCGCAGCTGTTGCAGACCTGCAGTTCAGATCCGTCGATGACCACCTTCTTTGGCTTTTCGGAGACCTCTGCACCGCATATCTCACACTGCATATTCTCTCAACTCGGAAAAGTTTAATAGCAGTCAACGTTAAATACGCTTTGGAGATCCCATGGACGAATCGCGAGTCGGAGCTGATTTTTCGCGCTACCTGATGGACAGGATGCGACAGCTCGAAGAGCGGAACCTCGCTCTTCGAGAGCAGAAGGATCGGGTGGAGGGCGAAAAGCGGATCATGGAGAACCAGAAGCTCAAGTTCGAGCGCGAGGTGAGAAAGCTCCGCAGCGAGCTGGAGCGGCTCCGGACCGGCCCCCTCATCGTCGGCACCATCCAGGATGTCCTCGACGACAACCGGGTGGTGGTCAAGAGCAGCACAGGGCCGCGATTCGTCGTCAACGTATCCCAGTTCATCGAGGGGGAGCTCCGGCCGGGGACGAGGGTGGCTCTGAACCAGCAGTCCTTCTCCGTCATGTTCGTCCTGCCGTCCTCCCGGGACCCCGCCGTCTTCGGAATGGAGATCGAAGATGCTCCGGCCGTCGACTTTTCTCAGATCGGGGGGCTTGGTGACCAGATCTCGGAGATCAGGGAGATCGTGGAGCTTCCGATGAAGAGGCCCGACCTTTTCGTCAAGGTGGGGATAGAGCCTCCGAAGGGGGTCCTCCTCTACGGCCCCCCCGGGACGGGAAAGACCCTCCTCGCGAAGGCCGTCGCCTCCAGCACCGAGGCGACGTTCCTCCGGGTGGTGGGCAGCGAGCTCGTCCAGAAGTACATCGGCGAGGGGGCGAGGATGGTGAGGGAGCTCTTCGAGCTCGCTCAGAACAAGGCTCCGGCGATAATATTCGTCGACGAGCTGGACGCCATCGGCTCCCGGAGGATGGACGGGGCGACGAGCGGCGACCGGGAGGTCCAGAGGACTCTGATGCAGCTCCTCGCCGAGATGGACGGCTTCGACCCCCGGGGCGAGGTGAAGCTGATCGCCGCCACAAACCGCCTCGACATGCTCGACCCCGCCCTCCTGCGGCCCGGGAGGTTCGACCGGCTGATCTACGTGCCGCTGCCCAGTAGGGAGAGCAGGTACTCGATTTTGTCGATCCATACCGCCAGCATGAACCTCCATCCGGACGTGGACCTGAGGAGGATCGCCGACGGGGCCGAGGGGGCGAGCGGCGCAGACCTGAAGGCCCTGGCGACGGAGGCGGGGATGTTCGCGATCCGCGAAGAGAGGGACATCGTCTGCCACCAGGACTTCGAGCGGGCTCGGGCGAAGATCGCCGGCTCTCATTCCGAGACGACGAAGGAGATCTCAGAGGTGGCCTTCGGGCAGTACGCCTGAGGGACAACGGGCGTGACCCGCCCAACCCTTTTTTCGGACGGATTCTTCTGGGGCCTCGTCGGAGGCGTCTGATCGACGATCCCGGCGTCCCCCCGGCGGCGAGAACCGTTATATAAATCCCTAGACGATCCTCTCCTCGTTTCAAGCACTAGGAGGGGTTTTCTTCGGTCAATGACGAGGGCCAGGGGATGAGGCTCCGGGGGAAGGTCGCCTCCGGCCTGGGGGTGGGTCGGTACTACATCTCTCGGGAGGGTTACCGGAGGCAGTTCTCCGAGAGGCTCGGCCTCGACCCGATCCCCGGGACCCTGAACCTGAAGCTCGATCGCCCCTTCGTCCTCGACGACTCCGACCCCGATTCGATCAGGATCGAGGGCTTCATTGAAGAGGGAAGGTCCTTCGGCGCCTGCATCTGCCGCCCCGTCAGGATCGGCGGGATAAGGGGCGCCATCGTCCGGCCCGAGCGGACGAGCTACTCTGCGACCCTTCTGGAGCTCGTCGCGCCCGTCAACCTCCGGGAGGCCCTCGGCCTGTCGGACGGGGACGAGGTGGAGGTGGTTCTGGAGGGGCCGGGGGATAAAGAGAGGCGAAGATAGAATCCGGGGCCGAGGGGGGGGGGGGCGCGGGCCTTCAAGCTCCGGTTAGGGCGTGCGGGTACCATATGAAAAGACACAATGATAAATATATTCAGTTGTTATAGATTCTAATCATTATCTATAATATTAAATATACATTTGTAGCTTGATTTATAAGATATATATTTATTCTCATTTTTATTTCCCATCCGAGAGATCCGCCGGAGGGAGAAGATCCTAAATGGTAGCAGTCCATAAATATCCCCAAGCCCTTTGCCATCTCCTCTCCAGCGCCATCGACGGATGGACTTATCTTTCTTCGATCCTCCGTCCTCACCAGGAACATTTATTAATGATAAAATCCAAGGAACTTCAGTCTATATGGGAGAATGATTGATGAGGCAAAGTCTTATTATATTATTAATATATATCATGCTCTACCCTAGCGCCCTGGCGATAGATATGTATTTTTCAGCCAGCAGCGGTCCCGGGAGCTCCGTCGCCATCATCGACTCCTACCAGGTCAGCGACGGCGTCGAGGTGAGGGGAGGTACAAGAGCGAGCTTCGACCGCCTCGAGATCATCGACTCCCGTTGGATGGAGGGGGCGGGGTCGGCGGATGCCTTCCAGAGGTACGCCGGAAGCGGCGGATACTCCGGGATGAGCCGATTCTCGGCCGAGGACGCCCTGATCCGGATGGCCGGCGGTGCGAGCCTGAAGGCCGAGGGCTTCGGGGCATCTCAGTCGGCGGCCTTCGAGGGGAGCTACGGCCTTGCGGCGGTGGGGGCGACCGACCGGGAAGGGTGCTGGGCTGAGACCTCGGTGGAGGGGCGTGATGGCAGGACCAAAACCATCATGACCACCGGTACTGGAAATAGCGCCTTTGCGACCATGGATGCGGCTTCCTCGGGGGATGAAACCCGCCTGGATATCACCTCCCACAGTCCCGCGGGCAGGTCATCGGCCTCCATCCAAAGCTGGATCTTCGAAGGCGATATCCTCTTCTCCGGGATGGGGCGCGCCGATCCAGAGGAGGCGATGGCATATCAGAGGTCGGAAGGTCAGGGCAGCGACGTGGGGATCACCACGAGCGGATTTCGCCACTATCCCGGGGTCGACTGGCTACCCGGGAACGACTACACCGAGATCTACAGCCACGTCTCCGACGGATCCATGAGATCCGAATCCGCCGTCAGAACCGATGTCGATGGTTCCGCCTCCTGGCAGGATCTGATCGCCGCGGCGGGCGTGATCAATCTTCAAAGCGAGTCGAAGGAGTTTCATGTCGGCGTCCCAGGATTCATCCGCGACGAAGAGCACAGCAGAGCGTCGGTCGATATCCAACCATCGGGCGGCACCGACGCGGAGTTTTCGGGGAGGATGACCGCCTCGATGGGAGCCTCCACCGGAGTGAAGCTTCAGGGGGTCCTGCGAGGGTCAATTCATGGAGAAGCTGAGGCAAACGATCGTACTGCGACCGTTGACACAGACGGCAACTGGCGTTTGCGGATGGAGTCGCAGACCGACGACGATTATGTCTGGATGGAGATTGATACGGAGGAGATCTGAGATGGACGATCCTTTTCAGCCTCTCCCGGAGGATCTCGCGATCTCGTGCCAACATCGGAGGGCCTTTGGGCCGGGACCGGGGTCCTCTCCAGCTCTTGGTGTAGAATCTGGCAGGGCCGTTTTGGGGCCGGTCCCCGAACCCTGGAAGGGGCTGGTCGCTGCGATCGGGGCCGTGGCCGTGGAGCCATCGGGCCTTAAGGGGATGGTGTATCTCTTATGAGCGACCAAGATTTCTTCAAAAAATTGTTCAGTATCGATGGATCCCATCTCTATGGTCACGGCGCGGAAGGGGGTGTATGGATCGGATATCTTCTATCCCAGGAGGGTGGCCCGATTGTCGGCCTCGGGGCATCATGGACGAATTTCTGGGGTGATAAGAAGAAGAGGATGAATGGAGGATCTTACTTATTCTGCGGCCGGGAGCCGGAGAAAACTGGGGATTTCCTCGCCAAATTGAAGGATTTTTTAAAGAATCTCAACGGGGTTTATCCAGACTATCATCGGTATGTATTCTGGTTTTCTGATCCAAACTCTGCAGGTCTGATGGGGCAGTATATACCGATTAAAAAGCTATCCAGCGATAAGGGACAGGTAGTCGGAATTAAGAGACAAGACTGGATCAAACTAAGAAATATACAATTTAGATTAGATCAAGGAGCAGTAATAACCCTCGATCAGAAGAAAGCAGAATTCCAGTTGACGAAGCCTGCCGGCGTAAATGTCAAGCTCTTCAATGAGATAGGTTCCAACAATTTCGGAGATGTGGGGGAGAAGGTCCGGATATCCCTTACGGGAGCCGCTCCGGGCGCCATCAGTTTCGACGCCACTCTGAGGGCCGACGCAGAAAAGAACGAATTCAGGGCCGCCCGGGTCTGCCTCAAGTACTTCTGCAAAGATGATTCGGGAGATATCCGTTCCCAGCCGTACGAGGTCTTCGCCCCCCTCGCCAAAGGAACGATGGTCCCCTTCAACGTCAGCCTCGATCCGATCCACCCCCTCGACCGCCAGAGGTCGAAGTTCACCTTCGCCGGAACGCCCCCCACCTTTCCCAGCGGGTTTCGCCTCTCCCTCGGCCACGGAGTCACCCTGACGCCGAGGGCGGAGAGATCGGGGCTCGTCTTCTCCGCCGATAAAACCAGACCAAAAATACCAGGAAAACCCCAGGAGGACTCCTTCTATCTCGCGCCCTCCGGGGATTTTGCCGTCGGCCTGGAGGATCCGGAGAAGTTCGCCCCCGCGGAAGGCCGCCCTCTCCCCCGCCTCCTCTGCGGCTTATCGGGGCTTGAGACGATCGGCTTTCACGCCGACGACATCTTGACCTTCGTTCCGGATGGTCCCGCCTTCGCCCCCGCCTTTCCCATAAAAGATGCATCCCTCGACGATCCGGACCCCGCCGGGGAGGAGCCCCTCCTGGACGGGACTTTCACCACCTCCTGGATGCGGGTCAACCGCCCCGCCGGGGGAGAGGAGAACTTCTACTTCTCCCAGCCGGAGGGGGCGCCCCTATATGCCGGAGGTCAGGCTGCCGATCCCTCGGGGATCCTCGACCACCTCCAGAGGCCGTCGGCCCGCCTCGGGAGGGAGTTGTCCTACCCGATGGTGCCGTACGGGTTAGTGGCCGCCGATGGGGACGGCTTCAAAGAGGACGAGATCCCCAACTTCGAGCTCCAGATCATGAGCCCCTTCCGGAGGGGCGGGATCCTCTCCGGGGTCAAAGGCGGCGCTAGATCTCTATCGGTGGGCGAGACCACCCCTGCAGCCACCCCCCAGGGATTCATATCCCAGGTCTCGGCGGATGGGAGGTGGGATTCTCTCCTCATCGCCAGGAATGGGGAGGAGGCTCTGGAGTTCGAAGGGATCGACCCCGCCCTGCAGGCCGCCTTCTCGACCAACCAGCTCTTCCTGGTGGTCACCGACCCCGTCGCCGGGTGGGAGCTTGAATCGAAGGATCCCGCCGGATCGGCTTCAGGCAATACGGCCTTCAAGAACAGGATCTCCATCGGGGGCTGGCCCTTCGAGATCAACGTCGGGAAGGGCAACAGCTTCAACGATTACCGGAACGTCCTGATCTTCAAGTTCTGTGATGGGACCCTGGCGGAGAGGGTGAGGAACCCAAAGCTATGGACCGATGCCGACGAGTTCAGCGACCCAAGATCTGGCGGCCCGGAGGCCGTCTCCCAGTGGCTCCAGGAGTACATCGCCGATGCGGCAGACGAGAAGGGGGATTACTTTAAGCATTTCAATGAAATAGTAAATGATGGGAGCTGGAACGGGGTCCTCGCCCTGAAGGTTGACATCGACCGCGACAAGTTTCCGCCTCAGCTGGAGGCGCTCATCGGCGCCATCGACGATCCGGAAGGCTTCAACGTCCATCACCTCGGGATCGACGGGAGCAAGGTCGACGGGAGCAAGGTCGACATAACGACCAGCTCCCTCTTCGGGCTGATCTACTACTCCGACCCAGGCTACGACGGGTCGGGGCCCGTGCCGCCGGCGCCGGGGGCGGACTACGACTTCCGGGTCCTGACGATGAAGGTCCTCTTCGAGTCCTCGGCGATCAAGGACTTCGAGAGCCTCGCCCAGCTGACGATCAACAGGATCTTCGGCCATCCCGTCACCTCCACGGGGGACCCGGATAAGCTCTACAACGCCATCCTCTTCAACGGATCCTGTCAGCAGCACGGCGGCGAGACGGTCTACGTCCTCGACTCCGTCGGTGACAACTCCTTCTACCTCGATAGCAGCGTCCTGCGGAAGGTGGAGATCACAAAGGCCGATTTCAGCACCCTCGGAAATAACAATGGCATCGTCTCCTCGCGGTTTGGGCTGACGGGCTTCCTCGACTTCCACGTTCTGAAGGTGGGAAAGGGGGAGGAGACGGATGAGGCTGGTGAAGAGGGCTGGCGCGAGGGGCCCGTCAGCTTCGATGTATTCTCCTTCGGTAGCGGTAGCGAGGAGGGAGAGGGCGAGTCCCGGCGAGGGCTCAGCTTCTCGGGGCTGGGGCTGGATATGACTTATCCTGCCTCCGAGAGCCAGAAGAAGGAGTTTCGCTTCGACCCCACCAAGATCGCCTTCAGCCTGGAGAAGAGCACCCCCCGGGACAAGTCGCTATTCCTGGAGTTCGGCCTCGCCTTCGAGGGCTTTGTGATCGGGGGTCCTGATAGCAAGCCCTCCGACGGTGGCTTCCTCCAGGTGAAGACCTCCCTCCGGCAGGCCGGCCTCTCCGGCCCCTGGCAGGGGCTCGCCTTCCGGCTGAACATGGGGACCCCCGGAGAGCTGGCGGGGAAGGTGAGCCTCACCTCCAGCCTCCTCCTCGCCTGGAGCGGCGGCGGCTCCGAGGGCTACAACGTCTTCATCGGGATCAAGCTCCCCGGCACCGGCGGCGGGGCGAAGCTCTTCGACCTCCAGGGGGTCCTCAAGCTCTCCATCGGGGACGTCAGGCTCTACTACGTCCGGGACCCGGAGGGGAAGAGGGAGTCCTTCCTCCTCACCCTCACCGAGATCGCCCTCAAGCTCCTGGGGATAGCGAAGCTTCCGCCGGGCGGCGCCACCAGCTTCTACCTCTTCGGAAACTCCGACCCCGGGGCCCGGGGGTGCGGCCTCGGGTGGTATGCGATGTACAACAGAACTAAAAAGAATATGGCGAAGGTATAAACGAGGGAGGGAACCGAGAATGGTCTGCATATTTCATCAGAATATGAGGGTTTTCGGAGGGGGTAGCCCTGTCCGGAATGGTGCATATAGCGGCGCATTCGCCGCAATAACCGCAGCACTTCCTCCAGGGACGGGGCCGATCTCCGTGGCAGGATTTACAGAAATTACGAATGGAGCTACGTCTAATGCAGCGTTAGGTCCTTTATGCGTTAACTTAGGAACCAATTTTTACGCCACTGTGGCATGCGGAGAGACGGCCTTAGCTCATGGGCCGGAGTTCATAGGGATCGGTATTAATGCAGCCTATACGATCGTATCTATAGGCAGAATATTAATAAATTCAAATAATGGAATCAAATTAATTCATGATATCTCATCCGCTTTGCCGCCAACGCCTCTTTGGCGAAATGAGGTTCCTGGGGGATCCACCCGTGACTATCGTGGGTTGGTATATGTAGTAATCCAAAATGCTGCGCTTAACAGAATAGCCGTCGGATTTCTACATAATTTGTACACATTTGAAGATCAAAAGATTCTTGTGATGGGGAATGTCCCATTGATGGCATTCTTAATGGCCAGCAACCCCATGATGCCCGTAGGAGGGCATATATACATAGGTGGCGATTTTAATACTCTGCCTGATGTTAGTCGCGGAACAAGGCGAACTGGAATCGTTTATAATTACAGTGCGGGTGGAGCAACTACAATAAGTGGAAATATATACGATTATTGGTATTCTGAGATACCCCATGGCGGCCCTCTTCCTGTGCCTTCTGTCCATTATAATACTATGAGTCCTGTATATCCGCCTGTAAACTTGTCGGATCACGCCGCCATAACTTTAACAATATAATTATATTAAAATTAATTGATTATAAATTGCCTGGAGACATGAACTATGACCCTCAACGATCTGGCTAGCCTGCTGAGAGGTAAGACTGAAGTCGACCTCAATGAGGATCTGTTGAAGAAGGCGAATCTTAAACCGCCCGATGGCTTTGATCAGCTGCTCCGCAGATCCTTTAAGCTGGATCAAGGTGCCTATCTGAAGGTCGTCCTGCCCGACGAGATCCCAAGCCCTGTCAACGATACGTTCGTCCTGACGGCAAAGGCATCAGTATTACATATAATAAATATTAGATTAACAACAACGTTCTGTTCTTACAAAGATCTGGTAGATGTCGCCTTCTTCGCCGAAGGAGAAGATCTTCGCTTCGAGACTAACTTCCCATATTTGAAGGAATACATCGACTTTGTTAGGAAGTCTTTGAGTTACAGTTTCAGCTTCTCGACTTATGAGGACTTTTATAAATTTGGAATATCGCCAGATCCAAAAAGGCCCATCTCTCCGAAGGATCTTCTTTCCCTCATCCCCCTCAGGGACTGGAGCGAAATGCTTCCAGGAGAGCTGCAGAGCTATTTCAACGAGCTATCCTTCAAGGAGTTCTTGGTGGCGATCCAGTCAGGCGACGATCCGGTGGTCAACTATACAGATTTCACCATTGGGACCAGGGAAGGCGGAGCGGTCTGGAAGCCCTTTGACTGGTTTGAGATGGACAGTTTCGATATCAGATGTATCATCCCCACCCCAAAAGCGAAGAGCCGTACTATGATCTTCCTGGGGGCGGAATTTGTACTATTTCCAGAGATATTTGAAGGTAAATTCATAGCTCAGATCACCAGCGACCTGGCGATCATGGCCAACTTTAAAAGCGATGGACCATCGGAAGGGGTCAGCTTCAACAAGATCGTAAAGTATATCACCAATGATGCGATCATAATACCAGAGGATGTTGCTTCTTTTGTCTTTACGGATTTTTATATCTCGATAGACGTGAAGAACCGCAGCTATTCCCTCGGAGCGTCGGCCAACGCCAGCCTGAAGCTGATCGAAACAAGAATCTCCCTAAACGAAGTGAAATTCCAGATAGATGCCAGCCTCCCAAAAGACCTCCCTCCCAGATATACGGGATCGATCGTCGGAACCTTCTCCATCGAGGAATTCCGCATCTTCGTATCGGCGGAGTATGGAGGAGCCGAAGAGGGCTGGACCTTCATCGGCCGGACCTTCCCCGGAGTGGTTATCCCCCTCGCCACGATCTTCAAAAATTTGATGAAAGAAATCCCCGGGTTGGAGGATTTCGAAAAGTTCTTCCCTGCGCCGGAGAGCCTCGATGTCAACAAGTTGTCTCTCACCGCCCGCCCAGCCCACGCCCAGAATAAGGGCTCTTATATATTCGACTGCGGAGTGGGATTGAAGGGGGTGAGGATTGATCCGATCGGAACCATAAAGGCCGATTCAAACCTGAATATAAAATATGATGATCGCCTTCATGCCTCCTTCGGAGTCGAGCTTACCCTGGAAGACCTGAATATAGTCGCCATCGTAGGCTACGATTTTGATAAGAAAGCCTTGACTCTAACATGGGACGGCGTCACCGCTGCCATAACTGAAAAAAATGGGCAGAAGATAGCCTCCCTGACCCTTACGAAGTATTCCCTGGGCGAGATGATCGAGACCTTCGTCTCCTGGTTTTCAGGACAGAAGTTCGGCCTCGCCTCTCCTTGGAATATCCTCAACCAGATCAGCCTCGCCTCATTCAATCTCGATTTCAACTTTACCACTAAACAGGTCTCTTTCCACTACAAGATCGGCCCCTTGAATCTGGGCCTTGCGAAGATTCAGAGGATCTCCGTCACCTACGAGCCCACCGGCGAGAACAAGGGCGTCAATGTAGAGCTGGAGGGTTCCTTCCTCTGGGGCGTCGATCCTAAGCATGGAGACGACAAGAAGCTGAAGTGGGATGCCACAAAGCCCGATGATGCCCCGATGCCCCCCGGCGCCGGGAACAAGTACTTCGACCTCCGCCTCCTCGCCCTCGGCCAGCACGTCGAGGTCGAGGGGATCACGGACTGCAAGTCGGTGGGAGATGCGATCAAGAAGATCGAAACTCTCCCGGTCCCCTCTCCCTCTCAGCTTCCCGCCGTCGGCTTCAGCCCCGAAAGCTCCTGGATGGTGGCCGCCGACTTCGGCATCCTGAAGGTCGACGAGACCCCCAAATACCCCCACTCCCCCCAGGCGGCCCCCAAATACTTCCTCTCCCTCCAGACGGTCTTCAACGACCCCAACATCTACGGCCTCCGGGTCGCTCTCGCGGGACCGGCGGCGAAGGTCCTGGCCGGCCTCGACTTCGAGATAATGTACCGCCGGATCAGCGAGACGGTGGGGGTCTACCAGGCCCAGATCCAGCTCCCCGACAAGATGCGCAATTTCCAGATGGGGGCCTTCAACATCACCCTCCCGGTCTTCGCCATCGAGCTCTACACCAACGGCGACTTCAAGGTCGACGTCGGCTTCCCCTGGAACCTCAACTTCTCCCGGTCCTTCACCATCCAGGCCCAGATCTCCTTCGTCCCCGTCATTGGCTCCGGCGGGATCTACTTCGGAAAGCTCAGCGGTGCCACCACCAACCGGGTCCCCGCCGTCACCAACGGGAACTTCAACCCCGTCATCGTCTTCGGCCTGGGGCTGCAGCTGGGGGTCGGAAAGTACCTCGAGAAGGGGATCCTCCGGGCCGGGATCAGCCTGACCCTGGTGGGGATCCTCGAGGGGGTCATCGCCCGGTGGAACCCCTACGATGCCGGAAAGGACGTCGACTACTACTACTGGCTCCAGGGGACCATCGGGATCATGGGCAGGCTCTTCGGGAGCGTCGACTTCGGGATCGTCAAGGCCGAGGTGAACGTCACCCTCTCCCTCGTAGCCCAGATAACTTACGAATGCTATAAGGACATACCCATCTCCGTCATCGCCTCCGTCGACGTCTCCCTATCGATCAAGATCAACTGCGGCCTCTTCAAGATCACGATACACTTCAGCTTCTCCGCCCGGATCAAGGAGACCTTCACCATCAAAAACTCTGGCACCCTGCCCTGGACCCTCGCCGACGGCTCCGAGGCGGCCCTCCGGTCGAGGCAAGACCTCAGGCTGAGGGCCCCAACGGCCATCGCCTCCTCCGGGGTGGGGGATGGCGGGCTGGTGATGAAGTGGGATAACTACCTGCCGGCCGAAGAGAAACAGATCCTCATCTGCCACTTCGCCCCGGTCATCTCCGCCTCGACCGACGAGATCCATGGCGCTACAGGTCCCCACGCCTGCTACGTCCCGATGCTCCTCCTGGAGACGAGGTCGGCATCCGACGGTCCGGGGCTGGAAGAGGGGACGACGGGGATCACATCCTTCGAGCGGCTCTGCAACCACGTCCTCCGGTGGACGGTCGCCGCGGCCCTGGACCGGGGCATGACCAAAGACCAGATCGACGGCTACGCCGTATCCGATGACGAGCTCCTCATGATCATGAATAGCCTCTCCGATCGGGTGGTCACGATGCCTATCGAGGATGCCGATGCAGCCGACTTCATGCGGGACCATTTCACTCTGCAGGTGGCATACAGGACAACGGCCAACGATGGGGGAGCCGGAGGGGCGGACGCTGCGGTATTCCCGATGCCGCCAGCCCTGAGGCTGAGGGTCCCCTCCTACCACGGTTCTAAGGATCTGGAGTGGAAGTTCTCCGAGTTCAACGCCGTGGACGAAAAATATCTTGACGCCCTGAGGACGCGGTTCGACGAGCTCGCGGTCCAGGTGGAAGAGGAGATGGGAGGGGGCTCGGACCGGCGCCTTCTTTTGGGGGACGAACCAGAACCCGCCGGCCGATCGGTCGCCTCCTTCGTCTTTGCAGATTACTTCCTCCTCCTGGCCCGCCAGATGGTCCAGAACGCCAGAGACGGCCTCCGGAACTTCCAGTACCTCCTCGGAACGTCTAAGGAAGGAAAAGCATCCGATGAGATGGTCGACGATATCGTCGGCTGGATAAACGGGCATATGGCTCCAAAGGGGGACGATCCGATCGGCGATCTCCCGCCGCCCTTCACCGCCGCGGATTTATTCGAGGCGAACGGCCAGCATCTCCTGAACCCCCAAAAGGACCTCGAGATCCAGGGCGGGACCCACCGGATCGGGCCTTCCGATACCCTATCCTCCATCGCCGAAAAGGGACCGGTTGAAGTCATAAAGCTTGCCGAAGCTAACTTTGGCGAGAAGATCCTGACGGCAGGGATCGCCCTCGCTTGCGAAGGAGAGCCGGACTATGTTATCCGGGATGAGGACACCTTAGAGTCGATCTCCAAAGATCTCTTCGCCGGTTCGATGAAGGACCTTCTCGATAGATCGGACCTGGCAACCAAGCCCGGGGTCCTGGCTGCCTCTGCCCTTCTGGCCCTCCCACCGCGATTCCACACCACCAAAGAGGGGGAGAGCCTGGAGAGGGTGGCTGCCGAGTATGGGATCCCGGTCCGGCGGCTGGCGGAGGCCGAGGCCAACCTGAAGGTTCCTGGCCTCTTCTCGACCTCCGATGGGATTGAGGCCCGGTGCCTGAACGTCCCCCACCTCCAGCGGTTCCGGGTCTCCGAGCTGATCGCTGAGATCCTGAGGACGATGGGGCTATCCCACCTCTCGGGGATCGCCTCCCGGTACCTCCTCCACGGGATGAGGCTCCCGACGGAGGGGATCGAGTTCTGCGACGAGGCCTCCGATTGGCCGGAGGAGGCCGGCCTCTACGCCCTCACCGGCCAGCAGTTCCCGATCCCCGCCCTCAACGAGGACGACTTCTCCTTCTCCCTGGCGAGAGACGAGGGCCTCGAATGGATAGACTTCCTGGGCGGTGCGAGCAAGACGGAGCTATCGGTCGTCATTGCGGGGGGCGATCGGGATCGGGTGGTGGAAGTCCAGAAGGCCGTCCGAGACGGGATCGTCCCCGGGATGAGAGCCCTGGGGCCGGAGCCGGTCTCCCGATCCCAGCCGATGACCTACCCCTTCCCCTCGGCTACGGTCTGGACCCATCCCGGGAGGGTCTCCCTCCCCCACGACGACGGCTCTGGCGAGGGGCAGTCCCTCCGGATCTGGTCGTTGCCGACGAGCCTGGTGGAGCTGGCCGAATCGGGGGACGGAGAGTTGAAGCCTTTGATCTCCGTCCAGGTCGGGACCTACAACGAGGCGACCTCGAATATGGATCAGGTCCCCGTCAGTTCGTACGGCTGGGGGACCCTTATCGAGGTGGGGATCAAGAGGATCGAGCCGGTGGGAGAGAGCCCCTCGACCCGGACGACCTACGAGCTGGCGGGGGCGAACGAGCGGGGGATCCTCCTCCTGGAGCGGCTCCTCCGGGAGATTCAGGGCTCAGATGAGCCGATCGGAGATATCCGGATCCTCTATCGTCCGAGCCCCCCAGGCAGCGTAGATCCCTATCTTCAGTCGGATGGGGACAAAGACCTCACCATCTTCATCAGCCAGGTGAACCTTACGACCGAGACCCGACCACCAGATCTCCTCCAATGGGGCCGGGGAGCTCTGGCAGAGGAGGTCCCGAAGCGGCACAGGACGGCGGGTTGCCTGGACACCGCCTACGACTTCGTCAGGATGCTCTGGGAGAACAGCATCACACGCTCCGGAGGATACTACCTCTACTACAGCTCCGGCGAAGACTCGGGCCTCCCGGAGAGCATATTCAACGAGAAGGGCGATGCGACCATATCTCTCCTCTTCATCTATGGAAAGCCCGGGGTCTCCGGGGTGGAGGGGGTCGGAAGCTACGTGAACTGTGCCGTCACCGGAGACCCGATCGATCCGTCGAGGTCCGTGGTCTATGGGAGGGCGGAACCCTTCGACCTCGACCACATCCCGAAGGCGACCGAGTCCCTGGACGAGATGGCCCGGAGGTATTATACAACCCCCATCGAGCTGGTGGAGGATCACCCGTCTCATCCCCTGGCTGATGGGAGGTCGGTGGTCGTCTCCGCTGGAACTTACATGGTCAGCCCCATCAGGACCAGCCCAGGCGGCAGGCTGGCGGATATCGCATCCTACTTCAATACCACGGAGGAGGCGATCAAAGAAGCGAACCCCCGAAGGGCCTTTGAATGCAAACCCGGCCCCGAGGATTCCCTGGCCACCATCGCCGATCGTTACCAGATCACTCCGTCTCAGCTGGCCGAGGCAAACGCCGACCACCCCCTGGCGGAGGGCAAGCCGGTCAAAATCTCCGAGAGGACCTACGAGGTGAGGCCTGCGGGGGTTCCCCCCGGAGGCAGACTTGAGGATATCGCGTCCTACTTCAATACTCCAGGGGAGGAGATCATAAAGGCGAACCCCGAGATCGATCCCTGGCCCGAACTCCTCGAGCCGGGTTTGGTGATCCGGATCCCGGAGATCGAAGTATTGATCGGCCCGGGGACTGAGACCTTCGCCGACCTCACATCCTTTTACGGCACCACCATCGCCGACTTCGCAGAAATTAACCGATCGACGAAGGGGCTTTTGAGCCCGGCAGCCCCACTTCATCTCCTGGTCCCGTATGATGCCATCCACCTCCCGAAGATCACGGCACCAATCAGAACCGACGGTTGCGGGAAGACCTTCGCCGACCTCGCCGCCTTCTACGGCTGCTCCGCCGCCGACCTGGCCGAAGATAACAGGTCTGTCGCGGGCCTTTTGAGCGCAGCTCCGATGAAGATCGGAGGCGGCCCCAAGGTCCGGACCGCCACCGTCCCCGCCGGGGCCGTGGCCATCGGGGCGAGACGGGTCGTCGCCGCCGAGGTCCCCGATCTCCCGGGGGATGGGGGCGATTACGGCCAGCTCTACCTCCAGCAGACCTTCTCGATGCTGGGATACCGGGTCCTTCAGAACCTCGACTTCCACGGGAGCAAGAGGGGGCTTCCGATGGGGCCGGTGGAGACGGCGGACCGACGGGAGTCGAAGATCCGGGCGGCTGCGCCTCCCAGGGCCCCAGGCGAGCTCTGGGAGTACCACCAGGCCCTCCCCTACCCCCGCTTCGCGAAACACGGCGGCTCCGAAAGGGGCGCCGGCATCCCCGACCCCAGCGAGAGCCCCTACGCCGGGATCGGGGGCCTCCTCCAGGTGAACTTCGGCTGGCAGGACATCTTCGGGAACGTCGCCAGAACGCCGCTATCCGATCCGTCCCTGGACAAGACTGCGCCGGCAAACAACCCGCCGATTCTGCTGGGGTACACCGACGAGCTGATCGGCCTCGGCAGGTGGCCGAGCGTCTCCAGCTCTTACCAGGTCCTCAAGGATGGAGCGGGGACGAGGCTGACCATCACCCTCGCCTTCGACCCGGAATATTACCTTTCTTCAGACGAGAGTGGGATCGTCGGGGAAGATCCGAAGAAAGATAAGGCGTCCCAAGACCTGCGAGTCTACAGGCAGCTTTACTATCAGCTCTTGAATACCACCGGATCCGATGAGGAGACGATTAAGATCTCCATAGAGGCGAGCCTCCTGGAGGAGGCATCCCTCGAGCTGGCGAAGGATCAAATCCAGGGCCTCCGGGGCTGGATCGAAGATATCTACCAGTTCCTCTCCGACCTCGCCCAGGGCAGAGCGGCCTCCGCCAAGCCTCCTATGGATCACCTGATCCAGCTCGCCATAGCCCTGGGGGCGGCTGAGGAGGGATACGCTTTGAACTCTGCCCAGATCTTCGAGCTGACGGTGGCGATGAGGATGGAGCGGCCCGTCTCGGCGATCCAGGCCGAGCTGAAAGAGGTGGCAGGGGTCCGATCTTCCTCGACCAACATCCCGCCGGCGATCGATAATGGCGGTTCCGGCGATCCCTATTCCCTGAAGAGCTTCGCCACCCGGTTCGAGGAGGCCCTCAGCCTCCCCGAATCGTTCCAGCTGAAGGTCGCCAACGGGACCGATAGGAGGCGGATCGGAACCTCCTCGACCTCGAAGTCTATCTGGGCGGTCCGCCTCGGCGCTGGCGGGGGCGAAGGGATCTCTTATGCCGTGAAACATCCCCGCGCTCCGAAGATATTCGCACCAAGGCCGATCTCCAACAGGCCAGAGTCGCGATCGAAAGTGCCCATCAAAAAGTATGCTTCCGATGACGAGATCCATCTCGACTTCGTTGGAGTCGACATGGACGTGTGGGTCCGGGAGTTCCTGGCGGCGGTCGACAGGTTCCTGACGCCGGAGTATCTCTCCCCGGCCCGTCTGCTGATGAAGGATGATGAAGAGGAGATCATCGAGAAGCTTTTGGGTTATAAAAAATCGCTGGCCAGCTCCATAAGCGATCTCGCGTCTCCGGTCTATTTTGGCGACTCCGATGACGGCCTGGCAGAGGCGAAAGAGGCGTATAGACAGCAGCTTCTGGTCCAGCTCTCCAACGCCTACGCCACCGACGCCGTGATCCAGTTCGATGTGGAGGTCTACGCCGATATCCCCCATCCGGGCTCCTCCAGCCCGCCGCGTCTCTTCGGCGTTCCGGCTCCAGAAGATGGCGGAGAGTCTCAGAACGGGGACGTATCCCTGACGGCGGCGAAGGTCCTCCTCGAAAAGGGATCGAAGAAGCTGACGTTCCTCCTCCAGACTAAGGCGACGAAGGAAGAGGACGATCCATCGACCCCGATGAGGAGCTACATCCCCCTCGACCTATCTTTCCAGGGGTCGATGATCGAGCACGAGATCGTCAGGCTTCTGGAGATAGCGGGCTATGAGGGGGGCTACGAGGCGTCGTCGTGGCTCTCCTTCGTGACGCCGCCGGCAGGAGACTTCTCCCTGACGAAGCCCCTCGGCTCCTTCGACGTCCCCCTCGTCCTCCGGGCCATCCCGACGGCTCCATCGATGATCGGCCAGGCGGGGCTTTCGCAGCTCGAAGAGATCACCCCCTCCAAGATCGACGAGGCGGTGATCTGGGACTACTCCTTCGACTACAGCCAGAGCCGCCACGAGCCCCAGGACGAGATCTCCTTCCGGGTGGAGTTCAACCTCCAGCCCGGGTTGAGGGCTCTATCCTCACCCATCGACGACCTCTTCTCCGCCCTGGCAGAGTTTGTGACCGTCTACCCCGATGTGGCGAAGGACCTCGACGGCGTCCTGCGGAAGATCGACGGAAAGGCGGAGAAGGGAGAGCGGGAGAGGGCGTGTAAGGCCCTCGAGTTCTTTTCCGACCTCGTCGGCGGCGTCGCCGACGCCTGGAAGTCGTCGAAGGGAGCCGAATTTGCCGGAGGCTATGGAGGGGGCAAAGTTGCCGACGGCTGCAAGTTCAGCATAAGAGAAAAGTCGAAGAGGATTGACTACCCCGACGGAACCCCGGTGGAGGCCCTGATGATCAGAGTAAAGGGGGATTGGCTCTCCTCTGAAATCTCCCCACCGATGGTCTTCATCAAGGAGTACTATACCGTCCTTGATACCGACTTGGAGGACGGCTCCGAGGTCCGATACCTGTTCAAATCGAAGGATGGGGAGTACCTCCCCGCCTCCAGGGGGCGGGACATTCCGGGCCGCACCGTCATTCTCCCGGATCTCAACGTCTTGGAGAGGCAGAGCGCCCGGGCCGTCGCCAGCCTCAGCCGTAACGAGGAGCTCGTCCGCGAAAAGAAGACCGCCGATCCCTTCGTATATAGAACCTCGGAGATCCAGTTCGCAAACCCGCACCGACCGAAGCTGGGATGGGACGATCCGATAGATATCTCCCTCGTTGGATCTCCGGAAGGAGAGGCTGTTCGTCGTCCCCTGGCAGAGCATCTCTCTTCGTTCTTCGAGAACCTCTTCAAGAACCGGACGGCCGGTTCGAAGGATCTCTTCACCCTCCAGCTGGAGTGCATCTATGAGTACCACGTGAACCCCGGGCTACCGAGGGTGACGATGCCGGTCCTCTTCGTCCCCTCCTCTCCCTTCGACGGCGACGGACCAGCAGTCTCCCTGGGGGGATCCTCCGGCGGCCAAGATCTGTCCCGCTCCTTCGTCGGCATCCTCTCTCAGGGTATCTGGCGGTGGTTCGAAGAGAACTCTCCCCATGAGGCGGAGAAAGGGACCCTTAAGTTCGGCCTGACCCTTCTATCGGATCTTACGGAGGAGTCGATGCCGCTCCTCCGGCTCACCGATCTGAGCCTGCCCCTCGATCGGGTGACAGACCTGCCGAAGGCGGATCGCTGAGAACGGGGGGAAATCCGGGTTCGGTCCTTCCTCCTTCTTGCTCCTTAAGAGGCCCCGGCAAAATCGAACCTCCGCCGACCTCGGCCAATCCCGTCTCGACTCCGTCGAAAAGGTAAAATGCCTGTACATCTCTGGACACCGATGGAGGAGATTGTCATGAAGGTCCTTGTCAGCGACCCTCTCTCGGAAGAGGGCGTGCGAAAGCTGGAGACGGAGATGGAGGTGGACGTCATCACCAACCTCTCCCCCGAAGAGCTGGTAGAGAGAATCAAAGATTACGACGCCCTCGCCATCAGGAGCGGGACGAAGGTGACGGCGGAGGTGATCGCCGCCGCCGATAAATTGAAGGTCATCGGCCGGGCCGGGGTCGGCGTCGACAACGTCGACATCGACGCCGCCACCAAGAAGGGGATCATCGTCGTCAACACCCCCGGCGGAAACACAATCTCGGCGGCGGAGCACACCATCGCCATGATGTTATCCCTCGCGAGGAACATCCCCCTGGCGAACGCCTCCCTCAAGGCCGGAGAGTGGAACCGGAAGAAGTATACCGGGGTCGAGGTCTACAACAAGACCCTGGGGATCGTCGGCCTCGGGAGGATCGGAGCCGAGATCGCCTCGAGGATGAAGGCCTTCGGGATGCGGATCCTCGCCTACGACCCCTTCGTGACGGCGGAGAGGGCGGCTGACCTCGGAATCAGGCTTGCGACCCTCGACGAGATCTTCAGAGAGAGCGACTTCATCACCGTCCACACCCCCCTCACCAAGGAGACCCGAAACCTCATCGATGAGGACCAGTTCAAGATCATGAAGCCCGGGGTCCGGCTGATCAACTGCGCCCGGGGCGGGATCATCAACGAGGAGGCCCTGGCGAAGGCGGTCGCCGAGGGGAGGGTGGCGGGGGCCGCCATCGACGTCTTCACCAAGGAGCCTCCAGCAGGTAACCCCCTCCTCGATCAGGCCGGGGTCATCGTCACCCCCCACCTCGGAGCCTCCACCGCCGAGGCCCAGGTGAACGTGGCGGTGGCGGTCGCCGAGCAGATCCTGGCGGTGGCGCGAGGCGAGCTCCCCCCCAACGCCCTGAACATGCCCGCCATCTCCTCGGAGACCCTGGCTGCCATGCGCCCCTTCATGGACCTGGTGGAGAAGATGGGGCGGCTCGCCGCCCAGCTCGGGGAGGACGGCTACGACCGGCTGGAGATCGTCTACGGCGGGACCGTCGCCGAGAAGGATACAAAGCCCGTCACCATATCGGCGGTGAAGGGATTTCTGGACTCCCTGGGCCACAGCGCGAACTTCGTAAACTCCCTCGTCAAGCTGAGGGAATGCGGGATCGCCCTCACCGAGAGCAAGACCGATTCGACGAACGGGTACAGCAACATCGTCACCCTCACCCTCTCGGGGCCCAAGGGCTCGGTATCCGTATACGGAACCGTCTACGGCAAGAACGAGGGGAGGATCGTCCAGATCAACGAGTACCGGGTCTACGTCCCCACCGAGGGTTACATGATCATGGCGATCCACGAGGACCGGCCGAACATCATAGGTCCCTGCTGCGTCGTTTTGGGCGAAGACTCGATCAACATCGGCGGTATGCACGTCGGGAGGAAGGCCTCGGGCGGGGAGCAGATCATGGTCCTGAACGTCGACCACCCCGTCTCCGAAGAGACCCTGGGGAGGCTCACCTCCGTCTCGGGGGTCATCAAGGCTAAGATGATAAAGCTATAAAAAGAGCTTCAGGAGAGGTCGGCCTTCATCCGTCTGACCAGCTCCTCCTTTATCTCGCCGGCCCGGTCCCCGCCGCAGACCGCTCCTCTGACCCCGATGATCTCGGGGCCGACCCTCTTCAGAAGCGCGAGGTCCCCAAACTTAATCGTCCCGGCGATGGCCACCTCCATCCCCAGGTCGTGGCCGAGGGCGATGAAGTCGGAGATCTCCGATTCGGTCATGAACTCGAAGGTCGTCCTCCCGTCCTTGATCGCGGTGTCGACCATCACCACGTCGGCCCCGCACTCGGCGGCCACCTCCGGCAGGTCCATGGGAGAGATCGACCCGACCCGGGAGGCGTCGGAGTAGGCCGCGGCCACCAGCCTCTTATTGGCGTCGAACTCCTTGACCGACCTCACCAGGGGTCGGAGCATCTCCGCCGCTTCATCCCGGTCCC
This sequence comes from Methanothrix harundinacea 6Ac, assembly GCF_000235565.1. NCBI lineage: Archaea > Methanobacteriati > Methanobacteriota > Methanomicrobia > Methanotrichales > Methanotrichaceae > Methanothrix > Methanothrix harundinacea. Next base: position 910,750 of record NC_017527.1, read on the forward strand.
GGATCTTTAGGAGCCCCACCTTGATGTAGTCGGCTCCGGAGAAGGCGGCTCCTAGGGCGGCGAGGCTGGCGGTCCCGGGCTTGAAGTCGAAGTCGCCGATGGTGGCGCTGACGGGGACCCTTCCGGCGGCGACCTCTGCGACGGACCTGATCACCCAGGGGAAGTTCGCCCCCAGGGACCCCTCCCGGGGGTTCTTGACGTCCAGGATGTCTGCGCCTCCTGCCATCGCCGCCTCCGCCTCGACGGCGTTAATCGGACTGACCAACAACCTCATATCGTCCCATCCTCGTTCTGTAAAATCATGACGCGCTGCGTCTTTGTCCTCGACCTATTTAACGGTTCGGCGGTCCACGCCGTCCGGGGGGAGCGGAAGAAGTACCGACCGATCCAGGAGATGAGCAAGATCGTCGGAACCTCCAGCCCCCTGTCGATCCTGGATCTTCTCCGGCCGAAGGAGGTCTACGTCGCCGACCTCGATCGGATCATGGGGGCCGGCGAGAACCTGGACCTGATCGGCGAGATCGCCAGAAGGGCGGAGACTATGGCGGACATCGGGATCTCGTCGAAAGATGAGCTGGACCTTCTCCCTCCATCGGTCAAGCCGGTCCTGGGGACGGAGACGGGGTTCATATCCCTCCTCGAGGAGGCGTCGTCGAGAAGGGACGTAGTCGTCAGCATCGATCTATTCGGGGGGGAGGTCCTATCCCGGGACCCCGCCCTCAAGATCCCGCCCCTCGACCTGATCAGGAAGCTGAACCCGCTCCCCATCAGGGAGGTCATACTCTTGTCCCTGGACCGGGTGGGGACCTCAAAGGGGCTCGATGAGCGTTTTCTCCGTGCGGCCGCAGATCTCAGCGATCATCCCCTCCTCCTCGGCGGCGGGGTAAGAGATGTTCGGGACTTGGAGCGGCTGGAGGATTTGGGGCTCGCCGGCGCCCTCGTCGCCACGGCGGTCCACCGGGGGAAGGTCCCCCTCGACGCCCTCAGAGGATGAGTTCCTTCACCTCCGTGGCCCTCTCCCAATTTCCCCCCCTCCGCCGGATCAGATCGAGAGGAGGGCGTTGAGGATCGTCCCGACGATCGTCGCCGCCAAAACCATGATCAGAGCCGACCTCGCGGTGTTCTTCAGCCCCAGCTCCTTCATGAAGACGGCGAAGGTGGCAACGCACGGGAAGTACATCGCGAGGACGACGGAGGCGACTACCAGCTGGCCCGCCGTCATCCCCAACGGCGCCAGCATCCCCACAGCCACGTCCTTTCTCAGAAACCCGACGATCATGGTGGCAGCGGCGTCCTTCGGGAGGCCGAAGAGGCCGGTGATGATCGGCTCCGCCAGGCCTCCGACGAGATCGACGACCCCGGCGATGAAGAGGACGTTCATCAGGAAGACCCCCAGGAGGACGTAGGGGACCGCCTCCTTCAGGAAGTGCTTCGACCTCATCCAGGTCTTCTTGAAGAGGGCTCTTCCGTCGGGGACCCGGTAGGGAGGGATCTCAAGGAAGATCTCCGGCGACTCCCCGCCTACGATCCTCGAGAGGATGAAGCCGGCGGAGATGAAGACGAGGAAGAGGGTCCCGTAGACGACGGCGATGTACCGGAGGCCGAAGGGGCCGAGGAGCCCCCAGATCATGGCGTTCTGAGCGGCGCAGGGGACGGAGACGGCCATCAGGGTGGCGGCGAGGTACCTCTGCTTTTCCGACTCCAGGACCCTCGTGGCCATCACCCCCGGGACGTTGCAGCCTAGGCCGAGGATGCACGGGACCACCGCAGCGCCGTGGAGGCCGACCCGGTGCATCAGGGCGTCGACGAGGACGCTGATCCGGGGGAGGTAGCCGACGTCCTCCAGGACCCCGAGGACGATGTAGAAGGGGATGACGAAGGGGAGGACCATCCCCAGGGGGACGTAGAGGCCGGTGGTGAGGAGGCCGAAGGAGGTGTCGATCTCCGGGGATGTCCCGATGAGGATGTCGCGCAAGATGCCGGAGGTGTTCTGGCCGACGACCTCGGTGATCCAGGCCCCGTAGAAGGCGAAGGCGGGGTCGAGGATGGTGTCGATGAGAGCCTCCCCGACCTTGATCACCCCGGTGAAGGATATGTATAGAACGAGGAGGCCGAAGGGGACGCCGAAGAGGGGCTTGATCGTCGCCTCCTCCAGCTTCTCGAGGAGGGAGGGGTGCTTGTGGACGACCCTCTGGGACCGCTCTACGATCTCGCCGACCCGCGCCCACCTCTGGTCCGCCGACTCGAACCTCACCGGGGTAGGAACCCGAGCCCTCGGTATCGCCTCCGCAAGCTCCCTAATCCCCTGGCCGCTGACCGCCACCGCCGGAACCACGGGGACCCCCAGCTCCTCCTCCAGGGCGGCGAGGTCGATCTCAATCCCCGTCCTCGTCGCCACGTCCCAGAGGTTGAGGACGACGACCGTCGGGAGCCCCCGCTCCAGGATCTGGAGGGTGAGGTTCAGGTTCCGCTCGAGGTTGGTGGCGTCTACGACGTCGACGACGACGTCCGCCCCCTCCTCGAAGATCTCCCTCGTCACCTCCTCCGCCCGGCAGGAGGGCTCCAGGGAGTAGACGCCGGGGGGGTCTATCACCTCGGCGCTCTCCCCAGCGATGGAGGTCCTGCCGAGGGTGTACTCGACGGTGGTTCCCGGGTAGTTGGAGGAGATCACCTCGATCCCCGTGAGCCTGGAGAATACGACGCTCTTTCCGACGTTGGGGTTTCCCATCAGTATTATCTTCAAAACCGGAAGCTCCATTCAATTATCGGGCCGGACCTGATCCGATATGATCCCCAGGCTCCGGCCCCCATGCCTCCTTCGGCCTCTCGCCGCTATCTCTTATATCGCTTTTGCCCACCCCCGCGCCTCCCGGCTCACAGCCCCATTTTTCTCCGTCGCCCCCATCCCGTCCTTCCGCCCGATCGTCGGGGCAGCTTTATCACCGGAGGAGGCCGAAGGAAGGGCATGGCCTACGACCACCGCCGCCACGCCGGGAACGCCGGAGACCTCTGGAAGCATATCGTCCTCGCCGAGGTGGCAGACCGGCTCTTCGAGGCGGGAGTCCGGGTCTACGTCGAGAGCCATGCCGGCCGGCCAGGCTACCGGCTCCGCCCGGGCGGGGAGTGGGAGGGGGGGATCGGGCGGCTCTGGCCGATTCCGGTGGGGATGGCGGCCCGTCCCTACTTTCAAATCCTCGCCGCCTTGAACCCTCAGGGCCTTGAGCTGTATCCGGGGTCCGCCTCCATCGTCCTCCACCTCGCGAGGAAGCGCGGCTTCTCCCTGAGGGCAGAGCTCTGGGATACGAGCCCCGAGGTCGAGGCGGCCTGGTTCTCCTCTCGCCAGGAGGGGGTCCGGTTCCACCTGGGGGACGGCTTCTCCGGGGCGGGGCGGCTCGCCCGGGAGCTGAAGGAGCCCGCCCTCCTCCTCGTTGACTCCCCCTGGACCGACCCCCGGGACGCCGACCTCGCCCGAGGGCTGATCTCTGAGGCCGTCGGGGCCGGGTGGGTCGTCCTCTCCTGGGAGGCGATCGACGGGTCGACCCGCAGGGAGGCGGCCTTCCGCCGTCGAGGGTTCGATCTCCTCTTCGAGGAGGCGGGGCTCGCCGGCTCCGGGAAGGGGGCGAGGATGACCCTCGCCTGGGGGGATCGGCATCCATACCTGATCGACGATCTGATCGGGGGGCTTTTGGGGATCGAGGAGGAGCTCCCCAGGGCGGCTAGGCGGATGACGGTCCGGATGTCAGAATCTTTTTAACGTATCTCCGCCAAGCTGAGGCCGGAAGATCGAGGCCCCATCTTTTGCCTCCAGGCCGAGGGCCGAGGATGGGGGGGTCGAGGCCGGGGGAGGCGTGCGGGATTTTGGGGATAGGGTGTATAGGTGGATGAGGAGATTATGGCGCAGGGGGACATTCCGATGAAGAAGGAGAAGAGGGATCTGGATCAGGATCTGGATCAGGATTACAGGCGGGAGAGGGAGATCTGGCCGGAGAAGTTCGCCTCCGTCGGCGCGATATTCAGAAAGATCCACCCCGGCGACCGGATATTCATAGGGACCGGCTGCGGCGAGCCCCAGCACCTCCTCAAGGCCCTCGTCGAGTACGTAAAAAGTAACCCCAAGGCCTTCTTCGAGGCGGAGGTGATCCACGTCTGGTCCCTCGGGGTCGCCCCCTACGCCGATGAGAAGCTCGCCGAGAACTTCCGGCTCGACTCCTTCTTCATCGGCGACAGCACCCGGGACGCCGTCAATCGGGGGGCGGCCGACTACACCCCCATCTTCCTCTCCCAGGTCCCCGATCTGTTCCGAAGAGAGATCACCCCCATCGACGTCGCCCTGGTCCAGACCTCTCCCCCCGACGAGCACGGGTACATGAGTCTGGGGGTGTCGGTCGACATCGTCAAGGCCGCCCTGGAGATGGCGCCCCTGGTCATCGCCCAGGTGAACCGGTTCATGCCCCGGATCCACGGCGACGGCTTTCTGAGCGTCGAGGATGTGGACTATCTCGTCCCTTACGACGAGCCGCTCCTGGAGTACCGGCCCGCGGACGTCTCCGACACCGCCGCGAGGATCGCCTCCTACGTCGCCCGGATCATCGAGGACGGCTCGACGGTCCAGGTGGGGTACGGCTACGCCCCCAACGCCCTCCTCAGCCACCTGCACAAGAAAAAGCACCTGGGGATTCACACCGAGCTTCTCACCGACGGGATCGTGGAATTGATGAAGTCAGGGGTCGTCGACAACTCCAGAAAATCCATCGACCGGGGAAAGACCGTCGCGGCATTCTGCATGGGGCGGGCCGAGACCTACGAGTACCTGGACGACAACCCGTCGGTCGAGTTCAAGACCATCGACTACACCAATAACCCCCTGATCATATCGAAGATCAAGAGGATGACCGCCATCAACAGCGCCATGGAGATCGACCTCACCGGCCAGGCCACCGCCGAGTCCCTCGGGTCCACATTCTACAGCGGGATCGGGGGGCAGGCGGACTTCATGCGGGGCGCCCTCCTCGCGCCGGGGGGAAAGTCGATCCTCGCCCTCCCCTCCACCGCCCTCGGCGGCAAGGTCTCGCGAATCGTCCCCGCCCTCCTCCCCGGCTCCGGCGTCACCCTGACGCGGGGGGACGTCCAGTACGTGGTCACCGAGCGGGGGATCGCCTACCTCCAGGGCAAGAACATCCGGGAGCGGGCGATGGACCTCATCTCAATCGCCCACCCGGACTTTCAGCCCTGGCTGATCGAGGAGGCAAAGAGGCTTAATTTGATCTACCAGGATCAGCCCTTCATCCCCGGCAAGGGCGGCGAGTACCCCGAGCACCTCGCCATTCACAGGACGACCCGGTCCGGCCAGGGCCTCGATATCCTCCTGCGCCCCGTCAGGATCAGCGACGAGCCCCTCATCAAGGAGTTCTTCTATTCCCTATCCGACGAGAGCCTCTACAGCCGGTTCATATCGGCGAGGAGGAACGTCCCCCGGGAGGTGAGGCAGGAGTTCGTCGCCGTCGACTACTCCCGGGACATGGTGATCCTGGCGGTCGTCGAGGAGGAGCGCGAGCAGGAGACGGCCGTGGGCGTCGGCCAGTACAGCCTCAACCCTGATATGCACACCGCAGAGGTGGCTTTGGTCGTGAGAGACGACTTCCAGGGCAAGGGCGTGGGAAGCGAGCTCCTCCACTATCTCACCTACCTCGCGAAGAGGCAGGGGCTTCTAGGATTCAGCGCCGAGGTCCTCGTCACCAACCGGCCTATGATGGCCCTCTTCGAGGGGATGGGCTTTGAGATCGAGAAGAGGAGGGAGGAGGGGGTCTTCGAGATGAGGATGAGGTTTCGGGAGGTGTGAGGATGATCTCGGGGAGAGAGGGTTTCGCCTTCTGGAATTTCGTCCAATTTTTCCAAGCATGAAAACTCTATCTTTCAAAAACCTACCCAAAAGCTTTTTGTATGTTAATTCCATTTCAAATCACAAAGAGGGAAAAGGAATAGAAATACCAGGAGGAATACCAGGGTAACTTCCTACGATCCTGGCAGTTCTGGGCTATCTGCACCGATCTACGGATGTGAACTGTCCGGATATGTCGTTCAAATTGACCTGGAGTTGTTGAACTGAAGCTGAGGTGAAATGAGATGGGATGGAAGGGAACAGTTCGGAGTATAGGCGCTGCATCTCGTAGGATGGAACGCGAATCGAGGAGGAGAAGTCGTGAACTTGAAAGGCAGCAACATCAAATTGAGAAAATGCAGGAGCTAGAACGAGCTACTTATGAAGTTGAAGTATATGAGAATTATATAGAACGACTTCAATCAATGCACAAAGAATGCAGCGAAACTTGTGACTGGGGAGAAATAAAATTGATGAAGCCGCCAGAACGCCCTAACAAGTTGAGAATGCACGAATCAGAAGCACAATCTGCACTGGACAATTATAAGCCTGGACTCCGTGATAAGCTATTAAAGAAATCTGAAGACTTACGTCAGAAATTGGTAAACGAAGTCGAATATGCAAAAGAGACTGATAGAAGAGAATATCAAGAAGCGTTGGAACAGCACGCTTTAAATTATTCGGACTGGGAGGTATCGATTAAAGTCGCAGAAAAAATGATTCGAGGCGATCTCAAAGCATATTTCGACGCAATAGAACAGGCAAATCCATTCGAGGAACTTAAGGGGGTCGGTTCAGGCATAGAATTCAAGATGGGTAAGGAATCCATCATGAATGCCATATTGCATGTAAATGGCGATCATGTCATTCCTTCTGAGGCGAAGACCCTATTAAAAAATGGGAAACTCTCTGTAAAACCTATTCCAAAAGGGAAGTTCTATGAAATTTATCAAGATTATGTATGCAGTAGCGTTTTGAGGGTAGCAAGAGAGTTCTATGCGCTCTTGCCTGCGGATATGTTGATAATTACTGCCATGACCGATTTGCTGAATACTAAAACGGGTCACATCGAGGAACAACCGATACTGTCAGCTGTAATCCCAAGGAAAACGCTAGAACGTCTTAATTTTGAGACATTAGACCCGTCCGATTCCATGGGGAATTTTGTTCACCAGATGAATTTCAAAAAGACAAAAGGGTTTTCTGCTATTGAGCCCATCACACCAGAATCCTTAGATTTGGAAACATGAATGGTATGAGGAGGAGAATTAAATGGGAACTAAAGAAAAATTCTTGGCAATCTTGTGGGTAGCATGCGTATCCGCTTTGCTTTGTGGATGTCTCGGAGGAGAGTCGAACGAGATGCAAAGTTCTTCAGGATCAGCTTCTGCATCTGAGGTTTTGACTTATTCGACCGATCTCGGGGACGTGAATATAGAAATTCCGTATAAACTTGAACCAAATAAAGGATCGAGCGGAACTGTGCTGAACTTGGCAAAACCGGGAATGATCAAGCCATTGGTCGTCATCCTTCTACAGGATACGTGGGGAGAAAATTTAGAGACCTATGCGGCTAGCATGGTCGGTGAAGATGAGACATACACGGAAATGACCACCGATGACGGGCATAGAATGCTGTTCTATACAACAGATGCCGGTCGAGATCGAGAAGGCAAGCCTATTTATCGCTACTTTGGATTTATTGACTACCTTGCCGAGAAGAACGTGGTCATAGAGATTTTTGGCTACTCGAAAACCGTGTTAGACGGGGATGTTATAGCAGTCTTTGATGAAGATGTGTTCAAGAATATGTGTCAATCATTTGCCTTCGTTAGTTGAATAGAGATGATAAATCATCTCTATTCTTATTTCGTTTTCAATTGACCGTTCAATATAATGTCCATTTAGGACTGCTTAGGGTTTTAACCGAAACGTTTTTCTAATATGTTGTACGTTATTTTTTATCATCTAATTGTAAGCGTATATTGGAGGGAAGATACGTTGGAAGCTCAAGCCAAAAAGTTTTGCTCTGAATGTGGAGAAGCGATCAACCCCAAGGCTGAGATCTGTCCGAAATGTGGCGTCAGAGTTGCACCAGCACCGGCCAATAATTCTAAGAGTAGAGACACTGCAGGATTGCTTGCTCTTTTCTTGGGTGGCTTGGGAGCCCATAAGTTTTATCTTGGCAATACAAAAATGGGGATAATCTACATCCTCTTTTGCTGGACCTTTATCCCGGCTATTATAGGCTTTTTCGAAGCAATCCAATTCTTCCGTATGCCTCATGATGTGTTCCATGCGCGGTACGGTTGAATGGATTACCCTAATTTTTCTCTCTAGATTCATTATTTTAGCTTTAAAGAAGTTTATAATCACAGTGCTGTCAATTATGCCTTAAGAGATAAGTTCTAGCTGAAAATGAAAAACTTGGGCTAGGCATGACTACAGAAGAACTTTAGACCAAACAACTTGCCGGACGATGAGGGTTTTCTCCTACACCCTTGCCGCCCATAAAATTTAGGAAAATTTAAAATTCTACTTTTATATTTAGGTGGGCTCACCTGACGTTCTCGATTTTTTAATTGTCTGGAGCCTCAACCCGAAGATCTTTATCCCTCCGAATCCTTTTACTCGCACCGGATCATGGAGTTGGTCTTCGGGAGAGAGAAGATGGAACCACGTCTGAATATCGTGACTCTGGGGGTCGAGGATCTGGAGAGGGCCGTCTCCTTTTATAAGGACGGCCTCGGCTGGCCGCTCTCCAGCATCAGCGGAGGCGACTATGCCATATTCAAGACCAGCACGGGAACGGCGCTGGCCCTATTTCCCCGCCGTCTCCTGGCGGAGGATGCCTGCGTTCAAGACCGCGGGGGGTTTGGAGGGATCACTCTCGCGCAGAACGTTCCGTCCAGAGAGGAGGTCGACGGGGCGCTCTCGCAGGCCGTTTCTGCCGGCGGAACCCTTCTTAAGAGGGCATCTGACACCGATTGGGGAGGCTACTCTGGATATTTCGCCGATCCTGACGGCCATCCGTGGGAGGTGGCATATAACCCCCTCTTCGAACTTCGGCAGGGCAAATTGGTGCTGCCTGATTGAGGGGCAGATCGTCTATGAACCGGGAGAAGTTCACCAGATTGGAGGAGATCCCCAACGTCGGCCCCTCTATAGCGGAGGATCTGCGCCTGGTCGGGGTCTCTCATCCGCAGGATCTGATAGGGCGAGATCCATATCAGATGTACGAGGAGCTGTGTCTGAAAACAGGGGAGCAGCATGACCCCTGCGTCATCGACGTCTTCATCTCCGCCGTCAGATTCATGGAAGGCGAGCCCCAACGGCCCTGGTGGGCTTATACCCCGGAGCGGAAGGAGAGGCTAGCCGGCGGGGATGCGTTCGGCGATGCCAAATGCTCCAGGGGACGGCCACCCGAAGGAAGCCGCTGAGCCTGGCCGCTGGGAGTGATACGGAATGCTCTGGGGGAAGGGCCTCCCCCCCTCCCTCGCCTGGACGGCGGGAACGATCTTCACCGATCAAAAGAACGTCCGCTTCAGGAGAGAATAGGAGGAAGACGGAAGGCCTGAGCAGACGGAGCCGCCGGAAAGTCCTGCTCGGAGGGCGGCCTATCCTGCGGCCCCCCCTGGAGTTCCGACACCGTCTTATCGGCCGGCGACGAGGGAGGGGCGATGAACTCCGATAGAATCGAAGAGCTCATAGCCTTCCACCATGCGACGAAGGAGGAGATCGCTGGCCGCCTCGCCGACTTCCGGCGGATCTGGGCCGCCGGGTCGGACGAGGACCTCTTCGCCGAGCTCGCCTTCTGCCTGCTGACGCCCCAATCCCGGGCCCGGGTCTGCTGGCCCGCCGTCGAGCGGCTCCGGGGCTGCGGCCTCCTCTTCTGCGGCACCGCCGGAGAGGTGGAGGGGGAGCTGGAACGCGTCCGGTTCGCCGAGACGAAGGCGGGGCGGATCGTCGCCGCCCGCCGTCAGTTCACCCGAAACGGTCGTCTTGCGATCCGGGCGGTCCTGGAGGGGTTCGCAGACCCCCGAGCCGCCCGGGAGTGGCTCGTCGGAAACGTTTCGGGGTTGGGCTACAAGGAGGCGGGCCACTTCCTCCGGAACATCGGCCTCGCGGAGGAGCTCGCCATCCTCGACAGGCACATCCTGAAGAATTTGGTCATACTCGGCGTCATCGACGAGATCCCGAAGTCCCTCACAAGGAAGAGGTACCTGGAGATCGAGAGGAGGATGATGGAGTTCTCGCAGAAGACGGGGATACCCATGGGCCACCTCGACCTCCTCCTCTGGTCGAAGGAGACGGGGGAGATCTTCAAATGAAATCCTGGAGCTTTGCGCTGCCGCTACCCTTTTCGGCATCGAGGCCGGCAGACTTGATAGACCTCTTTGAGATCCGACCGCCGTACCTCCTCCCGCCCGCCTTCCGGGGCTCGTCCAGGCTTTGGTAGTAGACGGTCCAGAGGTCGGCGGCCGCCGTCCCGGGCCGCTCCACAGCCCCTATATGCTGCGGCTCCACCTTCGTTTCGGCTTGATCTTTTCCTCCCTTCTCTTCCGACCTCTGGCGCCCCTCCTCCTCGCCCTCCTGGGCCAGGAGATCCATGATCCCGGATATCTCCGAGAGGGTGGCGGCGAGGCCGCCGCCCTCCTGGTGGAGTAGGAGGCCCCCGGCGTACAGGGACGACCAGGACCTCCTCCCGTCCCCGAGGACGATAAGCTTTCCAGGAAACCTCCTCGCGAAGAAGTCAGAGACCTCAAACCCGACGTCGTGATGGGGGGAGATCCTACCCCAGAGGACCCGGTCCCCCAGGGGGGCGAGCCTGATAAAACCCCTCATCCTGCAGACCTCGCCCCGGACGGCGAGGGCCATCCTCCGGATCCTGAGGACCTCCGGGTCCGTCGAGCCCTCCATCTCCTCCGGCGAGAGGGTCTTCGCCCGGCCCATCAGCCGGTCGTTCGAGTCGCGGTGGGCGGCGAGACGCCAGAGAAGCTCTCCCGTCCTCATCACGCCCCCCACCGGTCCAGGGTCGCCCCCGCCTTTCCTCCTACCTTCAGGAACGGCCCCGCCCGCCGGGCGGCGACGCCCAGCTTGGCCAGATCCCCCATCCTCTCGATCCGGCTATTTTTTCTACAGATGAGGATCCTCCTCGCGGTTTTGGGGCCTATCCCCGGGACCCTGATAAGCTCCGCAAAGGAGGCGCCGTTCGGGTCGACCGGCTCCTCGAGGCTCGCCCGGGCGATCTCCACCTTCGGATCGCTGTTGCGGAGGAATCCGTCGTCGTCGAAGGCGGCGGCTATCTCCCCTTCGTCGAGCTTGTAGACCCGACGGAGCCAGTCTATCTGGTAGAGGCGGTGCTCCCTCCATGCCGGCGCCTTCTTTCGGTCCTCGAAGGCCGTCCCCGCGAGAGGGGTGAAGGCGGAGAAGTAGACCCGCTTAAGGTTCAGGATGTCGTACTCGATGAGCATCCGGTCGAAGATCTCCCGGTCGGTCTCTCCGGCCGCCCCCACCACCATCTGGGTCGTCTGGCCGGCGGGCAAGGCGAGATCTCGGGAGAGGTCCCGGATGTACCTCTGCCTCGCCAGGATGTCATTTTCGTACTCCTTGGAGGGGCAGAGCTCCGCCATCCTCGCCGCTGACGGCCCCTCCAGGTTCACCGAGACCCGGTCGGCGAGCTCCATCGCCTGTCGGACGTGCTCCTTCGAGGACCCGGGGAGGATCTTGAGGTGGACGTATCCCCGGAAATGGTGGGCCGTCCGCAGGAGCCGGACCGCCTCGATCATCTCCTCCATCGTTTCGTTTTCGTCCCTCCCGATCCCGGAGCTGAGGAAGAGTCCCTCGATTCTGTTCTCTTGATAGAGGTCGAGGGTGATCCTCGCCAGCTCCTCCGGGGAATAGGAGAAGATCCTCTTTTTTGCGGAGGTGGAGGCGTTGGGGCAGTACCCGCAGTCGTGGGGGCAGGCGTTGGTGTAGAGGGTCTTGAAGAGGCTGACGCACCTTCCGCTTCCGGTGAAGGAGTGGCAGAGCCCTCCCCGCAACGCCGAGGCGAGGCCTTCCTCTCTTTCCCTCCTCGCCGCCGAGGAGGTGCAGAGGTCGTACTTCGTCCCCCTTCCCAGGGCCTCCACCTTGGCGAGATCGAGGGCGTGGCCGGAGGCAGGGCCGACGGAGTCGAAGCTGCTCCCTGCGGCGAGGCGGGCCATCTTCTCCAGGGTTGTCACCTTCGGATGATCGCCTTTCCTTCTGATAGGATCATGGGTAGCGGGGGGCGAAAGTATCCTCTCTCGGGTTTGACCGCCACTTTAAGTAACATAAAAGTTTATGGAAACCTCTCATGGGATGGCGTCATTTTTAATGGATGGACATACCCGGAGATGGAGCAAAAAATAGATACTATCAATCCCTCTTATCTTTTAAATAGTCCTTCATGGTTTGAAGATCTCAAATACGAATTTTTAATATAAATATAACAGTTTGGTTTGATACTGCCGGAGATATATCCAACTAATCGAAGGAGATATATCTCTTGCAGGTACAAAATAGAAAGATGTTATATCTAAGGTGATGGCCATGACCAAGGAAGATACGACATACACCTACCGGGCGGGAAAGAAGGTCCCCCTCGAGAAGGAGGAGGACCAGTTCGTCGTCCGGGCGCTCCCGGAGGATCTTGAAGAGATGGGGATCTCCGATGCCGAGAGGGTCTCCTCTCGATCCTCGAAGGTCACGACGAGGGCCGGGGATCTCGAGCAGCTGATGAGCATGACCAGACACATCGCCCCCACCCACCACGCCTACCGGGTCGCGGAGACGGGGGAGGAGTTTCTGATATCAGACCGGATCATCGTCACCTTCCGGGAGCCTCTCCCGGCTGAAGATGTGGATGCCTTCGCCGGGAAGTACGGCCTGTTAAGGCTCAAGTCCTACTCCGACCGGGACCACCTCTTCCAGCTGACCGACGGGACGGGGATGAACCCGGTGAAGCTGGTGGTGAAGCTGATGGAGCAGGAGCCGGCCGTCGAGACCGCGGACCACGACCTCAACCGGCGGATGGCCACCTACGATTTCGAGGTTCCGAGGGACCCCGCTTACTCCCTCCAGTGGCACCTCCACACCCGTTTCTCCGGGAGGAGCTTCGATCCCCGGTCGTCGTCGATGTGCGAGGACGCCTGGCGGATCCTCGGGAGCTTCGGGAGCGGAAGCGTCGTCGTCGGGGTCACCGACGACGGATGCAGGCTCGACCATGCCGACTTCGACTCCCCCGAGAAGTTTGCCGGATGGGGTTACTTCAGGGGGACGACCCTGGTCAAAGAGATCAACATCGGTGCCGACCCCTCCGAGATGTACACCCGGGGCGACGACCACGGAACCTCCTGCTGCGGGGTGATCGCCGCCGAGGCGGACTCGGCCCTGACGGTGGGAGCCGCCCCCGGCTGCCGCCTCCTCCCGATAAAGTGGGAGGTGGACGACTCGGGGTACCTGCTCATCAGCGACGACAAGGTCATGACGGCCCTGAGCTACCTCGCCGACAAGGTGGACGTCCTCTCCAACTCCTGGGGGTCGAGCCCCACCCTCGACTTCGCCCCCGCCGTGGTCCGGCTGATCGGCGACCTCTCCAGGGCCGGGGGGCGCCGGGGGCGGGGTATCGTCTTCGTATGGGCCGCGGGTAACGCCAACTGCCCCGTAAATCACACTGGCTCGATGGAGGTCCCCTTCACCGACGGTTGGGTGATCAGGCCCGACGGAAGCCCCCTCTGGGTGGGGGTCGATACCGCCCGCAGGTTCGAGAACCAGCTCGTCGGCATCCCCGGGGTGATGATCGTCGCCGCCTTATCGAGCATGGCCCAGAGGAGCCACTACTCCAACTACGGCAGCGGTATCTCCATCACTGCCCCCACGAGCAACCTCCACTCCTACTACAGGCTGACCCTCCAGGGGCTCGGGATCACCACCGCCTCCGGCGAGCGTATCCCGGTGACGGAAGAGTTCGGCGGCACCTCCAGCGCCGCCCCCCTGGTGGCGGGGATAGCCGCCCTGGTCATCTCGGCAAACCCCGACCTGTCGGCCCTGGAGGTGGTATCGATCCTGAAGAGGACCGCCTCGAAGGACCTGAACCTCGGCGGGTACTCCCGGACGCCCCCCGCCAGCTTTGACCCCGATACTAGCTGGGACGTCTCGCCGATCCCCCCCTTCGACCGCGGCGATTTCGTCGACGTCGGAGACCCGGCCGGGAGCTGGAGCCCGTGGTTCGGCCACGGCCGGGTCGATGCGGCGAGGGCGGTGGCCGAGGCCCTCCGCCTCCGGGGCGAGGGGAGGGACAAGGTCTTCAAGCAGGCCCGAACCCCGGACCTCCCCATCCCCGACAACGACCCCGAGGGGGTTAGGGATTCGATCTCCTTCTCCGAGGCCGCCAACCTATCCAGGGCCCGGGTCACCGTCGACATCTCCCATTCCTTCATCGGAGACCTCCGGCTGACCCTCATCGCCCCCTCGGGGAAGTTCGTCGTGATCCACGAGAGGAACGGCGGCGGCTCCGACGACATCAGGGCGACCTTCGACCCGATGACGACCCCCGCCCTCGCCTCCCTCGCCGGCCAGTTCGTCCAGGGGGACTGGACCCTTCTCGTCCAGGACCTGGCAGCTCGGGATACGGGGAGGCTCAACCGGTGGGAGCTGGAGATCGAGGGGGAGAAGGCCGGGTCCGTCACCCTGGAGGACGCCCCGGCGGCCACCATCCCCGACAACGACCCCAGCGGGATCGTGGCGGCGATCAGCACCACCGACCCCGGGAGGGTGAGGGATTTGGAGGTCTACGTCGACATCACCCACGGCTTCATCGGCGACCTGGAGGTGACCCTCATCTCCCCGGCGGGAACGGCCGTCCCCCTCCACCTGCGGGAGGGGATGGCCACAGACAACATCATCAAAAGCTACACCTCCGCCACGACCCCCGACCTCCAGAAGCTCCGGGGACAGCAGGTCCGGGGAGCCTGGAGGCTGAAGGTCGCCGACCTCGCCAGGTCCGACGTCGGTAAGCTGAACCGGTGGGGTCTGAGGATAGCGAAAGAGGCGGAGGCCTGATTTGAAACCACCGGCGTAGGGGACCGCCGGATCGACGAGACTCGGCTTCCCGGCAGCCGAAGACCTTCGGCGGGACGGCAGGCAGATCCGGACCCGGCCCCCTCCGGACCGGACCCTTCCTCGGAGAGGGCTCCGGCGGAGGCGAGGGTCATCCCGCCGGGAAAAGGGCTCGGCTTGGGGTTCCGCTCCCCTGGCCTGATCCGCCGCTCTTGGGGTATTGAAGGATGGGATCATTGGTCCGCGTCGACGGGGATAGGTGGAAGAGGCGGTTTCCCGAGAAGTTCGTCCCGATGGAGGAGATATTCGGGGTCCTCCGGTCCGGGGCCAGGATCTTCGTCGGGACGGCCTGCGGAGAGCCCCAGGCCCTGGTCCGGGGGCTTTTGGACCACCTCCGGGCCTCCTCGACGGAGCTCTTCGACCTAGAGATTCTATCGATATACGGCCTCGGATCGGCCCCCTATGCCGAGGAGGGGTTGAAAGAGAGCCTCCGGATCAACTCTTTCGCCATCGGAGAGGCGGCGAGGGATTCCGTCAACGACGGCTCGGCGGACTACACCCCTGTTTTCCTCTCCGCCGTCCCGGACCTGATCCGCCAGGAGGTGATCCCCATCGACCTCGCCCTCGTCCAGACCTCCCTCCCCGACAAAGCCGGGAACGTCAGCCTCGGGATCAGCGTCGACGCCGTCCTGGCCGCCGTGGAGGGGTCGAAGATCGTGGCAGCCCAGGCGAACCCCCGGATGCCCTACGTCCTCGGCGACGGGATCGTAAGCCTCCGGGACCTCGACTACGTCGTCGTTCACGACGAGCCCCTCCTCGAGCACCATTGGCCCCTCCCGGAGGGGGTGGTGAAGAGGATAGGTGAGAACGTCGCCCGGATCGTCGAGGACGGGGCCACCCTCCAGGTGGGCTTCGGGGGGCTGCCCGATGCCGTCCTCTCTCATCTATCGGAGAAGAGGCACCTGGGGCTCCACAGCGACCTCTTCACCGATGGGGCGGCGGAGCTATTGAGGTCGGGGGCGATCGACAACAGCAGAAAGAGCATCGACCCCGGCGTGGCCGTCGCCTCTTTCGCCGTCGGGAGGAGGGAGACCTATGACCTCCTCGATAAAAATCCCGCCGTCCTCTTCAGGCCCATCGACCGGACGGCGAGCCTTGCCGTCATCGCGAGCATGAGGAATTTGACGGCGATAAACACCGCTCTCGAGATCGACCTCACCGGCCAGGCCACCGCCGAGTCCCTGGGGGGGAGGTTTTATTCTGGCGTCGGCGCCGAGGCGGAGTTCATGCGGGGGGCGGCCCTCGCCCCCGGAGGAAGGTCGATCCTCGCCCTCCCCTCCCTCTCCCCCGACGGCAGGGCGAGCCGGATCGTCCCCCGCCTCGCCCCGGGGGCGAGCGCCACCTTCCACCGGGGAGACGTCCAGTACGTGGTGACCGAGTACGGCATCGCCAACCTCCGGGGAAGGAGCGTGAGGGAGAGGGCGATGAGCCTGATCGGCATATCCCATCCGATGTTCAGGCCCCGGCTTATGGAAGCGGCCCGGGAGCTCTCCCTCGTCTATCGGGACCAGATATATCGCTCCTCCGACTACCCCGAGGATCTGGAGGCGTGGAAGGTGACGAGGTCGGGGCTTTGGATCTTCCTCAGGCCCGTCAAGATCAGCGATGAGCCTCTAGTCAAGGAGTTCTTCTACTCCCTATCCGATAAGACCCTTTATCGGAGGTTCGCCTCGGCGAGGAGGGAGATGCACCACTCCCGGATCCAGGATTTCGTGGCGGTGGACTACTCCAGGGATATGGTGATCCTCGCCCTCCTCCTCCGGGGAGAGAGGGAGGTAGTCATCGGCATAGGCCAGTACAGCAGGGGCGGTAGGGGGGAGCTCGCTGAGCTGGCGGTGGTGGTCAGAGACGACTACCAGCGCCGGGGGGTGGGGACGCTCCTCCACACCTACTTGACGGATATCGCCAAGAGGAGGGGCCTAGTCGGGTTCACCGCTGAGGTGCTGGAGGATAACCTCCCGGCTCTGAAGCTGATAAAGAAGATGGGCTTTGAGAGGGTGGCGGTGGACGGCGGGGCCGAGGAGATGAGGATCGTCTTCGATGGGGCGGGAGGTCGATGATGCCGGCCGGCGGGTCAGAGGAGGCCGGGGTGGATCTTCGAGTGGACCCTCGTCAGCTCCTCCAGGGTCTCGGCGAGCTCGGCGGAGACCCTCTTCTGGGTCTCTATGCCGGGGCTCACCTCCAGGTCCGGATAGGAGAGGGGGACGTAGCCGACGACGTTGGAAAAGAGCTCCACCCAGTAGGGCGGGAGATACTCGGGGACCGGCTCGCCCCTCATAATGGCCAGGGCAGAGGTCCAGGCGGTCGGGACCACCGCCAGGTTGTACCCCCCGCCGCCGAGGGCCAGAAGTCTCCCTTTCGCGTACCTATTGGTAAGATCGACGATCCGGCGGACGGCGGCGACGTACCCCCGGAGGGTGACGTTGAGGCTCGTCAGGGGGTCGGAGTAGTGGGTGTCCACCCCCAGCTGGGCCACCACCGCCTCCGGCCGGAACCAGTCGAAGAGCTTGGGTCCCACCTCCTCGAAGGCCAGAAGGAAGTCCCGGTCGCCGGCGTTCATCGGCATTGGGACGTTGACGGAGTAGCCGAGCCCCGGCCCCGCCCCCGCCTCGTCGACGAAGCCCGTCCCAGGAAATAGGTATTTGCCGGACTCGTGGATCGAGAAGGTCAGAACCTCCGGGTCCTCGTAGAAGATCTGCTGGACCCCGTCGCCGTGATGGGCGTCGATGTCGATGTAGAGGACCCGGGAGAACCTCCTCTTCAGGACCGAGATGGCGAGGGCGGCGTCGTTGAAGACGCAGAAGCCCGCAGCCTGGGTGGGGAAGGCGTGATGGAGGCCGCCGGCGAGGTTGAAGGCGGCGCAGTCCTCCTCCAGGATCTTCTTTGCCGCCTCGATGCTCCCGCCTGCCATGGAGCATGACGCCTCGAAGATCCCGGGAAATACGGGGGTATCGTCGCTCCCGAGGCCGAAGGCCAGGTCCGGCGCCTCTTCCCTCACCGCCTCGAGGTACTCCAGGGTGTGGACGAGGGATAGCTCCTCCTCGGTGGCGGGTTCCGGCCTCAATACCCGAGTCCTCTCGTCGATCAGCCCCGAATCCTCGATCAGCTTATGGGCAAGGCTCACCCTGATGGGGCTCAGGGGGTGCTCCGGGCCGAAGTCGTATCTTTGGAACTGGTCGGTGTAATAAAGGTATATCATGAAGACCCTCTCCCGCGGCGAAGCACCGCCTCGGCAGCGGCTTATTCAACGCAAAGGATCTGATCGATCATCAATTTTTCCCCTGAGGATCGTTCCCTCCTCATTTATGGGAGTTTGTCGATGTAATCGGAGGCTCAAAAACCAAGGAGATAGTCTGTTATGATCCGATCTCGACCATTTTGAGATCATCTCCCCTTCGCAAGCCTCCTGATCATATCCCGCCCCGTCCCCCGCCCCAGGGGCTGGTCGAGGAGATAGTCGAGGAACTCGAAGACGATCGGAGAGATGAAGACGTAAAACTCCCGGGTGAAGGCGAGGGCGTCCTCGACGCTTCTGAAGTGGCGGACCTCGATCATCTGACCCGAGGCGGTCTTCTCCGGCCGGACGATCTGGTCGGCGACGAAGGCTGAGGCGCCGCAGGAGGCCCGGGCGGGCTGGAGGGCGTCGATGTTGATGGGAACGCCGCGATAGTGGCGGTATACGTCGAATATGAGCCGCTCGCGGCTGGGGCTCTCCTCCTCGGAGACCTCCAGGACGACCTCGCCATCGAGGGCCTCCGGCCGGGGGACGATCGCCGCCTCCACGACGAAGGGATACTCCTCCTCGAGGCCGAGAGAGGTGGTGAGGTCCACCGCCTCAAAGACGATCCCAAGACCCACCCTCGATCCGTCCTCCAGCTCGCACTGCCAGCCGTCATCTTCAGCGTAGAGGGTCCTTTTGTCGAGAGAGAGGAGATGGACGGAGCCGTCGGCTATCAGCGTCATCAGAGGACCTCCACGTCCGCGGCCCCCTGGACCGCGATCTCCCGGCGTCCCTCATACCAGGCGATCTCCCCCTTCGCCCGGATGCGGTCTCCTCTGGCGATCCTTCCTGCCAAGAGATCGGCGCCGGAGTCCTGGCTCACGAATATCGGCATCTGGGAGGAGTAGAGCCTGATTATGAGGTGGCCGCCTTCGGTCCTCTGGACCGAGGCTGCCGTCCCCTCGGCGACGATGGCCACCTTCTCGGGGGCGGGATCGAAGTCCCCGAGCCCCCAGGAGGCGGCGGCGAGGGATCCGAGGGCCATCAATAGCAGCACCACCACCACCTTCTCCTCCTTCTGCATCAGGTCACCCCGCCTTCGGCCCGAGGCTAGCGGCCCCAGGATAGACGGCGGAAAAAAAGGATAATGCCGTCGTGGAGCCTTCAGGGCCTTACTTCTTCGCCTCTTTCTTCTCGCCGAAGTGCTGCTGATAGGCCGCCTCGCAGGAGGCGAGGCAGTCCTGACAGAGCCCCTTGTACGCCCCTTCGGGGTTTGCGAGGGTATGCACCTGAACTTTCACCGGCACCAGGGTTGGCTTAGCAAGTCCACAAAGTTCACAATCTGCCATGTTACAACATCTCCCGGGGTCCCCCATAAACCTTTCTCCCTGTTGAACTTTTCCATCAGCCTGGAGGCGTGCAAGCCGCACCGTTGGGGATCTACCTCTCGGGGAAGGGAGAACGCCTTAAACGGGTAGGGGCAAGAGGGGGACCATGAGCGGCTATCCAAAGAGACCGATCATCACCCTCCTCTCGGACTTCGGGTCTCTCTATCCGGCGGAGATGAAGGGGGCGATCCTCTCCCGGATTGGGGACGCGATCCTCGTCGACATCGCCCACGACGTGCCGCCCCAGGACGTTCGGGCCGGGGCCTTCGCCCTGATGGCCGCCGCCGGGCACTTTCCCAAGGGAACGGTCCACCTCGCCGTCGTCGACCCCGGCGTCGGCACCGACCGGCTCGGGATCGTCGTGGCGAGCGGAGGCCACCTATTCGTCGGCCCCGACAACGGCCTGCTCATCCCCGCGGCGAAATCCGCGGGGGAGCCTGCGGCCTGGATGATCGGGCCCTCTTTCTTCGAGGGGGCGGCCCCCACCTTCGCCGGCCGGGACGTCTTCGCCCCGGCGGCGGCGGTCCTCGCCTCGGGCGGAGACCCCGGGTCCTTCGGACCGGCGGTGGATCCGGCGGGCCTCGACTTCGGGAGGGCCCGGATCCTGGATGAGGGGATCGAGGCGGAGGTGATCTACGTCGACGGATTCGGAAACGTCGTCCTCAACTCGGCCGCGATCCCCTGGGACCGGGTCGAGCTGATGGGGAGACGCCTCCGCCGGGCGAGGACGTACGCCGAGGCGGGGGCCGACGAACCCCTTATAACCCTTGGGTCCCATGGGTTTGCAGAAATTGCGGTCAACGGGGGGAGCGCAAAGGATCTATTCGGCCTCGCCCCCGGCGACCGGATACTCTTGGAGAGAGGAGATTGTTCGGAATAGAGTTCGTCCCAAATGAGCCCGCCCTGAAGGTGGGCTACATGGCAAAGCTGGCGGAAGATGCGGGCTTCGACACCATCTGGATCACCGATCACTACAACAACCGAGACGTCTACTCGACCCTCGCGATCCTCGCCCTCGCCACGAGCAGGGTCAGGCTCGGCACCGGGGTCACCAACCCCTACACCAGGAACGTCGCCGTCACCGCCTCCAGCATCGCCTCCATCAACGAGATCTCCGGCGGGAGGGCGATCCTGGGGATCGGCCCCGGGGACAAGGCCACCTTCGACGCCATGGGGATCGCCTGGGAGAAGCCCCTCTCCGCCGTCAGGGATTCGGTGGCGGCGCTGCGGGAGCTCCTCGCGAAGAAGAGGGTGGAGGGGCACGGGATGGCGGGAGCCCAGCTCGCCTTCTCCGCCGGAAAGATCCCGATATACATCGGGGCCCAGGGGCCGAAGATGCTGGAGATGGCGGGGATGATCGCCGACGGGGTCCTGGTGAACGCGAGCCACCCCGACGACTTCAAGTATGCCGTCCCCCTGGTGAGGCAGGGGGCGGAGAAGGCGGGGCGGGACCCCAAAGAGGTGGAGATCTCCGCCTACACCAGCTTCAGCGCTGACAAAAACCCCGATAAGGCGGCGAACGAGGCGAAGATCGTCGTCGCCTTCATCGTCGCCGGCTCCCCCGAGACGGTCCTCTCCCGCCACGGCATAGAGGCTGAGGAGGCGGCGGCCGTCTCCCGGGCCATCGCCAAAGGCGACTTCGGCTCGGCCCTAGCCGCCGTCACCAGCACCATGATAGACGTCTTCTCCGTATCGGGAACCCCCGTCGAGTGCAGGGCGCGGGTCGACGAGCTCCTGGCGACGGGGGTGACCCAGATCGTCGTCGGATCGCCGATAGGGCCGAACAAGGAGAGGTCGATAAAGCTGATCGGAAAAGAGATCCTATGAATAGAGGCCTGTACATCGGACGGTTTCAGCCCTACCACCTCGGCCACCAGGCCGTCCTCCAGAAGATCGTCGAGGAGGTGGACGAGGTCGTAGTCGGCCTCGGGTCTGCCCAGGCAAGCCACACAACCGAGAACCCCTTCACCGCCGGGGAGAGGATCAGCATGATCTGGCCCGCCCTCCGGGGGCTGGACGCGACCTGTTACGTCATACCCCTGGTGGACATGGAGAGGAACGCCGTCTGGGTCGCTCACGTCGAGGCGATGACCCCGAAGTTCGACGTCGTCTACTCCAACAACCCCCTCGTCGTCCAGCTCTTCGTCGAGGCGGGGATGGAGGTGAGAAGGCCGCCGATGTACAGGAGGGAGGTCTACTCTGGGACCGCCATCCGGAGGATGATCCTCGCCGGAGACGAGGGGTGGAGGAGGCTCGTACCCCCCTCCGTCGCCTCGGCGATCGAGGAGATCGGGGGGATCGATCGGCTGAAGAACGTCAGCCGGTCCGACCAGGATTAGGCCCTGCTCCAGCCCCCAGATCACGCCAACAGGATCTACTTTTAACGATTTATACGGCCCTATGGGCCGGGACCGACCTCCGGGTCCGGCCCCTCCAGGACCGCGCCCGCCATGGCTGCCGATTCGTTCGCCTCGGGGAGGCCCTCCTGGAGATCCGGTCCGGTTTCGGGTCCGTCCGAGCTGTCGGGATTGATATCGGAATCGATATCGAAATCGGCCTTGGTGAGGTTTCCGGCCGAAGCCAGCCCCACCTCCAGCGCCCTCTCGTAGCATTCGATCGCCTCTTGGTGTCTCCCCAGGGCGCTGAGGGCGATCCCCTTGTTGTTCCATGCCTCCGAAAGCTCTGGGTCGAGCTCCAGAGCCCGATCGTAGGAGGAGATCGCCTCCTGGTACCGGCCGAGGGCGCTGAAGGCGACCCCCTGGTTGTACCACGCCTGGGAGTAGGCGGGGTCGATCTCGAGGGCCCGCTGGTAGGACTGGAGCGCCTCCTCCTGCCTTCCCAGGGATCCCAGGGCGATCCCCCGGTTGTTCCACGCCTGGGCGTAACCCGGATCGAGCTTCAAAGCCTCATCGTAGCTGGCCGCCGCCTGCTCTTGCCTTCCGAGGAGGCCGAGGGCGACCCCCCGGTTGTACCAGGCCGGGGGGTAGCTCGGATCGACCTTCAGGACGGCGTCGTAGCATTCGACCGCCTCCTCCTGCCGTCCGAGAAGTCCGAGGGCGATCCCCTTGTTGTATAGGGCCATGACGTGGGAGGGCTCGATCTTCAGGGCCTCCTCGTAACAGTCGAGGGCCTCCTGGTGGCGTCCCAAAGTCCCGAGGGCGATCCCCTTGTTGTTCCAGGCGGTGGCGTAGAGGGGGTCGATCTTGAGGGCCTCATCGTAACCCTCGATGGACCTTTCGTACTCGCCCGCGGCGAAGAGGGACCTCCCCAGGTTGTTCCAGGCCTCCCGGCTCCGGGGGTCGATCTCGAGGGCCCTCTCATAGCACTCGATGGAGCGGTTGTAATCTCCCCGGCTGTAGAAGACACCGCCCTGGTTGCTCCAGGCGAGGGCGTAGGCCGGATCGACCTCCAGGGCCCTATCGTAGGATTCGAGGGCCTCGTCTCCCCTCCCCAGGGCCTCCAAAACCACCCCCCGGTTGTTCCAGGCGGGGGCGTAGTCGGGGTCTATCTCCAGGGAGCGATTGTAGCAGGCCAGGGCCTCTTCGTTTCTTCCCAGGGCGCTGAGGGCGATCCCCTTGTTGTTCCAGGCGAGGGCGTACTCCGGGTCGAGCTCGAGGGCGTTGTCGTAGGAAGCGACGGCTTCCTCGTATCTTCCCAGCTCCGAGAGAGCGACGCCCTTGTTGTACCAGGCCAGAGGATATAGCGGATTCTCCTCCGCATACCCCTCCCCCACGGCAGGCACAATGCAGACCAAAAATAGCGCGAAGAGCGCGAAGAGGCGAAGCTTCATGCTTCGCCCTTTTATTGTGTGAGTTGATATGGATTACGGTCCCGGGCGACCGATCGGCCCTCCTGCCGTCTCCGGAGAGGGCCATCCCAGCGGATCAAACTAGACGAGCATCCTGCCGTGGGAGTCGATCTCTCCGCCGCAGATCCGGGTCGAGGAGATCCGGACGTCGTCCTCGGCCAGCTGGTAGTCGATCATCACGATCTTGAGGGGTGAAAGGCCGTTCTCCCTTCTGATCTCGTTGATGTTGCAGGCCATAGGCTCCGTCTCCGGGGAGACGACGATGAAGTCGTAATCCTCCTCGATCGCCGAGCCGTAGAAGGTGTGGAGCATCTCGATCTCGAAGTCCTCCCTCCCCAGGTTCTCCTTCAGGGCAGCCCTCAGGTTCCGGACCCTCGTATCGAAGTTACGGACCGGCCTCGTCCTCTGACTCTTGGCCATCCCGTCGGAGGTGAGGGCGATCACCACCTCCCCGTCCTCCTCCGCCACCTCGAAGGCCTTCCTCAAAAGGGCGATATGGCCGTCGTGGATGGGGTCGAAGGTGCCGCCAACTGCGACTTTTGGGGCCATATGGTCGGCAAAGAGGGACGGTCGGTATAAGTAACTGGCGCTATGGTGTGATCCGGGTCCCCTCCGACCCCGGGGTCGGTGAAAGGCGGTCCTCCAGGACCTTGGCGACGATCTTCCGGGAGCTGCAGAGGGGGCAGGGGTCGTGCTCCTCCAGCCTCACCACCCGGGCCCCGATCCCCCGGGTGGCCAGCTCCTCCTGGAGGAGGAGGGCGTCGAAGTGCTGGTCGTAGCCCAGGGTGATGACGTCGGGCCTCAGCTCCTCGATCGGCTGGAACATATCCCTCTCGCTCCCCAGGACCGCCCTCTCCACCATCTTCAGGGCCGATACCATCAGGAGCCTCTGCTCCTGGGGGATGATCGGCCTCGGCTTGTGCTGGACGTTGGCGTCTCGGGCCACGATCACCACCAGCTCGTCGCCCAGGGCCTTCGACTGCTCCAGGTACATCAGATGCCCCGGATGGAGGAGGTCGAAGGTCCCGGTGGCGAGAACCCTAATCAAACCAGCCCTCCTCGTCCTCATCGATCTCCACGTCCAGGACGGGGAGGTCCCGGGGAGCGCCCGTCCTGTCATAACAGATCCAGCTGTCCATGTCGAAGGGCATCCCCGCGATGATGTGATAGTCGCCGGTCTTGGAGAAGAAGATCAGGTCCGCCTGGGAGGGGCGGATGTCGGGGGAGGGGTGGCTGTGGACGGAGCCCGCTATCCTCATGTTGGGGAGCATGTAAAGCCGGATGAGGGCGCTCTTGCTCGACGCCTCCGTCCCCGGGAGCATGATCACCTCGGTGATGACGCCGTCTTCGGCCCGGAGGAGCCCCGCAAACTCCACCGGGAGGGTAGATCGGGACGCCTCCAGGATGAAGTAGAGCGTCTCCCTGGCTATCCCCTCCACCTCCATCTTCCTCTTCATCTCCGGACACCCCCCCATCTCAAAAATATCCCCGTACAAATAACCTCCGCCGAGAAGAGGTACCTAGATCCGTTCCCCAGCGGGCCTGAGGTGGACGCAGTCCCCGGCGATGACCCTCTCCAGAAGGCCCCCGTCCCTCCTCACCGCGAGAGACCCGTCCGCCTCCAGGGCCTCTGCCAGCCCCTCGAACTCGCCGTCCCGGGCCAGGATCCTCACCCTCCGCCCCAGGGTTTCGGACCGGATCGACCACTCCTCCTGGAGCCGGCCGGAGGAGGCCTCCATCTCCTGGGATGCCCCCTCCAGCTCCTCCAGGACCCTCCGGACGAGCTCCGCCCTCAGGACCTTCCTCCCGATCTCCGAGGATATCGATGTGGCCTTCCACCCCCCGGCAAGGTCGCCGGGGTCGAGGTTGGCGTTGATCCCGATCCCGACGACGGCGTAATCCAGCCTGTCCATATCCGCCCCGATCTCCGTCAGGATCCCGGAGACCTTCCTCCCCCCCACCATCAGGTCGTTGGGCCACTTGATCTTCACCTCGAGGCCGTAGAGCCCTTCCAGGGCCCTGGCGACGGCGACGGCGGCGGCGATGTTCACCCTGAAGGCCTGGGCCGGAGGTATCTGGGGCTTGAGGATGATGCTCATCCAGACCCCGCCCCGGGGGGAGTGCCAGGATCTATCCATCCTGCCCCTCCCGGCGGTCTGGACCTCGGCGATGACGACGGTCCCCTCCTCGGAGGCGGCGAACCTCTTCGCCTCGGCGTTGGTGGAGGGAAGGGCCTCGGAGGCGATGATCCTCCTCCCCAAGAGCTCCGTCCTTAGGCCTTCTCGGATCAGATCCTCGGTGAGGAGGTCCGGGAGGGCCGAGAGCCTGTAGCCCCTCTTTGAGGCCTCGATCTCGTACCCCTCGGCCCGGAGGGAGGCGACGGCCTTCCAGACGGCTGCCCGGCTGATCCCCAGGGAAGCTGCCAGCTCCTGGCCGCTGATCCAGGACCCGAGGCCTCCGATCAGGCCCCTCTTCACCTCCTCCCTCGTCACGGCGGGACCTACTCCTCGGAGCCGGGATTTTCTCGCTGGGACATGTAGGCCCCGACGGCTGCGGATATGGCCGCCACCTTCCGGGTGTCGGCGCCGAGGGCCGAGGCGAGGGAGAGCTCCTTCTCCCGCTCCGCCTCCGTCACCTTCTTCACCTCCTCCATGATCGCCTCTTCCTTGAGGAAGTTGGTGTTGATGTCGCCCCGCCTGAACCTCTCGTGCCGGAGGACCGCCAGGTGGAAGTTTATGTTCGTCTTGACGCCGGTGACGATGTACTCGTAGAGGGCCCGCTCCATCCTCGCTATCGCCTCGTTCCTGTCCCTCCCCATGGCCACCACCTTCGATATCATCGAGTCGTAGTAGGGCGGGATCAGGAACCCGGCATAAACCCCGCTGTCGACCCTTATCCCGGGGCCGCCGGGGCTCCGATACCTCTTGATCCTCCCCGGGGATGGGGCGAAGTCGTTGAGGGGGTCCTCGGCGTTGACCCGGCACTCGATCGCCCAGCCGCGGATCTCGATCTCGTCCTGGGAGTAGGCTAGGGGCTCTCCGGCGGCGATCCGGATCTGCTCCTTCGCCAGGTCGACGCTCGTCACCATCTCGGTGATGGGGTGCTCGACCTGGAGCCTGGTGTTCATCTCCAGGAAGTAGTACTCTCCCTTCGAGTACATGAACTCGACAGTGCCCGCGGACCGGTAGTCTATCGCCTCCGCCGCCCGGACGGCGATCGATCCCATCTCCTCCCGGAGCTCCGGGGTCATGATCGGCGAGGGCGACTCCTCGATCAGCTTCTGGTGGCGCCTCTGGATCGAGCACTCCCGGTCGGAGACGTAGATCGTCTTTCCCTTGGAGTCGGCGAGGATCTGAAACTCGATGTGCCTCGGCTCAGTGAGGTACTTCTCGATGTAGACGGTCTCGTCGCTGAAGGCGGACCTGGCGATCGACCGGGCCGAGTCGAGGGCGGGGGCGAGGTCCTTCTCCTCCCATACGATCTTCATGCCGATACCGCCGCCTCCGGCCGCCGGCTTCAGCATCACCGGGTAGCCGATCGCCTCCACTAGGTCCATCGCCTCAGCCGGGTTGCTGATACCCCCCTCGCTCCCCGGGACTATCGGCACGCCGGCGCTCTTCATGATGTCTCTCGCGGCGATCTTGCTCCCCATCCTGTCGATGGAGCTGCTCGTCGGCCCGATGAAGACGACCCCCTTCTCCTCGCAGGCCCGGGCGAACTTCGGGTTCTCTGAGAGGAAGCCGTAGCCAGGATGGATCGCCTCCGCCCCGGTCTCCTCCGCCGCCTCGAGGATCCTGTCGATCCGGAGGTAGCTCTGGGAGGCTGGGGAGGGGCCGACGAAGACCGCTTCGTCGGCGTACTTGGCGAAGAGGGCGTTCCTGTCGGCCTCGGAGTAGACCGCGACGGTGGATATGCCGAGCTCGCGGCAAGCTCTCATGATCCTTATGGCGATCTCGCCGCGGTTGGCGATCAGAATCTTCTGGAACATCGCCCCTGCTTTGGCGGACCGAGGCTAAAAACCTTTGGCGACCCGGAAAGGAGAAGTTAATAACCTTTCAACCCGAGAGGGGGGGGCATGAAGCCGAGGGAGATGTCCAGAGACGAGTGCGAGGAGCTCCTCGCCAAATCCAGGTTCGGGAGGATCGGCCTCTCGACGGGGGATCGGCCTTACGTCCTCCCCATGTCTTACGTCTACGCCGGAGGCGTCATCCTCCTCCATTCGGGCCTTGCAGGAAAGAAGCTCGATATGGCGAGGGAGAACCCTTTTGTCTCCTTCGAGGTCGACTCCGTCGAGGGGGGGAGGTGGAGGAGCGTCATCGCCTCCGGGAGGGTCCGCCTATCCTCCGACGCGGGGGCGAAGGAGAGGCTCTTTGATCTCTTCACCAGGGGGGAGATGGGGGGCCACGCCGGTAAGGCCTTCCGCCGGGAGGATATGGTGAAGATGCCGATGGTGATCTGGGAGATCGAGATCGAGGAGCTCGCCGGCCGCGAGGGCGTCTGGTGAGGGGAAGGCCGGCTTCGGGCTGAAGAGAGGAGAGGAAGGACCGAAGGAAGGATCGAGGGAAGGATCGAGGGAGAAGGACGGGCAACTATCGCATGACCGCCATCAAGTGGACGGAGAAGTACAGGCCGAGGAGGCTGAAGGAGGTCCTCGGGAACGGGAAGGCCGTCTCGGAGCTGGAGGCGTGGGCCCGCTCCTGGGAGAGGGGGATCCCCGAGAAGAGGGCCGTCGTCCTCTACGGCCCCGCCGGGGTGGGGAAGACCTCCGCCGCCCTCGCCCTCGCCGAGGAGATGGGCTGGGACCAGATCGAGATGAACGCCAGCGACAGCAGGACCGCCGCCGCCATCTCGAAGGTGGCGGGCGCCGCCGCGAGGATGATGACCTTCTCAGGAAAAAAAAGGCTCGTCATCCTCGACGAGGCCGACAACCTCTACGGCTCTGCTGACAGAGGCGGCTCCGCCGCGATGCTGCGGCTCGTAAAAGAGGCCGACCAGCCGGTGGTCCTGATCGCCAACGACTACTACGGCCTCTCCAAGCCCCTCCGGGAGGGGACCCTGGGGATCCAGTTCCGGAGGATCACCAAGAGCACCGTCCTCTCGGCGCTCCGGGAGATATGCCGGGCGGAGGGGGCGGCCTGTACTCCGGAGCTGGTCGAGGAGATCGCCGATATGGCGAACGGCGACCTCCGGAGCGGCATAAACGACCTCCAGGCCGCCCTGGAGGGGGCGAGGGAGGTCGGCGAGGTGGCGACGGCGGTCCGGGACGCCAAGGCCTCGATCTTCGACGGGGTCGCCAAGATCCTGAGGGGCTCGAGCCTCGGGGAGGCCGTCCAGATCGCGTGGTCCCTCGACGAGAGCCCCGAGGACCTGGTCCACTGGATCGACGAGAACCTTCCCCTCGTCTACAAGCCCGCAGACCTTGCCGCCGGATACGAGAGGCTATCTCGGGCCGACGTCTTCCTCGGCCGGGTCCGGCGGCGCCAGAACTACGGCCTGTGGCGGTACGCCTCCTTCATGATGACCGGCGGGGTCCAGGCCGCCCGGACGGAGAAGAAGGGGGGCTACATACCCTTCCGGCCGCCGAGCTACTGGCGGAGGATGGGCCAGACGAAGGGGGCGAGGCAGGTCCGGGAGTCGGCGGCAAAGAAGATCGGCCGACACTGCCACATCAGCTCCCGGATGGCCAAGGGGGAGATGATGGGGCTCTTCGCCCTCCTCCTCAAAGATCCGGATACGGGGCCGAAGGTGGCGGCCCTTCTCGACTTCACCGTCGAGGAGATCGCCCTCCTCCTGGGGACGAAGCCGACGACCAAGAAGGTATCCAAGCTCTACGATGCGGCCCGGGAGCTTCTCGAAGAGGAGAGGGTCTCGGAGATAGAGATCGCCTGGGGCGGAACTAAAAAGCCGGAGCAGACCGAAAAGAGGGAGCGGCCTCGAAGGGCGGATAAGACCAAATCTGATGCCGTCGGCGAAGGGGAATCCGGGGCGGGCTCGGAGGAGAGCGATCGAGAGGATGAGAAGGCTGAGCCGGTTGAGGAGGCCGAATTTGGGGGGCCCTCCGACCAAGGCGCCGAGCCGATGGAGCCGGAGAAGGACGACCGCCAGAGGTCCCTCTTCGACTTCTGAGGGGCAAGAACGCGGTGGAGACCTTCTTCTGCCACACCTCCTGGGTCGAAAGGCGTCAGTGGGGGGCAGATATGCCGACCCTGAGCTTCTTATCACCCTTCCTCGGGCGCGATCTCGTACCTCCAGCACCCATTTCTCTCAACGCAAACCACCGCCCTCGTGGGAGGGCCAGGGCTGATGGCCATGTCAGTAAATCTGAGATCCTCCGGGGCGTCGGGCCTTCCATAGCTTTCCCAGCTCAGCCCTCCATCGCTGCTCGACAGCAACCCCACCCGGTCCATCAGGACGTAGACGGTTGAATCTGCCGGATCGATCTCTATCGCCTGGAATGTTGGTAGGGAGTAACTGGCCCTTGGCAGCCGGTCGGTCAGGTCGACCCAGGTCGCACCGCCATCGACGCTCCTGAAGAACTCTCCTTTGTCCGAACCTGCATAGATCGTCTGCGAATCCGTCGGGTCCGCGGCCAGGGCGGTAATCCGGTAATCCAAAATGCCCCTGTTGGCCGAAGTCCAGGAATCTCCACCGTCGACGGTCTTATAGACGCCGTGCCCCTGACCAACCCATCCGCCGGTGCCGGCGTAGATCACCCTCGAGTTCAGGGGATCGATGGCCAGAGATATGACATACGCTCCTATCCTCTCATCGTCGCTCTTCGGAAGGCCACCATCGCAAGCTTGCCAACTCATCCCGCCGTTTGTGCTTCTGATCAGGCCTCCTGCAGAGAAGACGCCATAAAGAACCATATCGTTATCAGGAGCCGAATACAACCTGCTTCTCAGGCTGCCAAATACGCCACAGTTGCCGACTTTTCTCCAGCTGTTCGCCCCATCTTCGCTGGCGAAGATGTCACCACGAACCCCAACGTCGGCATGAAGTATATCGGAGTTGCCATGGTGAACAGCTAAGGCAGAGACGTCTTCGGTTGGCAGCCCCGATGATGCCAGGTTCCAGGTGAGACCTGCGTCCTCGCTCTTATAGACGCCTGAGCCCGATCCAGAAAGGCCTGCGCCCGCATAGATCACCTCCGGATCGTTGGGGTCTCTCGCGAAGTCGTTAACCTGGCGGGGGAGGTCGACGATCCTCTGCCAGCCCTCGGGAAGTTGAGACCCGTCAAGAGATGGGTTATTTATATTTTCGTTTGAATATTCATTAGGTGAGCCCGTTTGGAGCAGAACTAACAGAATCGCAGATATCGTTATCAAACTAAACCTCAATTCAATCGCCTCAAATAATCTAAGATCCAATCTTATTAAAATAGTTTTTGTACCTTCGATCGTATGAGTTTCTTCAATCCTGTGAATTTCGCTGGAAGTTTGAGCGTGTCCGAAAAGAGATCCCCTTCTTTAAATCTGTAGGCGTTGCGCCCCAAGGTGCTGTTGCTCGCGCCTCGCTTTGAGAAACACTGAAAAATGGGGGCTGGAGCAGAAGGCTCCCCTGGTGATTCGAGCCTCAATTCCGCTTAGAGCGTCTCCTGAGGCGGATATTGGTCTAGCCCCAGGAGACGATAAGCCGCCTTTTGTTCAATCGCCTAAACGATCGCAAACTCCGCGGTCAAGAAGCCGTCGAAGGCCTCGGGCGCAAAAAACTTCATCCTGTACCCGCCCCGGGAGGCGACGTTATCGGGATCGCCCCTCTGGCGCTGGTCCCACTGGATCGCCTTCGCCACGCCGCCGAACTCGATGACCGGCGTCTTGAACCGCCAATTATCGGGGCTTGTCCTGTAGTAGGATCTCCACTCGCCGTCCACATCCTTCTCGATCTCGTAGTAAGCCCCTACGAGGCTCGCGCTTCCAGGGGTCACTTTTCTCAGGACGAACTCGACGGTCTCGCCCGGCGCGTACTCCCCCTTCCTGGCCGCGAGGGTCAGGCCGGCGTATGCCGCCTCGGCCTCCGAGGTGTCGGTGACGGGGACGGGGCCCGCGGGGTCTGTGTCTGTGCCGAACCAGATCACGGCGTAGTCGCCGTCGATGGCCACCCCCATCGCCTGCCAGACCGTCCCGGCGAAGATGCCTTGCTGGAGGATGGTGTCGCTGTGGGCGGCGCTATTCTTCCACTCGCCCATGGCGGACGAGGGCGTCGCCCCCTGACCGCTCCAGTATGCGACCTCGTAGCCGTTGCCGGTGTAGCTCTCGGTGATCTCCCGGGGCTTGTTCCACATCGCCGATGCCTGGGCGCTTCCGGTGTAGCAGACCGCCGTCCAGTCGCCGAAGCTAGACCAGCTGTGGCGGTTGCATTCGCCCGTTCCATAGGTGGCAGTATCGGGATGGTGGGCGTTCAGGTCTGCGACGTGGGCTCGGGCGACTTTGGTCAGCGAGTTTGTGACCAGGACGGCCCCAAGGCCGCTCTCCTCCCGGTACTCGTTCACCAGGCGGGCCAGCTGCCACTCCTCCTCGGTCAGGGGGCTCTGCAGGTCTGATGCTTGGACGGTCGAGGATGCGAGTAAAAAAAACAACAAGGCCAGCAATATAAATCCGAAAGATTTACCTCGGGTCAATGATATCTCTCCTTCGCATAGGACTTGGATCATAATTGTGGAATTTCATCGCTATAAAGCTGGTGATACAATCTGAAAAAGAACGACCAGATTTGAGGTCGAATATTTCCATAGAACTTCTTCGAGCCGATCTGTTTTAGAGGAAGCTCGAGCATCTCCAGGATGAGCGAAGGCGGCACGGATCAGTCTTTCGACAAAGGGTCAGGCGGGACAGGGACGGACGCGGTATCGAGGCTCGCCCTCTCTCCCTCCTGCTGAACCTAGCCCTCATGGGGATCAATCTCCTCCTGCCGGAGATATCTGGAAGCCTCGGCCTCCGGGCCTGCGTCCTCAACTAGTCGGTCGTCTTCCCCGCCCTGGCGGGGACGACCTCCAGAAGTTCCTCTTCGGCTTCTGACGGGTTTTTATGAAGACCTCTCCTCAGAAAGTCTTCAGCTCCCCCTTCATCAGCTTCTCCTGGATCACCAGGATGTCGTCGAGCCACTGGTTTGCGATCTGTTCCGCCTCGGCCTGGACTTGGGAGTAGTTGGCCCCCTCCTTCACCGTGGTCTGGATGCTGAGCATGTGGGGCTCGTCGATGGGCTTACCTATCTGGGAGAGGATCCGGACGTAGACCTCGCCGACCTCGTCCACCTCGGATACAATTTTATTGGCGATCTGGGTGGAGAGGAGGTTGTAGATCTTCCCGACGTGCCTGATGGGGTTTTTCCCGCTCGTCGCCTCCATGCTCATGGGGCGGTTGAGGGTGATGAGGCCGTTGGCCCGGTTGCCCCGGCCGACGGAGCCGTCGTCCCCCATCTCCGCGGAGGTCCCCGAGACGGTGAGGTAGACGGATCCGGACTCGGGGTCGTCGGCGACGTTCAGCTGGACCTTGACCTTCCTTTGTGCACAGGAGCAGACGTTCTCCTCGATCTCCCGGACGATCACCTCTTTGGTCTCCATGTAGTCGGCGAGGTCGTCGAGGTGCCTTCCGACCATGGCGCAGGCGACGGTGATGTTTATGATGTCTCCGGACCTCATGGCCATCACCTTGACGTCCTCGCCGATGGCCGGGATCCTCTTCTTCAGGTCCATGAGGAACCGCTCGGTGTTGTAGACGACGGTCTCCGTCTCGGAGAAGGGGGCGTATCCGACGCCGAAGGAGGTGTCGTTGGCGCCGGGGACCTTCCTCTTGAAGACGTCCTGGAGGTCGGAGGAGCCGGTCCCGATCCTGCAGTCGAGGATGACGTGGTCGCTGACGTCGATGTTGCAGAGGACGCTTCTTATGTACTCCTTCGCCGTCCTCCTCGCGATGACGTCGACGGGGATCTCCTGCTCTTCGAAGAACCGCGTAGCCCTCCCGGAGAGGAGGACGTATATCGGCTGGATGATCTCGCCGCCGCCGAAGGCGGGGCAGGACCTGCCGGCGACGACCTGGGTCTCGTCGGTGTTGTGGTGGAGGACCGCGCCGACCCGACTCTTGTACTCGTGGCAGAGGGCGCGGCTGATCGACTCCGCCAGGCCGTCGGCGATGCTGTCGGGGTGGCCGATCCCCTTCCTCTCCACAAGCTCGATCATCTGCTCTTCGACTGGCTGCTGGCTCAGCTTCTCGACCTTGATATTTCTCGTCATGCCCCGTTCCTCAATTCGTCTCTGGAGGGGCTGAAAGGACCAATGGCATATTAAAACTTCGGACCTATCGGCCCCGCACCGTCGAAGAAGAGCAAAAGGAGAGCAAAAGGGGTAAATCCTCGCCCGGGATGAAAAAAGTTCATGCGACTCGTCTACATGGCCGGGAAGGGGGGCGTCGGAAAGAGCGTCTGCTCGGCGGCGACGGGGCTCTGGGCCTCCGAGCAGGGCAAAAAGACCCTCGCCTTCTCCATGGACCCCGCCCACTCCCTATCCGACATCCTGGAGGCGGATATCGGAGATCAGCCCACCCCCATAGCCGAGAACCTCTACGCCGTCGAGCCGGACCTCGCCGCCGAGGCGGAGAAGTTCTACGCCGCCTACAGGAGCCTCTTCCGGGCGTTATTCGAGATGTTTCAGTTTGAGGTCCGGCCTGCGGACTTCGGGGTCCTCCCCGGCGTCGGGGAGCTGATCTTCATGGACCGGCTCTACGACGTTTACATGGAAGGAGATTACGAGGTCGTCGTCATCGACTCCGCCCCCACCGCCCTCGTCCTCCCGCTCCTGAAGCTCCCCGAGGTGACGACCGGGGTCGTCACCCGCCTTTTGGGGATGAAGTCGCGGTGGACGGGGATCTTCAACATGCTGGAGCCGGGCTTCGGCGACTCCGTCGTCAAGGAGGTCCGCCGCCTCAGAACAAAAGCCGAGACGATGAGAAACGCCCTCATCGACCCCGAGATCACCACCATATCCGTCGTCATGATCCCAGAGAAGGCGGCGGTCCTGGAGAGCGAGCGGCTTATAAAGACCGTCGAGGCCCACGGGGTCACCGTCGACTCCATCATCGTAAACCACGTGATGGCCCCCTGCGGTTGTGACTACTGCAGCCGGCGGGTCGCCTCGCAGAAAGGATACATCGAGGAGATCAAAACCAAGTTCGCGAATAAGCAGATCGCGCTCCTGCCCTCCTACGGCGAGGAGGTGAAGGGCGCGGGGCTCGCGCAGGTGGCGCGGGATCTTTATGAGAGGGGGCAGGTGAGGATATAGGAGGGCGCGGGTCTTGGGGGCCCTCCCACGACTTCGGCGAAAGGATGGTGAGATGGCGGGGGAGAGGATCTAAGCGGACTATACTTTTCCCCAGGGCCTTAGATGATTTCGAGTCAGAGAACGTCAAATCCCTGGCGGAAGTCTGCCCCAACAAGGCCATATCCGTCACCCTGGCCGACGACATCCCAAGAGTGGAGAGCTTCACCCTAACCTTCGAGATGGTCCCCTACTGCAGGTGCCGGATCCCCTTCGCCACAGAGAAGGATATGGCGTACATCGGCGAGCTTCTCCCCGATGCGGTCCCGGCGAGGAGCTCCGATCCTTCCTGGATGAACCTATGCCCCACCTGCCGCCGGTAGGCCTTCCGGGATGGGGCGGGGAGGGATCTCGTCGTCAGAAGGAGCGGGGCGAGGAGGTGAGGGGGGGTCGGAGAGAGGGGGATGAAACGCGGATCGTCACAGCGAGCTAGTGGAGATGACGGCCGCCATCAATCTTCTACAGAATATCCATTCTTCTTTATCAATTCACACTCGTATTCCTGCTCAGTTCCGGCATAGACGCAGACTTTCCCCCCTTCTCCTATCCCCTTCACCTCGCACTCTTGATACCCCTCTTTCCTGAGGGAAATTCTATGGATGCCTTTGGGCAGAATCAACTTGATGGGAGTCATTTGGTAAGTGAATTTTCCGTTTATCCAGATCTTGGCGCCAGAGGGTTTGCTCGTGAGCTTGACATTTCCGCTTAAAAGCATCGATCGGAGAAGCTCCAATAGGCATATCATGGCAGGAGGCACCAGAAGCAACGTCGTCTCGAAGACCCCGATGGATATCAGATTGAATAGATTTTCTAGGGTCAGATCCACCAAAGGTGGAAACTTCGCCGTCAGTCCCACCGAGAACCCCCAGATGGAGAGGACTACTATGACACTGTAAAGGGTGAGGAAGGATCGGAGCATCTTGGTGTGCAAATACTGGTATTTCTTTTCCTCTTGACTGGTCCCGCTCCTCCTGGAGCTTATGAAATTCATGGGTATCGCCGTATAAAATGCGGCGATAATAGCGAGAATAGTGGCGAATATCTCTCCCAGCTCTCCGTAGTAGTTCATCAGCCAATCCTGAGAGTCGAGCTCGTTGGCCCGCAGGATTACAGCATCGAGGGATAGGAGAAGAGCGAGCATCAGGACCGAGTTAATAAACCATAATTTTGTAACCGTTACAAGCCTTCTCGAAATCTCCTCCTTTCCGAAATTAACTTCCGTGAAATATACAACAGTGACAAAGACCATGAGGTATATGTAAATTTGGAAGAGGCTCAGGGACTTCAAAAATACTACAATTTTGTACGATTCCTGGATAGTTGGCATTTCGGGGAGGTAAACATTCAAATATATATATATCAATGTAATTAATATTAAAATGAGTAGTATAATAACTTTATCGGCGTAATTAAAGGCTTTCTTGCTCAGAATTCTATTCAGAATTCTATTCAGAATTCTATTCATAATATTATAATATTTATATATGTTTTCTCTAAAATAGCCTATAGGCAAAAGAACGAAGAAGACTACAAAGAAATAAACATATATCGGAATTATCGGATCGGCCTTTGGTATATAGATGCTATCATATAACTTATTGTCATACTTTATGAATACATTAATTTCTTGCGTCTCGTCTCTCGAATCGTTAACTAATAAATTAAAATAATATTTTATTCCAGGATTCACATCTAATAAAATTAGCTCTGAAATGTTATCAGACAATGATTTTTTTATAGGTATTATGCCGATTGCTCCGTTATTTGCTGTGTGATTTTCAATTTTTTGATCACTGAC
Source organism: Methanothrix harundinacea 6Ac (assembly GCF_000235565.1). NCBI lineage: Archaea > Methanobacteriati > Methanobacteriota > Methanomicrobia > Methanotrichales > Methanotrichaceae > Methanothrix > Methanothrix harundinacea. The sequence continues at coordinate 947,294 of NC_017527.1, forward strand.
TTGTTTTATCGACCAGTAGCAGTAAAGAGGTTCGTTCTCAACATCTGATGCATTGACATCATAATAGAGGATCAGGGGACTGCCTATATTTTTATAAATAAGCATATTATTACACGGCATAAAGGATCCTGCATCCGATTCGGGTAACATCAATGTAGCTTTTTTAATTTCTGGAATATTATTATTTATTATAATTTTCGTCTTGCCGTTTATAAAAAGCTCTCCTCTAAAATCCCATCGCCATTCTCCTATTGTACTTTTCTCCAAATCGAGTTCTCCTGGCTCCGAAATAATGGATATCTTGGCATCATAACTGCAGATTTCACTCTTATTCTTTCTAAGATAATTATTAAATCTTATTTCTCTGGTTACATCATCATAGACGAATCTCCCACTTGTTAATCTTATATCCTCTAACTCACGAGGTACTCTTATTACTCCATTTAGGACATCTACTCCGTATTTTTTATCCCCTACTACCTCATAAGTTACAGATATAATCTCCCCTCTCTTAAAATCGGTTTTGTTATCGTTCAATGAAATACTTATTGTTAAGTCGATAGGAGGTCTGCCTTTACTTCCTTTAGTTGGCCCCAGCTCGATAATCCCCCAATCACTATTACATATAGCGGGACTTACTAAATGGAGAATGATAAATAATAGTACAATTAAATACCTCATCATAACATTCACCTAACATAGACGAGAGCTACATCTAATTATTGTATTACAATAATCAAGTGCAGATCCACTTTCACAAGTAATCAAAGAATTACGTTGCGCAATGCCGCATGAGCTTGTGCCATCAACACATCGAATATAATTATCATATATATGACCATTTCCAGCACAATTACATAAATATATGCCCGCGCTACTATGGCTATGGTCACCATTGTTTGTAAAATCACTTATATTATTATTGATTATGATTGGGTAATTCACTCCCAATATCAGTATCCCATACCTAGTTCTTGCGGATATATCATTATTATATATTATAATATTATCTAAATAATTATTTTCTGATCCACTCGCATAAATACCACTGGGATGATCGGCAGGGCCGTCGTTGGAGGTTCCTGTGACATAAAATCCGTCTATTGTAACATTATTAGAGATTATTTTAACTATATATTTTTCTTCTGAATAGATCTTCGGTTTTTCTCCTCCATCTCCCATTAGAATAAGAGGCTTATCTATCACCAGGTTCTCGGTATAATTTCCCGCCATCACCGTAATTTTTCCTCCGGGCGAGACATCTCTGATCGCATCACCTATCTTGGTGCGGTTGACTTCATACCCTTCGGCCTCGCACTGGCTGTATCCGGGCTCATATACGCAGATATTCTTTGGCCTCTCGACCGATATAGAACCCTCTGAGAAGTTTGAATTATCGCCGTCATCCCAGCAGGTTATATTCCAGGCATATTTGCCTGGCTGTGGTACCTCAGCTCTCAATAAACTCTCTGATCCGTTGATGGGAGATCCGTCCCGATCTTCCTCAGAACCATTTATATAAAAGACGCATCGATCCAGGCGGCGGTCATCGGCGGGGATGTAGACGAACTCTATCGTCTGATTCACAAAACAAAGATCACCGTCCTGGGGATATAAGATCGTCACCAACGGGGGATTATCCCTTTGAATGATTATCGCATTTTCAGGGCCCACGTTGGACGCAGACTCGTTATCGTAGCAGATGACCTTCCATGTGTGAAGGCCGCTGGTATTGAAAGTCCAGTTGAAGGTGGTGTCTTCGACTCCGATCACAGGGCTTTCGCTCTTCAATCCGGTGTCGTTTTCGTCGATGAGGAGGGCACAGTATTCGATCTTCTTATCGTCGGATGGCCGGTAAACGAAATGGACCGCCTTATTGACATAGCTGGAATTATCACCATCGTCTGGTGATATCAAGACGACAGTTGGAGGCTGGTTCTTCAGAATCTCGACGCTCCAGACCTCCTGGGACGGATTGCATTGCCCTTCTTCGTCGCAGCACTCCACCGACCAGGTGTAGATTCCCGTATCATTGAACTGATATTCAAAGGTGTTCACGGATCCATTTTCCGGATTGATTTTCACATTATCGGTGCGGCTTTCATTTATAAATAATGTACAATTTCTTAGATTGTTATCTGTGGGAATGAAATTGAGCGCCATCACCTCTCCCTCGTGGCCGATGCTGCCGTCATGCGGATCTTCCAGCCTCACTTTTGGTTGGGGGTCCTTGATGGTTATCCGCCTTTCACGAGCCGGAGTACATTTCGATACGTTGTTGCAGCAGACTATCTTCCACACGAAATCGCCTGTGTTGTTGAATGTATGGTAAAGGGTATAATTCCTCCCGCTGGAGGGGATTTCGTTGCGGTCTTTTTCTTCGTTAGCGATGAAGAGGTCGCAGTATTCGATCCTGTTGACATCATCAGGAGAATAATCAAATCCAACCCGATCCCACAGATAATATACGGCTTGGTCATCGGGCGAAACCAGCTTTACTTTCGGGAATCCCTCACATGGTCCTATCTCCAGGTCGTCTATCCAGCCAGCTTGAGACCTGTATCCGCTCTTTGTACCTTGGAACTTCCAGGATACGATATGGGAACCGTTGGGAATCCTATTGTTTTGATCGGTGATATAGTAATCCCACTCACGGCTATTTTGATCATTCTCTCGCAGGGCGCCTATATAATTACCATCAATATAAAAGAAGATGCTTCCACCATCTTCAGACAGCTTCCACCAGAAGCTCACGTTAACGGGACCTTCCTCGACTTCCACCCTCCTGCATATTATCGTTGAATTGAATCCTTCTACTTCACCTGACCTTAAAGACCAACTGCTATTATGTCCCGTGGAATTTATCACCCATCCGCAATCATCATTGCAGGGCCCTTCTGTGATGCAATCTATCCATCCGAAACCCATATTTTCGTTTTCGAAATCTAAGCACTCCCCGAGGGATGGGATCAAAAATGCAAAAAATATTACATATATTAGACAAGCTAAATTAATAAAATTACGCTTAAGGTTACTTGAGGCAGTGACACTGTATATGAGGGTTCCACACAACCAGATCGACATTTTTATATCATCTCCCTAACGTGTTGCATCCGCATTGCTTCATGCTGACGAACGACGGCGTCTCTGACCTCCAGATTCCTTAAGACATGAGATGTATAAATCATTTTCGTTTATACAAAAGAGATTATCTATAAAAAATTAAATATAGATGATTTCTAAAAACTAAAATAATGGTAAAGTATATACTATAAAAATCCATAATACATGGTATGAAGGACCCGTATAGATTTCTCTATATTGCAGGAATACTTTGAAAACGTTCTAACGCGTAGTAATAAGCTATCAGCTATATCCAAAATTGTTAACTGGATTGGCTTTTGCCTGTAGCTGATGGTCTGTACAAAAACAACACCCTTCGATGGAGTAGACCTAATATTGAAATTATTATGATGATAATGCTATGACTCTCCTGCGGCTCTATGGTCTTTCAGTCCCTCAGTTGGAGCTTCAGGTTGCAGATGGAATTTCATTTCGAGTTTTCCTTGGGACGACCGAAACCATCTCCGATTACACTACTGTCTGGCTCTTTCTTAAGATATACCAGCTTCGTGCTAAAGGATATGACGTGAAGAAAGGCCTAATCCAGGATGCTTCTTTAATAACTTCTGATCAAGGTCATACGAAAAAGGTTGTTCCCCGAGGAGGTGTTGTGGGTGCAGGTCATTGAAAATCTCTACTTTGGGTTCGATTGGCTGAGACTTCGACGAACATTGATCCTTACGACCGGTTTTAAGGGCAATCGTTTGAACCGCCTACAACCGCGGCCCAGAATTCACCCTAAGCGGCCGGAAACCTTGATATACCAGTTTCCCCCTCCAGAAAGCCGTCGTGGGCGTGTAGCCTAGCCAGGACAAGGCGGCAGCCTCCTAAGCTGTAGATCAAGGGTTCGAATCCCTTCACGCCCGCCAACTTCGACCTCGCTTTCCTCTTCGCTTTCCTCTCTCCTATCTTGCTGATCCAATCGCCCCGGCGAGATTTCAGGGCACGATCTTTGATATGGCGACCTCGATGATATCCTCGGCCCCCGCCTTCTTGAGGAGGGGGATGAGAAGGTTTATCCCTGACCGGTCGACGACGGACTGGACGGCGTAGAACCCGGAGTTGTAGAGCTTCGAGACCGTCGGCCGCTTCATGCTGGGAAGAAGGGCGATCACCTCCTCGATCCGGTCCTCGGGGACGTTCAGGGCGATCAAGACCTTCCCCCTCGCCCTGGTGACGGCGAAGAGCATCGTCTCGATAGCCTCTATCTCCTCCCTCTTCTCGGGATCGGCCCAGCTATTCTTGTTGGCGATCAGCTCCGAGGTCGACTCCAGGATGACGTCGACGATCTTGAGGCCGTTTTTGACCAGGGTCGAGCCGGTCTCCGTCAGGTCGACGACGGCGTCGGCGAGCTCCGGGACCTTCGCCTCCGTCGCCCCGAAGGAGTTTTCCACCTCCACGGGAATGCCGAGGTCGGCGAAGAACTTCCTGGTGAGGTTCGGATACTCCGTCGAGATCCTGGACCCCGGGAGGATATCTTTTGCGCTTGCGGCCCTCTGGGCCTCGGGGACGGCGACGACGACTTTAACTTTTCCGGGTCCCTGCTTGCCGTAGTCGAGCTCCGCCACCGTGACCACGACGGCCCCCGACTCCACCACCCAGTCGGTCCCGCTGATCCCCAGGTCGAAGTACCCCTTGGCGACGTAGGTGGGGATCTCCTGGGGCCGGAGGATCTTCACCTTCCCCACCCGGGGGTCGTCGATCCTGGCGTTGTACTCCCGCTCCGTCCTCTTGATCTCGAGCCCCGCCTGAGCGAAGAGCTGGAGGGTCTGGTTCTGGAGGCTCCCCTTTGGAATCGCGATATTGATCATGGATCAGAACACCTTCCTCCAGTGGGGGCCTCTGAGGCTTTTATCCTTTGCCATTCCGGCTCCCCCCGGATCCATCACAAATTTTAATATCCTCCAGGGGAGATCATCGTCGATGAACTTCAAAGATGCCCTGACGGGCAGAAGGTCCGTCAGGAGGTACGCCGACCGCCCCGTCGGCCGGGATCTGATCGCCTCCCTCATCGAGGCGGCGGAGACCGCCCCCTCCGCCGGAAACCTGAGGGCGAGGGAGTACTACGTCGTCCTCCGCCCCGAGCTGAAGCATGCCCTCGCCGCCGCCGCCTTCAGCCAGGAGCAGGTGGCTAGCGCCCCTGTCGTCATCGTCGTCTGCGCCGACCCCTCCCGGTCGGGGAGGCGGTACGGCGACCGGGGAGGGCTCTACTCGATCCAGGACGCCGCCTCGGCGACGACCTGCCTCCTCCTCGCCGCCTTCGATATGGGGCTAGCAAGCTGCTGGACCGGCGCCTTCGACGAGTCGATGGTGAGGGAGATCCTGAGCCTCCCCCGCCGCCTCGTCCCCACGGCGATCGTCCCCGTCGGCTGGCCAGCGGAGAGGCCGGCTCCGCCGCCGGGCCGGGATATGACGGAGGCAGTCCACTGGATCGAGGGATGAAGAGGGATCGGGGGCTGAAAGCGGATCGAGGTGTGACGGAGGGCCTCCGGGAGATCGTCGACGCCATCCTCGCCGGGGAGATCGGAAGCGAGGCGGAGCTCGATAAGTGGAAGAGGAAGGCCGGCCGCAAGTTCGGCCTCGCAGACCTGCCGAAGAACGCCGATATCCTCGCCGAGGCCGATGAGAGTGAGCGTGCCCGGCTAAAGCTCCTGGTTAGAAAGCCGACTAGAACTCTATCGGGGGTGGCGGTGGTGGCGGCGATGACCTCTCCCGCCCCCTGCCCCCACGGGGTCTGCGTCCCCTGCCCCGGCGGCATAGGTCTATCGAGCCCAACGCCTCAGAGCTACACCGGTCGGGAGCCGGCGGCGATGAGGGCGATCCAACAGGGCTACGACCCCTACCTCCAGGTGAGGGCGCGCCTCCGGCAGCTATCGGAGATCGGCCACCCTCTGGACAAGGTGGACCTGATCATCATGGGGGGGACGATCACCTCGCGCCCCCTGGGGTATGCGAGCTGGTTTGTCAAAAGGTGTCTTGAGGCGATGAACGATCATCCCCAGAGGGGCCCGGGTCCCGGGGGCTCCTCCCTCCAGGAGGCCCGAAAGAGCTTCCAGGAGGTGGCCCTCGAGAACGAGTCCTCCCGGGTCAGAAACGTCGGGACCACCTTCGAGACGAGGCCCGACTGGTGCGGTCCCGCCTCCATCCGGAGTATCCTCCACCTCGGGGGGACGAAGGTGGAGCTGGGGGTCCAGTCCACCGACGACGAACTTCTCTTGAGGATGAGACGGGGGCACACCGTCCGGGAGACGATCGAGGCGAACCGGGCCCTCCGGGAGGCGGGGCTGAAGGTGGGGTTTCACATGATGCCTGGCCTCCCCGGATCTGACCCCCAGCGGGACCTCGCCTCCTTTCGTGAGCTATTCGATGGCGAGGAGTTCCGGCCCGACTACCTCAAGATCTATCCCGCCCTGGTGGTGGAGGGGACGGAGCTCTACGACCTCTACCTCCGGGGCGAGTACGAGCCCCTGGGGGACGGCGAGGCGGCAGAGCTGATATCGAGGATAAAGGAGCTGATCCCCCCCTACACCAGGCTCCAGCGGGTCCAGAGGGACATCCCCGCCCCCGCGATAGCCGCCGGGGTCAAAAAGAGCAACCTCCGCCAGCTGGCGAAGGCGCGGCTCCTATCGAGGGGGGGGTCCTGCCGGTGCATCCGCTGCCGGGAGGCGGGGCTCCGGGGGGTCTCTGAGGAGGCGGAGGTATCCCTCAGAGACCTCTCCTACCGGGCTTGCGGCGGCGAAGAGCGGTTCCTCTCCTTTGAGGCGGAGGACGGCACCCTGGCGGGCTTCCTCCGCCTCCGGCTCTCGGAGGGGGCACACGTCAGGGAGCTCCACGTCTACGGCCCCATGACCCCCCTGGGGAAGAGGGGCGGCTGGCAGCACCGGGGCATAGGATCGACCCTCCTCGCCGAGGCGGAGGAGATCTCCTCCTACCGGGGTTATGAATCCCTCCGGGTAACGAGCGGTATCGGGGCGAGGCCTTACTACCGGAGGCAAGGCTACCAGCTCCAGGGCCCATACATGGTCAGGGACCTCCCCTGAGCCGGCCCGGAGCCGGAGGCGGGATCATCAGGGGGGAGGGCATTCGGGGATGCAGAGGATCGCCAGAAGGAGAAGGATGGCAGCGGCTGTGACCAATATGATGTGATCTCGAAGCTTCCTCCACCGCCCTTCGGCGATCCCGGCCTCGAGATTTGAAGCTTCCATGAACGGCATCACCTTCATCTCCTCTTTCGCCATCGATCCGGGAAAAATGAGCGGCTTACGACGGCGGCTGGTCGAAGGGGAATTGCTTCAGACCTAATCCCTTATTAGAGGATCTGTTCCTAAATAAACCTTCCTGACAGATCCCGAAAGAGGCTTCTTCGACTCCTCGCCGTCGGCCCCGCATTGGGCCGACCCCTTTGGTCAGAAGAATCAATTGCCCTCGATTTTGGTCCATATTCTAAATCAATCTCCGGGGCCATTATATGGGACGTCCCATCCCATCTCCGGACCCTCTTCGAGCCGGTCGGCGACAGATCTTCAAAGCTTTTATGGAAACATCATCTTTAAATATTATGTATGGGGCGTAATTTATCGGCTCGCAAAAGGCCGTCTTTGGGGTGGCGAGAAGGATGGAGCGCAGCGGGACCTCTCTCTGCCGAGCGGATCCGGATGGCGGCCCGGATTTAAGCCGACGGGCGGGCTTCATATCTGCCGCCCCGAAGATGGGGAGGTGTGGCTTCAGCTCGGAGGATACATCTCATCCTTTCAAAGGTGGCGCGTCAATTAATCGAACTTTATATCCTCTGGATATATCGTTATTACGGATTAAAACTGCAGTGCGAAAGGATTAACTATGGGAATTTAGATAATGCCCGGTGAAGGTGATGAACCGTGACAGATTGGCCCGTCCTCCTGCTGATCATGGAAGGGATACCCTTCCTGGCCTTCGTTTATTATCTCGATCACAAGAAGAAGATGTACCTCCTCGAGAGGGGGGTGGTGGATCGGGGTGGAGAGGAGTCTCTGGATGAGAGGCTCGAGAGGCGCCTCTCCTCTGGCCTCTTCCTCTCCCTGACGGGGGCGGCCATCATCATCGCTCCAAACCTGGCGAGGCATGCGGGGATCGAGGCCTTCCTCACCTTCGAGCTCCTGCTCTTGGGGATCGTGGTCCTCTGCTCCGGCCTGGCCATGCTCCTGGGTTACGGGATCATGAGAGGCAGGAAGCCCTACTCCTCCGAGGGGATCCTGGGGTTCAAGTGAGCCCTTCCGGATCCGACCCCCATCCTTCTTCCTCGGCCTCATCAAAATGGCCGGCATTTTTAGGATCTTATTAAAAGCTGAAAAAATAGGTCCCGGGACGGGAAAGAGGAGGCGCCAGGTTCGGATCCCGTCCATCGGATCTCTTTTTGGTGGTGGAGGCGGAGGGGGTTGGAGGCGCGTTCACCCTCCTGTTTTATCCGCAGCCTTCTGATCCCTCCTCCGCCTCGAGAGGGGAGGTCCACCGATCGATTCGGCGCCGGTCGTCCCCTTCACATCATCCCCGGGGGCATGCCCATTCCCATGCCCCCCATGCCGCCGGGCATCCCGCCCATGCCTCCCATCCCGGCACCTGGACCGGCGGGGGGCTGCTCCGTCCTCTTGGAGGCGATGACGTCGTCGATCCGGAGGATCAGGTTTGCGGCGTCGGTGGCGGACTTGATCGCCTGGGTCTTAACCCGGAGGGGCTCGACGACCCCCATCTCCCACATGTCCACGACCTTGCCGTCGGAGGTGTTGAGGCCGCCGGTCTTCATCCCCGCCTCGTGGCTGCTCTTCATCTCCGTCAGCTTGGTTATGGCGTCAAAGCCGGCGTTCTCGGCCAGGGCCTTGGGGATCTCGGCCACCGCTTCGGCGAACTTGGCGACGGCGAGCTGCTCTCTCCCCTTGAAGTTCGAGGAGTACTCTCGGAGCTTGAGGTAGAGCTCCACCTCGGGGGCGCCGCCCCCTGCCACGAGGGTCCCGTCCTCGACGGCGGCGGCGACGGCGTGGAGGGCGTCGTCCAGGGCCCTTTCGAGGCTGTCGACGACCTGCTGGGTCCCGCCCCGGAGGAGGAGGGAGACCGTCCCCTCTCTGGCGAGGCCGGTGACGAAGGCCATGGGGGCTCCGCCCACCTTCTTCTCCTCCACCAGCTCCGCCCGGCCCAGGTCTGCGGGGGTCATCTCGTCGAGGTTGGTGACGATGTTCCCGCCGGAGGCCCGGGCGAGCTTCTTCAGGTCGGTCTTTCTGATCCTCCGGAAGGCCATGATCCCCGCCTTTGCGAGGATGCTCTGGGCGAGGTCGTCGATCCCCTTCTGGCAGAAGACGACGTTGGCGCCGGTGGCTATCACCTTCTCCACCACCTTCTTGATCGCCTCCTTCTCCTGGTTTGCGAAGATCTTGAACTGGTCGGAGGAGGTTATGGAGATCTCGGCCTTCGTCTCGGTGTCCCGGGCCTCGATGGGGGTTCCGAGGATCGCGATCCTCGCATTCTCGACCTTCTTGGGCATGTTGGGGTGAACCCTCTCCTTGTCGATGATGATCCCGTGGAAGAGCTGGGAGTCGTCCATGCTCTCTCCGGCCTTCTTCTCGACGATGACGTTCTTGAGGGAGACGACCTTCTTCCCCTCCTCCGTCACCTCGGTCACCGCCAGGACCATGTCCACGGCGTCCTTGGAGATCTGGACGTCCGGGGTTCCTGCGAGCTTCCCGGTCATGGCGGTGAGGGCGATCTTCTCCAAGAGGTTCCTGTCCTTCTCGGAGACCTTCCTTGCCATCCCCTCCAGGACCTCGATCGCCTTATCGGCGGCCATGCTGTACCCCTGGACGATCATCGTCGGATGGACGCCGAGATCGACCAGCTCCTCCGCCCTCTTGAGGAGCTCGCCGGTGAGGATCGCCACCGTCGTAGTCCCGTCGCCGACGGCGTCGTTCTGGGCCTTCGCCGCCTCCACCAGCATCTTGGCGGCGGGGTGCTCCACCTCCATCTCCCGGAGGATCGTGACCCCGTCGTTGGTGATCGTCACGTCTCCGATGGTGTCTACGAGGAGCTTGTCCATCCCCCGGGGGCCGAGGGTGGACCTGACCGCCTTGGCCACGGCCCTCGCCGCCATGATGTTGTTGGCCATCGCCTCTCTTCCCCGCTCTCGCCGAGCGCCTTCTCTGAGAATCAATATCGGCTGTCCACCTAATCCTGCCATATAATGCCTCCTTCTCGGGAGCAGACTATTTGACCTTCTATAAAAGGGTTTTCTAGCTCATCGGAAGAACAGGCAGTTACAGCCACGTCAGCAAAAAAGTTCAAAGTATCTCATCACGGATCTAGGTCGGATCAGGGCGTCCCCTCGCCACCAGATCCGCTCCCCGAATCGTGATAGTACTTCATCTTCGCAACACAACCCCGATCGCCGTTGTAGAGCCAGAGCATGAGCTTCACCCAGAGGGCGATCTCATCGTCCAGCGTCTCGGGGAGAGTCTGGTGGAGGGATTTCAAGAGATCGAACCGGTAAAGGTCCACCGCCGACCGGATCCTCTCCCCATAGCTCTGGGCCTGGCTGACGGCCGCCCGATACGATATAAAGGCCAGGACCACCCCTACCGCAAAGACCAGAACGGCTTCTTTCAGAAACCCCAGCCCGCCCAGATATAGGGAGCCTCCAATTGAGACGATGGCGACGAGGGACGCGAAATTGAGCAAGGCGACCATGGGGGTGAGAGCCTCCTCGACCTCTTCTTGGACCTTCTCCGGGAGGAGGGGCCAGAGCCGCGGCCACCAGAAGACGGTGTCCATGCCGTCGCCGTAGGCGCCCTTGGAGTAGTCTTCAGCGGCTCGGAGGGCGTTGCCGAGGCGGGTGGGCATCAGCCGCTCTCTCTTAGGATAGCCGTAGAAGAGGACCGCCTGAAGCTCGTTGAACCTCGGCCGGTCCCCCTTCACTTCGGCCTGGTCAAGATCCTTGGTCATCCTCTCATAGATGGCCCTCTCGCCCCACCTCGGCATGTCGCCGAACCGGCGGTACAGCCACCGGGGCCAGTAGCCCTCGTAGAAGCGGACCGTTGGCCGGGTGAGGGGCATGAGGAGATAGGCCAGGACTGTGATCAGGATCAGGGCTCCGACGAGGATCAGGATCTGAGCCGAGAGCCCGCCCTCCTGCCCTTTGACCATCCCCTCCAGCTGCCAGAGCTCCAGAGCGGAGCCCCAGCCCCGGGGCCAGGCTCCTATCAGGACGGCGATCGAGGCGGAGATGAAGGCAGGAAACCAGTAGGCTAAGAGGAAGTTTCGGTCCAGAAGGCCCGATGCCTTATCCAGGAAGTTTCCGAGCATCGTTTACCCCTGAGAAGATCTGGTCCCGTCCGATCTGCCCTGAACCTCAAGCTCCGTCCCGCATTTAGGGCAGTGGGCCGTCGTCCCCCGCCACTCTATATCCCTGGTCCGGATTATTTTGTCGCAGTGGGAGCATCGATAGCTATTGGCCTTGCCACCTGCGGCCCCATAAATATCCGGGGTTCCATAGACGTCGGCGTACTGACGCTTTTCACTTTCGGCGTTATAGCCCTTCTTCCAATCCTCATTCACGAATTTTCACCTCTCGCCTTCTCGATGATCGCCTGCATCACCTCATCGCCGTCGCCGTCCGGCCCCGCCAGCCGGAGGAAGAGCCCCCTGAACCTGACCCCATCGACCTCCTCCACCGTCTCGCAGAGCCGATCGAAGCTGGCTGGCAGCGCCTCGGCGCCGAACGTGCCGAGAGAGAGGGTTAGGTTTTGAAGGGTTGAGGGCAGCATCCCGGAGCGGGTGAGCAAACGGATGACCGCTGAGGCCAGGTGATGGGCAAGAGATTTAGATGATCCCATTTTTCTGTGGTAATAGCCCAGATTGTTGTGGCTCACTGATACGGATTCGGTATCGCCGGTCAGATATTCGTACCGAAGAGCGTCCTCCTCAAACCTGGCCGCCTGGTCGGTCTGGCCCATCTCGTCCTTCAGGTCGGCGAGAGCGGAGAAGACCTTTCCTATCATTTCGATATCCTTCTCCTTCTCAAAGACCACCTTGCAATTCCAGAGGAGGCTTCCTGCCTCTTCGTAGCGTTCCAGCCGGAGGAGAGGAAAGTAATCGTTGAAGGCGGCATTCGCCAGATTCAGATCCGTCGCTCCGCGAACTTCCTTTGCCTTCAGTTCTTCTGCGTTCAGCTCCAGGGCCAGCTGAAAATCTCCTGAGCCAAGAGCCGCAACTCGGCCAGCATCGAGGATGCCCTCTATGACGTTCCAGGGCTCAACTGACTCATTCTCAGCTCTTTTTTCGGTAAGGACCTCCATCTTCCCCCTCAGCTCTTCCACGGCCGTCAGGACCTCGTCGTATCGGCCGAGCTTATTCAGCGCCTGGAGCCTTGATGCCTCGTCCGACAGCTGGGTCCAGGGTCCAAGACCCGCCTTGCGGGAATAACCCTTCATCTCCTCGGCGATATGGAGACCCTCCTCAAACCTGCCGGTCGTTAGAAGGATCTGGATAAGATAAGTAGAGAACGCTGAAGCCTCCCAGAACTTCCCTTCGTCTGAGCATTTGATCAGCAGAGACCTCAACATCGCCTCCGCCTCCTGCCACCGGCCCGCCGCAAGCAACGCCTTGGCTAGGACTGCGGTGTCGATCGGCTCTCGATCAGTTCCCTCAGTAGCTTCGGCGATCCGGCGGAGCATCGGCAGCACTGCAGCCGCCGTCCCCAAGGACTTGTCTCGATAGATCGCCTGGTCCAGGAGGGTGGAGGCCTCATCCCACCTTCCGAGCCTCATCAGGTAAGGCGCTGACCTCAGCCCCGCCTGGACGACCCATCCACCCGCGCCTTCCTTCTCGCCCTCGATCGCGGCGCTGAAGACGGCGCCCCAGAGATCGGCCATCTCCGAGTCCACAGCCTTCCGGAACCCCACTTCCAGCTCCGCGAGGCCCGCCTCGGCGACGCCGGGATGGAGGGAGTACCTGACGGCCTCCCCCAGCCTCTGGACCTCCACGAGGGCTTTCAGCTCCCCCAGGAGATCATCGATCCCCGGAGGCGAGCCGGATCGCCCGAGGGCAGTCCAAAGGTTCGGCCAGACCATCTCCACGATTCTGCTATCCCGGTCGGGCTCCTCCAGGGCCGAGAGGAGGTGGAATAAGGTCCTGGCTTGGGGGGAGAGCGTCTCCGATAGCCCCTGAGTCCACCCTTTAAGAACCTCCAGGAACTTCTCGGCGTCCTCCATAGACTCGCCCTCCTCGAAGAAGCTGGAGAGGCGGCCCTCATCCCCCCAGGCCGCCGCCGCCCTCCCCAGGTGCCTCTCCAGGGCGGCGGGATCCTTTGCCTGGGCATCCGCGAGCTCGATCAGCTTGGGGTGGCCCTGGACGAGGGCCAGCGTCCTGCTGACGAGGCTGCGCCCCTCCTCGAGGCTGACGACGCTCTTACCCGAGAGAAGCCTCCCCAGGTTCTCCATCTCCCGGGCGAGGACGATCGACTCGTTCAGGGAGAGGGCGAATATCGGCTCGACGGCCACCAGGTCGCGGTCGAGGTCTTTGGGGAGCCGCCGGGACGTGAAAATCGTCCGGGAAAATCCGTCTTGATCGAGGAGGGTTTTAGCCAAGATCCCCCACCGCTCGTCCCGCCAACTCCCGTCGCTCGTCAGAAGCGACTCCAGGTTGTCCAGGACGACGAGGATGCTGTTATTCTCAAGGACCCCTCTCAGCTGCGGCAGGAAGTCTCGGAAGGAGTCGGCATCGCCGACAGCGTGGACCATCTTGAAGCCGGGAAGCTGCCGCTCCATCTCCGTCGCCAGATCCAGGAGCGCCCCGCCGATCTCCTTGCCCAGGTCGGGGGCCTTGTACCAGACGAACCCCTGGAACCTGGGGCTTCGGCTGTGGTGATAGGCCAGCTCCAGGGCGCAAGCGGTCTTTCCAGCACCGGCCATCCCGTGGAAGAGGACCCCCCTCTTATCGCTCTCGACCGCCAGGGCCGAGCTCGCCCTGATCATGGGGCCGCTCCGCCCGACGAACCGCTCAGGCTCGTCGGGGAAGTAGGCGAGACCGGGAGAGGGGATCGTGAACTCCGATCGGGGGATCTTGGGCGGCTTTATCTGAAGCTTCGCCGCCTCCCTGCCGAATAGAGCAGGGGTCGCCAGGCTAAGGGGCGGCGATCCGGCGTTGAAGCCCCACCTCAGCTCCTCCTCCAGAGCCTCCCTCAGCGAGAGCTGCAGCGCCCTTGGAAGCGGCTGCCCCTTGCCAAAAAGCCGCTCGTAAAGCTCGGATGCGAGCTTGATGGCGAAGTCGTCGCCGACGGGATACCGCATGGCTAGGACGGCGCAGTCCAGCCGGTCCACCAATTCTTGAGCGAGGGCTGGCATGGGGCCGCCGTCCGCCTCAAAGCAGGAAGTAGCCTTTTTTACCTCCTCTGGAACCGGTATCTTCAGCCAGTTCAGCGTCTCCTCCAGCGTGGCGGCGGCGGAGAGGCAGGACGAGAGGGTCACGAACTTCAGCCTGCCCCGGGCGAGGCTAAGCAGGTCCGCCAGATCCTCGGAGCTGACCTCGTCCATCGTCCCGTCCGGGTTCTCCAGGACGATAGCCCCCTGCCTCCCGTGGCCGGAGATGTGGATCAGGTCCCAACCCTCCCCCTCCTCCAGCGCTTCTTGAAGGTTATCGCGGGTTACGCCGTACTGGAGGACCCTCAGCTCCACCCCCAGGTTGTGGGTCTGGGCGATGCTTCGGATCAGCCGCATCTGCTGGTAGCGTTCCCTCCGGAGGGCTAGGGCCGAGACATCGGTGGGGAGGCTGTAGATCGCCAGCATCCGGAGCCTCTCCCCCACCCCCTCGTGCTCTACAGGCTCTGAGCCCTTCACCTCGAAGACGAGGCTGAGGTCTCGAAGCGCCGCGGGCTTACCTCCAACTTCAGCTAGCTCCAGGGGTAGGTGGGCTACTGCCCTCGCCTCCGGCGGGAAGACGACCCGGACAGTGACGGGGGTTCGTAACTTGGAGAGACTCTCTGCCACCTCGCCGAAGACCTTGGAGCCGATCCAGCGGCTCAACTCGTCAATAAGCCGCTTCTGTTCAGCCATCCGATCGTCAGGAGAGGAGTGGCGGTCCAGATGGCTCTGGAGGTCCAAGATGGCCGTGGTGTTAGGATCTTGAAGGTCGAGGTTCACCTCCTGGTCTATAAGGAAGTTTCCTGAGGCGTCCTTCAGCACCCAGCGCCAACGTTGAGCGTCTTTATAGTCGACAACTTCAAGAAGCAGTCCGTCTCCTCTCTCCATAAGACCATCTTAAGAAGTTAATAGAATTATAACTTTCGGTATCAGTATTCCGGCTGATTAGGCGGCACGATCCAGTTGGATCATTGTTAAATTTCGAAAGTGATGCCGCCCGGAGCAGGGGGGGCTTTAGCCCCCCCGGCCTTTGGGGGACTATAGCTCTCAGGGCGATTTCGAGACCTCAGAGCTCTATTCCCAGCGCCTCCATAAGGGCCCTGACGTCGGTGGTCGCCTTCCCCCCTTCAGCCGAAGCGTTGGAGAGGGAGGCGAAGGTCGCCTCCGTCGCGTTGGCTGCCGTTGCCGTAACGTTCCCGAGGGTGCTGAGGGGCCTCACGTCCTCCCCCGTCGGCGCCCCCAGGACGTTCCCCAGGACCCTCACGTCCATCGGCTCCGAGGCGGTGGAGGTGCTGGCGGGAGCTGAGATCAAGCCGACGGTGCTGAGGTCGGCGGCCACCTCGCCGGTGGCGTTCAGGCCCCCACCCAGGGTCGCTGCCTCCATCGGCTCCGTTGCACTGGTCGTGCTGATGGGCGTCGCCTCTGAATCTATGGTGCTGAGCCCCGTGGCGT
This sequence comes from Methanothrix harundinacea 6Ac, assembly GCF_000235565.1. Taxonomy (NCBI): domain Archaea; kingdom Methanobacteriati; phylum Methanobacteriota; class Methanomicrobia; order Methanotrichales; family Methanotrichaceae; genus Methanothrix; species Methanothrix harundinacea. The sequence continues at coordinate 963,244 of NC_017527.1, forward strand.
TCCCGGCGGCAGATGCCACACGGCCGCCTCCCAGGGATCCCAGGTTCGTGGGCAAGAGGGCCCCGGCGCCGACCCCTATCGCCTCCACCTCGGCCCCTCCGGATCCGTTGCCGAGGGTGCCGATCGCGGTCTCGTTGGCGTCAACGGCTATTGACTCATTGGTGAAGTTGGAGAATCCGGTGGTGTTGGTTAAGTTCATGGTCTCGTTCAGGGTGGCGTTCGTCCCGATCTCGCTGCCGGCGACCGGTTGTTCATCGACCAGGTTCAGGTTGGTCAGGTCCTCTCCGACCTCCTCCGCCGCCGAAATCGGGGCGGCGGCTGCGAGGATGGAGACGATCGCCATGGCCATCAAAGACTTGGACATCTTGTTGCGGATCATTGTAGTAGCCTCCTATCGAAGACGGGCTCCCGGAGGAGGGGGTCCGATCTGATGCCTTCCTGCGGCCTTGAGATATAGATCTGATCCGAATATAAGCTGAATGCAGCTCCGGACCGCCGCCTTCCCGGACCCGCGTGCCCGGCCCCCGGCGAACTCTGGAGGGATGTGCTGAGTCGGGAGGGGAGATCGCCGAGGGCTCTCGGGGCTGGCCGGGGCGGAATTCATCATTTAATTTTTATATGGAAGTCTTCATGGTATCGGGTCAAGGCCGCCCTCCTCTCCGCCGACCAGGCGAAGCCCGGCACCCCGTTCCCGGCCCCCTGGCGAGGGAGAGGAGGTAAACTGCGCCAGCATTTTTCGCCAGAGGGCTATCGGGGCGGTGCCGGGGGTCCAGCCTTCTGCCAGGGTCCTTCTGGGTGGAGGGGGCGCCATCAGCCCTTCCCCCGGAGGGCCTCGATGGGGTCGAGGATCGCGGCCCTGTTCGCTGGATATATCCCGGCGGCGGTGGTGATCAGCACCCCGAAGAGGAGGCCGAGAGCCACCGACTGGACCGTCACCTCCGTGGGTATCATCGCCACCCCACCCACGAGCTTCGAGACGAGGGCCCCGAGGATGATTCCCACGATGCTGCTCGCAAGGCCGAGCATCCCCGCGTCCAGGAGGTAGAGGGCCCGGACGTCCCAGGCGGTAGCGCCGATCGCCTTCATCACCCCTATCTCGGAGGTCCTCTCCTTCACCGTCAGCATCATGACGTTGGATATGCCGATCGCCCCAACGATCAGAGATACGCCGCCGATGCCAGCGAGGGCGTACTTTATCATATTCAACACCTCCAGCACCGACTCAAACATCGTCGATAGCGCCTCTACGCTGTAAGCCTCGTTCCTGTGAATCCTGGATAGGGCCTTATCGACCTTCTCCGCCACCTCCTCCACCTCGGCGGAGTCCCGGGCCCTCACGATGATGCTGTCGTAGTTGTAATTTTCAGCGTCCAGGAGTTCTTTCATCGCCCGGTGGGCGATGTATATGCCGCCGCCGGAGGCGTAGGATGGATCCTCGTCCTCCTCCAGGACCCCCACCACCTTCAGGTCCATGTAACGGCTCTTTTCGTCCGAATAGATCCTTATCTGGTTTCCGGGAGAGATCTTCATCCTGAAGAGTTCTTCAGCCACCTCATGGCTGACCACCGCCGCCCTGTAGTCGGACTCCGCCAGAAATCGTCCCCGGGCCAATGAATCCCTCATATCTTCGTGGTTTGCGGGAGATATCCCAACGACGGTGACGGAGGCGTTGTCCCCCCGGAAGGAGAGGAGAGCCCTCGAGTTTTTGAGGGGGTATGCCGCATCGACCCCCAGGACGTTCCCAATGATCTTGACATCTCTATCGTCGAACTCGGCGGGCTCCCCCGGGGTTGAGGCCGGCCTGCCCCCGGGGCCCGGTCCCATCCCCATCCCCATCCCCGATCCCGGCCTCACGCTGATGAGGTCCATATCCATATCGCCGAACTGTTCGCTGACGCCGCCGTAGAGCCCCTGGCCCACCGAGAGGAGGGCGACGATCGAGATGACGCCGATGATGATCCCCAGGCTTGACATGAAAGCCCTCCTCCGGTCGGCCCGGAAGCTCAGGAGGACGTACTCCATCATATCCTCTGGCCTCAAGAAACCTCACCTCCTGCCGCCCATTTCAGCTCCTATGATGGGATAAAGGTCGGTTTCTCCTCCTCCGCCAGAAGTAAGCGCCTCCTATCACCGTCGGGAGGAGGACCGCCGCCGCGGCCGTCGTCATCCCTCCTCTCCCCTCCCCGGGCGGTCTCCTCCCGCCGCTGGAACCATCCGCTCCCGGTCTGAGGGTCGTGGTGTAGACCCCGGACTCGTGCCAGGTGTCCCCGTTCTTGAACCTGGCCCTGAACCGGAGGTCGATCTCCTCGGCTGGAGATGCCGTCTTGAGGTCGAAGTCTATGGTGAAGATCTCGTCGGGCTCCATCGTCCCGATGTAGTACTCTTTTGGCGAGAACTCCACCCCCGCCGCCTCGGGGACGATCGTCACCGCGTTGAGGGCGTTCTTCCTGGGGTTTGCCACGTCGAGGCTCGCGCTCGAGGAGGTGGGGGCCTCAGCCTGGATCAGCATCACGTCCGAGGAGTCCACCTTCACCGGGACCTTCCGGTTCATCTCCGAGGGTGCCTCCTCATATCCGCTGACGAGGCGAGCATCCAAAAAGCATGTCCCGTCGGTCGTCTTTTCGTCGGCCCTGACGTTGAAGTAGACGGCGATCCTGTCGCCGGGGCCTATGGTCCCGACGTCTACATAGGGATCGCTGAGAACCTCCAGGCCTCGAGTCCCCTTCAGCTCCACCCGGTATATCGGCACGGTGAACGAGAAGTCCTCCCTCTGGTAGGAGACGACGTACTGGTCGGCGGAGTTCTCGATGACGATAGAGACGATCCCGGTGTCCCCAGGCATCAGAACCTCCGGCGATACCGAGGACTCGATCACTATCGTCGGCTCCGGGGGGCGGTACATATAGCCGTAGGTGTAGGCGAGGGTCCCGGGGGTGAGGGCCAAAGCCAGGATCAGGATCGAAGCCGCCAGAGCCATAGCCCAGTTGGGCGCAGGACCATGATTCGAATTCAAGATGCGCCCTCCTGAATACGGCCGTCTCTCATCCAGATGACGCGGCTGCAGGACTCCGTCGTTTCTGCGTCGTGGGTTACCATGATAATCGTCCGACCTTCTCTATTGAGCCCCTTCATGATCTCGATGATCTCCCTTCTGCTCTTCTGATCGAGGTTTCCCGTCGGTTCATCGGCGAGGATCACGGAGGGATCGTTGGCTAGAGCCCTGGCGATCGCCACCCTCTGCCTTTCCCCGCCGGAGAGGTTGGTGGGGCTGAAGCCGAGGCGGCCTCCGAGCCCCACCGCCTCCAGGAGCTCCTTTGCTCGATCTCTCCTCTCCTCCTTAGGCAGCTCTTTGAAGGTCATGGGGAGCTCGACGTTCATGAGGTTCGAGATCCTCCCGATGAGGTGGAACCTCTGGAAGACGAACCCGATCTCGTCTCTTCTTATCCTGGCCAGATCTCGGTCGGATAGCCTCCCCAGGTCCCGGCCCTGCAGAAGGATCGTCCCATCCGAGGGGCGGTCGAGGCATCCCAGGATGTTCATGAAGGTGCTCTTTCCGCAGCCTGAGGGGCCCATCAGGGCCACAAAATCCCCCTCCTCGATCTCAAGGTCGATCCCCCGGAGGACCGGAACCTCCATCTCCCCGACCCTGTACCTCTTCTCCAGGCCCTTCACCTCTACCAGGGGCATGGTTCGCCTCCGGCCGTCTCGGGGGCACCGTTTCTTCCCGGACCCATCTGGTCGGAGGGGAAGGTCAGGCTGTAGGTCGTCGCCCCTCCGGCGTGGAGGGTGAGGTTTCCGCACCCCACCTGGACCCCGTCCACATCGCAGGTCCTGACGGTGATGTGCCCCGCCGTCCTGTCCTCGCCCGCTCTCTGCCCCTCTCTATAATCGACCAGGTCGGCGTCGAGGATGGTGCAGTTCCCGTCGAGGGTCTGGTTGATCCTCACCAGGACGAAGTGGCGGTCGCCCAGGGTCATCCCTCCCAGGGCGGCGTTGAAGCCTCCAGACCCCGCCATCTCCTCTCGGATCTCGTCGAGGCTCCTATTCTCCCTCAGCATCTCCCTCGCCAGGGCCGGAGGGATCCGTTTGGTATCGATCAGCCATATATGGAGGAAGTAGGTCTCGCCCCTCTCCAGGGCTACCCCCCCCGCCCGGAAGGGGCCGGCCGGGGGGCGGCCCTCGCCGTCGGCGCCGGGGCGGTGGCGGTCCCCTCCGACCTCCGGCGGCACAGGTCCGGGGTTCGGCCGGTCCGCCGGGATCGATACATCTTCGGCGGGGTATGAGAGGGCGGTGGAGACGACTGAGAAGACCATCGCCAGGACGACCGGGATTATGGAGGTCTTCAAGGGGATCCCTCCTCGGGGGGGGCTTCCAGTCGGAGGCGGTACCTACCTCTCTTGGGCCCCTCTCTGATCAGGAGGCTCCCGACGCCTTTCCATCCGCCCACCCCGGTCTCTCTCGTCTCTATCCTTCCCGCTACCGCCCCTTTCGCCGCCTGGGACCAGATGCCACCCCCCCGGACCTCGGCGAGGTCGGCCCTGAGGACCGTCTCGGTGTCCAGAGTCCGGAAGGAGAGATCCGAGAGCTGGAACTTCTCCATCCCCAGCTGAAGATCTCCCCAGTATACGAAGGAGGGGTTCGCCTCCTCCTCGATCAGCATTTTGACCTCATCGATGCTCCTTCTGCTCGATAGGAGCTCTCGGATCTGGGAGGGGCTGAGGAGCCGGAGCCCCTCGACCTCCATCATGATGGGGAGGGGTGCCTGGAAGGGCGAGCCCACCGGGCCCAAGGCGACGCCGCTCCTGACGAAGGCGGTCTTCATCGGGATGGTGGATGGAGCGATATAGGAATCAGTAAATGTCGTCTCTTTCATCATCGGAGGTCACCTCAGGCCCGGAATTCGGGGTTGGGTGGTCGGGCCCTGGGCCCCAGCGCCCAAGGCCCCCCAACCCGATTCCGATATGGATATCTTGGAACTTTCCCCCAGAATCTCCCGGGCTACTCCTCACCCGGGAATCCGGCCTTCTTCATCCGGCCTCCAAAGACTCCCCTACCCTGATCTTCCATCCCCGAGGCTCTCGTTCCGAACTGGCACTCAGGGTATCCCTGCCTCATGCCGGGAGATCCCATCCCGAACCGCTCGCCCTGGCAGCCCTGACCTCTCCTCATCCCGTCGGGGCCGAGGCCCAGGATGCTGCAGACCTCCCTCTGCTCCGAAAGCTCCGCGAGGGTCATATTCTCCATCTCCGTCCTCCTCGCCTCGTTCAGCTCCTCGAGCTCGCCGATCGTCATCTTCTCAAGCTCGCCGATCTTCTCCTCCCGGAGAGCCTCGATCTCAGCGAGGGTCATCCCCTCCAGCTCTTCCAGGGTGATATCGGTGGCGAGGAGGCAGGCTCCAAAGCCGAGGAAGGGACGGTCTTGCCGGCTCTCCCTCAGCTCCGCGAGGGTCATATTCTCCATCTCGAGCCTCTTCTCCTGCCAGAGGGCCTCGATCTCCTCGGAGGTCATGTTCCCGAGCTCGGCCATCTTCTCCGCCCTCAGATCCGAGAGCTCGGCGAGGGTCATATTCTTGATCTCCTCATCGGTCAGGTCCATCATCAGAATAGACGGACATCCGAAGCACCGGTCCATCGGTCCCCTGGCGCCGGGCCCCTGGGTCATGGCGCACCGGTCCATTGGACCCGGGCTCCTGCTCCGCTGGTACATGGGAGAGTCGCCGGTCTCGCCCTCTCGGGGACACTGGGCCACATTCATCTCCTGTCTATGGGCCCTCAGCTCTCCCAGGGTCATATTCTCCATCTCCTCTTCGGTCAGGTTCATCCCATCGAACCCGCCGTGCCGCCCGGGACCCTTCTCCCAGGGCATCGAGAAGGCGGGGACCGCGATGAGGGTGGCCACCGCCAGGGTTATCAAAAGTCCAGTTGTTCTCATCATTCATACCTCACTAGTCGAGGACGGCTCTGCCGAAGCACCGGCGCCGCCCTCCTCGACAACCCCCCTGAGGCCTGAACGATGGTAATAATTAGAGCCGAACCAATCCGGACTATAACCGTTCAGATATCGTTCAAACTTCATTAAATTGTTCAAATTCTTCTAGAATACGAATTAAAGGTTTTATTCATCCTTAAAATCGGTATTAATCTCCATTTTCTCCATCAGGGCCTTCTGGTCCCGTCTAGCTCTCAGCCCCTCCGGCGGCCCCACCCCGCCGCCGCGCCGCCGGGCACGGGGCGGGGTCTCATACCCGGCCTCGCCCCTCCTTCTCATCGCCGTAGGGCTCCAGATGGACGACGACGTCGACCACGTCGGAGACGTACTCGATGAGCCTCCGCTTCACCTCCTCGGAGATCTCGTGCCCCTCCTCGACGGTGAGCCTCGGGTCTACCAGGACGTGGAGGTCTACCTCGATCCCGGAGCCGATGTGCCGGGTCCTGATGGCGTGGACCTCCTCGACTCCGGGGGTGGCGCTCGCCAGCTGCTCGATCCCGCGACGGATCTCCTCGGGTGCCCCGAGGTCGACGAGCTGCTCCAAAGATGGCCGGATGATCTTCCAGGCTACCTGGAGGATGAAGGCAGAGATGACGATCGCCCCCAGGTGGTCGAGGAAGGAGAGGCCTGGTACGATGGCCGCCCCGGCGACGGCTGCTGCCGCTGGTATGGAGCTGAGGGCGTCGGATCGATGGTGCCAGGCGCTGGCGATTAGGGCCGGCGATCTTATCTCTTTTCCCACCGAGATGGTCCATTGGTATAGGAACTCCTTTGTGAAGATCATCACGACTGCGGCGAAGAAGGCGACGGCTCCGGGGGGTTTTCGTTGAGGATCATGGAGGGTTGCGAGGGCGTTGTAGCCGATCCCCAGGGCGACGGCTGCCAGGATGAGGCCGATGAATATGGTCACCAGAAACTCGATCCTCCGATGGCCGTGAGGATGGCATTCGTCCGGCGGCCTCGACCAGAACCTCACCCCCACGAGGACCGCAACGCCCGTGACGGTGTCGGAGAGGCTGTGGACTGCGTCCGCCACCACCGCCTGGCTGTTTCCGACTATCCCCGCCACAAACTCCATGAACGTGAGGGCCAGGTTTATCACGACGCCGATGAGGGTTAACCTCCTCACGGTCGATGCATGGCGTCTGTTCTCGGACTCTAGGTTATTGGAAGATCTAGCCGCTGTTTCAGCCATCCGGATCACCACGCATAGAAATGTCCATAGCATCCGCCTCAAGTATTAGGATTACGGACCTAGAGCTGCTTTCGAGTTCTTCATATCGAGATGTTCTCTTGCCGCAGGATTATGATCAATAGGGCTGCCAGCATAATGAGCCAGAGGACCATCGCCACGATCGAGGCCCTCTTCGCCCTCCGCGCCTCGGACCATTTCGAGGGCCTTATCCCCTGGGCCAGGAAGGTGGCCACCCCCGAGAGGTTGACGGAGATGAAGTTCGCGATGAAGAGGAGCATCGCCCCCCAGGCGAGGCTCTCGTGCCCCGAGCCCATCAGAAGGCCGAAGGCGACGAGGGGCGGGAGGAGGGCTACGGCGACCATCACCCCGATGAGGGTGGCGGAGACCCCCGTGGTGAAGGCGAGGGCCCCAGCGCTCCCCGAGGCGAGGGCTAGGGCGACCTCGCCGAGCCCCACCCCGGTCCTGGAGGCGATCTCCGGGATCTCCGGGTCGACGGGGAGGAAGGTGCCGAGGAGGTAGGAGAAGGCGATGGCGGTTCCCACCCCCACCACGTTCGCCTTTAGAGCCCTGACGGCGAGCCCCCGGTCCCCCAGGATCGTCGCCAGGGAGAAGGATACGTTCGGGAGGAGGAGGGGGGCGATGACCATGGCCCCGATGATCACGGCGACGTTGTTCTTCAAAACGCCGAAGGCGGCGACGATGGAGGATAGGATTACCATGAAGACGTAGACCCGGGAGACCCCCACCGAGGCGACCTCAGCGTAGAGCTCCTCCCTTCCGATCCGCTGGCTTCCCTTCTTGTTCTTCTCTTTGGGGGCGGGCTCTCTCCTCTCCGCCTCGTCGATCGGGGGCCGGGGGAGGGATGCCGTCACCGGGAGGACGACCATCCTGTAGCCATCGTTCCTCCTGAACCGCGCATCCAGCATGTTGATGACCGCCTCGGAGTTCTCCGCCGGGACGAGGATCCTGACCAGGATCATCCTCTCGTCGAAGCTCCTCATCCAGACGCCCATCACCGGCCTCTCCCAGATCCCCAGGACCGGCTCGATCCATATCCCCATGATCTCAAGGCCGCCCCTCGTCAGGACCCTCTCCAGCCCCGGCCTCTCCTTCTCGGGGATGACCATCTCTATCCATCGGAGTATCACCGTCTCACCCATCCCACCCCTTTGAGGAGACGAGCCCCGGATCTCTCCGGGAGGATCGGCCCTCTGAGCCGGATGATCAGATCCATCTCCTCCTCCTGAAGTAGAGGAGCATGATCACCCCGGATATGAGCATGAAGAGGAGGACCGCCGGATAGCCCCACTGCCAGCGGAGCTCGGGCATGTAGTCGAAGTTCATCCCGTAGATCCCGGCGACGAAGGTGAGGGGTATGAAGATGGTGGCGATGATCGTCAGGACCTTCATCACCTCGTTCATCCGGTTGCTGATGCTGGAAAGATATATCTCCAGCATCCCCGAGAGGACCTCCCGGAAGGTCTCGATCGCCTCGATCGCCTGGACGGTGTGGTCGTAGACGTCCCGGAGGTAGATCTCCGTCGGCTCGGTGAAGATCTCCGACTCGCCCCGGGAGAGGCGGCTTATCACCTCCCGAAGGGGCCAGATCGACCTCCTGAGAAATATCATATCCCGCTTCAACCTGTGGATCTCCTGGGCGGCCTCCGGGGTGGGGCCTCCGAGGAGCTCCTCCTCCAGGACCTCCAGCTCCTCCCCCACCTCCTCCAGGATCAAGAAGTAGCTGTCGACGACGGCGTCGATCAGGGAGTAGGCGAGATAGTCCGCCCCCAGCCTCCTGATCTTACCCTTCGACTTCCTGATCCGGTCTCGGGCGGGCTCGAAGACGTCCATATCCGTCTCCTGGAAGGATATGAGAAGCCCCCGGCCGACGATCAGGCTCAGCTGCTCCGACCTGATCTCCCCCCGGCCGCCCTCGCCCTCGACCCTCGATAGGAGCCTCAGAACGATGAAGACCCGATCGTCGTAGTCCTCCATCTTCGGCCTCTGGTCGGTGTGGACGATGTCCTCCAGGACGAGGGGGTGGATCTCAAAGGAGCGGCCTATCTCCTCTATCACCTCAGGGGTGTGGACCCCAACGACCTTTATCCAGGTGACGGTGGGGCTCGACCTGAACTCGGCCAGCATATCGAGGGAGGTGGGGCAGAACTCCCGGAGGTGGTCCTGGTCGTAGTCGATGACGGTGATCCGGACGGGCCCGGTCCTCTCCTCCCCGACGTGGACCACGGTTCCCGGCGGAAGGCCCACCTTATTTGTTCTTATCCTGAAGCCCCGGGCCATCTCCCCTCCTCGCCTTAAATCCGGTCATCGTGATCACGAAGCCTGATCTCGGGAAATCCGACGATGTCTATGGTGGTGGAGGCGAGCTTTATATTTTCAGAGCCCTCGATCTGTTCGAGGATCCTCCGGCTCAAGCGGTCCTTGGTCATCCTCCTCTCCCTCACCACCGTCACGTATCTTATATTGAAGTTGATCCAGTTGTCTGTCATGGTTACGAATACGGCCGGCTCCGTCACCTTCCTTGGGAGATAATACTTCTCTTCGAGGCTAGAGATGCTCGTCTCCGCTTCTCTGCCGACGTCATCAGTCTCCCTCCTGACGACGGAGAGGATCGTCGTCACCGCCTCCCTCCAGTCGCTGTCGTAGGTTATGGGGATGCTGATCTCGTCCCAGAGGAAGGGGTGGTCTTTGGTGTAGTTGTTGACCAAACCCGAGAGGACGTAGCCGTTTGGGATCATTGTAAGCCTCCCGGTGGCCTGGTCACCCGACATCCACTCTCCCATCTCCATGAGGGTGGTGTATAGGACGTCTATGTCGATGACGTCCCCCATCCTGGAGTCCATCTCGACCCTGTCTCCGACCCGGTATATCCCGGTGACGAAGATGACCACCCCTCCGAAGAAGTTCTTGAATATGTCCTGGAGGGCGACGGCGAGGCCAGCGGCGATGATCCCGTAGGAGACGAGGAGGCTCTGGGTCGTCTCGATCCAGATGTTCAATACGACGGCGGCGAGGACCACCAGGTAAATTATCGAGACGGTCTTTCTGAAGGAGTACCTGGTCTTGGAGGCGGTTATCCTCCCGATGAGGAGATCCTCGAAGAGATGTTTGAAGAGGATGTGGATCAGGCCGACGGCGACGGCGGTGAGGAAGGCCTTCTGGAGGAGGGGGTTAGGATGGAGGTGATGGAGGGCTCCCAGGGCTGCCGCCAGGGCGGTTATGAGGAGGAGGGGGAGGAACCTCTTGAGCATGGGAGGATCTCTTTCTTCAAACCATTAAATATTTTATCCCGTCTATCGATCCTGGGGTCAGAAGAGGGCGAAGAGCTTCCCCAGGAAGAAGGCGTAGAATATCACCAGCATCCAACCCTCCCAGTGGGTCATCTCCTTCTCCCATATCACGACGAAGTAGAGGAGGGTGGCGACGATCATCATCGGCATGACGAAGGCTGTTATCGTCTCGGGGATCACCACCGTCCCGAAGAGCGCCGAGATCCCCATGATCCCCAGGGCGTTGAAGATGTTCGAGCCGATGATGTTTCCGATGGCCAGCTCCGGCTTGTTCATGGCGGCGGCCTTGACGCTCACCACCAGCTCCGGGAGGGAGGTCCCCAGGGCGACGGCGCTGGCGGCGATGATCTCGGTCCCGATCCCGACGATCTCCGAGAGCTTCACCACCGATACGACGGTGTAGTTCGCCCCTATGTAGAGGAAGACGACGCTTAGGAATAGCTTCAGGTAGACCCGGGGATCGAGCCTTCTCTTCTTGGGGTGGCCCACCCCTGCGGCCTCCAGCTCCTCCATCGTCCTATCCCTCGCCTCCTCCGCCACCCTCTCGACGCTGACGGCGTAGAGGAGGTAAACGAGGAGACAGGCGAGGCAGAGCAGCGCCTCGGGGAGGGTGAAGGCGCCGTCGCCGACCATCAGGGAGAGGAGGAGCGCCGAGCCGACGAAGAGGGGAAGATCGACGTTGGCGAGCTCGTAGCTCGTCACCATCTTCTTTCCGACGATGGCGGAGATCCCCAGGATGAGGAATATGTTCGTCACGTTCGAGCCCATGACGTTCCCGGCCACGATCTCCGGGGAGCCCTTGATAACCGCCAGGACCGAAGAGACGAGCTCCGGGGTCGAGGTCCCCACGGCGACTATCGTCACCCCGATGATGAAGGGGGATATGCCGAAGCCGACGCCGATCCTCTCGGCGGAGTCGGTGAAGACGTCCGAGGCCTTCACCAGGACGGCGAGGCTCCCGACGAAGATCAGTCCCCATAGGAGGACGGAGAGCATGCCCCCCCCTCAGCCGCCCGGGTTAAATGGTTTTCCAGGATGGCGGCGGGTCTGCCCTCCCCGCGGAAGGGGCGTGGCCGCCGTCACTCCACGTCGCTCCTCTCGAATAGGTAGGCTCCGAGCCCCAGGGCCGCTATGCTGCACGCCGTCAGGATCGCGAGGTCGAAGGCGAGGGAAAAGGAGCTCGCGCCGACGAGGGACCCCCGGAGGCCGTCGACGCCGTAGGTGAGGGGGTCGAGGTAGGAGAGGGTCCGAAGCCACGGAGGGAGGTTTGATATCGGAAACAGGGCGCCGGAGAGGAGGAAGAGCGGGAAGACCATGAAGTTCATGATCAATGAGAAGCCGGACATGTCCTTCATCCTGGAGGCGAAGGCGAGGCCGAGGCTGTTGAAGGTGGTGGCGATGAGGACCATGAAGACGAGGGCGAGGAGAAGGCCCGGAAGGCCGGAGATCTCCAGGCCCATGGCGACGCCGGGGACGAGGATTATGAGCCCCTGCAAAACGGCGGTGGTGACGCCGCCCGCGGTCCTCCCGATGACGATGGAGAGCCTGGATACCGGGGCGACCATGATCTCCCGGAGGAAGCCGAACTCCCGGTCCCAGAGCATCGAGAGCCCCCCGAAGGTGGAGGAGAAGAGGAGCGTCATCCCTATTATCCCGGGGGCGAGGAAGCTGATGTAGTCTACGCCCTCGGGGATCGCAGGCATTGCCGCCGACCGGAAGCCGAAGCCGAGGAAGGCGAGGAAGAAGAAGGGCGGGGCCAGGGAGCCGAAGACCCGGCTCTTGAGCCTGAAGAAGCGGATCATCTCCCGCAGCCACAGGCTGTAGATGGCGTAGATGTTCAGCGAGATCATATCAGGACGTCCTCCTCATCAGCTCCTCCTCTTCATCATCAGCTCCTCCTCCCCCCTCTTCAGCGCCCTCAAGTTATCAGTGCCTCCTCGTCCTCATCCTGCTCTGGACCGCCACCATCCGACCGGCGCCGGCCGACTCCGCCTCCCGGATCTTTTTGCCGGTGAACTTGAGGAAGACGTCCTCCAGGGTCGGCTCGTGCATGGTGACCGACCGGATCAGAAGCCCGGCCCGGCTGGCGGCGAGGACGATCTCGGGGATCCGGGCCTCGGACCTGTCGACGCTGAGCCGCAGGGTCGAGCCCGCCCGGTCCACGGCCTCAACCCCTTCGAGATCCGATAAGGCTCCGACCTGCTCGTCGGTGACGGAGTCGTCCACCTCCAGGTTGACGATGTCCGCGCCGATGAGGTCTTTGAGCCTCTCCGGGCTGTCCAACGCTACGATCCTCCCCCGGTCGATGATGGCGACCCTCTCGCAGAGGTGGTCCGCCTCCTCCATATAATGGGTCGTCAGGACGACGGTCACCCCCTCCTCCTCGTTCATCCGCTCGATGTAGCGCCAGATGTACCTCCTGGTCTGGGCGTCGAGGCCCAATGTCGGCTCGTCCAAAAAGAGGACGGAAGGGTGGTGCATCAGACCCCGGGCGATCTCCAGCCTCCTCTGCATCCCCCCGGAGTAGTCCTCCATCAGCACATCGGCCTTATCGTTCAGGTCGACGAGCTCCAGGACCTCGGCGATCCTATCGGCCCGGGTCTTTCGGTCCATCCCGTACATCCGGCCGTGAAAGTCCAGGTTCTCGCGGCCGGAGAGCTGGCTGTCCACGGACGGGTCCTGGAAGACGACGCCGATGGAGCTTCTGACGGCGTCCCTCTCTCTTTTTATGTCGTAGCCCCAGACGGCAGCCGACCCGGCCGAGGGGCGCAGCATCGTCGTCAGGATCTTGATGATAGTGCTCTTTCCCGCGCCGTTGGGGCCGAGGAGGCCGAAGAGCTCGCCCCGCTCGATTTCGAGGTCGACGTCGTCGACGGCGAGAAAGCCGTTGAACCGCATCGTCAGGCCGCGAGCGGCGATGGCTGGAGCGTCCATGGGAGGTGATGAGGGTGGGGGGGGTTTATAGGTTTGCGTAGGCCTTGGGCCCTCGGATCATCTGGCGAGGTCTGGACCGGAGTCGTAACCTTAATCTTCGATCGGCTGGCATTGGCGAGTATGCCCCCCAAGGTCCTCTTCACCACCGTTTACAAGAACGACCCGGAGCCCTACGACTACATAGGCTCCAACGCCCGGTCGAAGTGGTTTCGGTTCAGCTGGCCTCGGATCCAGTCCTTCGGCCTGCGCTTCCTCAAGCAGAACATCCCCGAGATCGAGATTTTGGAGTACCCGACCTTCGAGGATTATAAGAAGCGGCTCGCCGAGGGCTGGGACGTCGTCGGCTTCTCCTTCTACTTGAACGAGACGTGCGAGATCTTGGAGATGGTCGAGGCGGCCCGGGCCTCGGGGAAGGCCGGCGAGCTCTGGGCAGGAAACTACGGCGCTTTGACGCCCCAAATTCAGGACAAATTCGACCGGATCTTCGAGGGGTACGCCGAGGGGGCGGTCGCCCCCTACTTCGGCCGCAAGATCGAGCAGAATCAGGTCTTGCATCCGCCGCTGATCGAGTACCTGGCAACCCCCTTCAAGAAGAAGCTGAACATCTACGGGATCATGTTCACGACGAGGGGCTGCGGCGTCGGCTGCAAGTTCTGCCAGACCCCCAAGTTCTGCAACAGGCCCCATCCCGTCCCCCTGGAGAGCCTGGAGCGGGTCATCTCCTACTACAAGGAGCATGAGATCAACGTCGTCCTGATCGAGGACGAGAACTTCGGAGCCAACCGCCGCCACGCCGACCGGGTCGTCGACCTCCTCGACGAGTACGGGATGGTCTGGGGGTGCATGGCCCGGGCCGACTATCTGAGGAAGAAAATACCCGAATGGGTCGAGATGAGGGCGAAGCCCGACCCGGCTACGGGGAGAAAGCCCCGGATGGTGAAGGGGTTTGCGGGGGCTGCCATCGGGATCGAGAACCTCCACCAGGAGAAGCTCGACGACATCAACAAGAAGGAGGGGACCGAGGACGTCCTGGAGACGGTGAGGCTCCTCCAGAAGTATGGTCTGGGAACGGTGGGCTACTACATGATCGGGTTTCCCGACGACACAAAGGAGTCCCTTCGAAAGGACATCGCCGACCTCGCGAGCCTCAAGCTCGACATAACCCAGATCTGCATCATGACGCCACTTCCCCAGACGAAGCTCTGGGACGAGCTCGACGAACAGTTTGGGATCTTCGAGGAGGACTGGCACAAGTTCGACATGAAGCACCTCGTCTGGAACCATCCGAACATACCGCCAAAGGAGATGGAGGAGATCCTCAGCTGGTCCCTAAAGCGCGTCTACAACCGGCTGACGCCCCTGCGGACCAGCTATCGGGTCTGGGCGAACGCCTACCGGTACGCCGGGATCGACGGGATGAAGGAGGTCGCATCCTACGTCTCCCGGGCGAACCGGTTCGACTTCCACCCCGAGAAGCCGTGGTTCTTGGAGCCGGAGGCGAGACGGTAACATGAAGGTACTACTGCTCTCCTCGCCGGTCGTCCAGCCCGACTTCGACCGGATCGCGCGGATCCCGAACTACGGCCTCGTCTCCATCGCCGGAAACGTCGACGACCTCTGCACCGTCGACGTCGCCGACCTCCACGGAGTGAAGAGGCCGAGGGAGTATCTCGAAGGGATCTTGAGGAACGGCTACGACCTCGTCGGCTTAAGCTGCATGAGCTTTCAGTACCACGCCGTCCTCCCCCTGGCCAAAATGGCGAAGGAGAGCGGCGCTGCGACGGTCTTCGGCGGCTACCACCCGACCCTAAACTACGACGAAATCGGCGAGAGCCCCGAGGGGCGCCTTTCCGACTACATCGTCCGGGGAGAGGGGGAGGCGACCTTCCGGGAGTTGATCGAAGCCATCGACGACGGCCGCGACCTCGCCGGCGTCCGGGGCCTCTCGTACTGGGGAGGGGATAAGATGGTCCATAACCCCCCCCGCCCCGTTCTGGATGTCTCGGATATTGAGCTACCCAACCGCGACTGTCGGCTGATCACCAAGGGATTTCAGAGCTTCGGCATACCAATCGACTCCGTCGAGACGAGCCGGGGGTGCACCAACGGCTGCAAGTTCTGCTCCATCCAGCAGATGTACGGCCGATCCTTCCGCAGGTACCCCTTCGATCGAATCCTGGACGACATCCGGGATGCCGAGGCCCACGGGGCGAGGTCGATCTTCTTTCCCGACGACAACATGACCCTGGACGTCAAAAGGATGGAGCGGCTCTGCGACGCCATCGTCGAGGCCGGCCTCTCCCACCTCAAGTACAAGGTCCAGGCCTCGGCCCGGGGGATCGGGTCGAGCCGGAGGCTCGTCCAGAAGATGGCCGCCTCCGGCTTTGACGGGGTATTTCTGGGGATCGAGAACACCAGCCGCGATAACCTGCGGTTTTTGGGGAAGGGGAAGATGTCCGACAACGCCGATAAGGCGATCGAGTACATGCACGATAACGAGATCATCGTCTCTGCGGGGCTGATCGGAGGAAACCCCGAGGACGACGCCGAGGACCTCTGGTCGAACTTCGAGCTGGCTCGAAAGCTCAAAGTGGACATACCGATCTTCTACATCAACACCCCCTACCCCAAGACGGAGATGCGAGAAGAACTAAAGGAGATGGGGCTCATCGCCTGCGACGACTACCGGTTCTACGACGGCCTCCACGCCAACCTGAATACAAAATATCTCACCGCCGAAGAAGTCCAGTACATCACGTGGGAGATGAACGCGAAGTACTACGACCTCTCGTGGTTTCGGTACAACAAGATCAAGAGGGTCTACCCGAAGTGGTTCCTGAGGGAGACGCTACGGCTCGTCCCCTTCTACGCCAAAAGGAAGCTCGGCCTCCTCCTGGGCCTCAAGACCCCCCGGGACTACTTCAGAGAGGACCTGGAGCGGGGGGAGCTGTGCAAGGGGGTGGCCTGAAGAGCCTGGGACCAGAATTGAGATCGACCGAAAAATCAATCAGATGGGTGAACAGCAGCGTTGCAGGCCCCATAGAGGCTCACGTCATAGTTTGTGATGACACTAACCGGAGTCCTCTCCAGAAGGTGGCGCTGCTTCTCGGCGTTCAGAAACTCGGTGGAGAACTCTGTCGACGCGAAGACCTCTCTATTTTTGGCGGCGATCCCCCCGGCGATGTAGAGGCCGCCGGTGGCGACCGCCTCCAGGACGAAGTTCTTGGCGCACCTGCCGAAGCACCTCGCGTAGACGGCGAAGGTCTCGCGGCATAGGGGGTCTGTCTTTCTCTGCTTTGAGATGGCGGCGGCCTTATCCTCGGCCTCCTCGATCTCGGCGGTCAGATCCGTCCGACCGCGCCTCCCCTTCAGAAAATCGTAGATCACCTCGATCCCCCGCCCCGAGAGGAGGTCCTCGTAGCTGGCGGGGGTATCTCTCCCGCCCCGGATGAAATCGGCGAGGTCGAGGTCGAAATGATCCTGGATCGGAAAGTCCGCGTGCCCCCCTTCGCTGGGGACAGGTCTGTATTTTTCGCCGTCATAGACCAGGATCGCCTTGCCGAGGCCGGTCCCGGCGCCGATCACCGCCCGTCCGTCGCCGAAGGCCGGATCGCCCCCCTTCGCAGAGAAGAGGTCGGTTTCCTTCAGGGATTCGATCCCCCGTCCGATGATCTGAAAGTCGTTCTCTATCCTGAACTCCTCAAAGCCGAACTCCCTCCTCATCTCCTCGGCGTCCACCGTCCAGGGGAGGTTCGTAGGCTTCGCCTTTCTGGGGTCGGTGACGGGACCCGCAACCCCGACGACGCCCCGGACGACCTCAATCCCGTATTTCACCCGGCCATAATCGAGGGCCTCCCGGATCGCCGGTGCGAGGGAGGTGAGCCTTCGGCTCTCGAAGTGGGCGGAGTAGAGGAGGGTGGCCTTCCCCTCCCTCACCCCGGCGACGGCGATGTTGGTGTTCGTCCCTCCGACGTCCCCGCCGAGGACGAAGCCTTCGAACTGACCTACGTCGAAATCCGGCTGGTGGATCCTCGTCTTCATCTCATCTATCGCCCCGTTGCTCTTCATCCAGGTCACCGATCATCCCGCCAAGAGCCTTCCTCTTAAAACCTAAACCCCCTCCAGCCTATCGAGCGCCTCCGCCGCCTTCCTGCGGACATCGGGGTCCTCGTCCTCCAGCGCCTTCTTCAGGGGCTCTTCTGCCCTCGGGTCTCCTATCTCGGCCAGGGCAGCGGCCGCCGCAAACCTCACCACCTCGTCCTCATCGGCTAGGGCGGCGATGAGCGGCTCCGCCCTTCTATCGTCATCGAACCCCGCGAGTCCGACGACGGCCATCAGCCTCACCGCCTGATCTTCGTTCTTCAGAGCCTCTATAAGCGGATCGACGGCCTTCGGGTCGCCGATCTCCCCCAGAGCCCAGGCAGCCCAGATCTGGACGGATGGGTCCTCTTCCTCGAGAGCTTTTATGAGGGGATCGACGGCATCGCCGCCTATCTCGGCCAGGGCCGCGGCCGCCACGGTCCTCACCCCTTCATCCTCGTCGCCGAGTCCGGCGATCAAGGGATCGACGGCCTCAGGGCCGCCGATGGAGCCGAGGGCGAGGGACGCCCAGCTCCTGACGCTCGCTTCCTCGTCCCCCAGGGCCTCGATGAGTGGTCTTGTCGCCCTCTCGTCCCCGACGGTCGCCAGGGCTTGGGCGGCCCCGGCTCTCACCTCCGGCGCCTCATCTTCGAGGAGGTCTATCAGGGGGCCCGCCGCCTTCTCGCTACCGATATCCCCGAGGGCGACCCCCGCCATCGCCCTCACCTCCGGCTCGTCGTCTTTTAGAAGATCGATCAGCGGGCTGACAGCCCTCTCATCTCCCAGGCCCCCGAGGATCATTGCTCCATATATCCGAAGGGCAGGATCGTCGTCTTTGAGAGATGAGATGAGGCCGTCGATGGCTCTCGGATCATCCCCCATCTCGCCGAGGGCGTAGACCGCTGCCGCTCTGACGGCGGGCTCTCCGTCCTTCAGAGCCTCGATGAGAGGATCGATAGCCTCCGGTGATCCCGATCCGCCGAGGACTCCTGCTGCGATCAGCCGGACGGTGGCGTTCTCATCTCCTAGAGCGGCTATCAGGGGGCCGAGCGCCCTCGGATCCCCGATCCTTCCCAGGGCCTCTGCCGCCATCGCCCTGACGGACCAGTTCCCATCTCCGAGGGCCTCGGCAAGGTGATCGACGGCCCCGGCCCCTCCTATCTCTCCCAGGAGGGCGTCGGTGAGAGGCTCGAAACCCCTCGGATCAGCGAGCCTTCCCAGGGCGGCAGCCGCCAGAGTCCGGACGGCCGGGTCCTCGTCCAGAAGAGCGCCGATGACGGGATCGACCGCTCTATCGTCTCCGATGCCGGCCAGGGCGATCACCGCAGCCCCGCGGACCTCCCATTCGACGTCCTTGAGGGCTTCGATGAGGGGTCCGACGGCCCTCGCATCGCCCATCTCTCCCAGAGAGAGGGCGGCGGCCACCCGCTCCTCTGGATCGCCGTGCTCCAGATCGTATAAGAGGCGGGATAGCTCGTCATCTTCTTCTGACGCCCCATCTTTTTCCTCTTCTTTTTCTTCTTCAACCCCTTCGTCATCGCCGGTAGCTTCAATTATCTTTCCCAGGGCGTCGGAGGCCTTCGACCTGACCCACGGGTCCTCATCCCGGAGGGCTTCTCTGAGGGGGACGATGGCCCTCGGATCTCCGATATCCCCAAGATGGGTCGCAGCCCACCCCCGGACCCATTTGTCCTCGTCCTCGAGGGCCAGGATCACCCGGTCCAGATATTCGGGCCTGCCGAGCTTGACTAGAGAGCTTGCTGCATGGACTCGGACCATGGAGACCTCATCGGATAGGGCCTCGATGAGGGGGTCGATCGCCCGGGGGTCGCCGAGATTTCCGAGGCTCGCTGCCCCTCCGGCCCGCAGCCCCCATTCCGGGTCCTTCAGGTACGCTATGGCATCGTCCACCTGGTCTGCGGCGACCAGGCCCGCCAGCGCCGCGATGATCAATAATACAAAAATCGGCTTAAGTTTCATATCGACATCCCCTGTCAATAGGAGACGGTCCTGAAGATTGAAAAGTATATCGTCGCTTCAGAACTATAAACAGCCTGAAACGAACAGCCTGAAACGGCCCGCCGGATGCCCCCATCCAATAGAGATCTCTTCATCTCCGGCGACCCCGGTCCGTCCGACCGCCATATTCTAACCCTCTGATATCTGCAACCCCTCGATATCCTCAACCCGTCGATATCCGTAAGCTCCCGATATCCCTATCCCCTCTATATCCGCAACCGCTAAATCCTCCGGAGGATATTTTGAAGATGGTGCCATGACCCTCGAAGATAAGCCCCTCGACCTCCTGGAGGAGTCGGACATCAGGGCCCTTTTAGACGACGAGGTCCCGGAGAGCAAGGTCATCGACTACAAGAGGCGGCTTCCCGGCCCCTCGGACCTGGAGAAGAGGGAGTTTATACGGGACGTCACCTCGTTTGCCAACGCCTCCGGGGGCCACCTCGTCTACGGGGTCGCCGAGGAGAACGGCGTCCCCGTGAGGATCCCGGGGCTCCCCGGGATCGACCCCGACGAGGCGATCCTCCGCCTCGACAGCATGGTCCAGACGGGGATCGCCCCCCGGATCCCCGGGATATCCATGAGGGCCGTCCCCCTGAAGGGGAAACGTTTCGTCATCGTCGTCCGGATCCCCAAGAGCTGGGCCTCCCCCCACATGATCACCAAGGGATCCTCCAAGTTCTACTCTCGAAACTCAGCTGGAAAGTATCCCCTCGACGTCTTCGAGATCAGGACCGCCTTCTCCCTCTCCGGGTCCGCCGCCGAGAGGATGAGGAGCTTCCGGGCCGAGGCCCTGGGAAGGGTCGTCGCGGGGGAGACTCCGGCGGCCGTCGGGCCGGGGCCGAAGATGGTCTTCTCCGTCATCCCTCTGGGGGCCTTCGAGCCTGCCGCCAGGTTCGACGTCTCCTCCATAGTACAGAGGTACAGGAGCGGGAAGGGGGCCCTCCCCCTCCCCCTGACGGGGCTCTTCTCCGGCTGGCGGTACAACTTCGACGGCCTCCTCACCTACGACGACCGGGGCTCCTACGTCCAGGTCTACGAGAGCGGGATCGTCGAGGCCGTCGACTCCGTCATCCTCGGAGGCGTCGGTAGGGAGATTCCGGGCGTCCGGTACGAGGAGGCGCTCCTGGAGGCCCTCCCCCGGTACGCCCGGTTCCTGGAATTCCTAGGCGTCGAGCCTCCCATCTTCACCACCCTCACCCTCCTGGGGGTGAAGGGGTGCACCCTCAGGGCCGAGGGCTCCGACGCCCTCGGGGAGGTCGAGATCGACCGGGACGCCCTCCTCGTCCCCGAGATCATGATCGAGGGCTTCGACTACGACGCCGAGGAGGTCCTGAGGCCCGCCTTCGACGCCGTCTGGCGGGCCGCTGGCTGGGAGCGGTCGATGAACTACGACTCGAAAGGCCACCGGATCGGGAGGAGATGAATCAGGTCGTCGAGGGGCTGGAGTGGATGGAGAGGTAAGCCCTCTAGCGCCGGATGCGATAGGGTTGGGGGCCCTCCTGACTGCCCCATCCGGTTCTTGCGCTCCGGAGAAGGGCCTCGGTCTCTGCAACTTCTGCGACGAGCTCGAAGGCTTGCGGAAACCTCGGCTGGCCGGGGGATCGGGGCGAGGAGAAGAAGGATGCCATGAGGAGGGCGAAGAGGGTCTCCAGGGAGGAGTACGTCAGGGCCCTCCGGGGAGGGAAGTCGGGGGAGGGCGGAACTCCCTCTGGCGGTCGTCTCCCAGGGCGGTCGTCTCACAGGTAGATGGGGACGTCCCACTTATCCTGCCTCTCCTTGGGGGCGTTCTTCTTAGACCAGGCGGGGTAGATTATGATGTTGCCGAATTCGTCCTCCTCTCGGATCATCTCTTCCTTTTCTTCTTTCTCTCCCCTCTCTCCCAATTCTTCGTCGCTCATGGAAGTTTCCCCACCAGGCTGTTGCCGTCTGACCAGAAACGGCCTTCTTCGCTCGGAGGGGTTTTAACCCGGCCCAAAGAATTTAAGGGTTGCCCCGTTCGATCTCAGCCTTCGATCTCAGGACCTGGGATTTTGTCCCTGACGATATCGGTTCATCCTGGGGTCGATAACATATATATCTTATTTCTCTCAAAAGATGCCAGCACTATAGAGGAGGGTGAAGTGAGATGACGGAGACGACGGTCGAATCGATATTTGGCTCCAAGGCGGGGCTCGTCTGGGACGCCCTGAACGAGAACGGGCCGAGCACCATCACCGAGATCATGAAGGCCACCTCCCTCAGGCGGGAGGATGTCTACGGCGCCCTGGGATGGCTGGGGCGGGAGAACAAGATCGCCGTGGAGATGCGGGGGAGGGCGAGGGTCTTCTCCTTGCAGGCGTGGTGACTGAAGACCGGATAGTTACATCTGTATAAAGGGCCGTTGGACCGTTCCGCTGCTGGGGGTCGGGAGCAGGCGGCCTCGGCCGCCAGGGGCGTTCTTGCAGGGATGGCGGAGCAGCGGAACCGCGCCCATTGGTACGTTTTTTAGGTCTGCGACATTTATTGCTACCGACCTGGCCGCCGTTGTGATGATGGCTTATTCGAGCCCGGTTGGAGCAGCCCCCTCCTCGGAGACGGGGCCGTTTATGTCCAGAGGGCGATCAATTGCAGCATTTAGGAGAAGTCGGCCGGGGGCGTGCGCGATGGGCTGGCCCGGGAAAAAGAGGCTCGGGTCCGGGGATCTCCGTCCCAACCGTCCCGATGGCGGCTCTGGAGCGAGATCCCAAGCCTCGGAGCCGCCAGAACCGTTTCTATTAATATCTCTTAAAAATTGGACTCTTTTAATACTCATTATTCGATCTAACGAGGTTAAGTAAAATTAATATCTCCGAAGTTCCTCATAATGGCTACAAATATCGCTCTTTTCTCCCCACAAAATGGGATCTTTTTCTGGATATTATTCACAAAAAGGATTTTATAGCCGGAGCCAGGAGAAGGATATAGTGCAGTAAAGAACCAAGGAGGTGAGAATCGAATGTGTTGCCATACTGGAGATAAGCACGCCCATCCCCACGATCACGATGGGAAGGTCCACACCCATGAGCACGTCCACGACGCCGACCATCATAAGCACACCCACAAGTGCTGCCACGGCCACTAGCCCCTTGATCGGCGGCTCAATTTCTGGCGAAAGAAGCCCTGTACCCTCCTTTCGGGCGTCGGGTCTCCGGACCCGGGCCGCCAGGGCTGCCATTCTTTAATTACAGCAAAATTTTGTGATCCTCTCCGTCGAGTTCCTCTCGATTTTTCCTCTCAGCTCTCCGGGATGGGGTCATCCAATAATCCTAAAACGCCTTATTTCTACAAAGATTGGCTATTATGAGGGAAATTGTTAATAAGGATCCGAGAGAAGTTTGATTGTGGGTATAATACCATAGGTCGTGAGGAGGCATCGACGGACCTTCATACGCCTCCAGAGGGGTGCCATCTTTCGAGGTACGAGACGGAGTTGATCTCGAATTTCGTGATCTTCAATCTCGTATTTTTATCTAGGAAGTTATGAATAATGGATGTGGTGGTCGGGATGAAGGAAGAGAGAGCGGGCAGGCTTGAAGGACGGACGGCGATAGTGACTGGCTCGACTTACGGCATAGGGGAGGCGATAGCGAAGATCCTCGCCGGGGAGGGGGCGATCTCCATCGTCACCGGCAGGTCGGAGGATGAGGGGGGGCGGGTGGTCGAGGAGATCAGATCTGGAGGCGGCGCTGCAGAGTACTACAGCCTCGACGTCACTAGTGAGAAGAGGGTCGAGGAGGTGGCCAGGGCCGTCTACGAGGGCTACGGGAGGATCGACATCCTCGTCAACAACGCGGGGATCGGCGGCCCCAGCAAACCGACCCACGAGTACACCAGGAGAGAATGGGAGCGGGTCTTCGACGTCAACGTCACGGGAGCTTTCCTCTGCACAAAGCACGTCATCCCCTACATGAAGAGGGGTGGCGGCGGAAATATCGTCTACATCTCCTCTATATACGGGATCGTCGGGTCCCAGGACAACCCCGCCTACCACGCGACGAAGGCCGCAAACAGGATCATGGCCAAGACGGGCGCCCTCATTTATGCGAAGGACAATATAAGGGTGAACTCGGTCCATCCTGGCTTCATCTGGACGCCGATGGTCGAGGAGTTCCTAATAGAGCAGTCGAAGGAGCTGGGGGTGCCCCTCGAGGATCTGAAGAGGGAGCTTGGGGCAAGGCATCCGATAGGCCACCTCGGAGAGCCGGAAGATATCGGCTACGGCGTCCTTTACCTCGTATCCGACGAGGCCAAGTTCGTCACCGGCTCGGAGTTGATCATAGATGGGGGCTACACCAGCAGGTGATCCTCAGGTCCGGCGGGCGGACGACCTTAGAGGAGAGGTTCGGGGTGAGGAAGCTATCCATGGTATGGAGGATGAGCTTGGAGGCTAAAGGGGGCTTGCGAGGTTCGTGGAGGCGAAAGGGGCTGAAACGCCCTTTTCCGTCGATTTAAACCCCCCCCAGCGGCGGGAAGGTCTTTTCCATATGCCACCATTCTTTGAAGAGGAGATGAAGAGGGTTGAGGAGTCGATAGAGGACTATCGGGAGGGCATACGGAGGAACGTTGCCATCATCTCGGACCCCTTCTATGGCGAGGCGGATCTCATGGCCCGGGCCGCCTCGATGGCGGGCTCCGAAGGCCTCAGGATCGACGGTCGGAGGCTCAGGCACGACTTCGGGATTCTGGAGAGGGCGCCCCAGAGGATCCTGGTGGTGGATGAGGCCCACCGGCTCAGCCTGCGGAGGATTGGGGGCTTTGATCTGATGAACCGCTTTTTGAGCTTCGTCACCTCGGAAGAGAGACTCTTCATCACCACTTGGAACAGCTTCTCCTGGAGGTACCTCGAGGAGGTCCTGGGCCTCGGCCGGCATTTTCCCCGCCAGATCATCTTGCCCAGGCTGGATGCAGGCCAGATCCGAGAGATGCTCCTCGCCGGCCGCAGAGAGGGCGAGCTTACCTTCGTCGAGGAAGAGGCACCGGGAGGGGATTCGAAGGTCTTGGACTGGCGCGTCTCCAGAAGGGCCGTGATGGGCCATAATATCGATCTCCCCTACCCCTCGGTGGACCCGGAAATGATCCGGTCGCGCCTAAAAAGGAACAGAAAAGAGAAGGAGTCCGCCGAAGATGCCTTCTTCGAGAGGCTCGCCCGGATCTCCGACGGCAACCCCGGCGTCGCGGAGCATCTCTGGAAGGAGGCCCTGGACTATCCAGAGGTGAGAAGCTCCCTGAGGGATCCTCCCACCATTGACCTTGACTTCGACGAGTCCTTCGTCCTGGGAGTCGTCCTCTCTTCGGGGTCTCTGGAGCTGGATGAGCTCTCCGAGGTGCTGGGCCCCGTGGACCTCTCCGCCGAGATGATGGCGGCCATTCTGGAGGAGAAGGGGCTCGTCTCCATCGATGGGGAGGCCGTCACCTTGAAGCCCGAGGCTCTGAAGATCGACATTGAGCATGAGAGAAGGCTCAGGCTGGTCTGGTGATGATGGGCGAGGAGATGGCGGCGGTGGCCCAGGAGTCGTCTTCGAACCTCTCGGCGTCTTCTCCCTCGGAGGGGGTCGGCGAGGCCTCCGAAGCGATCTCCTCGGCCCTCCAGGCCTTCGGGATCGACTCCTCCACCATCGTGCACGTCATCCTCGTCCTGGTCCTCGCCTACGTGGCGACCCGGATCGTCGCCTTCCTCCTGACGCGGTTCAGTGAGAGGTTCCACTGGCTCCGCCTCGGGATCAAGATGGAGATCCCTCTCGCGAAGCTCGCTATCTACGGCTTCGCCGTATACCACATCCTTGGATCCGTCTTCCAGCTCTCAACAAACCAGCTCTTAGCCTTCTCGGGGCTCATCGGCGCCGCCGTGGGCTTCGGCCTGAAGGATCTCGTCGCCGAGGTCGTTGGCGGGATCGTCATCGTCCTGGACAAGCCCTACCAGATCGGCGACAAGGTGAGGGTCGACGGCCACTACGGCGAGGTGACGGACATCGGCCTCCGGGCGACGAGGCTCGTCTCCCCCGACGACAGCCTGATCGTCGTCTCAAATCAGCGGATGATCAGCCAGGCCCTCGCCAACGCCAACGCCGGGAGCCTGGAGATGCAGGTCGTCATCGACCTCTTCATCGACTCGAGCTCTGATGCCTCAAGGGCGATGAAGATCCTGAGGGATGCGGCCGTCACCTCCCGGTACGTCTACATCTCCAGCAAGCGGCCGGTGACGATCCTCCTCAAGGACCGCCCCTTCTACAGGAGGGTGAGGGCCAGGGTCTACGTCAACGATCTCAGGTACGAGTTCAAGTTCGAGTCGGACGTGACGAAGCGGGCCTGGGACGCCTTCCTGGAGGCGGGGATTGAGCCCCCGAAGGCGATGGTGATGGACCCGGAGGGGGCCGCCTCCCCGGCGGCGTAGGCTCCCCCGGACGCCGCCCGGAGATGCGGGCCGGAATCACCGCCAAAGGCCTTCGTGGGTTCTGGGGGGCTATCCATTCTATTGGTCGAGTTGGCGTTCCCATCTCGGCTGGCGCTGGGTCCCAGCATTCTGCAGAGCAGGCGGCCGGGCGGGCGGCGAAAGCCAAGGAGTCGGCCTCCAGCCCCACTATTTTCCAGCTGATTTTATAAATTAATATCAATACGCCTGGCGGCGCCGAAGGCCCAGCAGGCCGGATACCGCCGCCCATCGGCCAGGACCACGAGGTATCGGCCCGCCGGATCGGCGCTGGCCCTGGTGCCGACCGGGATCGGACGCCCGGGGTCCGCCAGGGCGATGAGCCGAGCGGGGAGCTGGCCGATGACCCCGCTCCCACAAAATGCAGCCCGAAAAACGGGCGTGCAGGATCGGGGTCGCGTCGCAGGCGTCAACCAAGGTGTCGGCCTTCGGCCCAACTATTTTTCAGCAGGTTTTATTAATCTACTTTAATACACCCCGGCGGCGCCGAAGTCCTTGCAGGCCGAGAATCCGCCGCCCGTCGGCCAGGACCACCAGGGTCTTGGCCCGCCCGGTCGGTGCCGGCAAACGGGCTGGCCGGGATCGGGCGCCCGGGGTCCGCCCAGGGCGATGAGCCGAGCGGGGAGCTGGCCGATGACCCCGCGCCCCGGAAACGCCATCAGAAGAGGGCTTCAAGGATCAGAATTCATCGCTGGCGTTAAGGGACTCCATTACGCTGACCAGGTCTCGGAGCCGTCCTCGATAGCGAGAGAAAAGGATACAGTTCCCGATTTCTTCCGTTAGCTCCTAGTTTTGATTTAGGGGCCCCTTTTATCGATCCGGTGGTATGACTCAATGGGTGGCTACGGTAGCGTTGCGGATCCTTTAGGCGATCTTGAAGTCGGCGGGATTGCGGGAGCTGATGGTAGGGAGATGATTATAGATAATTTTCTAAATGTTCTGGTTCCTCTTCTACCACTCGATTGAAGTCCAGTTGCCTAATTACTCTTGAAAAGATAACTCTAAATTTTATAGTTGTTTCTGTTAACCAGTCGAGATATTCATCCCAATTCTCCTTTTGTGCTAAGTTGGCATCTCGATATAATCCTATTACTTTATCACGATTTTCAGGATGGGGGTCCCACAATAGTGTTTCACCTATTTCTTCCTCTATTTTTTGCCTTATCTCCATAAGCTGAGGAAGGACGATATCCGCAATTCTGTTACTTATATATACTCTTACACCAATTTTATTATCATATGTATTGGCTACATTAGATAGATTTATACCGGATTTGCCAAGAGAGACATCATACCAATATTGCGGGCGCGGAGTTTGTACCGACGGAATTTCTTTGCACTTCATCAATCTGTCTCTAAATTTAGTCCAAAATTCAAGCTGCAATTTTTTTGCTTCAGTCAAATTATCAGAAACTTTAATTTGCCTGACAATGTCTATTGGTCTACTAACCACATTGAAACGAATCGCAGGTCTCGATTCATCTATTTGCCATAACTCTAATTTGACCCCATAAAATGAAAGCTCTTCTGAAGTATGATCGTTCAACCAATCAAGCGCCTTTTTATGTTCATCCGTAAAATCACTGGCTATCCATACAATTGCGGTTGCATCCAAAAAAGATGCGTATGTTATTGCTTTTCCAAGGTGATCATGATCAGTCTTTTCTAATTGATTTTCAATAATAACATATTTGCCATTGCCTATATCTTTAGCTAAAATGTCGGCAGAATACGGACCAACTGATACTTCTGTATTTTCAAGTTCTAACTCCAACCCTAACGCTAAACCCAATCTTGAGAGGTTGTCTTCCTCTGCCAACCAAGGAGTGAATTCAGTGGCCTCATTCGTCCATTTAAATCGGACATTTAACAGTTTCAATTCTCCTAGATCCCGATCCATGATGTTTCCTCATATTCAAGTTTGATATGGTCTCTTACATATATGTATAAATTTCGATCTGATTTAACTGGGCGCAAATTGTTCAAGCTTAAATAATTTCACATCCCCCTCACCCGCTCCGCCGCCTCCCGGAGGTCGTGGACGACGTGGGGCCCCGACTCCATCCTCTCCCGGTCGAGGTAGAGGGCGGCGAGCCCCGCCTCCTTGGGGACCTCGTAGTCGAAGTAGCGGTGGTCGCCGATGTGGATCACCTCTTCGGGCTTCGCCCCGAGGTGGCGGCAGAGGTCGAGGAAGGTCTCGGGGTAGTCTTTGACCTTCCCGAAGGTGGAGGTGACGGATAAGATCTCGCGGAAGTGGTGGCGGAGGCCGTCGAGCTCGAACTCCACGAACTCGGTGGCGCCGTTGGAGGCGACGACCAGGTCGAAGTCCTCGCTGAGGAGGGCGAGGACCTCCTCGGTCTCGGGGTAGAGCTCGACGTCCTGCCGGTACATGTTGAGGAGGTCGGCGTGGGGGATGTCGAGGTCGAAGCGGCCGAGCCAGTGGGAGAGGTCGTACCAGCGCAGGTCCCGGGTTCCGACGGACATATACTCGTCGTATACGAGCTTTCTGGCCTCCTCCATCCCGATCCCGTGCCGCTGGGCGTAGAGGGTGGGGACCCCCTCCAGCCAGACCCTCTCGACGTAACGCGAGGTGACGAGGGTCCCATCCATGTCGAAGGATACGATCTTGATCATCTTGAAGCACCAGTTCGGGGGCATATTGGCCCCCCCGCCTTGTTAAGCTTTTGCCGCCCCGGCCTCCTTCATCGCCCTGGCCGCCTTGGTCGCCTCCGTTCCCGTCGGCAGCGAAGCTATTTAACCGAGGCGATGCCTCCGGAGGACCAAGGAGCTTGGAGAAATAGATCTTTGCCGATCGATAACCTCGTCCCCGCCCTGATCCTCACCTTCCTTGCGGGCCTCGCCACCGGAGTCGGCGGCCTCATCGCCTACTTCGTCCCCCGCCCCGACATGAGGTACCTCTCCGTCAGCCTCGGCTTCGCCACCGGGGTCATGATCTTCGTCGCCTTCGTCGACCTCTTCTGCAGCGCCAAGGAGGCGATAGGGATGGTCCGGGCCGACCTCTTCTTCCTGGCGGGGATGCTCGTCGTCTACTTTTTGGACAAGGTCGTCCCCCACGCCCACCTGGACGGCCAGGCCGACCCCCACTGCGACCGGCTCTACCGGGGCGGGATCATGATGACCCTGGGGATCGCCATCCACAATTTGCCCGAGGGGCTGGCGGTGGCGCTGGTGGCCCTCGCCGACCTCCGCCTAGGGATCCCCATCGCCATCGCCATAGCGATCCACAACATCCCCGAGGGGGTCGCCTGCTCCGTCCCCCTCTACTGCGCCACCGGGGACCGGAGGAAGTCCTGCTTCTACTCCTTTCTTGCAGGGATGGCGGAGCCCCTGGGGGCAATAATCGCGATCCTGGTCCTCTTACCCTTCCTAAACGGGGCCGTCCTCGCCTCCTCCATCGCCTTCGTCGCCGGGGTGATGGTCTTCATCTGCTTCGACGAGCTGATTCCCATCGCCAACTCCTACGGCGACGAGCACCTGACGAATCTAGGCCTCATCGCCGGGATCTCCGTGATGATGATAGCCCTCGCCGCCTTCCACTGAGCCTCTTGCCCTCGACGAGAAGAAAGGAAGAAAATACGAAAGGAAGAAAGGAAGATAAGAAGGAGGAAGTAGGAAGAATTAAGGAGGCCCCCTCCCGGGAAGGAGGAAGGCCGGATCTCCAAAAGAGCCTTGGATTCACTTTTTCTCCATCTCCTCCACCGCCTTCTCGACGGCCCGGGAACCCTTCTTCCGCAGCTCCCCCGAGAGCTTGGCGTAGTACTTCATGGTGTCGGGGGTGACGGAGGGGCCGACCTCCTCCAGGGCGGCGAGGAAGTGGCTCTTTCTCACCTCGACGGCGTTCATATCCTCCCGGAGGGCGAGCCTCCCCGCCTTCCGGCAGATGGAGGCGATGTCGGCTCCCGTATACTGGTCAGTCCTCTCGACGAGCCGATCGAGGTCGACGTCCTCGGCGAGGGGCATCTTCCCGGTGTGGACGGCGAAGATCTTCCTCCTGGAGGCGGCGTCCGGCACCGGCACCATGATCAATTCGTCGAACCTGCCGGGCCTGATCAGGGCGGGGTCGATGATGTCGGGGCGGTTGGTGGCGGCTATCACGACGACGCCCCGCAGCTCCTCCATCCCGTCGATCTCTGAGAGGAGCTGGTTTACTATCCTCTCGGTGACGTGGGGCTCGCCGGTCCCTCCGCCCCGGACGGGGGCGAGGGAGTCGAGCTCGTCGAGGAAGACGATGGCGGGGGCCACCTGCCTCGCCTTCCTGAAGATCTCGGCGATGTGCCGCTCGCTCTCGCCGTACCACTTCGAGAGGATCTCGCTCCCCTTCGTCGTCAGGAAGTTGGCGTTCGACTCGTTGGCCACGGCCTTCGCTAGAAGGGTCTTTCCCGTCCCCGGCGGGCCGTAGAGGAGGACCCCCTTCGGCGCCTCGATCCCGAGCCTCCTGAAGTTCTCGCCGTAGACCAGGGGCCACTCCACCGCCTCGACGAGGAGCTGCTTCACCCCTTCGAGGCCGCCGACGTCGGCCCAGGTGACGTTCGGCACCTCGATCAGGATCTCCCGCAGCGCGCTCGGAGAGACCTCGTGCATCGCCGCCTCCAGGTCCCCCCTCGTCACCACCAGCTCCTCCAGGATCTCCCGGGGTATGGTGGGCTCATCGAGGTCGATTCTGGGCAGGACCCGCCGGAGGGCGTTCATCGCCGCCTCCCGGGAGAAGGCGGCGATGTCAGCCCCGACGAAGCCGTAGGTGAGGGTGGCAAACTCCTCCAGGTCGACGTCCTGGGCGAGGGGCATCCCCCGGGTGTGGATCTGGAGGATCTCGCGCCGCCCTTCGAAGTCGGGGACCCCGAGCTCTATCTCCCGGTCGAACCTGCCGGGCCTCCGGAGGGCGGGATCGACGGCGTCGGGCCTGTTCGTCGCCCCGATGACGATGACGTTCGCCCTCTCCTTCTGGCCGTCCATCAGGGAGAGGAGCTGAGCGACCATCCTCCGCTCCATCTCGCCCGCCACCTCCTCCCGCTTGGGGGCGATGGAGT
This sequence comes from Methanothrix harundinacea 6Ac, assembly GCF_000235565.1. NCBI lineage: Archaea > Methanobacteriati > Methanobacteriota > Methanomicrobia > Methanotrichales > Methanotrichaceae > Methanothrix > Methanothrix harundinacea. Next base: position 994,261 of record NC_017527.1, read on the forward strand.
CGAGCTCGTCGAGGAAGATGATCGCCGGAGCGTTCCTCTCCGACTCCTCGAAGACCTCCCGGATCCTCTTCTCGCTCTCGCCGTAGTACTTGGATACGATCTCGGGGCCGTTGATCGAGGCGAAGTGGGCGCTGGACTCGTTGGCGACGGCCTTGGCGAGCATCGTCTTTCCCGTCCCCGGGGGGCCGTGGAGGAGGACCCCCCTCGGGGGATCGATCCCCAGCCGCTCGAAGAGCTCGGGGTGCTTGAGGGGGAGCTCGATCATCTCCCGGACCCGCTGGATGGCGTGCTTCATCCCCCCCAGGTCCTCGTAGACCACCTCCGCCGCGGCCTTGGCGTCTACCGCCCGGGAGAGGAGCTCCAGCTCCGTCTCCTCGCCGATCCTGACCGTCCCCGATGGCACCGTCGATACGACCCTCATCTTCACCTCCCCGAGGCCGAAGGCGGAGCCCTTATCGGACCTTTTGAAGATCTCGTCGAACATGGTGTCCTTTCCGGTGGCGAGGTCGCCGGGCGGCCGCCGGAGGGTGGTGGTGGAGATGACGTCCCCCTTCGAGACGGGCCGTCCCAAGAATACCTTCCGGAGGGCCTCGCTGGGGATCGAGATCTGGATTCCGCGCCCCACCGGCGCTAAAGAGACCCTCTCGGCCGGCCTCCATTCGGCCTTGGAGATCTCGACGTACTGGCCGATCCCCGCCCCCACGTTCGACCGTATGAGGCCGTCCACCCGGGCGACGTCCATATCCTCGTCGGTGGGGTAGGCCTTCACCGCGAGGGCGCTTGTAGCCTTCGTCCCCCTGATCTCCACCAGGTCGTAGTCGGCGACCCCCAGGTCGGCCATCTGCCGCCCGCTTATCCTCACGATCCCCTTTCCCACGTCCCTCTGGTCAGCCTCAATGATCTTCAGCCGGATGGATTCGGAGTCGGTCATCTCTTTTACACCCTCTAGATGGCTTTTTATGGACGAGTTTCTAGTTAAGTATTCTCCTCGGCCCTGGATCTTGGATTAGGAGGGGTCGGGGCTATCCACCTCGCCGATCCTTCATCCCAGAGCCCTGATAAAGCTCCACGCCTCCCCTCCAGGAGCCTCCATCTCGCCCTCGCTCCCTCATCCCTCTCGGATGACCCCCCAAAATCCGTCTCTTCGGCGGGGGATGATCCCGGCCCGAAAATTTTGTAGCTTCGAAGGGCTAGATATTCCCTGACAAAGAAGTTATGGTGGCGACCTCATGATGAAGAAGAAGCCCAAAGGCCTCCTCCCCGCCCTCCTCCTGGCCGTCTTCTTTTTGAACGCGCCCTCGGGGAGCGGCCAGGACCTCCCGATCGATCTGATCGAGCTCCCCCCCGGCTTTGAGATCACCGTCTACGCTCGCGACCTTCCCGGCGCTCGGTCCCTCGCCCTGGGAAGCGAGGGGACGGTCTTCGTAGGGACGAGGTCTGAGGGGAGGGTCTACGCCATCAGGGACGGCGACGGGAACGGCCGGATCGACGCGGGCGAGATCTTCGTCATCGGTTCGGGGCTCGACCTTCCGAACGGCGTCGCCTTTCGAGATGGGAGCCTTTACGTCGCCGAGGTGAGCCGGATCCTCAGGTACGACGCGATCGAGTCGCACCTCGATGAACCGCCCGATCCCGTCGTGGTCAAGGACGATCTTCCCAGCCAGAGAAGCCACGGCTGGAAGTTCATCGCCTTCGGCCCCGACGGGAAGCTCTACGTCCCCATCGGAGCCCCCTGCAACGTCTGCGATCCGGGCGACCCCTACGCCTCCATCACCAGGATGGACCCCGACGGCAGCAACTTTGAGATCTTCGCCCGGGGCGTCAGGAACACCGTCGGCTTCGACTGGCATCCTGACACCGCCGAGCTGTGGTTCACCGACAACGGCCGCGACTGGCTCGGAGACGACGAGCCCCCCGACGAGCTGAACCGCGCTCCGGTGGCGGGCCTCCACTTCGGCTTCCCCTTCTGCCATGCCGGAATCCCAGATCCCGTCTTCGGCGGGTCGAGGGGATGCGGCGAGTTCACGGACCCGGAGATGAACCTGGGGCCCCACGTCGCTGCTCTCGGGATGAGGTTCTACTCGGGCGCCGCCTTCCCGCCGGCGTATCGGGGCGGGATCTTCATCGCCGAGCACGGCTCCTGGAACCGGGCCGACCCCATCGGCTACCGGGTGACCTTTGTGAGGTTCGAGGACGGACGGGCCACCGACTACGAGATCTTCGCCGAGGGGTGGCTCGGAGGAAGGGTCGCCTGGGGTCGGCCCGTGGACGTTCTGGTGATGCCCGACGGCGCCCTCCTCGTCTCCGACGACAGGGCGGGAGCGGTCTATCGGATCTCTTACAGAGGATCCCCGGGGAGGCTCGATCCCTATGCAGAAGAGCCTTGATCCAACGGAGACAGAGAGAAGTTTTATCTGACATGTTTGAGATATAAGGACTAAAGCACGGCAGGAGGAAAGGTTATGAAGAAGAAGGCATCGGTGACTCTGTTGTCTCTGCTCTTCCTCTGCGGGTCCACGGCATTGGTGCAGGGTCTGATCGGCGGAGGCTGCTCTTACGATGACTACCCGGGCGCTTGCGAGATCGTCTCCATCCTCAAGACCGAGGATTCGATCCGACAGGCAGAGGTCGAGGGCGGCCCCGGTTATGAGGGGTATGAGGTCTGGTTCGTCTTCAGCCCGGACGAGCCGATGAACCTGGATGCGGATCGAGAAGAGGAGATCCTGGGCAGCGAGCACCTCTTACAGCTCTGCAACTCCTGGTACCCCGGCCCTCGTTTCCTTGAGAAGTATCAGATAACCGAGGGCGCGGTCTTCGAATGCACCCTGAAGTTGATAGCTACAGGGACCTGCAGCCCCATCGTCTTCGAGTTCGACGAGATCGACCTTTGTGATTATTTCGAGTCCAGCGAGGAAGAAGCCGACCCGTCCCCCTGAGCACCAGGTGGATCGATCCCGATCGCAAGGACAGGGCCGTTGGAGAAGGGCAAAGAAGGGGGGCTGAGGGGCGAAAGACCCGGCAAATCAGAACGGCCCGTCTCCCGGAAAATTTTTTATGAGGCGGTGAGGCCGAAACCTTCCGGTCCTCACCTCAGAGCATCTCTTATGGCCCTTTCCAGCCTCTCGCCAGCGACAAAGCCATTGAACCTCTCCACCAACTCCCCGTCCCTCTCGAGGATCAGGGTGGGGACGTTGAAGACGACCTGCTCCTCGGCGAGCCTCCCCTCCACCTGGGCGTCGATCCTCCTGAACTCGACCTTCCGAGCGAAGACCTCCGCCAGCTCCTCCAGGATCATGGCCTCCTCGCGGCAGAAGCCGCAGGCCTCGGTGTAAAACTCCGTGAGGACGACCTCGGGGAAGGCCGCTCTCTCATCTTGGGATCTCAAAGCGCACCCCTATCTTGAATATCCGCTTCGTCGGGAGGACGAGCTGGTGGAGGCCGGTCTTCTCCTTCATCTCCGAGAGGATCTCCTCGATCCTCTCCTCGGAGGCGGATATGGTGAACCACATGTTGAACTCCGTCTCGTTCGGCCGGAGGTAGTTGTGGGAGATCTCCTGGTAGCTGTTGACGACCTCCGCCACCTCCTCCATCCTATCGTCGGAGACGGGGAGGGCGACGAGGACCCCGGAGCAGCCGAGCCTCCTCATGTCCAGGATCGGGCCGATCCTCCGGATTATCCCCCAGTCCTGGAGCCGCTTCGCCCTCTCCATCGCCTCCTCCTCGCTCGTCCCCAGGGCCTCGCCGAGGGCGAGGAAGGGCCGGGCCGTCAGGGGGAACTCCTCCTGGACTATCTCCAGGAGCCTCCGGTCCAGCTCGTCGAGGTCGGGCCCCTCCCCCTCCGGAGGCGCCCCCTCGGTCCGGCCGTCCTCCCTCGGATCCTCTTGGGCCGAATCGTAGCTGCAGAGGGGGTCTGACTCGAGATAGTCCCCGGTGGCGGCGTAGGCCCGGGCCCTGCAGCCGCCGCAGACCCTCCGGTATGAGCATCCGCCGCACCTGCCCAACAGCTCCCTCCTCCGGAGGTCCAGGAAGACCGGCGAGCTCTCCCAGATCTCCGGGAAGCTCTCTTCCCGGACGTTCCCGGCGACGATCGGGAGGTAGCCGCAGGGAGAGACGTCTCCGGTCCGGGAGACGAAGACGAAGCTCGTCCCGGCGAGGCAGGCGCTCCCCATGATCCCCTCCCTTTCCGCCTCGGTGAGGACCTCCCTCACCACCCGGCCGTACTGGGGGGCGCAGGTGACCTTCACCTCGATCTTCCTCCTCCTCCCCTCCCCGGCCACCTCTCGGAGGATCGCATCCTGCTCCTCTGGCGTCACCAGATCCTCCTCCCTCCCCCGGCCCGTGGGAACCAAAAAGAAGAGGTGGAAGGCGACGGCTCCGAGCTCCTCGGCGAGGTCCATGGTGGCGGAGACCTGGTTTTGGTTCGCCCTCGTCACCGTCATGTTGATCTGGAAGTCCACCTCGCCCCGGAGGTTTCCTATCCCCCGGACCGCAAGGTCGAAGGAGCCCGGACCCCGGGAGGCGTCGTGGACCTCGGGGCCGGGCCCATCGAGGCTGATGCTGACCCGCATGATACCGGCCCGTTTGATCCTCTCGACGGCCTCGGGGGTGAGGAGGGTTCCGTTCGTAGCCAGGGAGGCCCGGATCCCCCGGCTCCGGGCGTATTCGGCGAGGTGGAAGATGTCGGGGCGGAGGAGGGGCTCCCCCCCGCTGAGGATCAGCATCGGTCGGAGGGGTGCCACCTGGTCGATGAACCCCTCCGCCTCCTCCGTCGAAAGCTCCGCCCCGTCGGGCGAGGCCGAGGCTGAGGCGCGGCAGTACTCGCAAGCCAGGTTACAGGCCGCCGTCACCTCCCAGGCTATGATCAGCATCTAGAGCATTCCCTTCTTGGAGAGGAGCTCCGCGTTCAGGACGGAGGCGCCGGCGGCCCCCCGGATGGTGTTGTGGCCCATGGCGATGAAGCGGATACCCTCCCGGATCCTGCCGACGGAGACGGCCATCCCCTTCCCGGCGTTCCTATCGAGCCTCGGCTGGGGCCTGTCCACCTCGTCCCGGACGATGATCGGCCTCTTCGGCTCCGTCGGAAGGTCGGAGAGGCCTGGGTTGAAGTTGAGGAAGGCCTCTCTCACCTCGGCGGGGGTGGGGTTCTTTGCCATCTCGACCCAGACCGCCTCGGTGTGGCCGTCCATGACGGGGACCCGATGGCAGCTCGCGCTGACGTCGAAGGGGGCGTCGACGATCCGGTCGCCGTCGAAGGTCCCCAGGATCTTCTGGGCCTCCCGCTCGACCTTCTCCTCTTCGCCGGAGATGAAGGGGATGATGTTCCCCAGAATAGCCATCGAGGGGACCCCCTCGTAGCCGGCGCCGCTCACCGCCTGCATCGAGGCGACGATCACCCGCTGGATCTCCATCGGCATCAGGGGCTTGAGGGCGAGGGCGAACATGATGGTGGTGCAGTTGGGGTTTGTGACGATGTAGCCGTCCCAACCCCGCTTCTTCTGCTGGACCTCGACGAGGCCGAGGTGGTCGGCGTTGCACTCGGGGATCATCAGGGGGACGTCCGGGTCGAACCGGTACGCGCTGGCGTTGCTCGCCACGGCAAACCCTGCTTTTGCGAACTCCGCCTCTGCCTTCTTCGCCTCGTCGGCGGGGAGCGCCGAGAAGACGACGTCCGCCTGCACCTCCTTCGGGTCGACGTTTACGACCTTCATATCGCCGACCTCCGCCGGAAGCTCGTTCTCCAGCCTCCACCGGGCTGCTTCGCGGTACTTCTTGCCGGCGCTCCTCTCGGAGGCGGCGAGGCTCGAGAGCTCAAACCAGGGATGGTCCCAAAGCTGTTCGATGAACCTCTGTCCCACTGCGCCCGTAGCTCCGAGAACGCCTGCTCTAATCTTGTCCATGAGAGATCACCTTGAACGACAGCGGCTCTTTGGAGCAGCCTTGATATAAATGCCTTCTCTGGAAAGGGGCGCCGGCCCGGCCCGTTTCCGGATTTGGGATCGAAATCTCCGGAGATGGGGGGCGATATCCCCCCTCGCCCCCCCTCCTTCGCGACCCCCCCCTGCGGTGCGGCCGGGGACGGGACGGTCCCGGCCGGTAGGCGGAGTTGGAGGAAGGCGCGGGGGCGGGGGGATCAGCAGGAGGTGGCGGGATAGTAGTCGGCAGGCAGCGTGAAGTCGACCTTCATCGCCCCGGAGGTCCTTTCCCCCTCCACCACCGATCCGCCGGCGGCGATGTACCTCTTCAGGCTCCGCCAGGCGGCCTCGACGTCCCTGGGGAGCTTGACGCACTTGGGTACCTGATGGCGGCCGAGCCCCTTCGCCGCCATGCAGCCGCCGCCCGTCTCCTTCCGGCGGGCGCACCGAAGAAGGCAGAAGGCGGCGGTCCGGAGGAGGACCCTTCCGACCTCTATCCTGGCCGGCGGCTCCGCCACCGACCGGGCGTAGACGGCGGCGGCCATGGCGAAGAAGGAGAGGTTCTCTATCGTTGAAGGGGGCCAGACCTTCGACAAAATTCTCATCACCCGCGGGTCTACCTCCTCTTTTGCCAGCTCCACCAGGGCCCGGTAGCCCCGGGCCGTAGGCATCAGAAGGATCTGGTCGAACTCAAACTCCCTTCCGGTGGCGCGGCTGTCTATGAGCGTGACGAACCTTTTGCCGTACCTATCGGCGTAGTCGAACATCGGGACCTCATCAGCTGGGTGGTAGAGGAGGAGGGCATTTTATATCAGGGTTCGGAAAGCCGATGGAGGGCTGGCCAGAGCCTCACAAACGACTGGATCTCCGAGGTTCGAACCGAACCCCTTCGGGGCGGACCCTCCTCATATATTTCGGCATATACATTTGGACTTAGACAGTACGTCTTTATATCCTGCTCACGTTTTGAGAAAGGATACTTTGAGATCCTGGATGATTCGGTCCTGGGGAGAGAACCGGTGGCTGGTCCTGGACGCCCTCGCCGTAGGGACGGGGCTCCTCGGGGGGCTTGGAGCCGTAGTCTTCCGGTGGCTGGCGGGAGAGGTCCAGGGGCTATTCTTCGGGCCGGTCGCGACCCTCCTTCCCGGCGGGGGGGAGGCCCTCCTTCCGGTCCTGGGGGGGCTTGCCGTCGGCCTTCTGATCCTGAGGTTCGCCCCCGAGGCCAGAGGAGAGGGGATCCCGGCCCTGATGGTGGCCCTCCATAAGCGGGGAGGGAGGGTCCGCCGCAGGACCGGCCCCGCCATCCTCATCGCCTCCGCCATCACCATCGGTAGCGGTGGGAGCGCCGGCAGGGAGTCGCCGATAGCCCAGATCGGGGCCTCCTTCGGGTCCCTCCTGGGCCAGAGGCTCAGGCTGGATGTCGCCGACGTTCAGATCCTGGCCGTCTCGGGCTTTGTGGCGGGGCTCGCCGGGACCTTCAACGCCCCCCTGGGGAGCGCCATCTTCGGGATGGAGGTGGTGATGAGGCGTTTTCGGATGGTGGACGCCGTCCCCATCCTCCTCTCGGCGGTGGTGGGGGCGGCGACCGCCTCCGCCTTCCTCGGCCAGAGCCCCGCCTTCACCCCCGTCTGGACCGAGATCACCCTTCCGGAGCTTCTGCTCTGCTTTCTTATGGGGCTGACCTTCGGCGGTCTGGCCATCCTCTGGGCGGGGCTCCTCTCCAGGGCGGAGAGGCTCTTTTTATGGCTCCCGCTGAAAGAGGGGCTGAAGCCTGGGCTGGGAGGTCTCGTCGCCGGGGCGGCAGGGGTCTACTTCATCGGTTACGGGGTGATGGGGGTCGGCTACGACGGCGTTGATAGAATTCTCGCCATCGCATCGGACCCCGCCGGTTCGGACGGCTCCCGTCTGGTCCTATTCCTCCTCGCCCTGGCGGCGGCGAAGGCCCTCGCCACCGCCTCGACCCTCGGCTCGGGGGGCTGCGGCGGAACCATCGGACCGACCCTGGTCATCGGTGCCGTGGCGGGAGCCTCCTTCGGCCTTCTCTTCGGCCACCTCGTCCCCGCCGCCGGGGGGCACGCTCCCGCCTACGCCCTCCTGGGGGCCGCCGCCCTCCTGGCGGGGTCGGCGGGGGCTCCCCTCGCCTCCGTGGTACTGATCTCGGAGATGGCCGCCGACTACTCCCTCCTCCCGGCCCTCATGATCACCTCCGCCGCCAGCTATGCCGTCGCCTCCATCGGCCTATCGGGGTCGACGATCTTCACCTTCCAGCTCTTGAGGAGGGGCGTCACCCTGGACGGCGGGGAGGCCCTCCTGGAGCGGGTCCTCGTGAGGGACGCCATGACCCGGGAGGTCGTCGCCTTGGGGCCGGAGACGACGGTCCGGGAGGCGATGGCGAGGATCTTCGAGGAGAATGTCCGGGGTTTTCCCGTCGTTGAAGGAGGGAGGCTAGCCGGGATCGTCACCTTCGACGACCTCCGGCGGGTTCCCGAGGGAAAGCAGGACGAGGTCAGGGTCGGGGAGGTGGCGGTGAAGGATGTTATAGTCGCCTTTCCCGACGAGAATATGAAGAATGTGATGGACCGCCTCTACAGAAACAACGTCGGACGGCTTCCCGTGATGGAGAGGGAAGATCCGAAGAAGGTGGTCGGGATCGTCACCAGGACCGATGCCATCGCCGCCTACCAGGTCCTGAGCAGAGAAGAGGCGGGTCGGGAGCGATAAAGGCTCAAGATACACTTTCTGGGGTCGAGGGTCCGGGATCCCTGTCGATCGATCCCCATATTAATCACCGGCTACTGTCCACCCTCTTCCGATCATCACCTCTCCGCCTCGGCCTCATAGGCCCGGATGACGTCCGTCCTCGTAATCATCCCTTCGAGCCTCTTCGGATCGTCGCTTCGCACAACAGGAAGCCTCCCTATCTGGTGCTGGTACATCAGGTCCATGGCGTACTTCGTCGACTGGTCGGGGCGGACGGTGACGACCGCCCCCTCGGCGACGTCGCCGACGGTCAGCTCGTCCTGCTCTTCGATGGGAACATTCCGGAGGTCATCGAAGGTGACGATCCCGACGAGCTTCCCGTCCTCGACCACGGGAAAGCCGGTGTGGTTGGTCCTGAAGATGAGGTCCCGGAGCTCCCGGAGGGGCATCTCCGACCCCACGGCGACTACATCCCGATTCATCGCCTCGCCGACGGTGATCCCCCTCAGGACCGGCTGGGGCTGGTCGATGAAGATCCCCTTCTTGCCGAGCTTGATGGAGTAGATGGATCTTCCTTTCATCAGGAACTGGGTCGTAGCATAGCTTAGGACGCAGGCGATGATCACCGGAGGGAGCCGGTCGTAGCTGCTGGCCATCTCCGGTATCATGACGATGCATGTCAGGGGCGCCCGCCCAGCCCCGGCGAAGAGGGCTGCCATCCCCAAGAGGCCGTAGACCTCCGGGGACGCGGCACCGAGCCCCGGGAGGGCCATATCGGCCAAGAGGCCGAAGGCGACGCCGAACATGAACCCGATATAGAGGGACGGGGCGAAGATGCCGCCGCTCCCTCCCGACCCCACGGAGAAGGAGGTGGCGGCGATCTTGACGAGCCCCAGGACGATGAGGAAGATCACCATATCCGCGGAGGCGGAAAGGTCTTGCATCTCGAAGATCCTGGTGATCCCGTCGTAGCCGACCCCCATGATGCCGTAGCCGTAGAGGAGGTATCCGCCGACCCCCGCCACTGCTCCCCCCAGGGCGGGCTTCAGCATCTCCGGGACGGAGAGGTCGTCGAAGAGCTCCTCGACGGTGTAGAAGAACCTGACCCAGAGGAAGGCGATGGCGCCGAATAAAGGTCCCAGGAGGAAGCAGAGGGCGATGTCGATGCCGCTGAAGGCGAACTGGGGGTTCTTCAACGCCTCGACGGGGCCGATGAGGGCGGAGGCGACCGCCGTCCCCACCACCGCCGAGAGGAGGATCGGGACCGAGTCGTAGGGGGAGAACCTCCTCGCCACCACCTCCATGCTGAAGATGGCGCCGCCCATGGGGGCGCCGAAGCTTCCGGCGACCCCGGCGGCGACGCCGCAGACCGTCAGGAGCTTGAGGTCCGTTGGGCCGAGGCGGAAGATCTGGCCGACGAGGGAGCCGAAGGACCCTCCGATCTGGGCGATGGGACCCTCCCTCCCGGCGCTGCCGCCGCTTCCTATCGTCACCGCCGAGGAGAGGATGAGTAGAAATCCGGCCCGTCTTCTGATCCGCCCCCCGCCCACCAGGACGCTCTCGATGATCCGAGAGACCCCCTGCCCCTTCGCCTCCGGGGCGAGGATGAAGACGATGGGGCCGACGATGAGGCCGCCGATGATCGGATATAGTATGACGGAGACGCCCGGCCCCGATGCCGGATCGATCCCGGAGAAGAATATCCTGGAGACGAGGTCGATGGCACGGTCGAAGACGATCGCCCCGACTCCTCCTACAACCCCGATCAGTATCGCCAAAAGGTCGATGTAGGCCCACCGGCGCTTTCGAAAAGCCCTCCGGATGAGCCCTCCAGAGGCCGCTTGATCTTCTCTCAAGACGATCGCCCTCTAAGGCGCTCCATGATCCCTCCCTATCGGGGAGGTCGCGCCGCTTCTTATGCTTTTCCCGGCGGTCAATTATGGAGGCGGCTTCGCGATGTATAAGGAGCGAGTCGAATGGGATTCTTCATCCAATCCTTTCTAAGGGTCATAACCCTGGGATCGATCTCGATTCCCGCCAGATCTGCAAAGTGGCCGGTGTCCAGGGTCATGAATACCCCGACCTTTAGGTGGGAGATGAAGTGAACCCGCGCCTTCAATCACATATTAGGCAGTCTCAGGGGAAACCGGAGGCACAGTCTAAATCGTGCTAATTAAAGGAATCTAGCAAACGAAATTCGTGGGTGCGAACCGTTAAAAATCACCAAAGTGCGGCTAATCCGATCTGATCGCAATAATGGAGTGCATGAAATTGAATTTGGGGTCTTGTTTCGATGGCATTCACCCAAAACCTAAACGAAGACTCGGTGATTTCTGAAAATATCAAAAAAACTTGGGGTGCTGCCACCCCGCCCTATTTGTAGCGGGGTGTCCCCCAAAAAGCTTGATTAAATCCGACCCTCCTGGAAACCTTCCCCGCTAGCTCCCCCCTAAATAAAGCGATTGTCTTCAGTGTTCAGCAGCCACCCGCCGGTGAACCTCACTCCGTTCGCCGCCATGACAGGTGCGCTCAGAGTATCTCCGGTCATCTTCAGGATTCCGATACCCCAGGGGCTTGAGACGAGGATCTCATCCTGGCCGTCGCCGTCAAAGTCTGCCGCCATCTCAAAGTTGTTATCTGCGGTGTTCACCAGGTACCCACCCGTGAATGTAGCGCCGTTCGCCGCCATGACAGGTGCGCTCAGAGTATCTCCGGTCATCTTCAGGATTCCGATACCCCAGGGGCTTGAGACGAGGATCTCATCCTGGCCGTCGCCGTCAAAGTCTGCCGCCATCTCGAAGTTGTTATCTGCGGTGTTCACCAGGTACCCACCCGTGAATGTAGCGCCGTTCGCCGCCATGACAGGTGCGCTCAGAGTATCTCCGGTCATCTTCAGGATTCCGATACCCCAGGGGCTTGAGACGAGGATCTCATCCTGGCCGTCGCCGTCAAAGTCTGCCGCCATCTCGAAGTTGTTATCTGCGGTGTTCACCAGGTACCCACCCGTGAATGTAGCGCCGTTCGCCGCCATGACAGGTGCGCTCAGAGTATCTCCGGTCATCTTCAGGATTCCGATACCCCAGGGGCTTGAGACGAGGATCTCATCCTGGCCGTCGCCGTCAAAGTCTGCCGCCATCTCGAAGTTGTTATCTGCGGTGTTCACCAGGTACCCACCCGTGAATGTAGCGCCGTTCGCCGCCATGACGGGGGCCCTCAGAGCCCCCCCCTCCATCTTCAGGATGCCGATTCCCCAGGGGCTTGAGATGAGGATCTCCGCCTTTCCGTCGCCGTCAAAGTCGCTTCCACTGTTGCCGTGAACCGGCATGAGAACAAACATCCCTATCATGATGGCCATCATAGCCTTCCAAAAATTATGCATGATCATCTCACCTCTTAATGCTGAGCTATGGCAAGTGATTCAGCTTAAAGCAATATGTTCCTATTGCTTAGTATATGAAATTTTCGACTAATTTGCAGGTTAAAATGTATAAAATTTTTGTTTTATTTGATCGACCCCAAGAAGAACGGGTCATGGATGAACTCTATGACGTTTCGTAAGAGGATCGCCTCTGCTCCCCCGCCGCAACGCCGATCGGTATCGCCGGCATGTCGAGGTAGACCCACCTGTATGTGAGCGAAATTCCCCGGATGAGGCCGGAAGCGTTCCCTCGATCTTCTCTCAAGGCGATCGCCCTCGAAGGCGCTCCATGATCCCTCCCTATCGGGGAGGTCGCGCCGCCTCTTCAGCTTTTCCCGGCGGTCATTTATGAAGGCGGCTTCGAAAATATTGGCGGTGAGCTGAACAGGCCTTTCTAATTATACCTCGAATTATTTATAATCTTCTTCCACCCACCCCGCCGGGATAAGGTTAAATGCAAATAAGGATCTCACGCCTCTTTCATGCCGGGCAGTAAATCCCAAAGCTACGCCTTCATGGCCTCCGAGAAGCCCCTCATTGGAAAGACGATACCGGACATGTTCGACGAGATCGCCGAAAGGTACCCCGAGAACGACGCCATCGTCTCGATCCACCAGGGGTTGCGATACACCTACCGCGAGCTTCAACAGGAGGTCAACCGCGCAGCGAAGGGATTACACGCCCTCGGCCTGAAGAAGGGCGACCGGTTGGCCATATGGGCGACGAACATCGCCGAGTGGATCATCTGCCAGTTCGCCACCGCCAAGGTGGGGATCATCATGGTGAACATCAACCCCGCCTACCGGACCCACGAGCTGCTCTATGCCCTGAAGCAGTCGGAGACGGAGGCGCTCTTTCTGATTGACAGGTTCAAGACCTCCGACTACGTGGGGATGTTCTTCGAGATCTGCCCGGAGGCGGCGGAGGCAGAGCCCGGCAAGATCTCCTGCGAGAGCCTCCCTTACCTCAAGACCGCGGTCCTGATCCGGGGCGAGAGGCAGCCCGGCATGTACACCTGGGAGGAGGTCCTGAAGATGGGCGATGAGGTCCACGACGACGTCCTCCGGGCGGAGCAGGAGAGCCTCGACTTCGACGACCCCATCAACATCCAGTACACCTCCGGGACGACCGGCTTCCCCAAGGGGGTCGTCCTCACCCACCACAACATCCTCAATAACGGCTACTTCATCGGCGAGTGCATGAAGTTCACCGATCAGGACCGGCTCTGCATACCCGTCCCCTTCTACCACTGCTTCGGGATGGTCCTCTCGAACATGGCCTGCATGACCCACGGGGCGGCGATGGTCCTCCCGGCAGAGTACTTCGACCCCGCCTCGACCCTCGCCGCCGTCGAGAGGGAGCGGTGCACCGCCCTTCACGGCGTCCCCACCATGTTCGTCGCGGAGCTGGAACACCCCGACTTCGATAAGTACGACCTGTCGAGCCTGCGGACCGGGATCATGGCCGGCTCGCCATGCCCGACGGAGTACATGAAGAAGGTGAGCAGCCTCATGAACATGAGGGAGGTGGTGATCACCTACGGCCAGACGGAGGCCTCCCCCGGGATCACCATGTCCTCCACATCCGACTCCCTGGATCGGAGGGTCTCCACCGTCGGAAAGCCGATGCCCCACACCGAGGTGAAGATCACCGACCCCAAGACCGGCAAGATCATGCACCGGGGGGAGACCGGCGAGATCTGCGCCCGGGGGTATGCCATCATGAGGTGCTACTACAACAACCCCGGCGCCACCGAGAAGGCGATCGATAAAGAGGGGTGGCTCCACACCGGAGATCTGGGGATCCTGGATGATGAGGATTACTGCAAGATCACCGGCCGGCTGAAGGACATGGTGATCCGGGGCGGCGAGAACATCTACCCCCGGGAGATCGAGGAGTTCCTCTACACCCACCCCGACATCAGCGACGTCCAGGTGATCGGGGTCCCCGACGCCAGGTACGGCGAGGAGCTGATGGCCTGGATCAAGCTGAAGGAGGGGAGGACCCTCACCGCCGAGGAGGTGTTGGCGTTCTGCAGGGGGAGGATCGCCCACTTCAAGATCCCCCGCTACATCAAGTTCGTCGACGGCTTCCCCATGACCGTCACCGGCAAGATCCAGAAGTACAAGATGAGGGAGGAGTCGATAAAAGAGCTGGGCCTGGAAGAGGTGGCGAGGACGGAGACGGCCTGAGGGCGGTGCCATCCCCACCGGCGGCCTCTGCCGTCACCTTCCGCCGTAGCTCTGGACGTGCTCCCAGCCCCGGCGGAGATCCTCCCTCCCATCGCCTCTGGCATATATCGAGGGATCCCTCCTCCCGTAGAGCTCCCGGTCCTCCCCCACGGGGCAGACCTTGATGCAGACCCCGCAGGGCGAGACCCCCCGCTTCGCTAAGGAGGCGCTGTAGGCGGTGCAGGCGCTCTTGTCGGTGATCCCTGCCGGGTAGTCCCGATCGTCCAAGGCGCCAGCGGGGCAGAGCTGGACGCACCTCATGCACCGGGTGCAGAGGTCTTCTTCCATCACAGGATCAGGCGGAAGCTCCGCCGCCGTGAAGACGGAGCCGAAGCGGACCCGGGGGCCAAACTTCCTCGTCAGGAGGACGTTGTTCACCCCGAAGCTCCCCAGGCCCGCAAGGTAGGCGGCGTGCCGGTGGGAGAAGAAGGCGACGGGGTTCTTCAGGAGCGCCTCGACGTCGGCGTACCCGTCCCGGGGGACGAAGGCCGAAGGAAAACCCCGGTCGTTGAGGAAGTTTGCGATCCTGTAGGTGTACTGGTCGAGGAGGATGTTGACGGTCCGGTAGAGCTCCCGGTACCATACGGAGGGAGAGGTCTCCAGCGCGGGAAGGGATATGGGAAGGCCGATGACGACGACCGACCTCGTCTCGGGGTATATCGCCTGGGGCCAGAACTCACCGGGGACCCAGGGCTCGAAGGGCGGATCAGCCCAGCGGTCTGCCGCTGCGACCCCCACCAGGGGGATCTCCATCTCGCGGCAACGTTCCAGGAGGGCTTCTTTAAGCTCGGCGTCCATGGGGGATTCTATATTCGGAGGTGAAGATAAATGGATCTGCCGGGTGGCGCTCGGTTCCCCCACCCACCCTTGCCGGCAGCTCTGCCTCCAGGCGGAGGCGGGCATAATTCCGGGTCTGGGCCTTCCCGCCTCATCCCCGCCCATCCCGGCTTAGGCCGCGGAGATGGCGGCCCCTTGACCCTCCGAATCTTAAGGCGATCGCCTCGGCCGATCAGTATCGGATCCTCAGCCTCTCGCCATCAGCAGCCTCAGCATATCCTATATAACCGCAGCCATTATAATAACAAGAGATGTCGCATGATCTTCTCAGCAGACGGTGCCGCTTCACCAGCAAGACCGTCGTCGTCACCGGGGGCGGGACCGGCATAGGAAAGCGGATCGCATTAGACCTCCACGCCGAGGGGGCCTATGTCCACATCCTGGGGCGGAGGGGGGAGAGGCTCCTCGAAGCCAAGAGAGAAGCCTCCTCACGCTCAGCCCCCTCCGATGGCGAGAGGTTCTTCTGCCACGAATGCGACGTCTCCGACCACCATCGGGTGGATGAGGTCTTCGATTCGATAAGGGACCTGACCGGCCTTGCCAGCGGCCTTGTGACCTGCGCCGCCATCAACCCCTCTCGAAAGGGGATCACGGAGACGGCCCTCGACGACTGGAGGAAGACGCTGGAGGTGAACCTGACGGGGGTTTTCAACTGCTGTAAGGCTGCAGTCCTTCAAATGCTCGCCGGAGGCGGCGGGTCCATCGTCAACATATCGTCCGTCGGGGGGCTGAAGGCCTTCCGGACCCGGACCTCCTACAACGCCTCCAAGTTCGGGGTCGTCGGCCTCACCGAGTCCATCGCCCTCGACTACGCCCGGGAGAAGATCCGGGCGAACGCCGTCTGTCCCGGCTACGTCGCCACGGAGCTGACGGCCCCGCTATTTGAGAAGATGGGGGAGGAGGGGTTTGCGGCCCTGGTGGGGGCCCACGCCATGGGGAGGCTCGGCAGGCCCGAGGAGATATCCCGGGCCGTCCTCTTCCTCCTATCGGAGGAGGCGAGCTTCATCACCGGGGTCGCCCTCCCCGTCGACGGCGGGTACCTCCTCAAGGGGTGAGGTGCCCCGATTACGGCGAGTTTTCTGGCCGGACGGGGGGGCAGGATCATATTTTTCTGATTGAGCGTTTAGGGCTGGAAGACTCCGGGAACGAAGGCCACATTTCAACCGCAGCCGTTATCGTCCTCAAACTGCGGCGGCTCACCCAGCCGTTGACCCCGGAGTATCTACGAAAATTTAAATATGTAGGCCTCCAAAGAAGACGCTCATGATCTCGATCAGGCCCTATGAGGAGGGAGACGCAGAGAAGCTCCAAAAGATCGAGGCCCTCTCCCCCCAGGGCGACGAAAGATGCGCCATGGGCGTCAGGAAAGAGGATGTGATCGCCCGCTACCGGATGTATGACCGCTGGAAGGTGGCCGTCGCCGAGGTGGACGGGAGGGTCGCAGGCTGGGCGGGCTGGACGGTGAAGGAGATGGCCGGGGAGGGCAAGAGGTCCGTCTATCTGGCGGAGGTGATCGTCAGCCCGGAGTTTCGGAGGATGGGGGTGGCGAAGAGGCTGGCGGAGGAGGCGGAGGAGGACGCCCGAAAGTCGGGAGCAGATCACATTTATTGCTTCATCTACGGGCCCAACGACGCCTCGAAGAGGCTATTCAAAGGCCTCGGCTATTCCAACGTGTCTGATATCAAAAATGTCGAGATGCCCATATATAAAAGGATGGAGCCATCGGCAAGCTTCTCGATGGAGAGGATAAAGGAAGGTGAGATCGGGTCTGTTGTGGAGTTGATCAACGATTACTATCGAGGATGTAGGCACTTTCTGCCCTTCTCCGCCGATGGCTTTGCATCACACCTGCAGAGCATCCCCGGCTATGGGCTGGAGAACTTCTGGGTCGCAAAGGAGAAGGGAGATGACGAGGGGGAGGGGGATATCGTCGCCTGCGCCGGCCTTTGGGACTGCTCGACCCTCGCTGAGTTCTGCTACGCCCGAGAGCCCCTCTCCTGGAAGGCGATGGGACTCGTCTTGAGGTCTCTATCCAGATTCACAAAAGTTCCCAAGACCGTCAGGGAGGGCGAGTACTTCACGTTCCATTACCTGACGGACTACGCCTTCGATCGCAAAAATCCCGGCGGGATGGAGAATCTCCTCAGCCACCTGAACAGCGTCCTTCTCGAGGAGGGGGGGGAGTATTTCGTCGCCTGTCTGCAGGAGGGGGACCCGGTCTTCCCCCTCCTCAAGAGGCGCCAGCCTCAGATCGAGACGACGGACCTCTTCGTCAAGGCCTTCGGCCGGCCGATGGCCGATTTCAGCCCGTTTTACGTGGACATAAGAGATATGATTCTATGATCCGGATTCGAGGGAGGCGAGGAGGTCGCCTACGGTCTCATACCTGCGGCAGTTGCCCATCTTGCCCTCCTCTGATGCCGCCAGGACCTCGGCTATGAACTCATCGGAGAACTGCCCCCAGGAGTCGGAGGCGTGCTAGGCCGCCGTCATCTCTGGAGGGGTCTTTTGGAGCCATCGATTCCACCTGTCAACCATCAGTCATAGCTTCTACGACAAAATACTATCCCAATCTCCATCCGACCTCCCCGCCGTCGCCGCCGTCTCCGAGGGCGGGACCGCCCGGCCGGCCGTCCGGTGGAGGGGGCGTGCGCCGCCTCGCGCCCGCATCACCGCTGCCACTTTTTCGCGAAGGTGGCGATGAAGACGGTGTTATCGAGGAGATACCTTGAACTTCTGGCGGGCAAGCTGGTTGCTCTCCTCTTCGATCTCCCGTTCCAATTCATCGAGGTCGACAGACCTGGCCTTCTCTATCGCGTCTTTCAGCAGCGCCCGAAGGTCGATCCTCTTGAGAATGATCGTATCCTCTCCGAGGTCTTCGACCGCGAACTCGTCTCCTTCCTTCAGCTTCATCTTCCGTCGCAGGTTGCTCGGAAGCTGCACCCTTCCCCTATCGTCGATTTTGGCGAGCGGCATATCCCAAACCTCATCCCATTTAACCCATTTATCCCATATAACGCCTCCGGCCCTCTCCGCCCACTGGAGCAAAAGACGTGCCCATCTCCGCCGTCGCCGCCCCCCGGGGGCGGGACCGCCCGCCGGGCGGCGCTTGGGGGAGTGGGCGGCAAGGCCGGTTTTGGCTGCCATTATCAGCCTTTGGATAGGATCACCAGAGGGATGCGAATGATCGAAGATCTGTCTGCTATTTTGTATCGGACCAGGCAGGTTCGCTTGTGTCAAGGGCTTTTCAGGCTTCACGTTGGCGAGCCATTCAAAATTTTCTGCCGTAAGCGTAATCGTGATGGTGAACGCTTAAAAGTCGTACAACTTTTTCTTCGTGGATTACTTCATATAGAATCACGTAATGATCTGCAACGTGAATGGACCATTTGCCCGCTAAATTCCCCGACAACGGCTCTCCACGTTCGGGATATTCACATATATCTCTGATCTTCCTTTTTATTCTCTCAGCTAAAACTTTATCTTTTTTTGTAAGCCTTCTGAAAGAGTCGTCGAAGGTTTGGGCCTTTTCGGGCCGATAAGAGTCTGAGAGATTTTTCATTCGTCGAGGGAAGCCAGCAGGTCATCCACGCTGTCAAAACGCTTGCACAGGCCCATCTTACACTCCTTTTCGGCCTCCAGCACCTCCGCTATAAACTCCTTGCTGAACTCCCCATAAGAGTCGGAGGCGTGCAGATCGGCGTCTTCTCTCTTGACTTCCGTTAAAGCCATCTCTTCCACCTGTCACCATCAATTGTAGCTGCTACTACAAAATACTATCCCGATCCTCTCCCCTGGCGGAGCCATCCCCGCCGCTCACCCCGCCGTCGCCGTCCCCGGGGGGCGGGACCGCCCGGCCGGCCGCCCGGCGGAGGGAGGGCGCGCGCGCAGCCTAGCGCCCGCATCACCGCTGCCACTTTCTCGCGAAGGTGGCGATGAAGGCGGCCCACATGAAGGTGCCGATTATGGCTTGAATTCCTGTCACTATTTTATAATGTCCTATCGGATTATAAAGGGCATAACCGGGAGTCGCTGAAGTTGCTATGCTGAACCAAATATAATCAAACCATGCGCTTGTACCTTCAACAGCGTCAAAATACCAGTAATATGAGGCAAAAAGAAAGACCATTAAAATCCAAAAACCAAACAATCTAATAGGATGAACTCCGTATCCGAAAATACCTTGAATAAAAACGTATTCGAATAGATCGTATCTTCCGAGCCTCCAAATTTTCGATCCAACCAAACTCAGCCATTCGGATACTTGCATTTTCCAGGGCCATGATATCTTTCTTGTTCCTTTGACTCCTTTTTTTATCCTTATTGCTGCCATTTCCCTGTAAAAGTAATAATCAGCGTCGTCTTTATTTCCTAGATCTTCCATCTTTCTTTTTACTATTCTGCACACTACCTCTTGAGACCATGGATGGCAAAATTTCGCATCTTTGAATGATACCCACTTGTGAAATTGATCCTGATTGAAGTGGGCATTCCCGCCGAACTCGGCTTCCTCGAATATGGCATCCTCACCGAATTCAACTCTCCCAAAGTTGGCGACTCCACCAAACTCCGCTTTTCTGAAGTCGGCAGTTCCAGCCGTGAACTTGGCTCCGCTAAAATTGGCATACCAGTTGAACTTAGCTCCCATAAAGGTGGCACTCCAGCTGAACTCGACACCCTCGAATTTGGCATCCCCACCAGTGAACTTAGCTTCTCTGAAGTAGGCTTTCCCACCGAACTCAGCTCCACTGAAGTCGGCAGTTCCGCCTGTGAACTTAGCTTCCCCGAAGTTGGCAGTACTGAGTAATTCGGCTTCCACGAAGGAGGCATCTTCACCGAATTCAGCTCTCCCGAAGTGGACGTCTCCACCGAACTTAGCTTTCCCGAAGTAAGCATCGCCACCAGTAAACCTAGCTCCTATGAAGGTGGCTTTCCCACCGAACTCAGCTCCACTGAAGTCAGCAGTTCCGCCTGTGAACTTAGCTCCTCTGAAGTTGGCAGTACTGCGTAATTCGGCTCCCATGAAGGTGGCATTCCCACCGAACTCAGATTCTCTGAAGTCGGCAGTTCCACTTATGAACTTAGCTTCCACGAAGTATGCACGTCCACTTGTGAACTTAGCTCTCCTGAAATTCGCATACCCGATGAATTTAGCATTCCTAAAGTCGGCAATTTTGCCAGTAAATTTTGTCTCTTTGAAGATGGCAATTCCGCCGAATTCGGCTCCTACGAAAGAGCAATACTCTCTAAACTCAGCTCTCCCGAAGAGAGCGTCTCGACCGAAATTAGCTCCTCTGAAACCGGCAATTCCGCCTGCGAATTTGGCTTCCATGAAGTTGGCAATTTCCTCGAACTCAGAACCCTCAAATTTGGCGTCTCCGCCGAACTTAGCTCCCTTGAAATTGCCATATCCCGCGAACTTAGCATACCTGAAGTCGGCATACTTGCCGAATTCGGCTCCTTTGAATCTGCAATTCGCGCCTGTAAATTCAGCTCCCCAGAAGTTGGTAATTCCGCCTGTGAACTTAGCTTTATCGAATTTGGCATCCCCATTGAATTTAGCTCTCATGAAGTTGGTACTAACATCGAAATTAGTTCCCAGAAAGGTGATTTGCTCCTGAAATTTGACATTGTAAAATTTTACCTCACTCCGAATCTCAGAATTTGTGATTGTTATCGGTGAGATTATCACTTTCCGCTGTTCAGACAAAACCCCTTGCTCCATTGGCAACTCCAGCCCGCTTATATCCAGATCTCCCTCGACGATGACGCCGTCGTACTCGACGTCCTCGCCCCGCTCGATCTTGGCCAGGATCTCCCTCGCCTGAATCACGGGGCGCTGGTCTGAGCTGGTCTCCGGTTCCATCGCTATTACCATTCAATGACAAGGAATTTAAAACTCTCTTCTTATGAAAGCACTCACCTGATGAACTTGCGGGCCAAAACGACCACGAAAAGCGCCATGAGCAAGTATCCCAGGATCGCCTCTATCATAGCTAAAGATCTTAACCATCGTTCTTCTATCAGAATATCGGCCTCACCTCCGGTGAACGTAATCAATCCCCCAGTAAACGTCATTATGCTAAAATAGAAGCTTTCAAAAATCGAGTCGAAATAACCTAAAAAAATGATACCTATAATAAAAACAACACCGAAGATTGAAAGGACAGTGTGAAGGGGACGAACACCATACCCACATGATATCCAAGAGATGATGTCCATAAATTTTGACCAATCCCAGCCTTTTTCATTATCATACAGCTTCTTCCGGTCTTGGCTCTCCCTTCTGTATTGATAGTAGCAATCATCAGCGTCATCGAACTGCTCCAAGGCTTTGAAGTTTTTTATTAATGCCAAGTAAGCGGGGCCGCTGTAAACTAGCTTGTCCTTGATTGAATTCCACGTTATATATAATCCTTCAGATTTAAAATTGCCCAATTTCAGCTTGTTATCGAACTCAGCTTTCATGAAGTTTGCATACGCACCGAACTTAGCTCCCGAGAAGCCAGCTTCTCCGCTGAACTTGGCTCCTCCGAAGTCGGCATCCGCGCCGAACGTGGCGGCTCCCCCAAGGTTGGCTGCCCCGAAGGTGGCATCCCCGCGGAATTTGGCGTCAATGAAGAATGCAATCCGGCCGAACGTGGACCCCATGAATAACGCATTGCCCCCGAACTCCGCGTCAATGAAGAAGGCATTACCGCCATTGAACTCAGTCCACAAGAAGTTGGCATTCCCACCCGAGAACACTGCATACGCGAAGTTGGCATCTCCGCCGGCAAATTCGGCTTTCACGAAGTTAGCATTCCCGGCGAACTTGGCACCCTGGAAACGGGCATCTCCGCCTGTGAACTTGGCGTCCGTAAAGTGAGCACCACCATCCGAGAAGACCGCAGACGCGAAGTCGGCATTTTTGCCGAATTTGGCTGCGTTGAAGTTTGCACACCCGCAGAATTTGGTTATCCAAAATTTAGCATCCCAACCAAACTTGGCCCTGAAGAAGTAGGCATCACCGCTGAACTCAGCTTCTCCGAAGCAGACACTCCCAGCGAAATTGGCCTCTGTGAAGGAAGCATTCCCGGTGAACTTGGCCCCTATGAATGAGGCATCCCCGCCGAAATAGGCTCCATTGAAGTTGATGGGCTCCTGAAAGCGAGCATTACTAAAGTTTACCTTACCTTTGATCTCAGAGTTGGTGATGGTCATCTCCGATACTATCACCTTCAGTTCGTCGGACACTCCGAGCCCCACGCTGTGCACACTGTCGGACTCCCTGTCCACGTCCTCAGTGCGCAGGTCCAGCCCGCTTATATCCAGGTCGCCCTCAACGATCACGCCGTCGTACTTGACGTCCTCGTCCCGCTCGATCTTGGCCAGTATCTCGCTCGCTTGAATCACTGGGCGCTGGTCTGAGCTGGTGTTTGGTTCCATCAGTTTTAGCGTTCAATGGCAAAGAATTTAAAAACTCGCACTTCACCCCAGGTCCGCCATCTCCGGAGGCCGAAAGATACCCCGCTCGGTGATGATCGCCGTCACGAGATCGAGGGGCGTGGCGTCGAAGGCCGGGTTGTAGACCTCGACTCCGGGCGGAGCCAGCTGCCTCTCACCCAAACGCCTGATCTCGTCCGCGTCCCTCTCCTCGATCTCGACCTCCTTTTCTGAATGAGCGAGGTCGAAGGTGGAGATGGGGGCGGCGACGTAGAAGGGGATCCCGTGGGCCCTCGCCAGGACGGCGTGGGTGTAAGTGCCGATCTTGTTGAAGACGGCGTCCCTGGTGATCCGGTCGGCGCCGACGATCACCTTGTCGATCTTCCCCTGGCGCATGACCATCCCGGCCATGCTGTCGCAGATGAGGGTGACGGGGATGTTGTCTTCAGACAGTTCCCAGGCCGTCAGCCTGCTCCCCTGATGAAGCGGCCTCGTCTCGCAGGAGTAGACGCTGATCTTCTTGCCTTCGGCGACCGCCGACCGGATGACCCCCAGGGCCGTCCCCCAGCCGACGCAGGCGAGCCTCCCGGCGTTGCAGTGGGTGAGGACGACGTCGCCGTCTTCCAGGAGGCGGGCGCCCCGGTCGCCGAGGGCTCTGTTGATCGAAACGTCCTCCCCGGCGATCAATTCCGCCGCCGCCAGGGCCGCGGCCCGGATCTCTTCGACGCCGGCCGATCCGCCCATCTCGTCGACGGCCTTTACGGCCCGGTCTACGCCCCAGGAGAGGTTGACGGCGGTGGGCCTCGCCGCCCGGATGACCCCGGCCGCCTCTCTGACGTCATGGAGGAGGGCGGCTGGATTGGTGGCCGCCGATCGCGCCGCCGCCAGGGCGACGCCGTAGCCCCCCGCGGCGCCGAGGGCGGGAGCCCCCCGGACCCGCAAGGACTGGATCGCCTCGCAGAGCTCGCCGACGGAGCCGACCAGAATATCTTCAAGCCTCTCGGGGAGGAGGGTCTGGTCGATCATCCCGACGGCCTTTTTCTCGTCGTCCCACCAGATCGTCCTCAAGGTATCACTCGCGGCGGAAGGTCTTCACAGCTCCGTCGATGACGACGACCAGCTCGTTGACGTTCTCGAAGATCCCGTGCTCCACAACCCCGGGGATCTCCGAGAGCCGGGCGGCGAGGCCGCCGGGGTCCTCGATCCTCCCGAAGTCGGCGTCGATGACGAAGTTTCCGTTGTCGGTGATCACCGGGCCGTCTTTCATCTTAGCCTGCCGGATCTGGGGGGAACCCCCCAGCTCCTCGATCCTCCGGCTCGCAAGCCTGCCGGCGATGGGCAGGACCTCCACAGGGACGGGATGGCTGAGGGAATCGACGTATTTGGATGAGTCGGCGACGATGACAAACCACCGGGCGGAGGCGGCGACGACCTTCTCCCGGGCGTGGGCGGCGCCGCCCCCCTTGATGGCGGTGAGGTCTTTTGCGATCTCGTCCGCCCCGTCGATGGCGAGGTCGAGGACCGGGTCCTGGTCGAGGCTCGTGAGGGGGATCCCCGCAGCTATCGCCAGCTCCTGCGCCTGGTAGGACGTCGGGACCCCCAGAACCTCCATCCCCTCCTCCACCATCTCTCCTATCTTCTTGATCGTCCAGGCGACGGTCGAGCCCGTCCCGAGCCCCAGGACCATCCCGTCTCTCACCATACCCGCCGCCGCCTCCCCGGCGGCCCGCTTCTCCCCGGCGTTCGAATCCGGCGTCCTCACCATGAATTATCCGCCTCCAAATTGCCTGCCTTGAAGATCCTAAATCGACCATCGATCCGTCTGCTCTCGATCCTAATCGAGGACCTCGCTTCTGACCGTCGTGAAGACCGGCCCCCGGAGGTCGATCTTCTTATTCCTGCTGGTGATGTACCTCTCGAGAGCCGGCTCCAGCCGGAGGTTCACGTCCCCGGGGCCTCTCACGATCCGGACCCTCGTCTCCGACCCCTCTCCCCTCAGGGCCGCCTCTTCGGCCTTCCGGGCGGCGAGCTCCGCGAAGGAGTCGATGAACCTCATGCCGGTGGTGACCCCGTTCTCGAAGGCGTCCTCCCACTTGGAGGTCTTGGGGACCCCCAGGATGTTCTCCTTGTAGACGAGGACCTCGTTGTTGGCGGCGGGGCCGCAGAGCTTGGTATTCTCCTCCGGCTCCACCACCCTGACGACGACCTTCCTCCCTGAGACCGTCCCCCTCCACGCCTCAAACTCGCATGGCGACGGGGCGTCGCCGTGGAGATCGCAGGTCCGGACAATTGACCTCGCGATCTCGATCCCTGCCCGGGTTTCCGGCTCCTCCTCGACTCTTATCATCATCGCCATATCCCTCGCCGAGAGGTCGGGGTCCTGGACGAACTGCGGATAGGTCAGGGCCCGCAGGTCCTTCGCACCGTAGAGGATCATCGCCAGCCTCTCGACCCCGAGGCCGAGGTTCATCACCGGATAGGGGACATCGTACATCGATAGGGCCGTCGGGGAGTAGATCCCGAAGGTGGCGACCTCCACCCAGCCGGTGCTGTATTTGGTCGACGACCCGACGAGGCCGGGGTGGTAGGCGTAGACCTCGATCTGGGTATCGGGGACGTAGTACTTGCTCCGTTTGTCGTCGGGCAAAAATCTGAACTTCTGAAATCCGAACTGGGCGAGGAGGCCGTCGGCGACGACCTTCCCGTCCTCCACCGACAGGTCCTCATCCATGATGACGCAGCTCGCCGAATGATACGTCATCAATCTCGCCGCGTCCTCCGACTGCTCCCGCCGGAAGCAGCGGTCGATGGAGAAGAGCTTTGTTGGGAGGGACGCCCTCCCGGCTAGGCTTCCGAGGGTGATGAACCAGCCGGAGGTCATGTGGCTCCGGAGGGTCTTCGTCGTCGCCGCGGGGGCGAGGGCCTCAAACTCGGGGAAGACCTCCGCCAGGAGGGTCGAGACGAGGGCGTCGGAGGCCCCGAGGGCGGCGGAGATCTCGTGGACGAGGTCGTCCCCCTCCACCGTCCCCTTCTTGTAGCCGTGGAGGATCCTCCTGACGGCGTCCACCTCCTCCGCCGAGAGGTCCCGGCCGAGGAGCTCCTTCATCTGGCCGGCCCGGCTCTCGGAGATCCCGACGTCGGGGCGGGGGAGCCCGGCGAGGTAGAAACATCGATCCAGAACCGCCAGCGCCTCGCTCCCGAACTGCTTCTTCACCTCGCTGTCCTCGACGATCAGCGGGTTGATCGCCTCGTCGAAGCCGAGGCGGAGGTACGCCTCCCGGAGCCTCCCGATGACGTCGAAGATGGGGTGAGGCCTCCCGTAGGACGAGACGCGCCTGGGGTAGCGCCGGTTCAGGGGCGGCACCTCTAAGTACTCCCCTCCCTGCTGCCAGGCGGCGTCGAAGTCCTCGCCGGCAGCCTCCCGAATGCGGGCTGGATCGAACTTCATGGTGGTCGGGATTGGCCCGCCCCTGCTTAAGACTTTTGGGAGCCGAGAGGTCGGATAGTTTATAAGGTCTCATCCCTCTCTGGAAGAGAGGTGGGATCGGCCTTGAAGTGGCTAAAAAAGATCTTTTCGAAGGAGTCGCCCCCGCCGGCCCCGGCGGAGGAGCCGCCGAAGCTAGACCTCTCCCGCGTCGATGGGTGGATCGCCGACCGATCCGCCGACTCGGGGTTTGAAGGCGGGGTCAGGTCCCTCTACGCCTCCATCGAGGGGGTGGCGAGGGACCTGGAGCGGGACCTTTCAGCCCTGGAGTCGGCGGAGCCGGCGGAGGAGGCCCCGCCCCGCCTCCTCAAGGCGGGGACCGCCACCAGGGAGACGGTGGTCCGGCAGATGAGGGTCCTGGCCGGGAAGCTCGCCCCTCCCCGGAGGGTGGATCAGGCTTCGGCGGAGGAGTACCACTCGACGATCCTCAAGCTCCTCCAGAACACCGTTCAGAAGTTCGGTCGGGCTCAGAGGTACACCGCCGCCCTCTTCCCCGGAGAGGTGGAGGCGATCAAATCCGACCTGGGGGCGATCAGTCGCCACCTATCGGAGTTAGGCGACCTCCTCCAGGAGCGGGAGGAGAGCCTTGGGGCCCATAGAGAGGCGGCCTCGGCCGCCGCGAGGGTCCGGGAGGGGAGGGGCCAGATCGAGGCCCTCAGGGCCGAGATCTCCGATGGGGAGGCCCTCCTCTCCCGCCTGAGGGATGAGGAGGCGGGCCACCAGGAGGAGATCGAGGCCTGGTCCCGGAGCGACGAGGGGAGGAGGGGCCGGGAGGAGAAGAGGTACCTGGAGGAGAAGATGAGGGAGAGGGATCAGATCGAGATGAGCATGAGGGACCTCGTCGCCCCCCTCGCCAAGGCCCTCTCTCGGGCGGTGAAGCAGGATGATAGCGACCGGATAGCCCTCCAGCACCGGGAGGTCTTCGAGCTTCTGATCGTCGCGCCGGCTCGGGCCCTGGAGGGGGATGCGTCGGGGGCGCTCTCTGAGCTGAAGTCGAAGGTGGACCTCCTGGGCCTGCGGGATAAGATGAGGGAGCGGGTGATGGAGCATATCGACCACCTCCTGGAGGATCGCCCCCTCCATCTCCTCAAGGCCCGCCACTCCGCCCTCACGGCCGAGATCGAGGAGCTCGAGGAGAGCCTCTCGAAGAGGGGGGGCGATACGGCACGGCTGAAGGCGAAGCGGGACCTGGTCCGCCAGAGGATCTCATCCCTGGAGGCGGAGCTCGAGGACCGGAGGCGGAGCCTCGCCCTCCTGGAGGATCGGCTCTCAGGAGACCTCTCGGACCTGAAGGGGAGGCTGGAGGAGATCGCTGAAAGCCCCCTAGAGGTCGACCCCTACCGCTGAGGGGCTGCCCAGCCACCCCGGTCGGCGATACCAGGCGGCCTCCTCCCCCGCCCTTCACCGATCTGCCCTCCCTCATAGAGGTCCCCTCCGTCTCCTGGGACCAGGCCCGGCGATCTCCACCAAAGCCTCCCGGCTATGATGAACGCACCCGATCCTCAGAGGTACGCC
Source organism: Methanothrix harundinacea 6Ac (assembly GCF_000235565.1). Taxonomy (NCBI): domain Archaea; kingdom Methanobacteriati; phylum Methanobacteriota; class Methanomicrobia; order Methanotrichales; family Methanotrichaceae; genus Methanothrix; species Methanothrix harundinacea. Next base: position 1,021,783 of record NC_017527.1, read on the forward strand.
TCGGTGACGTACCTTCTCATCATCCGGTGGCTGTTGAAGTAGTAGGCGAGCATCCCGATGGAGTTGTTCATCATCCTCACCCAGTCGTCCTTCCGGTGGTAGAAGGTCGGAGCTATGATGTACTCGAGCTTGCTGTAGAGGTCCTCTGTATCCTTTCGCCTCCCCTCCTCGGGGGGTAGGTCCTCCTCGGGTCCGGGGCCGATAGACCAGCCGGTCACCCCCTCGATCCACCCCTCGATCCACCAGCCGTCGAGGACGCTGAAGTTTATGACGCCGTTGTGGGCTGCCTTCATCCCGCTCGTCCCCGAGGCCTCCAGGGGCCGCAGCGGCGTGTTCAGCCAGACGTCGACCCCCGAGATCATCTTCGATGCGAGAATCATGTCGTAGTTCGCCAGGTAGGCCACCTCGATATCGCCCTTCAGGGCCCGGGCGACCCGGAAGATCTCCTCGATCAGCCTCTTTCCCTGGAGGTCTCGCGGGTGGGCCTTCCCCGCCATCACCACCTGGACCTCGCCCCGGGAGCTGATCCTCCGGAGCCGGTCCAGGTCGGAGAAGAGGAGGGTCGGCCTCTTGTACTCCGTCGACCGCCTCGCAAACCCCAGGGTCAGGACCTCGGGGTCCATCGCCGCCCCCGTCGACCGGTTGACGTAATCGATAAGCTCCCCCTTGGCAGCGGCGTGGGCCTCCACGATCTTCTCGTCTGGGACGATCCCGACCTTCACCAGCATCTCCGGCTCGTTCGCCCAGCCGGGAAGGTATCGGTCGTAGAGCTCCCGGAAGGAGGGGCAGGTCCAGGAGTGGGAGTGGACCCCGTTCGTCACCGAGTGGATCTCGTAGCCCGGAAACATCGATCGCGAGGTCTCACGGTGCCTTTTTGCGACGCCGTTGACGTACATCGAGAGGTTGAGGGCGAAGAGGGTCATGTTCAGCCTATCCCGGCCGCCGAACCTCCTCAGCATCTCTATCGCCCCTCCCCCGAGGATCTCCCGGACGATCTCGTAGGAGAACTGGTCGTGGCCCGCCTGGACCGGGGTGTGGGTGGTGAAGACGCACCTCTTCCTGACCCCCTCCGGGTCCCCGCCAGACCTCTCCAGAAGCTCCAGGGCGAGGAGGCTTGAATGCCCCTCGTTCATGTGGTACTTCCGGATAGAGAACCCCAGGGCCTCCAGGATCCTCATACCCCCTACCCCCAGGACGATCTCCTGCTTCAGCCGGTACCGGTCGTCCCCGCCGTAGAGGACGTCGGTGATCCCCCTATCCTCCGGGGAGTTCTCCACCAGGTTGGTGTCGAGGAAGAGGACGGGGACGGACCCTCCGGTGGGGCTCTTCAGGATCTGCTCCCAGGCGGCGACGGCGACGGGCCGCCCCCGAACCCGGACCATCGCCCTCTCCGGCAGGAGGTCGCAGAGCTCCGAGGGGTCCCACTCCGCCGGGTGCTCGATCTGTCTTCCGATCTCGTCCAGCTCCTGCCGGAAGCTCCCCTTCCGGCTCGCCAGGGTGACGGCGACGAGTGGAATCCCCAGGTCGGCGCTCGACCTGACCGTGTCCCCGGCGAGGGTCCCAAGCCCCCCGGCGTATGTGGGGATCCTCTCGTCCAGGCCGATCTCCATCGAGAAGTAGGCGATCGACTCCCCCCTCAGCGCCCCTTTAAAATCGCCCTTCTCGTTCAACTGGATCCGCCTCCACCACGTCGGCGGCCGGGAGGCCGGCCGTCTCCAGACCCCGCCGGATCTCGCCTGCTTTCTCCCCTCTTTGGCGTTAAAACTACTTAACCTGACCCCCGATCCCTTTCCGGAATGCTGCCGAGGTCTCCGGACTCCTGCCCGCCAGGACTCAGGTCGACGGCTTTATCTGCTACCGATACCAGGCGGCCTTTATGAGTAAAAGCCAGATGGCTTCCGCCGATGGACTCCCTCCTCAAGCCAGCGGAGGCGGAGTATGAGGCGGAAGGGCGGACCGAGAGGCTCTGCCTCCGGCGGGGTCCGCCCGGACGTCGAGAGCTTCTACCTGGTGGGGGATGTGGCGGTGGTCTCGATTTCTCCGGCCCGGCAGGGCGAGGGGAGGCGGATCGGCGAGGCGATCATCTCCTCTCACAAGAACGTCAGGACCGTCCTCAACAAGATCTCAAAGGTGGAGGGGGAGCGGAGGGTCGCCGAGTTCGAGGTCCTCGCCGGCGGCGGCACCCTCACCTGCCACCGGGAGTACGGCTATTCTTACCGCCTCGACGTCGCCCGGGTCTTCTTCAACCCCCGCCTCGCCGGCGAGAGGATGAGGGTCGCATCAAAGGTCCTCCCCGGAGAGCGGGCGATCGTCCCCTTCGCCGGGGTCGGCCCCTTTGCGATCCCCCTGGCCGCGGCGGCGGCGAGGGTCCTGGCCCTGGAGATCAGCCCCGAGGGGTGCCGGTGGCTGGCGGAGAACGCAAAGCTGAACGGGGTCGGCGATGGGATCGAGATAGTGAACGCTGACGCCTTCGCCTTCTGCCGGGCCCTGACAGGGAGAGCTCCCGAGGAGGGAGAGACGACGGGGTCGGGGGGAGGGGGGGAGGCGAGGCCTCCGGAGAGGCGGTTCGACCGGGCCGTCGTCCCCACCCCCTACGGCAGAGACGATATCCTCGAGGCCATAAGCCCCCTCGTCAAGGCCGGCGGCGCGATCCACTTTTACACTTTCAAAAAGCGCCATCAGGTCGAGGGGCTCATCCGGGATTTCGAGGGCCGGGGTTTAACGGTTGAGCATCACCGCAGGTGCGGGAACGTCGCCCCCGGCGTCAGCCGGTGGGGCTTCGACCTGAGGAGACTGGAATGATGAGGGAACCCCGCCCGAATCCGATCTTTGGGAAAGTTATAAGAGATCGGAGGCTGAAAGCTCCTCTGATCGCGTAAAGTCAGGAGAAGCTGGAGGCTGCAGGTCTTGAAGGTCGTCGTTCCCATGGCAGAGGGCTTTGAAGAGATCGAGTTTGTGACGATCGTCGACATCCTGAGGCGGGCCGAGGTGGAGGTGGTGACCGCAAGCCTCGGCAAGAGAAATGGAGATGGATCTGCCGGGAGGGGAGGCGCGGCCGACGAGGACGAGGTCGGGGCCGTCCGGGGGTCCCACGGGATCAGAATCGTCCCCGACGCCTCCATCGACGAGATCGACCCCGAGGATTTCGATGCCGTCGTCCTCCCCGGAGGCTATCCGGGCTTCGTTCACCTGGGCGAGGACGAGCGGGTCCTCGACCTGGTCCGCCGGATGGATGAGCTGGGAAAGTACGTTGCCGCCATCTGCGGCGCGCCCTCGGTTCTGATCAAGGCCGGGGTGGTGGAGGGGAGGCGTGCGACGATCCACCCCGCCGGGCGGAAAGATCTGTCCGACGACCAGTACGTCGACGACCGGGTCGTCGTCTCGGGAAAGCTCGTCACCAGCAAGGCCGCGGGGACGGCGATGGAGTTCGCCCTCCGGCTGGTGGGGGAGCTCGTCAGCGAGGATAGGATGAGGAGGCTCGCGGCGGAGATCCTGGCGGAGTGCGAGGTTTGATAACGATGGTATTTTATATAATATTTAATATTTTAGACGAATTTCAGAAGAATAACGACATGCGAGATGGTATAAATGATTGAAAATGATTTAAATAATTATTTAACTAAATTAGATTTATATGTTAGGCAATCTATAGAGCTTGTTGAGAAAGCATCAGAGTTGTACGGAAAACTCATTGATGATAGCATCACAAAAGCTGAATTTATTGATATTTTGAAAGGCCTATCAGGTGAACTAAAAAGGATCTATGCTGAAATCGGTGATTTTTCGATAGATGTTCTTGCACCCGATCCGTTTCATGATTTAGATTTGGCATTTCGTTGTTTTGTTTCCATGTGTGATAATTACATGATTTTTCTTTCTCGTTTAGGAGAAAATGAGAACGGGAATCACTGGCTAATTAATAAGACTCTAGAGGATGTTCAGCGTGATTATAAGAAACTCCTTGGATGTAGAAAAAACCCTAAAGTACTAGCAGTTTCTGAATTCCATATTCCAAAAGCTATCATCCTCGATTCGAAATCTCGTAATTTAGAGGCAATGCTACAAACTTTAAGCGACGAAGGAGTTGTTTGCACCAAACTTGAATTATCTTCAGATGCAGATTTAGCTCAGCTAAATATCGAGCTAGTGACTGGTGACCCTGAGAGAAAAGATCTGCTAGATCTTGCTTTTAAGTGTTTTCATGTTATTGAAGACGACTTGGCGTCCTCATCTCATGTGAGTGTGGTTTATATAGGGTTTAGAATCGGCGACAGAAAACCGCACAGTTGGCTCAGGATTGAAACGGAGAAAATTCTCAAGCTCCTCTCGAATAAGCCATCAATTGATGAATTTGAAAGAACAATAGAATTTCATTACTTTGAAGACATTATTGCTGCGGAACAAATACTTGTGGATCTAGCAACACATTCATCTGCTCTGAAAGGGGATTTTGAGGTCAAGGAAGCTTTGACGATCGTTTCTGAAAAATTAAAAATCACTAAAAAAGCATGTGCGAATCCTGACCAACTCGAAGATTTAATTCTTAGATGGTCTTTTTCTCGATCTCTTCTAAGTTGCATTTCCGTTGTCTTAGAAGTAGTTTCGGTGACAAGGGATCCAGATGCTGCGCGAACAATTGTACGTCTTTTTGATATTTATCGCAAACCTGATGAAATCGACTCATCAAAAGATTACTCGAATCTGCTTTCTGAAATTTCCGACTTAATTGAGACTTTGAAATTCCGCTATGTCGTTCTTCCGAATGTGCGCAGAGTCAGCGTTGGTTCGTACGTTAAACCTTTTTCGCGGATCGCCTTAGTACAGCCGAAAATATCATTTGATGAATGTTATACTAAAGATGATTATGCATTAAATCGGATTGGTTTAGAGCAGAACCTAAAAATATTTGATGATATGCTTGATCAAGCAGTTCAAAAAGATGCAGATGTCATAATCTTTCCTGAAATATTTTTTCCAGCATCTGAGCTTGATCATCTTAAAATGAAATCGAAAAAGAATAATATAATCATCATTACAGGACTCGACTATGAGAAAATCTCCCCGGAATATTTCGTCAACTCATGTGCAGTAGCTCTTCCAGACGGCCGTGTGATCAGACAGAAAAAATTATTTAAATCTAAATATGACTCCCCACGGATGGTAGAAGGCGATGAACTTTTTGTATTCAAAACACATTTCGGAAATTTTTCCGTATTCATCTGTTATGATTATCTCTCAGCCCAAGATCTCATCAAGTTGAGAGGCGTAATCGATACTCTTTTTGTACTAACTTTTAATCCTGATGTAAAATCTTACAATGAAAAAGCGATAGCAGATGCCTACAGCACTTTATACGGCTTTATCTGTATTGTGAATGCATTTGATCCCGACCATTCACCTCCGATTCCGGGCGGATCTGGTTTCTATGGACCCTGCAAACGTGATAGGGTTATTTGCCGATTTGAAGATGGAGAGCAAGGGATGAAAAATAGTGGAACTTCCTCTTTATGATCTCCATGAAGCAAGAGTCGGTGGCAAGTCCTCTGTCATGAAATCGATTCCTGCAAATTTTGAAAGAATATCATTGGCCATCGATTATCCTGAAGAAGAAATCGACGATATTCGACAAACAGTCCTAACGAAAATCAAAGAAGAAAAACGGCGCGCTTCTCGGTATGGCAAAAAAGATTATGGATCCCTTGAAAGACAGAATATCTCCCAAGACTTGGAATCTGACCTCAATAAGCAAAAATACGCTGTTATGGATTTGGAACCAGCACATACAGGCATTGCTAAACGTTTGAAAGGGTTTTTGCTCATTAAAAAAGGGCTTTCAAAAAGCGAGATAAAATCTATAATTCATGCAGCTAATGAGGATATAAAAAAACGTGAGTTTTACTCGAATGAAATCCAAGAAGCTAAACATAAAGGTAAACCAGCAGATGTTGTGTGGCTATACATTTTCAATGAACGTCGGCATCGAAACTATTTAGCAGCATCTGATTTTTATGAATACTTCGTATGTAGGACCCAATGGATTAATCCCAATCTTGATCAACGCTTTTCTCCTTTACCACTAAAAGGTGATGAAATCTTTGATGATATTGAAATTAAATGGAACAAAAACTATCCTAATTGAATATTTATATTATCTTCCTCTTATTGGTCCTTTGATTTTCAAAGTGTCGGGAAGCTAAAGCGTCGGGAAGCTAAACTGAGACCCACCTATAATTCTCCCTCGGTACAGATATCTCGAACCTCGCCCCCCGCCCCTCCTCGCCGGTCTCGGTGATGGTCATCCCGGTGATCCCCAGGATCTCCTGGCTGAGGAAGAGGCCGTAGCCGGTGTGCCTCCCGAAGGCCTGGTCGAAGATCCGGGCCTTCATCCCGGCGGGGATCCCCAGGCCGTCGTCCTCGACGGCGATGACCCCCTCGGCCTCCACGCCCCTCTCTCTCTCGAAGAAGGAGACCCGGACCCCCGTGACGCCTCCCCCGTGGCGGAGGGAGTTCTCCAGGAGGTTGCAGAAGACCTTCTCCAGCATCGGATCGGCGAAGACCTCGACCGTCTCCGTCTCCACCTCGAGCCGGACCTGCCCCCGGGATATCTCGGCGGGGGAGGCGGCCGCCGCCCGCCGGACCGCCTCGCTGACCCTCTGCCACTCCGGCGCCTTGACCCCCATCTCCTGGTAGTCCCGGGCGAAGGCGAGCTGCCTTTTGATCGTCTCCGCCACCTCCCCGATCCGGTCGATGTACCTCTCGGCGGCCGGGTCCCGGGGGATCCCCTCCCTCAGGAGGTGGACGTACCCGGAGAGGGCGGTGATCTGGTTCTGGATGTCGTGGCGGGTGATGCTGCTGAGGAGCTTCAGCTTCCGGTTCGCCTCCTGGAGGGCCTCATGGTACCTCCGGATCTCGGTGATATCCTGGGTGATCCCCGTCATCCTCAGGGGGCGGCCCGCTCCGTCTCTAGCCATCACCTGGCCCCGGTCGTGGACCCATATCCACCGGCCGTCCTTTCGCCTCAGCCGGTAGTCGATCTCGTAGTGGGGGCTCCTCCCGGCGAAGTGGTCGTCCAGGGCCGCCATCACGCCCTCGAAGTCGTCGGGGTGGATCATCTCCTCCCTCTCCCGGACGTTCCCCACCAGGTCGCCCTCTGAGCAGCCGAGGATCTCCACCAGCCGCCGGTTCCGGACCACCTCCCCCGTCTCCACATTCCTGTCCCAGATCCCCAGGTTCGCCCCCTCGATGACGAGCTTCAGCCCCTCCTCGTTCTCCTGGAGGGCCATCTCCGTCTCCTTGATCTCGGTGACGTCCCGGATCGACTCGATCGCCCCTGCGATATTTCCGTCCCTGTCGAAGAGGGGGGAGGCGGTCCCCCAGACGTAAGACCCCCTCCCGGTCCTGGGGGGGGTCACGTAGGCCTCGGCGAAGAGGGTATCCCCCTCTCTCTTGACGTAATGGTATAGCGACTCCAGATCCTCGTCCTTCGAGAAGATCATGTCGATGAGGATAGGCCTTTTTGTCCCGTAGAAGACCTCGCCGTAGGCGTAATCCCCCTTCCCGACGATCTCGTCCTTGGGGACGCCGCTCATCTCCTCGATCGCCCGGTTCCAGGCTATCACCCTCCTCTCCCCATCTATGACGAAGGTCGGGTCGGGGAGAAAGTCGATGATCTCCAGCAGCTGCTTGTGGGCCTGGATCAGCCTCTCCTCCGCGAGCTTCCTCTCGGTGATCTCCTGCCCCTGGATGATGGTGGCGACGACGGTCCCGTCCTTCTCCGACCGGATGTTCGCCGAGTTCCAGAGGACTATCCTGACGGTCCCGTCCCGGCAACGGATGGGGATCTCCACCGACTCCCACCCCTCCCCCTCCAGGGCGTAGGCCATCTTCGCCAGGGCCTCCTCCCTCTCCTCGTCGGGGAGGAGGATCGTCGCCTCCTTGCCGATCACCTCCTCGGCGGCGTAGCCCGTCAGCCGCTCGAAGGCCCTGTTGAAGCGGATGAACTTCATGTTAGGCCCCCATACGGCGATGGGGGCGTTGGCGTAGTGGAGGAGGCTCTCCAGGTAGTCCGTCGCCTCCCGGAGGGCCAGCTCAGCTCGCTTCCTATCGGTGACGTCCCTGATCGACTCGATCGCCCCGACGATCCTCCCGTCGTCGTCGAAGAGGGGCGAGGCGATCGCCCAGATGTAGGCCCCCCTGCCTCCGTAGAGGTGGGGGACGTAGACCTCGGCGAAGACGGCGTCTCCCCTCCGGCTGAGATGATCGTACTCCTTCACTATCCCGGAGTCCTCGGAGAAGATCGAATCGATCAAGACCGGGGTCTCAAACCCGTAGAAGGGCTCTCCGTAAGAGTAGGGCCCCCTTCCCACGATCTCCCCCTTGGAGACGCCGGTCATCTCCTCGATCGCCCGGTTCCAGGCGATGACGGTCCTCTTCTCATCGATGACGAAGGTGGCGTCGGGGAGGATGTCTATGATCTCCTGGAGCTGATGATGGGCCCGGCAGAGCTCCTCGTTCATCCTCTTCTGCTCGGTGATCTCGGAGAATATCGTCGCGAACCTCCCCCTCCCTATCGAGAAGGCGGATATGCTGAAGTGCCTCCCCGTCTCCGGGAAGCAGCCTTCGAACTTGGCGGGGCACCCCGTCTCGTCCACCCTCGAGTATATCTCAAGGAAGGGGGGGACCTCTGAGGGGAAGATCTCCGAGGCTCTCCTTCCGATGGCCTCTTGCGCCCTCCACCCGGTGAAGAGCTCGATCTGGGGGTTTGCGTCCCTGACGAGGTAGTCGGTGGCCCTCCCCACCGGGTTGCGGAGGATCTCGTAGAGGACGAAGCCCTCGTTCATATTCTCGAAGAGGGCCCGATACCTCTCCTCGCTCTCGACGACCGCCTTTTTGGTCCTCATCCGCTCCGCTGCCTGCCGGATCTGGTGGGTCAGCTCCGCGTAGAGGACCTTCGGGTTTGCGTCCTTCTGGAGGTAGTAATCGGCTCCGTTGTTCAGGGCCTCGATCACCACCTCCTCCCGTCCCTTCCCGGTGAAGAGGATGAAGGGGACCTCCGGGTCCCGGCTTCGGACCCATTTGAGGAAGGATAGGCCGTCCATCTCTGGCATCACGTAATCGGAGACGATGACGTCGTAGCGGCCGTCCTTAAGCCTCGCGACCGCCTCCACCGCCGACGCCACGCCGTCGACCTGGATATCTCCGGACCTGCCCAGGAATATCCTCGCGATCTCCAGGATGACGGGGTCGTCGTCTACCATCAGAACTCGGATCATGGATCAACTCCAGCCGCGAAGACGGCGAACCTCTAAATGTTATGCTATGCCATGGCTATAATGCCTTTCGGGTCATCCTTCCGAAGGTGGAGGGACCAGCCGAATGGTCCGGGGCTCCGATCCTCCTTTCGTCGGCGCCTCTTTGGAGTGGATACGATAAAGAACCTGGAGGTATCTCTCCTCTATCGGAGTGATGAGCCTTGAGGATGGGGCTGATATTGGGATTCCTGCTTCTGCTCCTCGCATCCTTGGCGAATGGAGCGCCGGAGGAGGAGTGGAGCCGGACCTACGGCGGGCCGGGGCACGAGGTGGGGGGCCCGATCTCGAGGGCCCAAGACGGCGGCTACGTGATGACGGGGATGACCGAGTCTTACGGCTCTGGAAACGGCGACCTCTGGCTGGTGAAGTCGGATCGGAACGGGAGCAAGCTCTGGGATCTTACCCGCGGCGGAGGTGGAGTCGATGTGGGGGAGTCGGTGATCGCCGCCCGGGACGGCGGGTACGTCGTTGCCGGGTATACCACCTCCTTCGGCGCCGGTGGTAGGGACGTCTGGCTCCTCAAGACCGATGCGGAGGGGAACCTGGAGTGGGAGAGGACCTTCGGCGGCCCCGGGGAGGAGGCGGCCTGGTCGGTGGAGGAGGCCCCCTCCGGCGGCTACGTCGTCGTCGGATGGACCGACTCTTACGGCATCGGGAAGGTCGACCTCTGGTTGATCAAGACCGACCCCCGGGGGGTGGAGGAGTGGAACCGGACCATCGGAGGCCCCGGGGACGATGAGGGGTTGGCGGTAGTGGCGACCCGGGACGGGGGTTACGCCATCGCTGGCAGGACCACCTCCTTCGGCGTCGGCGAGGAGGACGGCTGGCTGGTGAAGACCGACGGTTTGGGGGCGAAAGAGTGGGCCCGGACCTTTGGCGGGAAGGGGGAGGACGGCCTTTCATCCCTCCGGGAGACGGAGGAGGGCTACGTCGGAGCGGGCTATTCCAACTCCTTCGGCTCCGAAGGTTTTGAGATCTGGCTGGTGAAGGCCGACTTTCAGGGGGTGGAGGTCTGGAACAGGACGGCGGGAACCCCTGCGGCGGACTTCGGAAGCTCCATCGAGGTGGCCTCGGATGGCGGATACGCGGTGGTGGGATCGACCTCCCGGGCAGGGACGAGGGCGAGCCCCGATGACGCCCTCCTCCTCAAGACGGATCCGGAGGGGAGGGCCGAGTGGTCGGTCCTCCTGGGAGGGGATGGGATCCAGAGCGGGATCTCAGTCCTGGTGGCGGAGGAGGGCGGCTACATCGTCGGCGGGTTCACGAACCGCGGCTCAGGGGGAGGCTTCGATCTCTGGATGACGAAGCTCGGAGAAGGGCGAGGGCGAAGTGGTCCGATCGATAGAGCCGGTCAGGATAAAGGGGATTCGTCGGCTACCTTTTGACCTTCGCCAGGATCATATCCGGGTTTCCTGAGGAGATCGTCCAGCCGCAGGTGACGTACCCGCCGTCCTCTGCGACGAGCAGCGAGGACCCCTCCTCCCTCCCCGAATCCGGGATGGTGAAGTCCCACTCCTTCTCCCCCGCCCCGTCGGTCTTCAGGAGCCAGGAGTAGAGTCCCCCGGCGGAGCTCCAGCCGCCGACTATGTAGCCCCCATCCGCCGTCGCCGCCACCGTCGTCGCCAGGTCTCTTCCGGAGTCCCCGACGCTGAAGATCTTCCCCCGGAGGGGGCTACCCTGGCCGTCGGTTATGATCAGCCAGGCGTCCCCCAACCCCCCCTCCGGGGGAACGCTCGCTCCGCCGGCGACGACGTACCCGCCGCCCGCCCTCTCGATCACCGCCTCTCCGATGTCGTCCTTTGATCCTCCGAAGGTGACGTTCCAGACCTCCGACCCGTTCGAATCGGCCTTGAGGAGCCAGAGGTCCTTGCCTCCGGCGCCGCGAGACTCGGTGAAGCCCGCGATGATGAAGCCGTCGGCCGTCCTCTTTATCGAGCGGCCGCCATCGTCTCCGGTCCCTCCGAAGGTCCTGTTCCAGACCTCCCGGCCCTGGGGGTCGGCCTTGAGGAGCCAGAGGTCTCTTCCCCCGGCGCCGAAGGAATCGGTCTCCCCGAGGATGACGTATCCATCCCCCGTCTCCTGGAGGGAATAAGCCCAGTCGTCTCCGGGCCCCCCGAAGGTTCTGTTCCAGACCTCCCGGCCCTGGGGGTCGGTCCTGACCAGCCAGCCGTCGGAGCCGCCGGCCCCGAAGGATCCTGTCCCCCCGGCGATGGCGTAGCCCCCGCCCCGGGCGGCCACGATAGCCGTTGCCTCATCGTCCCCGGGGCCTCCGATGGTCCGGTTCCAGAGCTCCCTCCCCTTCGAGTCCGTCGCAATGAGCCAGCCGTCGTACCCGCCGGCGCCGAAGGAGTTGGTCCTGCCGACGACGACGAGGCCTCCGGCCTTCTCCAGGACCGAGGATCCGACGTCGAAGCCCGGCCCCCCGAAGGTCGCCCTCCAGACCTCTCCTTTCGTCTCCAAGGCGCCGAAGGCGTAGAGGAGGACGAGGAGGGTCGCCATCAGGGCCGCCGCCATCACCAGGTGCTCCTCGCTGAACCTGGTGGAGGTCAAAACCGACCTGATTCTGGTGAAGATGGGCCTTCTGGAGGATCTGGCGCCTCGAACTTCGGACATGGCCTGCTCCTTCAAGGGGATCGAGCTCGGTAGGGTTCCCTTCGCCGTTAAACTTTTTGGTCAGTTATTAAGATCAGCTCGGAGGGGGAGCGCCTCCCCGGCCGGTGCCCCCTCTCTCTTCAGGGTCCAGCAGCTCCTCATCGTATACGAAGATATCCTCGATCTTGACGCCGAAGATCCTCGCCATCTTGAAGGCCAGGTCGAGGGAGGGGTTGTATTTGTCCTTCTCTATGGCGATTATCGTCTGCCTCGTCACCCCCAGCTTCTTTGCGAGCTCTTCCTGGGTCAGGTCGAAGATCGCTCTGTAGACCTTGATCTTATTCCTCATCGCAGGGCTCGTATCCGTATCGTCGGTTGTAGTATCCGTACAGAGCCGAGTAGAGGATCATCAGGGCGGAGGCAGAGAAGGCCAGGGCAAACCCGACGTTCATCAGGCCGGGATGCTCATCCCTGGCGGCGATGAATAATACGCCGACGAGGGCGCTCGCCGCCGCAAACGCCTCCACGGCGACCTTAGCCGCCCGCTCGCTCACCCTCTCGTCCCTCTCGTCGACGACCACCTCTTCCATCCTCGATCTGCAGAGGTAGAAGAGAAACCCGCCCGTCGCCGCCGAGATCAATACCAGGGGGACCTCGGCGATGACGGCAGACCAGCCGGCTACGGCCACCGTCGCCACGATGACGACCATTCTGCAGATCCTGGAGGTCTTTGCGTCCATCGGCATCACGATGTAAATCTTGTGTTACATTTAGTTATATAAACTTAACTAACACAACTTAATCATCCAGATCTCGCGGTATTTGCCACCACGCCATTTCTCTTTTGGTGGAAACCTTCTCCCTCGGTCGCCGATCCGATCAGCCCTGAGGATGACTTATCTTCTTTACAGATAGTAAAGTTTATATAACATTATGTAATTTGGGAGTTACATGGGTGGGGGAGTGGGGGCATTCTCTCCACCCGTTTGTATACTGGGACGGTAGGGATGAATGGGGCAGGTTTCGGACCTGAGGCTGGGGCTGGCCTACACGCCCCGCCTCCATTTTCCCGATATGTGGAAGATGCATCCGGTCCAATTGGGGCGATCTATCGCAAAAGAGGCTGGGTTTTAGTATGGTCTTCGATCTTGGTTCCTGGGCGATATTCGCCGCAGTTCTTCTCACGGTGCTATCGCTATCCGCCTACGCTATGGCGGATGATATGACGGCAAGCGACTGGTTTTTGGTGGGCGAGGATCTCCTCGAGGCCGGATCCTATGAGGATGCGGCGGCCGCCTACGACGAGGCGATCTCCATGGATCCCGAGAACGGGACCCTTCACCTCTCCAAGGGGGATGCCCTCTATGCCCTGGCCAGGGCCCAGGGATTCGACCCCCGGACCCTCGAGGAGGCGATCGCCGCCTATGAAGAGGCGATCCGCCTCGATCCGGCCTCCGCGATGGCCAGGCTGGGGAAGGGGAGGGCCTTGAGCCTAGCATCAAACGCCCTCGTTGGGGATGAGCGGGTCTCCGGGAAGAAAGAGGCCCTCTCCGCCGTCGAGATGGCGATCGACCTCGACCCGGTCTTCTTCGACGCCTGGGTTTTGAGGGGGACGCTCCTCGACGAGCTGGCGGCCCTCACCGGGGATCTCAGCGGGTATAACCAGTCCCTTTCGGCTTACGAGAGGGCGATCGATCTTGCGCCCTTCGGCGACGCCAGGAGCCTCGCCCTGGCCTGGGACGGCAAGGCCGCCGCCCTCTCAACCCTCGCCAACGGCCTCGCGGCGGCGGGGGACTCGGAGGGGGCAGCGGAAATGTACGAAAGGGCGGTCGCTGCCTACGACGAGGCGATCGAGCTCGACCCCGATTTCGCCGGCCTGGAGGCCCGCCTCAACAGGGCCAGCGTCCTCGCCGGCCTCGGCAGGTACGAGAGGTCGATCGAGGCCTATGACCAGGCGGCAGAAGCCGCTCCCGGGGATCTGAAGGCGTACGTCTCCCTCGTCTTCGTCGAGAAGGCGGGCGTCCTCCTGGAGATGGGGGAGGAGGAGCTGGCGCTCGAGTCCCTCGATGCCGCCACCTTCGCCGACCCCGGGAACGCGGCGGCCTGGACGAGGAAGGGAGACCTCCTCTCGGCCCTCGGCCGCGGCTCCGAGGCCGAGGCCGCCCGGGCCAGGGCGCGGGGGGTGGAGGAGAAGGGATGATCTTTGCATTTTTTCAACAAATTCTACGAGGTGAAGGGATTGAAGGTGAGTGAATCGACTAGCATGTCCTCGACGGTGGGATTTTGGGCGGTCTTCGCCCTCCTGCTGTTGGCCCTGGCCGCATCCTGGGCCACGGCATCGGCAGTGGAGGATACGGCCGAAGACTTGATCGACATGGGCCTTGAGCTTTACCAGAACCGCTCCTACCAAGAGGCCCTGAAGGCCTACGATCAGGCCCTCTTCTTATCCCCGGACGATGTCCGGGCTTGGATGGGCAAGGGCAAGGTCTTTAGCGCGCTGGGAGATTATAACCAGTCGATTTTGGCCTACCAGAACGCCACCAGGATCTCTCCCGACGATCCGGAGGCCTGGTTTGGGGTGGGGCTGAACCGATTCCTTTTGCAGGACCTCAACGATTCCCTGAAGGCCTTGGATAGGGCCTTGGAGATGGATGGAAACTACACCAGGGCCTGGGAGCTGAAAAGCGCAGTCCTGGCCCAGATGGGCAAAAACGACGAGGCCCTGGAGGCCTCGAAACGAGCCAGGATGACCTCTGGGCCCTCCGATACGGAGATGCTCTCGCACTCCTGGGTATCAGAGTCTTTCATCCTCCGTCAGATGGGGCGCGATGGAGAGTTACTGGCGGCCTTGGAGAACGCCACGACTCTCGACCCCCAAAACTACGACGCCTGGATCCTCCTCGGCGAGGCCCTCCAGGGGAGGGGCGAGTATGATCGGTCCCTTGCGGCCTTCGACAGCCTCCTATCCAACATAGCTCCGACCAGTCCCCCGTTCTTGGCTCTGGTCCTCATCGACAAGGGGAGCGTCCTTATTGACATGGGCCGGTACGAAGAGGCGAGGGGTCTCTACCAGCAGACGATCGACCTCGACTTCTCTCTCGACCCTCTGGACCAGTACTATCTTGGCCGGGCGGAGCTCGGCGAGGGCGTCTCCCTCCTCCGGCTCGGCGACTACGGGGAGGCCCTGGAGGCTTTCAACCGATCGATGGAGGCGGAGCCCCGGCTGGCAGACGATGCCTGGAGGGGGATCGGAGACGCCCGCATGGGGCTTGGGTTTTATGAGAAGGCCCTTCAGGCTTATGATACGGCCCTGGAGATTTATCCAGAGTCTGTAAACGCAGAACGAGGCCATGCCTGGAAGGGGAATGGCGACGCCCTGATGGCCATCGGGCGGGATGATGATGCCCTTTTGGCCTATCAGAACGCCTCCATAGCCTACGACCTCGCCATCGAGATGCCTGATCAGGGAAGACAATCGTATCCCCTCAACGGGGAGTTCTGGCTGAACCGGGGAGCCGTCCTGGAGGCGTTGGGGCTTGGGGCCCAGGCTGAAGAGGCCTATGGGAAGGCCAGGGAGATGGGGTATGGGAATTGACTCCAATCCAAAATTTTTTATAATCATATTCAGATGACATAGTGTGAGTGAGGTGTAGAAAAATGTTCGGAAAAGTCGAACCGTTTGTGGCCACTTTCAGGATGCAAAAATTATCCACAGGAGTGAAGTTCGGCATAGTTCTGATGTCGTTGGCAGTCCTCTGCACATGTGCTATGGGGCAGCCTGCCACGTCGTTGGCTCTAACCAACATCATCTTCGTCGGAGAGGACGAGTTCATCGAGATGGCCAACGACGGAAAAGAGACTGAAATCTTCGAGGGGTTGATTCTGACCATCGACGACAATGGGTCGATCGTCCTTCCTGACTTCACCCTCGAACCCGGTGAGAGGATCCGGTTCCACCTCGGCTCTGGCGAGAGGAACGAGACCGACATTTTCCTCGAGAGCGGTCTCGCCCTGGACGACCTCGCCGGAAACCTGACGTTGAAGGACTCTGCTGGAACGCTCGAAAAGTTCGCAGCCTACTGGACGCCGGAGAAGACCGCAAGAGACTGGTTCGAGAAGGGGGAGGAGCTGTCGATGAACGGCTCGACGGAGGAGGCTCTGGCAGCCTATGAGAGGGCCGTTGAACTTGACCCGAAGATGGCTGAGGCCTGGACCGGCAGAGGTTACGCCAAGAGCAGGCTCGCCTTTATCGATAAGGACCCGGCCGGATACAAGGAGGCTCTCCTCTCTTTCGAGAGGGCGATCGAGCTGAACCGGTCGCAATCTATGGCCTGGAATGGGAAGGCCACTCTCCTATCGATGATGGGACGCTACGATGAGGCGGTCGATGCGTACGACGCCTCCCTGGAGATGGACCCTCTTCAGCCCTGGGTCCTCGTCGGGAAGGCGAACGCTTTGTGGAAGCTTGGAAGGCATAATGAGTCGATAGCTGCCGGCGACGAGGCGATAGATGCCACCTCCGAGACCGTCGAGAAGGCGTTCGTATGGTTTGAAAGGGCTCATCTATTCGCGGAAGATGGTGACTACAACGGGACGGTGGAGGCTCTGAATCGGGCAATTGAGCTGGCGCCCGATTATAAAAACTTCTGGATCAACGGGGGCGTTCTCCTGTCGGCTCATCTGGGAAGGTACGAGGAGGCCCTCATATACATCGATAGAGCCCTGGAGATCGATCCAGAATATGTCGACGCCTGGATATCCAAGGCCCAGATTCTGGGGCCCTCCTTAGGCAGGTACGACGAGTCTCTCGAAGCCTGTGAGAGAGCCATAGATATCGATCCCGAAGATCCCGACACATGGCGTTTGAAGGGCCTCATCCTCATGAACTTGGGAAGGGACGCGGAGGCCCTGGCGGCCTTCGATGAGGCGATCAGGCAGAACCCCGAGGACTTCGGGAGCTGGCAGTGGAAGGCGAGCCTCCTCGTCGAGATGAATCGGTACGATGAATCCCTGGAGGCTTACGACGAGGCCCTCGACCTGATCCCGGAGAGCGACGCGGAGACCCTGGCCCAGACCTGGCTTTCCAAGGGGACGGCCCTGAAGAAGACCGGGAAGCAGGAAGAGGCGACGGAGGCCTTCGCGAGGTCGCTGGCCCTTTACGAAGAGGCCATCATGGAGGATCCCGGCGACGTCGTCCTTCTCCAGACGAGAGGCAGAGCCCTCTACGAGCTCGGAAGGTACGACGAGTCCCTGGAGGTCTATGATCAAATCCTCGAATCCTCTCCGGGCGTCGAGCCTCACTTGGTCGATACCACCGCCTGGATAGGCAGGGGCGACGCCCTGAGGGCTCTTGGAAGAAACCAGGAGGCTCTTGAGGCCTACAACAGGGCCATCGAGCTGGGCCCGCATTGGAGCAATGCCTGGTACGGCAGGGGTGAATCCCAGAGGGCCCTCGGCCAGGTTTACAACGCCACCATGTCGCTTCTGGTGGCCGATAAGCTGGGGTATAAGATGTGACCCCAGCTCAAATTTTTTGGTAATTATTGAAGGATAAAATGTGGAGTGGGTGGATGTGAACGGAAAACCAGGATATATGGCGGCCCACGGTGGGCTGCCGAAGTCAGGGGCAGGCACGAGGTCCGCCCTTGCCCTGATCGCTTTGGCGGCGCTCTGCTGCAGCAGCGCGTGGGCGCAGGAGAGGACAGCAGATGACTGGGTCAAAATGGGCGAAGAGCTGCTTTTCAACGACTCTCTGGAAGAATCGGTTGAGGCCTTCGATAAAGCGATCGAGGTCGATCCCCAGAACGCCGAAGCCTGGCGGTACAAGGCCCTCATTCTCCGAGATCAGGGCGAGTACGATGAGGCGATCGCGGCCTTCGATAAGGCCATTGAAATCGACCCCCAGGACACCAAGACCAGGGTGCAGAAGGCGAGCCTTCTCATAATAATGGGCAGGCAGGCCGAGGCCCTTGCGATATTCGACGAGCTCACGGCCGAGGTTCCGGAGGACCCCGAGGAGAGGCTCTGGCAGAGCAGCGCCTGGCGGAGCAAGGGGAACGTCTTCGCCGAGCAGGGCCTCTGGAACGAGTCCCTCAGGGCTTACGACAGGGCGATAGAGCTTGGTTCTGGCGACCCCCTGGCCACTTATGCCGCCTCGTCCAACAAGGGCCGCGTCCTCAACAAGCTTGGAAGATACGAAGAGGCCGTCGAGGCCTGTGATATGGCCCTTAATGCCTACAATGAGACCCCAGGGCTCGCAAGCCCGTTCCTGATGGGCGAGCCCTGGCTCTGGAAGGGCGAGGCTCTGGAGGGGATAGGGAGGCTCGATGAGGCGGCCCTGGCTTATGAGCAAGCGGCAGCGGCCTTCGAGCTTGAGACCTCCGCGTATCCGGAGATAGCGAAGTTCTGGAAGTACAAGGCCGACGCCCTGGAGGGGATGGGCAGGCATGAGGAGGCGGCCGCATCCTATGAGAGAGCGGTCGAAGCCTTCAAGGACGAGATCGAGACCCACGCCGAGGCTTCTAACATATGGAGGTATCAGTGGATGGGCGAGGCCCTGGAGGCTCTAGGTCGCGATTCCGAGGCGGAGGCCGCCTTTGCCAGGGCGAGGGAGCTGGGGTATCGGGGGTGATCCCCAGCTCACGTTTCTTTCTGGCCCTGGACCCAGGGCTCCGGGCCGAAGCCGCGATGATTGGTCGAGATCTTCGAGGATGATACTACCCGTTCACGAAGTCCGGCCAAAACTTCAATGTTTTCGGACTCAGGCCGGACGGTTAGGGCTGGCTTTTGGGGAGTCTAGATCGATGAAGACGCTGATCGGTTTAATGATAGTCTTTCAGATCTCCGCCTGCTATGCGGTAGCTGTTTCTGATCTATCGAGCAGCTGGCTGATCGGCTACGAATTAGAGGGCGGAAACGACGGCGGGCCGCTGGCCGGCGGCAGCGCCGCCTCCATCACCGAATCCGGCTCCACCCTCTGCGGAAGATCGACCCTCGACGGAAGAAACGACGGCTTTCTGATAGGCCTGGCGGAGGGGAGGAGCATCGACGTGGCCATCACATTTCGTCATAACCCCGTCATCTTCGTCAGGCTGGTGGGCAGTTTTGATGCTGACGAAATCCGGGGAAGATTCTCCGCCTACTCCTCCGATGGGGATTTCTGGATGGGAACTTTTTCTGCGACGCGGGCCGGCCCCGGGGAGGGTCATGCGAGCTACGCCGAAGACGCCGATGTTGTCCCAAAGCCCACCGTCTTCATAGATCCGGAGGCGATCTGGAGCGAGCAGCAGGGCAAAGACCGCCGAGACGTCTTCGATATCTACTACTCCAGAGATACGGTTCTCATGTGCAGAAACAAGCCGATGATCTGGCAGTGGTGGCTCTATTGATGAGGCGGAGGCGGCGCGATCTTGGACCGGACGGTTCGGCCTCAGAAGAGGGTCATCTGGCCCTTCGACTCCGGGGCCGGGGCCGCCTCCTCCCCCGGCCCCCAAAGAAAATCGCCCCCGGGGTCGTGGCTCTTCCGCCGGCGCAAGGCCATCTCCCGCCGGAGGACGGCGTAGCAGAAGGCGCATCCGGCGGGGCAGGTGTCGTACTCGCCTATGTCGACGGCCTCGTAGCAGCCGCACTCCGGCCGCTTCCCCTTCAGCCGGGCCCGGATCCGTCGCCCACCGACGGCGGCGAGCCTTCGGGCGTCGACGCACCGGGCGGCCGCCGCCCCGGGAACGATGTACTTTCGCTGGGAGCAGACCGAGAGGCTCATTCCGTGGCGCCTCGCCACCTCCACGAGCTTTGAGGCGAGGTCGAGCTTGACATCGTCGGGGGGGTCCATCCAGGTGAAGCCGAAATTGCGGGCCGCGAGGTCGAGGTTCCGAGCGGCCTTCCGATAAACTTGGGCGAAGGAGATCACCACCTCGTCGACGGACCCCTCCAGGGCGGAGGCGAGGCTCTCGAAGTTCTCGAGGTGGAACTCTGCCGGCGTCAGGGAAGAGAAGATGATCGGGTCGTACCGCCAGACGGCGGCCTTCGGCCCGTACGCCTCGGCGACGGCCCTGATCTGCCGGACCGCCACAGCGGCGCCGACGGCGGCGGGCTCCAGGGCCCGCGGATAGCCGGTGACGGTCTGCTGGACGACGAAGGGGCGGCCGAACTGCGCCACCCTCGTAAGCCTGCCCATGAAGGGGCCGAGGTTTCTCGTCCAGAAGACGAAGCCGTCGACGTCCTCCGGCAGGAGGCTCACCCGGCGGACCTGGCGGTTGTTGTACGGATTGGAGACGGAGCAGTACCCCGCCTCGAGCCTCTTCTCGAACCACTCGCCGTAGAAGGCGGGGATGTCCGTCCTGTAGCTTGCGGAGATGATCATCTTTCGCCACCAAAAAAATCAGCCGCTCTTATCCATAGCCCCCGCTCCCATCATCTCATCGCATCTTGCAGCTCTTATTGTAGTGGGGGCACCTCTCGTTGGTGCAGACGTTCTCGCGGGTGAGGGCGACGAGCTCTACGTGGAGGAGGTCGAGCCTCCCCTGCAGGTCTGGCGGGAGGCCGGCGAAATCGGGCCATGTGACGATCTCGCCGATCCGGTCCCTCAGCTCGACAGACCGCATCCAGTCGCCTTGGAGGGAGGAGAACTCCCGCTCGAGGTCGGAGACGATTTTCTTCCAGGTCAGGGGATCACGCTCCGGTTCATGCAAAACGAGATTTCAGGCTAAATGATATACATAGTCTGCGATGTCTTGAAGCTGTGAGTGGAGGCGATGGCGCATGAGACCCTTTGAGAAGTGCCCCGTCTGCGGCGGGGAGCTGGTGGAGAAAGAGGTGGAGAAGCTCCTCAGAGGCGGCGCTCACACCGCTCTTCTGAAGGTGAGGGCCGAGGTCTGTCTACGCTGCGGCGGGCGGGTCTATTCTCAGGAGACGGTCAGGCGGTTCGAGGAGATCAGATCGAAGCTGAGGCGCCAGGATACGGCGGAGTTCAAGCCGATGGGGCTGTCGTTCGAGGTGGTATAGGCGTGGAGAAGCATTCGTCTCACTTTTTGTTTGGTGGGATTGTCTCGAATTCTACGCAATCGACTAAGATGCTAATGTTAAGATGGCCTCTTCTTGATACGAAAAGCGTTATATTTAAATGGTCCAATAAAGAGAAAAGTATCTTATGTTGGCATATTAATCGCCATATTTTTTTGTTGTAAAAGAAGTCATTACCACCCATAATGGTTCAGGCCAATAGTAAACATCATAAACTCCACCACCACAGCAATCAACATGTGCACTACCACCACCACGACAAATATTTTTCGTATCATAAATCTCTAAATAGTTTGGAGGAAATCGTGCATGAATTCCTACAAAAACGTTTCCATATTCTGGGCGAATCCAAACAAAATACCATTCAAGAGGCAAATCCGGAGGTGGACCGTCATGTCGATCATTAGTTGCGTAGAAAGCACAAGCACCATCTGGGCTTAACAAGCCAGTGCCTCTACCAGAGATATTCCTAGGTTTGAGATTAAATTTATTTAAATAATTTACATAAGTAATCCAGAGGCCCTTAGCAATACCCCATGGATCTTCGTTATAGGCAGTTATCCAAGATGGGGCTTCACCATCCAAATCTGAATCGTCTTCTACGAATTGCATCTTAGCTATTTGGTCAAGTTCTGAATTAGATAATCTTATAATATCGATCCGAATTTCAGCCCTATCATCCGTCAATATCGTAGTTGAATTAACATTATCACCAACATCTGGGTCTCTTTTTACCCAACCAGTTGGATTTTCATATCTAAACTTAAGTTTTGCTGGCTTCTTGCCCCAACTTTTTTGCCATCCTTGCATTTGCTTACTTAAATGTCGTTGGATTAGCTTTCCAAATTCATCTATATCTTCGTAAATACAACATAAATTGTGCAGCCTTAATTTTGCTTTAAACTTATTAATTTTATCTAGCTCATCAACATCTATTTCACTACGTTCAGATGGTAATATCTTTTTGAAATAAAACATAATTTTAATCTGATTCGAATCCTTACGATATCGTTCGTAAGCTCTCTCATACTCTTCAACTGTCCCTGAATCTGCTCGTGTTGTAGCAGTCCCTAGGCGTTTCCAAATTATACCGATGAAAATATCATAATTATAATTATCTATTTGTTTATTAATAACATCTTGTGGGTCCTCACCTACACCAGGACAAACGTCACGTTCCCATGTAATGAGATCGAGATGAGTACCGAGTTTATCACTCCATGTTCGGTTCAATTCATCAACAACATCATCTAATTTTCTCCGTTCTTTAGTCACATCTCCCGGAGATGCGACAAATACCCTAATGTGTGAAAGATATCTCGACATATGTGCTCAATGTTATGTGTAATAATTTCATAAAGCTATCCCCGCATCCACCCTCAGCCCCAGCACCTCCCTCGCCCCCTTGTACACATCCTCCGCGATAAGCGCGCATCCCAGGGCCGCATCGCAGCTTGCGAGCGGCAGAACCTCGCGCCCCAGAAGCTCCGAGACCCTCCCCGATATCCGGGAGGCGGGGTCGCCCGCGAGGTACAGCGCCGGTTCGGCGGCGCCCAGGTCCCGGAGGAGGACGCCCATGGCGGCGAGCTCCATGGCGGCATAGAGCGCGAGCGCCTCGAAGGCCGCCTCCTTCTCTTCTTCGGTGCAGCTCTTGAGGGTGAGGCCCTGCTTCCGCAAGATCCCGCCCCGGGTGAAGGCCTCGTTGGCAGTCATCTTCCCGGCGTCAACTTTTCGGATCGCGGCGACGTCGAGAGGCCCGTGCAGAAGGCCGGGGGCGAAGATGGGGGCGTCGATGGCCCCGGCTATGCGCCCAGCGGCGACGCCGATGGTGACCACATTGGAGCTGGCGTCGGATATGATGAAGTCCTTCTTGCCGTCTTTATAGACCTTGTAGGCGAGCCCCAGCTTCTCGGGGCTGGCGCCGTGGGAGAATACCTTCATCCGGGGGTCGATCTTGGAGCGGTCGTGGATCCCGGGCAGCAGGATCGCGGGCCAGCCCGCCGCGAGGACGGCGTCGAAGACGTTCGTCCCGCCGCCGACGTGCAGGCCCGCGCCGTCCTGGCTGATGACGCCGCGGTTCTCGGCGTCCTCGATCCTAACGATGTCGGTGATCCCGTCCCCCATGGAGTAGCAGAGGGCGAGGAGCTCGACCTCTTCGGCGCCGGAGCCGGATCTGGCGGCTTCGGCTCCCCCGGGGGCCGGGGCGAGGTCGAAGGCCCCCCGGATCCGGTCGATGATCTCCCCAGGGGCGAGCCTGGCCGCCTCCTCCCTCGGGATGACGAGGCAGTTGCCGTCGGAGTCTGCAAACCTCATCGCCCTCGTCCCGTGATCGACGCCGATGAACATCCTACACCGCCTCCGCCTCAATCCCCGGCTCCATACCTTCATCAGCGATCCTGACGATCTCTTCCGCCAGCCTCAGGCTCTCCGCCTCGTTCCTCATGGTCGTGTCCAGCCGGACGGAGGGGCCTCGATAGTCGCTTCCGGGGCTGACCACCATCAGGTCGACACACCCGAGGATCTCGGCGACCCCCTGGTCGGTGACGGGAAACCCCCAGGCCCGCATGAACTTCGCGGCGGGGCCGCTGACGGGCCGCCCATCGACGAGGGGGCTGATGGCGATGACCCGGCTTCTCCGTCTCCTTTCGCTCCCGCACCCCTTCTTACTCAGGAGGTCCCGGACCCCCCGGAGGGCGAGGATCGGCCCGATGCTGGAGACGGGGTTGCTCGGCCCGATGAGGATCGGCTCTCCCACCTCGGCCGCCCTCTCCAGGGCGGCGAGAAATTCGAGGCTTGGGAGGGCGTCCTCGATCCCCCTGAACCGTACCCCCATCACATCGGGTCGGCCGGACCGGCCCACCCAGAACTCCTGGAGGTGGATCTCCCCCTCGGGGGTCGATATCATGGTGGAGACGGGGTCGTCGGTCATGGGGACGACCTTTCCGGCGACCTTCAGGGCACGGCAGAGCCTCGCCGTCGCCTCGGAGAGGGAGAGCCCCTCCCGGAGGAGCTCGGACCGGAATATATGGATGGAGCGGTCGAGGTCTCCGAGGGCGAGGAGCTCCCGGCGGCCGAGGCTCTTCAGAAAATTGTGGGTCCTAAAAGTGTCCCCCTCGATCCCCCACCACCTCCTCCGGTCGATCATCCCCGCCAGGGTGTAGACGACGGTGTCGAGGTCCGGCGAGACGAGGTTTCCCGAGATCCAGAGGTCGTCGGCGGTGTTGGCGACGACCGTCAGCTCCCGGGGATCGAGGACCTCCTTCAGCCCGACGAGGAGCTTCGGGGTCCCCGTCCCGCCGCTGAGGACTATCAGTCTATCCGCCTCCCTGGGCTTCTCCGGTCAGGCGGCGGAGTCGAGGATGATCATCCCGGTCTTCAGATCCTCGCACTCCTCGGGGGTGAGCCTCGTCGAGATCGCCTTCTCGGATACGATGGCGCTATTTCCCAGGGGGTCCTCCAGGATCAGGGTGAGGGGGCCGACCCCCTCCATCGCCCGATCGATCCGCTCGATTATCCATTCGCCCCGGCAGACGTTCTCCTCCGCCCCCGCGTCCCGGGCGGACCGGGTGGCGAAGAGGACGATATCCCGGACCCTCTGGAGGACTCCCTCGACGTTCGATATGTAGGCCTCGGAGGCGGGGCCGGGCTCCACGTCGATCCCCAGCTCCGGAAGCCTGATCGTCCCGCTGGTGGACCTGATCACCCGGGCGTTCAGGTCTGCCACCTCCTCGATGGTGATGGCATACCTGACGGGATCGCCCTGGCTGAGGAGGATGGTGTCGCTGAGCTTGAAGCCGCAGGCATCGCAGACCCCGGCGATGATCAGCGCCTCGCCGAAGTGGGGGATCTCCTTAGTCTCCCAGTCGAAGGCGATCTCGGCGGAGCAGATCGGGCAGCTCGAGGTGGTCTTCGCCTTCAATCCTCCGCCCCCAGGACGTCCTCCCGATCTATCCTCATCCGCCGGGGGACGACTATCACCAGGTTGTCGCCGAGGCCGGCTATGTCCCCCCTCAGATCCTCGACGGAGGCCTTCAACTCCCCGATCGCCTCATCGAGGAGGTCCTTCTCCCTCCTCATGGGAGATATGTCCACCAGGACGAGGTTGCCCCTCTCTATCTCCGTCTTTATCTCGGGGAGGACCTCGAGGTCGTTCAGCTCCGCCATCTTCACCAGGATCTCCGAGGGGCCCCCGCCGGAGACCTCCTCGAACTGCCCCAGGTCTATGTTCACGTAATCCTCATCCCCAGACCTGCCCATCAACTTGTCCAAGATGCCCATATCTCGACCTCTAGCAGGAGGTATGCTGCCTCATCAAATCCATCTCCAGCCGCCTATAACTCCCCCGTCTCCATCTCAGTCCATCCTTCCAGCCTCAGGGCTCAACTCTCAAAAGCCCGAACCCTGCTAGCCCCATCAGGATCATGAAGGCGAGGACCGCGACGACGAACCCCGCCGGCCGCATGGGCTCGGGAGCCTCCGTCTGAACCAGGATCAAGAGCAATATCATCAACAGGACGAGCCCGGAGCTGGCGCATATCTCAAGGGCCTTCTTATTCATACCGCCCCCCCTTTGCTCTGCTCTCAGATATCATTTGCGATTCGGACCTTCCACCCGAGCCCTCCTCCGGAGGCCGTCGGGCCCCGCCAGCTCCTCGACGAGGGCCCAGGTCTTTCTCCCATGCCACCGGAGGCGGATATGCCTAGGGTAGACCGGGAGCCTCTCCAGAAGATCAAAGCCGGGGAGCCGGACTTTCAGCTCCATCAGGGTCGGCCACTGCCTCTCCGGGTTGATCCAGTCCGGGGTGACGGAGCTGATCCCGCCCAGGTCGTCCGCCCCCGCCTCCGCCAGGAGGAGGGGATCTGCCAGGTTTGGGGGGACCTGGACGGCGACCTCCGGCGGCAGGATCGACCGAGCCATCCTCACCGTCTCCGCCAGGATCTCCGGCCCTGGCGCTGGGGCCCCAGACATCGCCGTCCCCGGCTTGGGGTCGAAGGGCTGGACGATCACCTCCTGGATGTGGCCATGAGCCTCGTGGGCCCTTCTTATGGCATCGATCGATCGGAGCCGGTCCGCCTCCGTCTCGCCGATCCCCACCAGGATCCCGGTGGTGAAGGGGATCTTCAGCTCCCCCGCCGCCGCCATCGCCGCGAGCCTCAATAGAGGCCTCTTTCCCGGGGAGGATCGGTGGGCCTCCACCTCGGCGGTCGTCTCGAGCATCAGCCCCATGCTGGCGTTGTAGGGCATAAGCCTCCTCATCTCCTCCTTCGAGAGGAGGCCGGCGTTGGTGTGGGGGAGGAGGCCCCTCTCCAGGGCCAGCTCCGATAGCTCTATCAGGTAGCCTATGAGGTCGTCATACCCCGCCCCTTTCAGGATCTCGGCGAAGCCGGAGACCTCCCAGGGCGCCTCCCCCAGGGAGAAGAGGGCCTCAGAGGAGCCCGCCGAGGCTCCCCGGTCGAGGAGGTCGATCGCCTCCCGGCGGCCGATGATCCTCCCGCGATCCCGCCGGAAGCTGCAGTATCCGCACCGGTTTCTGCAGACGTCGGTGACCGGTATGAAGACGTTCCGGGAGTAGGTGAGAACCCCTCTCATGAAGGCTGTCCGCAATGAAAATAGGAGGATGGGGGGCGGGGGGATCTCAGCGCCTCAGCTCCACCAGCTTCAGCTTGTTTCCGATCTCGCACTCCTCGGGGGCCTCGCCGACGAGGTCGACGATGGTGCACCTGTCCCCCTCCTTCAGGCCGACGGGGTGGCAGAGCTCGTACATGGTGCACTCGTACCTCTCGCACCTGGGCGGCTCCAGGACGGTCTTCGACCCGGCGAAGGCCTTCCTCGCGTCGATGGCCGCGATGATGGGGCTCTCGGTCACCTCCACCGCCCGGACCCCCGCCTCGTGGATGGGACAGTCGTGGACCAGCTCCCCCCGGATCCCCAGGATCCTGTACCTCCTCCCCGACTCGAGGTTGGTGCAGGTGTTCCTCAGCTTGCAGGTCTCGCATTCCGGAGAGGGGGCGTTGAAGATGAACTCCATCCCTATAGTCGCGAGCTTGGTTCCTATCAGGGTGATCTGTGTTGCTGCTTCGGACATGTTTTCTCCTCAAATGAATAATTATATTATCTTGGTCTTCTTGGCTGCCGCGGCTGCTGCCTCTCGGGTGAGCCCCGAGCCGAGGATGGTGTACCGCTCGGGGCGGATGGTGTGGGCGGAGGTGAGGGCCTCGATCACCGTCTCCTCCGCGAGGCCGATATCGGCGGCCGAGGTCGGGGCCCCCACCTTCTCCAGGGCCTCCCGGATCATCCTCCAGTCGCCGCCGTGGAGGTACATCATGACTATGGTCCCAAGGCCGCAGAGCTCGCCGTGGAGGGCCTTCCCCGGTTCGATCCTGTTTATGGCGTGGGCGAACTTGTGCTCCGAGCCGCTGGCGGGGCGGGAGGAGCCTGCGATGGACATGGCGACGCCGCTCGAGATGAGGGCCTTGACGACGATCCTCGCCGACTCCTCGAGCCCCGGCTTCAGCTCCGAGGAGGTCTCGACGATCATCCTCGCCGTCATCTCCGATAGGGCCGAGGCGTACTCGCTGTACTCCTCCCCCCGGAGGCGGTGGGCGAGCTTCCAGTCCCTGACGGCGGTGATGTTGGAGATTATGTCGCCGCATCCGGCCGCCAGGAGCCTCTTGGGCGCCTGGGAGATGATGGCGGTGTCGGCGACGATCCCGAAGGGGGCCTGGGCGGAGACGGAGGTCGTCTCGCCGTCGATGGTGAGGGAGGCCTGGGCGGAGCAGATACCGTCGTGGGAGGCGGCGGTGGGGATGGAGACGAAGGGGACGCCGACCCTGACGGAGGCGAGCTTGGCTACGTCGATGGACCTCCCCCCTCCGACCCCCACGAGAAATCCCGCCCCCATATCCGCCGCCATCCGTTCCGCCCTCTCCACCTCCTCGATCTTTGAAAATTTTGTGATCATCAGGGCCGTCTCGAAGCCGCCCTCTTCCAGCCGCCGGGAGATCTCTCCGCCGACGAGCTCGCAGGTTCTGGGGCCCGTGACGATGAGGGCACCGCCCGCGAGTTTGAGGTCTCTGGAGATCTCGGCCACCTCTCTTGCGACGCCGCTGCCGACGACCACCAGCCGCGGAAGCTCCATCCACTTTGATCTCCTCAACGGTCTCACCAGCTCAAGACAAAATTCGTACCTCTACGAATATAAACGCTCGCAAAAGGGTTCCCTCAGCCGGTCCGGATCGGTCCACTCGAGATGGAAGGCCCCTCAAGTCGGCGGGGTATGGTGAGATGGAAGGATTGGCAAACCTGAAAAAATCCTCAATCCTTTCGGAGGCACTTCAGAACGGAGAGGACCTGCTCTCGGTACCTGTTCACCTCGGCGCTGGTCCTGACCCTGGGCCGGGGGATCTCGACGTCGATGATCTCGCTGATCTGGCCGGGGCGGGCGGACATGATCACCACCCGGTCGGCGAGGTAGATCGCCTCGTCGACGCTGTGGGTGACGAAGATGACGGTCTTCTGCTGCTCCTGCCAGATCCGGAGGAGCTCCGCCTGCATGACGTTCCTCGTCTGGGCGTCGAGGGCGCCGAAGGGCTCGTCCATGAATAGAGCCCGCGGGTTGTTCACCAGGGCCCGGACTATCGCGACCCTCTGCTTCATCCCCCCCGAGAGCTCGTGGGGGTAGCTGTTCTCAAACCCCGCAAGGCCCACCGCCGTGATGTACCGGCGGGCCTTCTCGTGCCGCTCCGCCTTGGAGACGCCTTTAAGCTCCAGGCCGAAGGCTACGTTGTCGAGGATCGTCCTCCAGGGAAAGAGGGAGTACTCCTGAAATACCATCCCCCGCTGGGGCCCCGGCCCCTCGATCGGCTCGCCGTCCAGGAGGACCGCGCCGCTGGTGGGCCTCTCGAGGCCGGCCATGATCCGCAGGAGGGTCGTCTTGCCGCAGCCGGAGGGGCCGAGGAGGCAGATGAACTCCTTGTCGTAGACGGAGAGGTTGACGTCGCGTAGGGCCTCAAAGCGCTTCCCCTTCACCGAGAAGCTCTTCGAGAGGTCCCTGATCTCCAGGAGGGCGGCCATAGTGGCGGGGAGTTGGTCGGGGGAGGTATAAGGCTTTTCTGTCGGCTGCCTATCACGTGCTACCAGCGGCCTCCGAGGCCTTTGATCTCCGACTCTAATCGGCGCCATTGCCGATCATCCCTCACCTCACCCCTGCACCTCCCCGTCGATCCCGAGGATGACGCTCCTCACCGGCACCTCCTTTCCCGCCCTCTTCAGAGACTGCCGGACGAAGGCCTCCAGGTTCGAGCAGCAGGGGACCTCCATCTCCAAAACGGTGATATCCTCGATCTCGTGGGCGGCGAGGATCGCGGCGAGCCCCTCGACGAAGCTCTCCCTCTCGTCGAGCTTCGGGCAGCCGATGAGGGTCGTCCTTCCCCGGATGAAGTCCTGGTGGACCCAAGGTGTGGCGAAGGCGGTGCAGTCTCCTGCAATTAGAAGGCGCGCGCCGTCGAAATGAGGCGAGTCGACGTGAGCAAGCCGCATCTGGACCGGCCAGTTGGAGAGCTCCGGCTGGATGGCGGCGGCCGCCGGCCCCGAAGCCGGGGCGCGGCTCCGCCTCCCGGCGAGCTTCGAGGAGCCGAGCCTTCCCGCCCCCGTGCCCCTCAGGGCCATCGGGCAGCCGCCCTCCCCCTCGCCGGGGCCGTCGCCATCCTCGCAGCCCCTCCCGCGCCCCGGCGGTCGGGTCGGGTGGGCCGGTTCGACCGCCGCCTTCGCCGCCAGCTCATCGAACTCCTCCGCCTCCCGCTCCTCCATCGAGAGGGCGCCCGTCGGGCAGTCGCCGATGCAGGCGCCGAGGCCGTCGCAGAGGCTCTCCCGGACGACCTTCGCCTTTCCGCCGACGATCTCGATGGCGTTCTCGGGACAGGCGAGGACGCAGTTTCCGCACCCGTCGCAGAGGGCCTCGTCGATCTTTATGATCTTCCTTATGACCACCTTCATCCACCCCTAACCGACGCCAGTATTCGGCTCACCAGATCCATCTCCACAAGCATATACGTCGACGACTCAAATAAGCTTCGAAGAAGATTTCGAAGAAGATTTCGATAGCTTTCGTGGAGGCTGAAAAGATGAAGATCGTCGAGGTGGAGAAGGCCGATGGGGCGCCAAACCCCCACGGGGTCGATGCGAGGATGATCAGCGATACGGAATCGGCCCAGGTGGTCCACCTCACCCTTGCGCCCGGGGAATCCCTCAAGAAGCACGTCACCCCCGTCGACGTCGTCTTCTACGTCCTGGAGGGGAGGGGGATCGTTGAGATCGGGGACGAGAAGAGGGAGGTTACTGCCGACTCCCTGGTGGAGAGCCCGGCGAAGATCCCCCACCGCTGGACCAACCCGGGCGATCGGCGTCTCAGGGTCCTCGTCGTCAAGACCCCGAGGCCAACGGAGCAGACCCGGATCCTGTGAGGGCGGTTCCGGGGACCTCGGCGATCCGGCCCCCGAGAGCCTTTTTTTAGCTCTCAGGCCGAACGGACGGACCGACGACGTCGGACGATTCGGATCTACGACTTATCGGCCTTTTCGGACTTATCGAACTCCTGCTGGACGTCGCAGCCGAGCTTTCCGATGGCGTCGGACCTGCACTGTCGGCAGTGCCTCATCTGCTTCATCACCTTGGCGAGCTCGTCCTGGACCGCCCTCTTCTCGGCCGGGGTCGGGGGCGATAGGTGGGCGAACCGGTACTGGGGGATCAGGGGCATCACGTTCTGGATGTAAACCCCGAGCCTCTTGATCCTCTTTGTGATATCCATGATGTGGCCGTCGTTGATCGTCGGTATCAGGACGGTGTTCACCTTGACGATCATCTTCCTCCTGACCGCCTCTTCCAGCCCCCTCAGCTGGTGGTCGAGGAGGAGCTCGGCCGCCTCCAGGCCGGTGTACTTCTTGCCGGCATAGATGACGTGCTCGTAGATCTCCTTTCCGATATTGGGGTCGACGGCGTTGAGGGTGACGGTGACGTTGCTGACGCCGAGGCTGTCGAGCCGTTCGATCTCATCGGGGAGGAGGAGGCCGTTGGTGCTGACGCATAAGATGAGCTTCGGATACTTCTCCCCCACCAGCCTGAAGGTCTCGAAGGTCGCCTCGTTGTAGAGGGGCTCGCCGGGGCCTGCGACCGCCACCACCTTGATGTAGTGGAGCTTCTCCATCACCTCGTCGACCCGCTGGAGCGCCTCTGCGGGGGTCAGGACCTGGCTCGTCACCCCGGGCCTCGTCTCGTTGACGCAGTCGAAGTCCCGGATGCAGTAGTTGCACTGGATGTTGCATCGAGGGGCGACGGCGAGGTGCATCCTGCCGAACCGGTGGCAGGCCTTCTCGCTGAAGCAGGGGTGCTCCTGGATCCTCCTCAGCTGCTCCGGATCCCAGGGAACCTCCTGGTCGCCGACCTTGGCGGTGGGATAGGCATTCTCGCTCATGATCACGAACTCCAGAGATCCTTTCGGCCTTTCTTCTCTAAAAGGATATCTGAAGGGCTGAAGGTTCGGAGGTCCCCGCCGCCCCGCCGCCTACCCCGGATCGGCCAAAAATCTTATCCCGCAGGGGAGCGTCGAGCACTCTTATGTCCAGCAAAGACGGCCGATGGGTGATCTGGCCCGCCTACATCGACGCCGGGAGGTCGAGGGGCCAGGGGAGGGCGGTGTCGAGGCGCGATGCCGTCGAGGAGCCCACCGTCGACGAGATCCTCGTCGCCGCCTTGGAGATGGGTCTCCAGGCGGAGGCGGAGAGGGATAAGCATTACCCTAAGGAGTGGTGGGAGAAGTCCGGCAGGGTGAGGGTCCAGAAGAAGGGGCCGAAGGCCGCTCTGGTCAGAGAGATCGCCACCAGGATCCGAAGGCGACGTGGCTGATCCGGGGCGAGGGGCCTGAGGCCCATCTGAAAGATGCCGCGCAGACCCTAGGGGTCCGTCCTCCGGGCTGACCTCACCGGTCCTGGGCGGTCTCCACGCCTTCTACGATCTCCTTTCCTGCCACGACCTCGTCGATGCTGTGGATTACGCCGCCGAAGTCCTCGATCACCGACTCCACAGCCAGGTAGTCTATCTTATCCCCCTTGATGGTGATCTTGATCGTCTCGGTCTGCTGGTCCACCTCGGAGAGGCTGAGGTTCACCCCGGTTATCCCGCCGAGCTTGCTCAGAGCCTCGGCGAGCTCGAGGATGGTGGGGACATGGGGCTTCAATACGTCAAGTACCAAACGTCTGATGGCGGTGGTCATCGAAAACTCCCGTCTTTATCTTGGGCGGATCTCGGTTTGAGGCAATACTTAATAATGTTTGTGATTCAGGCAAGCTCATGATCGACCTTCACACCCATACCGTCTTCAGCGACGGCGAGCTGATCCCTTCCGAGCTGGTCCGGCGGGCCGAGATGAAGGGGTGCCGCGCCCTGGGGATCACCGATCACGTCGACTTCACCAACGTCGAGTTCGTCATCAGCCAGGTCTCGAAGGTCAAGGCGCTGGAGGATGTCCTGGAGATGAGGATCCTCGCCGGGGTCGAGCTGACCCACGTCCCCCCGGCGAAGATGGAGCGGCTGGCGACCCTGGCCCGGAGGATCGGAGCCGACCTCGTCGTCGTCCACGGGGAGACGGCCGTCGAGCCGGTGGCCCCCGGGACTAACCGGAGAGCGATAGAGATCGGGGTCGATATCCTCGCCCACCCCGGCTTCATCACCCCCGAGGAGGTGGACCTGGCGAGGGATAACGGCGTCTGCCTCGAGCTGACCGCCCGCCGCGGCCACAACATGACGAACGGCCACGTCGCCCGCCTCGCCCTGGAGGCGGGGGCGAGGATCGTCGTCGACACCGACGCCCACGCCCCCGAGGACCTGATCGACCGCGAGAGGGCGATCGAGATCGCCCGGGGGGCGGGGCTCACCCTGGAGCGGGCGACGGCTGTCGTCGACAAACACGCCATAATCGACCTCTGACGAAGAGATGGTACCTTGGACGTGGTGGCCGTCGACATATCGGGGAGGCACGCCGTGGCCGGAAGATACATCATGGTCTCCGCCTCGGTGGCGGCGAGGATATCCCCCGAGGGGGTCGAGAGGACGAGGAGGATGAGGCTCGTCCCCCGGGTGGCGGAGTCGGTGGATATGGAGGTGGTGATCGGCCTCATGGAGGAGTCGGTCCGGGGGCTCTCCGGCGTCGTCCTCGCCGAGAGGGGCGACCTCTACAACCTCGAGCGGTGGAGGGTCGAGAGCATCCTGGGACGGGAGTTCAAGTACCCCGAGTCCCGGGGGGAGAGGAGGGCGGTGGAGCTCGCCCACCACGCCTCCTTCGCCGGCCGGAGGCTGGCCCTGAGGCTGATGGATGAGGGGTGGGATTCGGTTGAGGGATGAGGGTGGGAGGTCCATGAGACGGGAGAAGACGGCGGTCCTCCTCTTCCGGGAGGACCCGAGGGAAGACCTCCGCCCGGAGGAGGTGACCGAGCTCCGGGGGCTCGCCGAGGCGGCGGGATACACCGTCCTCGCCGAGGTATTCCAGAGGAGGGGGAGGGACCGGAGGTTTCAGCTCGGGAGGGGGAAGGTCGTCGAGGCCGCCTCCCTCGGTCCTGATAAGCTGATCTTCAACGAGCCCCTCAGCCCCGGCCAGATCTTCAACATAGGAAAGGAGTTCGAGATTCCTCCCATGGACAGGTTCAACCTGATCCTGGAGATCTTCGCCTCCCGGGCCTCCACCCGGGAGGCGAAGCTCCAGGTGGAGCTCGCCCGCCTCTCCTATGAGGCCCCCTTCGTCCGGACGATCGAGTCCCTCAAGAAGCTGAGCGAGCGGCCCGGCTACCGGGGCTCGGGGAGCTACGACGTCTCGATGTACCGGGACATCAAGGGGAGGATGGCGAAGATCAGGGCCGAGCTGAGGGCGGTGGAGGAGACGGGCGTCCGCCGGCGGGAGCGGAGGAGGAAGCTCGGCTTCGATCTGGTGGCCCTGGCCGGCTACACCAACGCCGGAAAGAGCACCCTATTCAACCGCCTCGCCGAGGAGGCGGTGGCCGCCAAAGACCAGCCCTTCACCACCCTCTCGCCGACGACCCGGGCGGTGGCGGCGCGGGATCGGCGATTCCTCCTCACCGACACGGTGGGGTTCATCGACGACCTCCCCCTCTTCCTGATCAAGGCCTTCCGGTCCACCCTGGCGGAGATCGTCGAGGCGGACCTCGTCCTGCTGGTGGTGGACCTCTCCGATCCCCCCGAGGTTCTGAGGGAGAGGGTCGCCTCCTGCCACGGGGCCCTCTGGGACTGTGGCTGCTACGCACCCCTCGTCTCGGTCCTGAACAAGGTCGATCTGATAACCCCGGAGGAGGCCGAGGAGAGGTGCAGGCTCCTGGAGGACCTCGCCCCCACCCCCGTCCTCGTCTCCGCCCGGGAGGGGCTCGGCCTGGAGGCCCTCCTCGACGCCATCCTGGAGAAGCTCCCTCCCCTGGAGGAGTTCCTCGTCCGCCTCCCGGCGTCGGAGGCGGGGATGGGGCAGCTCTCCCGCCTCTACGAGGTGGCGGAGCCGCTGGAGGTGAGGTACGGGGAGGAGGTCGAGGTCCTCCTCCGGGGGAGGAGAGAGATCG
Source organism: Methanothrix harundinacea 6Ac (assembly GCF_000235565.1). Taxonomy (NCBI): domain Archaea; kingdom Methanobacteriati; phylum Methanobacteriota; class Methanomicrobia; order Methanotrichales; family Methanotrichaceae; genus Methanothrix; species Methanothrix harundinacea. The sequence goes on from NC_017527.1 coordinate 1,056,318, forward strand.
TCGCCAAGGCCCTGAGGGGGGCGGAGAGGCCGGAGGCGGATCAGGATATGGACGATCGGTCCGGGGCGGCAACGGCGCCGGAGGCGCGGCCGCCGAAACCGGGAGATCCGCCCCCGGATGGGGAATGACGGGGATCGGCCCCTCGAAGGGATGATGGAGAGATGACCGATAAGACGGTCCTTCTGAGGGAGAGGTTCCAGCTGAAGGAGACGATCGTCACCATCACCTTCCAGGAGCGGTCCCACCTCGAGGCGGCGAAGGAGGAGATAGCGATCCAGCGAGCCCTCCTCGAGGAGTTCATCCGGGCCGACCCCTTCTTCCTCGTAACCCTGGAGCCCTACGACCTTTCGATCGGCGAGGCGCCCGAGATCGTCCGGGAGATGGCGAGGGCTGGCCGGGCCGTCGGGATCGGCCCCATGAGCGCCGTCGCCGGGACGATAGCGAGGTTCGCCCTGGGGGCGATGATGGAGGCGGGGGCGACCTACGCCATCGTCGACAACGGCGGGGACGTCGCCCTCATCGCCGACCGGCCCGTCCTGATGGGGATCTACGCCGGGCCATCCCCCCTGAAAGACCTAGCTTTCGAGATCGCCCCCCGGACGGAGCCGCTGGGGATCTGCACCAGCAGCGGGACCGTCGGCCCCTCCATCAGCTTCGGATCCGCCGACGCGGCCGTCGCCATCTCCGACGACGTCTCTCTCGCGGACGCCGCGGCAACGGCCCTCGGGAACGCCGTCGGATCGGCATCACAACTGGCCGACTCCTTCGGTGCGGTGGCGGTCCCGGGGGTGGCGGGGGCCCTGGTCATCCGGGGGGAGGAGATGGCTCTCTGGGGGGAGGTTCCGCCGCTCCGGCGGGCGAGCCTCCGGCCCGAGCTGATCACGAGGGCTTAAAATAGAAATCAAACGATGAGCTTTCTCGCGTGAACGTCCATCAAACGCTGATAATTGATCTACTTCGCGATGCGTTCTCGGACTTCTTCGAATTCGTCGAGGAGGTAGTATACTTCGACTCCGGACCTCCTGGCACTTTCAACCTGATGTTTATCGTTTGAGACGAGAAATGCTTCTTCAAGCTTTGCAGCAGCTACGTAAAAAGAATCGATCGCCCTTGATCCGGTCAGAACGGCAACACTATAGGCCATATCAAAAAGTTCCGATGCTTCGATGAAGTTAATGTTGGAGAAGATCTCCTCGGCCAGAGCTGTCGCCTCTTCCTTCGTGAGCCTTCTGACGAGCTGCCCGATCATCTCAATCTTGAATGCGTCAGGCTCGAAGATTGGAACGCCATCTTCCTCCATCAAGGTGAAGAGGCCGTCGGCGATGGCAGTCCTATCGGAGCGATAATCGAAGATCAGATCCAGGAAGACCGACGCATCGACGACGATCATCGTCTCTCCTCGACGAACTCTTTGAGCAGGTCCTCTTCGACCTTCTTCCTGTGCCTCCTGGCAGCCTCCAGGATCCCTCCCGGCTTTATCACCACGAAGGCCTCCGTTCCCTCCTTCAGCTTCACATCTCCCAGCGGTCTGAAGACACCTCCCTCATAGACGACCTCAATCTTCTTATCGGCCTTAGCGGTGTAGACTGCGCCCATCGTTCAGACCCCAGGTTATATGGGAAGTTGAAGGATATATAGCCCTCTCTTATTCATGTCGGATAGAGGTCGATCTCAATATTTTCTCTTCGTACGGCCCTGGGGTGGCAGTGGATCGACCACGGCGCAGTATCCGGAGCGCTTTCCTCCTCTCCAGGAGGGGCGATTCTTTCCCCGTCGCCAGAATCCTTTTAACATATTAAACCATAATCGACGCAATATGGCTGCAACAAAATCGAAGGGGCACGTTATGGGCTCGAAGATACCCGCCACCGAGTTTGAGCAGATCCAGCGATTGGTGGAGGCTGGGGTCTATCTAAATACATCCGATTTTGTGAGAGATGCAATAAGAGATAAGCTCGCATCCATCAAGGTGATCAAATATCGGGATGTGGATTACAATACCGCAAAGAAAGAGGTTTCTGGGTACTTCCAGTCCAGGGGTGAAGCTTACCCCTCCGACGCCAGCGAAGATCTGGAGCTGGACTACGACCTCGTCGCGGAGATCACCGAAGAGCTCCGACGGGAGGGGCGGCTGGAGGTCATCTGATGGAAGGCCGCGAGGTGGGAGACGCCATCAGAGGGGCGAGGATATATGCTGAGGCGAGGAAGATCAGCGATCCGGTCGTCATAGTAAAAACAGGGCGGCACAAGGCCCAGCGAGTCATCTTATCAGAGAAAGCCGTGGCGAGGGTCGAGAAGAAGCTCAGGTGGATTGCGTGACCGAAGGCGCAGGGCACCGGCTCACCGATCGCCGCCAGAAAGTAGATCTTGAAGAAACCTCTGACCTGCCTCTTCGAGATCGCCATCCAAGGAAAATCCCAGGCTCCGAACCCTAATTTTGCCGATCGTCACGTCCAAGTCTAGGGGCTTGGGATAGATCAGCACCGCCTCATCGCAGTCTTTGGCGGCTGCGTAGGTCACCACCTGGCTGATGTCGTCGTTTCCTGGATGGTCCGGGGCTTTGTATTTGGTGTCGAGGACGAAGAGCGCCTTCTGCGAGTCTCTATCGTAGACCACAAGATCGATGTCGAACCTGACCCTTCCCCCTCGGCCGATGACGACCTCCTCATGGGGTCTGACCACAAAATCCGGCGGCATCTTCGCTTTCAGCCATTCGGCGACGAAGAGCTCGTAGAGTCGGGCCATATCCACCAGGAAGGGGATCATCGTCCGGCCTCCGATCCGGTGAGAAGGTCCGCTCTGCTCCAAAAAGAAGCGGCATAGGGCGTGCATCGGTTGATAATCCTCGTTCAGGCGGCTGTAAAGCCGGCCAGCGCAATCCTGGGGGTCGCACGGAATCGGGGTTGTCAGGCCCCTAAGTGACTGATATGCCCTCCGGACCTGGGGGAGGGATCGCTCGGTGCAGACGCCGCTCTGGAGGATCCGCCGGAGGGTCCAGGCGAGGATCTGGTTATCTTCGACGTCGGAGGTGTGCTCCTCGTAGCAGCATTCTGGTTTCACCATCCATGGTTTCTGGCAGCTCTTCCGGACGTCGAAACGGCCGCGGACGTAGGGGATTCGATCTTTCCGGGGTTGATAAGATCTGAAGAAGCCCTTGCGACCCCGGTCGAGGACCCGCAGGGCGAAGAGCCTGGCCAGGGTCTCATAAAACTCCTCCAACGAATCGCAGTCGGTTAAGCCCTCGGGAAACTTGAGGCTCTCGAGCCGGTAGGCGTACTCCAGCATCCCAAATAAGTTTCTTATCTCCACTTTTGGCAGGAGGGCGATCTGAAACTCTGGAGTCAGGGGTATGTGACCTGCCCAGCCGTTTGCAGTCAGAGACCACTGGTTGCCGTTCTTGAAGGACGGCTCGTCTATCGAGATATGGTTCCCGTAGTTCTGCCATATCTTCATGCCAAGCTCTTCGGAGATCTCGGATTCGAGAAACCTTCGTGTCTCGTACTCCACCAGCTCGATCCGCTGAATTTCCCTGGAGTTCATGGCATGATCTCTCTTACGACTCTCTCCCAGCGGAAGTCATCGACCTTCTCGGGCCGGTCGAAGAAGTACTCGTCGAGGTAGGGCTCGATCTCCATCTTCCAGATGTCCTCGATCTCCTCGGCGAGTTTTTCCCGGAGGAAGAAGGATATCCCGACTTCGAAGTGGCTGTCGTTGATCTGAGTATTCAGTCGGCGCAAAACCCCGATCAGCCCCTCGATTGGAAAGTCCTTATTCCAACTTTGGTGATACTTGCGCAGCACCTCGTGATTGGGCAGGAGCCGGAGGAAGGCGAAGCGCCGCCGGAGGGCGTGATCCACCAATGCGATGGAACGGTCGGCGGTGTTCATCGTCCCGATGATGAGGACGTTCTCGGGGATCCTGAGCCTTCTGCCTCCGGCTAGGGGGATCGAACGGCTCCGGTATTCGAGGAGGTACATCAGCTCCCCGAAGACCTGGGAGAGGTTCGCCCGGTTGATCTCGTCGATGATCAGAACGCAGGTCCCATGCCGAGATTCGGCCCGCTCGCAGAACTCGAGGAACCGCCCTGGGACGATGGGGTACCTCAGGCCGCCGTCGTCGTCCGACTGGGGCCTTATCCCCTGGATGAAGTCCTCGTAGGCGTAGGCGGGATGAAACTGGACGAGGTCAGAGAAGCCATCTGTCCCGCCGATGAGGTGCTTTGCGAGATGCTCGGCGACGTAGGTCTTCCCCGTCCCCGGCGGGCCGTAGAGGACGGCCTGCCGTTTTCGTCTGATGGCGCGGACCCAGCGCTCTAAGGTTTCGAGATCGAAGCCGGTATCTTCGGCAAGTTTGTAAAGGGGATACTCAGAGGGTGGTGTCGGTCCCAAGAAATCGGGCCAATCGGTCTCAGGCTGAGATCGTCGAATTATATCAAGCCCCTCCGAATTTAGGCGAAATAGGTATCCCTGTTTTACACCACCATTGTTGTTCAGAGGGCCTTGATTTATATCGAGTTTCGAGAGCGATTGTGAGAATTTGTTCAATGGGATGGGGGGCTTTAGCTCATGATAATCGACTCGAACAAGGTTTCCTTCTTGCGGCCAATTTCCTCCGTTTATGGCGTGCGGATCGTTTGTCTTTCTTGCAGGTTCGATAACTCGGCTTGCATAACGCAAGTAGCCGTTGGCGTAATGAATTATGATGTCATCTTTGCAAACATCTGACAAGTTGTCCCAGTGATAAATAGAACGGCCTGTTTTGGACTTTATTGGCGCCCATATATAGCCGCCATTTAATTCTACGTCTAGCGTTGATCCCTGGTTGACCCACCAAATGTTCTTCGTCATAATCCCGGCGCTAAGTGAGCCCGCAAATAATTCTTGCCTTCTTTTCGAATCAAATACTGCTTGTGCAAATCGTTCTTGGTGTTTATTCCGCCATGGAGATCTTTTCCAGTCTTTGAATTTGTTCGCAATATAATTGAGCGCATCCTCGTAGGCATCAAAGATCTCGTCTCCAGAGGACATGGCCATTTCTATTGGTATCCGGTAATTTCGTATTTCTGGGTCATCCTCATCTTTGGCAAAGACGAATGATACAAAACTATCGTCCAAAATCGTCTGATTCGCTAATAGTGTTATAGTAACGCTATCCGAAGCGTGATCTTTTGAGCCATCGAATCCCAATACCAACCACGGACCAAAACTCAGATGCAGAGTTCTTCCACCAGATCTTATCGGGATTGTGATTGAAAAACGCTCATCATCGAGGCTCTCGATCCCCAGACGCTCAAGGGTAGTCTTAAACAGATCAAAAGCCCATTCTGCCTCAAGTTGGTTTCCGAATATCTTTTTACATATTTTAGCAAAGGGTTTTGAGTTCCCGTTGAGGCCGTCTCTTTTGATCGCCACCAACCAATGAGTGAACATATCGAAGAGATCATCTGATCTAATTCCTGAAATCCCAAAATCGCTAATGTCGTCTGAGACGTCATTAACCAGTGAACGTGCCGTCTCGTTGATCGAGGGGTAATCTGCCAAATTTGACGAGTAAGACGTGCCGGAAAAGTAGTTCACGACGCTCCTCGATTTGTTGTTGATCAAGATGAAATCTTCCGGCCTTAGGGCGTGAAGGATCGGCGTCAGAGTACCAGATTGGAACCCCTTGGAGTATGGCGAATCCGAGAACTCATCACATGCGGCCTTCAGCTCCTCGGGTCGATCGTAGCAGCGGCGGACAAAACGGAGGATCTCGTCTGCGACTTGAGGCCATGATTCTTGATCGGTCCATCCGGCGGATTCGAACTTCTTCCTCACGTCACCATTGAAGGCAGGGGCGATGGATATCCAATAGCCCCTCTCTCGATTGGGCTTTGAGCCTGCATAGGGGAGAAGCTTCATGAGGACTTCATCGGTTACATCCTCGCCCTGCCTTTCCGCTTCGAGGATCGTCTCAAAATTCCTGCGGCCTTCTTCTCTCTCCTCTTCGTAATGCCTGAGATGATCCTCGCCTTGAGGTGTGGGCGGATAGCTGTCTATGAATTCGCGAAATAGCTCAATGAACAAAGCCCTCTTCTCCGCCAGCACGTCAAATCTCCTCCACGTTTATATCTGAAATCAAGACCATAACCTCGAAGTACGACTTGCAGGACATGATGATGGCATCTGCGAAAAATGTTTTCCTGAATCCGACGGATTCAAGTCTTTCAAAGGCACGGGTGCGATAGCGGTCTATGGCGCATTTTGCCTTGACTGGAATCGATTCTGGGCAAATTTGGGGCCCTGACGACCTTTTTCTGATTTCTCAGTCATCCTTCCGGCTGGTAGATATTTAAATCATAAGAAACCAATAAAGCCCGGGGTCATATAGCAGACGATCACCACCGCTCTTCCGGGAGGGGATCTGCGGTCGAGGATCAGAGATGAAAAGAAGATGAAAAGAGATGGCCGCCTCCTCAGGATAGGGGGCGCATCCCACCCGGGGTTTATAGTCAGATCAGGAGAGGGCTCACATGGATATCGATGAAAAGAACCGCTGGTATTCTCTCAGCATTGAAGATGTCTTCGAGCGGCTGGGATCGGGGGAGGGGGGCCTCACCACCCCCGAGGCGACGAGGAGGCTCCAGGATCACGGCCCAAACGAGCTCGAAGAGGGGAAGGGGGCGACCTGGCCTGAGATCCTCATCTCCCAGATAAAAAACCCCATCATCATCGTCCTGGGGATAGCGGCAGTGATCTCCCTCCTCGCCGAGAAGAGGATAGACGCCGCCGTCATCTTCGCCGTCATCGTCCTCAACACCGCCCTGGGCTTCCTGAAGGAGTTCAAGGCCGAGGAGGCGATATCCGCCCTCATGTCCCACGCGGCCCCCGAGGCCGACGTCCTCCGGATCTTCGGCGGGGGCGGAGAGGGAGGAGAGGGAGGAGAGGGAGCCGGGGAAGGGTCCCGGGGGGAGAGCAGAAAGGTCAGGGTCAAGGCGAGGGAGATCGTCGTCGGCGACATAATCCTGGTGGAGGCGGGCTCGAAGGTCCCCGCCGACGCGCGGATAATCGAGGCCGCAAACCTCGAGATCGACGAGTCGATGCTCACCGGCGAGTCGGTCCCCGCGAAGAAGTGCGTCGACTCGGAGATCTGTCGCAACCCCCCGGCTATGGGGACCCTGTCGGAGATGGAGATCGACAACACCATCTTCGCGGGGACGATCGTCACCCGGGGGAGGGCGAAGGCCGTTGTCTTCGCGACGGGGATGGCGACGGATATGGGAAAGATCGCCGATATGCTGACCAAGACCAAGAAATCGGCGACGCCCTTGAAGAAGCGGACCCTGGACCTCGGCAGAAAGATCATGTTCCTCGCCATCCTCGCCGGCGGCCTCACCTTTGCCGTAGGGCTGTACCGGGGCTTTGATCTCATCGACGCCTTCCTCTTCACCCTGGCCATGACCGTCTCGGCGATCCCCGCCGCCCTTCCTGCGGCGATAACGGTGGCCCTGGCGGTGGGGGTCAGCCGGATGGCAAAGCGCCACGCCATCATGAGGAAGCTCGACGCCGTCGAGACCCTCGGCTCCGTCACCGCCATATGCACCGACAAGACGGGGACCCTCACCACCAACCAGATGACGGTCCAGAGGATCTACCTCCCGGACCGGATCGTCTCGGTGACCGGGGCAGGGTTCAAGCCCGAGGGGAGCTTCGAGGTCGAAGGCTCGGAGCTGGACCCGAAGGAGGACGGGAGCCTTGCGACCTTCCTGCGGATCGCAGCCCTCTGCAACGACTCCAGCCTCAGTTCCAAGGAGGGGGACGACGGCGAGCGGTGGGAGATCCAGGGGGACCCGACGGAAGGGGCCCTCGTCGTCGCCGCCGCCAAGGCGGGGCTCGCCAAAGAGGATCTGGAGGCGTCCTTCCCGAGGATCGACGAGATACCCTTCGATCCGGACAAAAGGTACATGGCCACGTTCAACGAGCGGGATGGCCGCGTCGAGGTCTGCCTGAAGGGGGCGCCGGAGACGGTCCTGGGGATCTCCTCGGCGATCGCCGTCGACGGCGAACCGAGAGATCTGACGGAGGCGGATAAGGAGAGGATCCTGGATATGAGCTCCCAGATGGCGGCCGACGCCCTGAGGGTCCTGGGGTTCGCCACCAAGACGATTGGGAAGGAGGAGGTGGCCGGTTTCAAAGAGGCCGGACCCTCCGGCCTGATCTTTTCGGGGCTCTCCGGAATGATGGACCCCCCCAGGCCCGAGGCGATAGAGGCGATCGCCCTGGCGAAGAAGGCGGGGATCAAGGTCGTCATGGCCACCGGAGACCACAAGATAACGGCGGAGGCGATCGCCCGGGAGATGGGGATCGTCGAAGGCGATTCGAGAGCTTTTGCCGGCTCCGACCTCGACGGTATGGACGATTCCGAGCTGGACGCGGCGATGGAGGATGCCGCCGTCTTCGCCCGGGTCTCCCCCGAGCATAAGCACAGGATCGTCGAGTCCCTGAGGCGGAAAGGGCACATCGTCGCCATGACCGGGGACGGCGTCAACGACGCTCCGGCCCTGAAGGTCGCCGAGATCGGGATCGCCATGGGGATCACGGGGACCGACGTCACCAAGGAGACGGCCGACATGATCCTCACCGACGACAACTTCCAGAGCATCGTCAACGCCGTCGAGGAGGGGCGGGTGATCTTCCAGAACATAAGGAAGGTCGTCCGGTATCTGATCAACACCAGCGCCGGGGAGGTCCTCGCCATAACGGCCTCCCTCCTCTTCCTCGCCTTGAACGTCCTCATCTTCACCCCCGTTCAGATCCTCTGGGTGAACCTGGTGACCGACGGGATCCTCGTCGTGAACCTCGCCATGGAGCCGAAGGAGAGGGACGTGATGGACCAGCCCCCCAGGGACCCCGCAGAGAAGATCATCAACCGGGATATCGTCCTAAATACCCTCTTCATCGCCCTCATCATGGCGGTGGGGACCCTCTTTGTATTCACCCGGGAGTGGAACAACGGAGACCTGATCCGGGCCCAGACGATGGGTTTCATCACCATGGCGATGTTCCAGGTCTTCAACGCCCTCAACTGCAGGTCCAGGACCCAGTCGGTCTTCAGCCTGGGGCTATTCAGCAACAGAAACCTGATGGTGGCGATATTCGCCTCCGTGGTGCTCCAGCTCCTGGCAACAGAGCTCTCCTTCTTCAACGCGGCCCTGGGGTCTGTCTCCCTCTCGCTGACGGACTGGATCACCATGGTGGCGGTCGCCGCCACCGTCCTCATCGGAGAGGAGATCAGAAAGATGGTGGCGAAGAGGAGGGCGGGGGGTCCGTCTTAGGCCCCCTCCCGTCCGGGGCTGGAAAGGCGGGGGAGACGTGGATCTGTAAGATCTCGGGGATCTATAGAAAAATATTTTTCCCTATGGCGACGGCATAGGGGGGTCAGCTATTTATCCTCTCCCCCCCTAAGCGCCCCTGACATGGAGGGAGTTTGACGGAAGATGGGATCTTCGGGGACCTGGGGATAACCCCCTTTCGGAGGCGTGTCAGCAGCGGTAGGCCCGCGCCGCACCTATCCCTCAGGTTCGACTCCCACCTCTTCTCGATAGACACCAGCCGCTCTCCGAAGGGCTCCGTCCAGCCCGACGCCTACCTCATAACCCACGCCCACAGCGACCACTACGGCAAGTCGGCGATGATCTCGCCGGAGGCGGTGGCGTCCCGGGAGACGGCCCGAGCCCTGGAGATCAGGCACGGCCGGAGGTACGAGGGGAGGACCTTTCCGGTCGGAGGAAGCATCCTCGTCGACGACCTGGAGGTTGTAACCTACTCCACCGGCCACACCATCGGCTCCGTCGCCTTCGGGTGGGAGACGGATCTGGGGGTTCGGGTTCTCGTCACCGGGGACGTCAAGAACTACGAGAACCTCCCCAAATGCGACCTCCTGGTGACGGAGGCGAACTACGGCGACCCCTGGGACCCTGCCTGCCGGTTCGAGGACGACATCGTCGGCTTCGGCGACGCCGTCGATGCCGGCTCCACCTTCGGAGCCTACGCCTTCGGCAAGGCCCAGAGGGCCGTATCCCTCATCCGGGCCCTCGGCTGCAAGGACCCCATCGGGATGGACGGAAAGAGCCTCGCCCTCACCCGGGAGCTCCTCCCCGGCTTCGGCCCCTTCTCGCCGGCGGAGGAGAACGGGACGGACCTGAACGTCGTAACCCCCTGGGAGCTCTCCACCATCAGGTCGAAGAGGAAGTACGTCCTCACCGGGAGGAGCGACCTCCCCTTCGCCCAGATCCGGATCAGCGATCATCTCGACTTCAAGGGGCTGATGAGGATGGTGGAGCGGATCTCCCCGAAGGCAGCCCTAGTTTACCACCCCGAGGGGAGGAGGGCGAACATGATGGCCCACCACCTCCGGGAGCTGGGGATGGCCTCGATCTCCGTCAGCGAGATCGAGGACTCTTTTTAGGCCGTCCCGAGGCGCAGGATCGCGGCTTTCATCAGACATCTAGAGAATGTGCCGGTTCATAGTCAGCTCCTTCGAGAGATCACAGGTAGTAAATCAAAAGCGGCACCATCAGAACCCCCATGGCGTGGGTCTTCCTCACCCCCGCGAAGGGGGCGACGAGGCCGACGACCGTCGAGACGAGGTAGATGAAGAGGCCGAAGGGGCCGGTGAAGGCGTAGGTGAGGGCGGTGAGGAGGGCGAGGATGGCGATGCAGAGCCTCCCGTAGTCGAGCCTTCTCACGACCTTCGCCGCCGCCCTCCCCGCCGCGAGGGTGGCGAGGTATGAGAGGATCGATACGAAGACCGCGACCGTCACCATGAAGAGGAGGAGCCTGCGGTCCAGCTCCACCAGCTCCTGGATGGCGACGGCGGCCCCGGACCGGGGCCGCCCCACCACCAGGAGCGCCACCATGGTGAGGAGGGCGTTCGCGGTGTTCACCCCCGATACGGAGACGAGAAACTCCCGGCCGGACCAGTCCGACCCGAACCTGGTGGCGACGGTCGCCACCGCGGGGGTCACCCCCGGAACCCAGGCCACCACCGACCCCGCGAGCCCCCCGAAGAAGGCGGCCTTGGTGATCGTCCTCGCCGGCATCCCAAACCCCGTCTCCCTCTGGTCGGGGACCTCCGCCCGGGATCCGAGGCTGATCAGGAGGATCGAGGCGCCGAAGAGCCCTCCCAGCAGGGGCATCAGGACCTCCGGCCGGAACCCCAGGGGCGACTGGGCGAGGTCCTGGTGGGCGAAGGCGAAGGTTCCGAGGAGGCCGCTCGTCAGGAAGAGGACGAGGGCGATGAGCTTGTACTTGAGGGGGGCGAGGGACCCCTGCCCCTCGATCACCTCTCCCCGCTCCGTCAGGATCGTGACGGCGGCTATCGCCAGGAGGACGAGGCCGACGTGGTCCATGAAGGTCTCGTAGAACCTGCCGAAGAGGAGGGATAGGGGGACGATCAGAAGCAGGGCCACCAGGATCGAGGAGGCGCTCCCGAGGGCCGAGAGGCGGATCGCCTCGATCCCCTTCCCCTCGAGCATCATCTCGTGGCCGGGAAGGACGGCCAGGGCGGTATCGGCGTCGGGAGCACCAATGAATATCGATGGCACTATGTCGAGGAAGGTGTGGGCGACGGACGCCGCCAGAATCGCCGTCGCGAGGTCGAGGGGTTCCAGCCCCAGGCTGAGGAAGGCGGGAGAGAGGGCCAGGAGAAGTGCTGCAAAGTTATTTGAATGAATGCCCGGGGTAAGGCCGCTGAAGATCCCGAATAGAAGGCCGAAAAAGACCGATGAGATGAGGATAATATCTACCATTTTATTAGGGAGTAGTTGCTGCCTGAATATAAAAAAGTTTCTGTTAAGCCCCGAAAGATGGCCCGATCGGCGGAGGGGCCGGGCCGCCGGGGTCGTGAAAACCCTTAAATACTCTTAATCAGGTGGTTGTAGCGATCCGCAGAGGGAGCGGAAGCCCGCCCCTCTCTGGCGCAGGGACCCGAAGGTCCGAACGCGCCCCAGGGCGCGTGAGTCGGCCCCCGGCGAGGGGGCTATGCGGAGGATTGATATGAAGAAGGTCAAGAAGACAAACCCGGGATTGGTCACCCTCATCGACGATCTCAAGGCCGCCACCCGGAACGACGGGTCGGCGATCTGGCGCGACGTGGCCAAGAGGCTGGAGAAGCCGAGGCGGAACTACGCCGCAGTAAACGTCAGCAAGATAAACAGGCATACCGCCCCCGACGACCTGGTCCTCGTGGCGGGGAAGGTCCTGGGGACCGGCGATCTCGATCACAAGGTGACGGTGGCCGCCCTCCAGTTCAGCGAGCAGGCCGCGTCGAAGATAAAGTCGGCCGGTGGCGAATGTCTCAGGATAGATGAGCTGGCCGATAAACACCCGAAGGGTTCCGGCATAATTATTTTAAGGTGATCTGATGATTATTGACGCATCTGGGATGATCCTGGGACGTCTGGCCAGCCTCGCCGCTTCAGAGCTCCTCGCAGGAGAGGAGATAGCGATCGTCAACGCCGAGAAGGCCATAATCTCAGGTCGGCGAGAGACCATCTACCGGGAGTACGAGGAGATGAAGAACAAGGGCTCCACCGAGAAGGGGCCTCACTATCCCAAGCGGCCCGAGAGGATCCTGAAGAGGACGGTCCGCGGCATGCTCCCCCACAAGACGAAGCGCGGCCGGGACGCCATGTCCAGGCTCAGGATTTATGTAGGAGTCCCTCCCGAGCTGAAGGGGATGGAGATGGAGCGGCCGGAGGCTGCGAAGATGACGCGCCTGGGCACCGGGAAGTATGTGGAACTTGGCGACGTAAGCCGGATGTTCGGATCAAAATTCTGAGGGTTCAGCATGAAGATAACCAACTCATCGGGTAAAAACAGAACGGCGATCGCCAGGGCCACCCTGACGGAGGGGAAGGGCAGAGTCAGGATCAACAGCAAACCCCTGGAGATCTTTGAGCCCGAGCTCGTCAGGCAGAAGATCATGGAGCCCGTGATGATCGCCCAGGAGAAGGCCTCGGGGCTCGACATCGACGTCAAGGTCCGCGGAGGCGGGTTCATGGGTCAGGCTGCTGCCGTCCGGACCGCCATCGCCCGCGGGATCGTGGAGTGGACCGGAGACACCGCCCTCAAGGAGGCCTACATGGAGTACGACAGGTCTCTTCTGGTCAACGACCACCGGCAGAAGGAGCGGAAGAAGGTCGGCGGCCCCGGTGCAAGAGCCAAGTATCAGAAGTCTTACAGGTGAGCTAGCTTGATCCCTGTACGATGTTTCACCTGTGGAAACGTCATCTCTGATGTATGGGAGGAGTACAAGGAGCGCACCAAGTCTGAGCCACCGGGGAAGGTGATGGACGATCTGGGCATCGAAAGCTACTGCTGTCGTCGCATGCTCCTGACCCACGTGGAGATCGTTGACGTGCTTCGGCGGTATCAGTAAAAGGCGTGGGGTTGTGGGGTAGCCTGGTCCATCCCTCGGCGTTCGGGACGCCGTAACCTGAGTTCGAATCTCAGCAACCCCACCACTTGCCTTTCTTTTGAGGTGGCCACTTGACGGATTCGATGGATGAAGAATATACGCGATACGAACGCGCGAGAATTGTGGGGGCTCGAGCTTTACAGATCCTGATGGGCGCCCCGGTATTGATCAAGACCGAGTCCATAGACCCCCTCGAAATCGCCCTGGAAGAGATGAGATTGGGATTTGTTCCCATCACCGTTAAACGGGATCGCAGAACCTCTAGGTAGGTGACATTTTTGGAAGATGAAGTCATAACACCAGCTGAAGATTATGAGACCCTCATCCCCATAGACGAGTATCTAGCCGCGGGGATCCACATAGGGACTCAGCAGAAGACCAAGAGCATGATGGACTACATATACAGAGTCAGGACCGACGGCCTCTACGTCCTCGACGTCCAGGCGACGGACAAGAGGATCAGGCTTGCGGCCAAGTTCCTGGCCAAGTACGACCCCTCCAAGATCCTGGTCGTCTCGGCGAGGCAGTACGGCCAGAGGCCGGCCACCATGTTCTCCAAGGCCGTAGGCTCCAAGGCCATCGTCGGAAGGTTCATACCCAACACCATGACCAACCCCACCTTCTACGACTACGTCGAGCCGGACGTGGTGGTGGTGACCGACCCCGCCGGCGACAGCCAGGCGATCAACGAGGCGATCGACGTGGGGATTCCGGTCGTTGCCTTATGCGACACCAACAACCTCACCTCCAACGTCGATCTGGTGATCCCCACCAACAACAAAGGCCGGAAGGCCCTGACCCTCATCTACTGGCTCCTGGCCAAAGAGGTCCTCAAGGAGAGGGGAGAGGAAGATAGGTTCAGGTACTCGGTCTCGGACTTCGAGATGGAGTTCTGATCGATGAGACGCCCCGCAGTGGCAGGCCAGTTCTACCCCCTTCAGCCCCAGAAGCTGCTGGAGGAGCTGAAGGCCGCCTTCAGCGGAGCCTCCGGCGGAGAGCCCCTCCCCATCCGGGGCGCCGTCGTACCCCATGCCGGCTACATCTATTCAGGAGCCGTGGCCGCTGAGGTCTATGGGAGGCTCCCCGAGAGGGAGACCTTCGTCCTGATAGGCCCGAACCACCACGGCCTCGGCCTTCCCGTAGCCATCTCTCGGGATTCGTGGATGACCCCCCTTGGGACCGTCGAATCCGACGTCGAGCTGGCGGACGCCCTGGCTGGGAGCATCCTCGAGGTGGACGAGTCCGCCCACCTCTATGAGCACTCCCTCGAGGTCCAGATACCGTTCCTCCAGGCGAGGTTCTCGGGGTTCAAGATCCTCCCGATAGCCATGGGGCTCCAGGACGAGGAGACGGCGGTCGAAGTCGGGGAGGCGGTCGGCGAGGCGGCGAAGTCCCTCGGCCGGGACTGCACCATCATCGCCAGCAGCGACTTCACCCATTACGAGCCCCAGGAGGAGGCGAGGAGGAAGGACGCTCAGGCGATCGAGGCGATCCTGAGGATGGACGTCCCCTCCGTCTATAGGGCCGTCTACGGCCAAAACCTCACCGCCTGCGGCTACGGCCCGATATCGGCTACCATCACCGCTGCGAGGATCCTGGGCGCCGAGACCGGCAAGCTTCTCCGCTACTCCACCAGCGGCGACGTCCTCGGGGATTATAGCCAGGTGGTGGGCTACGGGGCGATAGCCTTCGTCTAGGAGGCGATGAACTGACCTTTGCCTCCGCTCCCGGCAAGGTGATCCTCTTCGGGGAGCACGCCGTCGTCTCGGGGGCTGCCGCCCTGGGCGCCGCCGTGGACCTGAGGGTTGGGGCCAGGATCGAAGACCTGCCGGGGAGGCTCGAGATCTCCGCCCCCGACCTCCGGATGGATCTGAAGGGTATAGCCCTGGACCCCCTCACCGGCGAGGTCCTGACGAAGGCGGGGGAGGAGGCGGCCCACGCAGCTAGGTACATCACCGCCGTTTTGAAGGAGTTTGGGGCGAGGGACCTCCGGGTCACCGTCGAGTCGGAGATCCCTCCGGCCTCGGGGCTCGGATCGTCGGCCTCCGTCGTCGTCGCCACCCTGGGAGCCCTCAGCCGCCATCTCGCCCTGGATATGTCGACGGAAGAGATAGCGATGGAGGCTTTCAGGATCGAGAGGACCGTCCAGGAGGGGCTGGGCTCGCCGACGGACACCGCCCTCGCCGCCTTCGGCGGCTACCGGCTCGTCGAGGGGTCAGCGAGGGCCGTCGACCTGCCGGAGATGAAGCTGGTGGTGGGGTTCACGGGGCTGCCCCACGACACCAGGGCGGAGGTATCCAAGGTCCAGAGCTTCAGGGCGAGGCGGCCGGAGATCGTCGACCCCATATTCCGGGCCATCGGTGAGATCTCGAGGCTGGCGCCGGAGCTCATCAGGGAAGGCCGGCTTGAGGAGCTGGGGGAGCTGATGAACACAAACCACGGCCTTTTGGAGGCGGTAGGTGTCGGGACCCGGGAGCTCTCCGAGCTCGTCTACGCCTCCCGGGGGGGCGGGCAGGCCTTCGGAGCAAAGCTGACGGGGGCCGGCGGCGGCGGATGCATGATCGCCCTGCCCCGCCCCGGCCCCGGGGGGGTTTTGAGGGCCATGACCGCCATCGACCAGGCGAGGGGGGAGCCCTTCTCGGTGGTCACCGGCTGTCAGGGGCTGAGGATCGAGGATCCCGGAGAGGTGAGATGACCGAGATCAGGATTCTGAAGGTCGGCGGGAGCGTCCTGACCGATAAGACCCGCCTCGAATCCGCCAGGACCGAGGAGATCGAGAGGATCGCCGCCGAGGTCGCTGGGTGCGGGGAGGGCCTCATCCTCGTCCACGGCGCCGGCTCCTTCGGCCACTTCCATGCCGAGCGGTACCGCCTTGCGGAGAGGTTCGACGCCGAGGGGGTGCTGGAGACCCATCGGTCCGTCGTCAGGCTTAACGACCTCGTCGTCGAGGGGCTGAGGAGGGCGGGCTCTTCCCCCGTACCGGTACACCCCCTCGGCTCTTCCCTCCTCAAAGATGGTAGGATCGTGGGGATGGAGGTGGGGCCGATCCTGGAGATGGTGAGGAGGGGCCTCGTCCCCGTCCTCCACGGCGACGTCGCCATGGACCTGGTCCGGGGAGCTGCGATCGTCTCCGGTGACCAGCTCGTCTCCCATCTGGCGAGGTTGGTGAAGCCCACGATCGTCGCCCTGGGGACGGCGGCAGACGGGGTGATCTCCGACGGCGAGGTCCTCCCGCAGCTGAGGCGGGCCGGGGTCTCCGGCATCTGGTCAGAGCTGGGCCCCTCCGCGGGGGTGGACGTCACCGGCGGTATGAGGGGGAAGGTGGAGGAGCTCCTCGACCTGGCCGACGAGGGGGTATCTTCGGTGATATTCAACGCATCCAAGCCAGGGATGATCGAGAGGGTCCTCCGGGGCGAGAGGGTGGGGACCCTGGTGGAGGGGAGAAGGTGACCACAGCCAAGAGGAAGCTCGACCACATCAGGATCTGCCTCGATAGGGGGGTGGAGGGGGGCTGGCAGCCCTTCGAGGACGTGGCCCTCGTCCACAGGGCCCTCCCGGAGATCGACGCCGCCGAGATTGATTCGAGGTGCAGGTTTCTGGGAAAGGAGCTGGCCTTCCCCTTCATGATCACGGGGATGACGGGCGGGCACCCCGAGACGAAGGAGATCAACGTCAACCTGGCCCTGGCGGCCCAGGAGGTGGGGGTGGCGATGGGGGTCGGATCCCAGAGGGCCGCCCTCGAGAACTCCGAGGTGGAGGAGACCTTCTCGGCGGTGAGGGACGCGGCGCCGACGATCCCGATCATCGGGAACATCGGGGCGGTCCAGCTGGTGAGGGAGGGGCCCGAGGTGATCGATAGGCTCGCGGAGATGATCGAGGCCGATGCCGTGGCCGTCCACCTCAACTTCCTCCAGGAGAGCGTCCAGCCGGAGGGGGAGACCGAGGCCCGAGGGGCGATGGCGGCGATCCGGGCCGCCTCCGACGGGAGGGTCCCCATCATCGCCAAGGAGACGGGGGCGGGGATATGCAGAGAGGACGCCCTGGCCCTCCTGGAGGCGGGGGTCGAGGTCATAGACGTGGCCGGCATGGGCGGGACCAGCTGGTCCGGGGTGGAGGCCTATAGGGCCGAGGAGCGGGGGGATGGCGAGTCCGCGGTGATGGGGCGGCTCTTCTGGAGCTGGGGGGTCCCAACCCCGGTGAGCGTCGTCGAGTGCGCCTCGGCAGGGGCGGAGGTGATCTCCTCCGGAGGGGTCAGGAGCGGGATCGACGTCGCCAAGAGCATAGCTCTGGGGGCGAGGCTCGGGGGGGCCGCCCTCCCCTTCCTCCGGCCGGCGACGGAGGGGTCGTCGGAGGTGGTCGGGGCCCTCCGGGCCTATGAGAGGGCCTTCCGGACCGCCATGTTCCTCACCGCCTCCCGGGACCTCTCGGCCCTGGAATCGGCGCCGTTCATCGTCGTCGGCAGGACGAGGGAGATCCTGGAAGAGAGAGGGTTTGATTCAAAGAAGCTTTCCATTTATAGAGAGATGTCGAGATGAAGGAGATTGGAATTGTAGCCATCGGAGGCTACGAAGAGATTGGAAGGAACATGACCGCCATCAGAATCGGTCATGACATAGTGATTATGGACATGGGCCTCCGGCTGGACAGGGTCCAGATCCACGAGGATACGGACGTAGAGCGGCTCCGCCCCTCCGAGCTGATATCCATGGGGGCCATCCCCAACGACAGCGTCATGAAGGACGTGGACGGGAAGGTGAAGACGATAGCCTGCACCCACGGCCACCTAGACCACATCGGAGCGATATCCAAGCTCGCCCACAAGTACAAGGCTCCCATCGTAGGGACCCCTTTCACCGCGGACCTGATAAAGCAGGAGATAGAGGCTGAGAAGCTCCAGGGGACGAAGAACGAGGTGGTGACGATGAACGCCGGCAAGAAGATGCAGGTCTCCTCTGACGTCGAGCTGGAGTTCATCAGGGTCCAGCACAGCATCGTCGACTGCGTCTTCGCCGCCATTCACACCCCCCGGGGCGTGATCCTCTACGCCAACGACTTCAAGATGGACCGAAGCCCCACCCTCGGCCAGCCTCCCGACTTCGCCAGGCTGAAGAAGCTGGAGAACGAGGGGGTTTTGGCCCTGATCACCGAGACGACGAACGCCGGGATATCGGGGAAGACCCCCTCGGAGCAGATAGCAAAAGACCTGGTCTGGGACGTCCTGATGGGGACGGAGGAGACGAAGTCCGGGGTCCTTTTGACGACCTTCTCATCCCACATAGCGAGGATCCGGGCGATCATCGAGGCGGCCCACGAGATGGGGCGAAAGCCGGTGTTGCTGGGCAGATCGATGGAGAAGTACTGGGGGACGGCGAAGAGGGTGGGGTACGCCCCCAAGTCCAACGACCTCCCCGTCTACGGTAGGAGAAAGAGCGTCGACAAGTTCTTCAAGAGGATGATGCAGGAGGGGAAGGATAAGTACCTCCCGATCATGACCGGCCACCAGGGGGAGCCGGGGGCGGTCCTCAGCAGGGTCGCCAGCGGCGAGACCGATTACATGATCGAGTCCGGGGACAAGGTGATATTCAGCGCCGGGATCATACCCCAGCCCCTGAACAAGTCCAACCGGCACATCGTGGAGACGAAGCTGAAGATGAGGGGGGCGAGGGTCTACGACAACGTCCACGTCTCGGGCCACGCCTGCGTCGAGGACCACTGGGAGCTCTTGAGGATGATAAATCCCGAGCACGTCATCCCCAGCCACGGGACCTTCGAGACCCACGGCAAGTACCTCTCCATGGCGGAGGACACCGGCTACGAGCTGGGATACACCTTCCACATCATGAGGAATGGCCAGGAGCTGCTCCTCCCCTGAAGGGGATGAGGAGGAAGGGACGGTGACGGCGGAACTGGGAAGCTGGAACGGAAGGGGGGAGATTTTGGATCGGAGGGGCTGGAAGGGCATCGGGGGACCGGAGAGCGAGGAGGTGCAGAAGGCGTGCTGATCCTTGAGGAGGAGCTTTTGAGGCGGGCCGGGATGATCTCCGGGGCGATCGAAGAGCTTCTGCCGGTCGTCCCCCCGAGGGAGCTCTACGCCGCCGGCAGGCACCTGGTCGACGCGGGGGGAAAGAGGCTCCGGCCGAGCATGCTCCTTATGGCCGCGGAGGCTGTAGGCGGCGATCTCCGGGCCGTCGTCCCCGCCGCCGTCTCCATCGAGCTCGTCCACAACTTCACCCTCATCCACGACGACATCATGGACAACGCCGAGACCCGGCGGGGTAGGCCCGCGGTCCACGTCAAGTGGGACGAGGCGGGGGCGATCCTGGCCGGCGATACCCTCTACTCCAAGGCCTTCGAGATTCTGACGGTCGCCGAGGCGAGGCCCGAGGAGATGGTGGCTTCGGTGAAGATGCTCGCCAAGACCTGCGCCGCCATCTGCGAGGGGCAGTGGCTGGACATGGAGTTTGAGAGGCGAGACGAGGTGACCGAGGCCGAGTATCTGGAGATGATCGAGAAGAAGACCGGGGTCCTCTACGGCGCTGCCGCTTGGATGGGGGCCCGCCTCTCCGGGGCGGCTGAGAAGGAGGCCGATGGTCTGGAGAGGTTCGGCCGTCTGGTGGGGATGGCCTTCCAGATCCAAGACGACGTCCTGGATCTGACGGCCCCTGCCAAGGTCCTAGGAAAGCCCCGGGGCGGGGACCTCGCCGAGGGGAAGAAGACCCTGATCATGATCCACGCCATGGCCAGGGGCGCGAGGATCGAGATCTTCGGGAAGAAGAACGCCTCCCAGGAAGAGATCGAGGCGGCTCTCGACGCCCTCCGGGGCAGCGGCTCGATAGATTATGCGAGGAGGAAGGCGGTGGGGCTGGTGGAGGAGGGCAAAGCGGCCCTGGCACCCCTCCCGGAGTCGGAGGCGAAGGCGCTGCTGCTGGAGCTCGCCGACTACATGATAAGCAGAAGTTATTAATCCATATAACGACCAAAAGGATTCGTAGCCGGGCGCTGTCGGGGTCGGGTCAGGCCAGCGGCTGGAGCGCCGTCGCGGCTTTATTAGAGAGGAGGCGTTCAAATTGCACGAGCATAAGCACGGGTCGGATACGCACGGGTCGCATGAGCACGAGCTGAATGCGCACGAGATCGAGCACCTTCTGGATCACTGGATCGAGCACAACAAGAGCCACAGCGAGAGCTTCCGGGCGAGGGCGAGGGAGATGGAGGCGGCAAGCCCGAAGGCGGCGGCGAGGGTGAGGGAGGCGGCGGAGCTGATGGACGCGTGCACCGCGAAGCTTGAGGAGGCGGCGGGAGAGCTTTGAGCGCCAGAGGGAGGAGGAGAGGGCCTCTGGTGATCGATGCTCGGGGCATCCCTAATAGATCAGGCCAGATGCTCCAAAACCCCCCTCTGAAGGGCCGAGACGACCGGCAGCTTCACCACCACCGCCAGCCTCTCGTCTCCTATCCTGGTGATCACGATCGACTCCTTCCCGTCGGCGATCATCATGCAATCGAGGCTGTAGTTTACGCCGTCCACCCTAATATCTTTGTATATCTCCGCAGCTCCCCCCCATATCTCCCGGAGATCTAACCCCAGATCCTCGAATTTATCCTTTCTATCGACTATCATCACGAGCTTGCACCCCTCTTTCAGCTCGGATGAGAGATCGGATCTGTGCTCCCTCAAGAAATCCGGGCTTCTGCAGAATATCAAGAGCTCTCCATCCGCCCTTTTCATCAGGTCTCGGACCCTGTTTTTGATCCCCCACTCGTTCCGAACGCACCAGACGGGGGTGGCTCCGGGAGAGTCCAGGGTGAGGTTCTTCAGCTCATAGGCCGATCGGTCTGCTGCCTCCAGGAGCTCGACCTTCAGCCTCTCAATCACCCTCTCCGGCTCGATGGCCCTGTAGTACGTCGGCGATCCCTGAACGAACTCGGCAAAGCCCTTCTCCGTCAGGTCTTTTAGTATATCATATACCCTGGTCCTCGGGACCCCGCTCATCTCGTGGACCTCCCTCGCCGTCGCCTCACCGAGCCCCACCAGGGCGGTGTAGCTCCTCGCCTCGTACTCCGTCAGGCCGAGCTTTCTCAGGCCATCCACTATTTCAAAGTTCATTGTAACTCAGTTAGTTACAACAAACTTAAATATGCCGCTGGTCCCTCTACGACCCAACGGTATTGAGAGGATTACAAAATGAGCTCCGATAGATCGCTTTGCCTCAAATATGTCTCACCTTTGCGCCCCGTTCTGCTTCTCCTGTCCCTGCTCCTCATTCATCCTACGGCATCGGCGGCGGCTTTTATGGGGTCTCCGAACGCCCTCGAGATCTTTCCTGGAGACTTCTACAAGGTGGAGGGGTCTCCCGAGGTCGCCGTCTCATTAGACCGGGAGATGGTCTATCAAGGCGAGGAGACGAGCCTCTACCTGACTCTCACGAACCGGGGGCGGGTCACATCGATCAGAGTGAACGATCCCCCCTCGACCTCCCCCGAAGAGAGGTATGCCGCCAGGGTCGAGCTGGAGCTGGAGAACGCCAGGACCGCGGCCCAAGACGTCTCGGTCAGCCTCTTGGTACCCCAAACCGGGGAGGAGGTTCCCCTGGAGGTGAAGAGGCAGGTCGCCTATGCCGGAACTCTGCGCGAGGGTCAGGTCTCTTCTAGGCTGGAATTTCCGATAGAGGTCTATGAGAGGACGCCCCCCGGAGATTACGACCTTCTGGCCGTCGTCAACTACACCTACCAGTGGGACGTGGCGGCGAAGCCGAAATCGAGCCGGCCAGAGAACCCCGATATATTCTACCTATACGAGAGCAAGAGCGAGACCGTCCCCCTGACCCTCCGGGTGGTGCGGGAGAGCGGCGCGGAGTTCAGGGTTAAGGAGGTCGCCCCATCGGACCTGATCGTCGGATCGAGGGATAACGTAGTCAAGATGACGATCGAGAACGTAGGCGACGACTATGCTCGCGACCTCGTGGCGAGGCTGCGGCCCGAGAGCGGGATCTACGTCAGCGTCGACGAGTCTCCCATCCCCCTCCTCCGGCCCGGCGAGACCGCCGAGCTGGTCTACAAGCTCGACGTCTCCAAGGACGCCGTGCCGGAGAAGACCTACTCGCTCAAGGTCCTCTTCGAGTTCTCCGACTCTCGCAAAGACGACATCTCAGAGACGGAGAACGCCTACCTGCGGATCGAGGAGGACGGACCCTGGGGCCTCATCTCCGGAGCCGTTCTGGCGGCCCTGGCGGCGGCAGGCCTTCTGATCCACCGCCGGCGAAGGGGCTCGGTCTGATCATGCCGGAGGATGGGCTAATGGTGGGCGAAGAATCTCCGGCCGCCGATCCGTCCCAGGATTACAGCATCGTCGCCCGGGGCCTTTTGAAGAGCTTCGGCAGGCTTAGGGTATTGAACGACCTTTCGGTGAGGATACCCCGGGGGACTACCTACTGCCTTTTGGGACCGAACGGGTCGGGGAAGACGACCTTCATCCGGGCCGTCGCAGGCCTTCTCCGGCTCGACGGGGGGTACCTCTCGGTTCTGGGGGAGCCGGTCCATACCGTCGATAGGGTCTATCCCAGGATCGGGTACATGACCCAGCACAAGGCGCTATACCCGGACCTCACCTTGAGAGAGAATATGGAGTTTTATGCCGGCCTCTACGGGATCGAGGGGGGGGAGAGGGACG
The DNA here is from genome assembly GCF_000235565.1 of Methanothrix harundinacea 6Ac. Classification (NCBI taxonomy): domain Archaea; kingdom Methanobacteriati; phylum Methanobacteriota; class Methanomicrobia; order Methanotrichales; family Methanotrichaceae; genus Methanothrix; species Methanothrix harundinacea. The sequence continues at coordinate 1,079,443 of NC_017527.1, forward strand.
AGAGGATATCGGAGCTCCTGGAGATGGTCGACCTCGCGGATCATATCGATAGGATCACGGGAGATCTCAGCGGCGGGATGTATCAGAGGCTATCTCTCGCCTGCACCCTGATCCACGACCCCGATCTCCTCCTCCTCGACGAGCCGACGGTGGGGGTCGACCCGATCCTCCGGGAGGCCTTCTGGCGGTTCTTCGACGGCCTCGCCGAGGGGGGCGCGACGATCCTCATCACCACCCATCTTATGGACGAGGCCGAGAGGTGCAAGACCGTCGGCTACATGAGGGGCGGGCGGATGCTGGCGGAGGGGAGCCCCGAGGAGCTGAAGAGGCTGGCGGGGCTCCGGCCTATCTTGAGGCTCTGGGTGAAGGACCCCCGGGCCTCTGCTTCCAGCCTGGCAGCCGAGGGCCTTCCGGTCGAAGTCGTCGGTGGCGTCCTTCAGGTGAGGATCGAGGATACCCGGAGGCTGAAAGAGATCCTGGAGCGGGTCGAGCCCTCGGACCTCAGGCTCGTCGAGCCCTCCCTCGCCGCCGCCTTTCTGAGGCTTTCTGAGGGGGGGTCGAGATGATAGGTCCAAAGATCAATTCGAAGCGGGTGCTGGTGGTGGCGCGGCGGGTCGTCCGCCAGCTGAAGCGGGATCGGAGGACGATCGGCCTCATCACCTTCGCCCCCGTATTCCTGATGATCCTCTTCGGCTACGCCCTCTCGGGGGAGATGGCCGGCATAAACCTGGGGGTGGTGGACCTCGGAGGCCAGGACGCCCTGAGGGAGCACCTCGCCTCCGTCGACGACTTCGACCTCCTCCACCTCGGGTCAGAGTCGGACGCCGAGAGGCTGATCGTCGAGGGGAGGCTCCACGGGGCGGTGGTGATCGGGGAGGAGGTCCGGGTCCTGCTGGACGGGTCGAGCCCCCAGATCACAGCTTCGATCATGACCGAGGTGAAGAACGGCCTTCTCCCCCGGGAGGGGCTCCAGAACGGCGGAAGGATGGGGGTTGGAGGAGAGCTGGGAGCTTTAAACGGGGGGTGGCCTGGGGGCGACGGCATCCTCGGAGGGGTCGGAGGCCCAGAGGTCGTCCAGCGCTACATTCGCGGCTACGATCTGGAGATGATGGACTCCGTCGGCCCCGCGGTCCTCGGCCTCGTCGTCTTCTTCTTCACCTTCATCACCGCCGCGATCTCGTTTCTCCGGGAGAGGACTCAGGGGTCCCTGGAGAAGTTCATGGTATCGCCCCTCAGCAGGCCCGAGATGGTGGCCGGCTACCTTTTGGGGTTCAGCCTCTTCGCCCTCCTCCAGTCGGCGACGACCCTCCTCGTCGTCGTCCTCGCCTTCGGCGTTCCCATGAACGGAAACCCCCTGACGGCCTTCGGCGTCATCCTCCTCCTGGGGGCGGGAGGGCTCGTCCTAGGCGGCTTCTTATCGAACTTCGCCAAGACGGAGTTTCAGGTCGTCCAGTTCATACCGATAGTCATCCTCCCCCAGGTCGTCCTTTCAGGGGTCTGGTGGCCCCTCGAATCGATCCCCGACTTCATAAGGCCGATCTCCTACATCCTCCCCCTCACCTACTCCAGCGACGCCCTCCGGGCGGTGATGCTGAAGGGGGCGGGGGTATCAGAGATCCTGGTGCCGGACCTGCTGTTCCTGGTCGGGTTCTTCGTCATCGCCTTCGGGGCGGCGACGCTGATGCTGAAGCGGGAGGTGGGTTAGTCAAAACTGTCTCGACTCGGATGGGGTCCGGAGCCGAGATCGGAGAGATCAAGTTCGGATCCCCCCCTCCAGCCTCTCCCTCGCCGCCTTCTTCACGCTCTGATCCCCATCCCCCACCAGAGCTCTCACGACCTCTTCGGGGGTGGACGGATTTTGGGCCACCTTCTCCCTCACCTTCCAGGCCCAGTCCCCGGAGAGGGCCACCAGGGTAGCGGGATCGGCGATCGGATTCGACGCCACCGCCGCCCGGATCTCGACATCCCGGTCAGCGGCGAGGCTCGCGAGGGTGGAGGCCGACGTCTTTTTGTTCATCGCGACGGCGGCCCGGACGTCCTGGATCCGGTCGGCGGCGAGGTAGGCCAGGAGCTCGACGGTCGCCTGCGGGCTCCTCGCCGCCGCCGTCCTGACGGACCAGGAGGGGTCGATCCTCCTATCGAAGAGGACGTCCTCGGGGACCGTCGGGTTTGAGACGACGGCGGCCCGGACCCCCTCGTCTCCGTCGTCGGCGAGGGCCCTGATAACCTCTTCAGGGGTCTTCGGGTTCTTGGCCGCAGCCTCCATGACGATGTAGCGGTTCTTCGAGAGGGAATAGTCAAAGTCCATCGTCTCGTCCTCGGCGAGGTCCGAGAGGACCTCGGGGGATGTCCTGGGATTGAGGGCGACGGCGGCCCGGACGAAGCCGTCTCCGTCCTCGGCGAGGAGATCGAGGATCTCGCCGTCTGCCTGAGGGCTTGCGGCCACCGCCTCCCGGACCCACTGGACCCTATCTCTCGCCAGCTCCCCCAGGATCTCCATGGGCGCGGCGGGGTTGTTGGCCACGGCCCGGCGGACGTGCCAGTCCCAGTCCCTCGCGAGCCTCTCCAGCTCCTCCCCATCTATCTCTGGGTCTGATGCCTCCCTCTCCTTCTTCCAGTCCCTCATGGCCAGATCCTCCCTCCTTCGTAACCGGTCGGCTCTTCATCCTCCTTTATAGGTATCCACCTTCTCCTCCCCCCCCGCGAGCCGCTCCATCTCCCCCGTCTTCGATCCGACGGGAGGGCGTCGGCTCATCCCCGGAGGCAAGAGAAGGCGTAGACCTCCTCCAGGACCTCGGCCGGGTCCTTCCGGTCGATCCGGCCGAACTTCGCCTCCAGGATCGGCATCTCGATGGCAGGGCGGATCATCCGCACGAGGGCGCTCTCGCCGCCGACGACGGCGTAGACGGGGATCGACCTCCGCCCCTCCAGGAGGCTCTCCAGCCTCTCCGCGACGAGGGCTGCATGCTGGCGGATATCTTCCTCCCTCAGCCGCTCGAACCTCCTCTGGGACCAGCCGCCCTTGGTGTGCTTCTCCTTGACGGTGCTCTTCACCACCGCCTCCTCGATGAAGCCCTCCCTCCCCAGGGCCAGCCCCAGGAGGGTCTCTCCGGCGTGGGCCGCCACCACCAGGACCGGTGTATCCAGCATCTCCCGGAGGGGCCCCGTCCTGAAGGTGGAGGCGAAGGCCGTCACCTCCTTTTTTATGGGGAAGGGGGGTACAAGGCCGATGGTGAAGAGGAGGGGGTCGGAGAAGACGGCCACCCCCCGGTCTGAACCCGCCCGCCGGATCATCTCCTCCGCTCCGGGATGAAGGTCGGAGCCCATCGATCCGGCGGGGACTAAGGCGGAAAGGAGGTCGTCATCTTTGGAGCGGATCTCGTCCAGCCGGTCCAGGAGCCTCGCCACCTCCCTCGGCTTCAGGGTCCAGCTCTTCTCTTCCGGCTTCGGTCTCCCTTTCTCTTCGCCTCCATCCTCAGACCCCCCCTCCTGGAGAGCGGCGATCCTCTGCTCGGCGGCCTTGAGGGCGAGGCTCGCCTCCTGCTGGGCTGCCGTCATCTTTCGGATCTTCTCATCTCGCCTCTCGATCTGGAGGGCTAGGGAGTCCCTCTCCTCCTCCAGGAGAGCCACCTTCGAGCGGAGCTCCCCTATCTCCTCCTCTCGCCTCTTTCTTCCCAGAAGGTCGACCAAACCCTCACCTGCGCCCCTCTTATGGGCCCATGGGCAAAAAGGGTTTTCTACCTGCTTCGAATCGGGGGTCTCCGCCGAAATATCGGTATAAAAGGAGGACGGACCCGCTGGGATTCGAACCCAGGTCAGCGGGTTTCTTCGAGGAGCCTCTCCGAAGCCCGCTAGGATATCCTCTACCCTACGAGTCCTCGCGCGAGCCTTAACCCTCAAACGCTATTAACCTTTTCCAGGGCTTCGCGGCTCCATCGCCCCGGGACCCCTCCGATTCTGGGGGCGGATCCTCGAAGCTCCCTATTTAAATTTAACAGAAAGCCATCTAGAAAGGGTCTAATTGCAGTTCAAGGTCGCAGGATATCTCCGGATTCGAATAGAGGGTTAAGGTGGCGGGGAAAGTATTTCAACCCACAGGCGGATCTCGTAGCTATCGGATAAAGTCCCTGCTAGCTCCGGGGTGAGTTGATGAGCCTTCCGAAGGCTCGGAAGGGTCCCGGGAGCTCTTAGGCGGGTGAATCCTCATGGAAGAGACGATATGCGAAAGGTCCGTCGGCTCCATCGCCAACGAGATCGTCCGGAAGGAGACGGTCGCCCCAGGCTTCACCCTGATGGAGATCAGGGCGCCTGATATAGCCGAGAAGATCCAGGCGGGGCAGTTCATGATCCTCCGGGTCGACGAGGCGGGGGAGAGGATACCTATGAGCGTAGCCGACTGGGACCGGGAGAGGGGGACGGTCACCCTCGTCTTCCAGGAGCTGGGGCTCTCTACAAAGAAGCTCGGCCTGATGGAGCCGGGGCAGAGGCTCGCAAACCTGGCCGGCCCCCTGGGGAAGGCCGCAGAGGTGGGGCACTTCGGGACGGTCGCAATCGTCAGCGGCTGCTTTGGGACGGGGCCGGGGTATGCCCTCGCAAAGGCCTTGAAGGGGGCGGGGAACCGGGTGATCTACATCGCCGAGGCCTTCAGGGGAGAATTTCACTTCTGGCTCGATAGGCTCGCGGAGGTAGCCGATCGGCTGATCGTCGCCTCTGGAGATATGACGGTGGGCTCTGCCCGATGGGCGAAGGACCCCCTGAGGGACCTCCTCGAATCCGAGGAGATCGGGAGGGTTTACCTCATCGGCTGCACCTTCATGATGGCGACCTGCTCGAGGGCGTCGGAGCCCTTCGGCGTCGAGACGAGGGCGAGCTTGATGCCGATCATGATCGATGGTACGGGGATGTGCGGCGCCTGCCGCGTCAACGTCGCCGGGGAGACGAAGCTCGCCTGCGTCGAGGGGCCGGAGTTCGCCGGCCGCGACGTCGACTGGTCCGAGCTGATGGAGAGGGCGCGGGGGTACCTCAAGGAGGAGGAGCGGGCCCTCGACCTCTGGGAGATCGACAACTGGCACCTGGTCAGGTTCAGAGACCGCGGTCCCGAGGAGAGACGAAAGAGGGGCGGGCCCCGGCGGTGCTGATGAGGGCGGCCAGGCTTCCTCCAGGATGCCGATCCCGAACTCTAAGAGATCATCAGCGTCCGCGGATTTGGGGCGGAGGACTCGACCTGAGGCGCCGTGAGGTGCGGGCGGCGCTCGGGGGCGGGGGCCTGGTCGGGATGGTTAGGGCGCCAATTCTGCCGGCTGAAGGGTCCTGCGGCGAGGGTCCGGGAGGCGGCGGGGGAGCAGTAAGCTGAAGGATTTCATCCCTTAATTCCAACCTCAAGGTCGAAAAGGCACCAGAGTAGGAAGTAGAGGATTGCAGTCGCCACCGGAATCTCCCCTCTCCTACAATCACTTGATCTACTTGCGGGGTTCGCAACTCCTCCAGGTGACGTTGACGTTATCGACGTTATCGTTTTGCCGCCTTCTTCTTTAAGCTCTCCTGAATTGTTCCGTCTTCTGCCTTCCAAGATGCGTATACCATGTTATCCAATAATCTAGTCTTCGTGTCCGCGCTATTTTCTATGGAGAACGCTACATTAATATAAAGGGTTTCATCATGTTCAAGCCTCGTAATAGTCCAAGTCAAGCTGCTAGAGGTTTTGTTTGTTGGCTCGAATATCTCACCATCCATCTTCGTCGAATTACCTCTGGTGTAGCCGAATCCCTTCGGAAGAAGGTCCGTGACGTTAACGTTGGTCAGGTTTCCCTTCCTATCTGCCGGTGCATAAGTGACCCCGATTTGGTACACTGCCCTTTCAGAGGTGCTATTACGATCTATATAGAACTTTTCGACTGTGACGTTGTAATTTACGGACATTTCCGGGGGCTGAGTCTCCTCTCTATAAGGCTGGCCACCTCCAGCTCCGTCAGATTTTGTAGCGTTGTTTGTATCTTCGCCTAAATTTCCAAACTGGTATATACACTCGAAGCTGGGGCAGTAGGAATAATTGCACTGCAATTTTTCATACTTTGGAGGTGCTGTACATCTGAGGGCGCCTGTTATTGGATCAATGATGCACTCCTGATTGCGTATCAAGTTGGCGGTTACCTGATTCGGCTTCAACGTATTGTAAACACCAGTATCGGGCCATTTATTATCATCGCGACCGATGTAGCATTTATCATCATCGTCACAATAAAAGCCTGCCAGTGGTACAAGACTCTTTTCATAGTCTTGCTTGTAAGCTTCTCCACCGCCGATGCAGCAGGAGAGCCAGCCTTCGTCGATGCCTGCACCAGGATACGACATATTTTCTGCAATCAGATCGTTCGTTATATGGATGTTGTCTCCTCTGATCAGAGCGTCCTGTTCCCAGTCTATATTACGGGAGACGGTTCTGTTCGTCCAGGCGGTGGCATCCTTGATCTCTATGATTCCATCGGTGACATTGGCGGTGTATCTAAATTCGTAATCATTATCCGTTTTCGCAGGGGGTTTTGCACCCATATCCGCTTCTGCTGTTACGTTAATACGGCTTGATCTTCGGCTCTCCCCAAGATCGTATGTCCCGGCATAGCTGGGGGATCTGCCATTGCCCTGAATGCGGGACGCTCCGCTCAGATGCATAACTCCAGAATATTTTACATAATTTAGATCATCGTATCGTATCTTCTTCCACGCAGATACCGCCCGATTGTTGGGATAAAAACCCTTTGCGTAGAACTCTGATATCCCTTTCTCGCCTGTGAAGTTTACATACTGATGATGATATACGCTAGAGTTATGATCTGCGTAAGGTGGATGGGCTGCGTCTATCTGGCCATCGTAATATCCAAATTCATCAGTGAAATCGATTTCACCATTTACCAGGTAGTTCGTCGAGCCCGTCTTGTAGCCCTTGGAATAACTGCTCTCTTCGAGTCTAGGCTCTTTAAAATAGCTGTAGTGCGTCATTGTGCCGTTGTCGCTGGTACAACTAAAAGTGCTGGTAACTACTCCAGCTGATGCAGCGGTAATCAGCACCCCCATCAGCACAGATACAAGGACTACATTTCTAATGAGCCATCCCTCCACCTAAGACGAATATTTCAGATTGATCATCCCTGGATATGATAAAAAAATCTAAATAAAGACCGTATTCAAACTGATCGGGCCGGATATAAACTTGCCGGAATATTCGCCCGATTTGTCGTCGTGTTCAAAGGCGGGATTCCAATATTTATGAATGATGTGCCCCGACCCGTCTGCGCCCCATATAATGTTCTCGTAGACATCATTCCCATCTCTTGTTCCGATAGCCACGCCGATAGGACATCCTGGATAAGCTCGTCGAACATGGACAAAAGTCCAAAGGGCCTCATCATATCTTTTCCACCTATTCAGAAAATTGGGATGCTTTTTGTCTTCTGTAGAGATATGGGGATCTTTGCATTCTCCAGGGTTCTCGTAGATTTTGTTCTCTAGATACTCCGATACCCCACCGTTCCCATCAAGTGGATAGATGAGCCTTTTTTCATCGAACGCTATGAGGGTATTGTCAAGGGGATCGATATTATTTGGTATGGGATGGTACCTTCCCGCACCTAATGGAAACCCTATGACGGCCTTTTTTTGATTAATGCCCTTGACGAATCTATCAAGTATGGGATCCCAGTATGAACAAACAAAATTATTTACTGACGTGTCATACCACCATAATACGTTCAATGCGTGCCTTTCTCCTGTCAAGCCCGGTCCGCCCTCTGCCGCAACGCCACTGATCATGCCTATGGGGAAGCCAGGGAATCTGTGGCGCACATGTGCCATCGTCCAAAAGGCTCTATCTTCACAGTCATAATACACGTTTACGTGGTTTTTATGGTTGAGACCATACATGTAGGAAAATACACTATCTTGGCCCTTGTCTCTTTCGTACGGATTTGTAATACCTTTTTTTATTGCTGCTTGAATCTTAATATCATCTACGTCCATACCTATGAATCCCGAGTCTCTTTTAAATCTTAAGCCCAGTCTCTCTGGGACATCCCCAGGGAAAATCTTGATCGGCTCGATGCGCGGCTTCAATCCAGAATTTTCCAGCAATTTATAAGCATCCTTAGTTTCCTGATCCATGGGTCTTTATCTTCTTTTCTTCATATTTTAACTTTTCTCTTTTGTAATCTTAAATAACTATGTCCATCACATATATAAAAATAACATTTAACCTATTCGTCAAAGACACGATATTAAAAATTCATATAATATTATTTAAATTTTAAAATATATAAATAAATAATTATGATAAATCTTATGATCTTCTACTTAAATTTAAATAATGTATATATGTTGAATTTCCATAGAATAAATAATTGGTATAAATTATAAAAATAAAAAACGATTACAATTGGCATTATAATCTTCCAATATGTGCGATCAGAGTTAATTCTATTAAACCATAAAAGCTAATTTTCATCAAAAAAATAATTTTAATTATTATGGCCGAAAATGCATAAGACGTGATGCTCTGATCTTTGGCCTTTTATTGTTCCAACGGATCAGCTAGCAGATCAGGCTGGTTAATTCTACGGTTCATCTCTAATCTTTATCCGATAAGTACAAACCAATAGATTTAAATTAGTTTAACGAGAATGAGTTTAATAATTAGTCGCCTCTTCAGACTGAGAGAGACGCGAAGAGGTTTCATTTATCAGGGTGGTGAGCGAGATGAAGCTAAGATATCTGGCGGTGTTGGCAGCGATCATCTTACTGGTGACGATATCTGCAAGTTGCTCAAATTACGAGATGATAGGTAAGGGAGGGCCAGACAGGATACCCATAACTATGAAAACCAACGAAACTAATCAGAGCCTTTATCAGATCCGCCTTGGTCATCCAGACCCCGACGATTTCAGCCTTGAACAGCTCGCCCTTAAGGATCAAAATACGTCCCGGAGCTATCTGATCAATGAGACGTTGAAGGGTCATATATTCGAGTTCCAGGGTCAGATCAAGGTCGGAGATTGTGATTATTGCACCCTCTGGCTCGATAAGCCGGCGAAGCTCTTCGTGGAGTGCCCAGATGATGTGACATGCGAACAGAAATACAGGGAACCGCTTACATGTATTGTCTCCCGGGGATACATCGTTGATCATGACGGCAACTTGCACCGCGTTGAGGGCGTGGCATTGAAGCCGGATGCAAATAAATCCGGTTGGCGTTATTTTGGGTTTGGATACCTGGTTAGAGTACAGAGGATGACTGAACGATTAAACACGTCGTACATTCCTGATCAGGGCCAATATGACATAAAGTGGTCTTTCGTACAACAATCTTTCGTACAACAGTGTCCTGTAACCGATAAGGCGCCTGCTGTAACGGTGGGGACGTCACCCTTCGCCAATATCTCGTCTATGAAGGTCGTTCAATTTTATCAGAGACCAGTTACTGCAGATGGTGCAACTATAGTGGTATACAAAATTACCGCCAGTAACACTGGTGAAACTAGGCTGAAGAACGTAACCCTGGATGATACTTTGCCCCTGGGCATGGATTTCGACAACGTTTATTACTCCGAAGGAGGCAGCCCTGACTTTCTGCTCGGAGAGGAGGCGGGCAAGCCTTGTGATGTCACTATGAGCCTCGGATATCTGGATACGGGAGAGAGCAGGTCGATTATCCTGAAAGCCAAACATGATGGTGACGAAAGAGCCGGAGATAGCTACGGCAAAAACAGCGTCATAGTCTACGGGGAGGCCCCAGATAAATTTAAAGTATCGGCAAATAACGACACGTCTATGCCCTCTTACGACATCGAGTAAGAAGGTGCCGTCGAAGAGGGCAACGACGGATCGTCGGGTAGTGACCCAACGGCCGGCGATCCCAAACCCTAATATGAGGTGCCTTAAACGACAGCTATGCATGACCGAATCCATCGCCTTCAATAGCTCAAATTTGGGTCCTAGAATCGGGGAATTCTCAGATGCCCCTCTTCCTATTAGAGGGTGCAGAAAATTTTTTTTACCTATTACCACACCAATCCCCCCCTTCCAAAAGACAAATAAGCCTTCCCACCACTCCCGGAGACCTGATGACGCGATTCATCGTGGTCCTGGGGACCTGCTCCCACTCCGGAAAGAGCACCATCGTCGCCGCCCTCTGTAGAATCCTCCGAAATCGGGGCCTCAAAGTAGCCCCCTTCAAGTCCCAGAACATGTCCCTCAACTCCTGGGTCACCTCTGAGGGAAAGGAGATGGGGATAGCCCAGGCGGTCCAGGCCTGGGCGGCGGGGGTGGAGCCCTCCGAGCTGATGAACCCCATCCTCCTCAAGCCCAAGGGGGACAGAACGAGCCAGGTGATCGTCTTCGGGGTGCCGGTCGCCGATAGGTCGGCGGAGGAGTACTACCGGGAGATCGATGGGCTGAAAGGGGTCGTGGACCGGGCCATCGATGAGCTGTCGCAGGAGTACGACTACATCGTCGTGGAGGGGGCGGGAGGGGCGGCGGAGATCAACCTCTTCGACCGGGACATCGCCAACATCTACGTCGCAAGAAAGCTCGGCGCCCCCATCATCCTGGTGGGGGACATCGAGAGGGGCGGGGTCTTCGCCAGCCTCTACGGGACGGCGGCGCTTCTGCCCCCCGAGATCCGGCCCCTGGTCAAAGGGCTCGTCATCAACAAGTTCCGGGGCGACCCCGCCATCCTGGAGCCGGGGCTTGGGATGCTGGAGGAACTGACGGGCGTGCCCGTCCTGGGGGTGATGCCCTACCTCGACCTGGACCTCCCCTCCGAGGACTCCGTCTCCCTGGGGGACAAGAGGAGGGGCGGCGGGGGCGAAAAGGTGGAGATCGCCGTCGTCAGGCTCCCGAGGATCTCGAACTTCACCGACTTTGAGCCCCTGGAGCGGGAGGCTAGGGTCCGGTACGTCGCCCCCGGCGAGCCCCTGGGAAGCCCCGACGCCGTCATCATCCCCGGTACGAAGAACACCGTCGCAGACCTGGAGGAGATGAGGGTGAGGGGTACCGACCGGGAGATCCTGGCCCTCCGCAGGGCCGGGGTCCCGATCCTCGGGATCTGTGGCGGCTACCAGATCCTGGGGAAGAGGATCGTCGACCTCGGGATCGAGAACGCCACCGTCGAGATGCCCGGCCTCGGCCTCCTGGACCTCGTGACCCGGTTCGACCGGTACGAGAAGAGGACCGTCCAGGTGGAGAAGCCGGTCACCGGAGGCGGCCCGATCCTGGGGCGGATTATGGGGGAGAGGGTGTGGGGCTACGAGATCCACATGGGAGTGACCGCCTCCAGGGACCCCCCGGCCTTCGGGGACGACGGCGCCGTGGCCGACGACGGCCTTGTCATAGGAACCTACCTCCACGGGATCTTCAACAACCAGAACTTCAGGGACGCCTTCTTGGACTACCTCTATTCGAGGAAGAACCTGGTCCGGGGATCCGCCCTCCGGGGCGACGGCTACGACGAGCTCGCCTCCGCCGCGGAGAAGTTCCTGGATCTGGAGCGGATATGGGGTATGATCGGCCTCGAGCCGGAGGCGGGGAGCATCCCCAGGGAATAATGGGGATCCTTGCAGCCTCGACTTTGGAGCTCCCGGACTAAGGAGGGCTGGAGATGGATAGAGGCCCCTTCCGCCCATGGCCTTCAGCCGTCGGCGAAGAAGACCTATCCCGCCCCTCGGGGGAGCTACCGGCCGGGAGGCGCGGCGGCTCTGGATCCCTTCAACCGGGCCGCCAAATCATATCGGAAGAGATGAAGCAGGAAGAGGAGGGGGCAGGGAGCGGCGTCTCCCTGCCTCAGGCCCCGGCCTCGAGGGAGTGCTGAATCAAGGCCCAGAGGAGGTCGGAGTCCTTAAGCATCCCCGCCAGCTTCTGATGGGCCGTCACCACCGGCAGCTGGTCGATCCCCTTTCTCATCATCACCCTTGCGCACTCCGAGACCTCGCTCGTCTTGATGGCGGTGACGGCGGGGACCATCGCCTGCTTGACGGGGATCTTCCGGAGGGATATCCTCGATACCCCGTAGTAGAAGTTGAGGGTGTCCCGGGTGCTCTCCCAGGTCCACTCGTCCTCGTCGTTCGCCGAGGACATATCCGACATCTCGACGGAGTCCTCGATGACGGAGGCGTTTATCAGATCCCGGTCGGAGACGATCCCCACCAGCTTCAGCTCCGAGTCGATCACCGGCGAGGCCTGGACGTTCGCGTACTCCATCACGGCTCCGGCCACGGGGAGGGGCATCTCGTCCCAGAGGGCGACGGTCATCTTCTCAAAGTACCGCTCTATAGGCCTCTTTATCTCCAGGTCTGCCACCACCCGGATGACGTCGGCGACGCTGACGATCCCCACCAGGGCTCCATCCTCCACCACGGGAAGCCGTCTTATGTCGTTCTCCGCCAGATGCCTCGCCGCCTCGACGACGTCGTCGTCGGGGTGGACGACCAGGGGATCCCGGGTCATCAGGAGGGCGGTCTGGTCCTCTTCGGGGTTTCGGAGAAGGTCGGTCCTGGTCACCATCCCCACCAGCTCCCCGCCCTTCACCACCGGCACCCCCGAGACGTGCCTCTCCTGGAGGGCCTTCAATACCATGTCCCTGGAGCCGGGGACCGTCACGTAGGCTACGTCTCTGACCATCACCTCTTTTACCAGAACATCAATCACAAACCTTCTCCCCCGGAACCGTGATGACGGGAACTGTGGAGGTGCGGACCACCTTCTCGGCTACGCTTCCGAGGAGGAACTTCTCGAGGCCGGATCGCCCGCAGCTCCCGATGACTATGGCGTTCACCCCGACCTCCTCCGCCACCCGGACCAGCTCCTCGCCGGGGTTCCCCTCCACCACCATCTTGGTGGAGGCGACCCCAGACCTCTCGGCCATCTCACCGATGAAGGCGGTGGCGTTCTCCCCCTCCTTTATCAAGAGATCCCTTATGCTCGCAAGAGCCATGTCCTCGGGGAGGTGGCTCAGCCTTCCCGTATCGGCGACGTAGACTATGGTGACGGAGCCCCCAGAGAGCCTGGCTAGCTCTATCCCCACCGCTGCCGCCCGTTCGCTATGCTTTGACCCGTCGGTTGCTATCATTATCCTCTCAAACATGGAAAAACCCCTAGATGACGGCCAGAACGTCGGAGGGTTCCGCCCTCCTCACCAGGCTTGCCAGAGGGTCCCTCGACCCCGCCATATTCTCCGACCGTCTGTCGATGACCATTATCCTGCACTCCTTTCCGACTCGGATGGCGCCGGCCTCATCATCTGCGCCCAGGATCCGTGCACCGTTTAGCGTGCACATCATAAATACCTGTCTATCGTTATGCAGCAGGGCCTTGGATGCCAGCTCCATCTCGGAGAAGAGGTTTGGCGAGTTGAGCATGACGTTGTCGGTCCCCAGGCCGACGGTGATCCCCATCTCCAGCATCCGGGCGACGTCTGGAAGGCCGACGCCGGTGACGAGGTTCGACCGGGGGCAGACGACGACCGGCACCCCCGCCTCCGCCACCATCCTCAGGTCCCGGGGCTCGGCCCTGGTGAGGTGGACGAGGAGGTCGGGCTCGAGGCTCAGCGCATCTTCGATGTCGTCTCGGTCCGCCTCCCCGGCGTGGAGGGCGACCTTCTTTCCCTCCCGCCTCGCCGCCTCGGCCACCTCCTCGACCCAGGACCGGGGATGATCTTTGGTGCTGCTGATCCCGACCCCCCAGCACTTCTCGTGAATCCTCACCGATCCGGGATCGGGCCGCCCGAAGATCCTCCCGGCCAGCCCCGTCCCCTCCATCGCCTCCAGAAGCATCTCGACCCCGTCGGACCCTCCCTCCCGAAAGTCGGCGAAGGCCGCGGTTCCAGACCGGGCCATGTAGAGGAGGGAACGCCTCATCCCCTCCACCACCTCCCGGCGGGGGGCGGAGGCGAGGGCCCGATGCTTCAGGCCCCCCGGGCCCACCAGGTCCCTGAGGGGGAGGTAGGGGGGGTCTTTAAAGAAGGAGTCGCCGAGGTGGACGTGGCCGTTGACGAGGGCCGGGGCGATGATCCCCAGCAGGTCCGACTCCACCTCCTCGGGCCCGATCTCAGCGACGACCCCTCCCCGGAGGCAGAGGTGCCCCTCGAAGGGCTCGAGCTCCTCGCCGAGGAGGATCGTCCCCGAAAGGACTACCTCGTCATCCTGCCTCATCATGAAAGAGAGATCGGGGAGGGAAAATATTTAGCTTTCCTCTCCGTCGTCAAGACCCTCATGGAGAGGCCCTTCGTATTCATCAACAGCGCCATGAGCGCCGACGGGAAGATCAGCTCCTTCCTTCGCCAGCAGGTGAGGATATCGGGGCCGGAGGATATGGGGCGGGTCGGCCTCCTCCGGGCCGAGAGCGACGCGGTGATGGTGGGGGTGGGGACGGTCCTCGCCGACGATCCGGGGCTGAGGGTGAAGTCTCCGGACCATAGAGGCATGAGGTCGAAGCTGGGGAAACCCGAGGACCCCCTTCGGGTCGTCGTCGACAGCCAGGGCAAAACCCCGCCTTCGGCGAAGGTGCTGGGGGACGGGTGCATCCTAGCCGTATCGAGGGCCGCCCCCGAGGAGCGGCTCCGCCTTCTGGGGGATAGGTGCGAGGTCGTAGCCTTCGGGGAGGAGAGGGTCGATCTTCCGGAGCTCCTCTCTTTCCTCTATAAAAGAGGGGTAAGAAGGCTGATGGTGGAGGGGGGGGCCACCCTCAACTGGTCCCTCGTCGAGGGGGGGCTCGTCGACGAGATCTCGACTTACATCGGCCCCATCATCATCGGAGGGGCGAGGGCCCCCACCCTCGTCGACGGCCCCGGCTTCTCCGGCGGCTATCCGGAGCTCGAGCTATCGGCCGCCGAGGCTCTGGACGGAGGCGTCCTCCTCCGGTGGCGCCTTCTCCGGTGAGCCTTCAGGACCTCATCCAGTCGTCCCAGACCTTCCCCCGGGCGGCCAGGATGGGGACGACCTTCTCGGCCATATCGAAGGGGATCCCCACCACCACGAAGTCGTCCTCCAATCCGGCGTTCTTGGCGGCGCCGTCGCAGCCGAGGGAGACGTTCACGTCCCCCTTCAGGATCGGCGAGGAGGTGGCGTCGACGCAGAAGGACTGGATCCCGGAGGTGTCGAAGTCCACCCTGCCCCCCTCAGCGAAGAGGGCTGCCTGGACGACCCTCCTCGCCTGGAAGGGCTTTCCGACGAAGATGACGACGTCCGGCTTCAACTTCATCTTCTCCAGGGGCGCCACCAGGGTCGCGACGGTGCTCCCCGCCTTCTGGGCCGGGAAGGAGGAGACGATCTTCGAGCCCGCCTCCTTCGTTTCGACCTTGTTCAGCTTCGAGAAGTAGAGGTTTCCTGAGGAGATGTTCTCGGGAAACTCCATCAGGCCGAGCCCCGCCGCCCCGCCCTTGCAGGAGTGGAGATCGGAGTTGGCGAGGGTCGTCTCGCCCCGGAGCCTCGCCGCCTGGACCATCTCGCAGTAGCGGAGGGGCCCTGGGATCATCTTCATCTCCGGGGGGATCTCCTCCTCGCCTCTGATCAATTTCACGCCCACAGGGTTTGTTTCCAGGTGGAGTGTCGCAACCAGCGTCTTTGCCATCTCATCAAGTTCCATAGAGAATACCTCTCAGTTTATGCCTGGAGACGGGTTTTGCGCCGGGGCTACATCTCTCTTGCGCTTCGATGGCATGATCGATTTGGGTATTTCAGATCCGCACCCTCTCGGAGGGTACAGTCCCAAAAAAGAATACGTTTTGCCGGGCCAGCCCCGACGGGGCGGGAGCTTTCATATTCTATATCACACGATAGCTCAGTATACGGCTGAGACGACGACGATGACCGATCGGCTGGTCAGCATGGAAACGGACGATGAGCCCCTCAGCGAGGAGACCTTCAAGAGGATAGAAGAGGCGCTGGAGGACTTGAAACGGGGCCGATACTACACCGAGGAAGAGATCGAAGCTGAGCTGGAGCTTGGTTAATGTACTCTGTCATCTAGCCAGAGCCCTTATTCGCATGTCTAGAGCACTTCCAGGTAGCACCCCCTCGCCTCCTCGCTGAAGCAGACTAGCACCACCCTCTCGATCGAGCTTCCGCCCTCCAGAAACCTACTGATCTCGGCTACGGCGATCTTTGATGCCCGCTCCATGGGAAACCCGTAGGCTCCAGCGCTTATGGCCGGAAAGGCGATCGTCTTGATCCCGTTCTCCCCGGCGAGCTCCAAAGAACTGCGATAGGCCTTAGCCAGAAGATCCTCCTCGCCCCGGCCTCCCCCATGCCAGATCGGCCCCACGGTGTGGATCACGAACTTCGCGGGAAGGTCGTACCCCTTTGTTATCCTCGCCTCGCCGGTCGGGCAGCCGCCGAGGGTTCGGCACTCTTCGAGAAGGCGGGGGCCCGCCGCCCGGTGGATCGCGCCGTCGACCCCCCCGCCGCCGAGGAGGGTGGGGTTTGCGGCGTTGACGATCGCCTCCGCCTCCACCCGCGTTATGTCCCCGAGGATGACCTCGATCCGACCTTTCATCTCCGACCACCTCTCTCAGATCGGATGGAAGGTCATCTTATATCCGGATTTTGCGGGGAAGAAAGAAGCTTTCTTCTCCCGGTCAAGCTCCCGATCCCGCCCCTCCGGAGAGGTACTCCTCCCTCGTGACGTCGAAGAGGAGGTCGTCGAGGCAGCGGTCCCCCAGGAGGGAGGAGGCCCGTCGGGTCCCGATCCTCCGAAAGCCCGCCGCCTCCAGGGCCCTGATCGAGGAGATGTTCTCGACGGTGGCGGAGGCGTATATCGAATTCAAGCCCAGCCTGGAGAAGCCGTGCTCTACGATAGCCTCGACGATGGCGTTGCCGAGGCCGACGCCCCTATGATCGGGGTCGCCGATCAGGTACGAGATCTCGCCGGTGCAGGGGGTCCTCTCGTAGAGGGAGGCGAAGCCTATAGGCAGATCGCCTTCAAAAATGACGAAGTCCTCGTCCTTTGAGCACAGGATGCTCGCCACGAGCTGGTCTATGGTGAGGGACATAGACGGCTCCATGTACTTCGTCAGCTCCTGGTCCTCAAACCAGCGGAAGAGGAGGGGGGCGTCCTCCGCCCTCACCCGCCGGAAGTCGAGCCCGCCCGCCGAGAAGACGACTTCTCCCTCCAGTGCCGCCATTCCGCCATTGGACCTAGCATCGGTCCAGAGGCGGCCCCGCCCGAACCGGTCCAGGGCAATCCTCGCTATCCTCAAAATCAGCTCCGGGTACTCCATTCCGGCGGCGGCCGCCGCCCGGGCGAAGCCGCTCCCCGTCGGGTTTATGCAGGGGTTGGGGTTCACCTCGATGACGAAGGGCTCGCCATCCTCCTCCCTGATCCGGAAGTCGACCCGAGCGTACCCCTCGACCCCCAGGGCGGAGCAGGCCCTCTTTGCGAGATCTTCGATCCTTTCCCTCAGCTCCGGCTCCAGGGGGGCGGGGCAGAGGGGAATGGTGTTCTGGTAGAGGGGGCTCTCCTCGATCCACTTCGCCTCAAAGCCGAGGATCTTCGGCGTTCCATCGGGGAGGTCGAAGACGATCTCCGAGATGGGGAGGACCTCGAAGCCTCCGGGGCCGATGAAGAGGGCGGCGTTCACCTCTCGCCCCCCGATGTACTCCTCCGCCAGGGCGGCCTGGCAGTAAGTCTCTATGACTTGCGAGACCTTGGCCCTCAGCTCCACCTCGTCTTTTGCGATGGAGTCGAAGGTTATGCCGATGGACGCATCCTCCAGGGCGGGCTTGATTATCACCGGAAAGTCGAGGCTGAACGGCTCCTCGCCGTTCCGAAATATCGAGAACCGCGGGGTGGGTATCCCCTCCCTCTCCAGGACCAGCTTGGAGAGGCCCTTGTCCCTCGCCACCTCCAGGGCTGTGGAGGGGGAGCCGGTGAAGGGGATGCCGAGGAGCTCGATGAACCCGGCGACGTTCGCCTCGGCCCGGAGGTCGTCGCCGAAACCCTCGGCCAGGTTGAATACGAGATCGAAGTTCTTCAGGGAGAAGAGAGCCTCCAGGCTGCACCGGAGGGGGACGGCCTCGTGGCCCGCGGCTTCCAGGCTCCGTTTCGCCACCTCCACCGTCTCCAGCACCTCGAGCTCCGCCGCCATCTCGGTCTCGCTCCGGCAGGAGCCGTCTCCTGGGACGTTATAGAGGATCGCGACCTTCATATCGAGATCCCCTGGCGGCTCAGGGCGGAGGAGAAGATCTTCCCTATCAGCCCCTCGTAAGAGTAGCCGGCAGCATAGGCGGCCTTGGGGAAGCGGGAGTTCTCGGCGGGGTCGGGGATGAGGCCGGGGAGGGCGTTGACGTCGAAGACGGAAGGCTCGCCGTCGGCGTCGAGGCGGAGGTCGAGCCTGCAGAGGTCCCTCACCTCCAGGGCCTCGAAGCTCTCCGTCGCCGCCCTCTCGATCCTGGATCGGAGGTCCTCGTCCAAGTCGGCGGGGCAGACGGTGGTGTCGAACCCGGCCTCCAGGGAGTCGTAGATCCACTTCACCTCGTAGCAGTCGAACCTCGGCGCTCCCGCGGGGAGGCCCTCAAAGCCGACCTCGACGACGGGAAGGACCTCGGGCGGGTTTCCGAGGAGCCCCACCGTGAACTCCCTTCCGGTCAGGTACTCCTCGACGAGGACGGGCTGGCGGTACTTCGCCATCATCTCGCCAGCCACCGCCTCCAGCTCCTCCACCTCCCTCACCAGGGACCTGGCGGTGATCCCCCGGCTCGACCCCTCACCGTTCGGCTTCAAGAAGAGGGGAAAATCGAGGTCTGGCCTCAGCTCATCGGCTCTCCTCAAAAGCTGGAACCGCGGGGTCCGGATCCCGTTGGCCAGGAGGACCTCCTTCGTCCTCCTCTTGTCCAGGGTGATGGCGAGGGTGGTGACCCCGGAGCCGGAGTAGGGGATCCCCAGCATCTCCAGCATCGCCGGGATCTGGGCCTCCCTCGCCTCCCCCCGGATCCCCTCGGCGATGTTGAAGGCGAAGTCGAAATCGCCGCGGCGGAGCCTCTCGTACGCCTCCTCGTCCGCCTCGACGACCTCGACGGAGTCGCAGTAGTTCAGCAGGGCCGACCTGATCGCCTCCACCGTCGAGGGGGCGTCGAACTCGGCGAAGGTGTCGTCCCCCGACTCCCGGCTGTAGTCAGATGGGAGGATGTTGCAGGTGAGGGCGACCTTCATCTCAGATCCTCGGGTTGGGGTACTCGTAGACCTCGCCCTTGTAGTTGGATATGACCGCCTTCTCCTCATCGGTGGCCAGGAGGTAGTCCGGCGGCAGTATCGGGATCTTGCCGCCGCCCGGCGAGTCGATGATCAGGTGGGGGACGCAGAGGCCGGAGGTGTGGCCCTGGAGGTGACAGATGACGTCGAAGCCCGCCTGGAGGGTGGTCCTGAAGTGCTCGACCCCCTTCACCAGATCGCAGAGGTAGATGTAGTAGGGCCTCACCCGGTTCTTGACGAGCTTCTGCATCAGCTCCTTCATCACCTCGGGGTCGTCGTTGATCCCCCGGAGGAGGACGGTCTGGGACCCCAGGGGGATTCCGGCGTCCGCCAGGAGCTTTAGGGCCCGCTCGCTATCGGGGTTGATCTCCCTGGGGTGCTCGAAGTGGAGGTTCATGTAGAGGGGGTGGTACTTCTTGAGGACCTTGACGAGCCTCGGAGTCACCCGCTCCGGCATCACCGAGGGGACCCGGCTCCCAATTCTGATGATCTCGACGTGGGGTATCGACCTCAGCTCCCGGAGGATGATATCCAGCTCCCGGTTGGACCGGAGGAGAGGATCGCCGCCGCTGAGGAGGACGTCCCTAACTTCGGGGTGGCCCCGGATGTAATCGATCCCCTGGAAGATCTGCTGCATCGGGGTCTGTTCGACCCTTCCGACGGACCGCTTTCGCGTACAGAACCTGCAGTACATGGCGCACTTGGAGCTGACCATCAGGAGGACCCGGTCGGGGTACCGGTGGATGAGGCCGGGGACCTTGGTGTCCCTCCCCTCGGAGAGGGGGTCTGCCACGTTCCGGAAGTCGGAGAGCTCCTCCGCGGACGGGACCGCCTGCTTCCAGATGGGGTCGCCCTTCTCCTGGATGAGGGCGAGGAAGTGGCTGCTGATCTTCATCGGGTAGACCTTTTTCACCCGGTCGATCTCCTCCATGTCGCCTCCGAGGCGGGCCAGGAGCTCGTGGACGGTCTCGGCCCGTTGTGGAGGCTTATCGTCGGAGGATTCGGCTATAAAATCGGTTTTGCCGCTGGAAATGGAGGCTGAATCAAACATTTGCCTCACCTCTCCTGAAGAGAGGTGTGATCATGGATATGACCGGCTTCATCGGATCTAATGCTCCGAATTCGTCTATTTTCTGGCTCAAGCTGGATAATACCTGCTTTGATGGTCTGAATCCAGATAATACCCTTGAAACATAACTATCAAGGTGGTTTGCGAAGTCATTCGCGGTCATGTGTTTACCAACCCGCTGATATCTATATCAGGTAGATAAACCTGTTGATCCGAGGGTTTGAGCCTCGAAAAAAGCCATATTATCCCTGGTTATCTTATCAAAATCCGAATTACTCTTTTTATTTGGCTTTTAGGCAGAAAATCCCGGAAATGCTCTTTCCCCGTCCTATGACGCTGTAATCGGGCGTTTAATGGACTGAAGCCATGATCCAGGGGAATAAAATCTCAGATCGTCCTTAAATAGAAAGATCTGCCCTCCCCTTCCCCGGTCCGGGAGGGGGATTACATTCGCGAAATAAGAGCTATGATTCCCTCCCCTGGCGGGCTCCGCCGGCCCCCTCCATCTCCTCCCCTTCGATCGCCCCCCTGCCCCTGGATAATGTCAGAACTCGCCTTCTTCGCCGGCCTCGGAGATCTGCTGGTGGTAGAGGCGATGGCCGCACCGCCTGCAGTAGGAGGCGTCGACCTCGTGCTCCTCAAGGCCGCAGAGGGGGCAGAGGGTGCTCGTCTTCCTGGTGATCAGGACCCACTCCTTGACGATCTTGCTCGCCTCCCAGGGGATGAGGATGATCCCGGAGAGGATCATCAGGATCGTCACCAGTCTTCCTGCATCGGTGGAGGGAGTGACGTCCCCGAAGCCGACGGTCGTCAGGGCCACCACTGTGAAGTAGAAGGCGTCCCCGAAGTTTGTGACCCCGGGGTTCGCGGGGCTTTCGACGTGGAAGAAGATCCCCGAGCCGATGAAGAAGAGGATCAAAATCGTCGTCACCAGCCGGACCAGCTTCACCAGCTCCAGGGAGATGCTCCCGAAGAAGAGGTGGGGGGCGGCGATGAAACGGAGGAACCTGAAGATCCTCAAGACCTTGAAGACCCGGATCGTCTTGACGAATGCGATGTTGAGGGTGAGGCCGAAGAGGGGGAGGACCGCCTGGAAGAGGGTCGGTAGGATCGCCACTAGGTCTATGACGCTGTATATCCCCGAAATCTGCCTTCGCCGATCGGGGGCGGCGTAGAGGCGGGCGAGGTACTCGAGGACGAAGAGGCCGACGACTGCGACCTCCAGCCTCCAGAGGAAGGACCTCGTCGCTTCGGATATCTCGTAGGTGTCGAGGACGAAGATGGCGCAGACGAGGAGGTTCAGGAAGATGATGGAGACGTCGATCCCCTTGCCCAGGGGGGTCTGGTAGTCGATGAGGTAGAACTCCACCAGCTCTCGGAAGGTGTCTGGGCGTCTTTGGCCATCAATTTTGGTCATCGTGTACTTTAATTCACTCCATCCGGAGATAAACAACTTCTGGTGGGCTTCTTTCCTCAGAAGGCGGGTCTGTGATGATCTTCAATCTTTCAACCGCCACCAAACCGCAGACGAGGCCTAAGACGCCAAATGTGCAGGCGGAGGCTGGAACTGCTAATGTGACATCGAAGCTCAGGTCTATCTTCTCGATTGTGGCGAAGGAGGAAGAAGAAAATCCAGACGACTATTTCCTCCAGAAATTAGGCATGAATAGCACCATCACCGGAAGTATCTCCATCCTTCCTACGAACATGCAGATCACGCCGATCATCTTGCCGGCGGCGGTTACGCCGCTGAAGTCATAAGCGACAGCACCAAGACCAGGACCCACCGCCCCCATGCAGGTTGCGATCGCTGAAACCGTCGAGATCAGGTCGAATACCGGATTTCCCGCCTCCGTCAGGGCCATCGCCAGGGAAGCGACGAAAAATACCAGCAGATAGAGAAGGGCAAAGAAGAGTATCGATCGAAGGACCTCTTCCTGGACCGTGGCTCCGGTAATCTTTATCGGCTTTACGGCTCGGGGGTGGATCAGCTCGATCAGCTCACGTCTGCCGTACTTTAATATCAGCAGTATGCGCGCGACCTTTATCCCCCCACCCGTTGAGCCGACGCAACCGCCGATCAGCATCAGAGCCACAATAATCATGCTGGAGGCGACCGGCCAGGTATTATATTCGAAGTTATTCGTAAATCCGGTGGTCGTCATGGTGGTGACTACCTGAAAGCCGACGATTCTGAGCCTGTGGAGAAGGTTTCCCTCCCCTCCACCGGCCAAGAGGATCATAACGATCGCTGACGCCATTATCAACAGGTAGAACCTGAACTCTGAGTCTCTCACATAAACCGAGATCGAGCCTTTGTAGAGGAGGATGTAGTGGAGGTTGTAGCTCGTCGCTCCAAGGATCATGAAGAAGACCACGATCGCCTCAATCGGAAGGCTAGAGTAGGCGACGATGCCGGAGGCTTGGGGAGAATAGCCCGCCGTCGAGAGGGTTGCAAAGGCGGTCAAGATCGAATCGTATATCGGCATTCCCGCCAAATACAGCATGAAGGTCTCCAACCCCACCATGAGGAGGTATATGCCCCAGAATATCTTTGCCGTATCCTTCACCCGAGGGGTCAGGGTCTCTTTTTTAAGCCTGGCGGAGTCGACGTAATATAGCTGCCTTCCAGCAACACCGAGATGGGGAAAGATCGCTATGAAGAGCAAGATTATGCCGAGGCCGCCGAGGAGCTGGGTGAAAGACCTCCAGAAAAGGAGGCCGTAATAAGTTGGATCAGCGATATCGCCTCCGATGAGGGCGGCGTTTGTCGTCGGCCCTCCAGCAAGCTGATGGCTCAAGCCTGTGACTATACCCGATGCGAGGCAACCGCTTGAGGCGGTGGAGTTTATGATCCAGTAACCGTTAGCGTCGTATTCGGTGAGGATCGTCGCCCCCGTGGTTGTAAACCCGGACATCGACTCGAAGAGGGAGTCAATGAAGCCCACGCCCATAAGAACGAAGGGAAGGGCCCCAAAGACTGCCGCCAGGAGCCAGCCGAAGGTGACGATCAGGAAGGCGTCTTTATGTCCCACATCTCCTCCGGATCCGAGGCGTCTCATGGAATAACCGACGGCCAGGGTCGCCAAAGAGGATAAAACGAATGCCACGACCCCCGAGGGCTCTGAATAAATTATCGAGACTGCTAATGGCACAAGCATCAAAGCCCCGAGAACGATCATTAGAAAACCCAGGGTATGAAGAGCTATCCTCGCGCTCATAGGCCTCGGGGCGGCATATGACGTTCAAGGATATAAATATAATGTAACTGAATCCCTTCAGTCTATGCGATATCTGACGTAACACATTTATCGGATACGTTCAATACGACGAGGAATACGATGAGCGGAAGAACGGAGCTTAAACGGGAGCTGGGGCTCTTCGAGGTGACCCTCTCCGGGGTCGGGATCATCCTCGGGGCCGGGATATACGCCTTGATCGGGAAGGCGGCGGAGCTTGCCGGAAACTCCGTATGGATCGCCTTCGCCCTGGCGGCGCTGATCGCCATCTTCACAGGCCTCAGCTACGCCGAGCTCTCCTCGATCTTTCCGAGGGCCAGCGCCGAGTACGAGTACACAGACCGCGCCTTCGGCAAAAGGCTCGCCTTCGTCGTCGGATGGCTGATCATCTTCAGCGGGGTCATCGGAGCCTCCACCGTCGCCCTCGGCTTCGGAGGCTACTTCGAGGCCCTGACGGGAGCGCCGATCCTACCATCGGCGGTCCTGCTGATCCTCCTCCTCTCCGTCGTCCTCCTCTGGGGGGTGAAGCTCTCGGCCTGGTTTGCCATCGTATTCACCCTCATCGAGACGGCGGGGCTTTTGATCGTCATCTACGTCGGGATCCCGCATCTCGGGAGCGTCGACTACCTCCAGATGCCCGGCGGCCTCACCGGGGTCTTCGAGGCGGCGGCCCTCATCTTCTTCGCCTACATGGGATTTGAGGAGATGGTGAAGCTCTCGGAGGAGACGAGGGACCCCGAGAGGAATATGCCCCTAGCCCTGATCGCTGCCCTCGCCATCACCATCATCCTCTACATCCTGGTGGCCCTCAGCGTCGTCTCCGTCGTCCCCTGGGAGGTTTTGGCCGCCTCATCCGCCCCCTTCGCCGAGGTGGCGGCCGAGGCCCTCGGGCCGGAGGCCTTCGTCGTCATCTCGGCCATCGCCTTATTCGCCACCGCCAACACCGTCCTCCTGATGCTCCTCGCCGCATCCAGGATAGCCTACGGGATGGCCGAGGCCGCGTCGTTACCGACCGTCCTCGGCCGGGTCCATCCGGGGAGGAGGACGCCGATGGCGGCGATCGTCGCCGTGACGCTCCTCTCGATCGCCTTCGCCTTCTCCGGGGAGATCGCCTTCGTCGCCAGCGCCAACGACTTCATCCTCTTTCTGACCTTCATCGTCATCAACGGAAGCCTGATAGCCCTGAGGCGGAGAGATCCCGACCGGCCCCGCCCCTTCCGGGTCCCTCTGGCCGTCGGCTGGGTCCCCGTCCTCCCGGTCCTGGGGATCCTGACCTGCCTCTTCCTCATCCTCCACCTGGACGGGGCGGCGATCCTCCTGGGGTCTGGCCTTGCCGCCGCCGGTGGGGTCATAGCCCTGGCCCGCCGCCGAAGAGCCGGCTGACCCTTCGTCCAGGCGGCCCGACCTCGGGGGAGCCCCAGGCCCCCGCCCGCGGAAGATCTCGCCGAGGCCTAGCCTCTCGGCGGTCGGCTCGATGGCGCAGCGGATCCACTTGGGGCCGACGGGCTTTCCGCACCTCCCCTCGAAGATGTAGTTTTTTCCCGGATTCTTCTCGCCATATTCGGACGCTGCCGCCAGAAGCTCTGGGGATAGGGGGACCTCCTCGAACTCCGAATCGATAACCTCCCCCACCGATCCCGCCATCCCTCCTCCGGCCCCCTCGCCAGACCTCCCCCGAAGATCCCTGCTCCCGCGCCTGCCGAGCCGGAGGGCCCCTCGGCGGGGGTCGAGGTCGGAGAACCTCGCCCCCAGGAGATCTTCGAGGGGGCGGCCCGTCTCCAGGAGGATCCGGAGCATGATCCTGTCCCCCTCGGAGCTGAGGGAGGAGAGGAGCCGATCCCGCTCCTCGGGGGTCAGACGACGGCGGTCAGTGGTTTCGGCGGAGGTCACGATCTCTCCGTAGGGGCTGCCAGGCGGTTAAAGATATGGGGGATCATCAGGGGGCCGGCGTCTTGACGGCCCCCGGATCGATGGCGAGCCCCTCTCCCGGGTGGAGGCAGGAGTACTGGAGGCTCGTCTCGTAGCCGACCCCATGGAACCACTCTGCCCCTGACACGATCTCCCCCAGCCCCCGATCCCCGGCGGCCCCCGGGTCCACCGCCACGTGCCCCGACCCCGGATGGCGGACGATCACCCACATCCGGGGGTGGAGGGGATGGCCCTCACAACCCCTCATCAGGAGGGCGTCGTGCCCCTCCCTTTCGAGGAGCGCCCAGCAGACCTGGGCCTTCGCGAAGGAACCTGGGTCTGCCCCATCGGAGGAGTAGCTGTACCGGTCGAGGAGCCCCTCCAGCCCCAGGATCCAGGTGAGGTTCACCTCGGCCCTGGGATCGAGGCGGAGGAGCCGGGGCGGGTCGCAGTCCTGGACGACGAGGGCCTCGCTTCTTTCGACGGCCTCCGGCAGGGCGACCACCAGCCCCCTGTACCATCCGAGATCCTCGGGGCCGACGAGGCTTCCCACCCCGCGACCCCCCGCCCCGGAGGAGGAGATCGCCTGCCATCCCCCGTCGGGCCCCAGGACCACCACCCAGAAGGAGCCGCCCCCCCGGAGGACGGCGGCCTGGTACCCCCGATCGAGGAGGAGGCTTTCGAGGGCCGCCTCCCTTGCCGGGAGGGCTGCCCGGGTCGATGAGACGATCTCCTCGGAGGCGAGGTGGTCGACCCTGTCGGCCACCCGATGGGCGGTCAACGTCACCTTCACCTCCACCTCCGGGGTGGGGGCGGCCTCCACCCCCTCGAAGTGATGGGATCGGAGGGTCTCCGAGAGGACCGACCCCCAGCCGTCGAAGGTGGCGTTTCTAGGCTCCAGCTCAACATACCCCTCGGACCCCTCGTCCCGGAAGCTCTCGAGGAACGCCTCGAACGCCCCCAGGTTCTCCTCCCACCCCTCGGTGCAGGACCAGAAGGAGGCGAAGAAGAACCGCCCCGACCTTGGCGAAGGCCAGGCTACGATCCGCTTCTGGGAATCCCGGCCGCCGTACATGTAGAAGACGTTCAGGGCCGAGGCCCTCTGGCCGTCGACGACGATCGGCCTTCCCGGCTCCACCTCGAGGACGGAGAACCGAAGGGCGTCGCTCCTATAGGCCCTCCCCACCTGCCGGAGAAGGACCTCGGGGTCGATCCCCGGATCCTCGAACCAGCCGACCGTCGCGAAGGAGCAGCCCCCCTCCAGGGTGAGGTTTCCGCCATCCTGGTCCCCCCGGGGGGTCGCCGTCCATCCGGGGGGGAGGACGAAGGAGAAGCCTGGAGCTTCGGTCCGGCCGTCGGCTCCGCCCTCCGGGCGCCCTGAGGCGGTAAAGAGGGCTTCGATGGCCGCAGAAAGCTCTGAGGTGGGCACCCTCCCCCCGTCGGCTCCGTCGGAGAGGTTTGCGGCCGGGGCGGGCTCCGGCCCAACCGCGACCCCGCTCGTCTGGATGGGGGGGATCTCCAGGAGCCCCCCAAAGTCACGATCCCAGACGAACCCCTCCCCCCCCGATGGGACCGAGAGGAGGAGGAGGGCGCCAAATACGGCCGATAGGCTTCCAGAAGCGGAGATACCCCCCATGATAGCATCGCGGGGATCCAAAAGATAAACAACTTTCGATTCAGAGCTCTATCGCCATCATGTCGTAGCCGAGGGGCCACCTCTTGGCGGCGATCTCGTGGGGGGGGAAGAGGTGGCTGATGTGGGTCAGAACCACCTCTTTCGCCGCGAGCTCCCGGCCCAGGCCCACCGCCTCCTCCGAGTTCATGTGCTTGGTGAGGGCGTATCCCGGGGGGGTTATGGCGTCGGCGACCAGGAGGTCGGCGTTCCTCATCAGGTCGAGGCTCGCCTCGGGGATCTGGAGGGTCGTATCTCCCGTCACCACCAGCTTCTTATTCCCCTCCCGGACGACGACCCCCGCCGCCTCGCAGATGGGGGGGTGGTTCACCTCGAAGAGGGTGAACTCCATCCCGGCGACCTCGAAGGGGACCCCCATCTCGACGACGTTCCGCCTCGGCCTCATGAAGTACAGGTAGTTCAGAATGTAGTCCATCGTCTCCTTCAGGCCGTAGGCGGGAACCCTGTTCTGGACCCGGTGGAAGTCGCCGAATCCGGCGTAGTGGTCGTAGTGGGCGTGGGTCCAGATCACCCCGTCCACCCGGCTGATCCCGGTCCGGATCAGCTGCCACCGGAGGTCGGGGCTCGTGTCGATCAGGACCTTGCCGCTGCCGTTCTCCACCAGGATCGAGAACCTGAGCCTTCTGCTTTTACCGCCGCAGAGGGCGTCGGTGCAGGCCGGGCACCGGCACCCTATCTTCGGGGTGCCTATGGCGTCTCCGGTCCCCAGGAGGGTTACTCTCATGGGGCGGCGCTCCCCCGGTGTTCGGTGATCCGACGATCGAACTCGGTGATCGCCCGGAGCATATCCTCCTGGTCGATGGACCTCCTGTCCGCGAGGAGGGCGTTGAGGACCGCCTCCCTCACCACCAGCCGGATGTCGGAGCCGGAGTACCCCTCCGTCCTCTCGGCCAGGACCTCGGGGTCGACCCGGGCGTCCATCCTCCCCAGGACCTTCCCGAAGATCCTCCGCCTCATCTCCTCGTCGGGGAGGGGGAAGCTCACCACCTTGTCAAACCTCCTCCATGCGGCGTAGTCGAGGAGCTGGGGGTGGTTTGTGGCGGCGATGAGGAGGACCCCGTCCTCCACCAGGCTGACGTCGTCGATCGCCTTGAGGAGGGTGTTGACAGCCCTCTTGATGGCGCCGTGCTCATCGGAGGTCCTGGTCTTGGCTACGAAGTCGAACTCGTCGATGAAGAGGATACAGGGGCTGAGGGTCTTCGCGAGGTCGAAGACCTTGTCGATGTTCTTGCTGGTCTCCCCGAGGTACTGGCTCGTCACCATCGAGAGGCGGACCTCCACCAGGGGGAGGCCGAACTTCCCTGAGAGGGCCATGGCGGTGGAGGTCTTCCCCGTCCCCGGAGGCCCGACGAAGAGGAGCTTTCCGATGTCGTAGAGCCCCACCTCTCTCAGGTAATCGCGGTGCTCCAGGGCCTTGGCCGCCTTCTCGATCTCCGTCACCTGGTCCTTCGTTAATACCAGGTCCTCGATCCGGTCCCGGACGTCTTCGGGGGCCTTGATCCTGACGAGCTTCAGGATCTCGTCCGCCTCTTCGACCTTCGCCTCCATCTCCCGGATCTTCGACTGGATCCACTCCCGATCAGTCAGTAGAGGCTGGTTTCTCTTCCTCGCCTCGGCGTAGCTGACGTCGAGGGAGTCGTAGTTCTCGTAGAAGTAGGCGAGGGTGGGGTTGGACCTGATCCTCTCCAGGGAGTCGCGCTTGACGAACCACCTCGCCCCCAGGTCGAAGACGGTGAGCCTCAGCTGGTCGCGGATCCCCTCCCGGTCGACGAAGGGCAGGCTCCTCGCCGCTTCCCGGACGCTGCCGAGGCCGAAGATCTCCTGGACGTCCCCCTCGGTGACGTAGATCGGCCGCTTCACCTTTCTCGTCACGGGATCGAAGTAGTGTTTCCTGATCTTCGGCGGGAGGTCGTCCTCGGTCAGGTTCTCGGATCGGTTGTATATCTCCGCCGTGAGGAGGAGCTCCGCGACCTCCAGCTCCCCCGACGTCTCCGCACCCCTCAGCTCCGCCTCTGATCCTGTCTTTGCGCTTGACCCCATTTTTGCACCCGACCCCGACCTTTGAACCCCTATCTATCGAGCTGTCCTATGGCTGAAGGCGATTAATGGCCCCCCGGGAGTGATAAATCTTTCCTTCCATCGGCGTCCGGTTACAGGAAGATCCCGGCCGACGTCGGCGGTCTTCCGTCGTCAGCTTTATCAACTATAAAAAACCCCTTGGTGGGAGATCGACCATATTTTTGTGGTCTCAGTTTGGTGATGGAATATGAATGCGTGGGATCGCTTTATTTGGTAGAGTTCGTCTCCTGGACACGACGCTTCGGGACGGTGAACAGACCCCCGGGGTCTCCCTGACCCTGGAGGAGAAGGTGAGCATCGCCCGGCAACTGGACGCCCTCGGCCTCGACGTCATCGAGGCGGGCTCCGCCGTCACCTCCGAAGGCGAGAGGAGGGCCATGAAGGCGGTGGCCGAGGAGGGGCTCCGGGCCGAGGTCTGCAGCTACGTCCGGGCGCGGACCGGCGACGTGGACCTCGCCCTCAATTGTGATGTCGACTCCATCCACCTGGTGGTGCCGGTCTCGGACCTTCACATCCGGTGCAAGCTCCGGTCCGACCGGGAGGGGGTTATGAGGGCGGCGGTGGAGGTGACCGAGTACGCCAAGGGCCACGGCCTAATCGTCGAACTATCCGGCGAGGACGCAAGCCGCGCCGACGAGGGGTATCTAACTGCCCTCTATCGGGCGGGGATCGACGCCGGAGCCGATCGGCTCTGCTACTGCGACACCGTGGGGGTTTTAGTCGCGGAGAAGGCCTTCGAGGTCTTCTCGCGGCTATCAAAGCTTCCAGTGCCGGTGAGCGTCCACTGTCACGACGACTTCGGCCTCGCTACGGCGAATACCGTCGCCGCCTTGCGGGGCGGGGCCTCCATGGCCCACGTCACCGTCAACGGCATCGGAGAGCGGGGCGGGAACACCAGCCTCGAAGAGGTGGTGATGACCCTGGAGTCCCTCTACGGCATAAAGACGGAGATCCAGTGTCAGGAGCTCTACTCCCTCTCCCGCCTCGTCAGCAGGCTGACGGGGATTCCGGTCGCCCCCAACAAGGCCATCGTCGGGGAGAACGCCTTCACCCACGAGGCGGGGATCCACGTCCACGGCCTCCTCGCCGACACCTCGACCTACGAGCCGATCCACCCCGAGGCGGTGGGGAGGAAGAGGAGGATCGTCCTCGGAAAGCACGCCGGCCGAAGCTCCGTCGAGCTCGCCCTGAGGGAGCTGGGGATCGAGTCCACCGAGGGCGAGCTCGCCGAGATCCTCTCCCGGGTCAAGGAGCTGGGGGACAAGGGGAAACGGGTCACAGACGCCGACCTTCAGACGATCGCGGAGATCGTCCTATCGATCCAGAAGGAGCCGAAGGTGAAGCTGAACGAGTTCACCATCGTCAGCGGAAACCATGCCATTCCGACCGCCAGCGTCAGGATCATAGTCAACGGGTCGGAGATCCTGGAGGCGGGGACGGGGGTCGGGCCGGTGGACGCGGCGATCAACGCCATCCGCCGGGCCATCTCCGGGGTGAGGGACGTGAGGCTCGAGGAGTACCACGTCGACGCCGTCACCGGCGGTACGAACGCCCTCGTCGAGGTCTGGGTTACGATGGCGATGGGCGACCGGACCATAACGGCCCGGGGGGCGGGAGCGGACATCATCATGGCCTCCGTGGAGGCCGTCTTGGAAGGGATCAACAGGCTGATGCAACTTGAGGAGGACGGATAGATGGGTAAGATGAGCGGGGCCGAAGCCATCCTGGAGTGCCTGAAGCTCGAGGGGGTCGAGATCATCTTCGGGCTTCCGGGCGGGGTGCTTCTGCCCCTCTATGACGCCATTTACGATTCGGATATCAGGCACATTCTCGTCAGGCATGAGCAGGCGGCGGCCCACGCCGCCGACGGATACGCGAGGGCGACGGGCCGCGTCGGGGTATGCCTTGCGACCTCGGGGCCCGGCGCCACGAACCTGGTGACGGGGATAGCCACCGCCTACATGGACTCGGTGCCGATGGTGGCGATGACCGGCCAGGTCCCGACGAACCTCATCGGGAAGGACGCCTTCCAGGAGGCGGACATCACCGGGATCACTATGCCGGTGACCAAGCACAGCTACCTCGTCAAGGATGCGAAGGAGATCCCCCGGGTCTTCAGGGAGGCGTTCTACATCGCCCGGACCGGGAGGCCCGGCCCCGTCCTCATCGACCTTCCCCGGGACGTCACCGCCGACGAGGTGGAGTTCAAGTATCCGGAGATCAACCTTCCGGGCTACAGCCCGAACCTGAAGGTCCACCACCTCCAGATCAGGAAGGCGGCGAAAGCCCTGATGGAGGCGGAGAGGCCCGTCATCTACGTCGGAGGCGGCGTCAAGTACTCCGACGGCCACCGGGAGCTCCTCCGGCTCGCAGAGAGGATCAAGGCCCCGGTGACGACGACCCTGATGGGGATCGGCTGCTTCCCCGAGGACCATCCCCTCTCCCTGGGGATGCTGGGGATGCACGGGACGAAGTACGCCAACTACGCCGTCCAGGAGGCGGACCTGATCCTGGCCGTGGGGGCGCGCTTCGACGACCGGGTCACAGGAAAGGTGGCGAGCTTCGCCCCCCAGGCGAGGGTGATCCACGTCGACGTCGACCCCGCCGAGATCGGCAAGAACGTCCGGGTGGACATACCGGTCGTCGGGGACGCCAAGTCCGCCCTAACGGAGCTGGCCAAGGCCGTCGAGGATAAGCCCTGGAGCCCCTGGAACGACAAGATCTCCGGCTGGAAGGGCGAACATCCCCTCGGCTATGCCAAGGACTCCGAGACGATCAAGCCCCAGGCGGTCCTGGAGACCCTCTACGAGCTCTGCCCCGAGGCGGTCATCGTGACGGAGGTCGGCCAGAACCAGATGTGGGCAGCTCAGTTCTTCACCCACAAGGATCCCCGGAGGTTCATATCCTCCGGGGGGCTGGGGACGATGGGGTACGGATTTCCGGCGGCGATCGGGGCGAAGCTCGGCTGCCCCGATGCAGATGTATTCGACATAGCCGGGGACGGGAGCTTCCAGATGAACATCCAGGAGCTGGCGACGGCCGTCGTCAACGAGGTCGCCGTCAAGGTGATCATCCTCAACAACGGCGTCCTGGGGATGGTCCGGCAGTGGCAGGACCTCTTCTACGAGAAGAGGTTCTCCAGCACCACCCTCCACCGGGTCCCCGACTTCGTCAAGGTCGCCGAGGCGTACGGGGCCTTGGGCCTGCGGGCGACGAAGCCCTCGGAGCTGGAGGGTGTGCTGAAGGAGGCGATCGATTCAGAGGTGGTTACCGTCGTCGACGTCATCATATCCCCCGACGAGAAGGTCTCGCCGATGGTCCCGGCGGGGGCCTCCCTATCCGAGATCCTGGAGCTGGAGAGGGCGGACGAGCCTGGCACGACCAGGAAGGCGTATGCAGGATCGGCTGCCGCGGAGATTCTGGAGCTGGAGGGGTGAAGGTGCTCCATACCATAGCCCTCATCGTCGAGAACAGGCCCGGCGTCCTGGTGAGGATAGCGGGGCTCTTCAGCAGGCGCGGCTTCAACATCGACAGCCTCACCGTCGGGGCGACGGACAACCCCGACTACTCCAGGATGACGATCACCGTCGACGGAGACGAGGTCGTCCTCGAGCAGGTGACAAAGCAGCTGAACAAGCTGATAAACGTCATCCGGGTCAGCGAGCTCGACCCTGCGGAGTCGGTGGAGCGAGAGCTGGCGATGATAAAGGTCGCGGCGAAGAAGGAGGACAGAAGCGAGATCATGCAGATCGTCAGCGTCTTCCGGGCGAAGATCATCGACGTATCTCCCCGATCGATGATAATCGAGGTGACGGGGAGCCAGGACAAGGTCGAGGCGATGGTCCGGCTCCTCCGCCAGTTCGGGATCAAGGAGATGGCCCGGACCGGGAAGGTCTCGATGATCAGGGGTGCGAAGGTGGTGAACCCCTGATCGGTTCGGCCCGGCCCTCATCGGACCCGGGCCGAACGAAGGGTCTCCCCCAGGGGACCGGACGGATCATCGAACATCAATCACGAACCAGATCAAGTTTATATTTAATGCGTAATGGATTCTCAGAAGAGGACTTCTCAAGATAGGGAGGACTACAGAAAATGGCAAAGATATACCACGACGGGGACGCCGACCTGGGCGTCCTGAAGGGGAAGACGATCGCCATCATCGGGTACGGAAGCCAAGGGCACGCCCAGGCCCAGAACCTCCGGGACTCGGGGCTCGAGGTCGTCGCGGCGGACGTCCCCGGCTCGAAGGCCTGGAAGAGGGCGGAGGCGGACGGGATCAGGGTGACGACGACCCCCGAGGCGGCGAAGGAGGCGGACCTGATCCACATCCTCCTCCCCGACGAGCTCCACCCGAAGATCTACAAGAAGGACATCGAGCCTCACCTCGAAGAGGGGAACGCCCTCGGCTTCTCCCACGGCTTCAACATCCACTTCTCTCAGATCATACCCCCCGAGAACGTCGACGTCTACATGGTGGCGCCGAAGGGGCCCGGCGACCTGGTCCGGAGGACCTACGTCGAGGGGATAGGAACGCCGTGCCTCGTCGCCATCCAGCAGGACTTCACCGGCACCGCCTTCGATAAGGCGATGGCCTACGCCAAGGGGATCGGCGGGACCCGGGCCGGGGTCCTGGAGACGACCTTCCAGGAGGAGACGGAGACCGACCTCTTCGGGGAGCAGGTCGACCTCTGCGGCGGCGTTACAGAGCTTATAAAGGCCTCCTTTGAGACCCTCATCCGGGCCGGCTACCAGCCCGAGATCGCCTACTTCGAGACCTGCCACGAGCTGAAGCTGATCGTCGACCTGATCTACGAGGGCGGCCT
This sequence comes from Methanothrix harundinacea 6Ac, assembly GCF_000235565.1. Classification (NCBI taxonomy): domain Archaea; kingdom Methanobacteriati; phylum Methanobacteriota; class Methanomicrobia; order Methanotrichales; family Methanotrichaceae; genus Methanothrix; species Methanothrix harundinacea. Next base: position 1,113,481 of record NC_017527.1, read on the forward strand.
GATGCGGATGTGGGATAACGTCTCCAACACCGCCGAGTACGGCGGCCTCACCCGGGGCGACCGGATCATCAACGAGCAGTCGAGGGAGGCGATGTGGGAGATCCTGACGGAGATCCAGACCGGCGAGTTCGCCCGGGAGTGGATCCTGGAGTCCCAGGCCGGCCTTCCCGTCAAGAGGGCCCTGGAGAGGATGGAGTCCGAGCACCTCATCGAAGAGGTGGGCGCGGAGCTCCGGGCCATGATGCCGTGGCTGAAGAAAGAGTGAAGATCATCTCTTAAAGGAGGGATGCTAAGCCATCGGGAGGGCGGGCGCCAAGGCGCGTCCGCCCGTCCGGAGGGCTCATATTTATCCCTTGATTTTCCTTGGGCTTAGAAATCGCCTTCTGGAAGTATCTCACTGACATTGACTGCGTGCTGGACAAGCAGCCAATACCCCAGCTCCAAAAGCACAAAACTTCGGCGATTCCATAATTTAGCCATGGAGCTATATGGCATGCAAACTGTACCATCGGCGATTGAAGCGATCTTTGATCAAGGTGGGTGCCCAATTCTCTGCCCTAAGGCGCATCCGTGACCAGCTAAGAAGTTAGGGTTCGCTGTGCAGGTGACTCCCACCCAAATCTGGTCGACGGTTTCTGGCCGGGCCGCGCACGCATTCCATGCCATCGTATAGAGATCATCTGCGACCTCCTGCTGCCTGCCAGAAGCCACTATATCATCATCTAGATATTGGATGACAAGCTCGACTCCAGGCTCGGGTACCCAAGGTCGATCGTATATCTTAACTTCCTGAGGGTAATATCCCGCCAAGGCCGCGTTGGTAAGAATCTCATCAACGATATCTTCTCTCACGCCAAGTGTCAGGGGGATGGAGCTATCGTCGCTGGCCGCCACTATCGTTGCCATCATCAATCCTATGGTAACCCAACCGAGTAGTTTAGTTTTCATTTCTACCAAAATCCCTCCCTCTGAGCTCTCTCGGGAATAATATCAAGCCTTTTGCTGATCATCCTTCATCCTTTTGACATTTCTTTCAATTCCCTTTTCATCGAGGCGCTCGTTGCAGATACTTATTATAAAACCATAATATAAATAAGTTTCCCACTTAAATTATCATTTTTTATCAGGATGACCCTTGTCTCCGCAAGGAAGTTTTCCTTCCCAACCTCCACAAGTAATTCCCCGCCGCCCCTTCGAGAGACCGGCTTCTTGATGGCCGCCCTCCTTCGGTCCGATCCTCCGGGGCGAGGTGACCTGCGAGGGCGAAGGAGAGACGCCGGCGGAGCTTTCGGGTCGGATGAGCCCGACGGACCTTCCGGGCAGGCGAATCAAATGCGAGGCAGTGAGGGCCGCCATCATCGTCACCGGGATCAGGCCTTGCCTTTCGTCCCGAACCGCTTGGCGACGTTGAGGAAGGTCATCCCCACCACCTCGCCCTTCTCGCGCCTGATGATGACGTCGTCGTCGGTCAGCTCGGAGTCGTCGGCACGGCTAGGCCTCTTGAAGTTCACATAGAGGACGTCCGCCTCCTCGTCGTAATCGACCCAGATCTTCTTATGGGGGATGGTGAGCAGGTGGGGGACCAGCGCCGATACCTTCTCTACCTCTGCCGCGCCCATATCTTCGACCTCCTTTCGAGCAGCTTCAACCTTCTCGTGAGAAACGCCGTGATTGCGAAGCCGTCCTCTATGCTCAATTATATAAGCCTCAATCCTCACATCTCGCCCAACTCACCGCGCCAGGCAGCGGCCTCCTCATCCGGCGCCGCCCCGGGCGCCTGCACTCCTGCGACGTCTTCCGGGCGGCGGTCGATCTCTGCTCAGAGCCCTGGTAATATTGGCGATCTTCCCTTGGATATCGCCTCCTAGACGCTGATCGGCGTCTCGGAGATCTGCCATATCCCGTCGATGGTGGCCAGGTCCTGATCGGCCCCCCGGAAGGATCGCTCGAAGTGGACCGCTATTGTGACCACATCCTCGGCTTCTCCCATATCCCTGGTGTAGGTGTAGGTCTTCTCCTCGGCGGCAGCTCCCAGCACTCCGGCATTGATAATTTCTGCATCAACAACCCTGCCATCCTTCAGAAGCTCGACGTAAACTTTGTTGCCGTCCAGGTCGATCGATTCGATTGCCAGTTCGTACCCCTCCTCCAGCTCCAGCGACGTGCCGCTGGTGAAGGTCCTCTCCTGGCCGTCGTCGTAGATGATCCGAGATAGCAGGTTGTGATTCACAAGGTCCGGCTCCTTGGAGACGTCGTACAGGCAGCCGTCGTCGGCGTAGGCGGCAAAGTAATCCTCTCCGTCCGATTCGAGGGTATAGAAGTGCCCCCAATCATCCCGCTCGAAATTTCTCCACTGAGGAACCCGGACCTCTCCCTCCCCAATCTCGATAGGGGTATCAGAGATCTGCCAGATCCCGTCGACGGTGGCCAGGTCCCTGTCGGCTCCTCGGAAGGAGTTCTTGAAGTGGACGGCTATGATGACGACGTCCTCCTCAGCTCCGCCCAGATCCACCGAGTAGGTGTAGGTCCTGTCGTCTAAGTCTGCTCCTTCCCGAGAGGGCTCCACCACGGCAGAATCGACGACTGCACCGCCCCTCATCAGCTGGACGAAGACCTTGTTGCCGTCGAGGTCGATGGACTGGATCGCAAGCTCGTACCCCTCCTCCAGCTCCAGGGGCATGCCCGAAGTGAAGACGCGATCTTCGACTTCGTCGATCAGCACCCGCGATAGTCGGCCGGATTTCGTCAGGTCGGTATCTATCGAGCTTTCCCAGAGATGGCCTACTTCAGCATAGGCGGCAAAGAGCCTCTCCCCTTGGAGGTCGACGGTCCAGAAGGAGCCCCACTCCTCCAGCTGAAAGGGCTCCATTGAGGCGATTTGTGTAACGTTGCTGGTCGATGAGTCCGCGCCGAAAGCTGTGCAGACAAACAGCACCCCAATGGCAAGAAAGGCCGGAATTACTTCTTTGGTGGCGATATCAATTCCTCCTTTATCAACTGTTATATCTCTCGATTTAAAAGGCTTTTCATCTCCTGATTAAAAGATTGACTGTTTATGATCGATTATGCGATATGGTTCGGCATCCAGTTCGAAGAGAACCTTTGAGATGGCCTTCAGGCTGCTACCATATTATTTTAAGCCGTCCTGATAGCTGGACTGCGAACCGATTTTTGCTCCAACTCAAAAACGAATCATCCAGCAGCATCCCTTCCATCCGGCGCCGCCCGGGTGCCCGGCACCCGCGCCCCCAGGCCGCGACAGCGCCCTCCGCCGAGATCGCGCCATCGGTACCGCGGATGGGGAGAGGTCCCCGCCACCCCTTCGAGAGACCGGCTTCTTGATGGCCGCCCTCCTTCGGTCCGATCAACCGGGGCGTGGTGACCTGCGAGGGCGACGGAGAGATCCTGGCGAATTTTGCGGGGCGAATGAGCCCGACGGACCTTCTGGTCTGGCGAAACGCGGGCTTTCGGGGGGCGATCGAGCGGGAGAGCGGCCGCCCCTCATCCCGCGCCCCCCCCGCGCCCTTCGCCTCCAGGCTGCGACAGTGCCTCCGCCAAGACTGCCTCCATCCCCAAAAGGAGCGCGGCGGAAAAGGTGATATCATATCACCGCCCTCTTCTCAAAATTAGCCGGAGACCGGAGACAAATTTGAGGCGGAAGATATGACCGACCAGATCGAAGAGCTGCGCGAGAAGGTCCTCGCCGTCCTGCGGAGAAACGACGTTAAGAGGGCCGCCTTCTTCGGGTCGATCGTCCGAGGCGAGATGACCGAAGAAAGCGACGTGGACATCCTGGTGGAGTTTGAGGGGCGAAAGAGCCTGATGGACCTCTCGGGCCTCAAGATCGAGCTGGAGGAGGCGATCGACCGGGAGGTGGATGTCCTCACCTACGCTTCTCTTCACCCTCTCCTCAAAGAGAGAATCCTGAACGAGCAGGTCCCGATACTATGAGGAAAGATCCCGAAGTATTTCTCGCCCACATTCTGGAGTCGATAGACCTGATCGAGGGTTATTCAGCGGGCAAAACTCGAGAGGAGTTCGTAGAATCGCGCCAGCTCCAGGACGCCATAATTCGCAGAATCGAGATCATCGGCGAGGCCGTCAAAAACCTCCCCGAAGATTTCAAAAGAAATCATCCTGAGATCGCATGGCAGAAGGTCGCCGGCATGAGGGACGTGCTGATTCATCAGTACTTCGGAGTCGATCTCGCCCTCACCTGGGACGTCATCCAGAGCGACATACCAGATCTGAAGAGGTACATCTCCAGGATAAGAGAGGGGAGGAAATAGAAGATCTCTATTTTCATCGGAAGAACCTTTCAGCTCCGCCCCTGGCCAGTGATAGAGGGTTTTTCGAAGAGCTTCATCCTCGGTGCTATTGATATTTTTATTATTAGGCCAGACTTCATGCTCGATTCTTCGTCCCGAACCGCTTGGCAACGTTGAGGAAGGTCATCCCCACCACCTCGCCCTTCTCGCGCCGGATGATGATGTCGTCGTCGGTCAGCTCGGAGTCGTCGGCACGGCTAGGCCTCTTGAAGTTCACATAGAGGACGTCCGCCTCCTCGTCGTATTCGACCCAGATCTTCTTATGGGGGATGGTGAGCAGGTGGGGGACCAGCGCCGATACCTTCTCTACCTCTGCCGCGCCCATATCTTTGACCTCCTTTCAAGCTGCTTTGACCTTCTCGTGAGAAACGCCGTGATTACGAAGCCACCCTCTCGGCTTACCTCTTTATAAACCACGACCAGATATTTATCGCTTTGCACCTCTTTTGTCGCCAGAAGCTCCCCGGACTCGGCTTCATAGATCGCATCAGGGTCCTCTACGGTCTCCAGGACGTCGGAATAGAGGCCCGCCATCTCGGTGTGAGATTCTATTATGTGCAGCCATCTTTCATCCGGCAGCCGGATCTGCACGTCGTTCTTCGATCTGACCGTCTCCATTCAAGCGCCCCCGGTAACCACAGTTCTGTTGAGGATACTTACGGCGTATAGGCACTACATCAGATGATGGTGGTCCAATCCTTATAAAAGAATCTGCATACGATCACAGATTCGGCGAACGCAAAAGCTCTTCGAATCGATCCCTCCCCGCATCTTGCAACTTTAGCACCAACCCAACGCTTCTGGCCGCCCCCTCCATCCGGCGCCGCCCGGGTGCCCGGCGCCCGCGCCCAGGCTGCGACAGCGCCCTCCGCCGAGATCGCGCCATCGGTACCGCGGATGGGGGAGAGGTCCCCGCCGCCCTCCTTCGGTCCGATCCACCGGGGCGAATTGACCCGCGAGGGCGACGTCGAAATCGTGGCGGAGTCATCGGGTCGGATGAGCCCGACGGACCTTCCGGAGCAGGAGGATCGCGGGCTTTCGGGTGCCGATCGGCAGAGGAGGCGGCCGCCCCTCGCCCGGCGCCGCCCGCCGTCCCCTGGTGAAAGAGAGGATTGTCGGCGAGCAGGTACTGATATAATGAGGGGTGACCCAGGCTAACTGCTTTCGGCTCCAAAGATCCTGAAAAATTTTCTTTTGACGCAACCCGTGAGCGTTCACCCTCTAATCATTCTCCTCCTCATCCATTATCTGATCGAGCTTGTCGAGGAGGGGGCGGACCTCATTTTGAAGGATATCCCAAATTATCTCCTCGTCCAGGCTGAAGTAACGATGAACAGAGATATCCCTCAGACCTGCGATCTTACGCCACTGAACCTCAGGATAGCGCTTCCTTATATGAGGCGGGACCTGCTTGGCCGCCTCACCCAGGACTACGAGGTTGTAAACGACGGCATCATGGAAGACTTCATCTGAAGCGAACAGGTCAAAGTCCAGGTTCTCTGCATACCGCAAAAGCTTCCTGCAGGAGATCTGTATATCCTCAAGATAGAGCCTGTAGTCCCTGGACATATCGGGCCTCGCTCTCGATCCGCGCCTTCAACCCCGGCCGGATAGACCTCCTGGTGACGAGATCGACAGGACGGCCCAGAAGATCCTCCAGGAAGAACTTCAAGTCCATGTAGCCGTTGAAGGTGGCAGGGCCAGAAAACTCCACCAGGACGTCCACGTCGCTCTCCGGCCCTGCCTCGTCCCTGGCGGTGGACCCGAAGATGGCGAGGCTCTTCACCCCCATCTTGAGCAGATCATCCCTGCGGGCTTCCAGGATCTGGAGGATCTCGGACCTTCTCATGGTTACTCAGAGATTATTAAGCAGTTCTCAATATAAAGGGCTTTTGAGGCCTCTATCCTTGATCTTCATGAACAGGATCAAGAACAAGGATTTCCAAAATGCGTCTTGAATCACCGCTCTCGCTGCGAGAGATCCGAGAACGGAGACCTATCAAGCGGGAAGTCGATCTTCTGCCCGCCCATCGGCGGGATCGGAAGGCCTCTCTGGAGCCTTGCCACGATCCACTCCTCGATGACCTCGATCAGCTCCTTTCTGCACTCCTCGACCGTCCTGCCCGATGCCCAGACGCCGGGCAGCTCGGGGACCGAGGCGAAGTACGGATCATCGTCCTCGATAACCTTGTATTCGGCTCTGGCTAGCGCCGTCTCCACATACTCCGAGAACATGCTATCAGTAGTTTTGACTCTAAAGGGATTTAACGCTTGGGGAGGAGAGTTCCTCCTCCGGCCTCAAGATGCTCCTCCCTACTGCTGCCTCCGGCAGCATCCCCCACTCCAGCGCCGCCCGGTCGCCCGCGCCTCTCGCCTCCTGACCGCAAATCTTCCACCCTCCGAAATTGCGCCATCCTCGAAAGGAGCGCGGCGGAAAAGGTGATATCATATCACCGCCCTCTATTCAAAAATAGCCGAAAGAGGGATTTGAGGCGGTATATATGACCGACCAGATCGAAGAGCTGCGCGAAAAGGTCCTCGCCGTCCTGCGGAGAAACGACGTTAAGAGGGCCGCCTTCTTCCGGTCGATCGTCCGGGGCGAGGTGATCCGCGAGGGAGAGGGAGAGATCCTGGTGGAGCTTTCGGGCCGTCCCTCCGGGGTCGCCAGGACCGGAGCGATGGACGAAATCTCTTTTGACATGTCATGCTAGATTCGGGTCTGGTGAGAGGCGAATGGAAAGATCACGGTGGGCAGCCTACGGCGATCTCGCCTGGACGGATACGGTGGTCTCATCTCCCGAGGATGCGAGGCAAGAGACCGAGTATTTCTGTGAGCTGATCCGGTCAAACTCCCGGATCGAGGTCAAAACGCTCCTTCATCTCGGCTGTGGGGCCGGGATGAATGATTTCACATTCAAGAGAGAGTTCTATGTTACTGGGGTCGACATCAGCGAGGGGATGCTGGAGATAGCCCGGAAGCTCAACCCCGAGGTTCGATATATCCGCGGCGAGATGCGAGATCTCTCCCTTGAGGAGACCTTCGACGCCGTCGTCATCCCCGACAGCATCGGATATATGACGACGGAACGAGACCTCGAAAGGGCGATCTCGACGGCGAACGGACACCTCAAGCCGGGCGGGGTCCTCCTGATCGTCGCCCTCGTCAGCGAAGATTTCATGGAGAACAATTTCGCATATGCTGGATCAGCAGGAGACCTCGAAGTCACCATATTCGAGAACAATCAAAGGTGCTGGTCTAATCCGGCGATGTATGAAGCCGTCCTCGTCTATCTGATCCGCCGCCAGGGCGAGCTGGAAGTGATCACTGACCGCCATGAGCAAGGCCTCTTTCCATCGACCGCCTGGTTCTCTCTATTGGCAGATCTCGGACTTGAAGTCCGGGAGTCGGTGATGAAAGACTCCTACGACGACTTCATCCTCGGCGATGGAAGATACCATCTCAGGGTGTTTATATGCAGAAAACCGCTCTGATATCCAGGACGCCCACTTCGCTCACCGCCCGGTCCTCTTCCCTGGCGGCGGACCCGAAGATGGCGAGGCTCTTCACCCCATCTTGAGCAGATCATCCCTGCGGGCCTGGAGCCTCTGGAAGATCTCGGATCGTCTCATGGTATCTCGGAGATTATTACGCTGGGGCGAATGGAAAGATCCCGGTGGGCAGCCTGCGGCGATCTCGCCTGGACGGATACGGTGTTCTCATCTCCCGAGGAGGCGAGGCAAGAGACCGGGTATTTCTGTGAGCTGATCCATCGCCCATCGGGGGCCGGTCGGATTTTATGGCAGTAAATATAATAAATTAGGATTAAAAAGACGGGGGAGGCCCCCCGGCGGATCGTACCCTAGCCGGTCAGCAGGTCCGCGAGCCCCTCCACCTCCGCAACTGCAAAGTCGAACTCGTCACCTGCGAGCCCCGCCCTGAAGATCTCCTTCTTCTCGGGGATCGCCGCCGCCACCCTCTCTTTCTCCAGAAACTCGAGCATGGCGGCTTTCCGCTCCTCATCGACTCGGTTGAGGACGAAGTAGAGGGGCTTATTTATCTTCTTGGAGATCTCGGCGATCTTCTTCGATAAGAGGAGGGATTCGTAGGAGGGGTCCAGGACCGCCAGAATGGCGTCGCACCCCGCCTCGATCCCGCGGCCGAAGTGCTCTATCCCCGCCTCGGTGTCGACGATCACCATCTCCTTATTCCCCACTGCGAGGTTGTCGAGGAACTTTCTGGAGAGGGCCCCCATGGGACAGGCGCACCCCTCCCCGAAGTCGTGGATCTTCCCGATGGCGAGAAGCCTGATCCCGTCCTTCTCCGTCGTCGCCTCGGCGGGGATGGAGGCGAAGGTCCACTTTTCGTCGAAGAGGGAGGCCTCCTCGCCCCCGGCGAAGGACCTTCTCATCTTCCCCATCATCTCCTTCTTTCCCCCGAAGTGGTCCATGAGGGTGGACGGAAGCTCCATCCCCAGCTGCCGGTGGAGGCCGTAGTTCGACTCGTCGCTGTCCACCACCAGAACGTTGAATCCTCTCTTTGCCATGCTCTTCGCCAGGAGCGCCGCAACGGTGCTCTTGCCGCTCCCGCCTTTTCCGCATACCAGAACTTTCATCCTTTTTCACATCCCTTATGATATAACGATCATCAGTCCCCTTCCTCCCCCGGATCTAAAGGGGGAGGATGATCCTGCGGCCGTCGATCTCGAGGATCTCCACCTTCATCCCGTAGGCATCCTCTATATTCTCTGGGGTCATCACCTCTTCGGGGCGGCCGTAAGCCACCACGTTCCCCCCGGAGGGGGCGTCTCTCCTCAAAGCCGGATGATGTACTGCCCCATCTCCTCCCTTCGGGAGGCGTCGCATCAGGACCACCCGGTCGGAGTAGGCGAGGGCGTGGTTTGGGTCATGGAGGGTCATTATCACCGTCACCCCCTCGGTTGCGGCTATAGAGGTGACGGTCTTGAGGACCCTCACCTGATTTTTGAAGTCCAGGTAAGACGTCGGCTCGTCCAGGAGGAGGAACCTCGGCTCCTGGGCGAGGGACCTGGCGATCATCACCATCTGCCTCTCTCCGCCGCTGATCTGGGTGTAGGGCCGGTCCGAGAGATGGCCCGCCCCCACCAGCTCCAGGGCTCGGCGGGCCACCTCGAAGTCCCTGGCCCCGGGGGACGAGAAGTTGGAGATGTGGGGGAGCCTCCCGGTGAGGACTATCTCGAAGGAGGTGAAGGGAAAGGAAGATCGGTGCCCCTGGGGGACGTATCCGATAACCTGCGCCAGCTCCCTCGCCCCCATCTGGGAGGCGATCTTTCCGTCGATGACCACCGACCCCGAGGCTGGCTTCAGGAGGCGGTTTATCGTCTTGAGAAGGGTGGTCTTGCCGCAGCCGTTCGGCCCCAGGAGGGTCACCTTCGACCCCCGATCTATGGAGAGGTCTATCCCGGCGAGGATCGGCATCCCGTTGTAGCCGAAGCTCAGATCCCGCACCTCTATGCCGCTCATTCCCATCCCCCCGCCCTGGTCCGTCTCAGGAGATATGCGAAGAAGGGAGCCCCGATGAGGGTGGTGATGATCCCTACGGGGACCTCAAATCCGAGGGCAGCCCGGGCCAGGTCGTCGACCAGGACCATGAAGGTCGCCCCGAAGGTTATGGAGAGGGGTATGAGGGTCCTGTGATCCGGCCCGAAGATCATCCGGAGGATATGGGGGACTATAAGACCCAATAGGCCGATGATCCCTGCCACCGCCACGGCCGAGGAGGAGGCGAGGGCGGCAGAGATTACAAAAATGCCCTTGTACCTTTCAGGGTCCATCCCCACCGACCGGGCCTCCTCATCCCCCAGGGCGAGGACGTTCAGCCTCCAACGGAGGGAGAGGATGCCTAGACACCCCAGGAGGGCGAGGGGAAAAGAGCTTTCAAGCTTCGACCAGCTCGCGGTGTTCATGCTCCCCATCATCCAGTAGACTATGCTCTGGAGAGCCCTCTCGTCGACGGCTATCTGGACGATGGCCAGGAGGGACGAGAAGACCGCCGAGACGATCACTCCTGATAAGACCAGAGAGACGACCGGAGTCCTCCCTTCGGTCCTAGCCATGGAGCAGGCGACGGCCACGGCGAGGAGGCTGAAGATGAAAGCGGAAAGCTGCACCGGAATCCAGGAGACCACCCCCAGGGAGAGGGCAGCCCCGAAGGCAGCCCCGGAGGAGAGGCCGAGGATGTATGGGTCGACGAGGGGATTTCGGAAGATCCCCTGAAAGGCAGCCCCGGAGGCCGATAAGGCGGAGCCGACCATCATCGACAGGAGGACCCTGGGGAGCCTCACCTGGAATATCACCGTCTCGTATACGGAGGGGTGTCCCATATCCATCCCGATCCGTGAGACGATCACCCCCGCAATCTCCCCCGTTGTTATAGGAAAGGTCCCGATGGTCATCGATATCAGGAAGGCCGGGATCGGCATCAGGAGGAAGAGGAGGACGAGGACCCTCTTTCCGATAAAAGAATAATTATGGACTGCGTCCAATTTGCGCCGTCCATAATCGATATTCATCAGCGCCACCTATAGAGCGGCGTATCCGGGATAGTGGACCGAGTACATCTCCCCAAAGAAGCCGTCGAGCCTCTCGTCTATGCTCATATCGGCGAAGAGCTCGGGCTGGATGTTCCTGGCGAGGTGCATCAGGGCCATGGGCATCCGGGGAGAGAAGGCGTCGAAGAGGAAGGGGTTCTCGATCTCGTAGACCCTCCCGTTCTTGACGGCGTTTATATCCTTCCAGCCCGCGAACTCCGTCCCGCTGATGACGTCCTCGGGGTCCAGCTTCTCGTTGTACCACATGTATATGACGTCGGGGTTGAGGCTGATCAGGGTCTCCAGGGGGACGGTGGGGTGCTCCATCCGGCTCGCATCGTTCTCCCAGAAGTTCATCACGTTGATCCCGCCAGCCTGGTATATCAGGTCGTCAAAGCCGCTCTCCCTCCCGGCGGTCCCCAGGACGTCGCTCCACATCCAGTAGACCTTCGGCCTATCCTCGTCGGATATCCCCTCCGTTGCCGAGGTGACCTCTTCCACGTAGCTCTTCATGATGGCCTCCACCTCGGCGGCCCTGTCAGCCCTCCCGGAGATGGTCCCCATCTCCCTCACCTGTTTGTACATGTCCTCGATGGAGGTTATGAAGACGGCGTAGACGGGTATCCCCAGGGTCTCCGTGATCGCCTTCAGGTTCTCGTCCTCCGGGGACGTCGCCCAGAGGACGACGAGGTCCGGCCCCTCGGCCGCCAGGGTCTCGAGGCTGACGAGGCCGGAATCGAAGCCGATCCTCACCTTATCGTCGAACTTCGGGTCCACCGCCCGGAAGAAATCCTCTTTCAGCTCCCTCTTCCAGATGTTGTCGCCTATGGCGAGGACCGTCTCGGGATCAGCTATCGAATAGTAGGTGTTGAGGGCGTTCTCCACCAGAAAGACGACCTTCTGGCAGGGCTGGTCTATGATGACAGTCCGCCCCAGGTCGTCTTCCAGCTCCACCGGCGCCCCCAGGGCGGGGATCGCCAGAAGAAGGCAGAGGGCGATCCTGGCCATATATCGAGATATCTTCAAAGGAACTCCTCCTCCTCTATGAGCCGCTCCCCTTGGGGGAAGGCCCAGAGGCCATTCTCACTGGATCTTCCGGATTGGCGAATTAGGATATATAAGTTTTGGATTTGGTATAACAATACGAGACTTAAATCAATTTGTTATAAGATAATTGACCATATATCTGACGAATCCGTGAGCTTTCAACTCGTCCACGGATTTATCAAATATAAAAGATATATATCCGCTGTATTTGCAGGAGGATCATGCCGTGACTTATTTCATTCATCTGAATGAATTATATTCAATAATCTCTTTATAGCAAAAAAGATAACTTAATATGAAACTAGTGTCACTAATTGCGAATAATGTCTCCAATAAGATCGAACCCCTGGAGACGCGGAGGATCGGTTATGAAAGGGAAGATGCTGGCATCAATCTTGGCGCTATGCCTGATGGTGGGGATATCGGCAGCCGATTTCACCCTCCACATCTACGGCAACGCCAACATGGACGACGTCATCGACGAGAGAGATATCGAATACGCCCGCGGCATCATCGACGGGACGGAAAGGATGACGGATCTCGCCGACGTCAACGGCGATGGCAATGTCGACGAAGAGGACATAAGGCTGACAGAGGAGATCATCGACGGCACGGCAGCGGAGATCAAGGTGATCGACTCCGACGGTAACAGCGTCTCAGTAAAGGTGCCGGTGGAGAGGATCGTCATCTACAACCACCAGTGCGCAGAGATCCTCCAGATCCTGAACGCCGACGATAGGGTGGCCGGGGTTAGAGACACCTTCGAGACGCAGGAGAACAGGTTCCCGCAGATCAGCAAGAAGAAGAACATCGGAAGCGGTGTCGACTTGGACATCGAGGCGATCATCTCCGTGGATCCTGATCTGATAATAGCCTACACCTTCTACCCGACCAAGGAGGACCTGGAAGCGGAGCTCCCCTCGAAGATCCCCATCCTCCGGATCGACTGCGCCGGAGGGGGTCCCTGCGGGATCGACTCCATCAGGGACGGCGTATCGATCCTCGGATACCTCCTGGACGCGAGGGACGAGGCCGCAAGATACCAGGAGTGGCACGACAGGTACGTCGGTCCCGTGGAGGCCAGGACCTCCGCAATCCCTGAAGGGGAGAGGGTGAGGGTCTACCTGGAGTCCACCCCGGAGGGGTCCGAGACGATCTCCTCCAGGACCGCCATCGGAAAGAACCACCCGGCAGGAAACCTCATTGAGCTGGCGGGCGGGGTGAACATCGCCGCTGGCCACCTACCCCTCTACATGGATACCGACAATGAGTACGGCGAGATCGAGACGGAGTGGGTCCTGGAAGAGAACCCGGAGGTGATCGTCGGCAGGGCCATGGGAGCTGGGGTTAGGCCCTACGAGAACGAGGACGACTCCCTCCTGAGGGCCTACTCCGATCAGATCAAAGGCCTTCCTGGGTTCGACGGCGTCGACGCCGTTAAGAACGACCGGGTCTACATCATCACCAACGATCACGCCGTCACTCCCAACTATCCTTCGGCGCTCCTCCTCCTGGCGAAGTGGTTCTACCCGGAGATCTTCCAGGACCTCAACCCGAGAGAGGCCCACCTGGAGTACCTGGAGATGATGGGGATCTCAAAGGAGGTCGCGAGTAAGAACACCTACTACTATCCGGCGGTGGCCTGAATGACCCTGAAGCTTCCGATCGATGGGTTTGGTATCGTCTTTGTCGCCCTGGCGCTGGCAGCGATGCCGGCGTCCGCGGCCCTGGGGATCTTCGGCAACACCAACATGGATGATACCATAGACCAGCTTGACATAGAGCACGTCCGGGGGATCATAGACGGCAGATACGAGAAGACCGATCTCGCCGACGCCAATCGAGACGGCGCCATCGACGAGGAGGACATAGCCCAGATCGAGGCGATCATCGCCGGAGAGGAGACGGTCCTCAACATCTTGGACGGAAACGGCGAGCCCGTCGCCGTCCACAAGCCCGTGGAGAGGATCGTCGTCGAGTACCTGGACAACGCGGAGCTCGTCTCCATCCTCAACTCAAAGGATAAGGTGGTGGGGGTCGACTACGCCGTCGCCAAGAGCGAGGCACAGTTCCCGGACCTCGCCAGGAGGAAGAACGTCGGCCAGATGAACGAGCCGGACTACGAGGCGGTCCTCAGCACAGACCCGGACCTCCTCCTCACCTTCTCGCCCATGAACATCAAGACCAAGGCCGATAACCTTCCCGGGGTGGACGTCGTCTTCCTCGGCCTCTACTTCCCGGATATAAGCGACCCCGCAGGCTCGAAGTACGTCGACGGGGTGAGGAAGCTCGGCTACATCCTCGACGAGGAGGAGAGGGCGGAGGAGTTCATCCGCTGGAACCTCGGATGGGTGGAGGAGATAAGATCCAGGGCAGCCGGAGTCCCCGAAGAAGAACGGCCGAAGGTCCTCATCTCTGCCTACCCTTACGCCCACCTGGACACCGGGACCTTCCGGACCTACTCCATGATCGACACCCTCACCCAGATGGCGGTCCTCACCGGCGTCAGGGTGATGGCGGAGGACCTCCCCGAGTTCTTCGGATCTTCCTACAACATCCAGGTCGATCCGGAGTGGGTGATAGAGTCGGACCCCGACTTCATATACCTCCATCTGGTAGCCCACACCTACAGCGGCCTCTCCCTGGAACCGGCGAACGGCTACGATGCCACCGACCCTGCGGGGATCAGAGCAGCAAGGGACGCCTTCACCAGCCGGCCGGAGCTCGCCGAGATGAGGGCGGTGAAGGATGGAAGGGTCTACCTCGGGAGCGGCTCCTTCAGAAATGACGCCACCGGCGGCCTCATCGGCGCCGCCTACATGGCAAAGGCCTTCCTCCCCGAGGTCTTCGCCGACCTCGACCCCGAGGCGATCCACCAGGAGTACATCGAAAGGTTCCTGGGTGAAGACTTCGACCTCGATCAGGGCGGAGTCTTCCTCTATCCGGCGGTAGAGAAGGGCGACGGCCGGCTGGCGGGTATTCCCGAAGAGGATAGCGAGAGCTTCTATACCGCCTCCTGAAGGTAGCGGGCCCTTCTGCCATCGGAGGGGGTGAGGTCACCTCCCGGCCTTCCCCTCCTCTCCGCCCTCGATGCGGAGAAGTCGCCCTCCCCGGAGGAGCGCCACCTCCTGGGCCAAGAAGCCCACCACCTCGGGATGGTGGGAGATGAGGAGGTAGCCGATCCCCCTCTCCCTCTGGAGATCCCGGAGGAGGTGGAGGATCTGGGCCTGGACGGAGACGTCGAGGGCCGACGTCGGCTCGTCGAGGACGAGGACCTCCGGCTCCAATATGAGGGCCCTTGCCAGGGCTATCCTCTGGTTCTGCCCCCCGGAGAGCTGCGAGGGGAGGCGGTCCAGGACCTCCGCCTCCATGCCCACCACCTCCAGGACCTCCCGAACCTCTTGCCTCCCGCCCCCCTGGACACCCCTCAGGTCCAGCACCTCCTCTAGGCTTCTCCTGATGGTCTTTCTCGGGTTGAGGGAGCCCTCAGGATCCTGAAATATCATCTGGACCCTCCGGCGGAAAGCCTTCCGCTCCCCGCCCCTCAGATCCCGGAGGTCCCGGCCTCTATAGAGGACCCGGCCGGCGGTGGGGGTCTCGAGCCCGGCTACGATCCGGGCGAGGGTGGTCTTCCCGGAGCCCGACGGCCCCACCAGCCCCAGGGTCCTCCCCTCCCCGATCTCCAGGGTCACATCCTCCAGGACGACCCTCGTCCTCCTCCGGACGATCCCCCTGGAGAAGGCCTTGCCTATCCCCACCCCCCTCAACAGCGTTCCCAGCACCTCCACCATCTCCTGCCGTCGGACCTCAGGGGCGGCGGCCCCGATCTGCAGCCCGGCTCAGCCCAGGAGCACCGGGGATGGAAGAGACAGCCCGGGGGTCGGCGGACCGCCGAGGGGGAGGAGCCGGGGATGGGATGAAACCCCTGCCCAGGGAGGGACTTGAGGAGGGCCAGAGAGTAAGGGTGGCGGGGCCGCTCCAGGACGTCGGCCACCGGCCCCGTCTCCACCACCTCCCCGGCGTACATCACCGCCAATCGATCGGCTGTCCTGCGGGCCACCTCCAGGTCGTGAGTTATCAGGAGCATCGACGAGCGGTTCAGATCCTTTATGATATCGATCTCCCGGCAGACCTCCCAGACCAGCTCCTGATCCAGCCCCTTCGTCGGCTCATCGGCGATGATCAGCCTGGGCCCCGCCACCCCGGCGGCGGCTATCATCGCCCGCTGGTTCATCCCCCCGGAGAGCTGGAAGGGGTACATCCCCCCCCGGCCTGCGAGCCCCAGCCTCGATAGGATCGAATCCGCCATAGACCGCGCCCCGGCCGGTGAGGCCCGGCCGCCTATGAGGGCCGATTCTGCTACCTGATGGCCTATGGTGTAGACGGGGTTAAGGGAGAGGGACGGATTCTGGAATATCATCGAGATCTCCCTCCCCCGGACTCTCGCCATCTCCCTCTCCCCCAGCCCCAGGAGGTCGCGCCCCCCAAAGAAGATCTCCCCCTTTACCTCCGCATAGCTGGGGAGGAGCTGAAGTACCGAGGCTGCAACCACCGATTTTCCGCATCCTGTCTCCCCCACCAGGGCCAGGGTCTCCTCCCTTCTGATATCCAGGCTCACATCCACAGCGGCATGGACCGTCCCAGCCTCCGTGGGAAACTTCACAGAGAGCCCGCGGATGGAGAGGAGCGCCTCCCCTTGGAGCTTCTCACCGGGACGCGACACCCCTCTCCTCTCACCATCACCGTTTACAGCCGAACTGCTCGATGCCATCTCTTCCACCCTAGATCTGTTAATGCCTCCAGCCAAGATCAGCTCGTACCCGTGAATCCGTCAAAGATGCCGGCCACCCCTCCAAACAGCATCCTCCAAACAGCATCTCACCCCTTCATTCCGGCATGCACCTCTTCCTTTTCCAGGTCCATGCTCATCAGGACCAGAGAGAGGACGAAGAGGGTTATGCAGATCCCCGGCGGGAGGTACCACCACCAGTAGCCGTTGATGAATCCACCTCTGGCGAAGGCGAAGCTGATGGTCGTCCCCCAGCTCCGGGCTGTGGGGTCCACAAGCCCCAGAAAGCTTATGGACGCCTCCGCGATCATCGCCGAGGCGACGGTGAGCATGAACTTGGGGAGGATGACGTGGACGGTGTTGGGGAGGACGTCCGTCAGGATTATGTGGCGGTGGGGAAAGCCGAGGCACCGGGCCGCCTCCACAAAGCTCATCTCCCTCACCTGGATCGCCCGGGACCTGACCACCCGGGCCATGGAGGGCCACCATAAAAGCCCCATCAAGAGGGCGATCATCCAGAAGCTGGGGCGGAGGAAGGCGGCCAGGGTTATTATCAGGGGGATCTGGGGTATCATCAGGACGACATCCGTCAGCCCCATCAGCACCTCGTCGGCCCAACCCCGATAGTACCCGGCGACGAGCCCCACCATCGTCCCCAGGAGGGTGGCCAGAAGGGCTGCGCCAAACCCGACGGATATGGAGATCCTGGACCCGTGGAGGAGCTCCGAGAGGAGGTCGTTGCCCATATCGTTGGTTCCCAGAGGGCGGCTCCAGGAGGGGGGCTGGTAAGGGTCGAACCGCGCCCTGGGGTCGGCCGGAGAGATCACCGGAGCGAGGATCGCCGCCGCCAGAAATCCCGTAAGCAACAACACGCCGATCCATCTCATGGGGCTGGCGACCGCCCCGGCCCTGCCGAAGGGTCCGGGAATTACCATCCTCCGCCTCCCCCGGATCTGACCCTGGGGTCTACGACTCCGTATATCAGGTCCGCCAGGATGTTAGCGATGATCACCATCACCGTTATGATCAGCATGGCTCCCTGGAGGACGGGGTAGTCCCGGCAGAGGACCGCATCGTAGATCAATAGCCCCATCCCGTTCATGGAGAAGACTATCTCTATGAAGAGGGCGCCGCTGAATATGAAGCCGAAGTCGAGGGCTATGAGGGTTATGATCGGGAGGATGGCGTTCTTGAAGACGGAGGCGAAGAGGATCTCGTCCCGATAGAGACCCTTGGCCCTGGCGTAAGAGACGTAGAGGGACCTCTTCTCCTGGATGACGCTCCCCCTCATGATCATGAAGTTTCTGGAGGCGGCAAAGAGGGTCATGATGAAGACGGGAAGAAATAGGTGATGGAGGACGTTCAGGGGGTCTCCGGTGAGGTAGACCCCCTTCAGGGGAAACCAACCCAGCTTAAAGCCCAGGATATAAACCGCCACCAGGGATATGAAGTAGGGAGGGGAGCTGTAGATGGCGATGGCGGCCAGGGTCTGAAGCCTCCGGGACCCCCTCCCCTCGTCCCAGCCGGCGAGGGCCCCGAGGTACGTCCCCAAAAGGGCCCCCATGACGATGGAGGGCAAGACCAACAACAGGGTCCACCGCATCCTGCTCCAAAGAAGGTCTGTCACCGGAGAGCGGAAGTGATAGGAATAGCCGAGGTCCAGCCGTCCGAGGGCCTTCATGTAGCCTATGTACTGGGTGGAGAGGGGCTGGTCGAGGCCCATCTTCTCCCGCATGGCTTCGGCGGCGGCCCCCGAGAAGTATACGACGTCCTCTCCCAGGAGGTTCGTCATGGTGTCCCCAGGCATCATCCGCGGGATGGCGAAGTTGAGGGAGAGGATCAGGAAGAGGGCGAGAAAGTACCTGGCCAGCTTGACCTTATAGACCATGCCCGTAATCCCTCCCTCAGCATTTCAGGATCCATTTCGCAGAATCTATTTAACCGTTAGAGGTCCCGGATTGTTCCGGACCTGATGACCCTCCCCCCCCCTGAATCCTCCATAGGGGATGAGATGGCCTTCCGCCTGTGAGAAGTCTTGGGTTCGCAGAAACGTCAGAGTCACCCCAGCCTGTAGAGGAGGGCGTCATCGCTCTTGACCCTGACCCAGGGCTCTTCTCCTTCGGCGATCCCGTCCATCGATGACCCCTTCTGAGGGGCGGCGATCCTCCCCCCATCCTCAAGATAGCGCATGATCTCTTCCGGGCTCCTGGCAGATGAACAGAGCCCGTGAAGGATGCAATGGAGGGGCAATACGTAATCCCGGGAGAAGATCTCCACCTGGAAATCGTAACCCATCTCCTCCAGGATCTGAATCAGACAGGAGTAATCCACCTGTAGCCTCGGACCATAAACGAACTCCTGGAGGGGGTCCATCCTTCCTGCCCTGAAGACCAGGAGCACCCCTCTGGAGGATACATCTATCATCTTTTTTAGAAAAGAGTAAACGTCCTCCTCGAAGATGCTGTAGGCGGCAAGGGAAAAATCCAGATCAACCAGCTGACGGGGATCGACCTCCCCCCAGCGGGAGCTGATGATCTCGATGTTATATATCCCTCTGGAGCGGGCCTTCTCTTCCAGAACCCTCAGCTGATGGGTGGAAGGGTCCAGGGCCAGAACCCTTCGCATCCTCGGTGCCAAGGGTATGGCGAAGGCCCCGGTCCCCGCCCCGACATCCAGGAGAGAGCTTCCGGGGGGGATGAGGGAAGAGACCCTCTCCAGGATCTCCCCCGGATATCCGGACCGCGCCAGAACCTCCTCATAGACGGGGGCGTACTCCCTCCAGAACTGGTCGTTTGTGATCCCCCGCTCCTGCAGTATCCGCTGGTAGCTGGTGGATTTTACATATTCCCTCCAGAGGTCCCTCCACCGGCTCATCTCCTCAAGCCCTCTCCACGTTCAGGAAGTTGTCCAGGTTGTATATCCCATAGAGGGGGTCTGAAACCCATTCCTGCCAGCGGGAGTTGTAAGGCGTCTCCACCTTGTTCCAGTAGAGGGCGATCCCGGGAAGGTTCTCTGCGTAGTAGTCCTGAACCTGGTGGGCGTACATCTCCAGCTCCTCCCCGCTGGTGGCGGCCAGGATGTCATCACAGATCTGGTGGAAAGACGGATCGTCCAGGACGTGGAGGACCCCCTCACCGGTCCGCCGGGAGTCGAAGTATCCCGTCCCCCAGTTGGCGTGCATCATCATCCCCCAGGGGGTGGTGCGGGTGACGGTCAGATCGTACTGGTAATCGTCCTTCATCGTTATCCAGGTACTCTGGTCTGCCGTCTTTATCCCCGTCTTGATCCCAATATCGGCGAGGTACTCCTGGAGCAGCTCCGTTATCCGCTGGTAGTCTGCCCGGGTCAGGAAGGTGAGGTCGATCATCTCTCCGTCTGGGGTCTCCAGGAACCCGTCCCCATTGACGTCCGTGTAGCCGGCCTCCTCCAGCAATCTTCGAGCCTCCTCGGCGTCGTAGATGAGCTTTTCCGTCTCCTTGAAGTATCCCATGCTGGGGGGCACAAATCCCCGGTTGGGGACGGAGCCGTAGTCGAGAGCGTCCAGCTTAAGAATCTCCTGGTAGTCTATAGCGCTGGCGAGAGCCTCCCGGAAGGCGGGGTCGGACATGGGGGCCTCTCTCAGGTTGAGGCCGAGGAAGATGAGGCCGGTGTTGTCCGTCTCCACCACGTCGAAGCCTCCGGCGCTATCGAGGGCGGCGAGGTTGGCGTAGGGATAGGTGCCCGCATACTTGTAGTATGCATCCACATCCCCCTTCATCAGGGCCATGGAGAGGACGTCCATATTTGCATACATGTGGATCTCCACCCCCCCAATCTTTGCGGCCTCGCCTTCCCAGTAGGGATTTTTCTCGAAGTATAGGACGCCTGCAGCAAGGTCGGTCCTGGAGATGACGAAGGGACCGAAGCCCACCACGGGACCCTCATCCACATGGACCATGGGATCTTCGACATCCTTCCAGACGTGCTCCGGGAGGATGTTGTAGGTGGCAAACTCCAGGTTGAGGCGGGAGTAGGGCTTGTTTAAGGCAAAGACGACCGCATCCCCCTCCACGGC
Organism: Methanothrix harundinacea 6Ac; assembly: GCF_000235565.1. Classification (NCBI taxonomy): domain Archaea; kingdom Methanobacteriati; phylum Methanobacteriota; class Methanomicrobia; order Methanotrichales; family Methanotrichaceae; genus Methanothrix; species Methanothrix harundinacea. The sequence goes on from NC_017527.1 coordinate 1,134,265, forward strand.
GATCTCCTCCACGGTGTCCTTGATCCATCCTGCGGGAGGATATTTCTCCCCTAGGTACTCGAAGGTGAACCTCACGTCCTCAGGGGTCAACTTCTCCCCATCGCTCCAATAGAGGTCATCTCGGATCTGGAAACGCCAGGTTTTCCCATCCTCCGAGACCTCATAGCTCTCCGCCGTCTGACCCACCACCAGACCGCTGGGGTCCATCTTCATCAAGGGCGGGTTGGATAGATGGGCAAATAGGCTCATGAAAGTGTCACCGACAACGCTTGGGGACTTGATGACGTTGGGCGTTCCGATCTTCAATACCGTTTCCCCTGATCCTGCCGAGACGCCTGTAAAGGCGACCAGGAGGAGGGCCAGGAGAAGGATAGATGAAATCCTTCTGATGTCGTCTCTCATATATATCCTCTTAGTGTTACTAAATAGATATTTAAGCTTAAATATGTATTGCTATCAAGGCGGCGGTGAAGCCTGGGCTTCTGATATGTCCATCAGGGGAGGCAAATAATAGAAAAGGCCGCCCGGGGTTTGAGGCGGCATAGATCATGAAGCCTTTTTTCGCTTTCGATCTTCAGAGGACCAGGTTCTTATTGTAGTCGAGGACCTCTGCTATCGTATTGACCCCTGATACCGATCGAGGGAAGTTGGTGAATATGACCCTCTCCGCGTTTATTCCCCTGTCCCGGAGCGCCTCTTCGATCCCCTTTGCCAGCTCCCCGGACTGCATATTCTCGATGACATAGGCGACGTCCTGATACTTCTCAGGGGTGGCGATGATCTCGTCGACGATCTTGTCGGCGGTCTTGGTCCCGTTCATGGCGAACTCAGGGGCGAAGAAGTTGACGACCTCCATCCCCAGCCAGTTCTCGACCGGCTCCCTCTGCCAGAGCATGACGATGACTTTCGTCTCCTGCAGGCGAGACCTCTCTGTCTCCGTGGGCTCCACGGCGTCGAAGGTCATCAGATATTCATCGTAACGCCCTTGATAATATGCCTCCCCCGCCGGATCTTCCTCGATCAGCCAACCCAATACCTCCGCCGCCAGGAGCTTGGCGGTCGTCGGGGTGTTCCAGCCCCGGGAGGGATCGGAGACCTTCTTCCATTTGACGGCTCCGAAGTTGTTCGCCGCCATGAAGTTCTCGACGGCGGGGATGTTGAAGTTCTTGTCGTTGTTGTCGTTGTAGGCCATGAAGACGTCGGCGTCCCTGATGAAGGCCATATTCAGCTGTATCCGGTTGGGGATGATATCCGCCTGGAGGTGGGGGCAGAGGGTCGGGTCGGCGATGGATATCGCCTCGACCCTCTCGCCGCCGATGAAGGTGGCCGGGTCCATGAGAACGCTGGTGGTAGCTACGATCTTCATCTTCTCCGGGGCCTGATCTGCGATGGATGGAGCGATCAGAAAGATCGCCAGGATCAGCATGATCAGGCACCAGGATCTCTTTGAATACATGATGGCTTTTTAGTATTACGATATATTTAACAATTTTGTATCTTTCACAACGATTGAATATATTTTTATATGATGTTCCCTCCCTCCCACGGTGTCAGTAACATTTTTTAATCTTTTTTGTAGTTGATCCGCCTCTTGAAGGAGACGAGGACAGATACTCCGAAGGCGGAGGTGAGGAGGAGGGCCACCAGGGGGGCGATGGGGAGGGTGTACTCAAACCCGGCCCAGACGCCGAAGGCGCTGATCGATAGGGCGACGAGGGGTGCTGCAACGAACATGCTCCTGACGTTGAAGCAGAACTGACCCGCCGTGGAGGCGGGGGTAACCAACAGAACGAATATCAGAAGCCCCCCGACGATGTTGAGGGTCAATGATACGGATATGGCGACGATGAAGAGGAGGATGTAATATACCAGCTTCACCCGGACGCCGGCCGCCTCGGCGATCTTCATATTGAACATTATGGCGGTTATCTCTTTGTAGAACGCCAGAACGAATATGATGGTGAGGGCCGATACGGCGGCAAGGGCGTATATATCTTCCCGGTAAAGGGAGATGACGTTTCCGAAGAGGAGGTTCCCCGCCGAGAGGCCCCTCCCCGAATACTGCATGAAGGAGACGAGGAATATGGCCACCGCCATCGACATGGCGAAGAGGACCCCCAGGGTGGCGTCGGCAGCCATCTTCGCCTTGTCGGAGACAGGGCCAATCAGGGCGGCGACTCCGACGCTGAAGATTATCGCCGCCATCTGGGGGTTGATCTCCAGGAACATCCCGATGGCGGCCCCGGCGAAGGCGGCGTGGGACATGGTGAACCCTATGGAGGAGAGGTTCATCCTGGAGATGATGACTCCGAGGATGCTGCAGGCTACGGAGGCGAAGACCATCGCCTCGACTGCCCTGCAGACGACGTTGTTCTCGATCAGAAACTCGAGCATCTGAGCCCCCCGCCGCTCTCCTTCCTGATGATCGACTCCACCTCTCCCGCCTCGCATATGCCGTCGTAGGTGATCCGGCCTTTATTCATCACCACCAGGTGGACCCGGATGTCGGGGAGGCCATCGAAGGCGTGGGATACCAGGAGGATGGGGGTCCCTTTTTTGGCAACGGATTTGAAGACCCCCTGGAGGTACTCCCTCGCGCTGAAGTCGAGGTTGCTGAAGGGCTCGTCGAGCATCAGAACCTCGGGCTCCTTGGCGATGTTGTGGGCGATCATCGTCTTCTGCTGCTGGCCCCCGCTTAGGGTACCTATCGTCTTGGAGGCGAGATCCTCTATCCCCAGGAGGCGGATCGCCTCGGAGGCCGCCTCCCGGTCTGACCTCGAAGGCCTCTTCAAAAGGCCCATCTTCCCATACCTGCCCATCATCACCACCTCCTCAACGGTGAAGGGGGTGAAGGGGTCGAAGTAAAAGTTCTGGATGACGTAGCCAACCTTCCTTCTGACTTCGTTTCCGTAGCGTCGGAGATCGAGGCCGCAGACGGTCGCGCTCCCGTGGGTGATCCTGACAAGGGCGTTGATAGACTCCAGCAGAGTCGTCTTGCCGGCGCTGTTGGGCCCTCCGATCACCAAGTACTCCCCCGACTTAACCGATAGGGATAACCCCCTTATCACCGGCTTATCCCCGCCCTCGTACGCTGTATAGATCCCTTCAAGGTCAATTATGCTCAATCGCTCCCTCCATCGGGAATCGGATGGAAGATATGGAGGCAATATCCAGGGAATGCCCTCCGATCTAGGGAGGCGGAAGAGGGTGGCAAGACCCGGTAAACCGCCCCCATGATATCAGCATCACATCCGGCGTCCCATTTCAGAGGCTGAAGAGAATATCGCAGATCGTAATAAGGATTTCGATAGATTATGACTATAACCAATTTAGCTATGATTATTTTCACAGCTATTCATATTTCCATCTATTGATATAAGTTATAAAGCCGCCTCTTCGCTATTCGTTCCTCCCATATCAAGGGCAATATCTACTGATTCAAGATGCAAGAGATCCCATCCCCTGAGGGAAGGGATAGTTTGATGGCAACCGGAACAACAGTTAAATATCTAGCCATATAAAAGCGATATTTGTAAGAGAATCTGTAATAATGGTGATCATTTTGGAGATGAAGACCATCGATCCGGAGAACGTCCCCCTGAAGGAGCTGATAGAGCGCGGGACCGAGTTCCACGGACATCTGGGCCCCTTCCTGGTCTTGGGGATCAGGATGGGGCTTTTGGCCCTGAAAGACCTCGGATCATCCGGCCATAAAGAGATCGGGGCCACGGTCAGGACCGGGACGACCCCCCCCCATCTCCTGCCTCGTCGACGGGATCCAGATATCCACCGGCTGCACCATGGGGAAGGGGAACATCGAAACCGTCGACCTGGGGAGGGCGGAGGCGACCTTCTCCGCCGGAGGAGAGAGGGTGACCCTGAAGGTGAAGGACGGGGTGATGGCGGAGATAAAGGCAGGAGGATACGCCTCGTTGGAGGAGTTCGCCTGGGAGGTATCGAAGAGGCGGGATGAGGAGCTCTTCGACCGGCTCTGAAGGTTCATGACCCGGGCCATCTCCACGGTGGTCTTTAGACGGGATACCAGGGTGGGGGCTGGAGGCCTGCCCGCCGATCCGGCCAGGGCCCGGGAGGGCTGTGCTGAGGGAGATATCCGCCTTGAGCCATCCTCCAGATTTACTTTCACCGGCAGCTCGATTCATTTAAGAAATTTTTTATAATGCTTCAAACGGCGCGGGATTCGGAATTACTATAAATAGTATCTAAAATTTCTCATACAACCTGTGGGTCGAAATCCTTATCCATTAATAAGTTTACATAGGACCTACAGGAGGAATCTTCATGAAGGACTTTTCTCCTTTTAATGAAGAGGAATCTTGGACCGAGGGGCCTTCGATCAACCGATCCGATGGAAAGGAGATCCACATCGAAAGGATCGTTTCTCTTCTGCCAGTCCGCCATTACTGGGGGTGGACGATATTCGCGGTAGCATATCTGTTAGTTTCTAATGTATTTATAGCATATTTCGAAAAATCTTCAACATATTTCATATCTTCTTTAATCCTCTCCATTCTACTGGCCCAACAGACGATAATTATTATTTGGGCAAAAAATAAGCTGAATACAATAGAAAAAGTTTTATTAGAAATTGTCGACCTGCCGCAGGAGGAGATCCGGATCCTTTGGAGGGGGCTGAAGGCCAGAATATTTGATGATAAAAAAATGATATTAATGGGCCTCCTTATGAACGTCTTGGCTCATGTTTTCCATCTGGACGACCTTGGATACTCGTACGAATCCGCCTACTCGAGGATTTCGAAAAACCTAACCATAGCAATATTTAAATAGTATTACTAATAATTAAGTATCATGAATACATTTGCAGCCTGGGCTTTCCGAGAAGTTTACAGTAACCAGAAATCTGGGAACCGGCTCTTGCAGATAGTTGATATCATAGACTGGAAGCCCATTCGCGAGCTACTTGAGGAGATGTACAAAAACAAAAGCGAGAAAGGTGGCCGGCCTAATTGCGACGTCCTGATGATGTTTAGAATTCTGATACTTGAGGAGTGGTACGGTCTAAACGATCTTGAAGTTGTGAGACAGATCAAGGATCGAGTATCGTTTATGGGATTTCTTGGTTTTCCGGAGCAGGTTCCTGATTCTAGCACGATATGGCTTTTCAAGGAGCGGATGATAGAGACAGGAACGCACGATCGAGTCTGGGATGAGTTCAGACGTCAATTGTATTCTAAGGGACTAACTGTGAAACGTGGAACGATCCAGGATGCCACGTTCATCGAAGCTGATCCTGGTTCATCGAAAAAACCACGGGAGGATCAGGCTAAAACTCGCCGAAGCAGAGATGGCACATGGACCAAGAAGGGTGATGAGTTTCATTTTGGATATAAACTTCATTCTAAAGTAGATATAGACTATGCACTGATCCGTGAGATAGATACGACAACGGCAAAAGTTCACGATAGCAGGGTCGATCTTTCTGTCCCGGGAGAGGTGGTGCTGAGAGATAAGGGATATTTTGGCGTGCCTGCGAGGGGTGAAGATTTCACCATGAAGAGAAGGACGACAGAAAGGCCGTTGGATGATCTCGAAAATGAACGGAATCGGCTGATAAGCAAGCTGAGATCACCTGGAGAAAGGCCCTTCGCGGTTATAAAACGGGTCTTTGGAGCTGGCAGGGTTCTTGTTACTACTCTGAAACGAGTTTATGGTAAAATGATAGTTGCAGCCATCTCATACAATCTGTATCAGTTATATACACTAAAAAAGGAGAATGTAATTTGAGAATAGCGGATGCTATCTAAAATCGTTGAGAAAAGAACGCAAACTGAGAAAATTTGGAGCCTGGCAGGGAAAAATGATCCTGATAATTGGATTTAGGGATAAAAAGTGCTCTGGAAATGAGTTAATCGAAATCCTCACTCATATATTTTTATACAATACGTATATTACGGCGTCCATTATTTCATGGGAGCCGGACTGTATCTATTGGCAGCAACTCTTTCAGCTATATATTCATTAAGTAAAATTCCGCTTAATATAAATTCGTTGATATCAAGGCACGTCCATTTCAAGGGTCTGCTCTACTCCGAGCTGACGATCTGTGCCATCAGCGTCTATCTGTCCTGGGGGATTTTCTATATGACTACCCCCAGTAGATTGACGGATAAGCTGAGCATAATCTGGTTCTCCAGTTTCGCCGTCATCTTACTTTTATACTTCATCCTATCTCAATATATAATTCATAGAATGATGACTAAGGCCAAAAGGGACAATTTGGGCACCTTCTCGGCGATATTGAGATCAACAGCCCAGGAAGCCCTTAAGAACCCAACGAGGCAGAACATCATCTGTCTGAGAGCCATAATCGATATTCAGAGGCAAATAGATGATATGTGTCAATGGCCCTTTGGCATCTACGAGATCCTGCATATCGTATTGATCGTCATAATACCCCTGGTGGTGGTACTCTTAGAGATAATATTCGAAGTAGTGAGGTGATCTCTATCCTGTGGCAGAAACGACGGAATCAGAGGGGCCCTTTCCCTCGGTCTGGGGGCTATGTCCATCAATATCCCAGTCAACAAAAATAACAGGAGAAAAAAAGAACGATGAGGCCCTGGAAGAGGTCACTTCTGGGGTTTCAGCTCCTCTATCCTGGCCTTTATGCTCTTCAGCTGGGCCTCGAGGCTCTCCGCCATCACTTCCAGATCTGCCATCTCCACCTCAGGGGATGGGGCCCCCGGCGGATAAGGCCCTAGGGAAGCAAGGGGCGTCGGCATCCTGTACCAGAAGCATAGGCCCCGGCCGCGGCCGCGGATGCCACCTCTGCCGGACCCAAAGGGCCTTCCATAGCCTCCTCTCGCGTATCCTGGGGCTTCGAACCCCGAGCAGTATCCCATGCCCCTCCCGGTCCGCGGTCCGAATCCGGCAGGGCCCGTTCCATCTCCACCTGGCATTTATTATTCACCTCCTTCCTCTGGGAGGGCGGCCGAGACGCCGTCCAGCCAGAGGCTGCAAATAATTCTCTTATGAGATCTAATATTTAATCATTTCCCTAAAGGGGAGAAATTTTCATATATATCATCCCATATACGACCTTCCATGAGCCCGAGGAGAGGGAGGCGTCGCGGCCCGCGATGGATCACGGAGATCCCCGAAACGAGGCGCTTTGAGCCGGTGGGGGGGGCGGAGGGGGTGGAGGTGAAGGTCACCCTGGAGGAGCTGGAGGCGATCCGCCTCGTCGACTTTCTGGATCTTCAGCAGCAAGAGGCTTCCCTCTACGTCGGGGTCTCCCGGAAGGCCCTCTGGAACGACCTTCGGAGCGGGAGAAAGAAGGTGGCTTCGGCCCTCATCTGCGGCCTGGGGATCGTCATCGAGGGCGGAAGCTACCTCCTCCGAGAGGAAGGGTCGGAGAGCCCCCCCTCCCCCGAGGAGAGGCCCCCGGTGGAGGATCAGATCCGGCTCCTGGAGCTGGAGATGATCGCCCTGGAGGAGAGGCTCCGCCTGATGAGGGCGAGGATGGAGGCGCTGGAGGGAAAGGTTGGCTGAGGACTGGATCGCTGGGCTGCTGGGCCCAAAAATCTTCGGGCTGGGGAGGATTATGGGGGTGGGCCCCTGGGATCCCCCTCTCGGCTCAGATCCGCCTCCGTCCTCAGCTCCGGCGGGTCTATTCTATCGGCTCAAAATCCGGCTGAGCCCCTCCCGGATAAATCGAGAGGTTCTGCCCTCATCCAGGGGCGGGGTTCATGAACTCCTCTAAGGCCGGAGAGTACTGGCTGAGGTTCGTTCTCAAAGGGCTCTCGCTCTCATTAAGAAACCTTCTTAGCCCCTCCGGATAAGCCGAGAGGCTCTGTCTCCATCCGGCGGTGATATTCATGAACTCCTCGAAGGCCGGAGAATAGTGGCTGAGGTTCGCCCTGGCGAGCCCCGAATCCCTCTCCAGAAAGTCCGCGAGGTATTCAGGATAAGCCGACAGGTTCCGCTCTCCTGGACCTTTGGCGACAAACTCCTGGAGGCCACGGCCGTATTCGGAGTAGTTGGCGCCAGATATCGTCCCAGATGGCCCGATCACCCCCAGGTAGTCGTCAACGCCTCCGGCGGGGGGGGAGATGAGGAGGGCTGGGACGAGAAGAATATACCACGACCTCATAATATCGCATACATTTAAAGTTTAAGATATATAAGTTCTCCCCGGATAAGACGGGCTGCTCCGGCCGGAGGGGTTTGGGAACGGCTCGGGGATCTGGACGCCGAGATTCGAAAAGGTAGATAAGGGATTACGGAAATCGAGTCCTTTCATCCGGGGAGAGAGACAAGAGATGATCGATTACCTGAAGATGCTGCGCATAGGAGACTGGATCAAGTTCTACCCGTTATTTCCCCTGGCAGGGGCTCTCCTGGCTGGAGGGGGGGCGGACAGGGTTCTATTAGTTCTGATCGCGTACCTCTTTCTCATAAGCTACGCCTTCGTCGTCAACAACTTTTTTGATGCAGATATCGATAGGCAGCACCGCCTGAAGGTGGCTTCGGGAAAGAACCCCCTGGCGGCTGGAAGGGTGGAGGAGAGGCGGGTCATCCTGATGATGCTCCTCCTCATCTCCATCCCCCTCCTCCTCTCCCTCCGCCTGAGCACCGCCGGCGCCGTCTTCGTCCTCATCAACCTGGTGGTCATGACCGCCTACTCCACCAGCCGGATCCGGCTGAAGGAGAGGTACCTCTGGGATGCCGCAAGCCACGGCCTGATGTTCGGCGCCCTCCCCTTCCTCGCGGGTTTCCTCCTCTGTGGAGGCGAGGTATCCCGGGGGATAATCTTGATATCCATCCTTCTCTTTATAGTCGGATGCGAGGCCCTTATAGCTCATCAGATAGTGGATTACGCAGAAGATCTGGGGTCGACCACCACCACGGTGACCAGGGTGGGACAGAAGAACGGCCTATTGATGCTCGGGGGACTCGCCGCCCTCTCCGTGGTATTCGCCCTCGCAGCATCACGGCTGTATCAGCCATCTCTGGCGGTGGCGGCGGCTTCGGCCCTTTATCTCGTGGCCTATCCGACCTATTCGGTCCGAGGTATGTTCAATGATATCAGTCATCGTTCCCGCGTTGAACGAGGCGGAGGAGATAGAGGCGACCCTGAGGTCCCTTGCAAGTCAATCTCTGGGAAGAGAGAACTTCGAGATAGTGGTAGTCGATGGGGGTTCCGATGACGCGACCGTCGAGATCGCTGAAAAGTACGCAGACCGGGTGATCTCCCAGACCCACCCCGGGATCGGGGGAGCGAGGAGGGACGGCGCCCAGGCCGCCACCGGCGGCGCCCTCGCCTTCACCGATGCCGACACCGCCTTTCCCAAGGTCTGGCTTGAGGTGGTCAGCCGGAACCTGGAGGTCCGCGAGGCGAGCACAGGTCCCGTGATATTCCAGGATAGAGACCTCAGGACCGAGATCCTGAGGGCCTGGAGGAGCTCCTACAAGCTCCTCAAAGCCTTCAACTTCTGCTACATGATCGGCTCCAACATGGCCATGAGGAGGGAGACGTACCAGCGGGCGGGGGGCCACCGGGACATCTCCTTACTCGACGACTACGACCTCTCGGTGAGGCTCTTCAGGATCGGGGCGGACGCGGTCTACGACCCCCGGCAGGCGGTCTACACCTCGTCCCGGCGGGCCCACAAGCTCCTCACCTACGGCGTAACGGTCGCCTACGGCCATTACAACTACGCCGTCACCAAGGACTACGAGAAGCTCCTCAACTACCCGAAGGTTGAGGAGATGACGGTCAAGGACCTCCTGAACGGCATCCGCTGGGGGAGGCCCGTAGTATCGGCGATGGAGACGTTCCAGTCCACCCTGAGGAGGTAGCTTTTTGCGGCCGGCCTCGCGGCCCCGCTTACCGACATCTTTATTTGATAGGTCTGCGTATGCCCCGCCCAGCGGGCCGGTAGATCAGGGGTAGATCGCTACCTTGGCATGGTAGAGGCCTCGGGTTCAAATCCCGACCGGTCCATAGGGGCTTATCGTTTATCCACCTGGGATATCAATCTCCCTTCCTCGACTTTTCGCTCTCTGGTCCGGCTCAACCCTTTCCCTTCGGCAGGCTTACTCCTCCTAGGCCGGGCCTGTCGGCCGCCTCCAGGTCGAAAGGTTCAGATACCTTGGAAGGGGTGGTTTAGGGGTATGGAAGGGGCTCTTCAGACCTTGATCCTGGCCTTCACCATAGGGCTGACCGGAGCCCTCGCTCCGGGGCCGACCCTCGTCGCCACCATAAACACCTCCCTCCAGCGAGGGTGGACGATGGGTCCGAAGGTGGCGACGGGCCACGCCCTCGCCGAGGTGGTGGTCTTCCTCCTGATAGTGGTGGGGCTGGCATCGGTGGCGGAGAGGCATACCGCCGTCGTCGCCGCCGTCGGGGGGACGGCCCTCATCCTCTTCGGCCTTATGACCTTGAGGGGGAGCAGAACCGCCACCATGGAGTTCTCTCCCGAGGGCGCCTCGTCGAACCCTTACCTGGCAGGAGCTCTCACCAGCGTCGCAAACCCCTACTTCTGGGTCTGGTGGCTATCCGTCGGGTCTGCCCTGGTCCTGGCGGAGCTTCGGGAGGGTATCCTCCTGGCGATGATCTTCATGATCGGTCACTGGGGGGCGGATTATGGGTGGTACACCTTCGTATCGACGAGCCTCCACCGGGGGAGGAACTTCCTATCCGAGGTGAACTACCGGCGGACCCTCGCCCTCTGCGGAGCCTTCCTCGTCCTCTTCGGGGCAAGCTATCTGGCGGGGGCGTGGGCCGGCTAGGCGGATCCAGGACCATCCCCCATCGATAAAATCGCCAGAATCTTATACGATGTCGGAGGGTGATGGAGGTGGAGGTCTCGATTGAACTGGAAAGAAGATGCCTCATACCTCAGGTCCATCCGACCCTACATCCTCCTCTCGGTCTCTCTCTTCTTCGGGGCGGCCGTCCTGGGATTCGCCGTCTCGGCCAGGGATCCGACCCTAGGGGCCGCCTACGTAGGAGAGGTGGCAGATAAGCTGGAGTGGATCCTGGATCTGAGCCCGGCGAAGATGATGCTGGCGATATTCCTGAACAACCTCTTCGCTTCGGCGCTCGCCCTCCTCCTGGGGGTGGGGTTTGGGATCGTCCCCGCCGTCGTCGTCGTCCTGAACGGGGCCGTAGTAGGCCTCGTCGTCCATCAGGCTGTAATGGCCGGAGGAGCCACCTTCGTCCTCGTCGCCATAATCCCCCACGGAATCATCGAGCTTCCCACCGTCCTCGTCGCCATAGGGGTGGGGTTTCGGCTCGGCCATCTCATGATCCTCACCCTCCTGGGGAGGAGGGTCGACCTGGAAGGAGAGCTTCTGGCTGGGATCCGCCTCCTCCGATGGGTCGCCCTCCTCCTCTTCATCGCCGCGGCGATCGAGGCCTTCATAACTCCAGCCATCGTCCAGCCCTTCATCCAACCCATTGTAGATTCGCAATCGTTATCGGTGATCGAATGACCGAGGCCAAACTACCGGGAAAAGAGAACTTCAGCGAATGGTATCACGAGCTGTTGAAGGCGGGGGAGATCATCGACGTCCGTTATCCCGTCAAGGGGATGTGCGTCTGGTATCCCTTCGGCTTCGCCCTCCGGAGGAACGTCTACGACCTGATGAGAGAGCTCCTGGACCCCGACCATCAGGAGACCCAGTTTCCCCTCCTGATCCCGGAGACGGAGTTCATGAAGGAGGCTGAGCACATCAAGGGCTTCGAGGACGAGGTCTACTGGGTCACCCACGGTGGGACCTCCCCCCTCGAGATCAAGCTCGCCCTCAGGCCGACGAGCGAGACGGCGATATACCCCATCTTCAAGCTCTGGGTGAGGAGCCACGCCGACCTCCCCCTCAAGATATACCAGATCGTCAACACCTTCCGGTACGAGACGAAGCACACCCGGCCCCTCATCAGGCTCCGGGAGATCACCTCCTTCAAGGAGGCCCACACTGTCCACGCGACCTGGGATGAGGCGGCGGAGCAGGTGGAGGCGGCCCTCAACATCTACGCCGAGTTTTACCGGCGCCTGGCCATCCCCTTCCTCTTCGCGAGGAGGCCCTCCTGGGACAAGTTCCCCGGCTCCGACTACTCCATCGCCCTGGACACGGTGATGCCGGACGGGAGGACGCTCCAGATCGGGACCGCCCACCTGCTGGGGACGAACTTCGCCACCACCTACGGGATCACCTTCGAGAACGAGGGCGGCGAGCAGGAGTTTGCAAACCAGACCTGCTACGGCGTCTCCGAGAGGTGCATCGCCGCCCTCATCTCCGTCCACGGCGACGACAAAGGCCTCGTCCTCCCCTGGTCGGTCGCCCCCGTCCAGGTGGTCATCGTCCCGATCCTCTTCAAGGATAAGGAGAGGACCCTGGAGGTCTCTCGGGAGATCAAAGCGAGGCTAGCCGCCGCCGGGATCCGGGCGGCCATCGACGAGAGCGACGAGCGGCCCGGCGCCAAGTTCTACAAGTGGGAGATGAAGGGGGTCCCCATCCGGATCGAGATCGGGCCCCGGGACATCGAAAACGGGGTCGCGGTCCTGGCAAGAAGGGACGGCAAAAAATTGACCGTCCCCCTGGACGGTCTCCTCGCCTCCATCGAGGAAGAGGCCGCCGACCTCCAAGAGGCGATGCTCGCCCGGGCCCAGGCCTTCCTCGCGAGCAAGGTGAAGGACTGCGAGACGGCAGAGGAGGCGAGGGTCCAGACCGCGGCCGGGGTCGCCCGGGTTGCTTGGTGCGGCTCGGAGGAGTGCGGCCACAGAATCGAGGAGGAGGTCGGGGCGGCCGTCCTCGGCGAGCCATGGCGGTCCTCTGAGAAGGGTGAGAGAAGCTGCATCGTCTGCGGCGCCAGGACCGAGAAGTGCGCCCTCCTCGCGAGGCAGTACTGAATAACCGACTAGAAATTCCGGCAGAAGAGAAGATCATGAAGGTTCTGATCGCCGAGTACGCCGTAGCCACGGATCTGCCGGGGACCTACGCCGTCGAGGGGAGGGCGATGCTCTCGATCCTCGCCCGGAGCTTCGAGCGGCTCGGCCACGAGGTCATCTACCCGACGGCGGGGCCTGAAGTTGGTGCTGGTAGGCCAATCGTCCTCGAAGGCAAAAGCGATGAGCACTTCGAGGATTTTCTCGCCGGTTCCGGCGCGGATGCGGGGCTGGTGATAGCTCCCGACGAGCTTCTCCCCGGATTTCTTGAGATCCTGGAAAAAGGGACCGCAAACCTCGGCTGCTCCCCCGCCGCCGCGAGGCTCTCCGCCGACAAGCTCGCCTGCACCCGCCGCCTCCAGGAAGAGGCCGTTCCCGTCGTCGAGATCGCCGATCCCGACGACCCCGGAACCGGCCCCTTCGTCCTGAAGCCCCGGTTCGGCTGCGGCTCTGAGAGGATGGAGCTCGTCGACGAGCTCCCGGAAGATCTGGGCGATCGGATCGCGACCAGGTTCTGCCAGGGCGAGGCCCTCAGCGTCAGCCTCATCGCCTCCGGCGACCGGGTCCTACCCCTGACGGTCAATAAGCAGCTCGTCTCCGTCGAGGCGGGCTTCGAGTACCGGGGCGGGATCGTCCCCTACCGCTCGGACCGGGAGGAGGAGATCCTGAAGGCGGCGAAGATGGCGGCCCGCGCCCTCGACCTATCGGGCTACGCCGGGATCGACCTCGTCGTCGGAGACCTTCCCCGGGTCGTGGACGTCAACCCCCGGCCCACCACCTCCATCGTGGGGATCGCGAAGGTGATGCGCGAGGAGCTGGCGGACCTGATCCTGAGGGCGAGGTTTGCGACGCTGCCGGGGAGGGTGACGGTGGAGGGGAGCTGTGAGTTTCGGAAGGGAGAGCTGGAACTGTAGGGGAATGGGCTATCGTCGGGCCGAGGATGATGCGGGCTGGCCCGGCCAGTTCTCGAAGTCTCTATGGTAATCGCGGAGTTTCTGGCTCGATTTTGTCGCCCTGTTAGAACGGCTAAAGACAGATCTTTCATCTCCTGCCGCCGTCGCCCCGCACGAGCTTCCAGAAGTCCTCTTCAGAGATGCCCAGCTGCTTGAGGATCTCATAAAATGGCCATCCGCCAATCTCGCTGTTGGCGTGGATGGGGATGGTCGTCGCCCGTCCATCCGGATGCTTCCAACGGGCGTGGCCGCCTTTCTGTCGGATCTTTTGAAATCCAAGCTTTGCGGCTGCCTTTTCTCGGTCCTTAGCTCTGGCAGACATGGACCGACTCCAGGTCGACGTCCTGGGGCAATTGCCTTCCTTCTTCTCTGTATTCCTCTTTGATCATCTCGAAGACGTTGACGATCTCGGCCTGCGCCTCTTCGGGAGTTTCCCCCCAGGCGTGGCACCCTGGGATGGCGGGGACGTAGGCTACAAAGGTGCCGTTATCGTCCGGACGAAGGACGATGGTATAGTCGTGAAGGCGCTTCATCGAGGTTATTTTTGCTTTTCAGAATATAAATCTTCTCTGCAAAAGGATGGGTGGTGCCAGTTGCCGGGGGCGGCGAGGGTGGCGCCGCCCCCGGTGGTGGTCCGTTGGGCTCGCCTCGGCCGAACGCCACGGCGCCATCTCGCGGTACGCTCCGGGCGAATTGCGCCCCCTGGGCCTTTTGGGCCCCCGCCGGGATCGACCTCGTCGTCGGCGACCTCCTCAGGGTGGTGGACGCAAACCCCCGGCCCACCACCTCCATTGTCGGGATATCGAAGGTGATGCGCGAGGAGCTGGCGGACCTGATCTTGCGGGCGAGGTTCGCGACTCTGCCGGAGGGGGTGACGGTGGAGGGGGAATGCGAGTTTTGGAAGGGGGAGCTGGAACTTTACAGCGGTATTCCGCCAACCGTGACTGGTTAAAAGAGGCATAATTAGCTGCCAGGTCTGTACAGGTGACACCCTTCACAAGTCAAGAGGGAACGGCGCTCTCAAGTCTGATGATGGCCTCCATCTCGTTGAGCACGTACCCAATGAGAACTTCCTGGCACTCCGAGACGTTCTTATTGCTCTCGACATGAAGATGATGCGGGAATGTCTTCATATCCGGCCAGTGGGGAGCGTTGTCCCACCTTCGGACCATCTTCGCCTCTTTTTGTACGTGGTAGGAATAACGCCTGAAGTCCCTGCCCAGTGCTTCGTTGATGAAGAGGACGTATCCACCCTTGAGCTTTGCAGCGGCCCGAAGCGCCTGTCTCCCTGGCTCTTGGACCAATACCATTACTTCCATCTCCTCGACGATCTCGCTGGAAGAGAGGGCGTCGAGGATATCCTGGACCTTCATTTCCCGACGCCTTTGAGATTTGCCTGGACGCCCGCCCAGTATTTGCGGGCCGACTCGTAGCTCTCCCAGATGATGAAGTCGTCCCACTCGTCGAAGGACTCGTCTCCCTTCCTCGATCTGATCCGCTCTTCGAACTCCTCAAAGCTCATATCGTACTTGGCGCGCATCTCTTCGATCAGGGAGTCGAAGTGACGGATCTTCGATCCGGCCTGATCCAGAACGAGGCTTCTCAGGGCGTCTTTCTCGTCCTTGAAGAGGCCATCTCGAACGAGCATGGAGATAGGCTCGAAGACCTCCCTGGATACCTCAACCGTCTCGCTCATCATCTTCACCGACCTGGAAAATAAGGCCTTCAAGAGATATAAATGCGGCGAAGATCCGCCGGGATCGACCTCTTCGTCGGCGACCTCCTCAGGGTGGTGGACGCGAATCCCCCCGCCCATCACCTCCATCGTTGGGATCGCCAAGGTGATGCGCAAGGAGCTGGCGGACCTCATCCTGGGGCGTGGGTTACGACGCTGCCGGAGAGGGTGACGGTGGAGGGGAGTTGCAGGTTCATGAAGGCGAGGCTTAGAGAATGTAGGTCATAGCGAAAAAATATAGCAGGGAAAACATCACCATCTAACCCACATCACCAATTAAAAGTCGATTCTAGACGAGTATATAGTCCTCAGAAGTCCCATTGATTGAGTATCGTGGATGAGAACTGCCACAGCATATTGTAACAAAATCACTAGTAAAGACTTTTATTTATCATATTATGGCCAAACATAATCACGAATACATAGCAAAAACGATAAATTCATATACTATTAGAGATACTAGAATATTATAACATGCAGATGAAAACTTGAAAACCGAAGCGGAGATGATTGAAATGAGCCAGACGGATGGATGGGTTGAAAATGAAGGCGTTTGGACCAAACAGATTGATATTTCCGATAATTTATCGGCAAAGATGATAGTGAATCCAAGTACCGGCGTTGCTGACGGATTCATAGTCGAGAAGAAATTGACGCCTGCAGGCGAAGAATCCACTGAAATTCGGAACTTTGCAAGATACGATTTCAGATCATATGGAAAAAGTTCGCTGCAGTTCCATATGAAGCAGATAGAAGATGTAACCCTTAGTTGCATTTAGCTATGGCGTCACGACGGATAAAACACACAAAGTCACCGCCGCCCATCCTCTTCCGCCTTGCGGTTCGGGCGCATCATCTCCACCCTCCCGAAACCCACGCCGCCGATCTCCCAGGCGATCGATCCTCGGCCGCCCTCGACCGCGGGCGGCGGGAGTAAGTCCGAAAGGTCCGCGATCGCCGCCGCCCACCATTATCGCGGTTTTCGAAATCCTATTAAGGTATTAGACCAGAATCTGATGAGCACGAATGGTGAAGGCATGAAGAATTATCGCTTCTCCGTGGTGATCGAGAAGGACAGGGACGGGTACTTCGCCTTCTGTCCCGAGCTTCAGGGCTGCTACACTCAGGGAGATACTTATGAGGAGGCCCTCGAGAACGTGGAGGACGCGATATCACTCCACGTGAAGGATATCCTGGAGGCGGGTGAAGAGCTTCCAGAGGTCGAATTCATCAGCCTGACCTCGCTTGAAGTGGCCGTATGACGGATAAGCTTCCACGAGTCACCGCCGATGACGCCATCAGAGCCTTAGAAAGGGCTGGCTTCTACCTGGCGAGACAGAGTGGAAGCCATAAGATCTTCAAGAATGAAGCGGGGACGAGGATAACCATCCCGTACCGCTCAGGAAAGATCCTCCATCCAAAAATCCTGAAAAGCATCCTCAAAGACGCGGACTTGACTGCGGACGAATTTATCGACCTTATGAGATAAAGGTCAGGTTCATCTTTTTCAACGACACCGCCGCCCCGAACCCAGCCGCGCGCCTCCCTGCCGATCGAGCCCGGGCCGCCCCTCTACCCCGCGGGCGCGGTCCCCGGCCACGAAATGACCTGAAAACGGACGAAAGTGCAGAAGAGGACTCTGAGAGGATGCCAAAAAATGGGGCACTTTTCTCAAGTCAAGAGGAATCTGGTCCCTCAACTCTGATAATGGCCTCCATCTCGTTGAGCACGTCCTCAACGAAGACTTCCCGACACTCCGAGACTTTCTTCTCGCTCTCGATATGAAGATGATGCGGGAAGGTCTTCACATCTGGCCAGTGGGGAGCGTTGTCCCACCTTCGCACCATCTTCGCCTCTTTTTGTGCGTGGTAGGAATAACGCCTGAAGTCCCTGCCCAGTGCTTCGTTGATGGAGTGGACGTATCACCCTTGAGCTTTGCAACGGCCCGAAGCGCCTGTCTTCCGGGCTCCTGGACCAACACCATTACTTCAATCTCCTCGACGATCTGGCTGGAATAGAGGGCGTCGAGGATATCCTGGACCTTTTTCATTTCCCGACGCCTTCGAGATTGGCCTGGACGCCCGCCCAGTATTCGCGGGCCGCCTCGCGGCTCTCCCAGATTATGACGTCATCCCCCTCGTCGAAGGACTCAGCGCCCTTACGCGATCTGATCCGCTCTTGAAAGTCCTCAAAGCCCATATCTAACTTGGCGCCCATCTCTTCGATCAGGGGGTCGAAGTCCCCAAGAAGGGGGACATTCCCTATCCATCACCGAAAGTTTGTATGTCTCATCTCAGGAGATCATCGACCTCTAGGCCCGACTGGCTCAAGATCGCCTTCAATGTGACTTTCTTAAGTTCATCATGGAGAGGGACTGAAGAAACGATCTCTCCTTTTTGAAGGACAACGTGGCTTCCCGCCCGCCTTTTTACAGAAAAGCCCTTTCTGGCGAGGATCCTTATCAGCCGTTCTCCCGAGATCACCGGGGGCTCAGCGGAGATCTGCCAGCTCCACCTTCAGGACCTCGGCGTTCTCAACCAGAAGCTCTTGCCTGAGAACCTCAAAAACGAGCCCGATCGCCTCCTTGATCTTCATCAGGGCCTCCTCTTTCGTCTCGCCCTGACTTATGGCTCCCGGCAGTTCGAGGCACCGAACAGTATAACCTCCCTCTTCCTGAGGCTCGAGGACGACTGTGTACTTCATCGTGATTATGGTTGATGACGGGTATATTTATAACAGGATTACAGCGGAACTTTTCATCATACAGAGCAGCATAAAGCGGTTCCGTACATATCGTCGCAGTGGGCGCAGGCATAAACTGCTGATAAGTCAGCGATCAAGAATCCCCATGAATCTTTTGATCCAGGAGGTCGAGGGCGGCGCCAACGGGTGCCATGGCATTATGAAGGAGCAGAATGATCTTTATACTTCAGATACTACATTTAATTGGTTGGACCGATCATGGAGAAGCTGCATCTGCCCATAATTGTGGAGATCGACGAGGACGGATACTACATCGTGAGCTGCCCGCTCCTCAAGGCCTGTCACACCTTCGGGGAGACGATCGAAGAGGCGATGGAGAAGATAAAGGAGGTCATCGAGATGTGCCTGGAAGATACGCCCATCGAAGACCTCAAAACCTTCGTCGGATATAGAGAGCTGGAAGTCGTTTGCGATGCAGAAGCTTCCTACGATTGACGGCCAAGAACTCCTTAAATTTCTCTCTAGCCTGGGATTCGTGGTGGTCAGAACCAGGGGATCTCATCTCCAGCTGAGGGCGGAGGACGGCAGGAGCACCACTATTCCCCTCCACGCCAAAAGAGAGGTTCCCAAAGGCCTCCTTCGAAAGATAATCCGCGATGATCTGGAGATGAGCCTGGAAGAGTTCCTGGATCTATTTTCAGAATACAGAGGGCGATGAAGATCCATCCTTCAACGTTCCGGCGGCCCAGAGCGCCTCTCTCCTCGAAGCTGGGATAAGTTTTTAGGGTTATCCTCCAAAAGGTAAGCCATCACAGTCGATCTCCCGAGGCGCATGGAATGACGAAGGACGCGATCATCACCCTCTCCATCGACGAGGCGGGAACACCTCCCGAGGCCACCTTCCTCTTTAGCGTCATGGTGGATGGCACGGTCGTCGCCAGCAACCAGAGCCTATCGCCCGAGGATTCCAAAGCGGTCCGTGAGATCTCCCGCCGCTACAACGGACTCTTCGAAGCCGGATGCATGCCAAAATTGGCCGCGGAGAAGCTAGCCGCCCTCAGCGCGGAGCTCTTCGCCCTCTGGCTCGCTGGGTCCTGGGAGAAGATCAAAGATATGGTGAAGCCCGGCTCTCAACGCCTCCTGGTGATCGCCTCGGATCTGCCGGACGTTTTGAACCTGCCCTGGGAGCTTCTCCGCCCGCCAGGGGGGCATTTTCTGGGCGTGGATTCCAAGTTCAGCATACGCCGATTTCTCCGAGCTGGAGGGCAGATCCCGGCCTTCGATGGAGAGCTTCGCCCCCGACCCCGACCCTGACAAAGTTTAAGGACGATCCCTCCCTATCCCCCAGCGACTATGAAGAAGATCCAATACTACAGCACCAACGGCCACCCCGAGCGCCTCGACTTCAAGGAGGCGCTCCTCCGGGGCCAGGCCCCCGACAAGGGGCTCTACGTCCCCGACTCGATCCCCCGGATCCCAAAAGAGGAGCTCGCCCGCTTCTCGGGGATGGAGTACCCCGAGATCGCCCTCTCCGTGATGCGCCGCTACATCGGCGACCTCATCCCCGAGGATGACCTCGTCGCAATCCTGAAAGATGCCTACGACTTTCCCGTCCCCATCGAGAAGGTCTACGACGAAAAGTACGTGATGCGCCTCGACCGCGGCCCCACCTTCTCCTTCAAGGACTTCGCCGCCCGGCTGATGGGCCGGCTGATGCAGCACTTCCTAAAAGAGGAGGGCCGCTCGATGGTGATCCTGACGGCGACCTCCGGGGACACGGGAAGCGCCGTCGCCCACGCCTTCTACGGCCTGGATAACATCCGGGTCGTGGTCTTGTTTCCGGAGGGAGAGGTGACCGGAAGGCAGAGAAAGCAGATGACCACCCTCGGCAAAAACGTCCACGTGATGGCCGTCGACGGCAAGTTCGATGACTGCCAGGCGATGGTGAAAGAGGCCTTCGTCGACCCCGACTTCGCTGACCTCAATTTGTCGTCCGCCAACTCCATCAACATCGGCCGGTTGATTCCGCAATCGATCTACTACTTCTACGCCTGGTCCCGGACAGCGGCCCCCGACCGGGAGGTCGTCTTCTCCGTTCCTTGCGGCAACTTCGGAAATGTCATGGCGGGGCTCCTCGCCATGAGGATGGATCTACCCGTCCATCGTTTCGTCATCGCCACCAACGAGAACGACGAGTTCCCCCGTTTCCTCTCCACCGGGGACTACCGGCCGATCCGGCCCTCGGTCAAGTGCATCTCCAACGCCATGAACGTCGGCCACCCCTCCAACCTCGCCCGGATCTTCTGGCTCTATGGCGGAGAGATGGACGAGACCGGCCGGGTCGTCCGGGCGCCCCAGATCGAGGCGATGAGGCGGGATATATTCGCCGTCTCCGTCACCGACGCCGAGACGCGGGAGACGATCTCCGAGGCGTACAACAGGTACGACGTCCTCCTGGAGCCCCACGGCGCCGTCGGCTGGGCGGGCCTCGCCCGCTACCTGAAGGAGGTCGAGGACTGGAGGCCTTCCGTCTCCCTGGAGACCGCCGACCCCGCCAAGTTCCCCGAGGAGGTGGTCCGGGCCGTCGGCCTCGAGCCGCCGGTGCCAGAGAGCATGGCCCGCCTCGACGGCATGGAGGAGAGGTTCGACCTCATCGCCGGGGAGTACGGCTCCTTCAAGGAGAGGCTCTCTGAGCTCTTCCGGGGATAGGGGGGTGAGAGGATGGATTACGGGCCAGAGATCATCTTTGACGACATAGGAAGCTACCCCCTCCCGGCGGGGATGAGCCGGGAGAGCCTCCCTCAGGGGGGATCTTACCTCGCCGTCGTCGAGGAGGCCATGGTCCAGAAGGTCGAGGCCGGGGTCCAGCGCCCCACCTACCCCCAGTTCCGGGACATGATCCGGATGTTCATGGACCCGATCGAGGACCCCAAAAGGTCGGAGAGCCCCTACCTCGTCCGGGCGGAGGAGGCCCGGATCCTGGAGCTATCGGCCCTGGAGGCCCTGGGGAGGAGGATGGAAGGGGCTGGAGGGAGGCTTGAAGCCCGGGTCTGCGTCACCGGCCCCGTGGAGCTCTACATATCCCGGTTCGGTGCCACCGACTACCGGGACATCCTCGATAACCTCGCCAGAAGCGTCGGAAGGTTCGTCGAGATGGCGAAACTGAGCCGCCACTTCCAGGTCGCCGTCATCTCCATAGACGAGCCGAGCCTCGGGATCAGTCCCAACGTCATCTTCGACGATGACGAGATAAAAAAAGCCCTGGAGATCGCAGCCCGTCCCTGCGGGGGGATCGACTGCGAGGTCCACCTCCACTCCCCCCTGATGGCGGAGGCGTGCTCCAGCGTCCCCGGGATCAACGTCATCGGGGTCGAGTCGGCAGCAAATCCCGACTACCTCAGCCTCGTCGACCGGCGGGTCCTGGAGGATCACGGAGCCTTCCTCCGGGTCGGGATCGCGAGGACCGACATCGACGGAATGGTGGCAAGGCTGAACGACCGGCTCGAGACGAACCTCTGGCTCGACCCCCAGAGGCTGGCAAGGGAGGTCTCCGCCTCCGAGGCCGCGGAGCTGATGGAGAAGAGGCTCGCCGATGCGTGCCGCCTCTTCGGAGACCGGGTGAGGTACGCGGGGCCCGACTGCGGCCTCGGCTCCTGGCCGAGCCAGAGGATGGCGAAAGATTGCCTCGCCCGCTGCGCGAGGGCCATCGCCTCCTTCGCCTCCAGGGGGTAGCTGGAGGGGATCGGCAGAAGATGGCCGGCCGAGGGGTCTTGGCCGGCCGGGCTGTCGAGGCCGGATCCCCCTCCTCGGGGGAGGACTGCCGGGATAATTTCTCCCGATACCCGGTATACGGGGTTATTATCTAAAATCCGTCCTTCCTCCCGAAGAGGAGGGGATTTTCGGGGAAATCATAACCACTATGTATAAATATTTTAAGATCATTCTATGCACCATGAGATTGAGGGTTGTTAGTTCTAAAGAGGAGATCCCGGAGCTTAACCCCAACGAGCAGATGATCCATCTCGCATTCAGGCCGTCGAATATGGACGTGATGACCCTGATCCAGAGGTGCCCCCGGATCCGAACCGTCCAGACCCCCCCATCCTACTACAGGACGATGTCCAAGGCGGCGAGGCAGTTTCTGGAGATCCAGGGGGTGGAGCTGCTGCGGGGCGACGTCTGGGGCCACAGAAAGGACATCGACGAGTACTACGAGATCGACGAGGGGGTCATCGAGAGGATATCCAAACTGATCTCGGAGGGTCGGAAGATCGATGAGGTCGTAACTCTGGTAAAAAGAGAGACGAAGCTCTCGGAAGATATGATCAAGTACATCCTCAAGACGAGCGTCATCATCTGAGGGGCCCTCGGGGGAGCCTCCATCGGCGGGCGCCCCCCCCCGCGTCCGTCGGGCCCCTCAGGCCCCGGAGTCCACACCATCACGATTTTATCTCATAAGAGTTGACTCAAAGGCCGAGGATTGAAATGAAGCCTTAGATCGGCGATCTGATTTCGGTAGGGCTTGCCTGGGGGACGTCAGGATCGGAAGATCGTCTCCCGGATGGTGGATGAGGATCATTCCCGGCCGTCGAAGAATCTAGCGCCGATCGATGGCGATCAAGCGGCCCGATCCTCGAAGCTGGCCGTTGGGCATCGACGATTGCGGCCTTCGGTGATGATCATGACAAAGGTTGTGCTTAACTTCAAGACCTACTCGGAGGCTACGGGGGCTGAGGCCCTGAAGCTCTCCCGGATTTGTGAGGAGGCAAAAGATCAGTACGACGTCGAGATCGCCGTGGCGGTTCAGGCCCCGGATATCCGGCTGATATCGGAGAACGTATCGATACCCGTCTACGCCCAGCACGTCGACGGGGTCGGGTTCGGCGGCTTCACCGGCTCCATCACCGCCGCCGCCGTCAAGGCTGCGGGAGCCACCGGGACCCTCATAAACCATTCGGAGAGGAGGCTCCGGCTCGCCGAGATCGAGGCCTCTATTTCGGCCTGCCGGGCCGCCGGGATCTCCGCCATAGTCTGCACCAACAACGTCCCCACCACCCGGGCCGCCGCCTCCCTCAAGCCCGATTACGTGGCGGTGGAGCCCCCCGAGCTGATCGGTAGCGGCATCCCCGTCTCCAAGGCCGACCCCGGCATTGTAACGGGGTCGGTAGAGGCGGTGAAGAGGATCGAGCCCTCCGTCGGGGTTCTCTGTGGAGCCGGGATCAGCCGGGGCGAGGACCTCCGGGCGGCCCTCGATCTCGGGTCGGAGGGGGTCCTCCTCGCCTCGGGGATCGTCAAGGCGAAGGATCAGAAGGCGGCCCTGGAGGACCTCCTCTCCGGGATCCGGAGGTGACCCCATGATCTGCGTCAGGGTCCGGGTCTCCGGGAGGGTCCAGGGCGTAAGCTACAGGAATTTCACCCGGAGCCACGCCGCGGAGCTGGGGGTGAAGGGCTGGGTCCAGAACCTTCCTGGGGGCGGCGTGGAGGCCCTCCTCCAGGGGGAGAGGAAGAAGGTGGGGGAGCTGTTGAGCCTGATGAAGGAGGGGCCCGCCGGGGCCCTCGTCTCCGGGATGGAGGTATCCGAGGTGCCTTGCCGGGAGATCGAGGAGTTCAAGGTGGTCCGCTGAGGAGGGATGGTCCAATGCTTTCGGTCAACAGATACAAATGCGGCTACTGCGGGGCCTGCGTCGGGGTATGTCCCGTCGCCGCCCTGGAGCTGGTGGAGACCTGGATCGAGGTCGGCGACGACTGTACGGAATGCGGCCGGTGCACCAAGATCTGTCCCCTGGGCGCCCTGGAGCTTAAAAAAGAGGCGAAGGCATGAGGTGCGACCTGGTGGTGGTGGGGGCGGGGCCCGCCGGCTCGATGACCGCCAAGGCCGCGGCCGAGGCGGGGCTGGACGTTGTATTGCTGGAGAAGAGGCAGGAGATCGGCGACCCCGTCCGGTGCGCCGAGGGCGTCAGCAAGGCCGCCCTCAAGAAGCTCGTCGACCCGGACCCCACCTGGATCTCCGCCGAGGTGAAGGGGGCGAGGATCCGGGGGCCCGACGGGACGGAGATCGTCATATCCGAGGATCGGGCAGGGGCGGAGGTGGGCTACGTCCTGGAGAGGAAGGTCTTCGACCGGGCCCTGGCGCAAGAAGCGGCGGAGGCCGGAGCGAAGGTGATGGTCAAGACGAGGGCGCTGGATCTCCTCTGGGAGGGAGGCGTCCCCGCTGGGGTCACGGCGCAGTTCATCGGCGAGAGCCTCAGGATCGAGGCTCCCCTCGTCGTCGGAGCCGACGGGGTCGAGTCGAAGGTGGGCCGCTGGGCGGGGATCGATACCGCCCTCAAACCCAAGGACATCGAGACCTGCGCCCAGTTCCTCGTCCAGGACGATAAAATCGACGACGACTACTGCGTGTTTTACCTCGGAAACGAGATCGCCCCCGGCGGGTACGTCTGGTCCTTCCCCAAGGGCCCCTCTCTCGCCAACGTCGGGATCGGCGTCCTCGGCTCAAAGGCCGACTCCGGGACCCCCATCAGGCTTCTGAGGGAGTTTATGAAGAAGAACTTCCCCGACGGGAAGGTTCTGGAGATGATGGCGGGCGGGGTTCCGGTCTCCGGCCCCATCGAGGCGACGGTCGCCGACGGGGTGATCCTCGTCGGGGACGCGGCCCGGCAGTCCGACCCCATCACCGGCGGCGGGATCATCAACGGGATGAGGGCCGGGGTGATGGCGGGGGAGATCGCCGCAGACCTGGTCCCCAAGGGGGAGGTGGACAAGAGATCCCTCCAGGTCTACGAGAAGGGGTGGAGGGAGACGATCGGAAAGTCGATCACCAGGAACTTCGCCGTCAAGGAGTTCTTCGTCGACCTCACCGACGACGACCTCAACCGGCTGATCCACTCCCTCGACGGGATCGACGTCGCAGAATTGGACCTGAGGGGGCTATTGAAGGTCCTGGTCCGGCAGAACCCGAAGCACCTCCTGAAGCTCCGCCACCTCATCGTCTAGCCGCCGTCTTCCCCGCTCCTCCGACGGCTCCGCCCTCCGGCGGCTCAGCCGCCGGATAGGCCGGGGAGGCGGTCGAGGTCGAACTCGATCCGAACGCAATCGCGGTCGGCGCCGATGGAGACGACGGTGGTGTGAAAGACGTATCGGAGGGTCCGCCGCCCCCCCGGCACCCTCACCCCGTGGTCGCGAGCGAGCCTCGATAGGGTGCAGGCCTGGAGGACGGGGCCGGACTGGAGGAAGAGGAGGCCCGGAAGGTTGAGGCTCTGGTGGGATAAGGTCGGAAACTTCTCCTCCAGGATCGCCGCCAGCTCGGTCCGGGTGATCTCGACCGCCCTTCCCTCGCTCTCGACCCGGAGGTGATCCTCGTCGGCCTCGACGGCGTCGACGTGGGCCTTGAGGGTCGAGGAGATGTAGTTGGCCCCCCTCCCCCTCTTCTCGGGCGGGAGGAGCTCTTCGAGCCTGGGGAGGAAGGGGCGGAGGAGGGGTCCGCTCCCGCCGAATAGGGCGCCCGGCAGGTTTTTCACCTCCGCCGAGAGGTCTCTTACGTCCTGCTTTGTCACTTCGACATGGACCATGCTTCTTTTTCGGGGGGTCAAAGGGCATGTAGTTGTCGGGCTGTTAGCTTACTTCGTGCTCCTAACCGATGCTTTTATCATTTCTTCTATAAATCTCACAGTTAGAGGGAAAAAGCGAATTGGGAGCATCGCAGTAGTTCACAGAGCTAGTTAGAAAATTCGATAACAAAGTCAAATCCGATAAGTTCGGCCATTACAACGATACCTGGCTCCTACAAGAGTCTATCAACACCCTCTTTAGAACCCCGAAATGTTAACTGGACAACGAAAAGAGATATTTTAAGGTTTAGTACGGGAGCATTCATATAGGCACTTCAGGCCCATGGATAGAGTAAAATGGAGCTAGTATGCCACAACTGGAACATATCGAAGCCATCGAAAAACGCCTCTGGAACGCGGCAGACACGCTCCGCGCCAACTCTAATTATGCTAGCAATGAGTATTTCTTGCCCGTTATGGGTCTCGTATTTCTGCGGCACGCCTACAGCCGCTATCTGGCAGTGCCCAAGACCGAGTATCAGGAGCTGGACAACGTCCTCCTCGGACAGCTACTGTGCACGCTCAACCCTGACGAGCTGAAGAAGGTCTCTGGCGACATCTTCGGTCGCATCTACGAGTTCTTCCTCACCCAGTTCGCCGATCAGAAGGCTCACGACGGCGGCGAGTTCTTCACCCCCATCTCATTAGTATCCCTGATAGCCCATGTGCTCGACCCGGCCACAGGCTCTGGCGGCATGTTTGTGCAGAGCGCCCGCATCGTCGAGGAACAAGGCCAGAATCCAACAGACCGGCTAACCTTCCGAGGTCTCGAAAAGAACGCCACCACCATCCGCCTTGCCAAGATGAACCTGGCCGTCCACGGCCTCGAAGGCGACATCCAGAGGGCGATCACCTACTACGAAGACCCTCACGAGCAGGTGGGCAAGGCCGACAAGGTCAAGACCGATCCTCGCCTTCCTTTCGGACTTCCCGGAGTCAACAAGAAGGATAAGGTCTCCAACGGAAATTACATCTGGATCAGCTACTTCTACAGCTACCTGAACGAGGGGGGGAGGGCCGGCTTTGTCATGTCGTCCCGGGCCTCCAGCGCCGGGGGCGGCGAGGCGAAGGTGCGATACTTCTGGAAGCAGGCCCGCTGGCCCGCCGAGCGGTTTCCCGAGGCGAAGCTCTGCGACGTGGAGGGGCTGGGAAAGCTGGTGGACCGGGCCGAGATCGCCGCCAACGACTGGAGCCTGACCCCCGGCCGCTACGTCGGCGTTGCGCCCGAAGAGGAGGATGAGGACTTCGATTTCGAGGAAGCCCTGCGCGAAATTCACGTGGAGCTGGAGGACCTCAACGCCGAGGCGGTGAAGCTGGCGGCGACGATCAAGAATAACTTCGAGGAGCTGGGGATATGAAAGGACTCTCGGAGCGATTGCCTGATGATTACGCCGCGCTTCTGGCTGAAGTGAAGGAACGCGTCTATTCAGCCCAGTACGAAGCCCTCAAGGCGGTCAACAGGGAGCTTGTCGCGCTTTACTGGGACATTGGCAAGCTGATTGCCGGACGGCAAGAGAGGGAGGGTTGGGGCAGATCCGTCGTCGAGCGGTTGGCCGATGACCTGCAAAACGAGTTTCCAGGAGTGAGGGGGTTCTCGGTCCAGAATCTGTGGTATATGCGGCAGTTTTACCTGGAATATCGTGGCGACGAGAAACTCCAACCGCTGGTTGGAGAAATTAGCTGGAGCAAGAATCTGATCATCATGGCTCGCAGCAAAGACCCTCTTGAGCGCGAGTTCTACATCCGGATGACCCGGAAGTTCGGTTGGTCGAAGAATGTATTGATTCACCAGATCGAGAATCAGAGCTACGAAAAGACCCTCCTCGGCCAGACCAACTTCGACAAGACGCTGACGCCCGACCAGCGCACACAGGCTAAACTTGCTGTGAGAGATGAATATACCTTCGACTTTATTGAGATGGGCGAAGAGCACTCGGAACGCGAGCTGGAACGCGCCCTCATCGCCCGCATCGAGGACTTTCTTCGCGCCATGGGTGGGTTATTTGCCTTTGTCGGCAGCCAGTTCCGGCTTGAGGTGGACGATAAGGAGTACTTCATCGATCTGCTCCTCTACCATCGCCGCCTCAAATGCCTCGTCGCCATCGAACTCAAGATTGGCGAGTTTCAGCCGGAGTTCGTGGGCAAGATGCAGTTTTATCTGACGGCCCTGGACCGACAGGTGCGCGAGGAGGGTGAAAATCCGTCCATCGGCATCATCCTCTGCAAGGAGAAGAGCCGCACCGTTGTCGAATACGCCCTGCACGATGCTCGAAAGCCCATCGGCGTTTCGACCTATCGCATGGTCAAGCGCCTGCCCAAGGAGCTCAAAGGGCAGCTGCCCTCACCTGCTGAGATCTCTCAGCTCCTGGAGGACGCTGAATGAACGGTCTTCAATCACGATTGCATCTCCACGCCGAGCCGGAACGCCTCAATGCCGGGGCGGCATCGCTGGCGTTGGCCATTCGGGAGGACGTCGGGGAGGTGGGGGCATGAGTTGGCCGCGCCAGAAGCTTGAATTGCTTGCTTCCGATGAGCCGTACTCATTTATTGGTGGACCATTCGGCTCGAAGCTTACTTCTCGTGACTATGTCGAAGATGGTGTCCCAGTCATTCGAGGATCAAATCTCAACAATGGCCGTTTCCTTGACATTGATGATTTCGTCTTCGTCTCCGAGTCAAAGGTCCGCAAGGACCTGTCTAGCAATCTTGCGAAACCATGCGACCTAGTTTTCACACAACTTGGCATGCTTGGCCAAGTAGCACTCATTCCTGAGGTGGGAATCTCAGATCGGTATGTAGTCTCCCAGAGTCAAATGAAACTTACTGTTGACGATTCAAAAGCAGATAGGCTCTTTCTCTACTATTACTTTTCCAGTCGTGAAGCCGTTGAGCGGATTATGAATTTTACATAAGTTGCTGTCGATTTGCTGAAGACGCTGAAGGATGAGAAACTCAGGGTCGATCAATGGCGCGAAAAAGAGACAACCAGGGATGCTGTGCGCGTGACCATTCGGGACTTTCTCTGGAGTGATGAGACCGGCCTTCCGGTGGACCTCTATACGGAAGATGATGTCGCCCAAAAGGCGGAAGACGTGTTCCGCCACGTTTTCAGGGCATACCCCAAAGTTCCGTCGCCCTACTAAGAAGCTGCTTCGACATAATAGTTATGAAAATTTCAACGCCTTAAGACTGAGAGCCCGGGGGCGGAGATGTGGGCTTTACGGACGGTCGGCGAGGGCGGTAATTTTGCAGAAGTGTAAAGCCGCTCCGATTTTCCATCTCAATGGGTTTGGTGGCGCGAATCCCATCTCCCCAAATCACGCCCCCGGCCCGCGCCGCCCCATCGCCCTCTTCGCCAGCTTTATAAAATGAGAGGACGGCCCCTTTCATCGTCATAATCGGAGGCGAGAGAGAGTTGCAGAAAGATCGATGGGGGGTGAAATGACGTGACTATCCCCTCCTCCGCCCGGAGACAGAAGTATCTCGGAGATAAGGGGCTCGTCGCCCTCATCACCTTCCTCAGCGCCTTCGTCCCCCTCTCGACCGACCTCTACCTTCCCGCCCTCCCCGGGATGGCCCTCTACTTCGGCGTCTCCGCAGACCTCGCAAACCTCACCCTAATTTTGTTCTTCGTATTCTTCGGTGCGGGGACGCTCTTCTGGGGCCCCCTCAGCGACAGGTACGGCCGAAGGCCCGTCCTTCTCGCGGCCCTCTCGATATATACGGCGGCGAGCCTCGGCTGCGCCCTCTCCGGCGACATTCATCAGCTGATAGCCTTCCGGATCTTCCAGGCGGTCGGGGCGAGCGGCGCCTTCGCCGTCGCCACCGCCATGGTCAAGGACGTCTACGAGAGCAAGAGGAGGGAGCCGATCCTGGCGATGGTCCAGTCGATGGTTCTTATATCGCCGGTGGCGGCCCCCGTCCTCGGGGCGATCCTCCTCAGGTTCGTCTCCTGGAGGGGGGCGTTCTGGGCCCTCGCCCTCATCGGCCTCCTCGCCCTTCTGGGAGGCCTGGCCCTGGTGGAGACGATCGGCGAGCGGAGCGGGGGCTCCCTCCTCGGGGCCCTCGGCCGGATCTTCCGCGTGGCGAAGAACCCCGGCTTCTCCACCCTCCTCCTCCTCTTCTCCCTCCCGGGGATATCCTCGATGGCCTTCATAGCGGCGTCCTCCTACATCTACATAAACGGCTTCGGCGTCAGCCCCCAGGTCTACAGCTACTACTTCGCCGCAAACGCCGTCGGGATGATCTCCGGCCCCATGATCTACATGCGGGTCTCCAGGAGACTCCGGCGGAGGTCGATCATCGCCGCCTCCTTCGGAGCGATCGCCGGAAGCGGCCTCTTGATCTCGATCTTTGGAGAGAGAGCCCCCTGGCTATTGGCGGCGGCCCTCCTCCCGGCGACGATCTCCGCAAGCCTGGTCCGAACCCCGGCAACGAACCTGATGCTGGAGCAGCAGAGGGGGGATACGGGGTCGGCGGCCGCCCTCATGAGCTTCTTTGGGATCTTCGCCGGCAGCCTAGGGATGACGGTGATCTCCCTGGATTGGACCGATCCGATCCCCGTCCTGGGGATGATGAACCTCCTCGTCGGCCTCGCCTCCGGCGGTCTCTGGCTCCTGATCGGAAATAAATCGTACGTCGTCGCCGTCCCGGAGAGGTATCTCCCCCGGGGAAGCGCGCGGCGCTGATCCGCCGGCTTCCTAGGATCTGAGGGGAGGGTTAAAGCGGCATAGACCTCCGAGAAGCGGCTGATTTTTAAACCTGGAGGAGAATAAGTTAAGGGGGTTAAAGAATATGAGATCAAAATGGTTTATCGTTCCGTTCCTCGCCGCTCTCCTCCTCTCGCCGGGGGCGGCCCTGGGGCTCCAGGACGGGTCGGAGGGCCCCTCCTCCGGCCCCCTCGCCGGTCCGGCCACCCCGGCGACCTCAGCGGAGGCCCAACCGGCCGCCGTCGCCGGTATCTGGAGCCTCGTGCTGATGGACGGAGCCACCGGGAGGTCCCAGCCTGCAGAGGTAGAGATCATCCAGATCGGCGAGGTGGTCTTCGGCCGGGGCACCTCCGGGGGCGCCGGAGCCCCTCCAGCCTTCCTCCCCGTGGAGGCGGGGCCGAGGCCGACGAGGGATGAGGGGATAAAGTCGATGGTCTGGTGGCTCCACCAGGACCCGCCACCGGCGGCGGGGGCGGCCGCCTCGACCCGATATCTGACGATCGGTGCGAGCGGCATCGTCAACGGCCCGCGGGTGAGCCTCGATCTTATCTTCCTCGATCAGAACGTCCTCTGCCGGCTGGACCTCCAGGTCTTCGGAAGCTTCCTCTCCGGGAGGTACATCGCCTACGACTCCCGGGGGGCTGTCGGGACGGGGAGCTGCAGCGGATCGATCCGGCCGGGGTACGCCCTCCCCCTCGATTCATCCCCCCAGATCCTCCACCTCGGGAGGTCAAGGTGAGGGAGATCCGGTTTGAGAGCCGGTCCGGCTGAAAAGCAAAGCGGTGGAGAAGTCCTCCGGCCGGGGGATCGGAGGGCCTACTTCCCCGTCACGGGGACGTACTCGACGCCGGGCCTCCGCCGCGCCACCTCCATCCGGTAGAGCTTCATCAGGTCGTAGACCTCGGGGGGGACGTCGGTATTGACGCACTCCCCCAGAAGCCGCCTCGCGTCCTCGGCGATGAAGGGGTGGTCGTGGGTGTACTTCCCCGAGACGAACTCTTCGATGATCAGGTCCACCTTCTCGCCATCGCACCTGCCGTCCAGGATCGTCCTCACCAGGCCGTCCATCTGCCGGAGGGCCTTCTCGGCCTGGTCGGCGAGGACGATCGTCTTGTCGTCCACCTCATCGATCTTCTTCTTCTCCAGGAGCTTTACGAGGGAGGTGGCGGGGTAGGAGCCGGTATGGTCTCCGAGCTGGGGATCGACGGGGCCGAGGGCGGCGTGGGGGTCCATGATGATCTCGTCGACGGCGAGGGCGATGAGGGTTCCGCCGCTCATGGCGTAGTGGGGGATGATCACCGTCTTTCGGGCCGGGTGGGCCTTCAGGGCTAGGGCGATCTGGGTCGCGGCGAGGGCGAGCCCCCCGGGGGTGTGGAGGATGAGGTCGATGGGAACGTCCTTGGGGGTGGTCCTTATCGCCCTGAGGACCTGCTCGCTGTCGTCGATGTCGATGTACCTCGCCAGGGGTATCCCGAGGAAGGTCAGGACCTCCTGCCGGTGGATGAGGGTCACCACTACAGACCTCCTCCTCTTGCCCATCTTGACGAGGAGCCTCCTCCTGCTCTGCTCCAGGAACCTCCTCTGGAGCATGGGGACGAGGAAGAGGAAGAGAAAGAGGAGGACCCAGACGTTGCTGAAGAGGGATTCGGATCCGATCTGGAGGAGGAGGGGGTCGTACATCCGATAAGATGGATAGTCGGAATTCTATTTAACATTTGTCAGGGCTCTTCGATGATGGCCCCCCAGGGAGGGAGAATGGTCCCGCCGGGGGCCTCTCAGCCCTCTTACGCTTCCGAGGAGCCTCCTTCTGTCGACTACCTCCGACCAGGTGGACCCCAGATGATAAGGGTTTATAGAGTCGGGGTGCAGGGGTAGAGAAAACCCCGGTCTTTAGGCCGGGGATGAATCGTACCCCGCCTTATGTCATGAATCTTAAATACTTTAACAGCATAAGTGAGTGTAATGCTTAAAGCCTTCAAATATAGGATCTATCCGACAAAAGCACAGCGGTCTAAGATGGAACAGACCTTGGAGCTGTGTAGATGGACCTATAACGAGACTTTAGCATATCGAAAAAACTCTTTCGAACAAGAAGGCAAATCCGTATCTAAGTATGAGACTCACAACTTGCTGCCAGAGTGGAAGAAAAACAAACCAGAACTAAAGGAGGTATTCTCTCAGACCCTCCAGAACGTCCAAGAACGGGTAGATCTGGCCTTTAAAGCGTTCTTCCGAAGGGTCAAAGCAGGAGAGACCCCAGGGTATCCCAGGTTCAAAGGGAAAGGATGGTACGATTCGTTCACCTATCCACAGCTGGGATTCAAACTGTCTTTCGGGAAGCTGCGTCTCTCCAAGATCGGAGATATCAAGATCAAGCTCCACCGACCCATCGAAGGTAAAATCAAGAGGTTAACCGTTCGGAGATCATCGACCGGAAAATGGTTTGCCTGCTTCTCAGTGGAGATCGACGATCCTCAGAAGCCTCCCTGGAAAGATGGGTTGATGGCGGGCATCGATGTGGGGCTGGAGAGTTTCGCTACACTGTCCAACGGAGAGAAGATCGATAACCCACGGTTCTTTCGATCTGAGGAGAAGGCGTTGGCCAAAGCTCAAAGACGACTATCCAAATATGAGAAAGGAACTCCTGAGAGGTGGAAAGCTCTCAAAGTCGTCCAGCGGACCCATGAGCGGATTGCCAACCGCAGATACGATTTTGCTCATCAAGTCAGTCACAACCTGGTCGAAAGGTTCGGACTGATTGCTTTCGAGGATCTGAGCATCACGAACATGCTTGAGAACCACTGCCTGGCTAAAAGCATATCAGACGCTGCCTGGAGGATGCTAGTAATAACCACATCGTACAAGGCTGAGAGCGCCGGTTCGATGGTGGTTCTAGTAGATCCTAGGAACACAAGTCAGCTATGTTCCAGGTGCGGTCTTAAAGTCAACAAGTCGCTATCGGATCGGGTCCATGAATGTCCTCAATGCGGGCTAGTCATGGACCGTGATGAGAATGCGGCGATAAACATTTTGAGACTGGGGCTACAGTCTCTGCCAAAAGCTAGAAGCTCCGCCCTTCAGGGCGGGGAGTAGTCACTCGTCGGGATGGCGTAGATGAGAGGGGATGTCAGAAGATCTGGTGGTATAGATATGGCCGATGAAAAAAAGACGATCGAAGGAGGAGATGCTGCGCCGGGGTTCTGCCTTCCGGACCAGGATGAGCAGGAGGTATGCCTGGCGGAGCTCTCGGGAAGATGGGTCGTCCTCTACTTCTATCCCAAGGACAACACCTCAGGATGCACCCGGGAGGCCCTCGACTTCACCGAGAGGCTGAAGGATTTTAGGGATCTGGGGGCGGAGGTCTTCGGGGTGAGCCCCGACTCGCCGAAGAGCCACAGGAGCTTCCGGGAGAAGCACCGGCTCGAGGTGACCCTCCTCAGCGACCCCGACCACGGGGTCCTGGAGGCGTACGGCGCCTGGGGGAAGAAGAAGATGTACGGGAAGGAGTACGATGGAGTCCTCCGGAGCACGGCGATCGTAGATCCTGATGGCAAGGTCGCCCGAATCTGGCGGAGGGTCCGGGTGAAGGGCCACGTCGAGGAGGTCCTGGAGGCCCAAAGATCCCTCTCCTCGGAGAGGTGAAGGAGCCGGGATGGGAGGGGGCTATCGAGGCGTCGGAGAAGGCGGGCTCTTTGGTCGGGGATAGAAGGGAGCTATCGGCCTGAGGCCCGGGGAAGCGGCAGAAAATAGAAGAAAATTTTGGGATGGGGGTCCTCGGACCCCCTCCCTTCAGGTCTCATCCTCCCGGACCCAGAACCGGACGGCATCGCTTTCAGAGCAGGCGGGGTCCTCGACGTCCGTTGCTGTGACGAAGAAGACGTATAGGCCGCTGTAGAAGGTCTCCAGCACCTTGAAGTCGCCGGAGAAGCCGTAGGAGTCCCCGGGGTATATCTCCGGGACGAAGGTCCCTATGACGTGGGTTTTGGGCGTCGGGTCGACGTAGCCGTAGGAGATGGCGATCCTCCTCTTCTCGTCCATATCGTTTCTCACCGAGACGTTGTAGAAGATGGAGTCGCCGTAGCTGTAGATCTCCTGGCTCAGGGACGAGGTGACGTTGAGGCAGGGCTTGGGGCACTGGTCCCCGCCGCAGGTCGCCTCGAAGATCTCGACGGCGCTCCAGCCGCAGACCCGGCCATATACCGTCACCTCGATCTCCCCACCATATCCGGAGCAGACGGGGTCGATGACGGCGTGGTAGGCGTCGAGGTCGGGGTCGTAGACCAGGTCGTACCTCTCGCTCAGCTCTTCAGAGCAGGTGACGTAGATCCAGGCGTCGGTGTAGCCGGGCCGGTAGGGTATCGTGGTGCCGTCTCTCCCCTTCAGCTCGACGGCGACCTCCAGGGCCCCTTCATCGCAGAGGACGATCCCATCGATGCCGAAGGTGCAGCTGATGATCCCCGCAATATCCTCCAGGATCGGCTCCAGGGTGAGGCCCGACCTGATGAGGTAGAACTTTCCTCCCGTCTCGAAGGCCATCTTCTGGATCGACTCCTCCTCGGGGCCGATGGCGTAGACCTTCACGCCGTTGGCGGCCAGGTAGGAGATGGCGCCCCCGAGGGTCTCTCCCTCCTGGTTGCAGCAGTCGCCGTCGGGGTGGGCGGGGGCGTCGGTGATCAGGACGATGACCTTAGCCGCGTCCCCTCCCCGCCACTGCTGGTCGTCGACGGTGTGGATCATCGCCGCCAGGACCGCCTCGGGCTCGTCCCCTCCCCAGCCGAGGCCGAGGCCGTCGATCCAGGCCTTGAAGGTGGCGGAGTTCCCCGTCAGGACCCCCTCGTTGTAGACCTTATACGGGAAGTCCTCAGACCCTCCGCAGGCGCTGTCGCCGCCGCAGTCGAGGTCATAGTCCCGATACTCCGTCAGCCCCAGCCTGTAATCTATCCCCGAGGAGGTGAGGCGGTCGGCGAACTCCTTCGCGATCGACTTCATCTCGTCGATCTCCCCTCCCATGCTCCCGGTGGTGTCGAAGACGAAGACGATGTCCGCCTTCTTCCCGGAGACGCAGTCGAGGTACCCCGCCAGCTCCTGGCATTCCCCGGTGGGAGCCGCCGTCAGGGACTCGGGGGTCGTCACCAGCAGAAAGCCCGCCTCCTCCGGAGAAACTTCCGGAGTCGGCTGCGATGCGGCCAGGGAGGCCGATAGAATGAAGATCATCGTCGCCGCGATGAAAATCGTTAATTTTTTTATCATTCCCTTCGCTCCAGTATATTGATATGCGGCGGAAAGCCGCAAAATTATATTGGACATTCATCTCTTAAAAATCTATCCTGAGGGCGGATTTGGGGATCGGACCGATAAGGATCGGACCGGCCGCAGCCACAACATTTAAGCTCCGTCCCCGGGCTCTTTAGGTCACGGTACGGAGGATTTGGCAATGCTTGAAAGGCTGAAGAGATCCCTCTTGGAGGCGCCCATCTACAAGCGCGGAGATTACAACTACTTCATCCACCCGATCACCGACGGCGTCCCCGAGGTGAGGCCCGATCTGATCAGGGAGGTGGTGACCCACATCATCAGGACCGCAAACCTGGACGTCGACAAGATCGTCACCATCGAGGCGATGGGGATCCACATCGGGACCGCCCTCTCCCTCTCTACGGACATCCCCCTGGTGATAATCCGGAAGAGGAGGTACGGCCTGCCGGGGGAGATCGAGGTGAGCCAGGTCACGGGCTACTCCAAGGGGCAGCTCTACCTCAACGGCATCTCCCCCGGGGACAGGGTGATCGTCGTCGACGACGTCATCAGCACCGGGGGTACAGCCCTCGCCACCCTGGAGGCGCTGAAGGCCGCCGGCGCCCAGGTGGTGGACGTCGTCGCGGTGATAGAGCGGGGGTCGGGGGCGGAGAGGCTGAAGGGGCAGGGCTACCAGATCAAGACGATGCTGAGGGTCGATGCTGACGAGGGCGGGGTCAGGATCCTCGATTAGGCCCCCGGATGCGGACCCGGGGGCAGCCTCTCCATCGGGCGATTTCGACCAAACTCGGATCTATCGATCCGGTTCCGGCCGGCTGGGGAGGTGGCCATGAGCCTGGAGGAGGATCTCAGGGCCGAGACTGAGAAGTGGCTGAAGAGGGCCGAGGAGGCGAGGGAGAGGGTCTCCCCCCGGGGGGAGGAGGGGGAGGGGTTTTCTGCCAACATCGAGGCCTACCTCTCCGACTGCCGCTACTTCCTTGAGAGGGGAGACCTGATCCGGGGCTTTGAGGCGGTGATCTGGGCCTGGGCCTGGATCGAGATCGGAGCCCGGGTGGGGGTCCTCCAGGAGGGCGAAGCCCCCCTCTGAAGGGGTGGTCGGGACCGGGGTCAGAAGTTCACCTCTATCGTCATCCCCTCCAAGACCTCCGCCTCCCTCACCTCCACCTCCCTCGAGTCGCCCCCGGGGACGTCCTTCAGGGGACCGACCAGGTAGGGTCCGATCGAATGGACCCCTTCCCTCCCTTCCGTCGAATAGGGGACGACGATCTCGTAGCGGCCGTCGACAGGAGTCGCCGAGGCGAAGTACTGGAACCTTCTCCCCTGGTTTGAGGTCAGCTCCAGGATCACCCCCACCGGCTCATCGTAAGGGGTAGTCCCGGCGATCTTCGCCCCGGCGACCCGCTCGAAGACCTTCACCTCGCTGACGGGGATCTTCAAACCCCGGAGGGTCTCCGACTCGTAGACCAGCCGGAAGTGGCCGAGGTCGGAAGAGTCCCGGAGGTGGAGCCTCGCGAGAAGGGTTCTAAGAAACTTGGGGGTGTGGGCATAGACGACCGCCTCCGGATCCGCGGTGATCTGGACGTACCCCGCAGGATCTTCGCCGATCCATCGGGCGATGGCAGGGAGCTTTCCGTAGAGCATCTTCTGGTCGGTTATGATGTATTTTACGTCCCTCGCCTCGGCGATGGCCAGGGCCTCCTCTTCGGACTCTGCGAGGAAGAAACGCGCCGCATCTTCCGCCCCGGCCTGGAAGTTGTTCGCCACCACCGGCCTCTTTGATTTGTACAAAATCCAGTTGCCGTAATCCCACCAGCTGAGGATGCCGTATTCTGCAGCCTCGACGGGCCTATCGAACCCCGCCGTCGGGGGGGTCTTCTCGCCGACCCATTCCAGGGAGTCGCTCCAGTCTCCGGAGATCTCCGGCTGGTACCTGGCGACGGCCGGAAGGTTGACGGCGGCGGGGAGGAGGAGGAGGAGGAGGAAGGCGGCGGTGCCGGCCCTGGCCAGCCCGGGATCGGCCCTCAGGGGGAGCTGCGACGGGCCGATCCTCTCCGTCCCCCAGAAGAAGAGGAGGGAGACGAGGACCGATCCAATGACGGAGAAGAGGAAGAGGAACCTCGCCTGGGAGATCATGAGGGCGGTGGAGAGGAGAGCCCAGAGGAGGAAGAGGAGATGATCCCTCCTCCAGCCCTCCTCCCTCATCCTCAGGATCAGGATCCAGAGCCCCGCCAGGGCGAATACAAGCCCCAGGACCGGGAGGGATGCGATCTCGTATACTCTGAATATCGGCATCGTCTCCTCCACCCCCACCCTCGCGAGATCGCTTCCGAAGAAGTAGCGGATCCCCTCCGCGAGGAGCGAGCCGACCTTTCGGCCCTCCTCGGTGGAGCTGCTCAGGATCGCTCCGAAGTAGCTCAAAAAGGCCACCGTGGGGACGAAGGCCTGCCACGGGAGCCGCCTTGCCGCAAAGAGGAGGAAGAGACCATAAAATACACCGAGAGCCACCAGGGACCCCAGGGCTCCGATGAAGGATGGGATGAGCCACGCCTCGTTCCGGAAGGGGAGGATGAGGAGGAGGGCGGCCCCGAAGGCTGCCGCCAGGGGGGCGATCGTCTCGCAGACGTCGGCCCCCTCCCGGAGGTCCAGGGTGATCTGGATCGTGGCGTAGATCAGGACGCCGATCATGTAGATCGGAGCCCCCAGCCAGGAGTAGGCGACGGCGGCCATCATGACTCCTGCGGCGGCCCCATACCAAGCCCACCGGTCTCGGTCGGTGAGGGCGTGAGCGAGGAGGAGGATCACCCCCAGCATGAGGAGGAGCTCCAGGGGGTCGTGATCCGGCAGGCCGAAGAGGGTCCTGGCGATGTGCTTTGAGTCGATGGCGAGGAGGAAGGCGGAGAGGAGGGCCACCCTCATCCCGAAGAGCTTCTTTGTGAGGAGATAGAGGATGAGGATCATCGAGGTTCCCAGGAGGGGGGGGAAGGCCGCCGCCGCCGCCTCCACCGCTCCGGGGGACCCGCCGAGGAGGAGGGCCGCCCCCGCCACCATCTGGTCGAAGAGGGGGGGCCAGGTGATGGGATGGCCTAGGGGGTGGTGGAGGTAGGAGTCGAACCAGAGGGTATGAGGGAAGTTCTCGGCGGTGTATAGGATCCTTCTCGCGTGATAGAACGAGTCGTAACCGTAGAATTGGACCCCTCCTCCTGCCAGGGCGTTTCTTGCGGGAGCCAGCCTCAACGAGAGCCCCAGGATCAGGGCGGCCAGGACTCCCAGAAGCTCGTAAGATCTCACCCTCTCCATGCTGGGGAATGGGTCGCCATCGCCGTTCATATAAGTTTCCTTCTGCCGTCTTCCTGGGGGAGGTATCGAGGTCGATTCCTCGCGGGATTGCGAAGGGCGGAGCGGGAAGGCCCCACCCTTCAGGGTGGGGATGAAAGCGGAGCCCTTTGCCCACGGATCCGTCTATGGATAACTATTTAAGCTATGTAGACAACCTATGTTTAAATGCTTAAAGCTTACAAGTTCAGGCTCTTTCCAACAAAAACACAGAGAAGCAAGATGGAGCGAACGCTGGACTTGTGCAGATGGGTCTACAATCAAACCCTAGCATATCGGAAAGATGCGTGGGAGAAGGAAGGCAGATCAACCTCAAAATATGAAACCAACAACCTTCTACCCAATTGGAAGGTTGAGAAGCCAGATCTTAATGAGGTATTTTCCCAGGTTCTTCAGAACACTCAGGAGAGAGTAGATCTTGCCCTGAAAGCCTTCTTCCGCAGAGTTAAGGCCGGAGAGAAACCCGGCTATCCCAGGTTCCGAGGAAGTGGGTGGTATGATTCGTTCACCTATCCTCAATTTGGTTTCAAGCTGCTCTGCGGCAAGCTTCGACTCTCTAAGATCGGAGATATCAAGATCAAGCTCCACAGACCCATCGAAGGTAAGATCAAGAGGTTAACCGTTCGGAGATCTTCGACCGGAAAATGGTTTGCCTGCTTCACCGTGGAGATCGACGATCCGCCTAAGCCTCCGTGGAAAGACGGATTATCGGTAGGCATTGACGTAGGGCTCGAAAGTTTCGCTACGATTTCCAACGGAGAGAAGATCGGTAACCCCCGGTTCTTCAGATCTGATGAGACGGCATTGGCCAAAGCTCAGAGAAGGCTATCAAAATGCGCCAAAGGAACTTCACAGAGAAGGGCAGCCGTTAAGGTAGTACAGCGTGTTCACGAAAGGATCGCTAACAGAAGATACAATTTCGCTCATCAGATGAGCAATCAGTTAGTCTCGAAATATGGGCTGATTGTTTTCGAAGATCTAAATATCAAGAACATGCTCAAAAACCACTGCGTAGCTAAAAGCATATCTGACGCTGCTTGGAGAATGCTAGTAACAACCACATCATACAAGGCTGAGAGTGCCGGTTCGAAGGTGGTACTGGTAGATCCCAGGAATACGAGTCAGTTATGCTCTAGGTGTGGAGTGAAGGTTCCGAAGTCACTATCGGATCGTGTCCATGAATGTACTCAGTGTGGGCTTGTCATGGACCGTGACGAGAATGCAGCGATCAACATCCTGAGATTGGGGATGCAATCTCTTCGCAAAAGCGATAGAAGCCCCTCCCTTTAGGGAGGGGAGCATTCACGGAACCGGAAAAGCTTAAGAGAGGGAACCCTGGTGTTGATTTGTGCCTCTAGTGAGCCTGGTCATCCCCGCGATGGACGAGGAGGAGACGATAGGAGAGTGCATCCGCCGGGCGAGGGCGGTCTTCGAGGAGATGGGGATCGAGGGGGAGGTGATCGTGGCGGACAGCTCCAGGGACGAGACCCCCGAGATCGCCCGGTCCCTCGGAGCGGAGGTGGTCAGGCCGGAGAAGCTCGGATACGGGAACGCCTACCTCGCGGGGTTTTCGAGGGCCCGGGGGAGGTACATCGTCATCATGGACGGCGATCTCACCTACGATCCCCTCGAGATCCCCGAGTTCATAAGGGTCCTCGAGAGCGGCAGGGCCGACCTCGTCATCGGAACGAGGCTTAAAGGCCGGATCGAGGAAGGGGCGATGCCCGCCCTCCACCGGTACTTAGGAAACCCCCTCCTGACGGGGATCCTAAACCTCCTCTTCGGGGCTGGGATCTCCGACGCCCACTCCGGGATGAGGGCGATAACCCGGGAGGCCCTCGACCGGCTCCACCTCCGGGCGGGGGGGATGGAGTTCGCCTCGGAGATGCTGATCGAGGCCTCGCGGAAGGG
Source organism: Methanothrix harundinacea 6Ac (assembly GCF_000235565.1). Classification (NCBI taxonomy): domain Archaea; kingdom Methanobacteriati; phylum Methanobacteriota; class Methanomicrobia; order Methanotrichales; family Methanotrichaceae; genus Methanothrix; species Methanothrix harundinacea. The sequence goes on from NC_017527.1 coordinate 1,175,404, forward strand.
GCTCTCGATGGAGGAGATCCCCATCACCTACCATCGCCGGCGGGGGACCTCGAAGCTCCGCTCCTTCACCGACGGATGGAGGCACCTCCGGTTCATGATCCTCTACAGGCCCGGCCCCTTCCTCCTCGGCCCCGGGGCCGTCGCCCTCCTCCTCGGCCTCGCCCTCACCCTCTTCGTCCTGATGCAGGAGCCCTCCAGGGACCTCAGGGCCCACTCCCTCATCCTGGGGAGCATGCTCCTCATCATGGGGTATCAGACCCTTCTGTCGGGGTTCTACATCGCAGCCTTCGGCAAAGCCTACGGGGTGGAGGATCCGGGCCGGCTTGCGAGGATCCTGACGAGCTACCACTCCCTGGAGAAGGAGCTTCTGGCGGGGTTGGCCTTCCTCGGAGGGGGGGTGGTCCTGGGGCTGGACGTCGTCCTCCGCTGGATGGAGGCGGGTTACGGTTCGATCCAGGAGATGCAGGAGTCGGTGATGGCGATGATCCTCGTCGTCATCGGAGTCCAGACGATCTTCTCGGCGGTCTTCATCAGCCTCCTCCTCCTCAACTCCGGGGAGGAGGATTAGAGGTGGAGCCCGAAAGGTCGAGGGGGGGCAGGAGGATGAGGATGGAGCTCCCGATGCCTCTGCCCGGACCCGCCAAGACGGGGGGGCGGTCGCCATGAAGATCGCCTACGTCCACGACGTCATATACCCCTACGTCAAAGGAGGCGCCGAGAGGAGGGTCTGGGAGGTCTCCCGGAGGCTGGCGAAAGGGGGGCACGAGGTCCACATCTTCGGGATGAAGCATTGGGAGGGGGACGATCTGATCGAGAGGGAGGGGGTCGTCCTCCACGGGGTCTCTCCTGCGGGGAGCCTTTACTCCGGGGGGAGGAGGTCGATTTCGGCCGCCGTCCGGTTTTCGGCCCGGCTCCTTCCAAAGCTCCGGGGGGATTTCGACGTCATCGACGCCCAGCAGTTCCCCTACCTCCCCTGCTTCTCCGCCAAGCTCCATGCCCTCCGCCGGGGGGCGCCCCTGGTCATAACCTGGCACGAGGTCTGGGGAGAGTACTGGCGGGAGTACCTGGGGAGGATGGCGCCCTTCGGGATTCTGGCGGAGCGGGGGGCCCTGAGGCTCCCCGAGAGGATCATCCCCGTCTCCGAGAGGGTGAGGGCCGACCTTTTGGGGATGGGGGTGGGAGCCGATCGGATGGAGGTGGTCAATAACGGCGTAGACCTGGATCGGTTCGGGGCGGTCGGGGCGGGGGAGGCCCTCTACGACCTCATCTACGTCGGGAGGCTCTCGGCCCACAAGAGGGTCGACCTCCTCATCGAGGCGGTGGGGCTCCTCCGGGAGGAGGTCCCCGGGATCCGGTGCGGGATCGTGGGGAACGGCCCGGAGATGGCGGCGCTCAGCAGGCTCGTCCAGGATAGGGGTCTGGAGGGGAGGGTCGAATTTCTTGGCTTTCTGGACGGGGAGGATGAAGTGGTTGCGAAGTTTAAGGCCGCGAGGATCTTCGTCCTCCCCTCGACGAGGGAGGGGTTCGGGATGAGCGTTCTCGAGGCTAACGCCTGTGGCCTTCCAGCCGTCGTCGTCGATGCAAAGAGGAGCGCCGCCGCCGACCTGATCACCGAGGGGAAGAACGGGGTCTTGTGCCGACCTTCGGCATCGTCCATCGCCTCGAAGGTGGCGGGGCTTCTCGCGGGTGGCAGCTATGAGAGGATGGCGGGACCGGCGAAGGAGTTTGCGAAGGGGTACGACTGGTCCCTCATCGCTGGAAAGCTCGAAAGGGTCTATGAGGGGCTTTGATGTTGGTGGTGGGATGAAGATCCTCCATACCCCGCCCCGCTACCCCCCCGCCGTCGGCGGGGTGGAAAATTACGTCCGATCCCTGAGTGGAGAGCTGGTGAAGCTGGGGCACGAGGTGACCGTCCTCTGTGCCAACGAGCCAAAGTCGGCAGCCGAGGAGATCCTCCAGGGGGTCAAGGTCCGGAGGGTCCCCTATGTCGGCAAGGTCGCGAATACCAACATCACCCCGGGGCTTCCCATAGCGATCCTCCGGGAGGAGTTCGACCTCCTCCACACCCACCTCCCGACCCCCTGGTCCGCCGACGTCAGCGGGTTTGCGGCGGCGGCGAAGAGAAAGCCCCTGGTCTTGACATACTATAACGAGATCGTCGGCGAGGGGTCAGCGGGACGGATAGCCCGCCTCTACAACGGTACGGGTTTGAGGCTCCTCCTCCGCCTGGCCGCGAGGATCACCATCATCCAGCCGGAGTACCTCAAATCTCCCCACCTCCGGGGGTTTGAGGAGAAGGTCGAGGTGATACCCGTCGGGGTCGACCTTGCGCGGTTCAGGCCCCAGAGGGCGGCTGCCGACGGGAGGACCCTCTTCTTTTTGAGCCTCCTGGACAGGCATCACCGGTACAAGGGGCTGGAGGTCCTCCTCTCGGCCCTGGCGGTGGTGAAGGAGGAGGTCAGCGACGTCCAGCTCCTCGTCGGGGGCGGCGGGGAGCTCCTAGATCATTATCGGAGGGCTTCGGCCCGCCTGGGGCTGGAGGAGAACGTCCAGTTCCTAGGCTTCGTCCCCGAAGAGATGGTGGCGAAGCATTATAACAGATGCGACATCTTCATCCTCCCGTCCACCTCCCGGTCCCAGGAGGGGTTCGGGATGGTCGCCCTGGAGGCGTTGGCCTGCGGAAGACCGGTGATCTGCACCAGGATCGTCGGGGTCGCGGAGGACGTCGAGCGGGTCGGGGCAGGCCTCGTCGTCGAGCCGAATGACCCTGAAGGGCTGGCCAGGGCGATAGCCCGCCTCCTCCAGAGCGGGCCGGAGGCCCGGAGGATGGGGGCGGCGGGAAGGAGGCTTGCCGAGGAGAGGTACGGCTGGAGGAAGGTGGCGGAGAGGTTCGAGGGGCTGTACCAGGATCTGGTTGGATAGGTGGCACCGGATCGATAGATATAAAAAAAAGTCATCGATGAGAATCCAGGAGGCGTCAAATGGACCTGAAAGATAAGAGAGTCCTCGTCACCGGTATCAGCGGCTTTGTCGGCTCGAAGCTCGGAAAGCGGCTGGTGGACGAGGGGGCGGAGGTCTTCGGACTTTTGAGGAGGAGGGCCGACGGGATCCTCCCCCACAACCTGAAGAGGGAGGGGGTGGGACCCCAGGTGAGGCTTCTGGAGGGGGACCTGGCCGAGATCTCCAGCCTGGGGGCGGCGCTGACGGCCAGCGATCCGGACCTGGTCTTCCACCTCGCGGCCCAGTCCTTCGTCCCCCGCTCCTTTGCCAGCCCCCTGGAGACGGCGGAGGCGAACTGCCTGGGGACCGCAAACCTCCTGGAGGCGATCAGGATCAAGGAGGTCGATCCCGTATTCGTCTTCGCCGGGTCGAGCGAGGAGTACGGCCTCGTCATCTCCTCCGAGGAGCAGCTCCAGAGGGCGCGGGATAAGTATGGGACGGTCTTCCCCGAGCCCGCAGAGGTCCCGGAGCTCCCCATTAAGGAGACGAACCCGCTGCGGCCCATGTCCCCCTACGCCGCGAGCAAGGTCTACGGGGACTTTTTGACGAGGAACTACTGCCACTCCTACGGCCTCAAAACCGTAGTATCGAGGGCCTTCAACCACGAGGGGGCAGGTCGAGGCGGGATCTTCGTCACCTCCGTCGTCACGAGCCAGGTGATGAGCCTCGTGATGGGGGAGGCGGATAAGATCCGAATAGGAAACGTCAACGCCTTCCGGGACTGGTCCCACGTCGACGACGTCATCGACGGCTACCTCCTCCTCGCCGATAAGGGGCGGTTCGGGGACGTCTACAACCAGGGGTCGATGAGGACGAACTCCGTCCTCAGCTACCTCCTCCTCAGCCTGGAGAGGGCGGGCTACCCCATCGACGGGATCGAGACCTTCCGGGGTGAGAAGGCGGTGGCCAGCCCCACGGAGCAGGACCCCTCGGAGATCTTCGGATCGAAGTTTGAGAAGACGAAGGTCGACGGGATGCTCCTCCGGGGGGAGGTGGAGTTCGGGGCCGAGGACGGCGGGGTCGTCGCCCTCTCAGGGGCGGATAGGGTCCCGATCGAGTTTGATCCCGAGAGGTTCAGGCCCGCCGAGGTCCCGATCCTCTTCTCGGAGACCGCCAAGATATCCGGCCTCGGGTTCGTCGCGAGGAGGAGCCTCGGGGATATCATCGAGGACCAGCTGAACCACTACCTCTCCGAGGCCGAGAGGAAGGGGTGGGGTTGAAGGTGAGGGGAACCTTCTGCCGGATCGGGGCCGCTCCTGGGGGCGAGGCGGTCGCCTTCGCCTCACACCGGCGGCAGCGGCTCTCTCTTGAGAAGAGGTCTTACAGGTGGTCCCATGCCGTTTGAGTTCGAAGAGCTGGGCCTTCCGGGCGTTCTTCTGATAAAGCCGAGGATCTTTCGGGACGACCGGGGGTACTTCCTTGAGACGTACAAGAAGGAGGATCTTGCGAGGGCCGGGATCGAGGGCGAGTTCGTCCAGGACAACTGCTCCAGGTCCGCGTACGGGGTCCTGAGGGGGATGCACTTCCAGCGAGAGCCCTGCGCCCAGGCGAAGATCGTCCAGTGCGTCAGGGGCGTCGTCTACGACGTCGCCGTCGACCTTCGGCGGGGGTCCCCGACCTTTGGGGCTTATGCCGCCTGCATCCTCTCCGAGGGCAACCGACGGCAGCTCTACGTCCCCCGGGGGCTCGCCCACGGTTTTCTGGTGCTGAGCGACGTCGGAGAGGTTATGTACAAGGTCGACAGCCCATACTCCCCGGAATGCGAGGGGGGGCTGATCTGGGACGATCCCGATGTGGACGTCCCCTGGCCGGTCGACGATCCGATCCTCGCCGAGAGGGATCGGAGGTGGCCTGACCTGAAGAGCCTTAAACGAGATGGGGATCTGTTCTGAAAGAGGAGATGGTGATGCGGAGGGGAATATGAAGGCCCTGATCTTATCCGGAGGGCGGGGGACGAGGCTACGGCCGATAACCCACTCTCAACAGAAGCAGCTTATACCGATCGCTAACAAGCCCGTCCTCTTCTACGCCATCGAGGACGTCATCGAGGCGGGGGCCGAGGAGGTGGGGATCATCGTCGGCCCGAATAAGGAGCAGGTCATCGAGACGGTCAGGTCGAAGGCCTGGGGTGCGGAGGTGGAGTTCATATTCCAGGGGGAGCCGAAGGGGCTGGCCCATACGATCCTCGTCGCCGAGGAGTTCCTCGGAGACGACGACTTCATCATGTACCTCGGCGACAACGTCATAAAGGGCGGGATCCTCAAACATTCTGAGAAGTTCCGGGAGTCGGGCCCCGACTCCCTCGTCCTCCTGACGGAGGTGGAGGACCCCCAGAGGTTCGGGGTCGCCGACCTGGATGAGGAGGGGCGGGTGAGGCGGCTGGTGGAGAAGCCGAAGGTGCCGCCGTCCAACTACGCCCTGGTGGGGATATACTTCTTCAGGCCCTCGATCGTCGAGGCGTGCAAGAGGATAAAGCCCTCGTGGCGGAACGAGCTCGAGATCACCGACGCCATCCAGTGGCTCCTGGACAGCGGCCGGCGGGTGGAGGCGTCCATCGTCGACGGCTGGTGGAAGGACACGGGGAAGGCCGAGGACATCCTGGAGGCGAACCGGCTGATCCTCGACGAGATGAGGCCGAAGAACGAGGGGGTTCTGAGATCCTCCAGGATATTCGGGAGGGCGGTCGTCGGCAAAGGGTGCGTCATCGAGAACTCCGAGATCAAGGGGCCCTGCATCCTCGGCGCAAACTGCGCGATCCGGGACTCCTACATCGGCCCTTACACCTCGATAAACGACGGCTGCACCATCGAGGGGACGGAGGTGGAGGACAGCGTCATCATGGAGGGGTGCACCATATCGAGGGCCGGAAGGATCGTGGAGAGCCTGATAGGAAAGAACGTCGTCATCCGGGAGAACGGCCGAAGGCCTGCGGGCCACAGGTTTATAGCCGGGGACAGCTCGGAGATCCTGTTGTGATGCTATGAGGCTTCTCGTAACAGGCGGGATGGGGTTCATCGGGAGCAACTTCATCCGCCACTATCTGGAGAGGCACCAAGAGGCCCGGATCGTCAACGTCGACGCCCTGAAGGCGGGCTCCAACCCCGAGAGCCTGAGGGGGATCGACGAGGAGAGGTACACCTTCGTCGAGGGGGATATCTCCGACCGCCTTCTGATGGCGGATCTTGTAGAGAAAGCCGATGCGGTGGTGAACTTCGCCGCCGAGACCCACGTCGACCGGAGCATCTCCGGCCCCGAGCCGTTCCTCGCAAGCAACGTCGCGGGGACCTTCTCGATCCTCGAGGCCCTGAGGACGAGAAACCCCGGGGCGAGGCTCGTCCACATATCGACGGACGAGGTCTACGGAGACGTCCTCTCGGGCTCCTTTCGGGAGACCGACGCCTTGAGGCCGTCCTCCCCCTACTCCGCGAGCAAGGCCGCCTCCGACGTCTTCGTCTCCGCCTACGCCAGGACCTACGGTTTATCCGCCATGATCACCCGGTGCACCAACAACTACGGCCCCCGCCAGTTCCCCGAGAAGCTGATCCCCAAGGCGATCATCCGGGCCAACACCTCCCTGAAGGTGCCCATCTACGGGACGGGGGAGAACGTCCGGGACTGGATTTTCGTCCTCGACCACTGCCGGGCGGTGGAGATGGTCCTGGAGGCGGGGGAGGCGGGGGAGGTCTATAACGTCTCCTCCGGGGAGGAGAGGACGAACCTCGCGGTGGTGAGGGCCCTCCTCGAGATCCTCGGGAAGGGCGAGGAGGCGATCGAGTTCGTCGAGGACCGCCCCGGCCATGACCTCAGGTACAGCCTCGACTCCTCGAAGATCCGAAGGGAGCTAGGCTGGCGGCCGGACTGGGGCTTCCGCGAAGGCATGGAGGAGACGGTCCGGTGGTACGTCGAGAACGAAAGCTGGTGGCGGCCCCTCATCGACGATCGGGTCCTCCACCCGACGCCGTGGAAGCTGGAGTGGTGAGGATGCGGCTTCTCATAACCGGGGGGAGCGGCCTCTTGGGCTCCAGCCTCGCCGAGGTCGCCGTCGCGGAGGGGCACCAGGTCTTCTCCGGATACTGCCGCCATTCCCCAGAGTTTGGGGTGGCGGTGAAGCTCGACCTGCTGGAGGGGGCGGAGGTCGAGAGGTCGATCTCGGAGGTTGCGCCCCAGGTCATATTCCACACCGCCGCCCTGACCGACGTCGACAGGTGCGAGGATGATCCGGATCTAGCCTGGAGGACGAACGTCCTGGGGACGGAGCGGGTCGCGAGGGCGGCGGCCGAGGTGGGGGCCCACCTCGTCTACGTCTCCACCGATTACGTCTTCGATGGCGAGGGGGGGATGTACCGGGAGGAGGATCGGACCGACCCCGTCAACTGCTACGCCCGGACGAAGCTTTCGGCGGAAGGGTTCTGCGACCTTGTCGCCAGGACCTCTGTCATCTACGGGGCGAGGCCCGCCAGCGGCAAGGTCAACTTCGCCCTCTGGCTGATCGAGAGGCTCGCCGCCGGCGAGGAGGTCCGGATCGTCACCGACCAGTTCATAACCCCCACCCTCAACACCAACCTCGCAAGGATGCTCCTAGAGGCCGGGGAGAGGAGGCTATCGGGGGTCTATCACATGGCGGGGGCGACGAGGGTATCAAGATACGACTTTGCCGTCGAGATCGCGAGGGCCTTCGGCCTCGACGAGGGGCTGATCGCCCCCTCCAGGATCTCGGATATGAGGTGGAGGGCGAAGAGGCCGAGGGACTCCTCCCTGGACACCTCCAAGGCGGCCCGGCTCCTGGCGGAGGGCCCCTCGCCCCTCCGGGAGTCGCTGAGGGCCTTGAGGGAGGAGATCGGCTGGAGGGCAAGGTCGTCTCATCCCGAATTGTGTCATGAAGGGCGGAACGAGAAAGATCGAAGGCCGATATGAAATGATAATCAAGAAGATAAAAGGTGGATTTTAAGCAGGGCGAACGGGATTATTTTGAAGGTGGCGATATTTTACGACTTCATCGGTGCCGTCGGCGGCGGGGAGAGGGTCGCCCTCGCCCTCGCCCGAGGCCTGGGGGGGGACTTGATCACCACGGACGTCGACCCCGACTCGGTGAAGAGGCTCGGATTTGATGACGTCACCATCATCAGCCTCGGTAAGACGATCCCCGTCCCTCCTCTCAAGCAGATCTCGGCTTCGGCCATCTTCAGAAGGTGCGACCTCTCGGACGATTACGACTTTTTCATCTTCACCGGCAACTGGTGCCACTACGCTGCGAAGAGGCACAAGCCGAACCTCTGGTACTGCTATTCCCCGGTGAGGGCCTTTTATGATCTCAGAGCCTCTGTGGTATCCCGCCAACCAAACCCGATCCTGAAGAGCCTGGCGGCCCTCTGGATTAACCTCCACAGACGGTTCGATCAGCGATCGGTGCGATCCGTGGAGAGGATCGTCGCCATCAGCTCCAATGTCCAGAGGAGGATTGAGGAGGCTTACGGCCGGAGATCGGCCGTCGTTTATCCGCCCGTCGACGTTGAGAGGTTCAGGTTCGAGGGGTGCGGGGACTTCTGGCTATCGGTGAACCGGATATACCCCGAGAAGAGGATCGAGCTGCAGTTCCAGGCCTTCAGAGCCCTTCCCGAGGAGAGGCTGGTGGTGGTGGGAGGCTACTCCAAGGGCGACTTCGCCGCCAGGTACTACAAAAAACTGGCGGAGAATATCCCCGATAATGTGACTATGCTGGGAGAGGTCTCCGACGAGGAGCTTTTCGCCCTCTACTCTCGGTGCAAAGGTTTAATATGCACCGCCATGGATGAGGACTTCGGCCTCACTCCCGTCGAGGCTATGGCAAGTGGAAAGCCCGTCATCGCGGTCAAGGAGGGGGGTTTTCTCGAATCGGTGATCGACGGCGTCACTGGCAGATTGGTCGAGCCGGAGGCGGAGTCGATAGCCGAGGCGGTGAGGGAGGCGTCTGAGAGAGGATGCCTTAGCTACAGGGTAGCCTGCAGGGAGAGGGCGTTGGCTTTCAGCGGCGAGAGGTTCATAAGGTTGATGAGGGATGAGATGGCCGCCGTTATCGAAGGAAATTGAGGATGATTGTGGAGGAGATCTGTTGAGGGTTCTTGTCACTGGAGGGGCCGGGTTCATCGGCTCAAACCTCGTGGAGGATCTGCTGGCCTCTGGCATGGATGTGGTGGTTCTGGACAATTTCACCACCGGAAGCCGCGAAAACCTGGAGGGGTTATCCGGGAACCTGAGGATCATAGAGGGGAGTTGCCTCGAACTGCAAAACCTCGATCTCAGCCCCCAAGCGATATACCACCTCGGAATACCGTCATCTTCGCCGATGTACAAGAGGAAACCCCTTCTGGTGGGCGAGGCGATCAGCGGGATGATCGCCGTCCTGGAGCTGGCAAAAAAGACCGGCGCGAGGGTCGTTTACGCCTCCACCTCCTCCCTATACAGCGGCCAGACCCCGCCCCACCGGGAGGAGATGGAGGTCTTCGTCACCGACTACTACACCGAGGCCCGGTTTGCCATGGAGAGGATGGCGGAATTGTACGGGAAGCTCTTCGGCGTCAGGGCCTTAGGGATGAGGTTCTTCTCCGTCTACGGCCCCCATGAGGCGGCCAAAAAGGAGTATGCGAACATCGTCACCCAGTTCCTCTGGGAGATGATGGCGGGGAGGGTCCCCGTGATCTACGGGGACGGCTCTCAAACCCGCGACTTCGTCTACGTCAGGGACGTCGTCTCCGCCCTCCGGCTGGCCATGGCCTCGAACTGCACCGGGGCGCTGAACGTCGGCACCGGGAGAAGCTACAGCTTCAACGCCGTCGTCGAGATCCTGGCAGGGGAGATGGGGCTTGATATCAGGGCTGAACATGTCGATAACCCCATCAAAAACTACGTCCGGGACACCCTGGCCGATACCACAAAGGCAGAAGAGGTTCTGGGATTTCGGGCCAGGCACACCCTGGAAGAGGGGATAAGAGAGATCATCGATTACTATGGCGGAGGAAGCCGTTAGACGAGGAGCATCCCGGTCTTTGCGCCACAGGGCAATAGACTTGGTTCGAGGTCAAAAATTGATCACGCCGACCCACCTTCGAGATATATATGGATACCGAGATCTCATCCTGAGGCTTGCCTGGAGCGACTTCAAGCTCCGATACAAGAACTCGATCCTCGGGTTCTTCTGGTCGCTTCTGGAGCCCCTTCTGATGCTCCTCGTCCTGTATGTAGTATTCAGCCATCTGATGAAGATCCAGGTGGAGCACTACCAGCTCTTCCTCCTCCTGGGGATCATCCTCTGGAACTTCCTCGACCGGGGGACTTCGATGGGGATATTCGGGATCGTCGGAAAGCCGGGCCTCGTCCAGAAGGTCTACTTCCCTCGGGACGTTCTGATCATCTCAGCCTGCGCCACGGCGCTGATGATGACCGCCCTCGAGTTCGTCGTCTTCGTCGCCTTCATGGCCGTCTTCGGGGTGGCGCCGACGGCGGCGGTCCTCTACTTCCCCCCAATATTCGCCCTCCTCTTCGTCCTCGTCTTCGGCCTCTCCCTCGCCCTCTCGGCCCTGAACGTCTACTTCCGGGACGTCCAGTTCATCTGGAGGGTGATCCTCCAGGCGGGGTTCTTCGCGACCCCCATACTTTACCCGATAACTATATTTCCCGCAGATCTTCAGAGGCTGGTGATGGCAAACCCCATGGCCCGGATCATCACCACCTCCCGGGACTCGGTCCTCTACGGGGCCGCTCCCGCCGCCGGCGACCTCGCCTACGTCGCCCTCGCGGCAGTAGTCATCCTCCTGGCAGGCTACCTCGTCTTCGATCATTTCGAGCCGGGATTTGCGGAGGAGATCTAGAGATGGCGTCGGATCGGGCGGTGGAGGTGGAGGGGGTCTCGAAGACCTTCAGGATACCCCACGAGAAGAGGGCTACGGTCTTTGAGACCCTGGCGGGGGCTCTGCGGAAGAACGAGTACGAGGTCTTCAACGTCCTGGAGGACGTCACCTTCTCGGTGACGGAAGGCGAGTGCGTCGGGATCATCGGCGACAACGGCTCCGGCAAGTCCACCCTCCTGAAGGTGATCGCCAACATCCTCCGCCCCACCAAAGGCAGGGTCGCGGTCCGGGGGAGGATGACCCCCTTCCTCGAGCTGGGGGTCGGCTTCCAGCCGGACCTCACCGTCCGGGAGAACGTCGGGATGTACGCCACCATCATGGGCCTCTCCAACGGGATGATCCGCGATCGGATCGAAGACGTCATCAGCTTCGCGGGCCTGGGGAGGTTTGAGGACGCGAAGTTGAAGAACCTCTCCTCGGGGATGCAGGTCCGCCTCGCCTTCTCGACGGCGATCCAGACCGATCCCGACGTCCTCCTCGTCGATGAGGTCCTGGCCGTCGGGGACATGGAGTTTCAGCAGAAGTGCTTTGAGGTCTTCAAGAGGTACAGGAGGGAGGGGGTCACCATCCTCTTCGTCTCCCACGACCTCGGCTCCGTCCGGCGGTTCTGCGACAAGGCCCTCCTCCTCAGCCACGGCAGGCAGGTCGCCTTCGGGGAGACGGGGGATATCATCGACCGGTACGTCTACGGCGGCGAGGGGCGCGGAGGAGCGGGAGAAGATGGGGCAGAGGAGGGTTTGGAGGAAAAAAGCAAAGTCGGGTCTGAGGAGTCAGAAGGTCCTCAAACGAAGCCTCGGAAGGTTCTCTTAGAGTGTTCTCAAGATAGTGGGCCTAGAAGGTGGGGAAACCACAAAATAGCGATAAAAGACGTCGCATTTTTTAATAAGTTTGGCTCAGTATCTTCCAGATTCAATTCGTTCGATCCTATGAAGGTGAGAATATATTATGAAGTGAATGAGGCGGTAAGCGATCCAGTATTCGGGATAGGTCTTTATACTGCAGAGGGTCTCCATCTCTATGGGACAAATACCGCTCTTAAAGATCTCAAGTTTGATCGAATAGAGCGGGATGGATACATTGATCTTGAGATCGATAAGATACCGATGCTGGCGGGAAAATTTCTGCTGAGCCCAGCCATACAGAATCGAGATTATTCTATAACTTATGACTGGATCGACAAGTATTATTCCTTTGAGGTCATATCAACAGGAAGGGATGATGGGCTCTTTGAAGTGCCTTGTAAGTGGTTTGTTTAGAATTCGTTGGCGAAGGGGTTGATAATATTGAGCTATCCTGAAATAAAAAACGAGGATATTGATGTTGCAGAGCTGATGCATAAGATACGAGATAGAGTACGAAAAAGGCGCGGAATAGATTCCTCGGCGGTAGGTATAGCTCAGATAAATTCAAGTTCGTCCGAAGCTCAATCCTTAGAAGACGAAATTCGAAGCGATCTTGATTACATAAATTCTAATCAGAATATACATAATGAAAACTATATTATCAGCTCTCACAGAAGAATTATCGGTAAATTCCTTGTTGAGGGAAGAAGGCTTGTAAACGGAGAGGTACATAGATACGTCGATTCTGTTATTTCGAAACAAATTGAGCTAAATTCCAGCTCAGCAAGAATTTTGAATCGACTCGTTGCGAGAATCGATAAAAATACACTTTCTAATATAGAAATAAAAAATAATTTATCACGCATTAGAGAAGATATTGGTCAAGATATATCGAGGCAGCAACATGAGATCAGAGCCGAGCTCGACGGCCAACTGGGACAGGTCAGGTCCGAATTTCGCGATGAGATCTCGAGGCAGCAACATGAGATCAGAGCCGAGCTCGACGGCCAGCTGGGACAGGTCAGGTTCGAATTTCGCGATGAGATCTCGAGGCAGCAACATGAGATCAGAGCCGAGCTCGACGGCCAGCTGGGACAGGTCAGGTCCGAATTTCGCGACGAGATCTCGAGGCAGCAACAGGAGATCAGAGCCGAGCTTGACGGCCAGCTGGGACAGGTCAGGTCCGAATTTCGCGAAGAATTAAACCGAATATTGAATATGCTAGATTCTAAAGACAGTTCCTTATCAGCATGGTCAAAATTTTATAATAATGAAATAACTGAAGATCTCTTAACATTGAATATAGATTATCATGAGAGGTTCATCTCCCTTATAAAGGAAATCGCTCAAAAGGCCGCAAACGGGATGGTTCCCAAGTTGCTTGAAGTAGGAGTCGGGACGGCCACAATGTCCATATATTTTTCGCGATATTCATTTGAGGTGGTTGGATTAGATAATGACCCAAATGTAGTTCGTAACGCTATAAAGGTCAATAAGGATTTGGGAGGGTATGCTAAGTTTATCCTGATGGACGCCTTTGATCTGAACATGTTTAAAGGGGATTATTTCGATGTCGCCTTTTCTCAAGGGACTATGGAACATTTTAATGATGCAGAAATTATAGAAATGATCTCAAAGCAGCTTGAGGCTGCAAAATTTGTAATTTTTTCTGTCCCTTCAATATATTATCCGCACAAGGAGTTCGGAAATGAGCGGAAGATGAGCAAAGAGGATTGGGAGATGATCCTGAAGAAGGGTGATTTCAATATCATAGGCCTCGATTATTATAAAGATAGTCAGCATATTGTGTGCGTTATTGGATCATAATGGGGGGTGAAAGATTGAAAATAGGTGTAGACATGTTACCGCTCAAGACGGGTTCTTACACAAGAGGAATTGGTAAGTATACATTCAATTTATTTAGTGAAATAATTAGTATTGATACATATAATGACTATCATTTCTACAACGTTCCTGAAAAATTATGTGCTTATTTTAGAAGAGAGAATACAACAATTTTAGAGCGGGGTCCCACTGTGGATGATACTAAAATGCTAGACGTATTTATTATTACAAGTTTAATGGAATTGGGAATAAAGAACGTCTTAAGACCATCTAATTTATTTTGTAAAACAGCAATTATGTTTTATGATTTGATACCAGTTATATTTTTTGAAGAATATCTCGACTCGGTATTAGAAGAGTTTCGTATCGAATATATTAGGAGATTATCTTTTATAAAAGAATTCGACATGATCTATGCGATCTCAGAAACTACAAAAAGAGATTTAATGGATTTACTGGAGATTCCTGAGGAAAAAATACGAGTAATATATGCAGGTTTAGATAAGAATTATTTAATTAGTCAATCTAGTACTGAAAAAGTACTAGATATCAAACACAAATATCGGATCAAAGATAGATTCGTTATGTCAACCGTGGGCTTAGATTTTAGGAAAAATATTTCCGGCATCTTCAAAGCCTTTACAAAAATTCATTATGATTTAAGCTTAGTAGTTGTTTGTAAGCTAATGCCAGAAGAAGAAAGATCTTTAAGAGATATATGGTCCAATTTAGAATTGCCACCAAATAAACTCATTTTGACTAATTATGTCCCAGTAGACGATTTGATTACACTATATGATGCAGCAGAAGTATTTTTATTTCCTTCGTTATATGAAGGGTTTGGACTTCCCGTTCTCGAGGCTATGTCAAGAGGATGTCCTGTTATCACCTCGAATATATCATCAATTCCTGAGGTTTGTGAGAATGCAGCTATCTATGTCGATCCTTATAAACCAGATGAGATCGCCAAAGCAATCGAATTAATATTAAATAAAAATAAACTTAAAACTAAATTAATAGTATTGGGTTCAAAACAATCAACGAAATTTGCCTGGAGTCGCGTGGCTTTAGAAGTACTTGAAGGGTTCGAAGCACTCAGTTGTAAGCCGCTACATTGTAGAAAACATCCAAGATATAAATTGGCATATTTTACACCTCTAAACCCTCTTCGATCAGGAATATCTGATTATTCAGAAGATCTGCTTCCACGTTTGGGTAATTTTGTAGATATAGATATATTTGTAGATACAGATTATCTGCCAGATAATAAAAATATTAAACAATTATTTAATATATATCCTTTCAATAAATTCGATGAAATGAATAACGTCAGTCCATACGACTTATGTGTGTATCAAATTGGTAATTCAATATATCATAATTATATGTTGGATTATCTTAATAAATATCCCGGCATTTCCGTCCTTCACGATGTGACACTTTGTGGACTTATTTTGCCTGCATGTAGCAATAAAGGCGTTTTTGATAAAAATAAGTTTTTAGAATATGTATTTACTAGTTACGGATACAATAGATATTCTAAAATTAAAAACGATTTCGTAACAAACAATTCGTTAGATCCATACGAGAGGTATCCGCATGATCTCTCACTCAATTTTTCAAAGATTATATTAGATCGGAGTATTTTAACACTTGTCCATAATAGCTTCGCTAAAGATTTCCTAAGTTCTCAATCAAGTTTTTCTAAAGTCTGGAAGATCAATATGGGATTCCATCTCGACGATTATGATGACGAATTTCGAAAAAGCATCAAACTAAAATTTAATCTAATTGATAAAGTAATAATATCTGCATTCGGTAGAATTATTTTTACAAAAAGGATTCATGTATTATTATATGCAATATCAAGATTGATCAAAGATAAAAAAATATATGGCATCCATCTATATCTCGTGGGAGAACTATATGATAACGTTAAGAGTCAAATAGAAACTATAATTAATGATGAAAATCTTGGAGATTTTGTGACGATTACAGGATATGTAGATGAAGAAGAATTTAATAAATATTTAAAAATTACCGATATTTGTGTGAATCTGAGGTATCCATCGTCTGGTGAGACTTCGGCCACCTTGATAAAAACGCTTCGTTACGGTATCCCCGTAATAACCACGAATTACGCTCAATATAAGGAGTACCCCGATAACTGCTGTTGGAAGGTAGACTTGGGCGATTATGAAGTTGAACTGCTATCTGAGTATCTCCTAGAGCTGGTTACCAATGAGGAAGCTAGAAAAATAATGAGCAAAAATGCGTATGAGTATGCCCGGGAAAATAATTCGATGGACCGGGTTGTTGGCCAATATCTGAAGGCAATTGACTATGCAATAAAATATAAAAATATAATAGAGCGTTAGAAATTTATTATCTCCTAGCAATGTTGAATGGTGTATGCCCCGAAGAGTCATATCCAAAAGCTTCAAATTCCAAGATATGGATGAAATAATTGGCTTAAAATTGAGTCGAATGGTTTAAGAATTTGGTGAAACAATGTTGGAGAAGAGAGTCATGTTTGCCATTACGTTGTTGGCGATTTGTATATTTATGGGGGCCAGTGGCCAGATCTGCTGGAAGTACGGCATGTCGAATATGGATCGGATTAATGATGTCAATAGTCTTTTGCAGCCCGAGACCATCCAAAATATTCTCACTAACAAATATATATTACTGGGCTTGGTATTATATGCTTGCACTTTCTTCTTGTGGCTCAGTGCCATGTCAACTCTAGATGTCAGCTTTATGTATCCAATGTTGAGCTTGGCTTATATTTTAACTGCTTTGCTAGCCTTTTATTTCCTAGGCGAACAAATTAGTACACTGCGATGGTCTGGTATCATTCTGGTTGTTTTGGGATGCATATTGATCATGAAGAGTTGAGTTTCGATTTCAGTGCACGTAGGTGGCTGGGTAGGAGAAATTAAATGAATTTGGATTTATATGAAAGAATGTTTTCTTATGAGGAAGGTAATTGGTGGTACAAAGGCAGAAGAGAGCTTATAACCGACATGATCCGCAGAGTTCATCCAGCTTCTTCGAAGGCAGCTTTAAGAATATTGGACGTGGGATGTGGTACAGGATTGAACTCCAAATCTTTTGAGCGATTTGGCCATGTAAGCGGCCTTGACATGTCGGAGGAGGCCCTTAAATTCTGCAAATTAAGGGGCAGGACCGACCTCATTAGAGGATCTGCTGACAGCCTTCCCGTTAAGGATGGTACTATTGATATCGTATGCGCCCTTGACGTTCTTGAGCATATCGAAGATGATTTTTCTGCCATGCAGGAACTTAATCGGGTTTTGAAGCCGGGTGGATTCTTGGTTCTGACAGTTCCTGCTTTTATGTTCCTTTGGAGCAGCCATGACGAGGTTTTGCATCATAAGAGGAGATATACTAGGAAAAATCTGTTACAAAACCTGAAAATTTCTGGATTCACCATAAATAAAAGCACATATTGGAACTTCTTTCTCTTCCCGGCGGTGGCTTCTATAAGATTAATCAGGAAAAAAAAGTCCGCATCGGTGGTAAGAGACGATATTGCGGATCTCCATAATATTATAAATATATTTTTAATCATTATTTTAGCATTAGAGAATAAGCTCATTAGACTAGGTATTTCGTTCCCTGTTGGAGTGAGCATTTTTTGTATATGCAAAAAAGCGTGAACTAATTTAGGGAACTCTGTTTATCTGGGCATTTTGGCTTGATAGGGAAATCTATTTAAATGTTATGTGAAGGGCCTTTATATCGTGCATGCAGGTTATGTCCTTAATAGATAGGATGTGCGGAGGCCAGAAGGCCACGTGGAGTTCAGCTTGGACGCCGCTGTTATGTGTAATCTTGTCCTGCTTTATTGTATATGGATTAGTCTGTAAGTTTTTGATATCATTACGTATACAATTTAATAGCGATACTGTATCTCCTGGTATTATGAGTTTAGAGATATGGAGACATAATAATTATTTGCTGAGAGACTTTTACCTTCCTATCAACACTCCATATCTATTTTCAGATTTATTGCCATTTCATCTATTCCCGCAGATCATATTTGATTTCAACCCCCGGTGTCTTAATATTATGTGTTATGTCATATTCATACTAATAATAATTATATTTACATATATTATTTATAAGATAACATCTTCTTATGTCAATGCACTGTTTTTTGCTGCATTAATGTCTAACATGGCACCTTTATCTTTTGGGTACTACGTTCATCCAGTATCTCATAATGGTACAATTTTATTTATAGGATTGTTTATATTATTGTTTCTTAGAATCGATGAATCCTATGTTGAATTAAAAACTACTCCGGTTCTAATACCAGCCTTCATTCTGTTGAATGCTATCATATTTTCTGATTCCATCATTATTGCGTGGTTTGTAGTACCAATAACGATTTATTATATTCTAATGTATAAAAACAAAAATTCTACATTAAACATCATAATAATTTTAATGAATGTTTCAATTATTTTGTCGTATTATCTAAAGAAATATTTTATGTTACATTACATTTCGATGCCTGTTCAGATTAGAGATCTAAATACAATTCTATATGTAAATATACCTTTATACGTGGAAGGAATGGCACAACTATTAGGTTTGAGCACTGATTTCAATATATTAAATATAATAAATATTTTAGTCATTTTATATATAATTCTCCATTCCAGCAAATTTTTATTAATGAACTCGCAAAAACCACCTGTGTTTTTCATGAGTATATATCTCATTGTATCTTCCGCAATTGTTTTTTTCGCATATGTTAGTTCCACGCTCTGTGTTGATATATTCACTACAAGATACTTAATATTTACTCCAATATCTATTTTTCTGCTTATATCTTTAGCATATGATAAACTAGAATATCTGCATACAGTAGGATTATTAATACTAATAATGTTTTCAGCTTTAGCCAATTATGCTGCTCTGGAGACTAACTCAGATCCAAATATTCATAATTATGATCTAATAAATTATTTTAAAGAAAACAATTTGACTTACGGGTTAGGTGGATATTGGGATGCAAATATTATTTCTTATCTGTCCAGCGAATCAGTAATTATAAGGCCTGTAACAGCTCTCAACGGTGACATCGTCCCTTTTAGATGGGTCGCATCCGAACGCTGGTTTAAGAAGGAACCAGAAAATATAGATAGATATTTTATAATAGTAAAAGAAAACAAAACACTTTTATTAAATAATAATGACGTAGAGAAGTCATTTAGAAAATATAAGCCTCCATCTGAAACACATATGTTCGGAGGATATATAATATATGTTTTTAATAATCAAATTCCATATAAGGGATTTTTAGATAATAATTTAAATTATATTAATTATAAAGACTCGTTGCTAATTCAAGATGGTGTCGGTTCTTCAGTGGACATAAAACAGCTTAACTCAACGATATTTTATAGTAATAAAACTCTAAATAATCCCGGTTATTTGGTTTATGGTCCATATATCAGCTTGCCCCCCGGTAATTATACGATAGAATACATAGTCAAGGCAGAAAACATTTCTGATTCAGAAAAAAAGATAGCTACAATAGATATATTTAGTACATATATTAATGAAGATTCAAGAGTGGCAGTTGATGCAGAAAGGGATATTTATTTATATGACTTAAATAATAGTGATTTTCAATCTATTAACCTCGGATTTAGTATAGAGGACTACAATGAATTTCGCCTCATCGAATTTAGAGTATTTCAACATGGCATCGCAGATCTATATGTTCATAGTATTAATATAAATAAAACTTAAGGTAAAACAAAATCCATTTACAAAAAGCGTTTATAGCATAATATGAGTACAACCAAAATATGCGATGAAACCTCAGTCGGAATCCATATGAATTCGATAATCATACCCGCCTATAACGAGGAATCCCGAATTACGGCAGTCCTTCTTCACTTGTCTGAAGAATTTCCCGGACAAGAGATTATAGTAGTTTGCGATGGGGTAGATGGTACAAAGGATATTGTTGAGAACCTATCAATAAAGAATCCAAATATTCAAATCCTAAATTTTAAAGAAAAGCTTGGGAAAGGCGGAGCAATAATCGAGGGGTTTAGAGCTGCGAACGGCGAAAAAATCGGATTTATCGATGCGGACGAATCTGTAAATGCAGACGAATTTAAGCTTATGTTTGACTTTGATGCGGAAATCGACGGAGTAATTGCGTCGAGGAGGCTAAAAACTTCAAAAATATTAGTTAAACAACCGATTAAGAGGAGAATAGCAAGTAAATGCTTCAATATTTTTGTTAGAATTCTCTTTGGGCTGCCTTTCAAAGATACTCAGTGTGGAGCCAAGGTTTTCAAACGTGAGGCCATCTTAGATATAATAAACGATTTGGAAACCGGGGGGTTCGAGATAGATGTTGAGATTCTATGGAGGCTGAAAAATAATGGATATATAATAATAGAATATCCGATAACATGGAAGCACTCGGAAGGGTCAAAATTCAATTTAAATCAATCAACGAGCATGTTAACTTCTCTATTAAAAATGAGATTTAAATAAATGTATGTAAAATCTTATGAGCATAGGGTAGCTCATAAGATTTCGCACCATTAAGAATATTTTTTGTACCAATCGCCCGAAACCGGCAAATCACCACCAAGCCCATAGATAATTATCTTATCAGGAACAGCATCGTTGTTATAGTCCAAATACCACCCCTGATTAGAAGGCCTGAACACCCCGATAGTGTCTTTACCATTTCCGTTCCAATCGCCCACCACAGGCAAATCGCCGGAGATTCCATAGGTGATTATCTGGTCAGGAATGGCATCGTTGTTGTGATCCAGATACCACTGCTGATTGGACGGCCTGAAAACACCAATAGTGTCCTTACCATCTCCATTCCAATCGCCCGCAACTGCCTGATCACCATTAAGGCCGTAGGTAATTGTGGCGTCTGGAATCGCGTCATTGTTATAGTCCAGATACCACCACTGATTGGACGGCCTGAATACACCAATTGTGTCCTTACCATCTCCATTCCAATCGCCCGCAACTGCCTGATCACCAGTAAGTCCGTAGGTGATTACCTTGTCAGGAATAGCATCGTTGTTGTAGTCCAGATACCATCCACGATTGGACGGCCTGAAAACACCAATTGTGTCCTTACCATCTCCATTCCAATCGCCTGCAAGTGGCTTATCCCCATTGAGACCGTAGCTGATAATCGCGTCAGGAACAGCATCGTTGTTGTAATCCAGATACCATCCCTGATTAGAGGGTCTGAAGACCCCAATGGTGTCCTCCCCCTTCCTCCCAAAGTCAACGGCAGCGATGCCGATGGGCCCGGTGAAGGATAGGCCTGCGCCACCTGGAGACCCTTCTCCAGCCGCAGCTCCAAGTTCGAGGTCCTCAGGTGGCATTGGGTCGTCCGAATGATCATCCATGGTTCCTGGGTTCAGCTCCTCAGGGGTCACGTTGCTTTCTCCTCCGATATAGGCGTCGTTGTCGCTGCCAGACCAGTCCCAGGACGGCATAGATACGGATGCGTAACCTGACGAGGTTGCCCTGGCCAAAATAGATGCATCCTTAGAGATATCGAGGCTGCAGGAGGCAAGGACTTCGACGTCGTCGTTCGGCCCCAGAATTGGCCAGTAGGTTTCGGTATCGTAGCGCTTCGGATCGTAGATTATATCGTAGTTGAACTTCAGGCCGAAAAGGTTCGCCACCTGGTTTGCTACAGTGTTCGAAAGCTGACGTTCTCCTAAGACGAAAAGTCCGCCCCCTTCTCCTGAGGCGAGCCAGTCGATGTACCCGATCGCCATCCTCTCATTATCTTGCAGATAAATCGCATCATCTGAGGGCCAGCTACCGTCCCCAGAACCAATAACACGCCCGCGACCGACGAACTCTTTTATAGCGGCAAGCTCGGAGGTGCTGAAGGAGTTCGTGGGGTTAGAGATTATAACCACATCGTAGCAGTTCAGCATATTCGAGGTTACCGGGGTTTCCGTGGTGCTCTGGACGAAGTACCCATTGCCTGCGAGGATGTTTCCCCACTCGTCATAGCCACTGGAGAGCTGGAAGTCATACATCGGAACGTGTCCCTCGTAGAAGAGGACACTCGCCGCCCTACTGGGCTGGTGAGCGATCGTCTCGTCTTCAATGCGCACTTCATTCCATTTTATCCTGAACCAGCCGCTCTCTCCCCAACCAGTTCCCCAGGAGTTCTTGCATATCAAATACCAGCCATTTGTGGCATCATAGCCCCAGCCAACTATGACTACAAAATGTCCACCTTCGAAGGTGGCGCCTGTGGTCTTTTTGTATATTCCACCGCTATATCCCCAGAAGTCGCTGTATACTTCCATGTAAGTTGCGACCGGACCGCAGCACGTTATCTCCTCTTTCAACGCGTCGAGGGGGGCGTCATTGATAGTGCCTCCAGGGCCGTCACCGACCCAGCACCAGTCCGTGATGTAGTACCTCCTTGACTCTCGATCTGGGCAGCTGCCGCGGCACGGCGCGGTGTCGCTGGCCAGATAGGGGTAGCAACTCTCGTCGACCGTCCCCTCACATAACATCCAGTCGGAGGTGCTGCTCAAATACCAGCCGCTGCAATCGCCCGGAGAGCAGGAGAGGATCTCTTGTTCTGAGAGGTCGGGCTGGAGGTTGGGGTTGCCCGCAGCGATCTTCATTCGGGACTCCAAAGCGCCGCAGACGGCAAAGGCCCAGCAAGACCCGCATGGGTTCTGGTTTCTGATCGGGGTCGTCCAGTCAAAGCCTCCTGCATTTCTCCAATCGAAGGAATTCGGGAAGGTCCCTCCCGGCGATTCTAGGTCTACCTCCGATCTTGGTGTGGTCTCATTTTGTGCGGTCTCATTTCCGTCGGTCTCAGAAAGGCCTCCCAAGAGCCTCCGTCTATCTTCAGGCGGCAGCAAAAATATGGGGTTCAAACCGGCGGTCCAATTGGCACCACTCTCTTCAATCGATCTTTGAATATCCTCCACCTCTGCAATTCGCTCGGGATAGCTCTCGATCACCTTCTCCCTCTCCTCTGGGGAGAGGCTCAAGAGAAACTCCTCGATGGCAGCCCAGTCACCCCCGGCCGCCTCCACTGCCTCTCGCATTCCCGACATCTCCGAACCATCGGCAGCCGATCCGGCCGGCAAGAGAAACGCCGATAGCAGAAGCATGATCAATGCCGTCATTCCATTTCGATTCATCCTCATAACTACTCCTCTACAGATATTCTATATTTGCTGTCTTATCAGGTTATAAATTTTGCTACAAAAAACTATCTGTAAAAATCCTAAACATATATTCAAGATATAGATTATTATAACTGCATATATACATATACTTGAAAATTGGTTATGAGTACCAAAAAAATTTGAAAAAATATTGAATCCGAACTCTAATCGAACTCAATTTTTTTGACTATCTCTTGTACCAATCGCCCACAATAGCTTGATCACCTGTTAGCCCATAGAATATGATCAGGTCCGGAATCGCATCGTTGTTGTAGTCCAGATACCATCCCCGGTTGGAGGGCCTAAAAACACCTATCGTGTCCTTGCCATCTCCATTCCAGTCGCCTACAACTGGCACGTCTCCAGTCAGTCCGTAGACGATTATCTGGTCAGGAACAGCATCGTTGTTGTAGTCCAGATACCATCCCCGATTGGAAGGCCTGAACACACCTATTGTGTCCTTACCATCACCGTTCCAATCGCCGGCAACTGCCAAATCACCGTTCAGTCCATATACGATCATTTGATCGGGAACAGCATCGTTGTTGTAATCCAGATACCAACCCTGATTAGAGGGCCTGAAAACGCCTATTGTGTCCTTACCATCACCGTTCCAATCGCCTGCAACTGCTTGGTCACCGTTCAAGCCGTACGGAATGAAAAAGTCAGGAATCGCATCGTTGTTGTAATCCAGATACCAACCCTGATTAGAAGGCCTGAACACACCTATTGTGTCCTTACCGTCTCCATCCCAGTCCCCAGCAATTGCTTGGTCACCATTCAAGCCGTACGGAATGATAAAGTCAGGAACAGCATCGTTGTCGTAGTCCAGATACCACCACTGATTAGAGGGTCTGAATACTCCTATCGTGTCCTCCCCCTTCCTCCCGAAGTCGATCGCCGCAATCACGATCGGCCCGGTGAAGGAGAGCCCCGCCATGGGGACAGGCTCGCTGGAGGCATCCAGCTCTTCATCCTCGTCAGGGGTGACGGCCGGATCGGCCAGCTCCCCTCCGGGCGGGACCTCGCCGTCGGCGGGCATGGGGACTACATCGGGCGGCAGGACCTCGTCGGCCATCACCGAGAGGGGCGTCTCTTCGGGGTTGAGGGCGGCCTCGACATCGGCCTCCTGGGGCCGAACCTCTGGATCAGCGCCGCCGGCCGCGGTGACGTACCCCGATGGGGTCGTCCTCGCCAGGGCGAAGGCGTCCTTGGAGATTCTGAGGCTGGAGGCCTCTATCACCAGGATGTCCTCCTTCGGCCCCAGGATGGCGTTGGTCACCGCCCCGTCGTAGCGGAGGGGGTCAGATACCGTGTCCGCATTGAAGTGGAGGCCGAAGAGGTCTCCGACCTGGTTGATGACGTCGTTCTCGGCCAGGGGCGCGGGGCCATCGGCCGGGCCCATCGGCGCGATCGGCGGGAGCCAGTCGACGCCGTCGCCGCCCAGGAGGAGGAGGCCGCCTCCGTTGCCGCTGGCGAGCCAGTCGACGTACTGGACCGCCGCCTTGACGTTATCCTGCTGGTATATGACCGCGTTCTCGAAGAGGTCGCCGTCCCCGGCGGCTATCACGCGGCCGCGGCCGACGAACTCCTTGATCGCCGCCAGCTCATCGGCGGTGAAGGCGGCCCCGGGGTTAGCTATCACCACGACGTCGTAGCACTCGAGGAGCTCCGCCGTCAGGTTCGCCTCGTCGCTGCTGTGGACGAGGTAGCCGTTCCCGGCGAGCCTGTTGCCCCACTCCGAGTAGTTTCCCAGGAGGGCGTATACGGGTCCGTGCCCCTCGTAGAAGAGGACCTTCCCGTCGATCCTCGGCTGGTAGGCGACCGCCTCGTAGCCGATGAGCGAGTCGCCCATCTTTATCCTGAACCAGCCGGAGTCGCCCCAGGCGGCGCCCCAGGAGTTCTTGCAGATCCAGTAGTCGGTGCTGTTATTCGTCCCCCAGCCGAGGATGTCCACCCACTGGCTCCCGACCAGGGCTCCCGCAGCGTGCTCGTAGATATCGTCGTCGTAGAGGTAGAAGTCCTCGTAGACCGCCATCTTAGACGAGACGGGGCCGCCGAAGAGGACCTCCTGCTGGATCCTGGGGACGTCGATCACATCCGGCTCCCCGGAGACCCAACACCACCCCTCGATCTTGTACTTCCGGGCGTCCCGGTCAAAGCAGCTCTCGGTGCAGGGGACGGTGTCAAGCCCCCGGTACCGGAAGCAGGCGTCGTCGACGGTCCCCTGGCAGAGGAGCCAGTCGGCGGTTAGGTTGCTCGACCCGCTGCTGCAGTTCCCCGGTCCGCAGGAGAGGAGGTACTGCTCCGAGAGGTCGGGGCGGAGGTTGGGGTTGTTGGCCGCAAGCTTCATCCGCGCCTCCACCGCCCCCAGGGCGGCAAAGGCCCACCCCGACCCGCAGTTCCCCTGATCCTTTATCGGGGTCATCCAGCTGTCCCCGCTGACGTTCCTCCAGTCCCATTCTCCAGGGACGGCGTCCGTCGATGGCCCGCCTCCGGGGAGGATCGTCAGAACCTCCACCGGGAAGTCGGCCGCGCCCAGACCGGGCCGCAGCTCCGGCGGCAGGATCGATACCGGGTTCAGCCCCGCCTCCCAGCTCGCGCCTGCCTCCTCGATCGCCTGCCTCACCCTCACCAGCTCGGCGATCCGCTCCGGATACGTCGCGATGACCAGGGCTCTATCCTCCGGCGAGAGGGTCGCCAGCATCTCCTCGATGGCGGCCCAGTCCCCGCCGGCCGCCAGTACCGCACCTTTCATCTCTTCGAGTTCCGGCTCCTCGGCCGCCGCGGCGGCTGGAGAAAAGGCCAGAAACGAGATGAAGATGGCAACAGCCAATACAGCTATCTCTCTCATCTCACCACTACTCCCTACTTTGAGATCTGATAGGTGATCTTACATTTACTGATTATAAATTATGCGCTCCCCCCGGAGCCCCCCCTGCACCAAGTCCCCTTCTCGATATTAAATCGGATATATTTGGGATGGGGCTTCAAAAATCCGGGGATCTCCAGACCCCCGATCCCCTCCTCGTCCCCGGAGAGACGGTCACCTCCAGGGGTTCCGACCACCCCGAGGCTGCCTCGAGATCCTCGGCCTTCACCCTGACGGCGCGGGTCCCCGCCGCCTCCCAGCGGTGAGCGAGGCTGACGGTCGCCCCCGAATCGAAGAACTCCGTCTCCGAGAAGGTGCCGTCCCCCCAGTCGTAGGTGTACTTCACCCGGTCGCCGTCGGGGTCCGACGAGGAGGTCGAGTAGCTGTAGGCCGTCCCCGTCCGGCCGCTGGCGGGGCCCGCAGGCCTTCCGGGCGTCTCCGGGGGGGCGTTCGGCGACGGGGGCCCGACCCCGAGGGCGGGGTCCCCCAGGAGGAGGAACATCTTGACGTTGTCCGCCGCATAGGAGGTGGCGCCGTACTTCGCCATCACCTTGACCTTGGCGTCGTTGACCACCCAGCCGAGGTCGGATATACCCCCGTTCCCCATGGCGTTGAAGAGGTATCGGTCGAAGTCGTGGTTCGGCTCCGTCCAGGAGGGCCTCGATGCCCCCAGAAAGGCGGCGGCAGACCCGTCGTCCTTGACGAAGGCCTCGGCGAGGCAATCCCCCGCCTGGTCGAGGGCGGCGTTGTAGCAGGCGATGCTGAGGACCGCAGGAAAGGCGACCCCAGCCATGGCGTGGGCCTCGCTGGTCCCGAACTCCTCCCCGGCATAGTTCCACCCCGGCCCCCAGCTGGTGTAGCTCCCGTGCCCCCGGTAGTTGACGATCCCGACCCCGGAGGCGGCGGCGAGAACGTCGGCGTTGGTGGCTCCGTCCCCGCCTTGGGAGGGCGGCGATCCGTAGGCGGTCGCAAAGGAGAAGGGGCTCGCGTAAGGGGCAGTCCTGATCGACTCCTTGCACCCCTGATACTTCCCCGGCGCCTCCTGGGCGTGGGCGATGAGGAGGACCTTCGAGGCCCAGTCTCCTGTCCTGGCGCCGGTCTCATAGGCGAGGATCTTCGCCACCTGCTGGCCGACCTCGGCGTCGTTCTTCGCCGTTATCCTGCCGACGGCCACCTCGGGGTAGAGGTCGACCCCCGCGACGCAAGCATACCAGTAGTCGCTGGGGATCGTCATCCCCGGAAAGTAGGAGCTGAAGGAGGAGGAGGGGTCCCAGTTCGGCCTCCAGGGGAGCCTTCCGATATCGCCGACCAGGAGGAGGTACTCCAGCTCGGGATGGGCGGCGTAGACGCTCGCCACCACCTCCTTCACCGCCTCCGCCGACGGCGTGCTGGAGGACGGAAAGTAGCAGGAGAGGACGGGAACCCCCGCCGCCTCCCGCCGCTCCAGGAGGGGGCGTATGCTCTCATAGCTGCTCTGGCCCTCATGCCTGATCGAGAGGTACTTCACCATCTCGGGACTCTCCGCCCCGTCGATCCCCACCCCCGGGGGGAGGTCCGCCTCCCCCCCAGCGGGCTCGGGGCCCCTCGCCTCGAGGTCCAGAAGGTGGTAGTTGGATATCACCTCCCGGTAGATCCTCGCAAACTTCGGCTCCGCCGTCTCTTTTGCCAGGACCCCCCCCTCGTAGTCGAGCCGGACGAGAATCCTGTCGTAGACCCTCAGCTCTCCCGTCGCCGGGTTGAAGGCCACGGGGTTTGCCTGGAGCTCCACCACCACCAGGTCCCGCCAGATCCCGGGGGGCCCCACCTCCACCAGCTCCTCGGGGTAGAACCCGTCCCGGGAGTAGAACTCCTCGTCGATCAGGAGCCCTCGATATCCTGAGAGGCCGTCCACCTCCGGCGGCTGGAAGGGACGGACCCTGAACCCCGGGTATGTCGAGGAGGAGGCCTCGAGGACGGTGGCGCGGACCGCCGCCCCCGCCGGGACCGCCACCATCGCCCTTACGACGGGAAGCTCGGGCCGTCCCACTTCGGTCGTCGTTCCCCTCTCCGGGATCGAGAGGACCGAGAAGGCCTCGCTCCCGGCAGCCCTCTCCTCTGCCCTCACCCCCCGGAGGAGGAACTCGACGACCGTCCCGGAGGCGTCCGAGCTGGAGACGAGGACCTCGGCCCCCACCTCTGGGCCGTTGAGGATCCGGCCGCCCCCACCTTCCTCCTCTCCGGCCCCGCCTCCAGCTTCTGAAAGGCCGGGCGCCGACGCCATGAGGTCCGGGGGAAGCTCCGCATCCCCTCGAAGAAGATGGGGCCCCTCCGGGGAGGCCAATGCTGCGGCCCAGAGCGGCATAGACGCCACAGCGATAATAACTGGGATCAACTCCTTCACCTGCTACCCCTCCATCGAAGGTATAATCAGCCATCTGGTAAGATAAATAACCCACCCACCCGGGCCGGCTCTGGGGCCTCTTCTCCCTGTAGCCCGGCTTTTACATCCTCATAGTACAGATAGATTTATTATAATTTCACATTAAGGTCAAAATATTGGACAAAACAGAAAAAGCTATATCCCCGGCTCTCCCGAGATGATCTCATGGGCGAATATCTGCTCAGGTGCCCCCGCTGCGGAAGACCGCAGCCCCCTAGCGCCCTCGACTGCGCAAATGACGACTCCCTCCTCCGAACCGAGTACGTCGCAAAGAGGCTCACCCTCCGGGAGGACCTGCCGGGGCTCTGGAAGTTCATCGACTGGCTCCCCGTAAAGGGGCCCCTCCGGGGGTCGGGAGAGAAGCCCGTCACCTTCAGGAGCCAGGTCCTCGCCCGGGAGCTGGGCCTCTCGCGCCTCTACATCAGCTTCAGCGGCTACTGGCCCGAGCGCGAAGCGAGGATGGCCACCTGCAGCTTCAAGGACCTGGAAGCTCCGCCGACGGTGGAGAGGCTGATGGAGCGAAAAGAAGGTCAGGCCCTCGTCGTCGCCTCGGCGGGGAACACCGCCCGGGCCTTCGCCCAGGCCGCCTCGGCCGCCGGCCTCCCCCTCGTCCTCGTCGTCCCCACCTCGGGGGAGAGCCGCCTCTGGACGACGGTCCCTCCTTCGGAGTCGATATGCGTCGTATCGGTGAAGGGGGACTACACCGAGGCGATCGACCTCGCCGCAAGGCTGGCCGGAGAGGCCGGGTTCGTCGGCGAGGGGGGGGCTAGGAACGTCGCCCGGAGGGACGGGATGGGGGTCGTCGTCCTCGACGCCGCCCTCGCCATGGGCGCCCTTCCGGACCACTACTTCCAGGCGGTCGGGAGCGGGACTGGGGGGATCGCCGCCTGGGAGGCCTCCTTGCGGCTGATCGGGGACGGCCGCTTCGGCTCCTCCCTCCCTCGGCTCCACCTCGCCCAGAACTCCCCCTGCGCCCCCCTCTACGCCGCCTGGACCGGCTCGGCAGCGCCCCAGGGCTCCTGCCCCGGCGGGATGTACGACGACGTCCTCTACAACCGAAAGCCCCCCTACGCCGTCCCCGGGGGGGTCAGAGACGCCCTGGAGGGGACGGCTGGCACCGTCTGCGCCATCTCCAACGGGGAGGCTTCCCTCGCCCGGCAGCTCTTCGAGGAGGGGGAGGGGATCGACATCCTGCCGGCGGCGGCCGTCGCCGTCGCCGCCCTCCAGCGGGCCGCAGCCTCCGGTTCAGTGAAAAAGGATGACCTCATCCTCCTCAACATCACCGGGGGTGGAGTCTCCCGGGTCCGGGAGGAGCTGGAGATCTTCACGCTCAAATCCGATATCGAGGCCGATCCCTCGGCCCTCTCATCCGCATCCGATAAAAGCCTCGTCGCCGAGATCGAGGAGATCCTGGGAAGGAGGGCACCTCGATGACCTTCGACCGGGCCTGCAGCCTCACCATCCTCGGCGGCCTCGACAAGGAGAGAAGGCCCGACCGAGTGGAGAGGCTCGAGATGCGCCGGGGCGAGATCATCGGGATCGTCGGGCCGACGGGCTCGGGAAAGAGCTCCCTCATCGCCGACATCGAGCAGTTCGCCAAAGGAGACACCCCCTCGGGGAGGAGGATCCTCATCGATGGGTGCGAGCCGAAGGCCGAGATGAGGTCCGACCCCCGAAGGAAGCTGATAGCCCAGCTCTCCCAGAACATGCACTTCCTCGCCGACATGACCGTGGGGGATTTTCTGAGGATGCACGCCAAGAGCCGGGGGAGGCCCCCGCAGGTGGCAGGTCGGGTGATAGAGCTCGCCAACACCCTCACCGGGGAGCCGGTCCATCCGGACCAGCATCTGACGATCTTGAGCGGGGGGCAGTCGAGGGCGCTGATGGCCGCCGACATCGCCGTCATCAGCGATTCGCCGATCGTCCTCATCGACGAGATCGAGAACGCCGGGATCAAGAAGAGGGAGGCGCTGGAGCTCCTCTCCGGGGAGGGGAAGATCGTCGTCGTCGTCACCCACGACCCGATGCTCGCCCTCATGACCTCCCGGCGGGTCGTGATGAAGAACGGCGGGATGGTGAGGGTGATCGAGACGACGGCCGGAGAGCAGAAGGTCTGCGAGGACCTGGCGAAGGTCGACGACTGGCTGATGGACCTGCGGGAATCGATCCGGCGGGGCGAGGTGGTGGGGGCCGCCCTTTGAAGATGGTGGTGGTGGCCGGAACCCCCGGCTCGGGGAAGACCTCCGTCCTCATCCACGCCGCGAGGTCCCTCCAGCAGATGGGGGTGAGGCCGGCGGTAGTCAAGATCGACTGCCTCTGGACCGAGGACGACGCGAGGTTTCGCCGCCTCGGCGTCCCCGTCGCCGTCGGCCTCGCCAAGGACATGTGCCCCGACCACTACTCGATCTACAACGTCGACGAGATGCTGGACTGGGCGAAGGAAGAGGGGGCCGACGTCCTCCTCAACGAGACGGCGGGCCTCTGCCTCCGGTGCGCCCCCTACCCCGACTCCGCCCTGGCGGTCTGCGTCCTCGACGTCACCTCTGGCCCCAACGCCCCCCTGAAGGTGGGGCCTCTCCTGACGACGGCGGACGTCGTAGTGGCGACGAAGGGGGACATGGTATCCCAGGCCGAGAGGGAGGTCTTCCGGGAGAGGGTCCTGGAGGCGAACCCCGCTTGCAGGATCGTCGAGGCGAACGGCCTCTCCGGCAAGGGGGCGGCGGAGCTGGCGGAGCTGATCAGGGAAGGCCCCGAGGTCGGCGAGAAGATGCTACTGCGGCACAACCCGCCCCTGGCCATCTGTACCCTCTGCACCGGGGAGCTCCGGGTATCGAAGGAGCATCACCGGGGTGTCCTCCGCCACCTGGACGGGTTCATGGAGTACTCAGGGGAGTAGAGGTCTGGTGAGTAGAGGGCTGAAATTCCCGGCTGACGATCATCGACGAGTCAAGCGGATGGAGCAAGCGAGATGAAGGAGATCGAACGGCTTCTGCCCGGCTACAACTGCGGAGAGTGCGGGTTCAAGAGCTGCCGGGAGTTCGCAAGAGCCCTGCTGAAGGGCACCGATCGGGGACGGGAGATCGAGATCGAACTCTGCCCTCACCTCGGCCTGGAGAAGCACCGGGAAAAGAGGGCCGAAATAGAGGAGACCCTTCCCCGGCTCCGAAGGCTGCTGGCCGAGGGGCGAGGAGGCGAAGAGGGAGAGGCCGAGATCCGGGGGGTGATCGACGGCCTCGCCGCGGACTTCTCCCTGGCGCCGCTCCCCGGCGAGCCCTCCTGTCGCGAGGACGTCCACCCCTTCGACCGGGATCTGGAGTTCGAGGTCGGCGACGTCCTCCGCTACCGCCCCCTCGGCTGCCCCGTCACCCATTTCGGAAAGGTCGTTAAGATCGATCACGGCCTCGTCACCGTCCACGTGGTGGGGCCCCGCCACCTCCTCGGAGACCGAGACTTCGCCCCCCTGGACGTCGGGGTCTCTCTCGTCGCCGCCTTTGAGGGGGTCGTCCTCCGGGGCCGGGTCCCCGGGGTCGGAGAGACGGTCAGGTTCCTCCCCGACCACTGCATGATGCAGAAGGTCCACTCGGGGGTGATCGTCCACTCCGAGGGGAGGATGGTCAGGATCGAGGGGATCGATCTGAAGGTCTGGTGAGGTGGCCTGGGTCCATCGCCGGGAGCGCCGGCGGGGGAGGACGCCGGCCCTGGGGCGATCCCGTCCCAGGGCCGTCAGATATAATACCATGATCTGCAGAGACAAAAATATATACAGAAATTCCGGGTGCCTTTGGATGCCACCGATGGCGCTCCTTCCTTCCCTCAAGCCGGAGTGGTCCTGCGGAACCTCCGAAGAGACCGTCCTCCTGACCTTTGGGGGGAGGAGGGAGGCGGAGTCGGCGGAGCCTGGATCGAGGTCGAAGCCAGTACGGCTGAGATGAAGATGGTTATGAGGTGAATTGGATGGAGCTCTCCGTTATCCCCAGCATGTCGGCCCGCAGCGGGCTGAAGATCTTAATTGGATGCCTTCTGTTGTCGTCTCTTGCCTGGACTCCGGCGGGAGCCCAGGCGATAAGCCTGACCCCCTTCGTCGCGCCTTTGAACGATTTCGCGGAGCTGGGATTCATCGTCCCAACGGATGTGGCGGTGGAGGCTGAATCTTTGAACGACAAGAACTACACCGAGGGGCGTTACCTGGTGGCCTCCCTCCTCCTCAACGAGAGCAGGGTATTTTTATACCTCCTATACCCCTGCCAGCCCCCCGAGGTCCAGCTGGATGCCGAGGGGCTGAAAGATCTGATCGAGGTCTTCGACCCCACCCTCAATGAGACCATATACAGCCCCGCGCCCCTGAACATCACCGACCGGTCCGCCATCTGGGGACAGATCGGAAACTACGTCCTCGTCGCCCATCAGCCGTCGAATCAGACCGTATCGATCGTATTCATCGACGAGAACGTCACCGAGACGGTGGTGGAGTACCTCCTCGGTTCCCTGGAGATCACCGTAAATGAGAACGCTACCCTCCTCTCTCCCGGGTACTGCGAATCCGCTTTAGGGGCCGGATCGGCCGTCCCTGAGGCGGCAGCCGAGACCCCCGCCCCTGAAGTGGCCACCAACGAGACCGCCGCACCGAGCGAGACGGTGGCGACTACGGAGCCGGAGGTGGCTCCAAGCGATGCCGTCGGTGCGACGGCGCCGGTGGAGCCCGTCCAGAACGCCTCCGGGACGAGCGTGGAGAAGACCCAGGCGGACCTCGCCGCCATCAAGGATCAGTTCCAGCAGAAGTTTGGCCTAAAGGTCTGAGGGCCCCTCGAGGCCTGAAGGCCGCCCTTTTTTCCCCGGGGGGAGCCGGCCGCCGCGAGGACCTGATCCCCCCCGGACGGATCAACCTTTAAATCCCATCGAAGCCCCGTATATCCTCCGATGAGATACCTCCAACCCTCGGAGGCGGTCTACCGGGGGATGAAGGGGGCCGGGATCGACTTCGTCGCCAGCGTCCCTTGCGTCCATCTCCAGGGGCTCCTCGCCCTCGTGGACACCGACCCCGAGATCAGGCACGTCCCCGTCACCCGGGAGGAGGAGGGGGTCGGGATCGCTGCCGGTGCATACATGGGCGGTAAAACGCCAGCCCTCCTGATGCAGAACTCGGGGCTTGGAAACAGCATCAACGCCCTCGCCTCCCTCAACGGCCTTTACGGGATCCCGCTCCTCCTGATCGTCAGCCACAGGGGCGGAGTGGGGGAGACGATATCCGGTCAGGTCCCCATGGGACGGCTGACGCCGAAGCTCCTCGACGCCATGGCTATCCCGAGGTTCATCCCCACCCTCACCGAGGCCGAGGAGAAAGTTGCCCTCGCCTGGGAGATCGCTCTTGCGAGGAGGACCCCGTCGGCGGTGCTGCTGGAGATCGGGTTCTGGAAGCCGATCCCCTGAACCCCGGAGACGACGGATGCCTCCGACGAAGGACTATATATTTCAGGAGGGAATATTTCTACTGATGATCAGATTGACGGCGCGGGTCTCCGGCAGGGTCCAGATGGTGCTCGGTCCTCGGGCCTCGTCGGCTTCGTCCAGAACCTCCCCGACGGCCGGGTCGAGGTGGTCGCCGAAGGTGAGAGGTCCGACCTCGGGAGGTTTGCATCGGCGTTGAAGATGGGGAACTCTCTCATCCGGGTCGACGATGTGGAGACGGCTTACTCCGAGGCGACGGGTTCTTTTCCCGGATTTCGAAAGGTGATCGACCCCGAAGAGCTGGGAGATCGCCTCGATGAGGGGGTCGGGATCCTGAAGGAGATCCTGGTCACCGTGAAAGAGGGCTTCGGCGATCTGGGGGAGAAGATGGACACGATGCTGGAGAAGCAGGATTCGACCCTCGGCGAGATTCAGGGGCACAGGTTCGACATGAAGGGTTACATCAACCAGAGGTTTGAACGGATAGAGACCGACCTAGCGGAGCTGAAAGCCGCGATGAGAGAGCGAGGCATCATCTGAAACGATCGCCTTCGATGAAGGCCAGCATTCAGAAGTCCTTTTAAGCCATCGGGAGCCGATCAATCTGAGAAGGATCGAAGCGATCTCCATCATCGCCCGGGAGGCCGA
Source organism: Methanothrix harundinacea 6Ac (assembly GCF_000235565.1). Lineage (NCBI taxonomy): Archaea > Methanobacteriati > Methanobacteriota > Methanomicrobia > Methanotrichales > Methanotrichaceae > Methanothrix > Methanothrix harundinacea. The sequence goes on from NC_017527.1 coordinate 1,209,603, forward strand.
ATCCCAGGGCGCCCTTCTGGTGGGAAATATAGGTTATCCGTCCAGGGAGCTATACGCCGTCGGCGACCGCCCCTCCAACTTCTACATGCTGGGGTCGATGGGCCTCGCCTCCTCCATCGGCCTCGGCCTCGCCCTAGCCCTCCCGGACCGGAGGGTAGTCGCCATCGACGGCGACGGCTCCGTCCTGATGAACCTGGGGAGCCTCGTCACCATCGCCGACCAGGAGCCTGAGAACTACCTCCTCGTCATCCTCGACAACGGCTGCTACGGGTCGACGGGGTCCCAGCCGACCTGCACCGCCCGAAAGGCAGACCTGGCCCGGATCGCCGAGGGGGCCGGGGTCACCGAGGTCCGCCTCGCCGCCAGCCCCGAAGAGCTCCGGGCTGGCCTCACCGGGAGGGGCGTCCTGGTCGTCAAGGTCGAGGCGGGAAACGCCGAGGTTGCCGTGATCCCTCTATCCCCGGAGGAGATCATCGAGAGGTTCATGGGGATCTCCGCTCCGCTATAGACTCAATTCTGATGGGCTCAGTCACGACAGAAGACGCGTCCGAAAGCGGCTGAAGGTGACATATCCGAAAAACCTTTTATAGGTTCAGCACAAGTAATGAAAAATGACAATGCCCTCGAATATTGGTTATATTTATATATGTTTATCTGTTGGATTTGTCTTGGGTATCCTTCTGGGATCAGCTCAAGGAGCCACGACAACCGTTGATGCTGGGCAAAGCCTCCAGGAAGCCATCGAAGATGCCAGCCCCGGGGACGTCTTGGAAGTCAAGAGCGGCGTCTACAGGGAGAACCTGAACATAACAAAGCAGCTCATATTGCTGGGAGTGGATACCGGAGGTGGGATGCCGGTGGTGGATGCTGGCGGTGCCGGAGATTCGATAATCCTATATGCCGACGGCATAATCCTTCAGGGCTTCGTGGCGACCAACTCCGGCCACAATTTGGAGGCGGGGATTAAGATAATCTCGGACAACAACGTGGTTATGAACAATGAAGTCCGTTTAAACAATGGAACCGGAATTTTTGTATCAATCTCCAGCAAAAATAATTCCATCATAAATAACAATGTCAGCTATAATAACAAAAGCGGGATCTTTCTCTGGAGTTCTAACGAGAGCGTAATATCCGAAAACATCGTCAGCGGCAATAGATGGATTGGAATCCGACTTATGGATTCGAGCAGCGGCAACATCATAGACAATAACGTAGTCCATCATAACGAGATGCACGGAATATCCATTGAAAGTTCTGTCAACAACAGCATCATTGAAAACGACGCGGGCTACAACGAACTTGATGGGATCCTGATAGATGGCTCCCCTTCCAACTCCCTCGAGGGCAACGACGCCTCCTATAACGCAGAAAACGGCTTTCGCATCCAGAATTCTTCCCATAGCCTCACCCTCCAAGATAACTACGCCAAAGAGAACCGATATGGTATCTCGGTTCAGGGGTCAAACGACATCTACCTCAAGGATAACAAAGCCATAGGAAATGGCTACGGGATCTACCTATCCGGTTCCGTCAGAAGCATTATGGATAGTAACCTCATGGTGGAGAACCGCTACAACTTCCGTGCCGATGGTGAGAATTACATCGACACCACCAACCTGGTGGACGGCAGGCCTATATACTACAGGGTAGGGGTCTCTGACGAGGTGATAGACGATTCGTCAGGTGCTGGGGCCGTTTACTGCATCAACTGCGATAATGTCACAATAAAAGGTCTGAACCTCACCAACGGCTTCTTTGGGGTTTACCTCTCCAACACCATCAATTCGGCGGTGGAAGACAATCGTATAAGTCTCAGCTGGAACGGGATTTATGTTGAGAATTCTTCCTCGAACAGGCTTACAGCCAACAGCGTCATCGAGAACGAAAACGGGATATTTCTGAACTCTTCCAGCGAAAACGCCGTCGACGGCAACATCGTCGTAAGCAACTCTTACGGCATAGTCCTCGAATCTTCTTATGAGAACAGAGTCGATTCGAACAACGCCAGCTTAAACTTCGTCGGGATCGATCTTTACAAATCTAGCGATTACAACATCGTCCAGGAGAACGTCGCAACCAAAAACGGAGTCGGGATACATCTAAACTCTTCGGGAAAAAACAGCATCCTTGGCAACGACGTCAGCAATAGCGAGTACATCTGCATATACCTCGTCGATAATTCGATCAGTAACAACATAAAAAAGAATAACGCCAGCAACGCATGGTTCGGCATATATCTCACAGAGAACTCTATCGAGAACATCATATTGTACAACGATGCCAACGACGACCTCATAGGTATATTCATCAGAGATTCGCCTCGCAACCTCCTCGAAGGAAACAGGGCAAAGACCAACGAATTTGAGGGGATACGGATTCAGAACTCTGCAGGATGCAGCCTATCTGGCAACAACGCCAGCCAGGGCCAGTGGGGGATCTACATAAATTCCTCTGGTATGTGCGTCCTGAGAGACAACCTGATGGAGAATAACCTGTACAACTTCCATGCTGAGGGCGAAATCGACGTCGATCGATCGAATAGTGTCGATGGTAAGCCCATCATCTACCTGATGCGGGCTGAAGATCTGGTGATAGACTCCTCCGACGGTGCAGGAGTCGTCTACTGTATCGACTGCACCAACATAACCGTTAAAGATCTCATCCTCGCCAACAACACTTATGGCATATACTTGCTGAACACCACCGGCTCTCGGGTGGAGATGAACCGCATCTTCGACAACGAGTTCGGCATCCTCCTGAATCATTGCGGCGAGAACGAGATCATCGGCAACGAAGTCGATCGGAGTGGAGCAAGTGGTATCCGCCTCCACCGCTCAGAGAGAAATTTGGTCAGCGAAAATGAGGCCTGCCAAAACGGCCGCGGCATCGACCTCTTCGAGTCCGTCAACAACACCATATCGAGGAACCTTGTATACGATAACGGCAAGGGTATCTATCTCGATGGCTCTTCCCAAAACTTGATCCTTTCAAACGATGCCGTCCAAAACGACTTCGGTCTCTTTCTCGAAGGCTCGGATCATAACAAGCTCACTTCCAACGATCTCAGGGAGAATGAGGGGGGTTTGAGCCTAAACCGATCCGGAAAGAACGTCCTCGGAAACAACCTGATCATCGATAACGGATACAACTTCCTCGTTGATGGATTGAACCGTTCTCATTTCGACAATCAAGTCGACGTAACAAACCTGATAAACGGCAGGCCGATCCGTTACCTGGTGGACTCCAGCAACACCATCGTGGATTCGTCCTCCGGAGCGAGTTCTGTCGTCTGCATCAACTGCACCAACGTCACTGTGAAAGATCTGGACCTGCGGGGGAACCGCGAAGGTATCAAGTTCTTCGAGACGAGGGATTCGACGATAAAAAATAACATCCTCAGCGATAACCTCTACGGCATAAGCCTCGAGAGATCCACCAAAAATAGCGTCGAAGCAAACTACCTCCGAAACAATACTTACGGCATATTTCTTAACGACTCCTTCGATAACCTTCTCGAAGGAAACCGCGCCGGAGAAATGAACACCTACGGCATCTATCTCGCGTTCTGCCGGCATAACATATTGAGAGATAACCTCATGGCAGGAAATCGCTATAACTTCTATGCAAGGGGTGATAACGATATCGATTTGTCAAATCGGGTCGACGGAAAGCCGATCTTTTATCTGGTGAACGTTTCAAGTGCCGTTATAAGCGCCTCATCCGATGCCGGAGTCGTATACTGCCTAGACTGCGAAGATGTTATGGCGGAAGGTCTCATCCTCCAAGGTAACGTTTATGGGATCTGTTTTGAGAATACTACCAGATCTAGGGCAGACAATAACAGCATCATCAAGAACATAGACGGAATTTTCCTCGATAACTCTGACGGAAACGTCATCATCGGGAACCATATATCAGAAAACAACGGCAGTGGCCTTCTCATCCTTAGGTCGTCGGCCAACACCATAACGAAGAACACGGCGAAGGACAACTTCGGAGACGGGATCCGTCTCTCTGCCTCCAGCAACAACATCATCTCGGAGAATGTAGCCTCCGCCAACGATAAGACAGGGATAATCCTGGAGCGATCCCCCCTAAACGTGGTGGCTGCCAACTCAGCCCAAGAGAACGAATGCGGGATATCTCTGAACTTCTCTGGCGGGAACCTTTTAAAGGAAAACCAGTTCGCTGAGAACGTCCGCGACTTCTCCGCTGAGGGTTCCCAAGTAAAGGATCTGGATAACGACGTAGATTTATCCAACATCGTCGGAGGAGAGAGGATCATCTACATGGTGGGGGCCTCGGATCGGATCGTGAACTCGACCTCGGACGCAGGGACCGTTTACTGCATCGACTGCTTCAACATAACCCTCGAGGGGCTGAAGATCGAAAACAACAGCAACGGGATATATCTCTTCCACACCGCAGAATCGGCGATAAGGAACTGCACCATCTCGAAAAACCTGGTCGGGATAAAGCTTGTGACCTCCTCACGAAACGAGATCGTCGCCAACTCCGTCAAAGAAAATGGCCTGGGAGTTCTGGTATCTAACTCCGAATATAACAAGATATCCCGAAACGAGTTTCTCAAAAATCGGGCCGACGGGATCATGCTCATCGATTCCGACCGCAACCGGATCTTTGATAATGACGCAAGCCTCAACGGGGAGAGCGGGATCCTCCTCGACCCATCCAACAAGAACGACGTCATCGGCAACCGGCTGGCGGAGAACGGAGCTTATAGAATAAAGTTCGACGCCGGAAGCAACGACAATCACCTGAGGGGGAACGGCCCGGATATCTCGCCCATCGGCGCCGCCGAAGAGGCCGACATCCCTGTAGCGCCATCGTCTCCCTCATCGGGATCGTCTTCTGGAGGCGGAGGGCACGTCTTCTTCCCGCCGAGAGTGGAGGTGGCCGAGCCGTCCCTCCCCGACTACGCCGCCCTGGTGGAGGAGGCGAAGAGGAGCCTGACGAGGGGGATGATCGCCTTCGACCCCGTCCGGGAGATGCTGGTGGGCGAGACCTACCGGGTCGAGGCGAGGATATCGATCTCCGAGACCGTCGAGAACCTGACGGCGGGGTTCGAAGAGGGGGAGGTCCCCCTGGTGGAGGGGATCCCCGTCAGCACCTTCATGAAGGTGCGGCTCTCGGGGACGGCCTTTGAGATCACCCCCATGACCGACGAGCGGCAGCTCGTAACCCGGGATGGCCACAGGACCTGGCTCTGGGACGTCATCCCCAGGAGGAGCGGTGTCCACGAGCTGACCCTTTCCGCCTTCGCCGAGGTTGTCCTCCCCGGCCAGGAGCCGATGCCGGTGGACGCCCAGGTCTTCTCCAGCCCCATCACGGTGACGGCGAGAAAGGTCCCCCTGAAGGAGAAGGCGAGAAACTTCCTGGCTGCGGACTGGAAGTTCATCGTCGGAACCCTAATCCTCGGCTCGGGCCTCTCCAAGTGGCTCATCGGTCGGATCAGGGCCCGGTCCCAGAAGAGAGAGGCGAAGCCACCCGGAGGCGGAGAGGAAGGGGTGGCGAAGGGGGCCGATTTCGGGGAGATCGACTTTGCGGCCCTCGAAGAGGCGGTGATCGGTCGGCGGGATCAAGAGGGATCGGGGGAAGGCCGAAAGGATGCCGGCAGAGAGGAGGAGATCGACTTTGCCGCCCTCGAAGAGGCGGTGATCGGCCGGACGGATCCATACGCCGGGGGGATGAAAGGGGACCGGCTCGGAGATGATCGTATCGGGGAAGGTCGCCTCGAAGAAGCCGGATCCAGGATGGAGAGCCCCAGGAAGGCCGCGGGTCCGAAAGTGGCTGAGAGGGAGGGGGTGCCGGTTTCTGAAAGAGAGGCCGGGGGACCTCGCCCCGAGAGAAGACGGAAGATGAGCTGGACGGTCATAAAGGCGGATAAGACGGGGAAGGGGGAGCCGGGGGGGGCGAAGGGAGGAGATGGAGTGATAGGAGGGGAGATGCCCGGCAAACCTCCCGAAGATCGGCTGCCGACCGAGGGGGATCGGACCGGACGGGGAGGATTTTAGAACGAGGAGGGGAGGGGAGGGGCGAGGAGGGGGAGAGGCAGGCGCCTTTCGGGGTTAAGACGGATAAGAAGGCCCGAAGAAGGGGAGAAGGAAGAGGACGGGCGAACTTAAAGAGGAGAGGAGGGGGAGGAGGAGGCCGGAGAGGTAGGCGGATCCTCCCGATCCTGGAGGGGGCTGGTTCCTGAGGGGCAAGACGGAAAAGAAGAGGCGCCCTCCTGAGGAGGGGAGGGCGAAAGGACGAAGGAGATGGTTCAGTCTTCCATGGACCTCACCAGCTCTCGAATCTCTTCGGTCGCCCTCCGGATTTCAAGAGCCCCGTCGATCCCGCATCCGTGCGCTTCTTCCAGATCATCCAACCTCTCCTTCAGATCCGCGATGAACACTTCCGTTGAGATCTCCGCCGTCCTCAACAGCAACCTGAGGGCGACTTTTAAATCGGATTTCTCATCCTCCGACGGCCCTCTCTTCATGGCGTCCAGCGCGAACGGGTAAAGGATTTCCTGGGCGCACTGACCGACTTTATTCAAAAGTATCTCCACCGACGTATCGGAATCCCCGACGGTCGCAGGACCATCCCAATTTTCGTTAGTATTGGAGCATGCGTGAACATACATGTGATAATCACCCGGTCCGACATCCGCCTTCAAGTAATCTAAGTTTAGACTTCTCCCTTCGGGAGGGGATAACCTTAGACCCCAATACCATTTTTTTCTAGGATAACAATATTCCAGCTCATAGTCAGGATTATCCTCGTGGAATCTGGACACGTGGGTTGGATCTAACTCTGCCAATGGAACACGGTTATCACCAATTTTCTTTCTGATCTCCAGAAGGGCTTTCCACCAGTTGGTGATGGATGTAGGCGGAGTAGAATTGTGCTTAATCGATATGGTTAGTCTCTGGAGCAATATCGCATATAAGTTTCCAGAACGTTTCCGAATCATATCATCGGCGTTTATCTCTCTGTAGCCACCATTGGCGCCGGATATCTTACATGTACCATCAAGATTCCAGGTCGATTCGTCGTTGGGGTACGGGACACCATTATTAAGAGGCCAGCTATCTTTGCAGATCCAATTACCAGCGTCTGTATAGCCAACTATCGCAAGGCAGTGGCTCCCGATTACAGCATCGTTATACACTGCAATTATGGGGCCGTTGGTCATGATATACTTCTTCGCCGCTTCAATAATGCCTTGGATGTCGTCCTTTTTTAAAGAAGCATTTATATCAACGTATCCTCCGATTTTATAAGCGGCGGTTCTGCCGGGTATGATGATACCGTTACCTTTCAGTATCGTGCAAGCATTACCTACGCTGACATTGGTCCCCATTTCTTGTAGCAGGTTGTTATAAGTGTTATCGATCTTTGCGTCAAATAAATTGAAATCCGCTTTTCCTGCATCGTTGTAGTAGTGTATCTTCAGCATCGACTCCAGGGCCGCGAGGGTGCCGTAAGCCACACATTCATTCTGTCTTTGGATCCTTACCTCCGTCATCCAGTTGCGGGGTGGGGTCGAAGCCGTCAGGCATCCGTCATACGCACTCCAATCATGTCCCATCTTACATCCCTCTTCCTAAAATCCTTTGTTAATACATACAGAACTGGCGTCACAACTCCGCCAGATCACATTCATTCCAGCATCCTATGCAAGCCGTGTCGTTGAGCCCCCTCTCCGGGGGCCTCCAGCCCGGCGCCTCTCTCCCGTCGAACTCTCCAACGGTGACGAAGGCCCCGATGGCGAGGGGCCCGGCGGCGGAGGTACCGTCGAGAGAGAGGACCTCGCCCCTGTTCCCGAAGGTCTCCGTTCTATCGGCCTTCGACCTCGCGAGAGGGCGGGGAGAATTAAAGAAGATGCACCCTCCCGAGGAGGGGAGGGCGAAAGGACGAAGGAGATGGTTCAGTCTTCCATGGACCTCACCAGCTTTCGAATCTCTTCTGTCGCCCGCCGGATTTCAAGAGCCCCGTCGATCCCGCATCCATGCGCTTTATCAAGATCAACCAACCTCCGCTCCAGATCCGCGATGAACTCCTCCTTCGAGATCTCCGCCGTCCTCAATAGCAACCTGAGGGCCACATTTATATCGGTTTTCGCATCGTCCGATGGATTTTTCTCCATGGCATCCAGAGCGAACGGGTACAGGATCTCCCTGGCGCACTGTTGGATCGTATTCAAAAGAATCTCAACTTCCAGAGAAGAATCTCCCACAGTACCACCAGCGTGAGCATAATAGTTGCTCCCATTTACGCATATATGTACATCTATATCATATTCACCCGGAGCCGCATCTACCACCAAATTGTCCAAGTTTGTAGGTGGTGATATAAAAAAACTCATATTATCAGGATTAGGATCTGGTATTGATACATTGCACCCTGGATTTTTCGCTACGAACCTGGCTCTGGAAGTTGGATCTCTGAGTTCCAAATTAGTATACGTATCGCCAAATTTTTTACGAATCCTCAAAAGACCTCCCGTCCAGTTGTTGATAGATGTATGGCCACTATCGTTATTCTTAATCGGGAACCTCAGTTCCTGGATCAAGATGGCATATAACTCTCCAGAAAGATTCCCAATCATATAATCGGCGTTTATCTCTCTGTAGCCACCATTGGCGTCGTGTATCTTACATGTACCATCAGTATTCCAGGTGCTGCTACTGTTGTGATACGGGACACCATTATTAAGAGGCCAGCTATCTTTGCAGATCCAATTACCAGCGTCCGTATAGCCAACTATCGCAAGGCAGTGGCTCCCGATTACATCATCGTTATACTTTGCAATTATGGGGCCGTTGGTTTCAAGATAAACCTTCGCCTTCGCAATAATCGTTTCGACGGAATTCATTCCTTCGGAATTTATATAACTACTACCTGCAATTTTGTAAGCTGCGCTTCTGTCGGGTATGGTGATACCATTATTCTTCAGTATATTGCAGGCGTTTTCCACGCTGCGAATGTCACCCATAGCGGCCAGCAAGTCGTCTTCGGATAGATCGAACTCTTTAGCCGCATCGTTGTAGTAGTGTATCTTCAACATCGACTCCAGGGCGGCGAGGGTTCCGTAAGCTACACATTCATCCGCGCGTTGCGTCCTGAGCCCCGTCATCCAGTTGCGGTGTGGGGTCGAAGGCGTCAGGCATCCGTCATAAGATCTCCAATCATGTCCCATCTTGCATCCCTCTTCCTAAAATTCCTTTCCTTATACATACAGAACTGACGTCACAGCGGCGTCAGATCACATTCATCCCAGCATCCCATTTCAGACGCGATGCGGTTTAGCCCCCAGGCCGGGGGCCGCCAGCCCGGAGCCTCTCTCTCCCCGTCGAACTCTTCGACGGCGACAAAAGCCTCGACGCTGAGAGGCTGATCGAGAGAGGTCCCGTTGAAAGACAGAACCTCGATCTCGGCCCTGCTGGCGAAGGTCCCGTTCATGGAGGCCTCGACCTCGAAGAGGATCGTCTTTGACCCGAAGGGGAGGAGGTCGATCAGGTTCCAGGTTACCACGCCTGAATCGTACGACGAGAAGGGAACGCTTGAGTCGAGGAGCCTCATCCCCTCGGGGAGCTGGCAGGTCGCGGCGACGACCCTCGGGTCGTCCGCCTCGTTTCTGATCGTCAGGTTGTAGACGACACGCCTGGGGTTCTCGCCTTCGGGCTTTGCGGTCATCGCTGCCGAGACCTCTCCCGCGGGGCAGCACCAGAGCCTGCCCCTCTCGATGGCGGAGAAGTTGGTGGCGTTCGCCCATCCGCCGTCGTAGCCCCCCGAGGCCTCGACCCGGTTGACGATGTCCTGGTCGCAGAGATCGGTGACCTCCAGCCTCAGGAGGATCTCGGCGCGGCCTCCAACGGCCAGATGAGTCAGGACCCATTCGGCGCTCCCGGCCGTCAGACGATAGGGCCTCAGCGACGAGCTCCTGTAGGCCGCCCCCGGCGGGAAGAGGTCCTTCACGCGGACCGGGGCGAGGGACCTGTTCCCGTCGTTCTCGAGGGTGATGGTGTACTCCGCGACGGTGATCCTCCTCTCGGCACCATCCTCGACGACCGTCTCCTCGCGAACCACCCCCGTCTTGGTCAGGTTGATATGCGGCCGATCGTACTTCGAGACCCCCTCCAGGAGGACCTTTCGCCGGATCGAGTAGTCGCCGGCGTATAGCTCGTCCAGGTCGACCCTGTCTATGAAGACGGTCCTGTACCTCCCCTGGCCGGAGAAGCTCGCCTCCGTCTCCATCTCGTTCAAGCACCGGGCCACCGTCTCCTTATCGAGCCTGGTGATGGAGGTGTACTCCTCGCCGATTAGGCTCTCGTTTCTGACCCGGGACCACATCCCCTCCTTCCACCTCATGGACCGGTTTATAGAGAGATCGTCGATTAGGGTCTGGTTTTCTGGGCTGTAGACGAGGCTCAGGTCCTTGGCCACGTAGTTGGTGTAGGTTCTGATCGTCTCCTCCGACTCGTAAAAGCCAGTACCAGACTCGTAGGACCTCTGGCTCTCTCCGATCCGCTTGTCCACCACCACAAACCCGGTCCCTGAAGCCGACCGGTCGGAGGAGACTCCGGAGCCGTACTCGTCGATCCTCTGGAGGACCCGGAAGCTTCCGGCGTAATCCTCCCTCATCTCGAAGATCGGGGTCGACCGGGGGCCCGAGCCGCCAGAAGGCATCTTGAGGAACCCCATGTGACCCATACCGTCAAACTGGGATTCTACCTCCATCACCGACTCGTTCCGGTCGAGGAAGAACCTCGATTCCCGGTCTATGGAGGTGGCGTACCGGTAGGCCTCGGCCATCGATGCCCCGGTAGCCCGGTTCTTCGCCTCCGCCTCCTCGGTCCACCGGGAAGAGTAGGCGAGGGTCCTGTTCCGATAGAGGGTCAGCGTCGAAGGACCGTGATCCGCCGAGACTGCCTTATTCATCTCTATGGACCTGTTATCCGAACGAAGGGTGATCGTCTCATCGCTCTTGTAGAGGCCGCTGCCGTGCTCCTGGGTGGAGAGCTCGGCGCCGGGGTCGTCGATGAGGACGGCGGCGCAGCCTCTCTCTCTTCCCAGGATGAAGCCGTTCAGATAGAAGACGGCCGTGGCGCAGTTTTTGAGGATGTAAGAAGGCGGAGCCGTTGAGTAATCGCTCGCCACCCTGACAAACCCTGTGCCAGCGACCTCCGATCCCATCTGGAACTCGAACTCCTGCCTCTTCGGCGCCTTCACCACCAGGACGATCTCCCGGCACTCGCCGAGGCCGATCTCATAGAAACGCCAGAGGCCGTCCCCGTCGGGGGCTGGGGAGACGGATACGAGCTCCACCGGCCCATCGAAGATGTCCTCGACGACGGCGTCTACGGGGACGGTGCTGTTTCTGTTGCATACGGTGATGGTGTAGGTGATCTCCTCGCCGGGCCTGGCGGTCTTGCGGTCAGCGACCTTGGAGAGGGCTTTATTGTCACAGCTCAGATCGTAGAATTCTATGGGAGACATCAGGGGATAGAAATCCCGGTCAGATCCTCCAGGAATGTCGTAAGGTGTGTCGCCGATGCCGTCGCCGTCGGCATCGACCCCCGAATAGTCGGACCAGTAATTGCCGAGACGGCTGGTGAAGGTGGTGCCGTTGTACCGGTAGGTCATAGCCGCCGGCGAGTTCCAGGTATTATTCGAGTCCGACCAGCCGACCGGGCTAGATCCATTGATGAAATTGTTGAGATAAATTATGTTGCCGTTGGAGGATTCCAGGCGGATGGCACCCTGACGATTCTCTTCTGCCGTGTTACCTGTGATGACGTTGCCGCTGGAACTTCTGAGGAGGTACCCTACTCCTCTATTATTTTTGGCAATATTGTCCTTGATGACGTTGTTGTTTGAAAGGACTTTAATCCCAGCCTCGGATAGATCCGAATTTATCGCCACCAGGCCCTCTATGAAGCACCTCTCTCCGCTGACGGTGATGGCGGTTGTGACAAATCTTCCTGTAAAGGTGGGCGGTCCGTAAGAGGCGTCCATGACCACGCCCCGCAAGTATAGAGACTTGTTTACGTCAATCTCAGTCTGTTTCGGGTCCTGTCCGTACGGAGAACTAGGGTCAAAGCCCCGCACCTCCAGCGAATCTCCGTTCTGGGCCCTGGCGATAACATTACGGATGGCGTACATATCCTCAATAGATCTATCAGGCCCCCCAGCAGAGAGGGGTATGGTGATGAAGGTCTTCCCCCCTACTTCACCCGAGAGCGCCGAAGGTGGCGGGACGACATAGATCACCTCCCGGGAGAACTCCGCCCCCCTCGCTAGGATCACCCTCTCGATCAGCGCCTCCAGGATCTCGTGATCCTCGTCGGTGAGGCTGTACTCCGTCGAGAGGATTCCGGCGGCCTCGGCGTGGTTTGTGATGTTGCCGAGGGTGGTGCCGCTTATCCTGGCCAAAAGCTCCACCCTCATAGACTCGCCGACGGGGAGGCGGCCCAGCTCCCAGGTTACTTTCCTTCCAGCAACGGTCCCGTTCCGGTCGTCTCCCAGGTACTCCAGGCCGTCGGGGAGGATGTCCGCCACCACGACTCGGTCGAACTCCATCTCCCCGAGGTTCGCCACATCGATGGTGAACTTGACGACGGATCCCGGCTCCCCCGAGGTGACATTTCCGGCCTTGTCGAGATCGATCTCGGGCTGCAGTCCCGCCATGATCAGGGGGGCCTCATCCCTCTCGGCCCCGAAGACGTGGGGGAGGTCGCCGATCCCGTCGCCGTCGGTGTCGGGGCCGGAGTACTCCGACCAGTGGTTTCCAAGGATAGCGGTGAAGGTCTCGTCCCTGTACCTGTAGCTGATGGGGTCGGAGGAGTTCCAGCGGCTGGTGGAGTTCGAAGATGAGGCGTCTATTCCGTTATCCTTGAAGACGTTGAGGAAGAGGACGTTCTCGGAGGAGTTCAAAAGGCCTGCTCCGCAGGGGTTATCGCTAAATTCGTTGTGGGTGACGATGTTGCGGCTTGAGCTCTCGAAGAGGATGCCGCATCCTGCGTTCTCCTTCGCGACGTTGTTTCGGATGACGTTCCTCTCCGACGTCACCCGGACCCCGGCGTCAACGTCCGTCTTGCTCCCGGAGTTTGTGACGACAAACCCCTCCAGGACGGCCCCCGAGCCGCTGAGGGTGATGGCGCTTCCCCTCCCCCCGGCGTCCACCACTGGCCTTCCCCCGCCTGTATCGACTCCGAAGAGGATCAGCGGCCTGTCCACGTTGACGTTCTCGCGATAAGTCCCGCTGGAGACCTCGACGATATCGCCGGGGTCGGCTCCTTCGATGGCGGCCTGGATGCTCTCGGAAGGTCCCAGGACTATCGTCCTTCCTTGGACGGTGCATCCTGAGCTGATGATCATGATCGCCATCCAAAGCCAGAAATACTTCATCCAAAGGCTGTTATTGAGCACCCTCTACCACCAGGACATCTTAGGCTGTTATCTACAATCGTGATATTAGATAAACTTTTTTATAACTTTCCCGTTCTTTCAATTAATATGAAAATATTCAATAACATATCTTTGTGATGCAGCCTCCTGCTTGAAGGATGAAGTGTGAATCAATCTGTTTATATCCGAGCAAAATTCACCGGCTAAAAGAACAGATCGCTCCCCAATTACCAATTATATCCAACTTAATAATGAAAAAAATTTTTAACTATATATAATATTTCGGGATACATTAATGAACAATATATTAGAAGTATTGCTAGACATATAATAATATATCACGGTATATACTAATGTTAAATAATGTTGGAGTTCTCTCTATCATCCCTTTTAGGCTTCTGTCTGGGTCACGCCCTGCCAACGATCATCGGCTTTAATATCATGGCGATATCCGCTCCGCCATCTCCGTCATCCTGAAGCTGCCGTCGAGGATCCGCCCCTTCAGCTCCTCGGCGAGCCTCTCGGCCCGCAGCCGGTCGGACTGCCGCACGACGATTGGAACCTCCCGCCCGGCGAAGCGGAGGGATCCGAGGCGGGCTCTGAAGACGTCTCCGGAGCAGGAGGTGGCGCAGAGGCCGCAGTTGAAGCACCTCCTCCGGTCGAGGGTGGGAAGAAAGTTTCGAAAGGCTATAGCCCCCGTCGGGCAGATCGCCTCGGGGCGGCAGGCGGTGCACCTCTTGCAGGCCCCGGGGTCGAAGCTGACCTCCAGGTCTACCCCCTCCCAGACGTCGGCGTAGGTTGCCCGGCCGAGCTCCTGGCGGCTCGCGACGTCCACCACCGGTAGCGGTATAGACCCTTCAGGGCTGGCCATCCTCTCCAGGATCCCCTCCCTCAAGACCGGGATCGGGACCGCCCACGACGATATGCACTCGGGGCCTGCGGATGTTCCGAAGCCTCCCATGTACTCGGGGTCCATCCCGTGCATATCCGCATACCCCGAGAGGTTAGGCCTCTCGGGGGAGGACCTCGTCCCCCTGCCCAGGACGAACCCCTCGGCACCGTTGATCAGGACCCTCGTCCCGACCCCGATCGTCTCCAGGAGGGGGTCGTTCTCCAGGGGGTTCATGCGGCCGCACCCCGAGACGGAGGCGCCGTTCCAGCAGGGGTCGAAGGTGGTGGCGTGGAAGATGGTGGCGACCCTCTCCTCCCCGGGGTTGACGAAGGCCGAGTAGTTCTTGAAAGAGTGGCGGGTCCCAAAGAGCCTCGCCGTCGGCATATCGGCGAGCTTCAGGTCCACCTCGAAGCCGGAGCCCGTGTCCGTCTCCACCTCGACCCGGACCACCTCCCCCTCCACCAGGTCCCGGAGGAGGTGGCCTCCGCCGTACCTCGGCTCCTCCCGGCTCGCCGCCGTCCCGAAGACGATCAGGTCGACGATCCCCAGCCGCTCGTTGGGGCAGGGCCCGACGATTCCCGGGACGCCGTTGAGCGTGACCCCGATCGCCCGCCGGAAGGAGCCGGGGGCGCCGCCGGAAAGGAGAGGACGGCGTAGGTGCCGCTCATCACCGCCCGGGTGGCGCAGGTGACGACGTCCACCTCCTCTAAAGAGACCCTCCCCCCGTCGGCGAGGACCTCCCCCACCTCCCGGGCGGTGAGGACGACGGCCTCCCCCCGGTCCACCTTGGCTCTGATCTCGGAGAATGAACGCTCCATGATGCCTCCTCAGCCCTCTTCCTTAATGAACTCCGCCTCCACCTCCGACCGGAGATGGTCCCGCCCCATGATCCGGGTGACCCTTCTATCGGTCAAGATATAGACAGGCCGGAGCATATCGAAGAGCTCCAGGCCTTCGGCTTCGGTGAAGTAGTGGGTGATGACCCCCCCGCCCCGGCGGAAGGTCATCTCCTCCACCTCCACCCCCTCTCCCGCCCTCATATCCTCGACCCCGAACTCGATAAAGAAGAGGCGACCTTTGGCCTTGAGGACCCGGGCCGCCTCCCGCGCCGCCTTGATCCGGTCGCCCTCCCGGAGGTGGCCTAGGACGTGGAAGGCGAAGACCGCATCGAAGGACGAGTCCCTGAAGGGGAGGTGGACCGCGTCCGCGGAGACGAGTTCGAGCCGATTGGCCAGAGGGACCCGGTCCGCCGGAGGTGCTGGCGGGGGCCGGACGCCGGAGGAGGTCGAAGGCTCCGGCCGGAGGAGGCCTCTTCGCCGGCCCGTCTCCTCCGCCAGCCCCCTCCCCAGCCTCAGGGCCTGAGGAGATACGTCCACCGCCGCCACCCTCCAGGGTCGGCCCAGCATCCCCTGGAGGGTCTTGCCGTTGCCGCAGCCGAGCTCCAGGACCCGGGCTCCTTCGGGGAGGGGGGGGAGCCTCCGCGGAGCCCCCCGCCAGATCCTCCCCTTATCTCGATACTCCCGGCCCCAGGCTAGGAGCTCCTCCCTCCGGCCCCCCTCATCACCGGATCTGGCCCTCGGTCCCTGTGGCATGAGGTCGGAACGGCGCTCCACCACCAAAATCTTTACTATCCACCCGGTCGTCCCCCTCCCAGGTGTTTCGAATGAGACTTTGGAGTGGGGCAATTCTGATCATTGCCATATTCGCCCCCCTGGGATCGGCCCAGGCCATGGGCGAGAACTACGAAGATTATTTTGGGGTTTCATCCCCTGGCGAAGACTATCTGAACTATGCAGGGCAGCTGTACGGAGCCTCCGGCTCCTCGGAGAGCTACAGCTTCAGCTCAAGCTCGAGCTTCACCTACTCGCGGTACCTCCAGTACTTCTTCACCGAGGAGGATATCTTCTCCCGGGACCGGGTTCCCGTCAGCTTCATGATAGCAGGAAACGAGCCCTCCATCCTCGACCTGGGGTGGCAGACGGTCCCCTATTCGGAGTACGCCTCCTCGGAGATGTACGCCGGGTCCAATGAGCTCTGGATCGAGGGGGAGACGGCCTGGTCGAGGTACGCCGCCTGTCCCATCGGTACATGGCTGCAGCTCGTCACCACCACCCCCGGGGGAGGGGCCGCCGACTTCTATGAGATATCGCCTTCAGGGATCGTGGGGATAACCCCCTACAGCCTGGGAACCTACGACAGGACGAGCTTCCAGGCCGCTGAGATGGGGAGGTACGCCCTCTTCTTCGTCGCCAACGGCCAGCCGAGCAACGTCGTCATCATCGACGTCGGAGAGGATCTGACCCCGGACATGATCGCCGGCTCCGCCGCCGCTGCCGCTTCCACTGCGACCCCCGGCCCTGCCCCCGCCATCCCGGCGCCAGCGCCGAGGCCCGTCACCACCACCGGTGACGTCGTCGTCACCCTGGAGTCCGATAGGATGAGGGGGTACGACGTCTACGTCGACGACCAGTACGTCGGGACCGACGGGCAGGGGGGCGACCCCCTCGACGGGAGATACAGGGTCAACGTCGCCGGAGGGATGTGGCACACCATCAAGGTCTGGGACGGGGAGTGGTTCTACGGCAAGCCCCGGTTCTACCAGAGGAGCACCCCCGTCGTCCTGAAGTTCGAGCCCGCCTCCACCGTCTACCTCTACGGCGGCATCTGGTAGCGGGATAGGGCTCCAGATCCTTTATTTTTTTCTCTCGCCCTCACCGCCACCATCTTAAGGGATTGGTGACGGAATACCTAACATGAAGGGATGGGGGCTCGTCTTGTTGTTGGGAGTGAGCATCCTCGCCGGATCCGGCCCTGCCGGGGGTTGGGTGAGCGGAACGGGAGAGATCGACATCAGTAGATCCGTCGTCCACCGGATGGCAGATTACGAGCGCCACAGCTCCATGGCAGGAGACGGGAGCCTCCGGATTGGGGGCAGCTCCGCCGGGGCCTCAAGCCTCTCCTACTCCGGGGACGTCCCCCTGGTGGGGTTCAAGCGGATCGAGACCGGCTCGCCCTTCCGTGGAACGAAGACCTCCTTTCAGGAGGCCTTCAGCGCCACGGATATAAAGCGGGAGGTGACGACCTCGGCGAGCTCTCACCTCGTGGCCACCGATATGAATCTGGCCTTCAACGGGACCTACGTCACCAGCTCCAATATGCATCAGGCCTTCGTCCGGGATGTCAGCTCCCATCAGAGGTACACCGGAAACTTCGAGATACAGAATACGATCCAGTTCGGGAGCCTCGCCGACCGGAGGCCGGCCCTCTCCGTCACCGTCCTCCCCCAGGACTGCTCCGCCCGGGTCGGAGGGCCGATTAGAAGAGTGTACGCCGTCTCCAACGTCGGGACCGTCCCCGTCCGGGACCTCTACCTCGTCGATTCGAGGGTCGGACCCGTCCCCCTCAGCAGGACGGAGCTGAGCCCCGGGGAGGTCGCCTCCGGCTCCTCGAGCTTCGCCCTCGGCGAAGAGGACGCCCCCGGCCTCCATAAGGACTCGATCGTGGCGACCGCCGTCGACTATGCTGGAAATGGGGCGGAGGCCTCCGCCTCCGCCACGGTGGACCTGATCGGGTGGCAGGGGCTGAACCTGACGGTGGAGTCCAGCGGTGGATGCATCCATCCCGGCGGCGGCCTCGCCTCCGTTTATACCATCGAGAACACCGGCGACCTTCCGATCAATAACCTCACCGTCACCGACTCCATCGCCCCCGGCCCCGTCGCCGCAAACCTCACCCTCATGCCCGGAGAGGCCGTCAACCTGACCGCCGACCTCGCGGTGCTGGGGCCTTCTCCCCCGACCCGCCTCATCTCCGCCTCGGGGAACCGATCCGATGGGGAGATGGTGGCAAGGTCGATAGAGGTCGTCCTTCAGCCCTGCTGAAGGCCTTCCGGCACCGTCTCCCTCTCCCCCCCTCTTCAGTCCAGCGATTCGATCCGTTCGATGTAAGATCCGACGTCGAACTTCGACCTCGCCCCCCGGAGGCTCATGTACCTCACCTTCCCGAAGATCTCCCTCTCTTTCCAGGCCCGGTCGTGGACCCCGCCGATGGACCAGGCTATGCCGACGTAGCCGCTCGGGTCCCTCCCGTCCAGCTCGTAGCGGTCGTTCAGATATATGGCGATCTTCAGGGCCTCCTCCGGAGAGTCCGTCCACTCCAGGATCTTCTTCGCCCAGTACATCCTCAGGTAGCCGTGCATCTTCCCCCGGACGACCATCTCCCTCTGGGCGGCGTTCCAGAGGGGGTCGTGGGTCTTCGCCCCTTCGAGCTCCTCCTGATCGTAGAGGTACTCTCGCGGGTCGTTCCGATGTTCGTCCAGGGTCTTCCTCGCCCAGGCGGGGAAGGCATCGAAGGTGTCGTAACCGCGGTTGTAGAAGCAGAAGTTGTCGGAGAGCTCCCTCCTCACCACCAGCTCCTCCAGGAAGGCGGCCTTGGATCTGGGATCCGCCTCCCATTTGGCCGCCTCCAGGGCGACCCTCTGAGCCGAGATCTGGCCGAAGTGAAGGTAGGGCGAGAGGTTCGACTGGCCGTCGAGGGTCGGATCGTTTCTATCTCCATCGTACCGAGAGAGCTTCTCGCCGAGAAACCGACGTAGCGCCCTTCGAGCGGCAGCGGCTCCGGGCTTTATCCACTCCACCTCGGGGACGGAGCGATCGACCCGGAGGTCCCTCCGGAGCCGGTCCCAGCTCACCCCGGCATCGAGGTCCCAGGGGTGGGGGTGGACCTGGACAGCCGGAGGATCCTCACAGAAGATCGGCAAAAGTCGCCTCACCTTCGGCCGGAAGGTCCGGGCCGCATACTCCTGCTTCGGCGACGCCACCCAGCAGGGGACGACGTTGTGGGCGTCCACCTCGCGGAGGGGGAGGTCAAGCCCCTCTTCCGCCTTCTCCATCCAGGCCCTCTTAGTCGCCAGGGGGGAGAAGTCGGTGACCAGGGCGCTCGCAGAATGCTCTCTTACGAAGTCGGGGACGGTCTCTCCCGGGTCTCCCTGAAGGAGGACGAAGGGTATCTCCTTATCTCTGAGGGTCCTCTCCACCTCTTCGAGCCCCCGGAGCATGAACCCGTACTGCCGCATGGCAGCGCCGAGGAACTCCTCTTTCAGGGCGAAGACGACGGCCAGGGGCGCCCTCCTCTCCAATGCCAGCTCCTGGGCGAAGGCTAGGGCCCAGTTCTCCTCCGCCCTCTGGTCTCTGGTCATCCAGTAGATGACCGGGCCCTTCCCCTCCCGCCCCTCCTTCCATATCCGCGCCCTCTCCGGGATCATGCCTCATCCACCTGGCGAAGTTGATTCGATGGTATCTCGCAGAGAATATTGGTCAACTACCCCTCCCTGAAGGGAGGGGCTTGTAGTTCCGGTTAAACTGGACTACATTGGGCTGGTTGACAAGGCAGCCTACTCAGACAAGATATACCCGCCTGAGCAATGTTTCGAGACGCGTTAAGGTCCGCATGGAGTTCAAAACCACATTTCCGACACCGGAACGAGGAACCGTTACGGTTCCCCTTGTAGATGTGACCGCATTCAGAGCACTTCTGCGAGGTGTACCTGGCGTCTACGAGAAGCGTATGCTTCTCAATAGCTTCCGCTTTGTACCTGATAAACTGTTCCAATTGGTAAAACGACCAATTGTTGAGCTTGTGGTTGAACTGCTTACCTCTTCGCTTCTGGACTCGGATCTTGCTCAAGTCTTCAAGAGCAAATACCGTATAATCCGAGTTCACGATCTGTTTCGATATACAGTGGTTCACGTCAGTCACAAACCGTCTTTCCTTACCGGCGAGACGCTTGAGCTTGCGTTTTGCCGACTTGGTGCCTTTAGACTGCAACTCTTTCTGAAGGTGAGCATACTTAGCTCTGGTATTTTTAACCTTCTTCGAGTTGTAAAACGTGTTATCGGAACAGACTGCAATATTCACGATACCTCGATCGATCCCAAGCACCTTGAACTCAGTTATGGGTTGGGGGTCGTCGTGTTCAAGAGACACGTGCAGATAGAATGTATCGGATCGTCGATCATAGGATATCGTGGACGATTTGATCTTCCAAGTGAGATAATCTCGGTAGTTCTGGGGTATAAAGAACGTTGCCTTGATTCGCCCCTTGATGGACGCAATCGTAGCTATGCCGTGAACGAGGTTCACTGTAACAACTCGTTGGTTGTACCTCATCGCAGCGAGCGGTCTTCGCTCTGGAAGAGATCTGCACTTGCACGCTTTCAGAGCTTCACACGCGCAATCTCTTGCACCCTGTACCAAAGACGAAGGAAGATCAGGAATGCTTAAACGGACAAGCTTATAGGTGGCATGATGGTTATCGACTTTGTTCCAAGACTTGTTCTCAAATCCCCATTTAGCGGATTCGGAAAAAGCCTTGGTATAAGCTCTCATCGTTTCAGCGAGAGTAACTCGGTCTCGGTCGCCCATCCTAAGCTTGAAGGTAACCGTTCTAAGCACATTCATATGTCAGGTTGTTAGATAATATATGCTTTTCGGAGGTGTAGGCACGCGCTCCTCCCCGGCCTAAAGACCGGGGTCTCCGCGCTGCTACGAAGATGAATCTGATGCTCCAAGCCACCTCTTTTAAATAAGAGCCATTGGAAATAGTATGGATGGAGGTGAAAGCCCCATGTGTACCGTTGGAGGCGGACCAGAGATAGGCGACGTCGAGTCGATAGCGTCGAAGGGCTACGTATGCCAGGACTGCGGAAACAAGTTCAAGGGGATGGGCAGGAGGGTCAGATGCCCCTCGTGCCAGTCGAGGAACGTGAAGCCTGCTGAGTGATGGAATGAAGATCCCCCTGGAAGACGACGAGATCGCCTACCTCACCGGGCGGACCGGGACCCTGGCCGTGGCCAGGACCCTCGGCGGCTTTTTTTATCTCGAGACCGATGATGAGGAGATCGTCATCTTCACCGAGGATGACGACCTCCTCGTCGCCTCGACCTCCGGGGTCGGGGACCGGGCGAAGAGGGGCCTCCTCTGCACCCTATTTCTGATCCGGGAGATGAACTCTCCCCTGATAGTCCTCCCCAGAGGCCATCCCGCCTCCCCGAGGCTGAAGACCGTCGTCTCAGTGGGGGAGAGGACGAGGATAAGGTGCGATATCGAGGCGGGCACCCACCCCGAGCAGGACGTCCTCTGCGGGACCGACGAGCTTCACGGGGTCGAGGTCCTCTCCGTCCCCGGGGGGGCAGAGGTTAAGAACTTCGCGGGCGAGGTGGTGAAGGAGAAGCTTCTGTGAGGTGATGCAGGATCATGGCAGAGGAGATCAGCGAGGGGAGCATCGTCAGGTACGCGGGGACCGGGACGGTGGGGATCGTGAAGGTCCTGAAGACCGAAGAGGACGGCGAAAGGTGGGCGCTCCTCGATTCTACGGGGCTCTACTACCACCTGAGCACCCTCCAGCCGATCGATAAGATGCCCGAGAGGAGGGGTATCGGCGGCCGGACGATGGCGGAGATGGAGGAGAGGATGAAGGCGGAAGAGGAGAGGATGAGGTCGGTGAAGATGGAGGATGAGAGCGTCGAGAGCGGCGGATGAGATTGGGGTCGTCGTCCACGGCCCCGAGGTCGTCGACTCCGGCCGGGCCAGGGAGGCCCTGGACCGGCTCGAGAGGATAGGATCGGTCACCGCCGTCCTCGGGGGGACGATGGGGAGGGTCGCCGTCATCGACGCCGCCCTGGAGGATAGGATCGACATATCGAGGCGGGAGACCCCGAGCCGGTCGGTCCAGCGGCTTATGCCCTCCGTCGACGTCGTAGTCCTCTTGAACTATGCCAAGACCGCGGAGACGGGCCTCGCCTTCGGGGCGATGGTGGCTGAGAGGGCGAAGCCCCATAAGCCCCTAATCCTGGCGGAGTATAGCGGCCCCTTCGCCTCCGTCCTGGCCGGCGGGGCGGGGGGGATCGCCGAGAGGATCGCTGGGGCCCTGGGGTTCCCGATGGTGGCGGCCCCTCAACCTCCGGGGATGACGGCATCCTCGGGCCGGACCGTCACCAGGACGATCTTCGGGGCCGTCCCCGGCGAGAACGTCTCCGTCAACGGGATCGTCATCGGCAGGGCCGAAGAGGAGAGGGTGACGATATCCGCGACCGACGGCAGGATCGTTCAGGTCCTGGGGGCTGAGGTGAAGGAGCACGGCCTCGAGAAGATCCCATCCGTCGACCTGGAGGCCGCCATCCTCAGGACTGGGGATGTGAGGCGGACGGAGGCTTCTGCGAGGAGGGTCCGCGAACCCGGCCGCGACGCCGTCCTCATCGATCACGCCGCCGAAGGCACCTTCGAGGCGGCCCGGGGGGCGGGGGTGGCGGTGACCGTCGGCGACGACACCACCGCCATCGCCGGGGAGGTCCTCGCCCGCCTCGGAATACCCCTGGTGGGGATCGTCGACGGCGACCTCGACATGCTCTGCCCCAGGACGGTGGCGCCGAAAGGGAGCTATATCCTCAGGGTCCGTCCCGGCTCCGACGACCTGGTGGGCCGACGGGTGCGGGAGGAGGTCTTCGGCGGAGGAGATCGGATCTCGATGGAGGGGCTGGACAACGAGGATCTGGTCGACCTCGTGAAGAGGGCGGCCGGCGAGGATCTCCGGTCCCTCCGCCGGTTATAAAAAAGGGGAGTGGAGAGGGGCGTTAAACCCCGGTCTTTAGGCCGGGGATGTAGAGCCCCTCGCCATTTATTCGAACCTATAAATAATATTAAGCAGTATAAACTGATATGCGCAAGTCGTTCAAGTACCCGATCTATCCTACCAAATCTCAGCAATCGAGGATGGAGCGGACGCTAGACTTGTGTAGATGGGTCTACAATCAAACCCTAGCATACCGGAAAGACGCTTGGGAGAAGGAAGGTAGATCAACCTCGAAATACGAGACCCATAACCTCCTCCCGGAATGGAAGGTGGAAAAGCCCGAACTGATCGAAGTCCACTCACAAGTTCTCCAGAATGTCCAGGAAAGGGTTGAACTGGCTTTTAAAGCGTTCTTCCGAAGGGTCAAATCGGGCGAGAAACCCGGCTATCCCCGGTTCCGAGGGCTCGGGTGGTATGATTCGTTCACCTATCCTCAGTCGGGATTCAAACTGTCTTTCGGGAAGCTTCGCCTCTCTAAAGTCGGAGATGTCAAGATCAAGCTCCACCGACCCATAGAAGGTAAGATCAAGAGGCTGACTATCCGCCGAACCTCGACCGGAAAGTGGTTTGCCTGCTTCTCAGTGGAGATCGACGATCCTCCTAAGCCTCCATGGAAAGATGGGTCGATGGTGGGCATTGACGTGGGGCTGGAGAGTTTCGCTACACTGTCCAACGGAGAGAAGATCGATAATCCCCGGTTCTTCCGATCTGAGGAGAAGGCATTAGCCAAAGCTCAGAGACGACTATCTAAATGCGAGAAGGGGACACCCGATAGGATGAAAGCCCTCAAGGTCGTCCAACGGATTCATGAGCGGATAGCTAACAAGAGATACTATTTTGCTCATCAGGTCAGTCACAACCTGGTCGAAAGGTTCGGGCTGATTGCTTTCGAGGATCTGAGCATCACGAAAATGCTTAATAATCACTGCCTGGCTAAAAGCATATCAGACGCTGCCTGGAGGATGCTAGTCACTATCATATCGTACAAGGCTGAAAGCGCCGGTTCGATAGTGGTTCTAGTAGATCCCAGGAACACAAGTCAGCTATGTTCCAGGTGCGGTCTTAAAGTCACGAAGTCGCTATCGGATCGGGTCCATGAATGTCCTCAATGCGGACTAATCATGGACCGTGACGAGAATGCGGCGATAAACATTTTGAGACTGGGGCTACAGTCTCTGCCAAAAGCTAGAAGCCCCGCCCTTCAGGGCGGGGAGTAGTCACGAACCGATCGATCCAGGAGTCCGGGGCGGCTCATCCGGACCTCTTAACTATCACGGCGACGGCATCGGGCCTCCCTCTGACGCCACCCATGTGATCCTCGATCCTCCTCTCCAGGTCCTTTGCTATCTGCTGAGCCGGCTTCTCCCGGTTCTCCTTCACCAGGGTTATCAGGCTCTCGGTCCCGAACCTCTCCCCGTCCCCGTCCTCCACCTCGATGAGGCCGTCGTTGTAGATGACGAGGACGTCCCCGGGGTCTATCATCCAACCCTCCATCTCCAGGTCGATGTGGTCGAGGGCTCCCATGGCTATCGCGCCGCCGACGAGGGTGTCGACGAAGCCGTCGGAGCTGACGATGAAGGGGGGGACGTGGCCGGCGTTGGCGTAGCTCAGGGCGTGGCTGGATAGGTCGAGGATCCCGCAGAAGCAGGATACCACCATCCCGTTTCTGACGTTCCCGACCAGGTTCTGGTTCGTCTCTCTGAGGGCCTTCGCCGGATCTCCAAGCCTCCGGGCAGCCGCCCTGATGTGGCTTCTGGTGACGGCCGCCGCCATGGCAGCGGAGAGCCCCTTCCCCGAGACCTCGGCCAGAACTACCATCGCCTTCCCTCCCTCCATCTCGAAGCCGTCGTAGAAGTGGCAGCACTCCCTACCTTCGGCCAGGGCCAGGATCGCCACCTCGAACCCCTCGATCTGGGGAACCCTCTCCGGGATGAGCAACCTCTGGACCTCGGCGATCACCTCCCCCGCCTTCTCAGACCTTCCCGCCGCGAGGGACCTCTCCTCCGACTCCGCTATCCGATCTTTGAGGCCGAGGGCCATCTCATCGAAGGCCTCCGCAAGCCTCCTAGCCCCCCTTGATCCGTCCCCCGCGATCCTCGCCTCCAGGTCCCCCCTCCCGACCTCCTCAAGCCCCCTCGCCACGGCCTCCAAGACCGGATCCGAGGCCCTCCGCCCCGCCCACCATCCTATGATCGCCCCCAGCAGGAGGGAGATGGCGGCTGCTCCTAGGGCCATCGGCCTGGATGGGCCGGGACCCCCTTCCCGCAGGGAGATCCCCATCCCGAAGCTCTCCCCTCGGAGGGCCTCGCCGGTCTCCAGGGCCAGGATCTCCGTATGCCCCGATATGCAGCGGAAGAGCTGATCGTAAGCGGAGGCCTTGGCTGCCGCTAGCTCCTGGTCTCCGGAGGCGACCCCCAGGCTCCAGCCGACGGAGGGGAGGGGGGCGTAGACGATCCTAGCGCTCCCCTTATCCAGCCGGACGAAGGCTGTCCCCTCCTCTCCCCGGACCATCGCCTCCGCCAGCTCTGCCAGCTCCGGGTTCTTCGAGTCGAGGAGGCTTCCTGGCTCCAGGATCTCGTCCCAGAGGAACCCCTCCGGGGTAGGCGGCTTCATCACCACCGCCCCCTGGCCGTCCAGAAGGAAGGGGTAACCAGAGGAGAAGTTCGCGAGGTCGAGGTCCATCTCCGCCAGGGATACGTCCATCCCCACCACCCCGCTCAGGTTCCCCTCCGCCGATATGGGGGTGGCGCAGGTGATGGAGATATCCCCCGTGGTCTGGCTCTGGTAGGGCTTCGTCCAGATCGTATCCCCGGCCCTCGCCGCCTCCAGGTACCAGGGACGTTCCCGGAAATCGAAGGGGGCGATCAGCTGGAGGGTCTCGGTGACGTCGGGCCAGAGGACCAGGACCCCATCGGAGGTTCCGATGTACCCTTGTTCGATCAGATCCTCCTCCTCCTGGACCATGATCCTCAGAACCCGGGAGGGGCCAGCGAGGGACTGGAGGGTCTCCTTCATATCCTCGGTGACCTTCTCCCAGTCGCCATCGGGAGCGATCCATATCCCGGCTGCCACAGCCTCTCCCGGGGCCTTCACCGCCGAGCTGCCGTTGACGTCGGTGCCTCCGACCCGAGCCCCGTCCCCGGCGATGGTGGAGGCGGCGCCCATCGCCGCAGGCACTACCAGCTGGGCTAGGAGGATCAGGGTCAGGAGCTGCCAGCTCAGCCTCGCCATCCCAGAAATCCCTCTCATCTCTCTCAGATATCCAGCGGGAGTCGCTTCCGGCTGGATCCGCGCCCTGAGTCGATCGTCAATTTATCCCCCACCTTTCTGGAGCTCTTCCTCCGGCCATCAGGCCGAAGGTTCACGGATAGGTCTTGTTCTTCAAAGGCTATAAACCTAATTCGACCGGCGTCAATCACCGGCCTCCAGGGACTGCAAGATCTACGAGATCACCACCCGGGACTTCCGGCTCTGGAGGGTCCTGGAGGGTCCGCTCCTAAGGACTAGCTGGGTCTACACCTTCTCCCCTCCCCGAAAGGGAGCATATCGTTATGCATACCTCCGGCTCCTAAGGCGATCCCCCTGAGGAAACTACTTATTACTAAGGGCTCTGAAGGGATCTCCGTGGACGGATCGTACGAGTTTCTGGAGGATCTGAGACGGCTATCTGCGGCCTACAGGCGGCTTGAGGGGGGGCTCTACCTCCTCAACTCCGGAATGATCGCCACCCTGATCTACATCGTCGCCCTGTACCTGGGGATACCCACCTTCTTCGGGTTCTACTGGCAGGGCTCCATCCTCGCCGCCGCCCCCGCCTTCGTCTCCCTAATCCTGGGGCTTCTGGGGGGAAAGGTCATCGACCGGAGGTCGAGGTACGACCTCTTCTCCCACCTCGACGAGGCGATCTCGGAGAAGACGAAGGCGGCCTACGACAACCGGGGCTCCGACTCGGTGGTGATGCAAAGCCTGGCCGAGGATGTCAAGAGGTGCCTCTCCACCGTCGGGGCCGCGGACCTGATGAACAGCCGCCGCCTCTACCTCGGGACGAGGAGCGTCCCCGCCTTCCAGGCGAAGGCCGGGGCCCTCCTCCTCCTCCTCGCTTCAGCGGCCGTCTTCGCTCATAGCCCGGGAGACGGTGCGCCGCCCCAGCCCTTCTCCTCCCTCTCCGACCTCCGGGATAGGGCGATGGCCCTCTTCGCCGATGAGGTGCTGCCGGAGGAGGCCGGGTCCAGCGCGGGGATCTCGGGGGAGATCTACGGTAAACCGTCCCTCGCCGTCCTGGAGGAGGTGAACCTGGAGCTGGTCTTGTATCCCGGCTCGACCGCGGGCTTCCGGTCTAGGGAGACCGACCCCGTAGACCGGTTCTTCACCATCTCGGAGCCCGGGGAGGGGGTGGCGGTGCCGACGGACCAGTACATCGAGAGCCTCCCGCCCCAGCACCGGGAGATCATCAAGAGGTACTTCGAGAACCTGGCGACGATCTCGTGAGGTGCATAGGGGGAAACGAGAAATAATAAATGAAAATATACAAAAAAGGATCTTTATACCTCACCGAGGGCGGAGAGATGAGAGACGATCTGATCAACATCTATAAGGACGCGCCAGCCATCTTCGAGACGATCAGAGAAGAGATCGGCAAAGTGGTGGTGGGCCAGAAGGCGGTGGTGGAGCAGATTCTGGTGGGTATCCTGGCCGGGGGGCACATCCTCCTGGAGAGCAACCCCGGCCTAGGAAAGACCCTCCTCGTCAAGACGATAGCCAGCACCACCGGCCTCCACTTCAGCAGGATCCAGTGCACCCCGGACCTGATGCCCGCAGACATCACCGGCACCACCCTGATCGAGGAGGTGGAGGGGAGCAAGCACTTCAGGTTCGAGGAGGGGCCGATCTTCGCCAACATCGTCCTCGCCGACGAGATCAACCGGGCCTCCCCCAGGACCCAGAGCGCCATGCTGGAGGCGATGCAGGAGAAGCAGGTGACCGTGGGAAAGAACACATACCGGCTTGAGGAGCCCTTCTTCGTCCTCGCTACCCAAAACCCCATCGAGATGGAGGGGACGTTCCCGCTCCCCGAGGCCCAGCTCGACCGGTTCCTCCTGAAGGTATTCATCGACTACCCGAGCCCGGAGGAGGAGTACCAGATCATGGAGAGGTACACCGGCCACGCCGAGCCGAAGGTGGAGAGGGTGATCACCCGCAGGGAGCTTCTATCCCTCCAGCAGCTTGTAAGGGACGTCCCCATCTCCGACGACCTGAAGAGGGCGGCGATAAAGGCCGTCGTCTCCTCCCGGAGCTGGGAGGGGGTCGAGTACGGCGCAAGCCCTCGGGCCTCCATCGGCCTCATCCTCGCCTCCAAGGCCCGGGCCCTCCTCTCCGGGAGGGACTACGTCGATCGGGCCGACCTGGAGGTGATGGCCCGCCCCATCTTCCGGCACAGGATCATCCTCACCTTCGACTCCGAGAGGAGGGGAGTCACGACCGACCAGGTGATCTCGGAGATCATGAAGGCGATCTGAGGGCCGCCGATGGATACGGAGTTTCTCGCTGAGCTGGACCGGTTCACCCTCCTCGTCCGAAAGAGGGTGTCGACCGCCTACACCGGGGCCCGGAGGTCGGTGAAGGTCGGCCGGGGGATCAGCCCCGTCGGCTACCGGGAGTATCGGAAGGGGGACGACTTCAAGTTCGTCGACTGGAAGGTCTACGCCAGGACTGAGAAGCTCTACGTCCGGGAGCACGAGGAGGAGAGGAGCCTCGCCGTCCACATCCTCCTGGACGCGAGCAGCAGCATGGCCTTCGGCGAGAAGTTCGCCTTCGCATCGAAGCTGGCGGTGGGGTTCGCCTACCTGGCTATAAAAGAGAACGAGAAGTTCTCCATCTCCAAGTTCGGGGAGATGCTGGAGCCTGGCGAGACGAAAGGTGGGCGGAGGAACCTCTTTTCTGCCATGGAGGACCTGGACAGGACCGCGCCCTCAGGGGGGACGGACTTTCGGAGGATGGCGGAGCAGTTCGACCTCACCATCAGGTCGACGAGCCTGGTGGTGGTGGTCTCCGACCTCCTCGAAGAGATCGAGAGCCTCGTCGCCGGGATCTACAAGCTCTCGGCCCACGACCTGATCCTGATCCAGGTTCTCGACCCGGCGGAGGCGGCCCTCGACTTCGAGGGGGACCTCCGGTTCGTCGATATGGAGTCGAAGGAGGCGGTGATGACCAGGGTGACGCCCAAGGTGAGAGAGGAGTACGCGGCGAGGATGGCGGCCCACGAAGCCCGGATCCGGGAGGCCTGCCATGCCGTCGGGGCCGACTTCTTCACCTATACCACCGCGAGGCCCATATTCGAGGCCTTCTCCGACGTTCATACCCGGGCCAAGGTCTGGAGGGCCTGAATGGACCTCGGGTACGGCTCCGGCCGGATCCGCCTCCCGGTGGACGGTGCCGAGGGTTTTGAGGTCGTCCTCCCGGAGGAGCGGCCCGGAGCCCCCGATGAGACGGGAGAGATCGAGAGGGCCCTCAACGTGCCGATCGGACCCGGCCTGGAGGATCTGGCCGGCTCCAGGAGGGCCGCCATCATGGCGAGCGACATAACGAGGCCCGCTCCGACCTCAAAGATCCTGCCTCCCCTGGTGCGGAGGCTTGAGGCCCTCGGCATATCCGAGATCGTCGTCGTCTTCGGCCTGGGGACCCATCGGAGGATGACCGTCGAGGAGATGGACAGGCTCCTGGGCAGCTCCGCCAGCCTCCCCTCCATCCAGCACGACAAGGACCGATGCATCCACCTTGGCGAGACGAGCCGGGGTACCCCGGTCGAGATCCTGGAGGAGGTGGCGGCATCCGACATCAAGATCGGGACGGGAAATATCGAGTACCACTACTATGCCGGCTACAGCGGCGGAGCGAAGGCCCTCCTCCCCGGCGTCAGCTCCGAGAGGTCGATCAACAAGAACCACGCCATGATGGCCGACCCCCGGGCGAAGTCCGGCCGCCTCGACAACCCCGTCCGCCTCGACATGGAGGAGGCGGCAAAAATTGGAGGCCTCGACCTGATCCTCAACGTCGTCCTCAACAGCAAGAAGGAGATCGTCCGGGCCGTCGGCGGCGACTTCGTAAAAGCCCACCGCGCGGGGGCCAAAGTCGTCGACGAGATGTACCAGAGGGCCGTCCGCCCCGCCGAGATCGTCGTCGCCTGCGCCGGCGGCCGTCCCAAGGACATAAACCTCTTCCAGGCCCAGAAGGCGATGGAGAACGCGAGGGAGGCGGTCCTCCCCGGAGGCTCCCTCATCCTCGTCGCCGAGTGCGCTGAAGGCCTCGGCCACCCCGTCTTCGAGCGGTGGGCGATGGAGGCAAAGTGCGCCGAGGACTGCGTCGAAAGGTTCGGCCGGGAGTACGAGTTCGGCGGCCACAAGGCCGCCCTCATCGCGAGGGACTCCCTGGAGATGGACCTGATCCTCGTCTCCTCCCTGAGGCCAAAGCTCGCGGAGATGGTCTTCTTCCGGCACGCGAACAGCCTCGAAGAGGCTCTGGCGATGGCCCGGGAGAGGCAGGGGCGGGATGCGAGGACGATCGTCATGCCCCACGGGGATCTGACGCTGGCTAAGCGAAAGTAGTAAAAATCAATCGAGGATTTTGATCAACCCCTGGCGGGTTGCCTCTCTTTAAATGCTCTTTAAATTGAGGTGACGGATTAGAGGGGCTTTTTAAAGTACTCAATCATATCAGGATTTATAAAATTTGTTTATGTCTTTTTAGTCTCTTCTAATATGGCTGATTTTCGACGCCAGGATTTCCACCATCCTTATGTTGAATTAAGCCATTTTGAATCCCTTAGTTTAGTTAATTCTTTCAGTAATTCGTCTCGTCTTTCAAGAACTTGTTTTACTTGAAGATACGAGAAATGATGGCCGCCATCTAGATCTTTATTTAACGTCTCCCAAAGGTGACCAGCATATTTCATCGATATATTATTATAATTTTTGATTTTATAATAATTTATGCTCGAGTATTCCTATTTACCATTGCCCATTCTTTAATTATCTCGGATCCGTCTCTTATTTTAGCTCGTTCTCCGCTCTTAATCGATTCTCGATCCTTTTCCTCGTTTTTCGTCGATAGCTACCGCTATTTTGAGACGATTTCAGCATTTTTAAGTGTACATAGCTGGTATAAGTCGAAAGCAAAGGCAGTGAATACCATTTTAACGTGAACTCTCGGGATCGTCGTTACCATTACATGCGCGCTTCGGAACACTCTTTTAATAACAGCAAACTGACGTTCGCCCGGAAATCTCAGTTTGCTAATCAAGCGGTTTCGCAGCTTATCGAGATCGCTTAGAGGATGACCCGCTGCTGCACGTTTCATTGTGAAGTCGTTTCCCTTAGCCTTCACACCGAAATATCCTTTGTCCCTGAGGACCACCTCTCCTTCAACCGATAGATCAACCCGACTATCGTGCACCGAAGCAGTTGTCGATTCGATGCTCCTTATCAGGCCGTAATCGATATCGACTTTAGAATGAAGTTTATAACCAAAATGGAGTTCCTCACCCTTCTTAGCCCAAGTTCCATCCCTGCTCCGACGAGTCCTAGCGGTCTCTCTTCTTGGTTTCTTTGAACCTCCTGGGTCGGCCTCTATAAACGTTGCATCCTGAATGGTTCCTCTTTTTACCTGAAGCCCTTTAAAATCGAGCTGTCTCTGGAGCTCTTCCCAAACGGACTCATCCTTTCCCGTCTGGGCCATCCGCTCGCGAAAAAGCCATATCGTCCTGGAATCGGGTATAGAATCAGGAAATCCTAAGAATTTCATAAAAGATATTCGATCCGAAATCTGCTTTTCAGTCTCGAGGTCGCTCAACCCGTACCACTGCTGGAGCAAAAGCACCTTGAGCATCAGGATAACATCAAAGTTCGGCCTTCCGCCTCGTTCGGTTTTATTATGATACATCTCTTCAAGAATTGGTCGAAATGGTTCCCACTCGATCAAGTTCGTTATCTTTGAAAGCCTATCGCCCAGCTTCTCTACGTTCTTGTAAGCTTCTCGAAGGCCCCAGGCAGTAAAAGAACTCATACACTATTCATGTATATATTAGTATATAATGTTTTCCATAGACATGCTAGGTTTTTAGGAATCCTCGTGTACATTAGCATATACTACAAATGTCTATTAATATCCAGTCCACATCTCGGCAATTGTAAAGGTGAAATCGCATGAAGATCAGAGTAGTGAGTCAAAGAAGTGAGATAGCCGATTTGAGCCCCAACGAGAGGATGGTCCACATAGCCTTCAGACCTTCCAACGTCGATCTTTTGGACCTCATCAAGGCGTGTCCCAGGCTGAGGGCGATCCAGGTACCTCCATCCTACAACAAGACCCTCTCCAAGGCCATCAGGCTATTCCTCCAGATGCAGGGGATCGACCTGCTCGAAGGAGATGTCTGGGGACACAGAAAGGACATCGACGAGTACTACATGGTCGACGAGGGCGCTATCGAGCGGATCGGCGACCTGATATCCAGCGGCGAGAGCATCGACGATGCCGTAGCTCAGGTCACGATGACCACCAGACTCTCTCCCGACATGATCAAGTACATAGCCAAGTCCAAGATGACCGCCTGAACTCTGATTCAGGCGTCCAAAACCCTTTCTGCGCCATCTTCTTCGTTTAAATTTGAGAACAGTTTAATATATTATCCGAACCGTTGAAGATTCCCTGCTGGGCTGAAGGCCGTTGAGGCGGTACACCGACCGCCCTTCTGCGGCTTATGCGATGAAATATCTGCCCAAAAAATGGAAGTGGAACCTTTAAGGCTCCTTTGAAACTTGCTAGATCAGTCCTGAGCAGCCCCAAATAACGTCCAGGGCTGGCCGGGCCTATCTTTCAGATAGCCGTTCAGATGGCTCCACTGAATGTGCTCGGTCAGGAACTCGGTGGCGTTGAACGGCATCCCGGCGGAGTTTCCCCATCTGGCCCAGAAGGAAAGATCCTTGGCCATGCTGCTGTCCATCACCTTTCCATCCACGGTTCCCCGGGGCTGGAAGGGCAAAGGTCGCCCCGGCTGGGAGATGTACTCCCTGGCGTCCAGCTCGTAGTGACCGTCTACTGTGCGAGAGCAGGGATTGTCCCTGTTGAGGTAAACGTCGTAATGGTCGGCCAATATGGCCTTCGCCACCTCAACGTCTATCTTGCCGTAATGCTCGTCCATCAGCTGAGCCAGCCTCACCTGACGTGCTCCCTGGTGCCTTCTGATGTCGGCGTAGCCGGTGTTGGAGCATTCGAGGTTTCGAATCCTGGGGTCCAGGGGAGCGTTGAAGCCGATGAAGCTTCCGTCCCTGGTCCTGGTGACGTTGTAGAACTCGAGGCCCAGCTCGTAACGCATGATCTCTCCGGTGTTGATGTCCCCCAATAGCCAGGTGTTGGCGTAGCCACCGTTATTGTTCTTCTTCATTATATCCACGAACTGGTCCAGACCTTCAGAGTACTGCATGGCTCTGCGGATCCGGAAGAACTCGGAAACTTCATCGGGGTCGTAGAGGCTGAAGCCTCCGATGGTGGTCTCAGTTCCCATCAGCCCGGCGTCCGTTACGAAGAAGTCGGCAAAGCTGTCGATGTAGCCGGGAGCTGACTGCATAAACATCCTATGTCCTTCCGACGGCTCAATGTCCAAGATCAAGTTGGAGAACTGGCCGAACTCGAATTCGTTCCAAGAGTTGTGAGCCATCACGATCCTGCCGTCTATGGTGGCGTTTCCGGTTGCGATGAATGCGCTGCAGTGATCTTTATCGTCCTTCTCCCCATCGGCGTATTTGCCCGATTTCTCGTTAGGCCACCAATAGTCGACGAGCTCTTCGTAGCCGTTCCAGGCGAGAATCTCCTGCCAGGATATGTTCACGTCGGCAGCCTGTGCCCCGTCTGCGATCCCTTTCATCTCATCCAAAAACTCCTGATACGTATCATTCTCTTCCATATCCTGATCGAGGACGAAGAGCCGCTCAGCGGCCTCCACGAAGAATTGCCATTCCTTTCCGGTATTCCAGTAGGTCAGATATTCCAGGCTCCTCTTGATCTCCCCTATCTCCTGGGCCATCAGGTATCCATGCTGAAATCCCCTGTCGTAAGGCTCGCCCTCAATGTGCAAGTATATCCAGCCGTTCTCTTCATATCGAGAGCCGTTGTTGTAGGTCACCACTTCGCCGGGCTCTGACTGGTCTGAGTTGTGATCATCGTCTGCTGTGACGAAGAACAGGCTCATAAAACCGACCGCTACCAGGACGATCACGTACAACTTTTTAAACTGCATCCTCGTTCCTCCAAAATTTTTTTCACCGCCAGCATATAATTATTAATGGAGAAGTAACTTTCGCTCTGATCAGCTCAAGACCGAGGACTGGTCTAAAAAGTATTCCAATCCGGGATACAGAAGAAGGCCGAGATGGTCGATATCAGGGTCGATAATCTTATATATCGAATGAGATCGACCCATTGAAGGGTGGCCCAGATAGCTCGTCTCTTTGGAAAGCTGTCCATTGAGAGAGCAGAGGGAACCATGTCTGCATGAGATGACCCGGCCTTACTGATACATAGGAGCCATAATCCGGCAAGGCCTTTGCGAGAGCGACCGGTCCTCTGGGGGGAGGTTCCGGTTCATATTGCCTCGTGAACTTGGCCTTGTATTTCAAAAGCAGGACACCTTCAAGGAGTGTATGATGAATGCGAAGTAAACTCGCGAAGAGTGGAGCGTTGCTGATAATAATTATCGCTTTTACAAGCGGGACAGTCGCCAAATGCCCCAGCGACACCTTCAATCCCGGTGCCTGGAGCGGCCAATCATGGCTCGATACTTCAACAAGTCAGAAATCGAGCAACTCATCTGCAGCTGACACGAATAACGAGACGGCGGCCGAAGAGCCTAAAACGGCCTCGGATGAGGATGAATATATCGACTCCACATTCATAACTGCAGAGGAGCTGGTGGAGATGCTCGAAAGCGAGACGAAAACCCTCGTCGCCTACGTCAGCATCAGCCCCCCTCAGGGATCCTCGTACATCGAGGATTCGATAAATCTCTCCTCAGACAGGTTCTTCCAGAAAGACGATTCTGGAAACGAGATCCTGAAATCCGTCTCTAGAATGGCCGGGGCTCTGGGAGACGCCGGGATCACCGAGGAGGATGGGGTGGTGATATACGGGGACTGCTTCTCCTGCGGCGATTCGACCTTCGTCTTATGGATGATGAAGTACCTGGGCCATCAGAACGTCCGAATCCTCCAGGGACCGGCGACTGGCCTATCCACGGCATCGACTATGACGACGAAGCCTGTCGCGATCTACTTGGCCGATCCTGCCCCTGAACTTCTCGCAGATTACGATTCCATCGCCGCAGGGGAGTTTGTGGTCGTCGACGCTAGAACTTCAGATCAGTTCGAAATAGACCACATCGATGGAGCGGTGAACATCGACTTCAACACCTTGATCGAAGGCGACTGGATCAAGGATGATTCAGCCCTCGCCGAGATATTCGTCGATCTCGAAGGGGATAGCCCCATAGTCGTCTATTCCGATAACTTCCGGGAGGCCTCCATCGCCTGGTACGCCCTTCAGCATTTGGGGTATGACGCAAGGATTTACAGAGACTATTGAACTGAGAGATCTGCCCGCGGTTTAATGGAAAAAGGAGGCGGTTTCAGGCGGTCGAATATTCGGAAA
This sequence comes from Methanothrix harundinacea 6Ac, assembly GCF_000235565.1. NCBI lineage: Archaea > Methanobacteriati > Methanobacteriota > Methanomicrobia > Methanotrichales > Methanotrichaceae > Methanothrix > Methanothrix harundinacea. The sequence continues at coordinate 1,245,240 of NC_017527.1, forward strand.
AACCGCCATAGCACCTTCTTTTTCCCTCAGGACTTCTCCATTTTGCAATCGCTTTGACCCAAGCTTCATTTCAGCCTGGCCCCCCTCCCCGATAGAACGCAAGCCTCCTCGCATACGGTCGGAAGAGGGCGAGCAGCTTCTCCTCCTCTTCTCCGGACAAAGGCTCCAGCTCCCGCCCCATCCGGGCGAGGAGCCGGACCTCCTCGGGGGTCGAGCAGCCGACGATGATGAGGGATACCTCCTGAGTTAAAGCGTACCGGAGGAGGAGGTCGGGGCCGATCCCGGCCCGGGGGTTTATGTAGTGGGAGCCCCCCAGGACCTTCATCCCGATGACGGCGATCCCCCGCTCCTTCGCCGCCCCGATCGTCCCGTCGAGGAACCCGCCTAGAACCCCCTCCAGGGGGTTCACCGGGATGAGGACGGCGTCGACGGGCCAGTTTTCGACGGCGTATGTCACGACGGAGGGGTCGTGGTGGCCGGTGACGCCTATTAGCTCCGTCCTTCCGACCTCCTTCGCCTCGGCGAAGGCCTCGAGGGCTCCGCCCGGCCCCTCGATCTCCCGGAGGTCCTGGCGGGTCCTGACGTCGTGGATCTGCCAGAGGTCGATGGCATCGAGGCCGAGGGTCTTCAGGGTCCTGTCCAGGTCGGCCCTGGCGCCCATGGCGGTTCGGGACGCCGACTTGCTCGTCTGAAAGATTTCGCCCCGGAGATTGGGATGGGACCGCCAGAAGGTGCCGTAGTAGCCCTCGCTCCCCGAGTAGGCGGGGGCGGTGTCGAAGTAAGCGATCCCCTGGATTGCAGCCTCTTCGATCACCGCCGCCGCCCCCGCCTCCTCTCCATAGGTCCGGAGGATCCCCTCGCCGCCGAGGCCGACTGGGGTGACATTGCGGCCGCTCCCGCCGAAGGGCCGGGTCCTGATCTTCTCCATATCCACCGCCTCCACAAAGCCTCGCGCCTCTCTCTCGCCCGCCGGGTCAGCCCCTGGCGGCTGTTCCTCCTCCCTCGGCCGTTCTTGGGCGGGCCATTTCAGCCCTCCCTCTCGCCCCTCACCATCACCCTTCCGGCGGTGATGTCCGCGGGGAGGGGGAAGTAGTTGGAGAGGTTCTCCTTCACCCACTCCGAGGCGATCTCGTTCGACCGCTCGGCTCCGCCCTGGTGCTCGAAGAAGTTTATGAAGGCTACGAGGCCGTCCCCGCAGTCTACGCCGTAGTACTTGATGAAGCCGGGGATCTCCCGGACCCTCGGCAGGAACCTGTCTTCCACAAGCCTCATCACCTCGCCGACCTTCTCCTCGTCGGTCTTGTAGCGCCTTATGCTCAGGTACATTTCTCCTCCACCCCTGTTTATGAACCGCCTCTGATAATAACCTTATCCGAAGATGCCGATCTTACCGGCCTTCCGGAGGTTGGGCCGAAAGCTAGATCGACGGAGCTCGGCGGGGGAGGTTTTTTGGCCGGGGAGGTGGAGAGAGATGACATGGACGACGGAGGCCTTCGGCGGGATCTGGAGGGGCGGGCTATGAATGGAGGAAGGGGGGTTCAGGTGAAGCTCCTCGAAATTGACCATCAGATGGCTGCGGCCATGGAAAGGGGGGCCGGGGAGTTTGAGGCCCGTTTCAGGGTGAGCTTGGGCGAGAGCTCCGAGGTGGCAGGGGTGGTGATCTCCCAGACTCGTGGGATGGTCGAGGCAGACCCGAGGGATCGGCCGTGGGGAGGCTACCTAGCCATCGATCCCCTCACGGCGAAGGTCGTCGGCACATGCGCCTTCAAGGCGAGGCCGGCGGAAGAAGGCTCCGTCGAGATCGCCTACTTCACCTTCCCCCCCTTTGAGGGGAAGGGGTACGGGACGGCGATGGCCCTCCGGCTGATCGAGATGGCAGAGTCGTCCAGGAAGGTCGGGAGGATCCTGGCCCACACCCTCCCTGAGAGGAGCGGATCGACGAGGATCCTGGAAAAGGCCGGGATGAGCCTCATCGGCGAGGTGATCGATCCGGAAGATGGCCTCGTATGGCGGTGGGCTCGGGATCTCGAGGGCGCGGGGTCGGGGAAGCCCCGACCTCCATGAGGAAGGTTGGGCTATATGTCCAGAGACGATAGGATCGAGACCCCGGCCATGCTGAAGCTCCACCCCACCGCCAGCCTGGTGACCCTCTGGTCCCTCCCCCTCTACGCCGGGGCGGGGGCGCAGGTTCGGGATTTTTTGAAGATGCTGGATCTCTCCTCCGGCGAGGGGCTCCTCCGAAGATGTAATGACATCTGCGACTGGTACGGCGAGGTGATCCTCAACAGAAAGCATTTCATAAAGAGGACCGCGAAAGGGCTCATCGCCGGGCGGGAGGGGCCGGTCCAGATCGTCATCCTCGCCTCCGGAAAGTCGCCGCTGGCCCTCGAGCTCCTCGTCGAGGAAGGATCCAGGATCTCCGGGGTCTTCGAGGTGGACCTCGCGGGGATGGAGGAGAAGGCCCGCCTCTACAGCCGCCTCCTCCCGCCGGGGGCGGGGATGCTGAGGTGCCTGGAGGCGGACGTCGCCGGATCCGATCTCGCCGAGAGGCTCGCCGAGGGGGGTTTCAACCCGGACGCTCCGGCGATCTTCGTCATGGAGGGGATCAGCTACTACCTTTCGGAGGAGGATCTGGCGGGGATCGTCTCAGGGCTTCGGTCCGGGGGGAGGAACCGGCTCATCCTCGAGTACCTCGTCCCCTGCCCCGAGGTGAGGTGGGAGAGGAGGGAGATCCCCCGGCGGATCTTCTCACTGATCCGAGAGGAGGCGGGGGCGGGAAGGATCACCTGCTACACCCGGGGAGAGCTCTCGGCCCTCTTCAAAGAGCTCGGAGGAAGGGTCGTCTCCACCTCCAGCATGGCGGAGATGGAGCAGCTCCGCCTCGGCATTAACGGGCGTTTCCTCAAGGCGGAAGATGGATGGATCGAGGGGCTCGTCGCCGCCTTATGATATACCCCCTCGCCCTCCCCGCCCCGAGGCTCCGGCTCCCCCTGGGAGGGATGCCTCTTCCAACGAGAGGCTGTATCGCCCCTTCCAGATCCAATCCGGGCAGGTCACCTCCCGGCGAGGACCATCTCCGCCGTCCTCCTGGGGGTGTGCTTCGCCGGTGGGGCGTACCCCATCCTGATGAGGATCTGGGGGTAATCGACGCCGAGGATCCCGGCCATCCTCTCCCGGAGCTCGGCGATCGCCACCGGCTGGCTGAAGAGGTCGAACCTGACCCCCAATTTCGTCGCCGTCAGGAAGAGCCGCTCAAACCTCATCCCCGCCTCGACCCAGGTCCCCCTCTCCTCGGCGTCGGTGGAAAGGATCCCGACGGCCGGGGAGGCCCTCATGAGGGCCATCTCCTTTCGGGCCCTGGACGTCGAGGTGTCGAAGGTCCCGAAGATGAACTTGCCGAAGTAGGACTCGAAGTCCGAGTAGCCGAAGGCGTAGCCAGGAAGGCCGTCCCAGGCGTCCTCGTCGTTTCTCCTGATCCACCGGGCCAGGTCCTTTCGGAAGGCCTTGTTCCCGAGCTGGATCCTGTGGGACTCCCCCAGGACCTCGGCCATCGCCGCCCTCTCCGCGGGGTCGGTGAGGACGTCGAGGCGGAAGCCCCCATCTCCGACGGCCTCTTTCATCGCCTCGATCTTATCGGCCTCTATAGGCCGGTCGTCGTAGGCGCCGCGGTTGGTGTGCCTTTCTGTGATCTCGGGGAAGAGGTCAGGCGGATACTGCGGCGATGCTCCTCCATCCTCCTCGAACTTCACGACGGCGATCGTCTCGGCGTCGATCCCGTCGGGGAAGCGCTCGACCTGGTAGCCTAGATCGAAGTGCTCAGCGGCCAAAAGCAGGTTTGTGAGGAGGCACCCCAGGCTCATGTAGGTGGTCCTGTTCGTCGGCTCCACGTCGGGAAGGGTCCGGCCGAGGTCGGCCATCACCGTCACCTCGTTTCCGTCTACGGCGAGCCTCCAGGGCTGGTTGTTCGGCCCCGAGGGGGCCAAGACCGCGTACCGGAGGAGGAACTCCAGCTTCTCGTCGATCTTTCCCGACGCGGGGTAGTCCCCGGCGTCGACGCTCCAGGCGATAAGGTTCTTCTCTGCCATAGTAATCTACCTCTCCACCATCCATTTTGGCTTACGAGCTTTTTAGGCTTGTGGGGTGGGAGGCGCCGCAGCTGGCAGGATGGGAACCTCCGCCAAGATCCCGGCGATTACTTCCCCTCCACTCTCAAAATCGGTATATACATCGACTTTCAACTCCTTTCCGAGATGATCGAGAAGGAGAAGCTCGCCGGGGCCGCCCGGGCATTGGGGGAGTACCTCGCCCCCGTCGACCCCGACGAGTTCGAGGCGGAGACGGGGATCCGCGGCGACGACTTTCGCGAGATCGTCCCCCAGGAGTTCGACGGCCGGATCTTCGCCATCGACGGGTCCAACGTCGTCGTCTTCGACCTTGGAGCCGTCAGCCTGAACAGGATCAGGGCCGGCTACGTCGTCTACCGCGGCACCGAGTGGGAGAAGACCGCCATCACCTGTGACGACCTCTTCGTCGCCGATCGGGAGAACTACAGCCAGCACTTCAACCGGTATAGAAAGGGCATCTTCGACATTGAGGAACCCTTCGAGCTACAGTCCAAGGAAGAGCTCGACCGGATGGCGACCTTCTATCGGGACCTCCAGGAGCACGTCGCCCTCTTCGAGGCGGTCCTGGAGGCGGAGGCCGGCGACGTCGTCCTCTACGACGGGGGCTTCTCCCTCTGGAGGGAGCCCTACCACCGGGAGGTCTTCGACAGGATATTCGAACGGGCCGGGGAGAGGGGGGTGGACCTCCTGGCCATCAGCAAGTCCAGCCAGCTCTCCTGGGGGCGGGGGATCGCCAGGCCCCTCCTCAGGAGCGTCGATCGCGTCGGTTGCGCCGCCGTCCCCGGCAGCCCCTGGCTCGTCCGGCTCAGCGGCAGGAGGGCGATGAGGGAGGAGCCCTGGGGCGGAGAGACCTTCGCCGCCCGCCTCCACCCCGGATCGACCCACGCCTTCCGGGTCGACGCCCCCGGCCGGACGGCGGGGTCGATAGATGAGATCCTCGGGCGGATCGCCTTCTACTCCCGCTCCTCCGAGAGCCCCGGCTACCCCCACGCCCTCTTCAGGGCCCATCAGGAGATGAAGATCCCGATCCAGGAGCGAAACTTCACCCGGCTATCCCTCTTCGAGGAGCTCCGGGGGCTGGGATTTTCTGATGGAGAGGTCCGGGGCGCCCTGGACTATCACGAGATCCTCGATTCGATCAAGAGGAGATAGAATGGCAGAAATGGCAGATTTATATGATGAAAGGTGGAAGGAAACCCCGGGGCAGGAGAGCGCCCCCCCGGAGGGTCTCGCCAGAATCGGTCAGAAGCCCCAGACCATAGCCAGGGACGAAAGCTCTAACCCCTACTTCAGGATCATATCAAAAGACGTTCGGGAGTACCACTTCATCGTCCCGAGCGAGGAGGTGGTGGAGCTGGGGGAGATCTTCTCGATCCGGGACGGGAGGAGGGAGGCGGAGATCACCTTCCTCGCCAGGATCACCGACATCCTCCACGACTCCAACTACGACGGAAACTGGGACACCGTCATCCGGGGCGACGGCTTCTACGACTCCGACCAGATCTTCTGCCGGGTGGTGGCAGAGCCCCTCGGCTGCGTCGTAAGGGATGAGGGCGGGGAGCGGTTCCGGAAGGCGAGGACGATCCCCGCCAAGTTCTCCCCGGCGGCGAAGGCCGGGAGGGAGGAGCTGAAGTTCCTCGCCGACGAGGAGGCGGACGTCGAGGTGGGGCTCCTCCGAAACGGGAGCGAGATCGTCGAGGGGATCCCCGTCGCCCTCGCAAGCTTCGCCATGGACCACCACATGGGGGTCTTTGCGACGACGGGCATGGGCAAATCGAACTTCATGAAGGTCTTCGCCGCATCGTGCATGAAGAAGGCCTCCTCGAAGGAGTCGAAGTTCGGCCTCCTCATCGTCGACCCCCACGGCGAGTATATCCTGGGCAACGAGGGGACCAAGGGGCTCCTCCACCTCGCCCGGTACCGGGATGGGATCGTCTGCTACTCCACCGATCCTCGGCACAAAAAGGATCCGGCCGTCTCGGAGCTGACGGTGAAGAAGAGCGAGATCCTCCCCCAGGATATAGAGGTCCTCTACGCCTGGACCTCCGCCCAGAGGGAGGCGCTGGAGGCGATATCCCGGGTCTTCTTCGAGGAGGGGTGGATCGAGGAGTTCCTCACCCCCGAAGGGGCGGCGAAGATGATCGCCGAGGGGTTCCACGAGAAGACCGTCGGAAGGATCGGGAGGACGATCAAGACGATCCTGGACAAGAACCGCTACATATCGGACTTCACCTCCAGCATCCCCGGGATCATCAATAGCCTCCTCGCGGGAAAGGTCGTCCTGGTGGACATTCCGAACCTGGGGGAGAGGAGCGAGCTCTTCCTCCTCTCGATCCTCTCCCGGGCGATCTTAGAACGGTACAGGATCGAGAGCGCCGAGGGGGCGAGGGGGAAGAGCTGCCTCATAACGATCGAGGAGGCGCAGCGGGTCCTCGGCGGCGGCGAGGGGAGCCTCGCCAGGTTCGAGTCGATCGCCCGGGAAGGGCGGAAGTTCGGGGTCGGCCTCTGCGCCATAACCCAGCAGCCGAAGCTGATCGATAAGCAGCTCCTCTCCCAGTTCAACACCTTCGTCATCCTCGGCCTCGCCGACCGAAACGACAGGACGCGCCTCGAGGAGTCGGCGAAGCAGGATCTATCGTCCCTGGACGTCGAGATCCAGACCCTGGAGAAGGGGGAGGCGATCATCAGCACCCTGAAGATCCCCTTCCCCGTCCCCGCCAGCATCCATCTGTACGAAAAGTACCTGGAACGGCTCAACCGGGAGGGACCTTCTGAGGGGAGGGGGAGGATGGGGGGATTCAATCCTCCCCCCGATTAGCTTTGGGGGAAGTTCATGAAGATCGTCCACATGGCAGACTCCCACCTCGGCTTCTCCGCCTACGGCCGGGTCGACCGGTGGGGGAGAAACCAGAGAGAAGAGATGGTTTACCAGGGGTTTTCTAAGACCGTCGACAAGATAATCGACCTATCCCCCGACGCCGTCGTCCACGCCGGCGACGTCTTCCACCACGTCCGGCCCCGGATCAGGCCCCTCTACGTCTTCCAGCAGAACCTGGAGCGGCTGGTGGAGGCCGGAATCCAGGTCGTCATCATCAGCGGAAACCACGACGCCCCCAAGAGCTACGCCTCCCTCTCTCCCTTCAGCCTCTTTGAGGGGATGGAGGGGGTCCAGATAGCTCACCGCTACCGGCACGAATGCTTCGAGGTAGGAGACCACCACTTCCACTGCATCCCCTTCTGCCTCAGCCCCGAGGACTACATGGAGGAGTTTAGAAAGATGCAGGAGCTCAGGGCGGAGATGTCGGGAGGAAGGGACGTCCTGGTGATGCACGGCCTGGTGGAGGCGCTCTGGGATAGGAGGCTGCGGACCGTCGGGGAGCACGAGATCGCCGAGAGCTTCCTGAAGGGGGACCTCACCTACATCGCCCTCGGCCACTACCACGGCCAGGCCCGGGTGGCTAAGAACGCCTGGTACAGCGGCTCCGTCGAGTACTTCAGGTTCAGCGAAGCGAAGGACGAGAAGGGGATCCTCCTCGTAGACCTCGAATCCGGGAGGGTGGAGCAGATCCCCGTCCAGGAGAGGTACATGCTCGACCTCGACCCGATCGACTGCGGCGGCCTCTCCTCCCGGGAGGTGGAGGAGGGGATCTCCGCCGTCTGCCAACGTCGGGGGATAAAGGAGAAGATCGTCCGGCTCCGCCTCACAGACCTCTCGAGGGAGGCGTACAGGTCCCTCAGCCGGCGGATCGTCGGCGAGCTGAGGACCGAGGCCCTCCACCTCGAGATCATCCCGGAGTTCAGCGACGAGCCCTCCCTCCGGGTGACGGAGCCGGTGAGGGCGGAGGATCTGCCCCAGGAGTTCGAAACGTTCGTCGAGGGGGAGGCGGCCGGAGGCTCCATCCCCCCGGCGATCAGAGAGGAGGTCCTCGGCTACGGCACTGAACTTCTCGCCCGGATCTCGGCGAAGAGGAGGACGGAGAGGTTGGATGCGCCTCAATAGCCTGTCGATGAAGAACTTCAAGAAGTATCGGGGGGCGGTGAGGGTCGAGTTCCAGGATGGCCTCACCGGCATCCTCGGCGGCAACGGCTCGGGGAAGAGCACCATCGTCGAGGCGATAGCCTGGGCCCTCTACGGGAGCAGGGCCTCGACGGTGAGGCGCGACTTCATCAAGAACTCCCGGGCCTCCGAGCGGGACGATCTGGAGGTGACCCTCTCCCTCCAGCACGACGGCAAGGAGATGACGGTCCTGCGGGCGATGAGGGGGAAGGGGATGGCGCCGGAGGCGAGGCTCAGAATCGATGGCGAGCTCGTCGCCTCCGGGACCCGGGAGGTGGACGCCCGCCTCTCCGAGATCCTCCAGATAAGCTTTGCGGACTTCATGAAGACCTTCTACGCCCGGCAGAAGGACCTGGACAACCTGATAAGAGACCGGGGGTCGGAGAAGCGGGAGTACCTCCTCACCCTCCTGGGGCTCGACGAGGTCCGGGACGGGGCCCTCGAGGAGATCCGAGCCGACCTGAGGGAGGCGGAGGGAGAGGTCGGCCGGGTCGAGGGCGCCCTCGGGGAGATCGGGGACGTCGACCTTCTCCTCGAGGAGGGGGAGAGGGCCGTCGCCTCGGCGAGGGAGGAGCTTCTGGAGGCGAAGGGGCGGGAGGAGGAGATCGCCACCGCCCTCGAGGGGCGCCGCCAGAAGCTGGAGGGGGAGGCGGAGCGGAGGCGGGCCCGCGACGCCCTCGTCGGGGAGGTGGCGCGGCTCCGGGCCGACCTGGCCTCAAAGGAGGAGGCGATCGCCTCGGACGATAGGCGGCTCTCCGAGATCGAGGAGGGGAGGTGGAGGCTCTTCGAGCTGGAGCCGAAGCTCACGCGCCTCCGGGAGCTCCGGCTCCGCCTGGAGGGGATGGAGGCGAAGAGGCCGCGCCACCAGGCCCTCCTCGGAAGGAGGGCTCAGGTCGGGGCGGACCTGGAGGGGCGGGGCCGTCTCCTCTCGGATTCCGAGGCGAGGCTCGCGAGGCTCCGGGATGAGAGCCGGGAGCATGAGGCGATCCGGCCCCAGGAGGAGGAGTACCGCCGCCTCCTCTCGGAGCTGGAGGGGATGGAGGCGAAGAGGGACCGCTTCCAGGAGCTGGCATCCCTCGCCGGGCGGGAGAGGGCCCGGAAGGAGGCGGCGGAGGAGAACCTCGCCAGGGTCGAGGAGGAGATCCGGGGCTTATCGGCGGCGAAGCTCCGGATCGCCGAGATCACCCCGTCCCTGGAGATCTTCAGGACCCTCCAGGAGATGGTCCGCCGGCAGGAGAGGGAGGGGGAGAAGGACCGGCTCCTCTCCGGCCTCCGGATGAGGGACCAAGCCGTCCGGTCTCGGATAGAACGGCTGAGGGCGGAGGTGGAAAGGATCGAGGGGGAGGTCACACGCCTCGGGGACCTGGAGGAGAGGGAGGCGGACCTCGTCAAGAAGGGGGAGGTGATCGGCCGCCTTCTGGCCGGGGCAGAGGAGGAGCTCGTCGGCCTCAAGTTCGGCCTGGAGGTGGCGAGGCGGGAGCTCCGGGAGGCGGAGGCTCAGAGGTCCAGGATCGAGGCCCTGGGGGAGGAGAGCCTCTGCCCCACCTGCGAGAGGCCCCTCGCGGAGCAGAGGCCCTTCCTCCAGGAGAAGTACAGGGCCGCCGCCTCCGGGGCAAAAGAGAGGATCTCCACCCTCGAAGGTCTGAAGGGCGACCTCCTCGCCAGGGTCGAGGAGGGGAGGCGGTCGATGGAGAGGACCCGAAGGGAGCTCTCCCGGATCGCAGAATTGAAGGCGGAACGGGGAGGGCTTCTCGCCGAGAGGCGGTCCCTCCTCGCCCAGGGGCAGGAGCTCTCCCGGGAGGCGGAGGAGATCGAGGCGGAGATCGGCTCCATCGGCCCCGTCGACTACGATCCAGATCGGCTCTCGCTCCTGGAGGCCGAGGTCTCCTCCCTCCTCCCCCTCGTCCAGGAGGAGCAGCAGCTCTCGGTCCGGATCGAGGCCCTCCCGAAGAAGAGGAGCGAGGAGGAGGTGGCGAGGGAGGCCCTCGCCACGTCCATCGCCAGGGTCGCCTCCCTGGCCGAGGAGATGGAAGTCCTCGGCTACTCCGAGGAGGAGAGGCTCCGGGCCCGGGAGAGGATCGGGTCCCTGAGGGAGGTCCACCGGAGGTTCTCGGCCCTGGCGGAGCGGATCCGGGAGATCCCGGCGGTCGAGGCGGCGGCGGACGGCCTGAGGTCCGAGGTGCGGCGGCTCCGAGACGAGCTGAAGGGGGTCGACGGGGAGATGGAGGCCCTCGGCTTCGATCCCGCCGAGTACGAGGGGCTCATTGGGGAGGCGAGGTCCCTCGCGGGGGCCGAGACGGCGGCAAACGAGATCAGGCTCGCCCTGGCGGCGGAGGGGGAGGTGAGCCGCCACCGGGGAGAGGCGGCGGCGGCGGCTTCGAGGCTCAGGGGAGAGGTCGCCCGGGCGGAGGAGGGGATCGTCGCCCTCGCCTTCTCCGAGGAGGCGTACCGGGAGGCGAGGTCATCCCTGGAGGAGGCCTCCCGCTGGCTGGAGGCGGCCCGGAAGGAGGCGTCGGCCGGGATGGTCCGCCTCGGCCTCGCCGAGGGGAACCTCGAAAGGCTCAGGGGCGAGGCTGCCAGGAGGAGGGAGCTGGAGGCGAGGGCGGCCGCCTTGAGGAGGCGGGTCCAGGTCGTCGAGACGACGAGGGTTCTTGTCAACCGGTTTTTGGACGCGATCCTGGTGAGGATGAGGAGGGAGATCGCCGAGAGCGCCGGCAGGATCCTCCAGGAGGTGACGGGAAAGTACGGCAGGATCAGCATCGACGAGGAGTTCAACATCCTCGTCGAGGACGAGGGGGAGTTCTACCCCATATCCCGCTACTCCGGCGGCGAGATCGACATGATCGCCGTCTCCGTCCGGATAGCCATCAGCGAGCGGCTGATGAGGTTCTCATCAAACGGCCCCGGCTACTCCTTCCTCATCCTCGACGAGGTCTTCGGAAGCCAGGACGTGGAGCACCGGGAGAGCATGATCAACATGCTCAGGAGCCTCGACGACCGCTTCCCCCAGATCTTCGCCATCAGCCACATCGGCGAGGTCCAGGGCCAGTTCGACAACTCGATCCTCGTCGTCGAGGATGAGGACGGGTCGAGCAGGATCGAGGTGGAGATGAGGTGATCGGCGATCCCGGCAGAGGGCAGTCCGGGAGGATGGTGGGCAGTCGGAGGGCTTCCCTGGGAGATGGAGCGATGGAAAGCTCGATGGGTCTATAGCCCCCCCTCCAGCCAGAGCCCCAGGGCCTTTCGGGCGATCCGAAGGCCCGATAGCCCCATCCGCGGCGCCACCTTTTTTATCGCCCGGCTCGGCCGGTCGAGGTCCCCCTCCTCCTCGATCACCTTTATCAGATCCCCTCGATCCGCCAAAAGGCGGAGGAGATCGTCCAGCTCCTCATCGGTCATCTCTGCCCTCATTTTGTGGACGATCATCCCGAGGCGGAGTTCTCTCCCCAACGCCGCCCGCCACCGCCTCTCGTACTCGCAGAGCCTCGCGGCGGAAGAGTCCCCCTCGCGGGCCGCGGCGGCGGCCACCTCCCCGGCGATCTTGGCAGAGACGAGCCCCGGATAGATCCCGCCGCCGCTGGTGGGCTTCACCTGCCCCGCGGCGTCGCCGACGGCGATGAAGCCATCGGCCACCGTGGAGGCGGGGGGCCCCAGGGGGAGCCCCCCCACGACGAGGTGGAGGGGGCCTCCTCGGATTCTGGAACGGATGGGGGGACTTTTCAGGAGGCGTTTCAGATATGGGCAGGCGTTATTTCGGCAGGAGAGCCCCACTCTCGCTAACCCCTCCGGGGCGGGGATCGCCCAGGCGAAGAAGCCCGGTGCGACGTCCCGTCCGAGGAAGACCTCCACCATCTCCGGGTCCTCGACCTGGAATGGGACCTCCACCTGGGCGGAGGAGAGGACCTCCCGGGGCGGCCCGATCCCCGCCCGCCTCGCGATCCGGGCCCCCACCCCCTCGGCGGATACGACGACCCTCGCCTCGACCTTCCTCTGGTCAGAGCTGCGGCCGACTTTGAGGACGCTTCGTCCGCCGCCCCTAAGAAGGCCCGTCACAGGGGAGGCGATCATCACATCGGCCCCGGATCTCGCCGCCTCCGCCAGGAGCGCCCGGTCGAAGATTCTGCGGTCGACGACCCAGGCCTTCGTCTCGGGGGCCCGGAAGGTGAGCTGAACGCCCCCGGGGGATACGACCTTCGACCCCCGGACGGGCCTGATGGCGCGGTGGCCGACGGCCAGCTCCGCCTCTTCCATCGCCCGCACCCCGAGGAGCCCCGCGCACTGGACCGGCCAGCCCGCCCGGGAGTGCTCCTCAAAGATGACGACTCTGGCGCCAGCCTCGGCCGCCTTCTTTGCCGCCATCGATCCGGCGGGGCCGGCTCCGATGACGGCGACGTCGTACCGCTCCATCTCCGGGAGGTTCGATCGATCAGGGGGATAGCCTTTTCCATCTCTGGACGATAGGATAGCAGAGAGGGGCGGAAGGGTCAGGAGGATAAAGGCTTGGAGATCTTGTGGCTATCTGAGGAAGATGTGAAGTCGTCGCTGACGATGGCGGAGGCGATTTCCGCGGTGGAGGAGGCATTCCGAGAGCACGGCCTGGGATCGGCCCAGATGCCGCCCAAGTCCTACCTCCACTACACCAAGTACCAGGGCGACCTCAGGACGATGCCCGCGTACCTGGAGGGGATGGACGCCACCGGCGTCAAGGTGGTGAACGTCCATCCGGAGAACCCCGCCAGAGGCATACCCACGGTGATGGCGTTGGTCGTCCTCCACTCCCCGAAGACCGGAGCTCCCATCGCCGTCATGGGAGGAACCCACCTCACCGAGATGAGGACGGGGGCGGCGGGGGCCGTCGCCGCGAGATACCTCGCAAGGGAGGGGTCCCGGAGGGTGGGGCTCCTCGGCGCCGGAGCCCAGGCGAGGACCCAGCTCTTGGGGCTCGCGGAGACCTTCGAGATAGAGACGGTCCTCGTCGCCGACATATCTATCGAGAGGTCCAGGTCCCTGGCAGGCTGGGCGGAGAGGTTCCTGGCGGCCGAGTACGTCATCTCCTCGGATATCAGGGACGTCTGCGACGCCGATATCCTCGTCACCACCACCCCATCGCGGAGGCCCCTGGTGAGGGAGGAGTGGATCTCCCGCGGGACCCACATCAACGCCATCGGCGCCGACGCCGCCGGAAAAGAGGAGCTGGACCCCGCGATCCTCAAGAGGTCGAAGGTGGTCGTCGACGACATCGTCCAAGCCTCCCACTCCGGGGAGGTGAACGTCCCCCTGGCGGAGGGGCTCCTCGCCCCCGGGGAGATATACGCCACCATCGGCGAGGTGGTGGCGGGGAAGGTCCCGGGCCGGGTTAGGGAGGAGGAGGTGACGGTCTTCGACTCTACGGGGCTTGCCATCCAGGACGTGGCGACGGCCATGGGGGTCTATAGCAGGGCCCTGGCGAGGGGCCTTGGGACGAAGCTCCCGTTCCTGTAGCCCTCCCTTCGGATAAGCGATATATAACATCCCGACGACCTTAAGGTTGTCCATGTACGCAATCATCGCCTGCGGCGTCTTCAAGGATGAGATCGAGGAGATAGCCGACGACCTCGGCTTCCCCGCGAGGATCCGGTACCTGGAGGCGGGGCTCCACGTCGACTTCGACGGCCTCGCCGAGGCCCTGAAGAGGGAGCTGGAGGATTGCCGAGGCTTCGATGGGATCGTCGTCGCCTTCGGCGAGTGCCACCCTAGGATCGCCGAGATCCTGGCCCCCTACAACGCCGTCCTCCTGCGGTGCCAGAACTGCATCGACGCCCTGATCACCAGAAAGAAGGTCGAGGAGATCGCAAAAAGGGGGCTTTACTTTTACCTATCGCCGGGGTGGGTCAAGGGCTGGAGGGATATGTTCGAGCGGATGAGCTGGAGCCGGGAGGAGGCTCGCTTCCAGCTCGCCCCCTTCAAGGGGGCGATATTCCTCGATACCCTCGGCAACGCTCAGGATTACGAGGAAGGGCTGATAGAATTTCTCGATTTCACCCTCTGCCCCTACGAGAAGATGCCCGTGGACCTCGCGCACTTCAGGGCTCTGATCCTGGAGGCAAAAGAGAGGTGTGACCTTGGACGAGGAGCTTGAAAGGATACGGAGAAAGAAGCTCGAGGAGATGAAGAAGATGGCAAACGAACCAAAGGTGGACTATCCCAACAGCCCCCTGAAGGTGACGGACGGGACCGTCGACGAAGTGATCGGCAGATATCCTCTCGTCATCGTGGACTGCTGGGCGGAGTGGTGCGGACCCTGCAGGATGGTCGGCCCGGTGATCGACGACCTAGCGAAGGAGATGGCCGGAAAGGTCGTCTTCGGGAAGCTGAACGTCGATGAGAACATGAAGACCTCCACCAAGTACGGGATCATGGCGATACCGACGTTGCTCGTATTCAAGGACGGAAAGCTCATCGACCAGATGGTGGGGGCCTACCCCAAGAACACCCTCTCAAACAAAATTCAGAAATATCTCTGAGGCTGGCAGATCGCCGCCTCAGAATACGGTTTTTGGTCTTCTCCCTCAGGCCCTGACCTTCGAGGGGATGAGAACGCCCGCCTTCTCCTGGGAGCCGATCTCCCGAAGGTCCTTGAGCCGGAAGTAGGCGTCCACCTGGTAGAGCGGCTTTGGATCTCTGCCGAGCTCTCTCGGGGCCTGGCCGACCTCCGACGGGACGGCGAAGGCCCCCTTCCTCCGGGCGGCGATCTCCTGGACCTCCTTTATCCTGAAGTAGGATGCGACGTCGTATAGGGGCTTCGCCTCTCTGGTGAGGACGTTAGGCTCCAGGCCCGTCTCCGACGGGACGATGAAGGTCCCCTTATCGCGGGCGGCGATCTCCCGAAGGTCCTTAATCCGGAAGTAGGCGTCGACCTGGTAGAGGGGCTTCGCCTCTCTGCTGAGATCGATCGGGTCGAGGGCGCGGTAGGCGACGGCGCCGAAGGTTGAAGCCTGGGGGGATCTTCCTGCCTCAGCAGCAGCGGGCAGGGCCAGGGCGAAGATCAGCAGCATGGCTGCCATCAGGGCGATATGGGAAATTCTCAGACTCATGATAATCCTCCTGGTTGTAATAGGTCGGATATGCATATAAATTTTTAGGAGCATCATTTTTTTAAAGATCGGGCCCAGGCCCGGCCTTCGCCGGGCCTGAACCTTTCAGTTCACCCTGATGATCTGGAGGAGGGATGAGACGGGGACCCCCACGATCTCGTCGACCCCCTTCTTGTCGAGGAGGACTCCGATGGCGTTGGTGGAGGCGCCGTGGTCGTTCAGCTCCTCCACCGCCTCCTCCAGGGTCCTCCCGGAGGTGATGACGTCATCGACGATGACGCACTCGGCGTCGACGACGTCGGCGAAGTTGGAGCTGAAGGTCCCCGATAGCTCCGTCTCCCCCGTCTCCTGAGACCATCTCTGCTTGGTGGGGGTGTAGACGGCGAGCTCCACCCCCAGCTCCTCGGCGACCATGCTGGCGAGGGGGACGCCGCTGAGGGCGATCCCGACGACGACGTCGACGTCGGAGTCGGAGCATTCCAGGCTGTCGAGGATCATGTCGGTCAGGGCCTGGGAGACGTGCCGGAGCCTTACGGAGCTCCTGCCGATGGCGCTCCAGTCGACGGAGACGTCCTTTGGTCCCTGGACCCCCGACCTCTTCTCGCCGTGGGTGAGGAGCCAGGTGACCGTCTCCCGGGATACGTTCAGCTCCTCGGCGATCTGTCCCTCCACCAATCCCTCCGCCTTCAGCTCGGCGGTCTTCTCTATCAGACTGTCTATATTTTTCATAATTTACCCCCTCGTCTCTTCTTCGCCGGGGTGCCGCAGACGGGGCACTCTTCGCCCTCTAACGGCCTGCCGCACCCCGGGCACCTACAGGTCCGCTTCGCGATCCTCCGGATCCGGGGCATGGCGATCGGCTCGACCTGGAGGCCCAGGTGGAGGGCGGCGTTCTGAAGGGCGTAGTCGTCGGTCGCCAGCCGGGCGGAGAGCTCCAGGGCTTTCGCCAGAATCTCCAGGTCGACCTCGGAGAGGACAGCGGAGTCCCCGGTCATATCGGCGGCCGCCCTCGCCTTCTCCAGCGCCTCAGCGGTGGGGGGCTCGATCCTAGCCCCCGATATCTTCAGCCGCATCCGGGACCGGAGGTCCTTCAGCTCCCCCTCGACCCCTGGGACGGTGATCACCTCTCCATCGAGGTCCTTCCCGTATATGAAGACCGACGAGTCTGCGACGATGAAAGGTGACATCCCGGAACTTTTTGACCCCATACTACTTGGACTTTGCCTCGGTGGGGGGTTGGAGGCGGTATCGACAGGAAGGGACCGTCCTTCAGACCAAAACGCTATTATGATATGATGCTGCCCAGGGGAGGGAGGATGCCATGGCGAAGAAGAGGAAGAAGTCCAAGAGCGGTCAGAGAGGAGCTTCAGACGAGGCAGAAGGTGCTGATAAGACGACCAACCTTCCCGAGAAGGGGAAGCCGGATCGGAGGAAGTCCCGGTCCGACGGGATAGTCATGACCCTCTACCCGGCGGTCCTGGGGGTCATCTTCGGGTTCGCGAGCCTCGAGCTCTTTGGGACCGGCGTCCCCGAGGAGGGGGCGGTGGGGATGACCTACCCCTGGTACTTCGTCATGACCCTGGTCATCGCCATAAGCTACTACATCCAGAGGTTCACATACCCCTTCATGAAGATAAACGTCGATGAGTTCAAGGCCAAGGACTGGTTCTACGTCGAGTTCATAGCCGTAGACCTATGGCTCGTCTCCTGGACCCTCCTTCTGAACTAGGCCGGTGGGACGGATGAGGATCGCTGTAATCAATCGGGACCGGTGTCAGCCGAGGAAGTGCATCCGGGAGTGCGAGTACTTCTGCCCGCCGGTGAGGACCGGCGACGAGACGGTCACCTTCCCCGACGGAAAGCCGGTGATCACCGAGAACCTCTGCGTCGGCTGCGGGATCTGCGTCCGGAAGTGCCCCTTCGGGGCGATCTCGATCATAAACCTCCCCGACGAGCTGGAGAACCCCACCCACCGTTACGGCAAGAACGGCTTCGCCCTATACGGCCTCCCCGTCCCCGCCGTCGGGAAGGTGACGGGTCTCCTCGGGCCGAACGGGATCGGCAAGAGCACCGCCGTCGCCATCCTCTCGGGGCTCCTCGCCCCGAACCTGGGGAGGGGCGCTTCCTGGGAGGAGGTCCTCCACCTCACCTCCGGCTCGGCCCTCGGCGACTACCTCCGAAGGGTCGTGGAGAAGGGGGTGAAGACCGCCTACAAGCCCCAGTACGTCGACAGGATACCCAAGAGCTTCACCGGGACGGTCCGGGCCCTCCTGGAGAGGACCGACGAGCGGGGCGCCCTATCGGATCTGGCGGAGAGGATGAACCTGTTGTCGCTGATGGACCGGGAGATCTCGGGGCTATCCGGCGGGGAGCTTCAGCGGGTCGCCATCGTCGCATGCGCCGCCCGGGACGCTGACGTCTACTTCTTCGACGAGATCAGCCCGTACCTGGACATATACCAGAGGATCAACGCCGCCCGGGCCATCGGGGATCTGGCGGAGACGAAGGCGGTGATGGTGGTGGAGCACGACCTGGGCCTGTTGGACCTTCTGGCCGAGAACGTTCACATCGTCTACGGGACGCCGGGGGCCTACGGCGTCATAACCCGGCCGAAGGGGGTGAGGGTCGGGATCAACCAGTACATAAAGGGGTACCTCCCCGAGGAGAACATCCGGATCCGGTCGGAGCCGATCGTCTTCGAGGTCCACGCCCCCCGGGCCGAGAAGGACGTCCCCCTCCTCGCAGGTTACGGCTCCTTCACCAAAAAGTACTCTTCGTTCGTCCTGGAGGCGGAGCGGGGCGAGATCAGGAGGGGGGAGGTCGTCGGGATCCTGGGGCCGAACGGTATCGGAAAGACCACCTACATCAAGATCCTGGCGGGGGCGGAGGTCCCGACGACCGGCGCCCTCGACCTCAAGCTGAAGGTCTCCTACAAGCCCCAGTACCTGAAGGCGGAGGCGGACCTGGCCGTCGAGGGGTTCCTTCGAAGGATATCGAAGGAGTTCGACTCGAGCCGGTACCAGTCGGAGTTCGTCAAGCCTTTGGGGATCGAGAAGCTCCTGGAGCAGCCGATGGACGAGCTCTCCGGCGGGGAGCTTCAGCGGGTCGCCATCGTCGGATGCCTCAGCCGGGAGGCGGATCTGTACCTGCTGGATGAGCCGTCGGCCCACCTCGACGTTGAGCAGAGGATGATGGCGGCGAAGGTGATGAGGCGGTTTGCCGAGAGCGCCGAGCGGTCTGTCCTGGTCGTCGACCACGACATATACCTCATCGACCTCCTCTCCGAGAAGCTGATGGTCTTCGAGGGGGAGGCAGGGAAGACGGGCGTCGCCCACCCCCCCGTCGAGATGAGGGCGGGGATGAACCGGTTTTTGAAGGGCATAGGGATCACCTTCAGGAGGGACGAGGACACCCGCCGCCCCCGGGTGAACAAGCCCGGCTCGAGGCTAGACCGGTCCCAGAGGGAGTCGGGGGAGTACTACTACTACGCCGCCGACGCCGCCTGAGGCGGCCCGCCCTAAACCATTCCTACCTCAAAATCATTCCACCTCATTCCACCCATTTTATCCCATTTCGCCCTTCCCATCTCGGCCTCAAATCGTTCCATCCCATTCCACATTCCATCCCGTTCCATTACATTCCAGATTCATCCCTTTCCATCCCGTTCCACATTCCATCCCATTCCACATTCCATTCCCGTTCCACATTCCATTCCCGTTCCACATTCCATTCCCGTTCCACATTCCATTCCCGTTCCACATTCCATTCCCGTTCCACATTCCATTCCCGTTCCACATTCCATTCCCGTTCCACCCCATTCCATCCCGTTCCATCGGAGGCGGCCCGCTCCCCTCCCCCCCGGCGCCGCCATCGCCCGGGGGCTATCCCCGATTTCTAGGATAAACCGCCATCTACATATCTATAGGATCTGAAACCATCCTCCAGGAGACTTCGAGATGGAGAGGGCAAAGGCCGGGGACGCCGTCCGCGTCCATTACGCCGGGAGGCTCGAGGACGGGACGGTCTTCGACTCCTCCGCCGGAAAGGAGCCCCTGGAGTTCACCATCGGCGACGGGATGGTGATCCCGGGGTTTGAGGCGGCAGTGGTGGGGATGAGCCCCGGCGAGAGGAAGAGGGTGAAGATCCCCCCCGAGGAGGCGTACGGCCCCCGCCGCCAGGAGATGGTGATGGAGGTGGAGAGGAGGTGCATCCCGCAGGAGTTTGAGCCGGAGGTGGGGCAGATCCTCCAGATCGGCGGGTCCCGGGAGAGGATGCTCCAGGTGGCGGTCTCTGAGGTGACGGAGTCCTCCGTCTTCCTGGACGCAAACCACCCCCTGGCGGGCAAGCCCCTCCTCTTCGAGGTCGAGATGGTGGAGATCCTGGGGAGCAGAAGAGACGGCAAGGATGAGGGGACGGAGGAGACGCAGGAGAAACAGGAGAAACAGGAGAAGCAGGAGACGCAGGAGAAGCAGGAGATGGAGGAGATGGAGGAGATGAGAGGATGAGGCAGGCAAAGGAGGGGGACTCGGTGAGCCTCCACTACAAGGGGAGCTTCGAGGACGGGACGGTCTTCGACAGCTCTGAGACCCACGGCGCGCTGAAGTTCACCGTCGGGCGGGGTACGGTGATCCCGGGCTTCGAGGAGGCGGTGGTGGGGATGAAGCTCGGGGAGGCGAAGACCGTCACCATCGCCCCGGAGAAGGGGTACGGCCCTCGAAAGGAAGAGCTTCTGGTCAGAATCGCCCGGCAGGAGCTTCCGCCGGACCTCGACCCGGCGGTCGGCCAGAGGATCGAGTTCTCCAAGGGCGACCAGAGGTTTGAGCTCACCGTCTCCGAGGTCACCGAAGAGGCGGTCACCTTCGACGCCAACCACCCCCTGGCGGGAAAGACCCTCGTCTTCGACCTCCTCCTCCTGGAGATCGAGTGAGCCTGGAGGCGCGGGCCGGGACGGAGCCGAAGCGGAGCGGGACCGAAGCCGAGGCGATAGGGAGCAGAAGGAGCATGGACGGCAAGAACCGAAAGGACATAAAGCCGGGGATGAAGGTCGAGATCATCCTCAAGCGCGACCAGAAGACCGGGAAGCTGACCGAAGGGGTGGTGAAGGAGATCCTCACCAACTCCTCCTTCCACCCCCACGGGATCAAGGTCCGGCTCGCCGACGGCCAGGTGGGGCGGGTGGCGAGGATCGTGGGGTAGGGGGTCTCTCGGCCAACCAAGATTTGTCCCTGAAACCGTTGGGGAAGCGAAAGATTTTTTCGTTGGCAGGCGAAGGGCAATTTACCATGCCAACCCAACATTATTCCGTTACACAGCCTCCCATAGAGACACTTCTTACACGGGTCAAATCTGGCGAGATGGCCATACCAGAAATCCAGCGACCTTTTGTCTGGAGTGCAGTCAAAGTACGCAACTTACTCGATTCTTTATACCAGGGTTATCCAGTCGGGTATCTGATCACATGGCGTAATCCAAATGTTAAACTGAAAGATGGATCCACATCTTCCGGTAAGCATATCCTTATCGACGGCCAACAGCGCGTTATAGCTCTTATGGCAGCTGTCCTTGGACTGGACGTTGTTGACAAAAATTACAAACGAATCAAAATACGAATAGCATTTCATCCGATGAAAGAGCAGTTCGAAGTGTTAAACGCGTCTATCGAGAAGGATTTCTCTTGGATTCCTGATATTTCTGTGGTTTTCGACCCAAAAACGAGTATATTCGATTTGGTGACGGCTTACTGCGATAAAAATCCCGGGGCAACCAGAGACGAAATTTTTCGGAGCATCGAGCGCATGAAGGGCGTTACCAGCAACCAGATCGGCCTGATCGAACTTGACTCGGATTTTGATATTGAAACTGTTACTGAGATATTCATTCGTGTCAACTCTGAGGGCGTGCCTCTGAGCCAGGCTGACTTTGCAATGTCAAAGATCGCCGTCAATGAATCCTACCGAGGCAATACCTTAAGGAAGGCTATCGACTACTTCTGTCACCTCGCAGTAGCTCCTGAATTCTTTAATGATATGCAAAACGATAAGAAGTTCACAGAGAGCGAATTCTTCCAGCATATGGGGTGGCTTCGAAATGAAAAAGAGGACATATACGATCCATCGTATACCGATATGCTCAGGGTTGCTTTCACATCGGAGTTCCAGCGAGGTCGTCTGGAGGACCTAGTCGCTCTCCTGTCGGGCCGAAACTTCGAGACAAGACAGTACGAAGAGGTTATCGTTGAGGATTCTTTTAACCGGCTTAAAAAAGGCATTCTTCGATTCATGAATGAGACCAACTTTAAGAACCTCATCATTATCATTCGCTCTGCGGGCTTTGTGGACTCTTCCATGATCCGCTCTCAAAACTCGCTTAACTTCGCTTATATCCTATACTTGACGCTCCGGGATCAAGGCATACCACCTGCCGATATTGAGCGTTATGTTAGGCGATGGTTCGTAATGTCTGTTCTTACAGGGCGATACTCGTATTCACCAGAATCAACCTTCGACTACGACATCCGACAGATTCATGATCAAGGTATTAAGGCATATGCTAACGGTCAAATAAGTGGAGCGCTATCGGATGCCTTTTGGGAATCAGCACTGCCTCAGAATCTCAATACATCGGTCGCATCTAGTCCCTTCTTCCGCCTATACCAGGCAGCACAGATAAAGGCAAATGATCTAGGATTTCTGTCTAAAGACATCACCGTCCGGGAGCTGATAGAAGTTAAGTCCGATGTTCACCATCTCTTTCCTAGAGACTATCTTAAAAAGAGTGGTCTAGCTCCAGGACATTACAACCAGATTGCCAACTATGTAGTGGCTCAAAGCGAGATCAACATTGCCATCGGAAATAAAGAGCCCAGAATTTATTTTAATCAGCTTTTAGAACAGTGTTGCGAAGGCCCGAAGCTTTATGGCAACATTACCGATATGGACGAACTCAAAGAAAACTTTTGCATGAACTGTATTCCTGAAGGCGTGGAGAATATGACGGTCGAGGATTATCCGGAGTTTCTAACCGAAAGACGCAGGCTCATGGCCCAGAAGATAAGGAGATATTTCGAAGGGCTCTAACCTCCCCGGCTTCCTCTTCGACATGAACCGGTTCTTCCAGGCGCTTCTTTCCCGGTTTCTCCGGGAGAACCTGCCGGGCTACACCGTCGTGGACGAATGCCGCCTCAGCGGCATGATATCCTACGTCCCCGGGAAGAACCCGAGAAATCGGCGGGCTCCAGACCCCCGCCCGGACTACGCGATCCTGAGGGGGCCGGAGGTCGTCTCCATCCTCGACGCCAAGTACCGGGATTTATGGGAAAACCCCCTCCCCCGGGAGATGCTATACCAGCTCGCCATCTATGCCCTCATCGGAGGGCGGGGCGCGGGGGGAAGGGCTGCGATCCTCTATCCGACGACCGCCCCCGGGGCGGAGGAGGCGGAGGTCGAGGTGAGGGATCCGGTCGGCGGCGGGGGGAGGGGCCGGGTGGTCCTCCGCCCGGTGGATTTATATAAACTGGAGAATTTAATCTCGGATGGTCGGGCCTACCGGGAGCGGGCGGAGTATGCCCGGCGGCTCGCGTTCGGGGATTCTAGGAGATGAAATCCCGTTTACGCCGTCCTTCTTCGTTTTTGACAGCGCTCATCATGGGGATCGAGGACGAGATGCAAGGTTGAGGTCGGGGCTTAGACGCGAAAGCCTTCGCGTTTCAAGAATAGATAAAACAGATCCGCCAGGAGGGCTGGCTCATTTCGCCTCGCTTCATCAGAGGCCTATCTTCGCCTTTATCTCGGCGATATCCCTTTCCATCCTCTCCATCCGCCCGGCGTGGATGGTGCCCAGGTCCTCTCTAAGTCCGCGCACCTGGTCGACGGTTTCATCCTGTTTTTCGAGCATTCTATCCATCTTCTCGTCCATCCTCCCCATCCTTTCGTTCATGCTGATGAGGATGGGGATCGCTTTATCCATCTGCTCCACTGTGCTCAAGGCCGTAGCCTCCTGAAGGGTCATCACCAACCCCTTGAAATCCTCGATCCTGACCTCCGAGACCTGAGCATGCTCTGGACGATGGGTTAAGAGAAACTCTTTGAGGTTTGATATCTTATCCTCTTCGGCCTCGGCCAGGACGACCACAGCGTTATCTGATACGTTCAGGGCAGAAAACCGCTCTATCCCCTCGATGATGGCCTGGTGCATCAGGAATATCCGGTAGCCCACCCCCTGCACCATCGGACCTGTGATCAATGCCTTTATCTTCATTTCAGATCAACCATTTATTGGCCACCAATGTTATTTGATTTTTTGGTCCCTGATGCCCCACGTCAGAATCAACCTGCTAGAACATAAGGGGGCTCGGCGGGAGATCAGCGATCCTCTATCCGACGATCTCTGGCGAGGCTGCGGGGGCCTACGCCCGGCGGCTCGCCTTCGGGGATTCGAGGAGACTAAATCTCCGTTCGATGGGGAGAGCCTCGATGGGTCGAGGATCTCAGAATGGGCCGCCCCCGGAGAAGCTCCGCCATCCAATCCCCAGCTCGACGGCTACATCATCTCCTCGATGGACCTCGCGAGCCTTCCCATCCCCTCCACGATCCTCTCCTCGTCGGAGTTGGAGAAGTTCAGCCTCAGGGTGTTGTAGCCGCCGCCGTTGGCGTAGAAGGCCTGCCCCGGAACGAAGGCGACGTCGTTTTTGATGGCGCTGTCGAAGAGCTCCAATGACGACATATTCTCCGGGAGGGTCACCCAGAGGAACATCCCCCCCTCGGGCCTGGTGCACTCGACCCCGGCGGGGAAGCTCTCCTCGATCATCTTCACCATCAGGTCCCTCTGCCTCCTGTACCCGGACCGGACCGTTTCCATCTGCTGGCTTACGTCATTGTCCACCAGGTACTGGTAGGCGATCCTCTGAGAGAGGATGCTGGTGTGCAGGTCCGATGCCTGCTTTGCGATGACCATCCTCTCCATGATGTCGCTCCGGGCGCAGGCCCAGCCGAGGCGGAGCCCCGGCGAGATCACCTTGGAGAAGGAGCCGAGGAGGACGGCCCTCCCCCCGAGATACCGCCTCATCGACGGCGCCTCCTCGCCGATGAACCTCAGCTCGCCGTAAGGGTCGTCCTCGACGAAGACGGTGGCATGCCCCCTCATCGCCCCGGCCACCTCCCTCCTCCTCTCCTCGGAGTAGCTCACCCCGGTGGGATTCTGGAAGTTGGGGACGGCGTAGAAGAGCTTCGCCGGCCCCTCCGAGAGGGCGACCGCGAGGGCGCGCGGGTCGATACCATCCTCCTTCAGGGGGACGGAGCGGAACTTTGGCTCGAAGATCCCGAAGGCCTGGATGGCGGCGAGGTACGTCGGCTCCTCGACGATGACCCGGTCTCCCTTGTCTAGGAACGCCTTTCCCAAGAGGTCCAGCCCCTGCTGTGAGCCGGTCGTGATGAGGATCTCCTCGGCGTCGACCTTCAGCCCCTTCCTGGCATACCTCTCGACGATCAGCTCTCTCAGGGGAAGATAGCCCTCGGTGGTGCTGTACTGGAGGGCTGCCTCGCCGCTCTCCCTCAATACCTTCTGGGCGGCCTCTGCCACCTCCCTCACCGGAAAGAACCGGGGATTTGGAAGCCCCCCCGCAAAGGAGATCGTCTTTGGGTCCTCTGTCACCTTCAGGATCTCTCTTATGAAGGACCGGGGAACCCGGGACATCCTCTCCGCAAAGGGGCTGATGGCCTCGTCTGCCCCTTCAGGACCTCTGGTATAATCCATGTCGTAACCACCATCCGGGACCCAGTCCCCTGGCTGCTCCAGGGCGATCCCTCCAATATATATAAGTATGATGGTGAGATCTCCTTCGCAGTTCCGTCGGGGCAGGCTCGGGCCCCCATCCTAAATCCCGTCTCGGATGGATCGTCTTGAACGGATCGGAGAGATTTATATGAACCTGAAAGAGTTCACAAAATTCGCTAACGACAACCCCGTCGGCTACGTCGCGACGGCGGAGGGGAACCAGCCCCACGTCAGGGCCTTTCTGATGTGGTTCGCCGACGAGACCGGATTTTACTTCCACACCGGCGAGCAGAAGAAGGTCTGCCAGCAGCTCCGGAAGAACCCTCTCGTCGAGGTCTGCTTCTCTTCACAAAACCACGATAAGATTATGAGGGTCGCGGGGGAGATGGAGTTTCTCGACGACGCCGGGCTGAGGGCCCGGCTGATCGAGGAGAGGCCCTTCCTGAAGGCGATCGTCCAGGGCCCCGAGGACCCGAACCTGGCCATATTCCGGATGCACCACGGAGAGGCCCGATTCTGGACGATGGAGTTCAACATGAGGGAGGGGGAGGCCCCCAGGGCGTCGTTCTGATTTAGCGCCTACCAGGGGACGAAGAGCATCTTGCCTTCAGCCCTCTTCCCCTTGACGAGCTGGCAGTGGCGCAGGATCGCAAACTCGTTCTGCACCTCCGCGGGGCTGAGGCCGAACTCGCGGCCGATCTCCTCGGGGGATGCCCCGTCCCTCGACCTGATGAGCTCGTAGATCTTCGCCTGGACCTCCGTCAGCCCCTCCGTCCCCTCCAGCCCCGCCATCTCCCGGAAGACTCGCTTGGACCTCTCGCCCCAGGGGTCGCAGACCTTGATCCGGTGGCACCGGTCGAAGTAGCACTCCTCGCAGAGCCTCTCCCCCTCGTGGAGGATCAGCTCCTCCTCCCCCAGATCCTGACCGCAGCCCTGACAGCGGCCGTCTCCATCCATCTCAATCGCCTCCTCTGGGGAGAGGGTCCTCGTCCTCTCCATCGTCGAGGAGGTAGGAGGCGTAGGTGAACCCCGACCCGAGCCGGACGAGGGCGCCGACGGCCGCCGCCTCCAGAATCTCCTCGGGGCTGGCTCCGGCCATCGATGCGTGTCGCTTCTGCGCCCCGACGCAGTACCGGCAGTTGACGGCGACGGCAGAGGCGAGGGCGATCAGAGCCTTCTCCTTCCCCTTTATGGCGCCGTCCTTAAGAACCTCGGCAGATAGCGCCTCAAAGGCCCCTAGAGCCTCAGGCCCCAGGGCCTCGACGAACCGATAAGGCCTCCGCTTATCTTCCTTCATATCGATCTTCTCCTACAAGGGTCAGCCCCGCCGTCCAGATCGCCCCTGCCGCACCTGCAAGCCATCGACCTCCAGAGGCGGGTGCATATCTCCCGGTCGAACCGCTCCCTCAGGATCTGATAGGCGGCCATCACCTCTTTGGGATCGGCCCCCTCCTCCGCTGCCTTCTTCTCCAGCCTAATGACCAGCTCGTCGTAGTTGCTGTGGTCGTGCCTGATGGCAGTGGAGATGGCTATCGGCCCGAAGGGCGGCTCCAGCCTCCCCCGGTAGAACGCCTCCGCCGCCCCCGGGAGGTCGTCGGGGACCCGGACCTCCAGGGGGACCCGGACCGCCCACCTCTCAAGGCTGAGGGGGATCCCCTCCAGGTCGATCTTCACCTTCGACCGGCACTGGGGGCAGCAGGCGTAGACCTCCGCCCGCCCCCTGTACTCCCAGCGAGCGCCGCACCTGCCGCAGCGAAGCTGCATGGTATGTACATAGTAGAACATTGTAGAAATAACTTCCCGCAGGGCCAGCCACCGCTCAGTGGGCCACCTAGGCTCTGGGCCTCTGCGGCAGGGAGGGGGGCGGGCTGCCTACTCCCCATCGTTGAAGCTGAAGGGGAGATAGAGCGCCTTGAAGCCCAGATAGGCTGTCAGGAGGACGAGGAAGGCCCTCGATGCCGCCACGTATTCGGGGGGCCAGTAACCGGGCTGGTCCAGCACCCCGAGAGAGGACATGAAGGTCCAGGGAATGGACCAAAGGTATGCCATAATCCACCTCCGGAATCGTCGGCACTGATCAAGTATTCGATCATTATATTAAAAATTTTTGGAGAAACCTCCGGTCGAGGCGGCCGGGGTACCTGGCTCTTCGATCGTCGAGGTCTAAAGATCTCCGCCCCCGACGCGTCGGTGTAGGAGCGGTTCCGGAAGAGGAAAATCTGCCGGAGGAATCCGCCCGCCCCTCCCGGCCGCCGGGCGGGATGGTGGAAGGGCCCTCGACCCCGCCCAGACCCAAAACCTCCAGGGATGGGAGGTGGAGGAGCCCCCGGATCACCGGGGCCTCCGGTACGGATACCTCATCTCCTCTCCGCACTCAAGGCAGGTGACGGTGACCATCCCATCCCTCAGCCTCACCCGGGTCCTCCCGGGGGAGAGGTAGCACCGACACCCCTTGCAGATCCGCCTCTTCAGCCGGCGGGGGATCCGGACCCTCATCCTCATCCCCATCCTCCTGGCGATCTCGACGTACCTGTCGCTCCTCTCCGGATGCCGCTCGTGCTCCTCCTCGGCGAGGACGAAGAGCCGCTCGATCCTCTGCCTCGCCAGGTCCCTCCCCCGGTAGTATCCTTTCTTCCTCCTCGCCATGAGGAGAGGTTCAGCCCCGGGGCTTATAAAGGGCATCCCACCTCAGGGAGGGCGAGATCCGCCTCGCCCTGGGGCGAGGGCCCACCATCGGGCGGATATACTATTTCTAGGGGGAGGACGAAGAATCCGGCGATGCCAGGAAAACTCCCCCGAAATGGCCCTCTCCCCGACCCCACCATATCCCCGGAGATCCGGGAGTACATCAAAAAGAGCTTCTCAGAGCTTCGGATAGCCACCACCTGCGAGGGGCCGATCCTCCTACCGGTGAGGCTCAGCCCCCCAAAGCCGATGGACAGAAGGCTCGAGGTGGAAGGGAGGACCCTCTACATCTCCGCCGTCCAGGCCCCGAGGATAAAGGAGATCGACAGCAGGATGCTCCCCAAGTGCGTCCTTCAGAAGAAGAAGAGATGCTGACCCGGCGGCTCATCGGGCCCCAAGCCACTCCTTCAGGGCGCGGATAGATCCGCCCCGGTGAGAGATCCGGTTCTT
The DNA here is from genome assembly GCF_000235565.1 of Methanothrix harundinacea 6Ac. Taxonomy (NCBI): domain Archaea; kingdom Methanobacteriati; phylum Methanobacteriota; class Methanomicrobia; order Methanotrichales; family Methanotrichaceae; genus Methanothrix; species Methanothrix harundinacea. The sequence continues at coordinate 1,273,400 of NC_017527.1, forward strand.
CTCCGCGAGGTCCATCTCGGCGATCGTCTTCTCCCCCACCCGGAAGATCGGGTCGTACCCGAATCCTCCAGAGCCCCGGGGTTCGAGGGCGATCTCCCCTTCCAGCTCCCCCGAGAAGAGGATCGGCTCCATCCCCGGCTCCGCGTACGCCACCACCGACCGGAAGACCGCCCTCCTATGGGGTCTTCCCTCCATCAGCCGGAGGATCCCCTCGTTTCCGATGGTATCGAAGACGTAGGCGGAGTAGACCCCGGGAAAACCCATCAGGGAGTCGATGAAGAGCCCCGCGTCCTCGATCATCACGGGCCCCGGCAGCCTATCCACCACATCCCGGATGCCATAGACCGCCACCTCCTCAAGGGTGTCGGCCTGGATCTCGGGGTACCCGATCTTCCTCTGCTCTACGTCCCCCAGAAGCTCTTGGGCCTCCTCATACTTTCCCCGGTTCCCGGTGACGAAATATATCAAAGTGAAAAGCCTCCCCAGAAACCTTCATCGCACGCATATTAATCGGCTTTCCTCGAGTAGACCGAGGCCCGGGGCGGCCGACTCAACCGATCCGATCGACCCGGCAGCTCGAGACCTCTGAGTTGCATGCCGGATCGACGGAGTCCATCCACCTGACGGTGATCGTCACCCCTGGATTCGATCTTGCTGTGGTGGGTGAGAGGTCCCCGTAGACTCTGACCCGCTTCGTCTCCCCCGGCGCGAGGTCGCCCAGATCCAGAAAACCGATCCAATCCCCTTCATCCCCCGTCGCCTCATTCCTGTACCTGGCGCCGTTGAGCCACATCACCACGGGGATGAGATCCATGAACCATACATTTCGGGCGTAGCTAGGGCCGTGGTTGGCGACATTGACGACGTAAAGGGGCATATCTTCTCCACCCTCCTCCGGGGAAGGACACGTCACCACCACCCTCACCTCCGCCTCGGCCATTACCGTGGTTTGGGTGGAGGCCTCGATCTCCTCCGGACGGGGGTCGGCCCGATCTTCCGTCACCCTGGCGGCGGCGGAGATCACCGTCCCTGGCGGGACCGAAGGGGCGACCACCAGATCCACTGTCAGCCTCTCGACCCCCCCGGCGGAGAGGTCCCCGACGGTCCAGACCCCACCCCTCCGGTCGTACTCTCCCCGGCTGACGGTGAAGGACTCCAGGGTGACCCCCTCGGGGATCGAGAGGTTGGTGGTGATGATCACGGAGGCGGCGGGGCCGGAGTTCCTCACCTCGAAGGTGTAGCTGAAGCTCTCTCCCGCGACGACGGCTTCGCCCTTTGCCGAGGATGTCACGGAGAGGTCCAGGGCGGCCAGGGCCCCCCCGGGGACTATCCCCACCGCGGAGACGAGGACGATCAGGCCGAGGAAAATTATAGATGCCTGCCGAGAGGCGCGGGCGGGGATCCGCCCGGGGAGCCAGAGCCCGGACCGCCGAGGAGAACGGGGATGATCGCCACCTTTGTTGCCAAGAAGGACCGGATATGAGCCTTCGGTCCGCCCTTCAGAACCCGACCACCACCATGAGACCATCTTCAGCCCCCCTCCAGAATTTTGGGCAACATTGTTTTCTTATAGCAACTTTGCCATACCGCACCGAGGGTTGTATCACCAGGATATAAATCTGTCGCGCCTTGGCGGAAGAGATGGCGCCTCCCCGTCGATGGCCGCCCCCCGGAGGGGAACGTTTTTCATCCCTCGAAATCACCCTCTGTCGAAAAGGAGGCAGGAGCTGATGCGGTGATGCTGGAACTGGGGGATAGAATAGCGGTCACAAAGGACGGCGTCCGCCGGGAGGGGGTCCTGATGCCCTCCGTCAGCGGCAGAGTGGTCATCAAGATGGAGAGCGGCTACAACGCCGGCTTCGATCCGGAACGGTCCGTGGTGGAGCTTCTGGCTCGGGGGAAGGCCCTGAAGGTCCCCCCGCCTCCGCCCCTGCCGCGCTCGGAGGGGCTCCCGAAGGTCTCGATCCTCTCCACGGGGGGGACGATCGCCAGCAAAGTCGACTACAGGACGGGGGCTGTCACCAGCCAGTTCTCCGCCGAGGAGATCATATCATCGATCCCGGAGCTCTTGGAGATCGCGAACTACGAGGGGAAGGTGATCTACAACATCCTCAGCGAGAACATGAAGGCCGAGTACTGGCAGGTCCTGGCGAGGGCCGTCGGGTCGGAGATAGAGAAGGGCGCAGCAGGCGTCATCATCACCCACGGGACCGACACCATGACCTACACCGCCGCCGCCCTCTCCTTCATGGTGAAGACCCCGGTTCCGATCGTCCTCGTCGGCTCCCAGAGGTCCTCCGACCGGCCCAGCAGCGATGCCGCCATGAACGCCATCTCGGCGGCCAGGGTGGCGACGACGGATATCGCCGAGGTGACGGTGGTGATGCACGGGTCCACCAGCGACGACTTCTGCCTCGTCCACCGGGGTACTCGGGTCCGGAAGATGCACACCTCCCGGAGGGACGCCTTCCGGAGCATAAACCAGCACCCCATCGCCAGGGTCCTTTATCCGTCCCGGGATCTCGAGATCCTGGGGGACTTCCGGAGGAGGGGCGAGGTGGAGCTGGAGGTGAACGATCGGCTCGAGCCGAGGTGTGCCCTCGTCAAGTACTTCCCCGGAGGGAGCCCCGACCTCTTCGAGGAATGCATCGCCGCCGGGTACCGGGGGATCGTCCTGGAGGGGACGGGGCTCGGCCACGTCGCCTCCGACTGGGTGGGGTCGATAAAGGCCGCCACCGACGCGGGGGTCCCCGTGGTGATCACCTCCCAGTGCCTCCGGGGGAGGGTCTGTGACCGGGTTTACGACACGGGCCGAGACATCCTCGCCGCCGGAGGTATCGAAGGCGGGGACATCCTCCCCGAGGTGGCCCTGGTGAAGCTGATGTGGGCCCTCGCCAACACCGGCTCCGTCGACGAGGCGGAGGCGGTGATGAAGATCTCCCTCGCGGGAGAGATCTCCGCGTCGACCCCGACGACGGTCTGAGGCCGGGGGCGGCCGCTAAACCCCCCCGCCCTCCGCCCCCAACGCTTATAAACCATATCGATCTACTAGGCAGGCTCAAGATCACTTTGGAGGAGTTCAGTTTTGACACGTAAACCAGCAAGCATGTACAGAAGGCTGGAGCGCCCCTATACCCGGAGAGAGTACATGGGGGGCGTTCCGGGGAGCAAGGTCGTCCACTACGACATGGGCAACCTCAACACCGAATTTCCCGTCACCCTGACCCTGGTGGCCAAGGAGCCCTGCCAGATCAGGCACACCGCCCTGGAGGCGGCGAGGGTCACAGCCAACCGTTATCTCATGACCTACGTCGGAAGGCTCAACTTCCACATGAAGCTTAGGGTCTACCCCCACCAGGTCCTCCGGGAGAACAAGCAGGCGACGGGGGCCGGGGCAGACCGAGTCTCCAGCGGGATGCGCCACGCCTTTGGGAAGGCCGTCGGGACCGCTGCGAGGGTGGATGCGGAACAGAAGATCTTCTCCGTCAGCACCGCCCCCACGAGCGTCCCCCAGGCGAAGATGGCCCTGAGGAGGGCGGGACATAAGCTGCCCACTCCGATCTACATCGTCGTCGAGAAGGGCGCCGAGCTGATAAAATAATCGAGGTTGTCGGTGTTCTGATGGAAGACTACATGAAAGGGCTCGAGCGGGCCATGAGCAGGCTTCCCGCCTCCAGGGGTACGGAGGACAGGTTCGTCATACCCCCCCCGAAGATCTTCTACGAGGGGAAGACGACGGTCCTGGAGAACTTCGCCGGCATCGCTGACGCCCTCAACCGGGACCCGGATCACCTGATGAAGTTCATCCTCCAGGAGATGGGGACCGCCGGCAAGATCGAGGGCCAGCACGCCGTATTCCAGGGGAGGTTCACGGAGCAGAACCTCGAGCGGCACATCGACTCCTACGTCCAGGAGTACGTCATCTGTTCCGAGTGCCACAGGCCCGACACCCAGCTGATCAGGAGCGATCGCGTCCTGATGCTCAAGTGCGAGGCCTGCGGGGCTCATCGGCCCGTCAGAAAGAGGAAGACGAAGACGGTCGTCCCCAAGGACGTCATAGAGGAGGGGGAGACCTACGAGCTGCGGATCGACTCGGTGGGGAGGAAGGGCGACGGCATCGCCAGGGTCGACAAGTTCATGATCTTCGTCCCGGGGACGGCCAAGGGCGACATCGTCCGGGCGAAGATAAAGAAGATCAGCGGAACCCTCGCCTTCTCAGAGGTCGTGGAGAGGAAGGGCTCGGCCTGAGGGGGCTTATCTGCCATGGAGCCGGAGATAAACCTCACCTTCACCGACCGCCACCTCTACCTCCTGGAGTTCCTCCCCCCAGGGTACTGGAAGGAGTTCGCCGATAGCTACAACTCTCTACCTTGGGAGGAGCGGGGCGACGAGAGGCTCGCCATCGTCGCCGAGAACTACTCCTACCTCCTCGACCTTCTCGTCCACGCGAGGCTCTACCACCTGAGCAGAATGCCTTACGAGGAGCGGTTCAGGTAGCTTCTAGCCGCTCCGGAGCCGATCTCTATGGACCCGGTCTGCTGCCATCTGGTGAGGGGCCTTCCCGCGATAAAGGAGGGGGACGACCTCGCAGCGATGATCAGGGAGCGGTTTGCCGTCCAGGACGGCGACGTCGTCTGCATCGCCTCCACCGTCGTCTCCAAGGCGGAAGGGCGGGCGAGGAGGCTCGAGGACTACTCCCCCTCCCCCAGGGCCGAGGAGATCGCCGGAAGGCTGGAGAAGGATCCGAGGTTCGTCCAGGCGGTCCTGGAGGAGGCGGAGGAGGTTCTTTTAGATCACCCCTTCCTCCTGGTGGCGACGAGGTTCGGCCACATCGGGGTCAACGCCGGCATAGATAGATCGAACGTCGGCGAGGGGAGGATCCTACTCCTCCCGGTGGACCCCGGAGCCAGCGCCGAGGAGATCCGCCGCCGCCTCGGTAGGGACTGCGCCGTCATCGTCACCGACACCTGCGGAAGGCCCTTCCGCTGCGGCGTCGCGGGCGTCGCCATCGGCTGGGCCGGGATCGCGGCCCTGCGGGACTGGCGGGGGGAGCGGGACCTGGAGGGGAGGGAGCTGGAGATAACCCTGGAGGCGATCGCCGACGAGGTCGCCGGGATGGCGAACCTCCTGATGGGGGAGGCGGGGGACGGAACCCCCGCCGCCGTCCTCCGGGGGCTCGCCCTCCCGAAGGCTGGGTGGAGGCTCTTCCGGCCGCGGGAGCTGGACGTGATCCGGGCCCGGCTCCGGGATCGGGATTCCGGGATCTAGATCGAAGCGTCTGACCAGCCATGCGGCCCATAAGAGTCGTCATACCCTTCAAGCTCGACTGCGCCAAGAGCAGGCTCTCAACGGTCTTATCTACCGTGGAGAGGGAGAGGCTCGCCCTCGCGATGCTCGAGGACGTCGTCGACGCCGTCTCGGGTTTGGGTACCGTCACGATCCTGCTGAAGAGTCCCCTTCCCGGGGGTGGGGTTCTCGAGGATAAGATAAGCGGAGCAGGAAAAAGGTCCGGGATCGAGGTCCTCGATTCTCCGAAGGAGCTGGACGAGGCCCTCAACCTCGTCATCGAGGCGGAGGAGAGGAAGGGCTGGCCTGGCGACCTCCTGATCGCCATGGCGGACCTCCCCCTGATGAGCCCCTCGGATATCGCCGATCTCGTCCGCACCCCCGGCGACGTGGTGATCGCTCCAGGGAGGGGGGGCGGAACAAATATAATCCTCATCAGAGACCCTCGGTTTAGGGTCTGCTACTACGGCCTCAGTTTCTTGAAGCACCTTCGAAGGGCGGAAGAGCTGGGGCTTTCGGTCGGGGTCTTCGAGTCGTTCCGGTGTTCAATCGACATCGACGAGCCCTCGGACCTGGTGGAGGCGCTGATCCACGGTCGGGGGAGGACCCCGGAGCTGTTGAGGGATATGGGCTTTGAGCTGTCGGGAAAGAGGAGTAAGTCGAGGGTGGGGTGCCTTCGATTAGAAGGGGCCAGCCGGAAGGGGCCGGCCAGAAGGAGCTAGCCGGAACCGTCGTCGAGGTTTAACCCGAGATGTACTGGCAGATGCCGAAAGTTATGGGCCCCGTCTTCGTCGTATCGCAGGGGAACTCCGGACAAAAAAAGCAATGCCTCACAT